>JAIQFH010000002.1 GCA_020073385.1 Terriglobia bacterium | reverse complement strand
GTCTGATTCTGCGCAAATTGCTGGGAGCGGGAACGCCGCGGGAACTGAGAAATCGTGCGGGACAGGCAGTTTCGCGACTCTTGCGCTTTGTGATGTGCCTGATGACCGCAATTTCACTGGCCCGACGATTTACTGCCCCTGTTAGTCAGCGCCTCGGATCATCTTCGCGTTGCCGCAGGCTTTGTCACAGGTCACGAAACATAAGCAGTTCCGCCACGGGCTGCTAGGTGTGATGAAGGCAGCAGGCATGGCAGGCTTATAGTATCGGCAGCATCGTACCCGCCCTTGCACAAAACGCAAGGACGGGACACCTACACTTTTGGAACGGGAAAGAAAAACGGGGCGTGAAAGGATGGGCCACCGCCTTGCCACCCAAATTTGCAACATACTTCACATTCTCGGAACTGAACAACGGTGTCGCCGCGCCGCCGGATCAATTTCGGACCGAACTCTCGAAGTTCAACGGCATTCTGGTTGTCTACGTTTGTGGAGTGATGAACTCATTGATCATGGATTGGCAGGGGCATGCTCGTTTGGATGCCGTGGAGTTTTTCGTGAGGAACTCCTTTATTCCCGAGGCGGCTCAACGCATTGTGGCAGCGTTGAACAGCCCACTCGAACCGCGGGGAGTATATCACCGTCAGCAGCTACTCTTCGTGGCCAAAGAGGCACTCTCAGTCTGCCCGGAAGTCGGCGGAAATGACCCTCTAGTGGCTGCCCATAGTGGAGCAATGGCACGGGTGCTGCTTATGGCTAATGATCTGCTGCCGAAGAGGGTAACCAGTCCCGCGCCGACGGCGGACCAAATGATGAATGTCATGTCTGAGTTCATACCAATCGGGGAGGCGAGTGGATTCCAAAATCCGATCCATAAGATCTTGCGCACCCGATTGATGTTCGATCGATTCCTTCCCCAAGAGGGTAAGTACAGATCCACCTTCGCAACAATAACCGGCGTCCCCCTTGAAGACTACTTTGCGCTTTGCTTCGCAACCTTGTGCAGATACGTCGACCTGGATCTCAAGAAATACCAGTCCGACCCAAGCAGCTTTATATTGGCGCCCGGCTGGTACGGAACAACGCCAATCGATGCTGCAGTAATCGGCCGTTTCTTGAAAGAACTTTCAGCTCCCTTCGATGAATTTAAGGCCGTTCTCGGACGACGGGCTTGCGCCCCTAACGACTTCACGTGTTTTCGGGGAAAGCCGTACCTTAAAGACGACGCGAATCATCTTCTGGTCGATCCAGTATTCCTAGCAGAAAAAGGTGAGAGCGGCATTTTCTGGGCCATCAACCACGCGCTAAACCGCGATCAGCGGCTGCAATTTCACAGGGACTGGGGAACCGCCTTCGAACGGTACGTTAATTGGCTGATGGATGGGTCCGTCGACGGACGTATGAACAGGCTTCACAAGAACCCCAAGTTCTGGGACAACGGCGAGGAGGTATGTGACGCCATCTTGCTATGTGATGACTCCGTCGTTTTTATGGAATCCAAAGGAGCCACATTCACCGCCGAGGCAAAGTACGGTGCAGACCCAGCGAAGCTCCGTAACGAGATTCAAGAGAAGTTCGTCGAAGCGGAAGGACGAAGGAAGGGTATCGGGCAGTTGGCGGCTCGAATTGAGCAGGTGTTCAATCGAAAGAGCCCACGGGCAATTGAGGGAATCGACATCTCCAGAGTGAGAAAAGTATATCCAGTTTTGATCACCCGTGATGACATCGGATCAGCGCTCGTCATAAACGCCTATCTTGCCTCTAAGTTCAGGGAAGCATTCCATCGCAAAGCCCGTCTCGGTTACGGTTACTCCTCCGTTTTCGCTTTCCGCCCAAGACATCGAGATGCTCTGTGGCTATCTACGAAGCACCAGTCTCGCCGATCTATTAGAAGAACGATACCGCGCAGACCCAGCCCTTCTTTCGAGTTTCTGGTTGGTGGACAATCCCCTGCTTGAGACATTGGGTAATCGAGACTGTGACGTTCTGACTGAAGCACTGCACGAGTATTTCAGGACGATAAAAGAACGGCTGTTTCCCGGCCTTGACATTCCAAACCAGGCCTGAGGCGAAAAGAGGGTGGCCATCCTTTGCGGTTTTTGCAAAGGGTCGGGATTCCGCAGCATTCCCTCTTCCCAACCGTTCCTCGCGTGCTCCCCATCACCCTGCTCCGTGACCACGCCCACGGAATTCCATCCCCATCCCTGAGAGAGTAAATTTGCCATAATTGTGGCTCTCCCGCCTCCACCGACCTACGGTCGATGGAGGCTTTGTGTTTGGGCGATCCCCAACTCTTTCGCTCCGCTCGAAATGACAAAGCGGGATGCGCTCGAAAACACAAAGCGGCGAAACGTTCTTTGAAAAACCGCGATGCGCAGCAAAAATGGCTCGCTCCGTCCATTGGCCCGGACGGGCGGGTCAGCCGGAGCGTTGGCTGGAAATTCTTTCCACCACCCGAGACACGGAGCCACAGAGGAAAACAAGAAAAATGGTTCTCCGTGACTCCGTGCCTCCGTGGTGAGAGCTTTTCCGCGAGCCGGAAGCCCAATGTTTTCAATATTTTGTCCGCATCTCATTGAGCCCGTGAGATTAATTTCGAATCTTCCTCTAACCCAATGATTCCAATACACCGGGGGGAGGGGGGATACCCCATCCAGTTTCCCCTGGTTTTCCCGTTTCAGAACTGCGGGCGTATTTCGTGTCTTCATTGTGCGGTTCGTCACAGTTGGTGTCTCGCGTCTGCCGTACGCTGCGAGAGATATATGTTTGCGGGACGGTGGGCGCGCGCGGCGGTGCAGTTTCTGGATTTTCTGGCAAGGCGCCTTTCGGCTCGCGAGCCCTCCGCAGAACATTTGCGAATCGGTGTTCGGGGAGAGGATGAAGCTTACTTCCAGTTACGACGAATGGGTTACGTGATCGTAGCGCGTAACTTTCGTTCGCCACGTTGCCATGGCGAGATTGACTTGATCGGATGGGAGGGCAATATCCTCTGTTTTATTGAGGTTAAGACGCGGACATCGCACGAAGTGAAAACCGCCGAGGCAGCGGTGGACCGGCATAAGAGACGGGAAGTGGCGGAGGTGGCGCGCGAATATCTGAAGAGGCTACCCGTTTCGTGCCAGTGGCGCTTCGATATCGTGAGCGTATACTATGGCGGTCGTACTTCCCGCCCCCAGATCGAAGTCTTTCGAAACGCCTCCTTGGCGGCGTAAAATACAAAGTTTGCGCGATTTTCCATGGAAAGGACGTAGGGAGTGCCGGAGCTTAGAAAAGATCCTATTGTTGGACGCTGGGTGATTATTTCGACCGACCGGGCGAAGCGCCCTACCGATTTTGCTCGGGAGAATATGAAGATTAAGGGGGGATTCTGTCCCTTCTGCTACGGGAACGAGAGCAAAACGCCTCCCGAGATTCAGGCGTATCGTCCCAACCCCAACGGGGGCCCGGCGCCGCAGCGTGACACGCCGGGATGGACAGTGCGAGTGGTTCCCAATAAATTCCCGGCGCTGGGCATCGAGGGCACTCTGAACCGGCAGGCCGAGGGGATGTTCGACCGCATGAACGGGATCGGGGCGCACGAGGTAATCGTCGAAACTCCGGATCATACTGCGAGCCTGGCGAGTTTACCTCCAAAACGAATTGAAGATGTGCTGTGGACATTCCGGGATCGCATTCTCGATCTGAAGAAGGACCGACGGTTCAAATACATTTTGATCTTCAAGAATCATGGCGAAGCGGCTGGAGCTTCCCTGGAGCACTCGCACTCGCAGTTGATCGCGCTGCCGATTCTCCCCATCAACGTGACCCAGGAACTGGAAGGCGCGAAACAGTACTTCCTGTACAAGGAACGGTGCGTGTTTTGCGACATCATCGCCCAAGAAATGGATGGCGGATCGCGCGTGGTGGCAGAGAATGAAAAATTCCTGACCCTTGCGCCGTACGCGCCGCGGTTTCCGTTTGAGACCTGGATTCTGCCGAAGCAGCACGAGTCGGCGTTTGAGAATTCGTCGTCGGGTATGTTTGAGAATCTGGCGCGTGCGCTGAAAAACTTGCTAGTGCGAGCGGACCGGGTGCTCGACAATCCTCCGTACAACCTGGTGATCCATACTTCGCCGGTGCAGGATCCGACGAACGACCACTATCACTGGCACATTGAGTTCATGCCGAAACTGACCAAGACGGCGGGATTCGAATGGGGGACAGGATTCTACATCAATCCGACTCCGCCGGAAGAGGCTGCGAAGTTCTTGCGCGAGGCGAATGTCGAGGAGACGGCGGCGGTTCCGATCGGCTGAGCGCGTTTACTCAAGAAAAAAGGGGCACGGCATGTGGCCGTGCCCTTTCCATTTGGCCGGAGAGAGAGGGGCTTTGTGAGCCCGAATTGAATGAAGCATAAGCTAGGAGCTCGCGGAAGGTTGTCATAGGGTTGTAAAAACTTTGTATGCTGGACTGCTACGAAAGGCAGGGTTCGCATGAAATTCTGCTGGATTCCCTTATTGCTGGTGAGTTGCGCGGCTGCTGCAATGACTCCCTCCCGTCTGATTGCGAATATTCCCGGACGCACTACCGTGAGCCTCGATGGGGCATGGCACGCGATTGTGGATCCGTTCGAGAACGGCCAGCCGCGGGGATTTTTTCACGATGACAAGCCTAAGGATAAAAGCGATCTGGTGGAGTACAGCTTCGACGCCTCCCCGGTTCTGAATGTGCCGGGAGATTGGAATACGCAGCGCGAGGCGTTGATGTTTTATGAAGGGCCGGTCTGGTACCGGCGGGAGTTCAGTTATCACAAGCACGAGGGTACGCGGGTGTTCGTATATTTTGGCGCGGCGAACTACCGGACGGCTGTGTATCTGAACGGCGAGAAGCTGGGCGAGCATGAAGGGGGTTTTACGCCTTTTGACTTCGAGGTTACATCGACGCTGCGCGAGGGCGGCAACTCTCTGATTGTGGAGGTGAACAACACCCGACGGCCGGACGGCGTGCCGGGAATGCGGTTCGATTGGTGGAGCTATGGCGGGATCACGCGGGACGTGGAACTGGTGGAGGTGCCGGAGACTTTTATCCAGGATTATTGGGTGCAACTGGCGCGCGGATCACAGAACGAGATTTCCGGGTGGGTGCAGTTGAATGGGGCGCAGGCGCGGCAGAAAGTTACGGTAGAGATTCCAGAAGCGCACGTGCGCGAAACCTTCAACAGCGACACGAATGGGCGGGCCAGCTTTCGTCTTACGGGGAGATGGGAATTGTGGTCACCGGAGCATCCGAAGCTCTACGACGTGGTCCTCACCAGTGGCGGGGAGACAGTTCGCGATCAAATTGGATTTCGAACGATTGAGGCGCAGGGCACGAAGATTCTGTTGAACGGGAAGCCGATCTTTCTGCGTGGGATCTCGATGCACGAAGAGGCTCCGTTTCGCGAGGGGCGTGCCTTCAGCGCCGAAGATGCCCAGACGCTGTTGGGATGGGTGAAGGAGTTGGGATGTAACTTCGTTCGGTTCGCGCACTATCCGCACAACGAGAACGAGATTCGGCTGGCGGATCGGATGGGGTTGCTGGTGTGGTCGGAGATTCCGGTGTATTGGGACCTTGACTGGCGAAATCCGGCGACTCTGGCGACTGCGCAGGCGCAGCTTCGAGACATGATTGCGCGGGATCATAACCGGGCGGCCGTGGTGCTGTGGTCGCTTTCGAATGAGACCCCGGTGAAAGCGGAACGGCTTACGTTTCTCACACAACTGGCGCAGGATGCGCGAGAGATGGATTCGACGCGGCTGATCACGTCGGCCCTGAATCATGTGGATAACACAGCTCCTGATGAGCGCACCCTCAGCGATCCGTTGGGAGAGGTGCTGGATGTTCTCGGGCTGAACGAGTATTTGGGTTGGTACGGCGGACGTCCGGAAGATGCCGACAAACTGCAGTGGAAGTTGACGTGGAACAAGCCGCTCATCGTCAGCGAATTCGGCGGTGGCGCGCCGTACGGGCGGCACGGCGATACGGATGAGCGCTGGACCGAGGAATATCAGGACAACTTGTTTCAGCACCAACTTGACATGGTGGAGCGTATGCCGAATCTGGCGGGGCTCAGTCCGTGGGTGCTGATGGATTTCCGGTCTCCACTTCGTATGTTGCCCGGCGTGCAGGATTATCACAACCGCAAGGGAGTGATTTCGAATCGGGGGCAGCGGAAGATGGCGTTTTATACGCTGCAGAGGTTCTATCGGAAGATTGCCGAGGGCGGCACACAAAACCATTAACCACTAAGGGCACGAAGGTACACGAAGGAAAACAACTCAGGCTTGGGTGCGGTCCTGGTACTCCTCGTGCCAGGCCATTTGAATGGCTTCCAGCTTGCCTTCGTTGGAGGCTTTGGGGTCGCCGCCGAAATCGGGTAGTTCGGTCACATAGCGATGCAGGTCGGTGAAGCGGACCGTTAGCGGATCGAGGTCGGGGTGAGCTTCGGAGAGTTGGATGCCGAGGTCTTCGGCGTCGTCCCAAGTCAGTTGCTTGGCCATGCTCAGTGCTCCTCAGAAACGTAATTGCGGTTCCATGCGGGGATTTCTACGACGACTTTGCCGGGCTTGTTGATCTGCGCCTGGCAGCCGAGGCGCGAGTTTAGCTGGAGATCGGCGGCCATGTCCAGGCGGTCGGCTTCGTCGTCGTCCATCTCGGAAAGATTCTGGGCGCCTTCTTTCACCCAGACATGACAGGTGGTGCAGGCGCAATTGCCGCCGCAGGCGTGGTCGAGCGGGATGCCGAAATTCAGGGCGATGTCGAGGATGGATTCTTCCTTGCCGTGATCTTCATAAGGCAACTTGCCGTGCTCGAAGGTGACAGTTTTGCCTTCGGGGAGGAAGGTGATCTGAACCGTGTTTTCGCCGGGGGCCTCTTCGGTGGCGGTTCCCGCGCCTTTTGTTTTTTCGTCTGCCATGGTGCTCCTGGTCTTTCTGCGCTTTCCTCTGCTTCTCTGGGGCGGTCTCAAAACCCTTCGCCACAGAGGGCACAGAGGTGCACAGTGTTACTTGAATTCTGCTTTTGCCATGGGATGAGGTGCGGTGGTGCCTTCGCCCAGGTCGGTCTCGTCCATGGTTTTGCCTTTCAGGGCGCTTGAGACTGCAGTGTCCATCATGAGCTCAGCTAAGCGCGTTGTGCCCTGGTTCAGAGCGTCGATGGCTTTGCGGATCGCCTGGTAATCGTCTTCTTTGTTGACCGCGGCCAAGGCTTTCTCCATCTTGGCGATCTGCTTTTTCTCGTCGGTTGTAAGTTGTCCCCAGGCCGGGCTTTTCTTGCCTTTTTCGAGTGCGGCGAGAATAGTCTCGGTTTCGTTGCGCGCTTCGATCAACTGGCGCTTGCGGAAATCTTCTTCGGCGTTGTCAAAGGAATCGAGAATCATGCCTTCGACTTGCTCGTCGGTCAGGCCGTAGCTCGGCTGCACTTGAATTTCGGCTTGCTTGCCGCTGCGCTGCTCGCGTGCGGAGACGTTGAGGATGCCGTTGGCATCGATCAGGAATTTCACCTCGACGCGCGGGATGCCGGCGGCCATCGGGGGAATGCCTTTGAGATCGAAGCGAGCAAGCGAGCGGCAGTCTTTAGCGAGTTCGCGTTCGCCTTGCAGGACATGGATTGCGACATTGGCCTGGCCGTCGATCTGCGTGGTGTAGAACTGGGTGGCCGAAGCGGGGATTGTCGAATTGCGAAGGATGATCTTGTCGGTGACGCCTCCGGCGACCTCGATGCCTAGCGAGAGCGGAGTGACATCGAGCAGGAGCATGTTCTCGGTGGCCAGTGAGCCTCCGCCGAGGATGTTGGCTTGAACGGCGGCGCCGAGGGCGACGACTTCGTCGGGATTGAGGTCGGTGTGCGGCTCGCGGCAGAACATCTCTTTTACCAGTGCGCGAACTTTCGGGATGCGCGTGGAGCCGCCGACGAGGACAACTTCATCAATCTGTTCGGGCTTAAGGTTGGCATCTTTAAAGGCCTGCTTGCAGGGCCCGACGGTGCGATCGATGATGGGCTGGATCAGTTGCTCGAACTGCTCGCGCGTGATCTCGCGCCGGTAACGCTTGCCTTGAGGGAGTTCGATGTCGAGCTTGACCGAAGGCTGGGATGATAGCGCGATCTTTGCTTCGATTACCGCTTTGCGAATGGCTTGCACTGCTTCGGCGTTGCGGCGGAGATCGACGCCGAGATCACCGCGAATGTCGTCCAGGGCGATGGTGATCAGCAAGTTGTCGATGTCGTCGCCGCCGAGGTGCGTGTCGCCGTTGGTGGCGATGACTTCGAAGATTCCATCGTGGAGTTTGAGAATCGAAATGTCGAAGGTGCCGCCGCCGAGATCATAGACGGCGACGATGCCGTTTTGTTTTTTGTCGAGGCCGTAGGCGAGAGACGCGGCGGTTGGCTCGTTGACCAGGCGGAGGACTTCGAGGCCGGCGATGCGGCCGGCGTCTTTGGTGGCCTGGCGCTGGGCATCGTTGAAGTATGCAGGAACGGTGATCACCGCTTTGGTCACCGGTGCGCCGAAGTAGCGTTCTGCGTTGCGCTTCAGCTGGCGGAGAATCAGGGCTGAGATTTCGGGCGGTGTGGACGTGTGATTGCCGAGTTTAATGCGGAGCACTTCTCCGGGCTGGAGATCTTCGGCGAGGCGGAAAGGGAACAGCTTCAATTCTTCCTGAATGTCTTCGATGCCGCGTCCCATGAGGCGTTTGATGGAGTAGACGGCGCGCTCGGGGGTTTCGATCAGGTATCGGCGAGCAGAGTTGCCGATAATCGGCTGACTGCTCTCGCCGAGCGCAACGACGGAGGGAACCAGGTTGGAGCCGTCGTCGCCCGGGATCACGACAGGGGTTTCCCCCTGCATGAAGGCCACCAGCGAGTTGGTGGTGCCGAGGTCGATGCCGACGATATGATCTGAACTCATAGTTAAAATGCAGAAGTCAGAAGTCAGAATGCAGAAGTGGTTCGCGTTAACTTCTTCATTCTGACTTCTTACTTTCAGCTCACTCCTCCAGCGCTGCATTCACATCCCTGACCAGATTGCGGATGTAGTTGCGGCGGTTCAGCACGTCCACCATCTTGGCGGTGATCTTGGCGCGTTCTTCGGCTGGGGCTTTCGATCCGTGGTTGCGCTCGATGAGACTGTCCCAGTCGGTCCAGTAAGTTTGCAGTTCCTGCAATAACGCGTCATGCTTGGCTTCCAGAGCGATCTTGTGGCCGGCGATTTCCTTCGTCAGGTTCGGGTCGTCTTCTCCCATCTTCTTGTTCATGCGAAGTTCTTCAAGCTGCATGTTGAGTTCGAAGACTTCTTCAAGAAGATCCGGCGGAACGATCTGCTTCTTTACTTCTCCGGTTGCGCGGGCCCGCTCGGTGGCCGCCTTGGACTGTTCTTCCAAAGCGACGCCTTCCAGGTGAAGCAAGTATTCGGTTCGCTTGATGGGGTCACGGAGCGTGCGATAGGCATCATTGAGCAGAGAGCTTTGTTCGAGGCTCCATTCCTGTTCTTGGCTGCCGGCACGGGCGTTTAGATCCGGATGCAGCCGACGGCTGAGATCATAGAAATCCTTTTCCAGTGCCGCGACGTCGAGGTTCAGTTTGGGAGGCATGCCGAAGAATGTGAAGTAGTCCACCGGGGAAGGGGGCTGGACCTTTCCGCAAGAGGCACAGAAATGCGCGGCGCGCATGTCTCCGCACGACCAGCACGAATGCGTGTCGTCGGGTAGCGGCTTGGAGCCAATCGCGGTTAGGGTCGACTTTGTGGTCACGTTCTAATCCTTGTGCAGGGCAGAGCGCCTGCTTACTCAGCCATTTTTTCCGGTGGCGCACATAGTCGCGGGCAAGAGTGCCCGCGCCACACAGGTGCCGGCCAGGCGTCAGGCCGAGAAAGATGTTCCGCAGCCGCAGGATTTTGTCGCCTGCGGATTTACGAAAACGAATCCCTGCTGCATCAGCGTTTCCTGATAGTCCAGAATCATGCCGTGCAGGTAGATGAACGACTTTGGATCTACAAATACCCGCACATCGCCGAACTGGAAGATGCGATCTCGTTCCCGCGGCTGTGTGTCGAAGCGGATGTTATAGCTCAAGCCGGAACATCCGCCGCCCTGGACACCGAGGCGCAAGCCGCCCTGCTCGGGCGAGATGCCCTCCTTGGCCATCGCGCTACGGATCTTCGCGATCGCCTTTTCGGTGACCGTGACGCCCTTGGCAGTGGCTTGCGGGGTCGCGTTTTCGGTTGCAGTCGTCATAATCAGCGTCGAGCTTCGAGTTACGAGCTTCGAGCAATCCGAGCACTAGCTCGGGGCTCGCCGCTCGAAGCTCACAACTACTTCGCTTCGGCGGCTACCGGCTTGCCGGTTTCCTGCTTCTTCTTCCAATCGCCGATGGCGGCCCGGATGGCGTCTTCGGCCAATACTGAACAGTGGATCTTTACCGGAGGAAGCGAGAGTTCCTTCACGATATCCATGTTCTTGATGGCGAGGGCCTCGTCGACTGTCTTGCCCTTCACCCACTCGGTGGCCAGCGACGAAGAGGCGATCGCGGAGCCGCAGCCGAAGGTCTTGAACTTGGCGTCTTCAATGACGTTGGTCTGTGGGTTTACCTTGATCTGCAACTTCATGACGTCGCCGCACTCGGGTGCGCCGACCAGTCCGGTGCCCACGTCGGTGCTCGACTTGTCCATCGAGCCTACGTTGCGGGGGTGGTTGTAGTGATCGATCACTTTGTCACTGTATGACATTTGGTTCTCCTAAGCTTGATTGTGCCGGTCGCTATCTTTCGCCCCTTCGGGGCTAAAACCTTTTTTCAACTTCTACCCACGGCTTGCGCCGTAGGCTGCATTCTTTCGCCGCTTCGCGGCTGGCGGCGTGCTATCCCAGACACTAGATTTCGCACTACCGAGGGCACAGCTAGAACCGTCGCCCTACCGCTTTCTTAGTGCGCTTCTCCTGCCCACTTTACGTCTTTCAGGTTGATGCCTTCTTTCGCCATCTCGTAGAGCGGAGAGAGTTCGCGCAGGCGCTCAACCGTCTCGATGACGCGGTCGGCTACGTAATCGACCTCGGCCTCGGTGTTGAAGCGGCCGATGCCGAAGCGGATCGAGCTGTGGGCTAGGTCATCACCCGTGCCCAGAGCCTTCAATACATAAGATGGCTCAAGCGTCGCAGAGGTGCACGCCGATCCGCTGGAAACCGCGATATCGTTGATGCCCATGAGCAGCGACTCGCCCTCGACGTAGGCGAAGCTGATGTTCAGGTTGCCGGGGAGGCGGTGGTCCATGGAGCCGTTGATGTAGACCTCATCCAGGCGTCCCATGATGCGGTCGCGGAGGCGGTTGCGGAGGCCAGCCAATCGACAAGATTCCTGCGGCATTTCTTCCTGGGCGATCGCGCATGCCTTACCCAGACCGACGATGCCGGGAACATTGAGAGTGCCCGAGCGCATGCCGCGCTCGTGTCCACCGCCGTCGATGATGGCGGAAAGCTGCACCCGCGGATTCTTGCGTCGAACGTACAACGCGCCCACGCCCTTGGGGCCGTACATCTTGTGGCCGGAGATGGATGCCAGGTCGATGTTCTGCTTGACCACATCGACGGGAACCTTACCGATCGCCTGAGTTGCGTCCGTGTGGAAGATCACGCCGCGTTCGTGGCAGAGCTTGCCAATCTCAACCACCGGCTGGATCACGCCAATCTCGTTATTGGCGTACATGATCGTCACCAGGATGGTCTTGTCGTCCATAGCACGCTTCAGGTCGTCGAGATCGACCAGCCCGTCTTTCTGCACGGGCATATAGGTGACGCGGTACCCATACTTTTCGAGGCGCTTGCAGGTGTCGAGCACGGCCTTGTGCTCGGTCACCGCAGTGATGATGTGGTTGCCCTTCTCGCGATACATCTCGGCCACGCCCTTGATGGCGAGGTTGTCGCTCTCGGTGGCGCCGGAGGTGAAGATAATCTCTTTTGTGGTCGCGCCGACCAGCTTGGCGATGCGCTCACGCGCTGTTTCGACGCCTTCTTCTGCGGCCCATCCAAAGGAGTGATTGCGGCTGGCAGCGTTGCCGAACTTCTCCATGAAGTAGGGCAGCATCTCTTCGAGGACACGCGGGTCCATCGGTGTGGTGGCGTGGTTGTCCATGTAGATGGGCAGCTTCACACCCTTACCATTGGTGCTGTGCGCCTGCGTGTCGGCCTGGGGGATCTTTACATCCGTGCTCATTGATTGCTCTCCTGCTCTTTAACGTCGTTTCTTTCGTTGGACGACTTCAAATTCCTGGGGGCTCAGGTGATCGTGACCAATTCCTTGGCCTTTGGAATCGCCGAGCCAACCTCTTCCGGCTCCTCTCGCATGTGCGAGATCTTGATTCGCTTCAACACCGCCTCGATGCTTTCGTTGACCTTGCGCAGTGGCTCGCGGATATTACAGCGATCCGTCTGGTCACACTCCCCGCGCGTGGTGACGCAGGAAGTGATGAACAGCGGACCATCGATCGCCTGGATGACCTCAAAGGCCGATATCGTGTGCGCCGGGCGGGCTAGCGTGTATCCGCCATTGGTGCCGTGCTGCGACTGGAGCAAGCCCGCCTTCGCCAGCCGCTGCAGAATCTTGGCCAGCGCCTCGGGTGGGATGCCATAGGCATCGGATACATCCTTAGCGCTGCGGGAACCCTCGCTAGAGCGCTCGGCGAGATGCTTCATCGCCATGAGCGCGTAGTCGGCTTTTTTTGTCAGTTTCAGCAGAGGCTTGGTCCCCAGTAAACACGACCAGTCTGGTCGGATATAAATCCGACTAATTCCGTCGCCATTCATTGTACGTCACCCAGGAATCGGGAGCAAGTCGAAGCAGGGAATGGTTGGGAAGAGGAGTCTAATGGTAAGTACTTTTGGCTGAATGGGTTGATCTCATGCGACGAAAACGGTCGCAAATTGGCGCGGCCAACTTCTGCGCCCCAGCTAGGTAATCTGTTACGAATTCACAACAGAGCGACAGAAGGGGGCTTGACAAGACCTTAGGCCGTTCTACAATACCCAAAATTCCGGCGCAAAACTGCCCCTGAACCTTCGGGACTATCCGGATAACATGACCGCAAAGTCGCCTGTCCCTCCTCCGAATGTGAGCATGAAGCAACCCTGCAAGCATCCACGTGTACAGATTGTGAGCCGCGACGAGGAGTCGGAATTCGTCGAGTGCAAAGAGTGCGGCGAAATCTTCGAGTCCAGCGAATTCAAGGACATGAATATCGAGGACCGGATTCAGGATCCCGAAATCTGAATCTTCCCCGCGGTGACTGATGTAACGTTCCCGCCGGGTTTCTTGTTGTTCTTGCTGAACTGTGCCTGCTACTTTCCGACAAAGGGGTGCGCTGGGACTGGTCCGCCTCTTTACTCTGCATATGTCGAAGATCGCCCTCGTCGTCGACGATTCGATGCTGATCCGGTACAGCATATGCCGCTTCCTCGAATCGCGCGGCTTTGCCGTCGAGGCTGCGGTAAACGGTGCTGAGGCCGTGGAAGTGTTGGCACGCGTGCGGGCCGATCTAGTCGTGACGGACATGCGCATGCCGAAGATGTCGGGCAGTGAGTTCATCACGGCGCTGAAGAGCAAAGAGGAGACCTGCCGAGTCCCGATCATTGTCATCACGAGCAAAGCGAATGGTTCGTGCGAACCGGATGAGCGTGCGGACTTTGTGATCTACAAGGATATCAATGTAGATGCGCAGCTGGATGCGGCTCTGGAGTCGGTGATGGAACCGAAGAGCCGCGGACAGGCGAACGGGAAGTAGGGCTACCCTCAGGGGCTAAAGCCCAGATTTTAGAGTGCGTCTAACGCGGCGCTAAAGCGCCGCTCTTCCACTAAGAACCCGCTCTTCCACTAAAGAACCCGCTCTTCCACTAAAGAACCCGCTCTTCCACTAGAACCCCGCTCTTCCACTAAACCCGCTAACGCGGCGCTCTTGCACTACAACCCCGCAGTGAGCTGGCTATCAGCGCAGTTGCATGCCGGCTTCGGCTGAAAAGTCGATCGGGGCGAAATCTTTCACTAGAAATTTTGGGTAAGCTGCGGCCGCGATCATGGCCGCGTTGTCGGTCGATAAAGGACGCGACGGGAAGAAAACCGGGAGACCTTGCTTGGCTCCTTCCTGCTCGAAGGTCCTTCGCAGTTCCTGGTTCGCAGCCACTCCACCGGTCACGAAGAGCGTGGCAACATTGTAGGCTTCCGCAGCGGCCAGGGTCTTTCCCACCAAGTCTTCGATGATCGCCCGCTGGAATGATGCGACGAGGTCCAGAGTGGCTTTGTCGCTGTGGGCGAGATAGTCCTCGAGTTTTGGCTTTGGGATTCCGCCTAGGGCCTTGCGACGCGCCTCCACCGCGGCGTGCATCTGATGGGACTCCACGTATCGCAGCATCGCGGTCTTGATGCCGCTGTAAGAGAAATCAAAACGCGGGCGGTCGTCGTCGGGATCAACGGCACGGCCATCAATTCTCCCACGGCGGTCACGGTGTTTGATTTGCGCAGGCGGGAACTTCACTGCGTTGGGATCGCCATGCGGGGCGAGGCGGTCGATCACGGGGCCGCCGGGGTATCCCAGGCCAAGCAGCTTGGCAACTTTGTCGAAGGCTTCACCGGCGGCGTCGTCGCGCGTGTGGCCGATGTTCTCGTAAGTCCAGGCCTCGCCTTTTTGGGCGGCAAGGTAAAGGTGAGTATGGCCTCCGGAAACCACGAGGGCTAGTACGGGAAACTGCAATTCATGGTTACCCTTCTGTCGCTCCTCAAGCAGCACGGCGTGGATGTGGCCTTCGAGATGGTTGACCGCGATTAACGGTTTTTGGAGCGCGAACGCCAGCGCTTTTGCGTAGCTGATGCCGACCAGCAAGGCTCCTGCGAGCCCGGGGCCCTGGGTGACCGCGATGGCATCGACCGTGTCGTAAGAGTGTTTGGCTTCTGCGAGTGCCTGCCGGACGACCGGCACGATGGCGCGTAGGTGCTCGCGGGAGGCTAGTTCCGGGACGACTCCTCCATAGGGTCGGTGGGTAGCGATCTGGGAGGCCACGACGTTTGAGATGAGTTGCTCGCCCGAGCGCACAACGGCGGCGGCGGTTTCGTCGCAGGAGCTCTCTATGCCGAGGATGTAGGCGTCGGACATGTCAGCAGTTTCAAATATAACTCCTCTAGTGGAATTTGCAGTTGAGACTGTCACGCGGCCCGCGTGACAAGAATCAGTGTGAAGCCTGCTCGATAGTGTTACGTGCTTTTCAGAGGATTGTGTGTTCGCTTGAGGAGATATCATAAGAGGAATGATGAGAGAATTCGCCACTTCGATGGTGCAAACGCTACGCCAGAAGGGATTTCAAGCGTATCTGGTGGGGGGATGCGTGCGCGATCTGCTGCTGGGGCGGGAACCGAAAGACTACGACGTGGCGACCGATGCCACTCCGAAGCAGGTGATGGAGATCTTTCCCGAGACTTATGCGGTGGGAGTGCAATTCGGGGTGGTTCTGGTTCCGGCGCCAGAGGCGGGCCGCGCGAGGATTTCGGATGAAGGCTCAGCAAAATCGAATGCAGTCGAAGTGGCGACATTCCGCAGTGATATCGGGTATTCCGACGGGCGGCATCCGGATGAGGTTCGATTCAGCAAGACTCCGCAGGAGGATGTTGCGCGGCGGGACTTCACCATCAACGGAATGCTGCTCGATCCGGTGAGCGGCGAAGTTCTTGACTTTGTCGGCGGGCGCACGGACCTCGATGCCGGAATTATTCGGACGATCGGCGATCCGGAGAAACGCTTTGGTGAGGACAAACTGCGCATGCTGCGGGCTGTACGGTTTGCGGCGAGATTCGAGTATCAGATCGAGCCCGGCACGCTTGCGGCGATGCGGGATCTGGCTGAACAGATTCGAGTCGTCTCGCGGGAGCGTGTGCGCGATGAACTCACACGCATGTTAACGGAAGGCCATGCGCGGCGGGCGTTCTTGCTGCTCGATGAGTCGGGCTTGCTGCGACAGGTTCTGCCGGAAATTTCGGCGATGAAGGGAGTGGAGCAGCCTCCAGAGTTCCATCCGGAGGGAGACGTGTTCGTCCACACGCTACTTTTGTTGGACAATTTGCCGCATCCTTGCCCGATGACTCTCGCCTGGGGCGCCCTTCTGCACGATGTGGGAAAGCCTCCGACGTTCCGTGTGGCGGAGCGCATTCGGTTCGACGGGCATGTGGAAGTGGGCGTTAAGATGGCAGAGGAGATCTGTGCACGCCTGCGTTTTTCGAATGACGAGACCGAACAGATTCTGGCGCTGGTGGACAATCACATGCGGTTCGGGCATGCGACCCGTATGAAGGAATCGACTCTCAAGAAGTTTCTTCGCATGCCGGCGTTTGATGAACACCTGGCGCTGCACCGAGCGGACTGCCTGGCGAGTCACCGGAATCTGGCGACGTACGAGTTCGTCCGGCAGAAGAAACAGGAGATTCCGCCGGAGAAGATGCGCCCCACGCCGCTGGTGACCGGAGACGACCTGATTGCCGAGGGACATCGTCCGGGGCCGAAATTTCGCGAGATTCTGACTGCGGTGGAAGATGCGCAACTGGAAGGCCGGTTGCCTTCTCGCGACGCTGCGCTGGAGTTCGTGCGCCGCGAGTTTCCGGCCTGAAGCGAGCAGCGGCGGCGATGTTAGAATCAACCTTCCCGCGAGAGGACGAGGAGTCATCGTTGCAGCAGGCTGGATCGGACCTGGAAAGAATCGTCGCACGATCGTTGCGGCAGGCGCCCCCGGCGCAGGCGCCGCTAATGGCATGGCCGGTGGTATGCGGTTCGGCTGTGGCCGAGCGCACTCGCGCCCTGAGTTTTCTGGACGGAGTGCTGCGAGTGGCCGTCGCGGATGCAGGATGGAGGTTTGAGCTGCAGGGCCTCGCGCCTCGGTATTTGGCGTCAATCAATCGCTACACGGTTGAAGCCGTTCGCAGGATTGAATTTGTGGTGATGCTTCCGGAACCCCCGGAGCAAGACGCCCGCTGATCGCTCCTAAACCTCTTATGAAAGTCACCGAGAAAGACGTCGCCTACGTTGCTGATCTTGCGAACCTGGAACTGAGCGAAGACGAGCGCCGCGGGATGCTGCGCGATCTGAATTCAATTCTGGATTATGTCGACCGTTTGAACGAGCTCGACACGTCGGACGTGCCGCCGATGGCGCAGGTGTCGGATCGCTACGGTGTCGATGAGGCCAAGCAGGGGAGCGAGCGCTTTGCCTATGCCTCACGCGAAGATGTTCTCGAAGGGCTGCGAAAATCATTGCCGCATGACGAAGCTCTCGCGAATGCGCCGGATGCGGACGAGCATTTCTTCCGAGTGCCCAAAGTAATTGAGCGTTAGGGCGTTCGCGGTTGCCAGAAAATTCAGTAACCACAAAGGACACGAAGGGAAACCAATCTATTTTCTTAAGCACGAGCCTGCCGAAGGTGCTCACTGGACAAAATGGACGTAATTTCGCTGACAATTGACGCGGCCCGCTCGGCCATCCAGGAAAGAAAGACCACGGCGCTGGCGCTGGCCGAGGCTCACTACGCGCGCATTCAAAAAGAGGATGGGCAGATTGGGGCGTTCCTGACGCTGTCGAAAGAGCGCGCGCTGGAGCAGGCGGATCGCATCGATCGCATGGCGGCTGAAGGGAAGCCTCTTCCGCCGCTGGCCGGCGTTCCCGTCGGGATCAAGGATGTGATGAGCACGCGCGGCGTGCGCACGACCGCTGGATCGAGGATTCTCGAGAAATATATTCCGCCTTATGACTGCACGGCCGTCGCGCGGTTGGAGGCGGCAGGGGCGGTGGTGCTGGGGAAAATGAATTGCGATGAGTTTGCCATGGGCTCATCGAACGAGAATTCGGGGTACGGTCCGGTGCGGAATCCTCGGGATCTGACTCGAGTGCCGGGCGGGTCGTCGGGAGGATCCGCGGCGGCCGTGGCGGCGGACATGGCGGTGTTCACGCTGGGCTCGGATACGGGAGGATCGATCCGGCAGCCGGCATCTTTCTGCGGTGTGGTCGGCCTGATGCCCACTTACGGGCGCGTCTCGCGTTACGGGTTGATTGCGTTCGCCTCTTCGCTCGATCACATCGGGCCGCTGACGAAGACGGTAAAGGATGCGGCGATCGTATTGCGGACCATTGCGGGGCGCGATCCGATGGATTCGACCTCGGCTGAGGTTCCGGTTCCGAATTACGCGGCTGAACTCGAGAAGCCGGTGCGTGGCTTGAAACTTGGGGTCGCGAAGGAATATCTCGGGGAAGGATTGGACGAGGAAGTTCGTGCGGCAGTAGAAAGCGCCATTGAAAAGTTGAAGGGATTGGGATGCGAGATCGTTCCGGTTTCGCTTCCGCACACACCGTACGCGATTCCGACGTATTACCTGATAGCGACGGCAGAGGCATCGTCGAATCTGGCGCGCTATGACGGTGTGCGCTACAGCCATCGGGCGCGCGGGGTGAAGACTTTGTCGGAGATGTACCGGCGGAGCCGCGATGAAGGCTTCGGGCCGGAGGTGAAGCGGCGCATCATGCTCGGCACGTATGCGCTCAGCGCGGGATATTACGATGCTTATTACCTGAAAGCGCAGAAGGTGCGAACGCTGCTTACGCGCGATTTCGAAGAGGCATTCACCAAGGTAGACGCGATACTGACGCCCACCAGTCCGACGGCGGCCTTCCGGTTGGGCGAGAAATCGAATGATCCGCTGGCGATGTATCTGGCGGATATTTATACGGTGACTGCGGATCTGGCGGGCATTCCCGGAATTTCAGTTCCGTGCGGGGAGACGCGGGAGAAGTTGCCGATCGGGCTGCAGATATTGGGGAAGCATTTTGACGAGGCTACGGTTCTGAGGGTGGCGCATGCTTACGAGCAGGCGGCCTAGGTTCATGCCGGCGGCGGCGAGTGCATAGGTCCTTTGCGGCAAAGAACGCCGCTCAGGATGACAACGGAGGATTTGGCTATAGGGGTTGGTAATACGACTCGCCGGCGCAGGCGCGGCATAGTGTTTTTCCTTCGCGCTGGACTTCTCTTCGAAAATTAATTCCTTCGCCGCACGCGTCGCACGTGATTCGCTCGCCTTTGTATCCTGGGAATTCCTCCGGGGGCAGGTCAACTCTTACCCATTGTGTGGCGAACAGGTCGTCGTCTGACATCTCGCGATAGGCGAGCATCTGCTGCTGGTTCTTGCTTTCAATCTCGGGATGCAATTGGCGGGCGAGCGTTTTGGACGATTCTTTCGCGGCGATACGGATGGCTTTGCCGTTGGTCACGTCCACGAATGTAGCCGCAACTTTTCCCCAGTCTCGGAATTTCAAAGCGCGCTTGCCCAGGCGGCATCCGGTGACGACGGCCACGGCGTCGGTAGCGCAGCGGTCGATTTCGACGAAAGTTACGAGGCGTTTCCGGTCTTTGCCGTGGGGGTTGTCGATGCCGAGTTTCTGGAGGCCCAACATCGCCAGGCGCACGCCAAGCACCTGTCCGGCACAGAGGTGGCCGTGGGCTTGCTCGGCGTCGCGGAGGTATTCGTCGAGGGATTTCATGGAAAGCCGTCAGCTATTAGCGGTCAGCTTTCAGCTTAACATCGCGCGTCGTTTGACATGGGCTAGACGGGTTGATGCCGGTCTCAAGGTGCCGCCCTCAGGGGCTAAAGCCTGACTCCTTTCTGGCCTTGGACGGCGCGACTTAAAGCCGCGCCCTTTCAAGAGCACCCGAGAAACGCCGCGCCGTTTTCAAACGCCGGCGCCTGCAAAACCATGTCCTGCAAAACCATGCGAGACAGGTTCTATCTTCTGCGCCAGCGGATGCCGTCTTTTGTGATTTCGACCAGGATGCCTGCTTCGGCGAGTTCGGCCCGGATTGCGTCTGACTTTTTGAAATCGCGGGAGGTGCGGGCGGCCCTCATGTCAGCAATCTTCGCTTCGATATCAGCGTCCGAGAGGTGTGCGGACTGCACGGCGTCGCGCAGTTCCTGGCTGATGTCTTTCTCGCGGCCTTCGGTCTGGGCCCACTGGAGGACTTGCTTCATCTTCGGGATGTCGTCGTCGTGGAGGACAGCGAACACCTCGTCGAATTTCTCCAGAGCGGCCAGCAGCGGCGGAACGTCGTCTTTCATGACGCTGCCCGTATCGAAAGCCGTGTTGGCCTGACGAACCATTTCGAAAATGGCGGCCTGCGCCTGGGCGGTATTGAGGTCGTCGTCGAGCGCGGCGCGCATGCGGTCACCTGTTTCTGTGGCCAGGGTCTGCATTTGCGGGTTCGAGCCATCCGCGAAATTCCCGGCGCTCAGACGGAGGCGAAAATTCCGCAAGCGATCGACGGAAACTGCGGCCTGCTTAAGTCCGTCGAAGGTGAAGTTGAGTTGATTGCGATAGGGGACGGAGGCCAGCAGGTAACGGATGGAAGATGGCTTGTGCCCCTTGAGCACGAGGTCGCGGGGAGTGAAGAAATTCCCCAGGCTCTTCGACATCTTCTCGCCTTCGACCAGGAGAAATCGTGCATGAAACCAGAAATGCGCGAAAGGTTTTCCGGTCAGGGATTCTGATTGCGCGATTTCGTTTTCGTGATGGGGGAAGATGAGATCTTCACCGCCAGCATGGAGGTCGAAGCTCTCGCCCAACTCCTCCATCGACATGACGGAGCATTCGAGATGCCAGCCGGGACGGCCGGGGCCGATGACAGTGTCCCATGAAGCTTCACCGGGCTTGGGCGCCTTCCACAGTGCGAAGTCGCGCGCGCTGTCTTTGTCGTATTCGTCGACGTCGACGCGCGCGCCGTCGAGCATGCTGCTGAAATCTTTTTTCGAGAGCTTGCCGTACCGGGGGAACTTAGCAATGCGGAAGTAATAGGATCCGTCGTCAGCGCGGTAGGCGAATCCCTTCTCCACCAGTTTCGCGACGAACTGGGCCATCTCGGGAATGTGTTCGGTAGCGCGAACCAGCGTGGGTTGCTCGATGCCGAGCATGGCGGCATCCTCGAGGAACGCCTTCTCGTACTTCGCCGTGTATTGCTGCACGGTGACGCCGTCGCGCGCGGAGTTGCGAATGATCTTGTCGTCCACGTCGGTAATGTTCATGACGTGCTGGATCTTGTAACCGCTCTGCCGGAGAAAGCGGCGCAGTAGATCGATGGCGATAAAAGTGCGGAAATTGCCGATGTGTCCGTAGTCGTAGACGGTAGGCCCGCAAGCGTACATGCGGACTTCGGAGTCGCGGAGCGGATGGAACTCCTCGACTTGCGACGACATCGTATTAAAAAGGCGAAGGGGCATATAAGTTGAGCTTGCAAGACGAACATAAGATTCTAGGGGGCTCGGGAAATGGCGGTCAAATCAGGCTTCAAGAGGATCGAGTCGGCGCGGAAGGCAGCGCGTGCGTATGTTCGCGCAGACGGCGCTGGACGAGAATCACGTAATGTAAAGCTGAGACGATGGTGAAGATAAAGGTCGCGCGAAGAAACATTGTACGGGCGATCCAGATCCAACGTACCGTTTTCACTTCCAGAAGAAGCACGAAGAAAACGGCGCTTATCTGAGAAAAGGTATTGGCCTTGCCAAAAATGCTGGGGCGAAAATTCCGCAAGCCGGCGATCGCGAACAGCACGGCGCTGGCGGCAAGAATCGAAATGTCACGGCTGAAGACCAGAACCGTGAACTTCCACGGAATCTTGTGAAGGATGGACAGCACCAGAAACAGGGTGCTGAGCAGAAGTTTGTCGGCGATGGGATCGAGATACTGGCCAAGGAGGGTCTGCTGGTGCAGACGGCGGGCCAGCAGGCCATCGAGGCCATCGCTGAAACCCGCAACCACGAAAAGAATGAGAGCCCAGAGATAGTGTCCGTCGACAAGATGGATAACGATGAACGGGACGAACACCATCCGCAGCAGCGTGAGTTGATTGGGAGCAGTGAAGACTTGCGAGAACTTCACGCTGGCTCCTTGGATGGATGCGGATTGGACTCGTGACGGGGGGCGAGGGCGGCGGATGGCTCCAAGCCGGTCTTGGCCAGAAAACGCTGCGAGAGCGAGGGCAGGGTTCCGTCGGGCAAGTCGAGTTCGACGCGCTCGATGCGGTGCATGGGGAAGAAGACGACTGCGGGAGTGAAAGGCTCGCCGTCTCTGACCATCAAAGTCAGGTCTTCAAAAGAGGCCAACTCGGCTCCGCTCAGGCTCAGGCCTTCGGGCGCAAGGGCGAGAATCATTCCCCAGAATTTTTCCCGCGGATTGCACAGAGTCGCGATAACCAGCGCTCCTGGTGAAAAGGGCTTGCCAGGGTCAGGAGTGAGGGCGTTCTTCTGCATGGCACGATTGTCGCCGGGAGCGACGTGCATTGCAAATCCGACCTGCAGCGCGGATGCGACCGAAGGTTGGTGCGCGCATCGAAGTTCTGTATGCTGAGCGCAGTGTGAGCTGGGGACTGCAACTCTCGTGATCGAATTCCACGACATTTCCTATAGCGTGAATGGGATTCAGGTGCTGAGCGGCCTCAATCTGCGAGTCGCGCACGGGGAGATCCTCGTGCTCCTCGGGCGCAGCGGCTCGGGCAAAACGACAACCCTCAAACTGGTGAACCGCCTGGTCACACCGAGTTCAGGTCAAGTTCTCGTCAATGGCAAGGCCAACGATCAGGTTGACGTGATCCAATTGCGGCGAGGCATTGGATACGTCATCCAGGAGGCCGGCCTCTTGCCGCATTTCACCGTGGAGCGGAATATCGGGCTGGTCCCGAAGATCGAGGGCTGGCCGGAGGAGCGGATCCGCCGGCGGGTGCAGGAGATGCTGCAACTAGTGGGACTCAGTGCGGATCTGGCTTCACGCTATCCACATCAGTTGTCGGGCGGACAGCGGCAGCGGGTTGGAGTGGCTCGCGCGCTGGCGGCTGATCCCGCGATTCTGCTGATGGATGAACCTTTCGGCGCGCTCGATCCATTGACGCGCGATGAACTCCAGCGGGAGTTTCTGTTGCTGCAGCAGCGTGTGCACAAAACCGTGGTGTTTGTGACCCACGATCTGCGAGAGGCGTTGCGGTTGGGATCGAGGATTGCCCTCATGGAAGCGGGCAAACTCGTCACTATCCTCACTCCGGCCGAATTCCTGAGGTCTTCCGATCCGTGGGCGTCGGCGTATGTGCGGGCATTCGGCGATGGATTGGAGTCGGCGGCGAATCGAGGCACATCATGAATCTGCTTCGGTTCTTCGTGCAGAACCATACGCAGGTCCTGGAACTCACCGGGGAGCATCTGTGGCTGGTGGGGTGGTCGACGGTGTTTGCGATGCTGATTGGCATCCCGCTCGGAATTTTGATAGCGCACCGCACGCAGCTGGGCCGGCCGGTTCTCGCTACAGCAAATATCATTCAGACAATTCCTGCTCTCGCGCTATTTGGATTTCTGCTGCCGGTGCCCTGGCTGGGGGATCGCGCGGAGCGACTGGCGATTCTGGCGCTGACGCTCTATGCGTTGTTGCCCATCATTCGCAACACCTACGATGGAATTCGCGGGGTCGACGCGGCAGTGGTGGAAGCCGGGCGCGGCATGGGGCTAACGGAGTCGCAACTGCTGTTTCAGGTGGAGTTGCCACTGGCTTTGAGCGTGATCATTTCCGGGGTGCGAATCGCGGTGGTGATTTCGGTGGGGCTGGCGACGATCGCGGCCGCAATTGGCGCCGGTGGGCTTGGAGAATTTATTTTTCGCGGCCTGGCGATGGTGGACAATCGGGTCATTCTAGCCGGAGCGATTCCGGCGGCCATTTTGGCTTTGCTCGCGGACTTTGGTATGGGATGGATCGAGAAGCGGCTGAGGCCCCGATGATTCGTCTTCGAGTAGGGCTCGCCTTATTGGTAGCTTGCAGCCTGGCTCTCCTTTCGTGCTCGCGGTCGCATTCCGATCGCATTGTCGTGGGTTCGAAGAATTTCACCGAATCATTCATTCTGGGCGAGCTGATCGCGCAACAGATCGAATCGCACACGAAGCTGAAAGTGGAGCGGCGCTTCTATCTGGCCGGAACGTATATCTGCCAGCAGGCGATGCTCGCGGGACGAATCGACATTTACCCCGAATACACCGGGACGGCCCTCACGGCGATACTCAAACAAGGCATTTCCCGCGACAAGCACGACGTGTATCAGCGCGTGAAGAGTGAATATGAGAATCGATTCAGACTCACTCTCGGTCCAGCTTTCGGGTTCAACGATACATTTGCGATGGAAATAAGAGGCGAAGACTCTCGACGATTGAACGTCAGAACTTTATCGCAGGCGGCGCAGTTTGCTCCGCGGTGGCGCGCGGGATTTGGCTATGAGTTTATGGAGCGCCCTGATGGATATCGCGGGTTAGTCGCTACGTACGGTCTTCACTTCGCCGAGCAGCCACGCATCATGGATCTGGGGCTGTTGGCACGGGCGTTGAAAGATCGGCAGATTGACTTCGCTGCGGGCAATGCCACCGATGGCTTGATTCCCGCTCTAGATCTCCAGGCGCTCGAAGATGATCGTCATTACTTCCCACCGTATGAGGCTGTGCCTGTGATTCGTGAGCAGACCCTGCACTTGCATCCGGAAATCGCGCATGCACTGGCTGATCTTGGTGCGAAGATCTCCGATGAGGAGATGCAGAAGATGAATTACGCGGTGGACGCACAGCATAGGGATACGCAGGATGTGGTGCGTGAGTTTCTGAAGTCGAAGGATTTGGTGCCCTGAGCGAGCTTCAGATCGAGAGCAATCCTTCCAGGGTTACAACGGCCTTCCCTGTGAGGAGCACGCGATTTCCCACTAGTTCACACCAGAGTTCCCCTCCGCGCTCAGACAATTGGCGGGCGTTAAGTTTGGACTTCCCGAGACGCTTGGCCCAATACGGCGCCAATATGCAGTGCGCCGATCCGGTGACCGGGTCTTCGGGAATGCCGTAGCCGGGGGCGAAATAGCGCGAGACAAAATCTACGTCGTCTCCGGGTGCAGTGACCGCAACTGCATACGGATGAAGATTCTGCAGCAGCCCAAAGTTAGGGCGAACATTGCGGACCGTTTCTGGCCGGTCCACCACTAGAATGTAGGTTTCATCTGCTTCGACCACTTCCGACAGTGGCGATCGCAGCGCCAAAGCGTCTCGCCATATGCCAGGCGGGTTCGCACACCGCTGGGGAAAGAGCGCGGGGAAATCCATCGCAAGAAACTCGCCGGCTTTCTTGACGGTCAGGGTTCCGTGGAACTTCGTCTCGAACCGTACCGAATCAAGCTGAGGCTGCCGCAAGTTGAGCAGGATATGCGCCGATGCGAGCGTGGCGTGGCCACAGAGTCTGACCTCGCAGGTTGGGCTGAACCAGCGCAGTTGGTACCCATCTTTGGCGGGGACCAGAAATGCGGTCTCAGAAAGATTATTTTCGGCAGCGACTTTGCGGAGCTGACCTTCATCTAACCATGAGTCTAAAAAGCAGACCCCCGCGGGATTGCCCCGGAAGGGCTGCTCGGTAAAGGCGTCGACGTGAAACAGAGGGATGCGCACACGGTCGATTTTAATCGTGACGTAACAGTTTGCAATTTCCTGCATGAGCAGGACGTTGGTTGCGAGGCGCGGGAGAGCCATGTATAGTCTGAGGACTCTGTGGCGCGAATCTGCCGTTCTGCGCGGCATTCGGGGTAGGTCGCGGCGCCACCTGTTAGTCACTTCGTTGTTCGATCCACGTTCGGGGGAAACCACCTAGTTTCTGATCACTCGACCTGTCTGGAGGGCTGAATGCCAACCGCTCAGAGAGAATCCGTTGTCGAAGCCACGCTGCTCGAAAGAATTTCTGACGCCCGGCGCAGGAGCGACGCGCTATTTGAGATTGTGCAGCCGGAGGCAATGTATGATCGCCCGATTCCCGAGCGTCACCGGATTATCTTCTATGTCGGACACCTGGAAGCGTTTGACTGGAATCTGCTGCGCGAGAACGTGTTTGGCCTGAGAAGTTTCCATCCGGAATTTGATCGCCTGTTTGCATTTGGTATTGACCCTGTTGGGGGAGGGTTGCCGACTGATCGGCCTTCTGACTGGCCCTCTCTTCATGTTGTTCGCGAGTACGTTCGAAAAATCCGCAATTCCCTCGACGAAAAGCTGAGGAGCAATACAGGTGGCCAGCGCGATGGCTTTGTGCTCGACACTCTGTTGAATGTTGCGATCGAACATCGCCTGATGCACGCAGAGACACTGGCGTACATGCTGCACCAGTTGCCGCTGGGCAGAAAAATCCCGCCAGCCGCCTTCTCTCCTGCTCTTGCTTCCCCCATCACGCATTCCATGATCAAGATTCCTGCCGGAACCGCGCAGCTTGGACTGACGCGTGACGGCGGTCTCTTTGGGTGGGACAACGAGTTCGAAGCTCATACCACTCAAGTCCCCGCGTTCGAGATTGATCGATACATGGTCACGAACGGCCAGTTCCTCGAGTTCCTGCAGGATGGTGGCTACGAGAGGGGCGAGTTGTGGGGCAATGCCGACTATGAGTGGAAGAGCGCAGGCGACATTTCCTGCCCAGTGTTCTGGCGCCAGCAGGATGGCGCATGGCTCTATCGCACCATGTTCGATGAAATCCCGTTGCCATGGGAGTGGCCCGCTTACGTGAGCCACGCCGAAGCTTCGGCATATGCGCGATGGGCAGGCAAGGCACTCCCCACGGAAGAACAGTGGCAGCGTGCGGCTTACGGTTCTCCGGATGAGACGAAAAGACTCCACCCGTGGGGGAATGAAGCTCCAAGTCCGAATCGGGGAAATTTTGATTTCGAAAGCTGGCATCCGGTTTCAGTCAACGCGCACCCTCACGGGAGCAGCGCGTTCGGCGTAGAAGGAATGCTGGGC
The DNA here is from genome assembly GCA_020073385.1 of Terriglobia bacterium. Lineage (GTDB taxonomy): Bacteria > Acidobacteriota > Terriglobia > Terriglobales > Acidobacteriaceae > Sulfotelmatobacter. The sequence continues at coordinate 258,450 of JAIQFH010000002.1, read as the reverse complement.
AACGGGTGGGAGTGGACTTCCACCGTGTTCGGACCATTTCCGGGATTCGAGCCCTTCCCGTTTTATCGCGGCTACTCTGCCGATTTCTTCGATGGAAAGCACTTCGTCATGAAAGGTGGCTCTGCACGTACCGCCGCGTGCATGCTGCGGCCTACGTTTCGCAACTGGTTCCAACCCCATTACCAGTACGTGTATGCGGGCTTCCGCTGTGTGAACGTCTGATCTGAATAAAGGAGTGAGTCATGCTTGTTCATGCGATCCCTACCAACGTCAACTACGAGTTTGCAGCCGAAGTTCGGGACGGATTAACCCGCGAAGCGCAGAAAGAACTTCCCTCGAAATATCTGTACGACGATGTGGGGTCGGCCCTCTTCGAGGTGATCAGCCATCTTCCAGAGTACGGCCTGACGCGGGCCGATGAGAGATTGCTGCGTCGACATGCAGGCGAAATTGTGGACCGTGTTCAGGGCCCGGTAGCTGTCGCCGAGCTCGGCAGCGGGAGCGGCCGGAAGACGCGCTGGCTGCTGGAAGCGTTCTGCCGCAGGCAGCGTGTTTCCTACTATCCCGTGGAAATTTCTCACTCGGCGCTGGTGATGTGTGAGCGGGAACTGAGCGATATCGATGCGATCAGCATTGTGGGGTTCGAGCGCGAATACCTCGATGGCCTGCTAGAGGTGGCGGCTTATCGGAAGCCGGGACAGTATCTGTGTGTTCTGTTTCTTGGAAGTACGATCGGCAATTTCGATCGCACGGCAGGAGTAAAGTTTCTCTCGGAGGTGAGGTGCATTCTGAGGCCGGGGGACTCGCTGCTGCTGGGTACCGATCTGGAAAAATCGAGTTCTCAACTGCTGCGTGCGTACGACGACGAACTTGGCGTGACAGCAGCATTCAACCTGAATCTGCTGGCGCGCATCAATCGGGAACTGGGAGCTGACTTCGATCTGGCTGGATTCCAGCATGTGGCGCGGGTGAATGAAGAAGAGCGGAGTGTGGAAATGCATCTGCTTTCCAAGCGCCCGCAGGTTGTGAGCGTTCCCGGCGCGGAGGTGGTGGTTGAGTTCCGTGAGGGTGAGACCATTTGGACGGAAAGTAGCCACAAGTATTCCGTCGACGAGATCTGCGCGACGGCGCAGCAGGCAGGATTCCGCTGCGAGGTTCAATGGATGGATGATCAGTGGCCTTTCGCGGAGAACCTGCTGGTGGCTGAGTGAGAGGCAACAAGAGCACCAGAAACGAAGGACACTAAGGTGCACGAAGGAAGAGCTGCGCACACAATTCGATCAGCAGGATCTTGATCTGCGCCAGGCGTGCAGATTGATTGCGCTCACCACCATGCAAAAGACATTTGCGGGGATGAAGCCCAGTTGTGCAGTGCGGAATCCAATGATGCACATGATCACGCTGTTGACTCCGGCCAGAGCCCAGCCTTCCCAACACCGACGGCCCACGAGGATCGTGGAGGCGACGGTTAAGACGCAAGAAAGATAATCAAGACGAAGCACGAATGAATGACCTCCGAAATCCATTGTGAGTGAAAGCGGCGCAGTTGTGCTGTGATTGTGGTCCTTCGTTACGTGACTGGGGTCACTTGACACAGTGCACGCATCATTTGGAGAAATTATGAAGAATCAGTGCTCCCATCTCGATCAGATTAAAATTAAGAACACTGACATACATGTTTGCGAAGAATGCGTCAAAATGGGCGATACGTGGGTTCATTTGCGCCTGTGTTTGACGTGCGGGCATGTGGGGTGCTGCGATTCGTCCAAGAACAAGCACGCGACCAAGCACTTTCACAAAGTGCACCATCCTCTGATTCGCTCGATTGAACCGGGTGAGTCGTGGATCTGGTGCTATGTGGATGAAATGGAACCTGGGGAAATCCGGGCGTAGGATCTTGCTATCAAAAGGCGTCATGTGGGCGGCGCCAACTTTGCGCGACCAAATCGCACTTCGGGTATCTAAGAACAATCATTGCGGACTCCGCTTCGAGCGACGCGGTTAGGGTAGGGATGCTTCGACTGCGATTGAGCTTCGCCTTCGCGAAGCTCAATCCTCGCTCAGCATGACACCGCAGATGAGATGAAGAAGGGCTGAAGCGATCATGGCCAAACCTATTCTGCTGACGGTCGATGATGATCCCGACGTTTTGCGGGCGATCGAACGCGATCTGCGAACGCAATATGGCGCTGAATACCGGGTGATCAGCAGCGATTCCCCACAAGGAGCGCTCGATCTGCTGAAAGGGTTGAAGGTCCGCAACGACGGCGTTGCCCTTCTGCTGGCGGACCAGCGCATGCCTCACCTGGATGGCGTTGGGTTTCTGCAAGCTGCCCGACTGATGTTTCCCGATGCCAAGCGGACTCTGCTCACGGCCTACGCCGACACGAATGCAGCGATCAGTGCCATCAACCAGGCAAATATCGATTACTTCTTCATGAAGCCGTGGGATCCTCCGGCGGAGCATCTTTATCCGCAACTCGACGATCTGCTGGATGACTGGCAGGCCTCTTATCGTCCGGCGTTTCAGGGAATACGGGTGCTGGGGACGCGGTGGTCTCCGCGATGCTACGAATTGCGCGACTTTCTGGCGCGGAGTCACGTTCCGTATCAGTGGATCGATGTCGAGGGGTCTGCGAATGATCCGGAGACGAAGCTTCTTCTGGAGGCGCTTGGGCCGGATGCGGCAGAGCTTCCGGTGGTCTTGTTCCCGGATGGCGCGAAGTTGCTCAACAGCGCTCCGGCCGAGGTGGCGCAAAAGGTGGGCTTGCGTACGCGTGCGGAGACTAGTTTCTACGATCTTGCCATCGTGGGGGGCGGACCGGCTGGTCTCGCTGCCGCAGTTTACGGCGCGTCCGAAGGGCTACATACCGTCATCGTCGAACGAGAAGCTCCCGGCGGGCAGGCGGGAATGAGTTCGCGAATCGAAAACTACCTGGGTTTTCCCAGCGGGCTCAGCGGAGGCGATCTGGCTCGCCGCGCGGTCACACAGGCGCGGCGCTTCGGTGTGGAGATTCTCGCCCCTCAGACCGTAGTCAACATGCGAACGGAAGGGTCGTACCGCATTATCAAACTGGCCGACGACAGCGAGATTTCCTGCCATGCCCTGATGATCGCCACCGGAGTGCAGTGGCGGCGGCTGGATGCTCCGGGGATTGATCGATTGCAAGGGGCCGGGGTGTATTACGGTGGCGGAACGACCGAGGCTCTCTCCTGCAAAGGCGAGATGGTGTACGTGGTGGGAGGGGCGAATTCCGCCGGCCAGGCAGCCATGAACTTTTCGAAATATGCGGAGCGGGTGGTCATTCTTGTGCGGGGCGACTCGCTCTCCAGCACAATGTCGCAATACTTAATCGACCAGATCAAAGAGACTCCCAATATTCAGCTGTGGACGCATGCCAGCGTAGCGGAGGTGCATGGCGATACCCATCTGGAGGAGATCTCGGTGCTCTGCTCGGACACCAGCAAAGTCGAGCGAGTGCCGGCCAGTTCCATGTTCATCTTCATCGGAGCTTTGCCCAGAACGGAGTGGCTTGGAGATGCGATCGAACGCGATGATCGTGGGTTTATCCTTACCGGGCCCGATCTGATGCAAGCCGGAGAGCGTCCCAGGAAGTGGACTCTGGATCGCGATCCTTTTTTGCTTGAGACAAACGTGCCGGGAGTTTTCGCCGTGGGCGATGTCAGACACGGGTCCGTGAAGCGAGTCGCGTCGGGTGTTGGTGAAGGGTCTGTGGCGGTTCAATTCATCCATCAGTACTTGAGCAAGGTCTAATGGCCGAGACACTCGAACTGCTGCGGCAGAGTCCGGTGTTTGCCGATCTGCCCAATGATCAGATCGACTGGTTCCTCAGCCAGTCGCGGGAAGTCGAACTCAAGGCAGGCGGAGTTTACGCGCGGCAGGGAGATCCTGCCGATGCGATGTTTGTGCTGCTGGAGGGACAGTTTCAGTGGCGGGGGGATTTTTCGGGCGAAACCTTCGTACGAGATCTGAAGGCGGGCGAGGTCACTGGCGTTCTTCCGTTTTCCCGGATGAAGAACTATTCCCTGAGCGGCCGAGCTACCAGCGACGGCCGTGTTCTGCGATTCCCCGCATCGCTGTTTCCGCAGTTGGTGCAGAGAATGCCGGAACTCGCGACGCGGCTAGTGGGGCTCATGTCCGATCGAATCCGGGAGGTGACGCGGTTTGAACAGCAGCGGGACCGGCTTGCGGCTCTAGGTAAGCTCTCGGCCGGGCTGGCGCATGAGTTGAACAACCCGGCATCGGCGGCGAAACGCGCGACCAGCCAGCTTCGAGACCTGTTGAAAAGAATTCGTGATGCCAGTCATGAACTGGGCAGGCTCGATCTTACGGCAGCGCAGAAAGCGGAAATCGAGAAGCTGGAAACTTCTCTCATGCAGGCGGACGGCCATCCTCCGGATCCGCTCACAGCCAGCGATCTTGAAGACCAGCTTGACTCATTACTGCGAAGCCATGGGCAGAATGATCTGTGGCAACTTGCCGCCGATCTTGCACGCAGGAACTTCAAGCCGGAGTCACTGGAACATCTTTTTGAGGCTCTCGATGCCGGCACCGCGCGCGCCGCTTTGGTGCGAATCTCCACTTCGGTCGAAATCGCAGGACTTCTTGATGAAATTGAGAGCAGCACGGGGAGAATCTCTGACCTGGTGAAGGCCATCAAGGAATATACGTTCATGGATCAGGCACCAGTGCAAAACGTGGACATCGTGAAAACGCTGGAAAATACTCTGACGATTCTGAATCACAAACTCAAGAAGGGCGTGTCGGTGCAGCGTGATTATCAGCAAGTACCATTTCTGGTGAATTCGTTCGGCAGCGAACTCAGCCAGGTCTGGACCAACATCATCGATAACGCGATTGATGCCATGGGCGGAGCGGGGGAGCTTCGTGTGCGGACCTATCGTCAGGATGAGTGCGTGGTCGTCGAGATCGCCGACAATGGACCTGGCATTCCTCCGGAAGTCGAGCCGCGCATTTTCGAGCCGTTCTTCACCACGAAAGGCGTGGGTGAAGGAACAGGCCTAGGGCTCGATACCGTGCAGCGGATCGTGAAGAAACACCGCGGCAGCATACAGGTTCATTCCAAGCCGGGCGACACTCGCTTCCAGGTATGGCTGCCGCTGGCAAGCTCCAACTAGTTCGAGCAGTTGCTTTCGGGGCTCCGATTTTTCTACGCATGGATCTGGAGAAACTCGATGAACTCAACAGCGCTCTTGCTCGCATTTGGGATTGGCTTTGTGGCCGGCTTGCGGTCTTTCACCGCCCCCGCTGTCGTGGCGTGGGCAGCCAACCTGGGTTGGATCAATCTACATAACTCTCCGCTCGCTTTTATGGGTTCGAAGTGGACGGTGGTGATTTTCACGGTCCTCGCTCTGGTGGAATTCATCGGGGACCAGCTACCGTCCACTCCGCCACGAACCGGTGCGGTAGGTTTGTCGGCGAGGATCGTGACCGGCGCGTTGACCGGAGCGTGTCTCGCAGTGGCTGGAAATTCAGCCCTATGGGTGGGAGCGATCGCAGGTGTGGTGGGAGCGATCGCAGGCGCCTTCGGGGGATATCAAGCGCGCGTGGGACTGGTACGTTCGTTACGCGTTCCCGATTTCGTCATTGCAATTCCCGAGGACGCGGTCGCAATCGGACTGGGACTGTTTCTTGCCTCCCGGTTGTAGGCGCTGATCACCATCAGCGTTAAGTGATTTGAGGGCTAATCGATGAATCCTTCGCATTACGACGCGATTGTTATCGGCTCGGGACAAGGTGGAACGCCGCTGTCGATGGCCTTGGCGAAGGCCGCAATGCGCACTGCTCTGATTGAGCGGAAACACGTGGGCGGGACGTGTATCAATGAAGGATGCACACCGACAAAAACCATGGTGGCGAGCGGGCGCGTCGCGTACCTGGCGCGGCGTGCGGCGGACTATGGCGTGCACACGGGGCCGATCTCGATCGATCTGGAAAGAGTTCGGCAGCGAAAGCGTGACATCGTCGCTCAATTCCGGGGTGGAAGCGAAAGCCGCATCGCAAAGACCCAGAGTCTTGAACTGATCATGGGTGAAGCGAGTTTCAGCGGGGCGAAGACTCTCGCCGTTCGAACCAACGATGGTGGACAGCGAACTGTCTCCGCCGATCGCATCTTCATCAACGCGGGTACGCGGGCTTCGCGGCCGAAGATCGATGGGCTCGATCGGGTGCCGTACCTCGATAATGAATCCATCATGGAACTCAGTGCTGTTCCAGATCATCTTCTTATCCTTGGAGGCGGATACATTGGGCTTGAGTTCGGACAACTGTTTCGCCGTTTTAGCAGTCGCGTGACGATTATTCAATCGGCTGGGCAGTTGCTGACGCGAGAAGATCCCGATGTCGCCGAAGAAGTGACGAAGATCTTGCGCCAGGATGGCGTGGAGGTCCTGCTCAACGCGAAGGCTACGCGCTTCGATCAATCAGAAGACAACATTCAGTTGCAAGTCGAAGCCGGCGGCAAGGCAACGTCTTTCGTCGGTTCGCACTTGCTGGTTGCTACCGGACGCATCCCGAATTCTGATGCGCTGAATCTTTCCGCCGCGGGTATTCAAACCGACGAGCATGGATTCATTCGAGTCAACGATCGGTTGGAAACTACCTCTGTGGGAATCTACGCGCTCGGAGATATCAAGGGCGGGCCGGCATTCACCCACATTTCGTACGACGACTTTCGGATTATTCGAGCTAATCTGCTGGAAGGTAAAGCGGCATCCACCAAAGATCGCCAGGTACCGTATTGTGTCTTCATCGACCCACAGTTGGGCAGGGTAGGTATAACGGAGAATGAGGCTCGCGCCGAGGGGCGTAATATCCTCGTTGCGAAGTTGCCGATGACGTCCGTCGCCCGCGCATTGGAAGTCGATGAGACGCGGGGCCTCATGAAGGCGGTGGTCGATGCTGAAACCAATCAGATTCTCGGGGCGGCAGTCCTGGGCATTGAAGGCGGAGAAGTCATGTCTGTGCTGGAGACCGCGATGATGGGCAAGTTACCGTACACCGCGCTGCGGGATGCCACCTATGCTCATCCGACACTAAGCGAATCGCTGAACAATCTCTTCATGGCCATGGACAACACGTAGCAGCCGGTCTCGTTTAGTATCATGTTCATCTTCCAAAGGGCCATCTCTTCCGCATGAATGTTTACGTCATTGACGGGACGTACGAACTGTTCCGTCACTTCTTTGCTGTGCCATCGTCGAAAAATGACAGCGGGCAGGAGATTGGGGCGGTCCGCGGCGTGCTCACTTCCGTCTTTTCCATGATCGAGGCGGGCGCGACCCACCTCGGCGTTGCCACCGATCACGTCGTGGAGTCGTTCCGCAACGATCTTTATGGCGACTACAAGACGGCCGAGGGTGTTGCTCCCGAACTACTCTCGCAATTCCCCATACTGGAAGAGGCTCTCGAATCGATGGGCGTCGTTGTATGGCCCATGACCTACTTCGAAGCAGATGATGCGCTCGCCTCGGCGGCGGCCAAGGCTGCGGCCGATGAGCGAGTGAAGCAAGTCTTGATCTGCACGCCTGATAAAGACCTTGCGCAATGTGTGGTGGGCAACCGCGTGGTGCAACTGGATCGCAGGCGGAACATCATGCGCGATGAGACTGGAGTGGTGGAAAAGTTCGGAGTGAAGCCGGAGTCTATTCCGGATTACTTGGCGGTGACGGGTGACACCGCAGACGGATATCCCGGCATTGCGGGATGGGGAGCGAAGGCGGCGTCACTGGCGTTGTCGAGGTATTACCATCTCGAGAACATTCCGAAAGATTCGCGGGATTGGGACCCGTCGATCCGGCGAGCACGGCCTCTGGCGGAATCATTGTTTGCCGCCTGGGATGAGGCGTTGTTGTATCGTACGCTGGCCACTTTGCGTCTCGATGTTCCGGTATTTGATTCGGTCGACGATCTCCGGTGGAATGGGCCGCGCGACAATTTCGAGCATAGCTGTGAGCGGCTCCGGGCCAAAGATTTGTATCGACGCGTTTCGGCCAGGGAGACGTCCAAATCCGGTACCGCAGCGGTACCACTTCGTTGATCGACGCATTCCTAATACTTGTTTAGCGAGGTTACGAAATGATGAGAAGAGTGTGGGCGTTATCGCTCGGGTTGCTTCTGTTTTTCGCGGCCATTTCTATCTATGCTCAGACTCCGTCCCCGGCACTGCTGGTGCTCGAGAAAAATGACAAGTCGATGGCGATTGTGGATCCGGGCACATTGAAGATCGTCGGACGAGTTCCGGCCGGCGAGGATCCGCACGAAATCGTCGCTTCTGAAGACGGAAAATATGCCTACATTTCGAACTACGGCGCCTTCCAGAATCCGCAGCATACGATCTCGATTGCAGACTTGTCGGCGCAGAAGGCTTTGCCGGCTATAGATCTCGGTGCCTTGCGCGCGCCGCATGGATTGGAAATGGTAAACGGCAAAGTTTACTTCACGGCGGAAGGAAGCAAGGTGATCGGGCGTTACGATCCCTCCACGCACCAGATCGACTGGACGTTGGGCATCGGGCAGAATCGGACCCACATGCTGGCGGTGAGCCAAGACGAAAGCCGAATCTTTACTGCGAATGTCAATTCCGACACCATCAGTATTCTTGATCGCGACAAGAATGGAGATGCCTCCGGATGGATTCAAACGCCGATCTCCGTCGGTAAAGGACCTGAGGGTTTTGATGTTTCTCCGGACGGCAAAGAGGTCTGGGCGGCGAACTCACATGATGGAACGCTTTCGATTGTCGATCTAGCAAGCCGGAAAGTGGTGCAGACTCTCGACCTGCATACGAAGTTTGCGAATCGGGTCAAGTTCTCGCCTGACGGAAAACTCGTTCTGATTTCTGATCTCGGGACGGGAGATCTGGTCGTGCTCGAGGCCGCCGCGCGGAAAGAAATCAAACGTCTGAGTCTGGGACACGGAGTGGCAGGGATCTTGATTGTGCCCGATGGCTCCCGTGCATTTGTTGCGGTGAGTCCGGACAGCCAAGTTGCGGTGATTGATTTGAAGACTTTTTCAGTAACCGGCCGAATCTCAACCGGCAAAGGACCGGACGGACTGGCTTGGGCTGTGAGGAAGTAAAGCGGGTCGCGTGGTAAACTTCTTAAGGTCGGGTAATCGCCCGCCACCCCGGTTGTCCAGATGTAGGTTCAGCAGGCCCGTAGCTCAGTTGGTCTAGAGCGCTTCCTTGACACGGAAGAGGTCGATGGTTCGAATCCATTCGGGCCTACCATCCATCTCATTGAATTTGCTGGGTTGCTGGCGGCAGCTCGTCCAAGCGCTGGTCCGACTCGTCACCATTGGTCACCATTCGCGCAAGATTTTCGACCGCCGCTCGTTGATGATCCGGTACTGGCAGAGTGTAGACTTCGAGGGTTGTAGATAGTTTGGTGTGTCCGAGCTGTGCTTGGGCGTCCTTGAGCGCTCCTCCCGCCAACTGAAGCAGTGTAGCGTGCGTCCGCCGCAGCGTATGCCAGCTGAGCCAGGGCGTGCCGATTTTCCGGCCGGCTGGCTTTAAATGACGATGCAGCAGGTTGGTATCGCTCAGAGGCGTTTTCTGGGCAGTCGAGAACACGAGTGTTGTGTCGCCTATTTGCGTTGAATCGGGTCGCATGATCACGAGCGCCCGAACGACAGCGCGCGGCAGGGGCAGAAGTCGCCAGCTGCCTTTCGTTTTTGGTGTGTTGATCGTGCCGCGACAGATGGTCTGTCGGATACGAATCTGGCAAGCCATCAGATCCACGTCCTGCCAACGCAGACCGAGAATCTCCCCGACGCGCATTCCGGTAAGTAAGCCGAGCAGCACCATCGTTCGGCAAGGTTCGCGCAGCGCATCGAGCAACCGCTGAATCTGCACGTGATCCAAAACATGCTTCTCCCTCACCGGCCTTTTTTCCGGCAGTATCACACCGGAAGCTGGATTTTCGCCGGCGAAAAAATTCCACGTCTTCGCCACATTGAAAACCTTCGACATGAGGTTGCGGAGCAGATCGCACGATTCCCAGCCAAGACCACTGTGCATCTTGGCCAGCACGAACCGCTGCAAATCGAGCGTGCCGATCTCGCACAATCGAATTGAGCCGAAGGCGGGGAACAAATGAGTGTTTATGGTTGAGAGATATTTTCTTTTGGTTGAGAGCTTCAGCGTGGGAAGGAAATTGGAAACGAAGTGACGTTCGACAAACTCGCCAAACGTGACATCGGACATCGGAGAAATTTTCCCCTGATTGAGCGGGCGCAAATGCTCTTGCGCGAGCTTCCACGCCTGCTTGCGGGTCAACTCTGACACAGCTCCAAGAATCATGGATTCTCGCTTGCGCCCGAGTGTCCCATCCGGGTTGATAACGTCCGCCCACCATTGCAACTCCCACACTGGATTTCTCTTGCCGCGTTTGCGTAACGATCCCTTCTGAAAACGACGACGAGCCATTTCTTGCCAGCCTCCTGTCTGGGCTAGCTCGCCTTGTGTTTCCGCGATGGGAAGTATAGCCATACCGGGTCATTTACGTGCAAGTTAGGCGTCTTTTAACAATCCAGAAACGGCGGCCCCAATCGAGCGTCCCGCCGCACTGAACAAGGGATTTCGACTGAATTGTGTGTTCATAAGCAAAAAAAACTCCCTCACAACAGCTAACCGAAACCACTAAACCTCCTCGATTCGAGTAGCTTGCCAATCCGTGAAGAGTGAGCAAATGGGACACTGGCCATCAAAACTTGCAAAACTACGAAACTAAAGAACCTATTTCTTCCGCCGATAGACGATCTGCTCGCCCGTAATCGGATGGACAATTCGAACCATCGTTTTCAAATCCAATTTGCGAAAGAGACGGTGGGGGTCGGGTACAAAGCGAGGCGGCGGCACAGCTAGGTACAGTTTGAGATTTCCTTTTTCAGGTTCATTTACGCGCTTAATAACACCTGCCTTTGCCGCGTTGCTTAGCATCCGATACGCACGATTTTTCGGGACTCTAAGCGCGCGAGCAACGTCCTTCGCTTCCACTGGCTTCCCCCTTTTGGCAGAAAGGCGGTCAACAAGGTCCCGGGTTGGCTCGTTCACGCCTTTGCGCAGACGAAGACTCTCAACGAAGACCCGATCAAAAATCAGGGCTGTGATGGCGAAATCTGCGAAATCTACCATTAGCCGATTCTCCTTTGACGGCTCCCGCCTTTGAAAAGATCGAATCAGGCAAACGGTTCGGCATGCCTCGTTAAAGGCCGGGTAGTAGCGGCGAACACGCAGATCCCCAACGAAAATGCGATTGGTCACTTCGTCGAACCATTCGGGGAGATCGATTTCGGTTCCCATCTTTTTCTCCAAAAGCCGTTGAACCATACGCCAAGTCCGTAGCTCCTTCTCATTAAGGCTCGTGGTCTGCCTGGTGTAGGATTTTGCAATTCTCCGTGTCTGCTCGGCAGTCTCATCGAGCGAGATTGTTATATGTCTCGTGGCGTCGTCGATGTCGAGCTGCCTTTTGCCTGTCGAGATCGCCGCTACCGGTCCGTGAGCTTCGTATTTCTTCGTCGAGAGCTTTCCATGCTTCCAGCTGGTAACGTAGCGAATGATTTCGTCTTCGCTTATGAGGAGTCGCAAGGGATGTACATTCCCGACTGCTTCGTTTCGTTCGGGTATATAAACGACCCTGTGAGCCAATCGATCGCCCATGTAGCTCCAGTGAGTGCTGCAAAGCCAACGGCGGAGCAGCAGGAGTGGACGGCCAAACGTTCGAGGGCATCGAGGCATATGGAGCAGAGCGTTGGCTGGACGAACTGGCGCAAGAGCTGAAAAGCCGAACCTATCAACCACTTCCTGTGCGGCGAGTATTTATACCGAAGCCGGACGGGAAACAGCGGCCGCTAGGAGTGCCCGCTATCAGAGATCGGGTAGCGCAAGTGGCGGCAGTTCTGATTCTCGAACCTATCTTCGAGGCAGATCTACCGTCGGAACAATACGCCTATCGGCAAGACCGCAGCGCATTAGACGCAGTAAGACACGTCCATAAGCTGGTCAACACTGGCCATGGAGAAATTGTTGATGCGGATCTCAGCAGTTACTTTGATACTCTCCCACATTCCGAGCTTCTAAAGTCGGTAGCTCGCCGCGTCGTAGACGGAGCGATGCTTCATCTGATCAAGATGTGGCTAGAAGCCCCGGTCGAAGAAACGGACGAGAGGGGAAACAAGCGTCGAAGTACGCGCAATCGGGATGAAGGTCGAGGCACGCCGCAAGGGTCTCCGATCAGTCCATTGCTGAGTAATCTGTACATGCGTCGGTTCGTGCTCGGCTGGAAGAAGTTGGGGCACGAGAAGCGTCTGAAAGCGTACACCGTTAATTACGCCGACGATCTGGTGATCTGCTGTCGAGGCAAGGCCGACGAGGCTTTAGTCAAGATGCGGGACATGATGACGAAGCTGAAATTAACGGTGAACGAAACGAAGACGCGGGTCTGCAAGCTACCGGAAGAAAAGTTCGATTTTCTGGGATACTCGTTTGGACGCTGCTATTCGCCGAAGACGGGCCGCGCCTATATCGGCACGACGCCTTCCAAAAAACGGGTGCAACGCATCTGTCAGGCGATCAGCGCAGCGACTCGACGAAGCCAAACCCAGCAGGCCGCAGAGCAGTTGGTGGCACAACTCAACCGACAAATCATCGGCTGGGCCAACTACTTCTGCCTGGGCCCGGTCAGCAAAGCTTATCGCGTAGTGGAAGAACACACTCGCCGTAGGCTTCGCCAGTGGCTGTGCGCCAAACACCAACGGACGGGAGCCGGTACCACGCGGTACTCCGACCAGCTCCTGCACGACAGGTTTGGACTGGTTCGGCTTGCGGAACGAACCGCCAGCTTTCCGTGGGCAACATCGTGAAACTTTCTCCGAGAGCTGGATGCACGAAATGTGCCTGTCCAGTTCGATGAGCGGGAAGAGGAAACAGAACTACGTCAAACCGGACTGAGGCGGCGGGGCGAAAGCCACGCCAATCGCCACCGGGAGGCTACTGTCACTGCGCCTCTTCTCGACTCTACCCGACGAGACTAGCTCGCTTCCAACAACAACCCGTTCTAATTGCGGAGGCGGCATGTTTGTGGTTAAATACCCGCCATCTTTGCCTGGGGGGGTACCATGAGAATTGGTTTTTTTCCCTGCCAAACATCGGCCCCGTCGCCACGACAGAATCCGTCACGAAGGTCGCGCAACGCGCCGAGGCTCTCGGATACAGCAGTTTGTGGACGATCGAGCGGTTGCTGTATCCAGTTAAGCTACAAACCCCATATCCCGGAACGCCGGACGGATCGCTGCCTGAAGCGTACCGACACGTGCTCGATCCGCTTGACGCGCTCACCTTCGTCGCCGGTCAGACGACAAAAATCCGACTGGGTACGAGCGTTCTCGACATGCCTTATCACAACCCCGTAGTGCTCGCACGACGACTGACCGCGCTTGACGTTCTCTCGAACGGTCGACTGTGCGTCGGCTTGGGTCTCGGCTGGTCAAAAGACGAAATGGATGCAACCGGAGCTGACATAACGAAACGAGGGGCTCGGGCGGATGAATTTCTGCCATTGCTAAAGGCTATTTGGACCACGAATCCAGTTGAGTTTCACGGCAAGTTTTTCGATTTGCCCAAGTCCTATATCGATCTCAAGCCCGTGCAGAAGCCACATCCACCGATCTACATTGGTGCATTCGTTCCCGCAGCACTCAAACGCCTCGCAAGACTGGCCGACGGTTGGAATCCCATCCTTCTTCCAGTACCGGTCATGGCTCAGATGTTCGAGAGCATCAAGCAAACAGCAAAAGAAGCTGGACGCGACCCAGATTCCATCAGCATGGTGGTACACGCTCTTCTCGATCTCACGGATAAGCCGATCGATAAGGAACGAAACATCTTCTGCGGTTCTTGCGATCAGATCGCTGAAGACGTGAAGGGCTGCGCTAAGATCGGCGCAAAGGAAGTCTTCTTTGATCCGGCCTTTTCTCCCGGAGGCCAATCGCTCGATCGCTGGCTGTCTTTGCTGGAACAACTACGTGGAATGATGGATGTGTAGCTTGCAGCCACCGGGCTGTTGCGCACTATATGTTGCCCCATGCGACGACCCGCATCGGAGTAATGCGCAGCACCGGAGCGTCGTCGTCGAGCATGCTCGCGTCATACTGCGGATACTTCGCTCGCAAGAGTTGAATAGCCCGTCTGCGTTCCGCGGGCGAAGAAATCAGCTCCGCTTCTCCGCGCACGAGCACATACCACAGACGTGTCCAATCTTCATCGTATTGATCGACGAGCAATGCAACATGTGGTGTCTCTTGAATGTTTCTTAGCCGCGTCAACCGGGTTCGAGATACTCGCTTGGGCTTGTGATCAATCGCAGAATAAAAGACCGAGCCGTCCCAGACGAAGCAGATAGGAATCACGTGCGGCCTGCGATCTGCGTCCCGTGTGGCCAGACGAGCAATCCGCGCTGCTTCAAGTCTTGCGCGAATGTTGGGCGCGACCACTGGAGATTTGTTAGCCATGGGGTGGGCAATACGCATTGATTCTAGACTCCGACGGTGGGGTGCGAGGTGAAATCCAGTTAAGCCGGGAGCACTCCCCAGCACGCAAAGTCGGTTGTTCAAATCAGCCGTTACACTTAAAATGCCGGGCTCCTTAGCCGTGCGAACTATTGCAACACGTCACGACTAAATCGTCGGCTCAGTTAGCCGGGAAATTGCGGCGGGACGGTGAGCGTAAAGCCCAAGAGGCAGTGGTGACTCCCATCATCACAACCAGATACACCAGCGTGCCGGAGTCGATCAATCCCGATGCGATGTGTGATGCGAGCGCGCCCGTCAGGTTGAAGACTACACCTGCATAGGCCCACTCCTTCAGCCGGGGAAAGCGCGGAATGATCACCGCAATGGCACCGAAGAGCTTCCAGACCCCCAAAATGACAAGGAAATAAGCGGGGTAGCCTAGACGGTCCATAACTCCGCGAACCTGCGGCACCTTCAAAACGTCCCACACTCCTCCGAGGCCGAGCTCGAAAGCGAGCAGCGCGGTGGTTACCCAATAGACGATAGCCCGATTCCGTTCGGATTTTGTAGCCGATTTCATTCCGAACGCCTCGTCCGCATTATTTCCTAAGTGGTAGTCATCGGCAACCCGACTGCTGCAAACAGGCATTACCACTCACTGAACCCTGCGGTTGACCGAGAGCTTGGGTGAACGACTCCCCGATGATGAACAGGCGCTGAGGCGGCTTAGCGACTCCGCTCCAGCGGCTAAAGCCAGAGTGTTTTTCTCGCCCTCGACGACGCGGCTGGAAACCGCGCCCTTTCAAAACCAACCATCTATGAGAGAAGGCGCCTCCGAAACCCAATCAAGGCCAGATTGGCGCATCTACAACTGCTTTCCTGCTACGGTTTCAGTTGCTTCTCGATCGCGGTGGTCACATCTGTCGAGTCCGGGGTGACGGCGGGTTCGAAGCGTTGCACCACGTTCCCGTTGCGATCCACAAGAAACTTGGTGAAGTTCCATTGGATCTCGCCGGCGATCCCTTTTCCCGTTTCCTTTGTCAGGTAGGCATACAGGGGAGCTTGGTCCGCCCCTTTGACAGAGATCTTGGCGTACATGGGGAAAGTCACGTTGTATTTGCGACTGCAGAACGTCTTGATCTCCTCGTTCGTGCCTGGCTCCTGGGCGCCGAAGTTATTGGCAGGGAAGCCCACAATGACAAAGCCTCGATCCTTGTACTTCTCGTAGATGGCCTCCAGGGCGCTGTACTGGGGAGTGTAGCCGCACTGGCTGGCGACATTGACGATGAGTACGACCTTGCCTTTGTAGTCCGCCAATGGGGCCGGTTTGCCGTCGATCGAGTTTAAGGTGAAGGTGTAAAGACTGGATCCTGCGAATAGAGACGTTGCCATAATTAGAATTGCTCCAGCGAGAAGATACTTCGAGGTACGGGAGACAAGGGATTGCATTTGCCGCTCCTGATGGATTCGGATTCTCTAACGCCCACAGAAAAAATCGGAATGAGATAGAAGATACGGGCAGAGGAAGCAGCGCGCAACCGGGGAAATGTAAATTTTATGTCTCAGGGTCAGAAAGCTGGCTAGATGGCGGTCCGCACGGAGTTTTCTTTCATCGTGCGCTCGACCAGACGCATGCGCTTGGTCGGAAG
This sequence comes from Terriglobia bacterium, assembly GCA_020073385.1. Classification (GTDB taxonomy): domain Bacteria; phylum Acidobacteriota; class Terriglobia; order Terriglobales; family Acidobacteriaceae; genus Sulfotelmatobacter. The sequence continues at coordinate 242,250 of JAIQFH010000002.1, read as the reverse complement.
CAGGGGCTCGGTCATTCGTGGCTGCACGGTTTCGCAGCCGCTCACAGAGAGTAGTTCGGTACCCATAGCATCGAGCGCGGAGTTGGAACGTCCCAAAACCATCAGAAGATACTTTTGGGCGATCGGGCGATCGGCGGGGTGGATCAGGGACCACCAGCGCCGCACAGACTCCTGCACTTCGGCTTCGCTCTTTTCTCCCACCACGAGTGCGTCGATCAGGCGATAAACCTTACTCTTGATGGCTTGATACGAGACGGAAATCTCTTGGGGCATAGGGGTCCTGGGTTCTGCTGTACTTCCGTATAGTGCAATCGGCGCACCAAACCGGCATGCCTTTAGTTTCATGTGAGTTAGCACGATTCCCACACCGTTAAACGTACGGTGAATGGAAGAATTCCGGTATGAGATATGAATTCTGGAAGAAGGCGCCCTCAAGTGTTCCTCCGTTTGGTCCGCGAGAGCGACTACTCTTCCTGTTCCCGCTAGGCAGCAAGACGAAGCCGTGGGCGTGACGCATTTTTCTGAAGGTTTACAATGTGGCGCTCTATTCAACTTGGGAGGCGAAATGAAACAGTGGGCTTGGATTCTGGCCGTTCCGGTTTTAATCTCCATAGCCGTAGCGCAAACGCAGACCTCGACATCCGTCAGCACCAACGGAAGCGGTTCCTCCGCTAGCTCAGGCATCTGGCATGAGGCCGGTCCGAACGACCGGATGTTTTTTCCAAAAGATATGTTGTGGGGATGGGCCCAGTTCGATTTGTCGCCGCCACACAACGAGATCGATCCGAACCTGTGCGCCGGCAACTCTTATGTCGATGGGGGCGCGAATGCGCCTTGCAACATGTTTGCCCGCTACATGCTGTCGGGTATTCTGGAGGTACGCCCTTTTGGGCGCGGCCCGCTGCGGCGTTTTATGGTATGGGGTGCGCCGGCATTTCTCTTCGGCAAGAATGTACCTAAGACGCTTTATACCTGGTCGCCAGACGCGATCGGCATCGAACATTCATGGGGAGCGGGGATCTATCTCACAAGGGGCTTCGAATTCCGCGTCACACAGCATTTCCTCTTTGATCGACTGGGCGCAAGGAACAAAAATCTTGGGGTGGCCGACCTGGGAAACAATGGCCCGTGGGGACGCTACATGAGCGTTGGCGTCCGCAAAACGTTCGGCACGCGTCGCTGGTAGCGAGCTAAACTCGCGCTGCCACCGGTAGCGGTGGCCGGGTGAAGCGCCGGACCAGCCAGACGATGAGTGCGATGAACGCTCCCAGAACCAAGAAGGGCAAGCCGAAAACGATAAACAGCCACAAGGCAGCGCCGCCGCCAAAGGTGGTGACATCGCCGCCCACGGTAGCTCCCGAATCGCGGCGGATGCGCCCGCCAAACACGGTCAAGCCTTTGACGGTCGCGCCTCCGTCGAGGCGTACGTCTCCCCCAAAGGTTGTCGTATCGCCTCCGATAACGGCGTCGCGCTCTACCACAACGCTACCCCCAAAAGTGGTGACGTCGCCATCGACGCGTCCGCGAATCCGAACGCTGCAACCGAAGCAGGTCACTTCCGCGACTTTCTCGTCGCTTCCGACGGTGACATCATGACCGAACTGAGTTCGGTCGTGGGAACCATCCGCAAAGGCAGGAACTCCGAAGGCCGACACCAACAAAAGGCAACACATCCAGCGCAAAGCACAGAACCCCATAGATCCTCCGAGAACGCGGATACCCCAAAACGTCTGGTGGAGATTATCCCACAAGGTGTAAAACCTTGGAATTGTCTTCATGCTGTCGTGAAATCACCCGAGGAAGTGATTCGGATCACGCCCGCTGTCCGGACGCCGTCATAGAGTGTGCTGAGGATTTGTCGAATCTCAAACTGTGCGCTACTTCGGCCTGAGGAAAATGGCCGCGGGCCCTGCGCGAAATTCTCTATATAATGACAGTTTTTGCATCGTGGGGCTGAATTTCCTGATCACGGAGGTTTCGATGTCCGGCGCTTATAACGGCGTTGCGGTACCGGCAGACGGAAAGACGATTGGCTATGCCGACGGTAAGTACAACGTTCCCGACTATCCCATCATTCCGTTCATCGAGGGCGACGGAACCGGCCGCGACATCTGGAAAGCGTCCCTTCGGGTCTTCAATGCCGCGGTGGAGAAGGCCTACAAAGGGAAGCGCCGCGTGGCCTGGTACGAAGTATTTGCCGGGGAGAAGGCCAAGGCCAAGTTCGACACCTGGCTGCCCGACGATACCGTGGAGGCCATCCGCGAGTTCCGGGTAGCCATCAAGGGACCGCTGACGACGCCCGTAGGCGGCGGGATTCGCTCCCTCAACGTAGCCTTGCGCCAGATTCTTGACCTCTATTGCTGCGTGCGTCCGGTGAAGTACTACACCGGTGTGCCCTCGCCGGTGAAGCATCCCGAGCGCATGGATGTGGTCATCTTCCGCGAGAACACAGAAGACGTCTATGCCGGCGTCGAGTGGGAGCAGGGAACCGCCGACTGCGCCAGGTTGATCGAGTTTCTGAACAAGGACATGCTGAAGGGCGGCAAGAAGCAGATCAGACTCGACTCAGGCGTAGGGATCAAGCCGATCTCGGTTACTGGAACCAAGCGCCTGGTCCGCATGGCGATCCAGCATGCGATCGAGAGCGGTCGCAAGACGGTGACGCTCGTGCATAAAGGCAACATCCAGAAATTTACCGAAGGCGCCTTCCGCAAGTGGGGCTATGAGATTGCTACCGAGGAATTTCGCGACAAGGTCGTCACCGAACGCGAGAGCTGGATTCTGGACAACAGGGACAAGAATCCGAATCTGAGTGTGGCGCAGAACGCCGAGATGATCGAACCCGGCATGGAATTCGCGCCGCCTGCGTTCCGGCAGTCGGTGGAAAAAGAAGTGAAAGAGGTGCTGGACGCGATCTATTCGACTCACGGCAACGGAGCGTGGAAGAAGAAGATCATGATCAACGACCGCATCGCGGACTCGATCTTCCAGCAGGTGGTAACGCGCGCCGACGAGTATTCGGTGCTGGCCACGCCGAACCTGAATGGAGACTATATCTCCGATGCATGCGCCGCGCAGGTTGGCGGACTCGGAATTGCTCCCGGTGCGAATATCGGCGACGGCTATGCGATTTTCGAAGCCACGCACGGCACGGCGCCGAAATACGCCGACAAAGACGTGATCAATCCGGGCTCAGTAATTCTGTCGGGTGTGATGATGTTCCGCCATCTCGGCTGGAACGAGGCCGCCGATTTGATTGAGCAGAGCATGGAACGCACCATCGAGCAGAAGAAAGTCACCTACGATTTCGAGCGCCTGATGCCGGGTGCAACGAAAGTGAAGACCAGCGAGTTTGCAGGATGCATGATTGAGAATATGGGAGCAGGCGTGCTGGTGTAACGAACTGCTTGAACCACGAAGGACGCGAAGTAACGAGTGAGATGGATTTCCTTCGTGTTCCTCAGTGCCCTTTGTGGTTATTGAATTGTCGAAAGGACTCATTTTATGCGCAAAAAGGTCAGCATCGTAGGCTCAGGAAACGTGGGCGCGACGGCGGCTCACTGGATCGCCTCCAAGGAACTCGCGGATGTAGTTTTGATCGACATCATTGAGGGCGTCCCGCAAGGGAAAGGGCTCGATCTGCTCGAAGCGATGCCGATCGAGAAGCGTGACTCCTACGTCAGCGGGACGAATGACTACAAAGACACTGCCAATTCCGACATCGTGGTGGTGACTGCGGGGATCCCGCGCAAGCCGGGCATGAGCCGCGACGACCTGCTCAACACCAACTACAACATCATGAAGTCGGTGGTCAGCGAGGTGGTGAAGTATTCACCGAACTGCATCCTGATCATCGTGTCGAACCCGCTCGATGCCATGGCGCAGACGGCCTTTAAACTCAGTGGATTTCCCCGAGAACGCGTGATCGGGATGGCCGGCGTGCTCGACTCCGCGCGCTTCCGCGCCTTCATCGCCGACGAACTGAAAGTAAGCGTGGAGAACGTGACGGCATTCGTGCTCGGCGGTCACGGGGACACTATGGTGCCCCTGCCGCGATATTCGACCGTGGCCGGCATCCCGATCACGGAACTGATCGAGAAGAGCCGTCTGGACGCGCTGGTGCAGCGCACCCGCGACGGCGGCGCCGAGATCGTGAAGTATCTCAAGACGGGATCTGCCTATTACGCTCCCTCGGCTGCGGCGACCGAGATGGTTGAAGCTATTCTGAAAGACAAGAAAAAGATTCTCCCGTGCGCGGCGTATCTGCAAGGCGAGTACGGCATCAACGGCCTCTACGTAGGCGTGCCTGTGAAACTCGGCTCGAAGGGTATTGAACAGATCATCGAGATCAAACTGACTCCGGAAGAGAAGGCTGGGCTCGACAAGAGTGCGGCGGCGGTGAAGGAGTTGTGCGGAGTGATTGGAGTTTAGCGATAGAGTAGCCTTATACGTCAGATCAAGGCGTCAGAGCGATTCTTCATCCGCCTGCTCCTTGCCCTTGAAGAACTCATGGTCGGCCCTGATGCGGCTGACGACAGCGCGGCGGATCTCCTCGAGGTTGTAACGAGGAAAAACTAAAATCTCGGGCGCGTGCAGATATCTCCACGACTTTTCGCGCAGCAGCCTAGCCAATCCCTGGGGAGTGGCGACGAAATAAGACTGCCACCACGCGTGCCCCGAGTCCGGGTCATAGAGTTCGATGTTCAGCTCGTCGGCGAAGACTTCGGGATCGTCGGGCCCGGGAATCGCATCGGCTTTTTTGAAATAAAACTCACGGATGCGGAGGTTCCCGAGGGCTGGATCGAAGGGCAGGGAAGCCGCGACTTCTTCCGTCGACGGAGGCCAAACCGTCGGGTTGGACACTTCACCCGGCAACAGTTCCGCGGCGTCAGGCGTAAGCGTATTGCCGGGGGCGTCTCCGGAGGGGGTCGGGCCTAGCCGCGAACTCCGGCGGCCGAGAGCCAGGAGTCCTCCGCCGACAAACACCAGCAATAGGAACTTCAATCCGTCTATCGGGATTGCCAGAGTCGCCGACAACATCGGAAGATTGTAACTGCACTTGACGGAAGCCCGAGCGTAGTTTGACCATGGTCATTGACCATGGTATAAATGTTTCTTATGAAGGAAATTGCTATCTCGGTATTCAAAGCCAAATGCCTCGGTATCCTCGAGGAAGTGCGCAAAACGCGACGGCCGATCCGCGTTACGCGATTTGGGAAGCCGGTCGCCGAAGTGGTCCCGCCGTCGCCGGAAAAAGGCAAGGGAAGGCACCTAGGGGGCATGGCGGGGACGATGAAGATTGTCGGGGACATCGTTGGTCCTACCGGTAGCTTTGAAGATTGGGACGCTTGGCGGGAATGAACCTCCTCTTGGATACTCACATCTGGCTGTGGAGCATCGGTGATCCTCACAGGTTGTCCCGGCGCATAAGCAAGGAATTGGATAACCGAGCCAATCAGCTTTGGCTGTCGCCCGTGAGCATTTGGGAGGCGCTCTTGCTCATTCGCAAGGGACGCATCAACATTGCCGGTGATTTTGACAGCTGGCTAACTGGCGCACTGGCTGCATTACCTGTGAGCGAAGCTCCTCTGACATTTGAGGTCGCACGAACCCTTACGGCAGTCACTTTGCCGCACTCAGACCCGGCCGATCTATTCCTTGCAGCATCCGCCAAGGCATTCAACTTTACCCTGGTCACTGCCGATCGAAACCTCATCGGTGCGAAGGGGATCTCGGTTCTGCCGAATCTGTAAACGTTGTTGTGGCAGACTACGCCTTTTCCACCGTCACCTTCTTCAGCACGACATCCTTGTTCGGACGATCGTTGCGGCCACGTGGCACCTTGGTGATTTTGTTGACTACATCCTGGCCCTCGATGACCTCGCCGAAGATGGTGTGCTTGCCTGTGAGCCAGTCTGTCGGAACCACCGTGATGAAGAACTGTGAACCATTGGTATTCGGGCCGGCGTTGGCCATGGCCAGTTTGCCGGGCTTGTCGAACTTGTGCGGTGAGCCTTTAGTCTCGTCTTCGAATTGATATCCCGGACCGCCGGTGCCGGTGCCCTGCGGATCTCCGCCCTGAAGCATGAAGTCCGGGATCACGCGATGGAAGATGGTGCCGTCGTAGAGATGGTCCTTCGATTTCTTTCCGGTCGCGGGATGCTTCCATTCGCGTTTGCCCTCGGCGAGTTCGACGAAATTCGCGACGGTCTTGGGCGCGTCCTTGTCGAACAGCCGGCAGACGATGGTGCCTTCGGTGGTTTCAAACGTAGCGTACATTCCCGGTTGACGAGTCATAGGATCCTTTCAAAATCGGTCGTTAGTCGTTGGTCTTCAGTCGTTGCTGAGCAAGCTTGTGGAGAGACAGTCGGCTCGGCTGTCCCGCAAAGCGAGGCGAGCGGCGCCGCAGATACTATTTCGGTGTCGTAGCAGCCTTCGGGGTTGTGGCAGCAGTCGGCTTCTTTGCCGGGGTTGCCGGTCTGGCTGTCGCCCCCGCCTTCAGGATCGTGATGTGATTGATCTTGACCGGCCGGTATGGCCGATCATTCGTATCCGTACTCATTCTGGCGATCTGCTTCACCAAGGCGACGGTTGCTTCGTCGCACTGTCCGAAGATCGTGTACTTGCCGTTGAGCATGTCGCCCTGCTGCCCGGTGAGCGCCACTTCCGTGATGAAAAATTGCGAAGTGTTGGTGTTGGGCCCGGCATTCGCATAGGCCAGGCGCCCGGGTTGGTCAAATTTCAAATCAGGCGAAACTTCATTCTTGAAGGGGGCAACCGGATCGGCACCGGAACCAGTGCCGGCCGGATCTCCGCCCTGAATCATGAATTGCGGAATTACCCGATGAAAAATCGTGCCGTCGTAGAGAGGCACGCCGGGTTTCGTAGCGCCGCTCACCGGGCTCTTCCAATCCTTGGATCCGGTCGCAAGCCCAATAAAGTTGGCGACGCCGATCGGGGCTTTATCAGGAAAAAGCGTGCAGGTCATCTTGCCCGCCGCCGTGTCGATGATGGCAGTGGGCTTGGTCGCTGTTGCTTCGGTCGCCACCGGTTTGGCCGCTGTGCTGGGCTTAGCAGGAGCGGCGGGCTTGCTAGCGGCCGCCTGGCTGAATGACATGGATGCGGATATCACCATCATTCCGAGAATTGCGAGTGCTTTATGCATGGATGCTCCTTGGAAACGAAGCGTGGATTGTTGAATGATTCGCAACGTTGCATTGTACGACAGTGACGGCAGAGTTGGGCTGGACTGGCGTTTGTCATCCTGAGCGGCGGCTTTTTGCCGCGAAGGAGCGATGCAGTTTTGCTGATTGCCGGACAAAATGCATAGGTCCTTCGGCGCAAAGAACGCGCCTCAGGATGACAAGCGTGTCTATTGCGAACCTTGCTGCAACTCGTGACTTACGTGTTCGACCTCGCGAAAGACGCGCATCAGGTTGCCACCGAGAATTTTGTGAATGTCTTCCGCGCTATACCCTCGGTCGAGCAGCGCCTGCGTGATCTTGGGCAGGTCGGCTGCCGAGTCGATGCCTTGCGGCGTTGCCCCGCTGACTCCGTCGAAATCGGAGCCCAGCCCAACGTGATCCACTCCCGCCACCTTGGCGATATGATCGATATGGTCGATCAGCGACTTAAGCGGAGGACGTGGAATCTTCGCGGTCCACTGGCGCTCGATGCGGTCCAGTTCGATGTAGTTGACCTCTTTACCTTCGCTCTTCATTTGCGCGAGGTGTTTCTGCCTGGCAGCTTCCTGGTCGGGACGCTGGGCTTCCTCAGCCTTGCGGAAGTTATCGTCGATAAAGCCGTTGAAGAAATTCACCTGCACCACGCCGCCGTTCTTCGCTACGGCCTTCAGCATGTCGTCGGTCATGTTGCGTGGAGCGTCCACCAGAGCGCGCGCTGAGGAGTGCGAGGCGATCACCGGCGCTTTGGTCGTGGCGATCGCATCCCAGAATGTTTTGTCGGCCACGTGCGAGATGTCGACCATCATGCCCAGCCGGTTCATTTCCAGTACGACTTGTTTGCCGAAGTCAGTAAGCCCGTTGTGATGCTGAACCTTGGGATTGTTGATGTCGCCGGAGGAGTCGGCCCACTCATTCGTGTTCGACCAGGAGAGCGTCATGTAGCGGACACCGAGGCGGTAGTAGTCGCGAAGGAGATGGATGTCGGCCTCGATTGAGTGGCCACCCTCGATCCCCATCAACGCTGCGAGTTTGTGCTCGCGGTGGGCGCGATCGATATCGGCGGTCGAGAAGGCCATCATCATGCGATCCGGATGGTGGGCTGCTTGTTCGTACACGGAATCGATCAGGTCGAAGGTGTGGCGTGCGAAATGTCCCTGATTCGTTTCCGGCTCAACCCATATCGAGAAAAACTCCGCGCCCAGGTTCCCGCGCCGCGCCTTATCGAGGCTGATGTGGCCGATATCGTTAGGATCGGTTGAGCCGATGTCGAAGCCCTCGTCGAGAAAGCGCTGCGGCGTGTCAGCGTGGGTGTCGATGATGAGGGCCGAATCGTGAATCTTTTGAGCACGAGGGCTGACGATCGTGTCGGAGGGCTTTGGAGCATTTTGGGCGGTGGCTAATGGGCCGATCAGAATGATCGCGAAGAATAGCTTTGTCATTGTTGTCATGGGTTGAAGAGGATTTTGATTGTATAGGCTCTCTACGTGGCTGACAAAAAGCATCAACCATCAAGGACACTAAAGTACACGAAGGAAAGACCTCAATCCGGGTTTGTCAGTGCGGCCATCGCGACCTCAGCGCAGATATCGAGAGACTCATCGGTATTGATCATCGCCTTGGGATGGAGAATCTCCTCGAACCGCGCCTTTACTTCCGAGTAAAGGGCATAGTCGCGGTTTTCGGCAGGATGTTCACCTCGATGGGCGTCGGCCTCGAGGCGCTGGCGGACGGATTCATCGGAGCAAACACATTCGAGAATGCGCCATGGCTGATGCAGAGAAGTGGCTGCAGTGACCACATTCGTGATCTGGTAGCGGCGTGAAAACGAGCGGCCGTCAAGCAAGATCATCCGTGCTGGATCCCGCCCCAGAAGGTAGCCCGCGGTCTGCAGCATCAACTCCAGGCAAAAATCATCCTGTCGAGTGGAGTATTCGATTTCTTCGGGGGCGAAGAGCGCGTGACGGAATTCGTCTTTGCTCAAGACTCGGCCTGCGGTCCGCCGGGCCAATTCGCGCGCAAGGGTCGACTTACCGGTGCCGGGCAGACCGGCCATAACAATGATCATGAGTGGAATCGTAAAGGAACGTCTGCAAGGCAGGCTAGCGAAGGAAAGCTGAATCCGGAGCTATTTGGTTCCGCCACCGAGCGCGACTTCGGTTTGCGTGGGGGCCGGGGTTTGCGGCTTATCCTGATCGGGGCGATCGATGGGAATGATGGTCTGAGTCTCGCGCCACTCGTCGTAGCGTCCGCCCACCATGATGTGGAAGCACCAGTGGCGCCGCTCTTCTTCAGGCTCCACCAGGCCGAGCGACTTCATGTAGAAGAGGTAGTGCTCCATCCAACGCACTTGCTCCTTGCTCAGGCCACGGCGTTGCAGGTCAACCGTCACACCCGCCAGATGAGAGGAAGCAGTATCGCCCTCAGCCGGAGCAGCATTGCGATTGTGCCGCCGAAGTTTCTTTTGCACTTTCACTGTGCGAACCGCGGAGTTCACCTGAATCTGTTCGTGGAAGCGATGGTAGTAAGCCTGGCTGAGATCGTTGACGAAGTTGAGCGTCCACGGACGACAATAACGCCGCGATGGATCCAGCGAGTGTTCAATGCGCAAAGTCTCGCTGGGAATGATCGGCACCAACGAGCCATCGGCCTTCAGGGCTTCGAGTTCAGTCTCGTCCTGAATGCGCGGCAGTTCAAGCCGGTCGATTTCAGCGTTTTGAATCAGGAGTGATTCGTGCGAAGGCCGGAACATCGGATGCCAGCGCAGCCAGCGGAGTCGATGATGCGTGTGCTGCGGCGTCGCACGGCGTACCGCAAAGGCGGTGCCTGACATCCCGCCACATACGAGCGCGAGAAGAACGACAGCCGCGAATTGAATTCCAAAGACTCGTCTCACGAAGTGGCTTCCGTTAGGGACTGGAGTCTTTCGACTCTGTCCGCGAGTGCGGCTATTTTAAGCCATGCTGTCAAGCCTACCAACCCGGTCCGACCTGCGGACCGTTACTTGGGTACCTCAGCGAGGCTAGTTACCTCATTTCATTACTGCCGGTTACTGGGCGACCCAAAGCAGAGATCCACAGAGTCTATCGGCAGGTGAAGGGCCAATGATGAGTATCTCTGCGCTTTTCTATGTGGGCTCACTGCTACGACTTGGCGCGATTTGGATCAAGGCTCCCGCGCCCCGGCTGCAATTGAGTGACAAAATTTAGCGCCGCAACATGTCACCCCAGCTACTCAGGCTTACGCCTTCCGCATGTGAACGACGTTGCCGCTTGCCCGGGCCGAATCTGCGGCTGTACCTCTTTGCAGAAGACCGGGGGCCACGTTCCAGCGCTCTCCGTCATCGGTAACGACGGTCACTGACTTTTTGTTATAGCGCACGAGCACGCCTTCGACCTTGCGCACGTCCGTCTGAAAGCAAACACGTTGCCCGATCGTGAACTCCAGCATTTTCACGTGCGCGTGCACCTGCCGAATCATCCGCAAACGTTCGACAATTCGGCGGTTAAGATCGACGAGTTCAGCTTCAGTCAGTTGGCTCAGATCAATTCTCATATGATGTGTCGAAGGTCACAGAATAGTATCCTTAGCGCCGCAACATGTCACCCAACGCCTGTTTCATGACCTGGCCGCCAACCTCGGAAATGGACTTGGTCAGCGGGATGTCCTTGGGACAAACCTCGACGCAGTTCTGGGCATAGCCGCATTCCTGGATGCCGCCATCGCCCATCAAAGCTGCCAAACGCTCGCGCTGGAGCGCCTTGCCCGTGGGATGCGTGTTGAACAGCCGGACTTGCGAGATGGTAGCGGCTCCGACAAATCCAGTATCTTCGTTAAACTGCGGGCAAGCCTCCATGCAGCAGCAGCAGGAAATGCAGCGCGAGAGTGGATAGGCCGCTTCCTGGTCCTCGGCGGTCATGCGCGGGCCGGCACCGAGATCGTAGGTGCCGTCGATCGGCACCCACGCCTTCACGGCTTTGAGATTCTCGAAGATCACGCTGCGGTCGGTCGCCAGATCGCGGACGACGGGGAACTTTGAAAAGGGCTCAAGCCGGATCGGCTGCTCGAGCTGGTCAATCAGCGCCGAGCACGCCATCCGCGCCTTGCCGTTGATCAGCATGGCGCACGACCCGCAGACTTCTTCGAGACAATTCGAGTCGTAGGTGATGGGCGTGGTCGCCTTGCCGTCGCGCGTAACGGGATCGGCGGCGATGTCCATAAGCGCCGAGATCACGTTCATGTTCGGCCGGTAAGGAACGGAGAACTCTTCCCAGTAGGATTTGCCGTTGGGAGTGAGTTGACGCTTGATTTTTAAGATGACGGTTTTATCAGCCATGATTTGCGTGTACCACTGGATTTCGTGAGCTTTGGTCAGGAATTTTTCTCAGAATGGCCCAAGACGCGAACAGCCATTGAACTGCGTTAACGCACAGCACCACGCCAAAGAACGCATTGTCGCTTGCAGCCCGAACGCCAGAGGAGAAGAAAAAGGGGGGTCCCGTGAAGAAGCTCTTCAGAGCGCTTACGGCCATCCATGTGAATACGATTGCGGTCAGAACAGTAACTCGTTTAGGGAGGTCATTGTCATGCGCAATCTCAAGGTACTGACGCAAGCCGCGCCGCTTGAAAGCCGCCGACGAAACGAAAAGGACTCCAAGAATAAAGCCGATCCAGCGATTCTGCCAGAAACTGCTATACCAGCGCAGCCAAACAAAGAGGGCGACAAAGGCCACCGTTCCGATCAGCCCCCAACGACCGCCGCGAGATGAAGTCGGCGTGCTCAATACTTCCTCGGTCTCGGCGGAATTAAACTCGCATCCACCGGCTCGAACTCGAACTTCGGCTCATCCGCATCTGGGGCGAAGTACGCCTTGGTTGTCTTCATCCAGTTCTTGTCATCGCGCTCAGGGAAATCCGGTTTGTAGTGCGCGCCGCGAGACTCATCTCGCATGCGCGCGCCCTGTGCGATCACACGCGCCAGTTGAAGCATGTTGTAGAGTTGCCGCGCGAACACCACCGTCGTATTCGCCCACAGCGTCCGGTCGCTCAGGTTGATCTTGCGATAGCGCTCCAGCATCTCGACCAGCTTGCCGTCGGTCTGCTGCAGGTTCTTGTTATAGCGGATCACCGTGCAGTCCTTGGTCATCAGCTCACCCAGTTCGCGCCACAACTTCACTGGGTTTTCCGTGCCCTCGTTTTTCATCAGGAGGGCATTGTTTTCTTCCTGCTTCTTCTGCTCGGCGGCAAAATGCCCGTTGCCGTCGGATGACGCCTGCAGCCCGCGCGCGTAGATCACCGCGTTTGGTCCGGCAATGCCTCCGCCATAGATGCAGGAGACGAGTGAATTCGCGCCCAGGCGGTTCGCACCGTGATACTGGTACTCACACTCGCCCGCCGCGAAAATTCCAGGGATGTTCGTTGCCTGTTTGTAGTCGATCCACATCCCGCCCATGGTGTAGTGCATGCCGGGGAAAATCTTCATCGGCGTGTCGCGTGGATCGTCTCCCACAAACTTTTCGTAGATTTCGAGAATGCCTTCCAGCTTGCGGTCGAGAATCTTGCGATCGATGTGCGTCAGGTCGAGATACACCATGGGCTTGCCGTCGATGCCGAGGTTATGCTCGTAAACGACTTTGAAAATTGCCCGCGTGGCCACATCGCGCGGCACGAGATTTCCGTACTTCGGATACCATTCTTCGAGGAAGTACCAGCGCTCGCTCTGGGGAATCGATTTGGGATCGCGGTTGTCGCCCGGAGTCTTCGGGACCCACACGCGCCCACCCTCCCCTCGGGCTGATTCCGACATGAGCCGCAGCTTGTCTTCGCCCGGAATCGATGTCGGGTGAACCTGTATGAACTCACCGTTCGCGTAATAGCAGCCTTGCTGATAGAGAGCCGACTGCGCGGAGCCGGTGCAGACCACGGAGTTGGTCGATTTGCCGAAGATCGCGCCAATCCCGCCGGTTGCGATGATGATCGCGTCGGCAGGGAAAGTGCGTACCTCCATAGACCGCAGGTCCATCGCGCAGATGCCGCGGCAGACTTTCTGCCCGTCGAGAACCGCCGAGAGGAACTCCCAGTGCTCGTACTTTTTTACCTTACCCTCGGACTCATAGCGGCGCACCTGCTCATCGAGCGCATACAGCAACTGCTGGCCAGTGGTCGCCCCGGCAAAAGCCGTGCGGTTGTACAACGTTCCGCCAAAACGGCGGAAATCGAGGAGTCCTTCGGGAGTGCGGTTGAAGGGCACGCCCATGCGGTCAAGCAAGTCGATGATCCCGGGCGCGGCCTCGCACATGTCCTTAATCGGAGGCTGATTGCCGAGGAAGTCGCCGCCATACACCGTGTCGTCAAAGTGCTTCCAGGTGGAATCGCCCTCGCCCTTGAGATTCTTCGCTGCATTGATACCGCCCTGGGCGCACACCGAATGCGAGCGTTTCACCGGAACGATCGAAAACAGGTCGCACTCGCCGCCCATCTCGGCGATCTTGATGACCGCCGCTAGCCCTGCGAGTCCGCCGCCCACGACAATGATCTTGGGAGCCGCCATATTATTGTGCCCCCTTTCTGTCGGTCGCCTGGCCGCCTGGCTTTTCGTGGGACTGAATCATGGCACGGTTCTGATCGTCGTCTGCGATAGGCCGCGAGCGGAACGAGTACAAACTCGCCAAACCCACCCCGCAGAGCAGAAGGAAAAACACCAGGCACGCTCGAAGCAACCGCTTCTGCGCCTTATCGCCGGAAACAATTCCCCATTTCGCCGAGAACAGCCAGATGCCGTAAGCGAAGTGCCAGGAAGCGGCCACGAGACCGACAACGTAGAACAAAAACAGCGGCGTGTGTATGACCTCTCCCTGCACCTTGCCGAAGGAGGCTAGCGGGTGGTCATGCAAATCGATGCCCGTGAAGCGCATGGTGTACGTATGCCACACGATGTAGATGAACGCGATGGCACCTGTCCAACGCTGCAGTGTGTACATCCAGTTGCCCGTCCAAGGATATGAAACGGTGTTGCCTTCTCCGCGATACCAGATGTAAAAGCCGTAGAGCGCGTGATAAGCGATCGGAATCCAGATCCCAAACAATTCCAGGAAGAACACCAGCGGCAGATTCGCCAGAAAGCTGACCTGGCGGGCGTAAGCGGAAGGCCCGTTTTGTCCGATGGCAGTCGAATTCGAGATCAGAATGTGTTCGAAGAGAAACGCGCCCACCGGAATGATGCCGGTGAGGGAATGCAGCCTGCGAAGCACAAACGATATCCCCTGACCAGCACGCAACGGAGCGACACCGTGCTCTAAAACGGGAGCAGAAGAACTGGCTGACGCCACAGAAGCTCCTTATGAACCCCAATGATGACAAAATAACCTTTGATTATCTTGTGTGCGGAGAAGGGAAGTCAAGGAACCGGGACCAGTGGTCAGTGATTGCCGGAACAAAGCAAAGAATTGAATCGATCAACTGAATGTGGGGACAGCCGCCATCGGCTGTCCGTCGAGCGAAGCTCGACTACAAGCTCTCCAGAAGTGCACGTAGTTCTGAGAACGAATCCACCACGATGTCTGCGCCGGCGGTCACAAGGGTGTTTGTGTCGAAAGTGGTTGTGATCGCCGCAGAGAAGCAGCCAGCAGCTTTTGCCGCTCGCAGCCCGTTCACCGAATCTTCGATGATCCAGCAATCCGCAGCTTTCAGACTTAGTTGCTCCAGAGCGATCAAGAACACCTCCGGATCGGGCTTCGGCCGCTGATGGCCACTCGCGTCCACTACGGCGTGAAACAGATGGCCGATTTCGAGAAGTCTGAGTGTTGCTTCGCGATTTCGAGCCGTGGCGGAGGTGGCCAGAGCAATCTTGTAGCGGGATGCGGCCCACGTCACGAAGTCGGCGGCGCCGTCGACGGTCTGCAGACCATGCTCGATCCCTTCATAGATTTGCCTCTTGCGCCGCAACAATTCCTCGATTCTTTCCTTGTGGAATCCTCGAGCAGTCAGGATCTCCGGGAGCATCGTCGCGTCCGGTTGTCCCTTGTAGCTGTCGTAAACAGAATCGGGGACGATGATTCCGACCTCGGCGAAGGCGAGTTCTTTCGCTTTCTTATGCAAGGGTTCGGAGTCGACCAGGACTCCGTCCATGTCGAAAATCAGTCCTGCAGGCGCTGGGATGGTCACAGGCTCTTTAGATTGCGTTTTCGGAAATTCGCTTCTCACACCAGTCAAGAAATTGGCGAAACGCGGCTCCGCGATGGCTGTATTTCGATTTTTCCTCGGCGGAGAGCTCCGCAAACGTCTTCCGGATTTGGGGAAAGTAGAAGAGGGGATCGTAGCCAAAGCCGTTCGTCCCGCGGGGCGCGTCGAGAATGACGCCTTCGGCGACACCGCGAAATGTCGCGAGAGTCTTGCCGTTGCGGGCGGCGGCAAGCACGCAGACAAACCGGCCCGTCCGCTTCGCCGGAGGAATGCTCTTCAATTCCCGCAGCACGCGGGCGTTGTTCGCTTCGTCATCGGTATTCGCGTCGGCCAGATGCGGTTCATCGGCGGCGTAGCGCGCTGAATGCACGCCGGGAGCGCCGTTCAATGCATCGACTTCCAGTCCAGAATCGTCAGCCACCACAATCTCTCCGGGCACGTAGCGACTGTATTCCTCCGCTTTCTTGCGCGCGTTCTCTTCGAAGGTGTGTCCATCTTCGACAACGAGCGGCAGGGAAGAGAAGTTTGGGATTCCGTCAATCTCGATTCCGTGCACAGCCGCCGCTCCCGCGAAGTCGCGCAGCTTGCCGGGATTAGATGTAGCGATGAGAACTCGCCGCATAGCGGACCTTAGACCTCAGACCTCTGACCTCAGCCGGGAAGTTTGAGGTCCGAGGGCAGAGGCCCGAGACCGTCTTGCCGAAAAAAGGACAAGTGTTAGAGTCGAAACCGCTGTGACGACGGATATCCACCCTCCGGCGGTGCGATCCCACGTTCGCCCGAACCTGAGTTCCACCCGGTTCATACCTGCCGAGACCGGGACCAGCATCTGCCCTGTGCCTTCGCGGGCCGTCGTCTCCACCTCGCGTCCATTGACCAACGCTCGCCATGCGGGATAGCGGAAGAGCCGCAGCGCGACCAGATCGGACGCAGACATTTGCGCGGTGAACACCTTCGATTCAGCGTCCCAGTGCAGCACATCGATGGCGGCATGTGCCGGACCAACGACCGTAACCTTGCGCGCATCCTTATCGATCGCGGACGGATCGGCTCCGATCGGTGTGTATTCATCCGTGCCTTCATAGCCGGCACTCGTGGCCATATTGTCTTGCATCTCGCGCAGGTCGGCGGCGGTATCCCACCACGGAGCCTGTACGAATCGCCAACCCACCAGAATGACCACCAGCGACAATGCGCATACTGCGCCACGCTGCCACCAGCGCCGGAGTCCGACGGTTACGAAGAGGGTGAAGATCATGCTCATGCAGAGCAGCCAGCGCCAGGGAAATTGCATGAACTGCAGCTTGGGAAGGACCTTCCAGAACAACGCAGACATTGGAAGCATGAGGATAGAGCAGGCCAGGGCCCACACCGACAAAGCTTTCCACACCTCGCGTCTGGCGTCTCGCCACAGTTTGCCCGCGATTGCTGCCGCCAGAATCACCACCACTTCCAGAACCGCAAGCCACGAGACAATTCGGTTGAAGGCATCGTGATCCGGATCTGTGGTGTGAATGAACAGGAAATTGTCCGACGGACGCGACCCTGCCGAGACCGCATTCGCGATATCAATCCACCTCTGCTCATAAATGGCCGGAAGCAGGTAAAAAGCCGAGAGGCACGCGCCCAGGGCGACTGCGCCGGCAGCGATCAGCAGAAGCTTCGGCGATTTGTTCTTCCATGCGAAGAACACTATCAACAGCGCCAGAGAATAATGAATCATGACCGCCGCCGGAGCGTTCGTCAGCCATGCCGCCGCGAGCAGCAATCCAAGTGGCACGACGACGTGCCGGTCGCCGTTGACCGCCTTCGAGACGAGCAAGACCAGCAGCGGAACCAGACAACTGGCCAGCAGTTCCGCGAAGGCACTGCGCCAGTAAACGATCACCAGATGATAAGGATTGACGGCATACAACACGGCGGCGAAGATTGCGTCGCGCTGATTGAGCCAGCGGCGCGCCAGCACGAACATGGAAATCCCCGCCAGCACCAGCACGATCCAGATGTAGACCGGAGACACAATTGTCCAGGGAAAGATCCTGCCGATTGTTCCGCCCAGGGTCCACGAAGCAGGCGGATAGAACACAAAACGCGGCTCTCCGTAGGCGAAGTGCGCGAGCGCTCCCCAACGTGGATAAAGAATTCCGTGCTTCCATTGCGCCAGCACTTCCAGCCATGAGTACAGATGAAACTCAACGTCGTGCCCGGAAGGAGTGCCGAAGAAAAAGAATGGAATCTCGGCCGTGAGGACCGCCGTAGCGATCGCCAGCAGTGGCTTCCACCAAAGGCTGCAAGTTTCTGGCGAGTTCCGCGCAACCGTCGAGCCCGAGTTTCCCAGAGTGTCCTCTTCCAGGCCAGAGATTCAATACCGGTGACCCAAAATTCGGTTGCTCCAATTTAACCCAGATTTAATACTGCTGAAACCACCGCGCAACGCGGAGACGCTAGCTTACTGGCATTAGGGTGGAACAGACCACGAAGAATTTGAGGGATCCGCGCCAGAGACGGGGTTCGGGTTCTTCAATTCTTCGGAACCACCGCCTAAAGCCTCTCTTTCCACACGCGCTCTCACCGCACTGCCCAGTCCAGCCTTGCTTTCCTGCCCAATCTCCGCTGAATAATGACCTCCAACGAGAGGCTTTTCGGTGGTCGTTAGTCGTTTCTCGTTAGCCGTTGGCAAAAGTGAACTCAGTTGCGCGAGAGGCTTTTTAGTTTGGGAGGAGTCCGGAATTGTGGGTTTGAATGCGTCGTGCGGAGGATGTGCCTTGTTTGCTGCGAGACTTGGCAAACGACTAACGAACGGACGACCAACGACGATTTACGCCGTGGCAACGTCCTGGGGATTGCGCTGGTGCTGGAGTTCGCCGAGGAACTCTTCCTGCTGCAGGGAAGTCCCGCGACGCAAGAGTTCAAGCAATGGATCTTCCATGTCCTCGGCACCTTGAGCGCTTTTGTCGACAGCCTCAAATTGTGTGAGGTCGGCGACCAGAGCCTTCGGAGAGATGCTTAACTCAGGCAAAGCATTGGAATTGTTTCGCAGGAAAGTGATCAGGGTCGCTACCTGCGCTCGCTGTTCAGACGTGCGAGAAGGGAACTCGAGTCCCATGCCCTGTCCGGGATGGGCCACGCGAACCATACCTTCGGTGTGAACTTCGAGCTCGTTGGCCTTGAAGCACAAATCGACGAGTGAGCTTTCGGGAAAAGGCGCGTCTGTCTGCACATAGCAGCCACCCAAACTCAGATCGGTCAGCTTGCAGTGCGGAACGATTTCATCATCCTCGGCGCCAGCGGCCACCGCCGCACCTTTGAGCCATGCCTTCAGTTTTTCTTTTACGATGTCCGGCACATCCACGAAGTGGACGCCGGTCTGACCGTTCGGGTTGGCCCATACCACCTGCCCGTGACCCTCGACTTCTACCGCTCCATCGGGCAGTTGGAAGTGGAAAGCCAGCAAAGAACCTACGGTTTGGGCTTCGGCGGTGAGGACATCCATTCCAGTCTCAGAGAGATCCAGGAGAATGCCGTCGACTTTCCGGGTGTCAGGCAGCGTGATTTCGACCGCCGCCTGCACTGGAACTCGGAATGCCCTGCGCCGCTCGCGCGTCAACAGTGCCGCAGCTGCGCGCAATCCAGCTCGCGCCGCTTCCTCGGAAATCGGTTTGTAGAGGACGAAGTGCGCGCCACCGCTAAGGATATGGCGTACTTTTGCGGTGTCGGCCACCAGCGCCACGCTGAGCGGCCCCGTTCCCAGTTTCTTGGCCTGGAGCAGGACCTCTTCCGCCAGCTTCTGATCATCGAAATCAACGACCAAGGCGTCGAACTTCTGCTGGTGGATACGCGCCAGAGTAGTTTCCGGATCGCTGGACCGGTCCGTGGCGATGCCGAAGCCGGACAGAACTCTGCCCAGCACGTCCGCAGCGGAGTCGTCGCTCGAGACCAGTAATGCCTGAAGATTCATAGCTTCGATCGGGATGGGCTCTCGCCCTCAGCTTTACGGCCAACGAGGCGCTGTGGGCCGCGCCGCTTTGGACCCTGTCGAACCGCCGCCACTGGCGCCCGCTTTCGCTGCGAGTGCGTCGGCAGAGCCGGCGTCATCCACTTCTGCTAGCACTACGTTATCTTCTTCGTCGCTCTCGGCAAGAAGCGGTGCTACTTCACGGAGTTTCTCCGCCGCTTGCTGGAGCATTTCAATCTGTTTGCCAAGTTGGGCGTATTTTGCCTGCTTTTGTCGCAGGACCTCATGAATGTCCTTCATACCACCCCCTGTTGGCACTGTAAGAAGCCGGTGGCACGCCGGTCAACGGTTATCCCCCGGCTTCGATTACCGGGGTAATGGGTAGCCGATCAAGGAAAACTAGCTCAGGAAAAGCTCCAGAAAGGAAAAACCCCGCCCAAGTAGGGCGGGGCTAGATTTCGATGGGAGTTAGTTTAGCTTACGCTTTCAGCTTACGCCGGATGACGCCGGCCAGGCCGACCAGTCCGGTACCCAGCAGGGTGAGAGAGCCAGGCTCAGGAACCACGATGTTGGTGTCTCCGCTGGAGATGGTCGTGGATCCGTTAAAGAAGCCCTTGCCCGTGTTAATGGTCAGTTGCACGGTTGCGCCGTTCACCGTCCCACCGCCCATCCATGTCCCAGTCAAGGCTCCGCTCAGCGTGTAGTTGTGGGTGCCATTGGCGAGGGTAACCATAGTCCAGGTAACCGGCCCGGAGAACGTGCCCGTAAAGATCACGCCGTTTGAAATCCCGTTCGTGCCGTTGCCGGTAATGGTGAAGCTTCCGCCGGCCGCAAAGGTCGCGCCCGTCTGCAGGTTCCCACCGGTCAATCCGGCCGTCGAGAAGTCGAGTGTGCCCAGATTCCCGGTAATAATCCCGCCGCCGGTTCCCATCGCGATCAGCGTGGAACCGGTCAGACTCAACCCCGCGCTGCTGCCGCTCAACGTGCCGCCCGCGTTCGTGAAGTCCACCGAGTTATTTGCGAACGCCGCCATCGGCAGCGCTAAAGCTAGCAAGAACAGCAATATCATCCGCTTCATGTGTACTTCCTCCCACATCAACCGCTTTTATTTTATTGTTCTTGCGGTCCCATCACCGCAAGTCTGAAACATAGGTAGAGCGAAACTATCCCATCTCCAACGTGCACACGGACTGCCAAATTCATCAATCCAGTAAACTATTTTGTATCAATAACATAGACGATAATGCCATGTCCCGAGCCAACACCTGAGTGCAAAGTGCTGCACACTGAATCAACTTTCTTGCGACTTGGAGACCGGTAGTTGGCGGGTGCCAGCCGCGGTTTAACCGGTCAGGGAAGGCAGCCGATCCGCCGAACCCAGCAGGAAGATGGCTCCGACGATGATGCTATAGGCGGAGGTGGCTAACGTCAGCGCCCGCAAGGCATATGGGCGGGCCAAAGTCGCTGAAAACATCCCGGCCGCAGAAGCGCAGAGCAACGTATTCATGAACACGAGGCCTATGATGAACATCAGAAGCCCGAGCAGCCCTACTCCCGTTCCGCCCAGGTTCGCGGCCATAAGAAAGAGCAGGATCTGGGTGGGGGTTTCCGCGCCCAGGCCGTGAACCGCTCCGACCACGAAAGTGGACGTGGTTCCGTATCCGTCTTTGAAAACCTGAGGCGGTTGCACACGCGTGCCGCCGAATAAGCGGCTTAATCGCCAGTAGACCCACAACGCCCCGTTCACCAGGATTGTGATCCGCGTACGAGGCGCATGACTGTGTGCCCAGGGACGGAAGAACGTCCCCAGAACGTACAGTCCCAGGAGCAGCAAAGTGATGCCAACCAGACGTTCCGCCCAGCGGTCGCTGGCCGGAGGCAACGAGATGCGGAATATCACCGCCGCACTCCCCAGCACGGCTACAGTGGCGGCATGCCCAGCCACATAGAGCAAGCCGTAGCGCATGGCATCGCGGGGGCGGGCCTGTACGCTGCTGATATCGGTGATGGCTGCGATGTGGTCGTAGTCCAGGCCGTGCCGGAACCCTAAAAGGGCGGCGGAACCTAGCGCGAGTCGCAGATTAACAACGTCAGCCATTCGAGATTGAGCATCCAGGACGCGGCGCCCTCCGCCGACTTCTTGCCGGATGGCTCCAGCCTCAGCATCGCCGTAAGAAATTCGCGGGCTGACCGGACTCCTAGGCTAGCACAAGTGTGCGATGTCGTCGCCCGCTACGAGTGGTCTTTCTTGGATGTCACTGGTCGATCGATCAACTCACGCAGCCGTCGCGAAAGAATGGAAGCCAGCGAGCGATAGAAACGGGATCCCAAATGAGGGAAAAGTTCGAACAACGACTGCAAAGTCGGACGATCGAGATAGTAAGCCCAAACGGGCTCAATGGCCAAAACATCCGCGGTGGCGGGCAACTCGTCCAGAAATGAAATCTCTCCGCAAACTTCCCCCGGTCCAATCTCCCGCGCTTTGCCGTGCCCGGCAATCTGCACGGATGCAGTCCCTTTGACCAGCAGGTAAACGCCGTGCGTCCTTTTGCCGCGATGTACGAACTGCTCCCCAGCCTTGAACTGCATGCGCGCAGCCTTGTCGGAGATCAGAGCCCAATCGTTCGGGGTGAGATATGCCAATCCATTCTTGGCTGACAACAATACAGCGACATCCTGCTGCTGATTGTCCTTCGACATGGCACGCTAGCTCGATGACCGGAGACGTCCGGCGACGGTTTTACAGAACAACCAGGGCTGGAAGGAGATTAACAGAAGCCGAGGTTCAACGGAATGTGACTCGAACCATGGTAGTCAAGAAATCCGGATCGATATTTCTTCGATTCCGAAATTGAAGGGCGCGCCCGTGAAGAATTCCAACTCTCGATCTCTGTTCGTAGCGCGATTTGCGCCCGTCACAACAGATAACAGCAGGCTATAACGCAGGAGCGCAACTGTTTTGCTCCCTGCGTGACTGAAATCACTGAGGCGAGTGATTGCGGACCTCTATGGTCGCGAGGAAGGGAAGTATCTTTTGCTACGCGGCTAGTGCGAGTGTCGACGCACGCGGCGCATGGCGCGAATCAGGAATGCCGGAGAAGGATTTAAACGTGGCTGATCCCGAAAATACCCTTCAACCAACTCTCGCTGAGTCATCACGTCCATTTATAGCTGCCCCTTCGTCAGTGTTCTTCAACTTGCCCGCGGACGAAGTCGAGATCGTGCTGGACGTCTTCGGATTAACGCAGGAAGAATTCGTGTCCTTGACCCTCGCGAAACAGGCAGTATTCGCCGGCCCAGCGTCGCGCCGGGTTCGAGAACTCACAGACGCTCACGGCAGGCTGAATTTCCTTGGACAATGCTTTCTGGATGCGATCAGTTTGCTGCTCGTCGAGATCGCCACCGACTGCGCGAGCGCAGGCAGGGCCTAGCCGGGAGGTTGGAACGCTCATTTTAATGGGGAAGATGGTGCGCCCTGAGAGATTCGAACTCCCGACCTTCTGGTTCGTAGCCAGACGCTCTATCCAACTGAGCTAAGGGCGCAGATCTAAATGGAGGGTGAAATTCCTTCCGAATTATAGCAAGAATGTTGTTCCAGAAATCGCGACCCCTGCGGGCACGATTGGAAGTTTTCGCACTCCCGCGATAAGGAAAATCGAGCCTTCTTTGTCACCGTCGGGATGGCGCCTTTTTTGCCCACCGGCAGCGAAGTAAAACTTTCCGCGTGAGAGCAATTCCTACAACGGTCCGATCTCGATCGGCATTCATTTTCAATCACTTAGGAATGGCGGGATTCTTGCACTAATCAAGAACAGACGAAGTGGCGCGCAACGGGGTGCTTCAGAGAATAACTTCGGCCAGAGGTTTTCTGTGAGCACCCCTTGCTTTATCTCGCGCCTCGGATGGCCCTCCCCCAACCCTCGTTTTCTTAGGAACACGAGTTTAAAAGGCCATCTGGATTTCGTTCTGCTTCTGCATTCCAAATCAGGCCAGCGCTACCGGCTCCCTGACGTCGATCCCTGCACTGCGCAACAGCTTCGCCACAGCCTCCTGCTTCATGCGTGACGCGTCGTACTCCACGCGCACCGTGCGCTGCTGGTTATCGAAGCGCACCGATCGGATGCCGTACACCTCGCGCATGCTGTCAATGGCGCGCAGTTCGCTTTCTCCCGGCAACGCACCGTAGCTGAAGACCACGTCGAGGTAGGTCATACCTTCAAGCCCTTCTGTATGATGAATTTGGAATTCCGGCCTGGCGCGCCGGGTGAATCCAATATAGAGCATTCCCAATCCAACGGCACAGAGCCATTCTTGTTGGGCAAAGATGATGAGCCACGATCGCAGCCATCCAGCGAACAGCGCCGTGTCTACGGCACAGCTAGAGAAGGACCCGGTTTGCGGGATGAACGTCAATCCCGTTACGGCCAAGTACGTTCACGAGCACGCGGGTAAGAAGTATTACTTTTGCTGTGGACATTGCCTCGAAAAGTTTTCTGCGAATCCTGGCCCATACCTGAACCGCCCCGCCTCATCCGGTCTCGTTTCGCTGGGGATGCCCGCAGCCGCGCCCGCCGCTCACGGAGTCGCGCACCGGCCCATGCCGAAGCCAGCAAGTCCTCCCCCCATGGCGTACGTTTGCCCGATGTGCCCCGAAGTGCGCGAGTCGAAGCCGGTGGCGTGTCCCTCGTGCGGCATGGCTTTAGAGCCCGAAGTGCCCATCGCCTCGACGCGCACGGAATACACCTGCCCGATGCACCCCGAAATCGTCCGCTCTGAGCCGGGTTCGTGCCCGATCTGCGGTATGGCGCTTGAACCACGCACGGTCACAGCAGCGCCGGAAGAGAGTCCCGAACTGCGGGACATGTCACTGCGCTTCTGGATTGGTGCGATCTTGACCATGCCCCTCCTCGCCATCGCGATGGGCAGCATGATCTGGCCGCACGAATTCATGCAGGTGCTCGAGGGCCCGCGCTTGCCATGGCTGGAACTGGTGCTCGCATCACCCGTCGTGCTGTGGTGCGGCCTGCCATTCTTTCAACGCTTCTGGACTTCGCTGGTCAACCGCAGTCCCAACATGTTCACGCTGATCGGGCTGGGCACCGGAGTCGCATATCTTTACAGCGTAGTCGCCACCATCGCTCCCCAGATTTTCCCGGCGTCGCTTCGACGCATGAGCGGATATCCCGACGTCTACTTCGAGGCTGCCGCCGCGATCACGACGCTTGTGCTGCTCGGGCAGGTGATGGAACTCCGCGCCCGCAGCCAGACCAGCGCCGCCATTCGAGCGCTGCTGGATCTAAGCCCCAAAACTGCGCGCCTGGTAGCGGTGGACGGAACCGAGAAAGATATTCCGCTCGATCAGGTAAAGCCGGGCGACAAACTTCGCGTTCGTCCGGGAGAGAAGATTCCTGTCGACGGCACAGTGCTCGAAGGCAGCAGTTCGGTGGATGAATCCATGATCACCGGCGAATCGATCCCGGTGGAAAAAGAGATGAACAGCAAAGTCATTGGCGCGACGATCAACTCGACCGGTTCATTCGTCATGCGAGCCGAGCGTGTGGGCTCCGAGACTTTGCTCGCGCGCATCGTGCAGTTGGTGGGACAAGCGCAGCGCAGCCGCGCTCCGATCCAACGCCTAGCAGACCGCGTCGCGGCGTGGTTCGTGCCGGCTGTTGTAGCTGTTGCGGTGATCACATTCTTCGTGTGGTTCCTTCTCGGCCCCCAGCCGCGTCTCGCGAATGCCCTGGTCAATGCCGTCGCAGTCTTGATCATCGCTTGCCCGTGTGCCCTCGGCCTCGCCACTCCGATGGCTATCATGGTAGGCACCGGTCGCGGAGCCCACGCCGGCGTGCTCATCAAGAATGCGGAAGCGCTCGAGACGCTAGAGAAAGTCGACACGCTGGTCGTCGACAAAACCGGCACGCTCACCGAAGGCAAGCCGAGGCTCGTCGGCGTTTCCGACGCCTTGGAGAAGGATCCCGAACTGTTTCGCCTGGCTGCCAGCCTGGAGCGTGCCAGCGAACATCCTTTGGGAAAGGCTGTCGTAGACGCGGCTGTTGCGAAGGGGCTCAAGCTCTCCCAGTCGCACGAGGTCCAGTCCATCACCGGAAAAGGCATCGTCGGCAGCGTCGATGGACACCAGATCGCCGTGGGAAATCCCGCGCTGATGGTTCAGCTTGGAGCTTTACAAGCGCCAGGAATCAATACGGCTCCGCGCTTTGATGACGGAAGGCTCTCGGTCGCCGTGGATGGAAAATACGTGGGCAACATCCGGGTGGCGGATCAACCCAAGCAGTCCACAGCCGATACTCTGCGTGATCTCAGGAATCAGCGTCTTCGCATCGTTATGCTCACCGGAGACAGCAAGCCCATCGCCGCAGCGATTGCTCAGAAACTCGGCATCGATGAATTCGAAGCCGAAGTCCTTCCCGAACGAAAATCCGAAGTCGTCAAGAAACTACAGGAGCAGGGAAGAGTCGTCGCCATGGCCGGGGACGGCATCAACGACGCACCCGCGCTCGCTCAAGCCAACGTCGGGATCGCCATGGGCACCGGCACCGATGTCGCCATGGAGAGTGGCGGCATCACGCTGGTCAAGGGAGACCTGACGGGAATTCTTCGCGCCCGCAAGCTCAGCCAGGCTACAATGCGCAACATCCGCCAGAACCTGTTCTTCGCTTTCATCTACAACGCGATCGGCGTACCTATCGCCGCAGGAATCCTCTATCCGTTCTTTGGAGTGCTGCTGAGCCCGATCCTCGCAGCCGCAGCCATGAGCTTCAGTTCGGTGTCGGTCATCACCAACGCGCTACGGCTGCGCAAGGTGAAGCTATGAGGAAGTAGATGTAGCCCCGAACGCCTCGTTCGGGGTTGCGCGAAGCGCAATGACAGGGCCGAAAGTATTTGGAGACTGCGCGCTTTAGGGCTTCTCAGATATGCGCTCGTTTTCCTGATCGCGGCGCCTGCCATAACGAAAGGCGAATCCAATTCCGAGCGACATGATCCCGAGCGGCGGGACGAGCATGATGACAATCGCCCGGTTGATGGCCCGCTGACCTTCCTTCGGAGTAGCCTTGGCGTTCGCCTTGCACATCGCACACCCCTGCCCAAGCGCGGGAGCGCACGAGAACATCACCAGAAGCAATGCCGCCAACCAAGGCCTACGCACCACGCGCCTCCTACTGCACTCCGAGTTGCCGGATCCGGTCCGCATCGGGGAAGAAGAAGAAATACATGATGACGAAACACGTCACCACAGAAAGCACCAGCAGCCAGCGCATCAGCGCCGTCTCAAATTTCAAGTGCATGAAGTAGCCAATGATCAGGGCCGACTTGATCACCGACAACAGCAGCAGCACCTCAAGCATCCGTACCGGAGAGAACACCTGCCTGTATCCCAATACGACTTCAATGGCAGTGAGTACCAGCAGCGCCGCCCATACCCAGAAATACTGCCCCTTAGTGTCATGTGTTGCCGTATCGTGCATAGTCCGAATCCTCTGTGTACCTCTGTGCCCTCTGTGGTGAATGCTCTTACGAAACTTTCGTCGACATCAAATAAACCAGCGGGAAGATGAACATCCACACCAGATCGACAAAGTGCCAATACAGCCCGCAGACTTCAACATCGTGCGCATCGTAGTCCTTCGGCTTGAGAAGCACGATGATCGCAGCGACGAGCAGTCCGATACCAAGTGCGTGTACCGGATAGTGAAATACGTTGCCGGACGGAATCATGAACGCGCCGGCAATCCAGATGACCGCCAGCGTCGGCAGAAACCATTTGCGAAACGCGATTACGCCCAGGTAGATCACGCCGATCGTCACGTGCAGCATGTGCATCGCCGTGAGCCCGAAAAAAGCCTGCGGAAATTGCGGGATATTTTTCGAGATATCCGCCAGTTCTCCCGAAGTCGCGGACTTGGAGACTCCGAGAATGGTCTGGAACCCTGAAAGTGTCAATCCCTCACCGATCAGCTTGCTCCATTCCATGGCGTGCAGCACGATGAACGCCGTACCGAAAATCATCGTGGCCAGCAGCCAGTTGCGCATCCACGGACGGTCGCCGCGCTGCGCCGCAAACACAGCCAACACCATGGTCAGAGAACTCGACAGCAGGCACGCCGTCATGATCGTCGCATTCGCGATGCTCTCGGCGTGAAACGGTGTCGGCCAGGGATAGGTGTAGATCCGGTTGTAGCTGAAGGCGAACAGCAGAGCGCCAAACGTCAGCGAGTCCGAGGCCAGGAAGAGCCACATCCCGACTTTTTTGGAGTACGCCCCGAACAGCGGCGCCTCGTAGGCTCCGGGCACTCCATGCTGGACCGCATCATGCTCGATCGTAGCTTCCGCCATTCCCCAGTTCCCCTTTCTGCCTGCCGGAAAATCGTCAACCACAAAGGTCACGCAGTAACACTAAGGAATTCCTTCCTGTCCTTAGTGCTTATTGCCTTTGCATCTATCGAGCCAACCCCAGAAGCAAGAAAATGTAAATCCACAACGCCGCCATAAAGTGCCAATACCAGGCGGTGATATCCACTGCAATCCGACGCGACTCAACCGGCTTGCGGAGCAGGGAAGCGCTGGCCGCCCAAATCAAGGCGATCATCCCTCCGCCAAGGTGCACCGCGTGCGCAATCGTCAGCAGAAACGCAAACGAACTGCTCGGATTCGTATATACGAAGAATCCCCGCGTGTGCATCGCCGACCATGCGAGCCATTGCCCAATCAGAAAGGCGAAGCCCAGCACAACCGTGACGCCCAGCCAGGGAAAGTTCTGCTCATCGCCCAGCGAAATCCCGGGAATCGAACTTACCGGAGCCAGAGCCGCTTGCCGCGCCGCCTTCCGTCGCGCCAGTTCCATCGTGATGCTGCTGAACAGCAGGATCGCGGTATTGATCCCCAGCAGCACCCAAGGCAAATCCACGCTGCCCCAGTCGCGGACATAGCTGTTCGATTCGCCCTGAAATGTCGGCAGCCCGCGGCGGAAGATATACGCGCTGGTCAGCGAGATGAAAACCATCCCGACCGTCGCGATCCCGCAAATCAGTCCCAGCCGGGCCCGCCGCAGCCGTGCGCCATAATCCGGAACATCGCCGCTGCGTCCATCGTCTCCTCCGCCCGTAACCGGAGGCGCAGGAGGTTTGTGGCCGATATCATCGATCGGAGTGCTTGGGGTATACGTCGCCATAACTACTTAGTGCGCCACTGCGTCCAACTGGTTGCCGAATCTGTATCCGCCTGCAAATACCGGGTGCCCCATCCTTCCTTCGCGTCTTTTGCGAAAGAGGTGGGGATTTTGATTCTCAATGTGTCGGCTCAGTCGGCGGATCCGTCTGCATCACAAAGTCCTTCGGCGCCCCCGGCACTCCGTACTCATACGGCCCATTGTTCACAACCGGAGTTTTCCCACCGAAGTTGTCGTGCGGCGGAGGAGTGGCAGTTGTCCACTCCAGCGTCGTCGCATCCCAAGGATTGTCGCTGGCCTTCGGCCCTTTAAACATGCTCCAGAACAGATTGATCACGAAGAGGAACTGCACCGCAATGGTGACGAACGCCGCATACGTCATGAACGTCTGCAACGGCAGCAGCTTCTGTTGGTAGGCGACTTCCGTGAATTGCGAATAGCGCCGCGTCTGTCCCGCCATGCCGAGGTAGTGCATCGGCATGAAGATGGCGTAGGTGCCGGCCAGCGTGATGAAGAAGTGGATTCTGCCCAAACTCTCATTCATCATCCGGCCAAACATCTTCGGGAACCAGTAGTGCGTCGCCGCGAAGATGCCGAAGATTGCAGCCACACCCATGATCAAGTGGAAGTGTCCCACCACGAAATAGGTGTCGTGCAGTTGTATGTCGAGCACTGGCTGCGCCAGGAACGGCCCGCTCAGCCCGCCCGACACAAACAACGAAACGAAGCCGATGGCATACAGCATCGGCGTGTCGAAACGAATGCGCCCCTTCCACATCGTGCCCAGCCAGTTGAATGTCTTGATCGCCGACGGCACGCCGATGCACATGGTCAAGATCGAAAACGAAAGCGCCGAGTAAGGGCTCATCCCGCTCATGAACATGTGATGGCCCCAGACCATGAATCCGAAGAATCCGATGGACAGCATGGCGTACACCATGGCGCGATAGCCGAAGATTGGTTTTCGCGAAAATGTCGACAGAACTTGCGAGGCCACACCCATACCGGGCAAGATCGCGATATAGACTTCAGGATGCCCGAAGAACCAGAACAGGTGTTGCCACAGGAGCGGTGAACCGCCTTTGTGTCCCAGAACCTGACCGTTCACCACGATAAGCGGCACATAAAAGCTGGTTCCCAGATTGCGGTCCATCAGCAGCAAAATTCCCGCGGAAAGCAGCACGCCGAACGCGAGCAGCCCAAGAATTGCCGTAATGAACCAGGACCACACGGTCAGCGGCATGCGCATCAGCGTCATGCCCTTGGCGCGCAGGTCGAGCGTCGTGGTGATGAAGTTCAAGGCGCCCATCAGCGAAGCCACGCAGAAGATTGCGATCGCCGTGATCCACAGATCCGCGCCGAGCGCTTCCCCAGGTCCCGCCGACGGAACTGCACTCAGCGGCGGGTATCCCGTCCACCCATGCAGTGGCGCTCCGCCCGGCACAAAGAAAGCGCACAAAAGCACGATGAACCCTACGAACGTCGTCCAGAACGAAAGCATGTTCAAGACGGGGAACGCCATGTCGGGGGCACCTATCTGAATCGGAAGAACGTAGTTGCCGAAACCGCCTTGTGGCGCCGTGGTCAGCACGAAGAACACCATGATGGTGCCGTGCATGGTCAGGAATGCCAGATACGTTTCCGGCTTGATCTCCCCCACCAGCGGCCAATTCGCCGTCGGCCAGATCATGTGAACGCGCATCAGCAGCGACAGAAACATTCCGACGAACACCGCTGTGAGCGCCAGGAAGAAATACTGGATCCCAATAACCTTGTGATCGAGGCTGAAGATGTATTTCCGAATAAACCCCTGAGGAGCGTGCGAGTGGACCGTAGCTGCCGTTGCCATTACTGTTTCTCAGCCTCCCGTGCCGCCAGCCACTTGTCAAAATCCTCCTGGCTGACGACGTGGACCATACCGTGCATCTTGTAGTGCCCCAGCCCGCACAGTTCGGCGCACGCAATCTCATATTCGCCGATCGCGGTGGGCTTGAAATGCATGTGGATGTTTAAGCCCGGCACCGCATCTTGCTTGAAACGCAAGGAGGGCACGAAGAGGTCATGAATCACATCCACCGAACGCAGGCTGAGATCGACCTCGCGATTGACTGGCAGATACATAGTGCCTGTCACCACGTCGTCCTTCGACGCCGGATCGGACGTGTCCAGTCCCACGGCCGCTTCGCCTCCGGCCGAGGGATCCATCAAACTCACCTTCGTCTTCGCGTAGGTGCCATCCGCCCCGGGATAGCGGAAGTACCAGGCAAATTGCATGCCAGTGGCCTCCACTTGCACCGCTCCCGCCTCGGCCGGATCGAACCGTTCGCTTGCCCAGACGGGCTTGCCCATCAGGTTCAGTCCGATGAACAGTACGGCGGTCAAAGCGGTCCAGATGATTTCGAGTCTGGTGTTCCCGTGCGAATACAAGACGGGCGGAGCTGTCGGCGTTTGTCGGTATCGCCAAACGATGTAGCCCAGCCCGAGCTGCGCCGCCAGGAAAATAATCCCCATGAGGATGAACGTGATGGTGAATTGTCTGTCAATGAAACCCGTAGCGGCGGAAGCGCCCACCGGCAGCCACCAGGTTTTGGCGACAAAAAAGTACGTGCTGATCAAGGTGATCAGCCAGATCAAAACCATTAACGCGAGGCCCATTCCCCAGTCCCCCTAGCCTTAGGACGACACAAAAGAATCTCTCCCCACGGCTGTGTCGCGTCCCACAACGCGAGCATCAGTCGGCGGCGAGTGTAACACAGCCACTCGCCCAGAATGCAAGCGAGTTGAGGAACAAAATCTTCAGAAGTACGCCCGAGAGAGATGAATCAACGTGACATAGGTTTTCCTCGGTGTTCCTCGGTGCCCTCTGTGGTGAATGTTTTCGTGAGCAAAAATCTATTTCTCCGACCACTCCGGCACCCGCCCCGGAGTCCATGGCGCTCCGGCGGCCTCCATGTCCTTTTCAAGCTTCGCCAGATCGACGTCGACCAGTGTTCGCAATTTCGCCAACTGATCCGCAAACTCAGCCGCCGCAATCCCGTACGACTCCACATCCGACTGCGTCGGCTTCGCCATGGAGAATCTCTCTCCCTCGATGATCGTACCCACGCGGTCGCCGATCGAAGAAGCGATCGGCTCATTCCGCTTGGCGATCTCAATATCCCCCTGCAAAGCGCGCAGGATTTCACGATCCCGTTGCTCGAGCGAATCCGCCACAGCTCCCAACTGCTTCTCCGCCACAGGAGTTTCATGCAAGGCTTCACGAATCTGCTTCAATCGCTCCTTTGCGTCCTCCGCCGTGCGGGTTGCGCCGTAAGCAGCGCGGTAGAGCCGCGACACTTTGCGCAAGAACTCTTCTTGCGCGGAGCGATCAGCGGGCGTCATGGAAGACGACTGTTCCGTCGTCACTTTGAAAGACTGCGGCCCGGCTACTTCACTGACAGTTCCTCCGATTTTCTCGAACATTCGTACCGAGTAGCTGCCCGCCAGCACCAGCGGACCCTGATCAGACGCATCGTGAAAAAATCCCGCGGTATCCTCCTCCTGCTTGACCACCTTCGCCGCCGGATAGCGCAGATCCCATGCGATCCGGTGGAAGCCCGCCTCGACCGAGCCTTCCACTCGCCGGATCGGCGCCCCGCTCTCGTCGTAAACCACGAAGTAAACTTCCGGCTTCGCCTCCTCCGCCTCGGCGCGCAGTTCGTCATTCGACGGGTAGGGCACCGTCTCGTTCTTCTTCGCCGCCTCTTTCTCTGCCTCCTGCCGCTTCTCTTTTCTGGTCTTGATCTTCTCTTTCAGATACGCGGTGAATACCGCGCCATACGGAGGATTGTCCGCCGCGAAGTACGAATCCCCCTGGAATCCCTTATGCGGACCGCCCAGCGGATGCCGCTCGACATACATCAATGCGTCCTTCACCGGATACAGCGCCGCGGCCTGCTGAGTCGTCTCGGCCTTCATCTGCCGCAAAGGCGTGATGTCGTCCAGCACATAAAAGCCGCGGCCGAACGTCGCAATCACCAGATCGCCTTCCCGTGGATGAATCAGCATGTCGCGCACGGCAATCGTCGGCAGGCCGCCCTTCAGTCGCACCCAGTGCGCGCCGCCGTCGGTGGTGAAGAACGCGCCGAACTCCGTGCCCGCAAAAAGGAGATTGGCGTTCACCAGATCTTCCGCAAACGCCAGCACCGGACCGTTCTCCGGCAGATCGCCAGCAATGGAAGTCCAAGTCTTCCCGCTGTCGGCAGACTTAAGCAGGTAGGGCTTGAAGTCCTCGTTCTTGTGATTCTCGAACGCCGCGAAGACAGTGCTGACGTCATGCGAAGATGCCGCCAGCCGGCTCACATAGGTCATATCCGGCACGCCAGGGAATTTGTCGTACTTCGTCCACGTTCCGCCACCATCACTGGTGACCTGGATCAATCCATCATCAGTTCCAACGTAGATCAGTCCCTCTCTCTTTGGGGATTCTGCGAGGGAAACGATGTTTCCATAGAACGAAGTCGACGCACTCTTCGCCACCGCGTCCGGCCCCCAAATCTTTCCCATGACCGGCAGTTTGTTGCGATCGATCTGGCGCGTCAAATCTCCGGAGATCGCCTTCCACGTGTCTCCGCGATCATCGCTACGAAACAATTTGTTCGCGGCAAAATACAGCCTGGTGTGAGAGTGCGGACTGATAATAATCGGCGAATCCCAATTCCAGCGCAGCGGAGGCTCGCCCTTGCCTTCCTTCGGCTGCAACAACAATTCCTGCCCGGTCGGCTTGTCATAGCGAATCAACACACCATATTGCGATTCCGAATAAATCGTGTTCGGGTCCACCGGATCGACGGCAGACCGGAATCCGTCGCCGCCAGTGGTCACGAACCAATCGCTATTCACGATGCCGCTAATGTTCGTCGTCCGCGTCGGCCCGCACCACGAGAAGTAATCCTGCGTGCCGCCGCACACGTTGTAAAAGGGCAGGGAATTGTCGACCGCGACGTCATAGAACTGCATGGTCGGAAGATTCGCCTTGAACTGCCACGATTTCGCATCGTCCCATGTTTCGTACATCCCACCATCGGATCCGAGCAGCCAGTGCCGGGTGTCATTCGGATCGATCCACATGGCGTGATTGTCGCCGTGATGGTTGATCTCGTTTATCTTGTGCAACGTCTTGCCGCCATCGGTCGACTCACGCAGTTCGACGTTCATGACGAAGATGCGGTCGACATTCTTCGGGTCCGGCACAATCCGCGCGTAGTACATCGCCCCCGCATCGAACTCGTTCCGCCGCTCCCAGTTCGCTCCCTTGTCGCTCGAGCGGAAAATTCCGCCCTTGCCATCGGCCGCTTCCACCGCGGCATACACCACATTCGGATCGGCCGGCGAAATTGCCAGCCCGATGCGTCCCATATCAACCGAGGGCAGCCCCGATGTGACTTTGTTCCAGGTCGCGCCGGCATCGGTTGACTTGTAAATCGCGCTTTCGGGGCCTCCATCGATGAAGGTGAATACATGCCGCCGCCGCTGATATGCCGATGCGTAGAGGATGTCGGGATTCGATGGGTCCATCAACACGTCATTCACGCCGGTGTTTTCGCTGATCGTCAGGACTGCCTTCCATGTCTTTCCGCCGTCGGTCGTCTTGTAGAGCCCGCGATCTCCGCCCGGTCCCCAGAGCGGCCCCGCGGCCGCCACATACACGACCTTCGAATCCCGCGGGTCGATCACCACCCGCCCGATGTGTTCGGACTTCTTCAACCCTAGATTCTTCCAACTCTTCCCGCCATCATCCGACCGGTAAATGCCGTCGCCATACGCGACGCTGCGCTGAGAATTCGATTCGCCCGCGCCCACCCACACCACCGACGGATCGTTCGGATCGAGCGCCGCCCACCCGATCGAATACGATCCCTCGCCGTCGAACAGCGGAGACCATGTCGTGCCGTCATTCACGGTCTTCCACACCCCACCCGACGCCACACCCACATAGAACTCCGAAATCTTTTTCGGATTCACCGCAATCGACATCACCCGCCCCGATTCCACGCCCGGCCCGATCGAGCGAAACTTCAGCCCGGCGAACGTATCCGCATTCATTCCCGGCTTCTTCTCTTCTTCTTTCTTGGGCTCTTCCTTCTTCTCTTCTTTCGAACTCTTCTTCTGATCTTTCTTGCCACCCGACGCCGAAGCTGCCGCCTGTTTCTTGTCAGCATCTTTGTCGGACGCCTTCTGTTCAGGAGCGGATTGCGCAAAAAGCAAGGATGTAAGAGCGAGAGCAACGACGAAGGTGGCGAGTGTTTTCATGGAAGACTCCAAATCAAGAATTGTCATCCTGAGGCGCGTTCGTTGCGCCGAAGGACCTGTGCAATTTGCCGCGGGCCGACCCGACAGATAGAAACCGATATGTATACAGGAATCGCCAAGAACTTTCACGCCTAGTCTCTGTGTCCCTCTGTGCCCTCTGTGGTGAACGCTCTTCCGCGCTAGAATTACGTTCCATGCCCCGCAAGATCCACGGACACGAAACCCTCTACCATAAACTCCAGAAGAACTATTGCTTCGTCTGCGGACAGGACAATCCGGATGGCATGCGCCTGAAATTCATCCTCGACGAAGAACGTCAGACCTTCGTCTGCCGCTTCCGCCTCTCAAAGCGCTATACCGGACCTCCCGGCCACTGCCACGGCGGCATCATCGCCACGATCCTCGACGATGCCATGGGCAAGGTGAACAAACTCCACCACGTTATCGCCCTCACCAAAGAAATGACGGTTGAATACCTGAAACCCGTCCCGCTGCACAAACCGCTGCACGTCGAGGGCAGGGAAGTCAGCGTCCACGGCCGCCAGCACATCAACGCCGCCGAGATCCTGAATGAGAACGGGGAAGTTCTGGCCCGCAGCCGTGGCGTCTTCATCGCGATTGATCCCGAGAAGATGTTTGGGAAGTTCGTGGAGCGATAATCACCACGGAGGTACGGAGACACAGGGAAACTATTCCTTTTGTTTTCTAGGTGACTCTGTGTCTCCGTGGTGAGCCGGATCGGGGTTCCGCAAATCCTCTCCGGGCGTTAGAATGAATCAGCGGCGAAACCCCTCCCAGAATCATCAAAGTTAGGGTTAGCTGAGAGCTGCTTCTAGCCTGCCCTGAGTCGAAAGGCGAAGGGGCTGAAAGCTGACGGCTCATTCTTCGCGATTGCGAAAAGGTATCCACAGGGTTCCTCACATGTCGCAGAACAACGGCAACAACACCACTTCTCTCCGCCTCAAGACCGGCCTCGCCGAGATGCTCAAGGGCGGCGTCATCATGGACGTCACCAACGCCGAGCAGGCCGTCATCGCTGAAAAAGCGGGAGCCGTCTCCGTGATGGCCCTCGAGCGCGTGCCCGCGCAGATCCGCGCCGAAGGCGGCGTCGCCCGCATGGCGAGCCCCAAAAAGATTCGCGAGATTATGGCTGCCGTGTCGATCCCGGTCATGGCCAAGTGCCGCATCGGACACTTCGCCGAAGCCCAGATCCTGCAGGAACTCGGCGTCGACTACATCGACGAATCCGAAGTGCTTACCCCCGCCGACGAAGCTCATCACGTCGACAAGCACGCCTTCAAGACGCCGTTCGTCTGTGGCGCGCGCAATCTCGGAGAAGCCCTGCGCCGCATCGCCGAAGGCGCCGCCATGATCCGCACCAAAGGCGAAGCCGGCACCGGAGACGTGGTCCACGCCGTCAAGCACATCCGCCAGATCGTGCAGGAGATGAAAATCCTCACAGTGCTAGGCGAGGAAGAACTCTACGCCAAGGCCAAAGAGCACCAGGCCCCCTACGAACTGATCAAGATGGTCGCGAAAGCAGGGAAGCTCCCCGTCCCGAATTTCAGCGCGGGAGGAATCGCCACGCCGGCGGACGCAAGTCTGGTGATGCAACTCGGAGCCGAAGCCGTCTTCGTGGGCTCAGGTATCTTCATGAAGGATTCGACGACGTTCGCCGATCCCGCCGAAGCCGAGAAGAGAGCTCGCGCCATCGTTCAGGCCGCCACCCATTACCAAGACCCTAAAGTATTACTTGAAGTCAGTGAAAACCTGGAGGGCGCGATGAAAGGCCTCGCCGTGAGCGGCTTAGACGAAGCGCATATGCTGCAGACCCGAGGCTGGTAGAAGAGGCCATTGGGTGGCGCAGCGCTTCCAGCGCTGCGATTCACGCACCCACACATTCAGACGGCTTTAGCCGGTGAGGTGCACTCCACCTTTCCGCCAAACCTCAGGGGCTGAAGCCCTACTCTTTTCCAGACCCAGATCGCAGCGCTTAAGCGCTGCGCCACCCAAACCCATTCACCCTTGCGAAACTTTCATTCAGGCGCCAACCTCAGCGACCTTTTCCAAAACAGCATCCAACTGATACTCAGGCCACGCGGAACCATACTGATAGTCTTCAGCAACCCGCACCAGTCCCTTCTTCACCGGGTTCTGCCGAGTATATTCACGGAAAGCGAAGAACTCCTCCGCATCTCTCACTCGCCGGTCATAGTAGCTGGGCTGCCAGATCTCATGCACGAATCCGAGTTCTCGCTTCGCACGAAATGAGAATCCGCCTTTAATAAACTGCATGGCTCTCTCCAAAGTCGCAATGGGGGTGATCAGCAGATGGAAGTGGTCCGGCATCAGCACAAAATCATGCAGCAGATATTTCTGTTGCTCCCGATAATGAAAGAGAACATTGAGAAAGAGGTGCCTCATTCGATCCGACTGCAGCAGTTGTCGCTTTTGAAATGTGGAAGCCGTGATGAAATAACAACCGTGTCCGGTGTTTCCGCGAGGAGGAGCAGCCATGATGCACCTCAGCGGCTGAAGCCGCCAACCACTCCCAACCTCATCGCAGCGCTGAAAGCGCGGCGCCACCCAAGTCGAAATATCTCCTCTGAATTTCCCATTCTGGAAATCGCTAGCCCAGCATTGCGCTGACCATCGTCCTGCCGATCACTCACGATCGTTCACCCTGGGTCGTGCGGTTGTGGGCCAAATGATCGTGTCCCTTGAAGTTTGGCCTACGCGGATGGCCATCTCTAGCCTGCGCCGCAATATCCGCTAAAATCAATGGTGGATGTCGTCGTGGCGAAGGGCCAACGACGAACGACCAACGACCTCGTAATGATCATCGGAGTCCTAGCCCTGCAGGGCGATTTTGACGCTCACCGCCGCCGGCTCGAAGAGCTGGGCGCCGAAGTTATGCTCGTCAAAAAACCCGAACAACTCGATCAGATCGACGGTCTGATCATCCCGGGTGGAGAGTCTGGCACGTTCCTCAAACTCCTTGGCGACGCCGGATTTGAAAAGTTAAAGCAATTTGTTAAGGCCAAGCCTACGTTCGGCACGTGCGCCGGCGCAATTCTGCTGGCCTCCGAAGTCGAGAACCCTCCGCAGGCTGGACTCGGTGCCCTCAATATCCGCATCCGCCGCAACGCCTACGGACGCCAGATCGACAGTTCCATCCGGGAAGGGAAGTTTGTGACCGACCTTCACCATGCGCTGAAGAGCGACACCAATTCCTCGCTTGATCACTCCGCGCTCGAGATGGTCTTCATCCGTGCCCCCAAGATCGTGCACGTTGGCCATGGAGTCGAAGTGCTCGCTACCGAGGGCAGTGATCCCGTGGCTGTCCGGCAGGGAAGAGCCATGGCTGCAACTTTTCATCCCGAGCTCAGCGACGATCCCCGCGTCCACCAGGTATTCCTGGATTTGGTCTCAGACGGCAAGCGCTAACGAACCGTTACGTAGTCAGAAAAAATCTCTTGACTCGCGATTCGCGTAACCGTACAGTTACGCATTATGCGTCACCGTTCGGTTACATATTCGCCGGCCCGGCATAACGAAGCCACCTTTCAAGCTCTCGCCGATCCGACCCGCCGCGCCGTTCTCGATCTCCTGAGACGTGGCGCGCAGCCTGCGGGACAGATCGCCAGCGCATTTCCGGTTTCCCGCCCGGCCATCTCGAAGCACTTGCGTTTGCTGCGCCGTGCTCACCTGGTGCGCGAGCACAGGGAAGGCCGCCATCGTGTGTATCAACTCAATCCGGAACCTCTGC
The DNA here is from genome assembly GCA_020073385.1 of Terriglobia bacterium. Taxonomy (GTDB): domain Bacteria; phylum Acidobacteriota; class Terriglobia; order Terriglobales; family Acidobacteriaceae; genus Sulfotelmatobacter. The sequence continues at coordinate 203,686 of JAIQFH010000002.1, read as the reverse complement.
GCGCCGTCGACTCCTGGATCGAGCAGTACCGCCAATTCTGGACCGCGAGCCTGAACAATCTGAAATCTTTTGTGGAATCCGAGTACGCACGGGAACTGGAAGTTGACTCCCGCAAGCCCAAATGAGAATTCGCGACGGATATTTCCGTCCATAGAAAGGAAAACTCCTATGACGAAACTGACGAACCGCACTCGTACCTCAACCCGCATCCTGATCGCCTTTGCGGCACTGGCCGCCGCGGCCTATGCTCAGACCGACGCTCAAAAAGCATTCAACGCAATCAAGAACATGCCGGGTACCTGGGAAGGCAAAGGCCCCGACGGGCACGCCTTCCAGGTCACATTCAAAGTCACCGCCGGAGGATCGGCCGTGCAGAGCGAAATCCTCGTACCGAACGAGGACATGATTTCCATGTTCCATCTCGACGGACCGAACCGCCTGCTGCTGACGCACTATTGTGCCGCGGGGAACCAACCCCGCATGCAGGCCAGCCTCTCGCCCGACGGTAAAGTGATTACCTTCACGTACGTGGACGCGACCAATCTGGCAAGTCCCGACGCCGGGCACATGCAGAAAATGGTGCTGACCATGATCGATGACAGCCATCACTCGGAAGAATGGACGTTCGTTGACCACGGCAAAGAGCACAAGGAAGTCTTCGACTTGCATCGCAAATCGTAGCGCCCGGCATCTTACCGGCTCGCCAGCCTGCAAAGAGTACGCGGGCGGATGGTCCGGTGTGCTGCAGGAACTAAAAGACATTTTCCGAGAAATAGCCCGGAGGAATATTCATGCCCACAACGATCATTACGCCCAGTCAAGACGCGATTGTCAGCGAGATTCAGATCGCTGCGCCTGCGGAACGCGTGTTTAAAGCTCTCACTGACGCCGATGAACTCCAGCGCTGGTTCACCGGCCCCGAATGCCCGGTGAAGTTCTGGAAGATGGACGCCCGCGTCGGAGGACACTATTCGTACGCGACCCAGAAAGGATCGATCGTAGTGAACGGAATCAGTGAGTTCGAATGCCGGGGAAAAATTCTCGAATGCGACCCGCCGCGCTTGCTCGTTTACACCTGGATCGCAAACTGGCATGACGATCCCAAGAGCAGCACCGTCGTGCGTTGGGAACTCACGCAAAAGGGAAGCGGCACGCATGTAAGAGTCACGCACAGCGGCCTCAGTAATCTGCCCGTCGCCCGCAAGGACTACACGGGAGGCTGGCCCGGAGTCGTCGAGATGTTGAAGAAATTTGTAGAAGGGTAGCGCCGCCGTCCCGGCGGCTGAGGTGGCAGCGTCTGGCCGCCACGCCTGGTGCTGGTTTCTCGGCCCATATTTCTTTGCGCGGGAGCACGAGACGTACGAAAAACTAAGGAGAGAAAGACCATGGCCACTGCCACAATTACGCCGGATCAAAACGCCGTAGTCGCTGAGATCTTCATCGCTGCGCCGCCGGCACGCGTTTTTCAGGCGATCAGCGATCCAACCCAACTCCCGCGCTGGTGGGGACAAGATGGCCTATACCGCGTCACAAAATCCACCATGGACCTGCGCCCCGGAGGTAAATGGCGTAGCGATGGACTAGGCGCCGACGGCACGGAATTCTACGTGGAAGGCGAATATCTGGAAGTCGATCCTCCCCGCAAGTTAGTCCACACCTGGATTGGTAGCTACACGGGCAAGCAGCAAACGATCGTCCGCTGGGAACTTGAGCCGCTAACCGTGAACGCTCTGCACCCCAGTGGTCCGAGGAAATCAGGCACGGGCACGCTGGTACGAGTTACGCAGGAAGGATTCGCTGGCAGTCTCGACCAAGCCAAAGCTCACGGAGATGGCTGGAAGCGAGTGCTCGGCTGGCTGGAAAGCTTCGCCACAAAAACGGAGTAGCAGTCGAATCCGCAGAACGTCAGCTCATCGTGGTCCATTTCTCAGCTCTATTTCTGAGGAACGGACCACGATTTCTTGCGATGGTCCAGCGCAAGCGGACCGCGCGTCCGAGTGCTCGCCTTTCTTCTGTGTTGCCGTCCAAGTACAATGTCCACCGCAACTCACTCCGTGGAGAAAAAATCTATGAGCAAATCTCCGTTTCTAGCTGCTGCTCTGTTTGCCATTGCCCTTGCGATCCCCAGTCATGCTCAAGACGCACCCAAGAAAGACGCGGCCGTCAAACCCGCCGATCCTGAATTGAAAGTCGTGGTCGATTCCTGGAACGACATCGGACGCAAGCTCATCGCTATGGCTGAGGATTTCCCCGAAGACAAATACGACTTCAAAGCTACTCCCGCCCAGCGCAGCTTTGCCGAGCAGTTGCTGCACGCTGCAGGGGCAAACTACTACTTCATCAATCCGGTGATGGGTAAGCAGCCCCCCGCCGAAGAAGACATGAAGCGCGATAAATACAAGACCAAGGCCGACATAGTTGCCTTCGTCAAGAAAGCCTTCGCCGATGGCGCCGCTGCGATTCAATCCAAGGGAGAAAAAGGACTGAACGCCGCGATTGTCGACCCGTTCGCACACCAGCAGGTGCGCGTCCTCGACTACGCCTACGGATTCATCGAGCACTGCGGCGAACACTACGGACAATTGGTGGTCTACTACCGCCTGGCCGGATTGGTCCCGCCAGAATCACGCCCCAAGAAGTAATCGAACTTGATCCCATGACCTTGTCATTCCGAAGTGCAGCGAGGAATCTGCTACTTGCCGACAGCGGCAGTGCTGCCGGCAGAAGAGCAGATTCCTCAACGGCTAACGCCGTTTCGGAATGACAAAAGGTTGAGGGCTATTGGGACCCGCCGGTAAGGCTATTTCCATCCCGATGCGCGGCTGATGCGGCTGTTCTCCACAGTTACCGGTATGCATACGGATGTCTCTGTGCGCGTTCCGGAAACAGCTTGATCATCACCATTCCTGCGACAAACCCACCAACGTGCGCCCAAACCGCTACGCCGCCCAGATCGCGCCCCGGTTGCGCGGACGCCAACGAAGCTGTCCCCGCCGCGAACTGAAGCACGAACCATTCACCCAGCACGATCCAGGCCGGTAAATAGAGCACAAAAACAAAGAACCACGTCAGGACGCGCGCTCGCGGATACAGAAGGAAATACGCTCCCAGCACGCCTGCAATCGCCCCGCTTGCTCCTACGGTCGGAATATTCGAATGCGGATAAATGGCTATCTGGGTCGACATCGCCAGCAATCCGGAGAGCAGGTAAAAGATGAGATATTTGAAATGCCCGAGGTAGTCCTCAATGTTGTCGCCGAAGATGTACAGGAACCACATGTTGCCCAGCACATGCATCCAGCCGCCGTGCAGGAACATGGAGGTGAAGAAGGGAAGTATGACGTCGGGCAGCGTATAGCGTGGCGATCCCCCCAGAAAGGCCGCCAGATGCGCGGGCACTTCCCCATAAATTTGGGCAAATGCTTCGCCCCCGCGAGGTCCCAAAGTCCATTGATAGAAATAGATCAGAATATTCAGCACGATCAAAAACGTATTCACATAGGGCGTGCTGTAGCGCGGCTGATCGTCTTTGATCGGAAACATGGCGGAGATTCAGTAACTTGGTAATCTTGTAATCGGGAAATTGAGGACCTCGATGTTGAGGTCACCGGAAGAGGATGCTGTCCAGCGTTCAATTACCAAATTACTCAATTACAAAATTACCAAATCCTCGTGAACGGCGTACTCATTATCGACAAATCTGCCGGTTTGACGTCACACGATGTGGTCCACCGTGCCCGACGCATTCTTGGCCAGCGTTCGGTCGGACACCTGGGCACTCTTGACCCCATGGCAACCGGCGTCCTTCCGCTGGTCATAGGTAGTTTCACGCGCCTGGCGCAGTTTTATCTCAGTTCGGAAAAAACCTATGAGGGTACCATCCGCTTCGGGTTTTCTACGGATACGTACGACGCTGAAGGCAAGCCCACCAGTGAACTCGTGAACCCAGCACTGAGCAGGGAAGAGGTCGAAACCGCAGCCGCCAAGTTTCGCGGATGCATTCCGCAGACTCCACCCCCCTTCTCCGCCAAGAAAATCAAAGGAGTTCCCGCCTATAAGCTCGCGCGCCAACAAAAGGAGGTTCGGCTTGAACCGGTGCAGGTCGAGGTCAAAGAGTTCGAGATTCTGTCCGTCGATGCCGGTCGCGCCCAATTCCGCGCCCGGGTTGGCTCCGGCACTTACATGAGGTCCATCGCTCACGACATGGGCCAGGCGCTCGGATGCGGCGCCCATCTGGAATCTCTCCGCCGCACCAGCGTCGCCGAATTCACGCTGGCCGATGCCCATACGCTGGAAGAGATTGCTGCACCGTCAAACCTCGACGGCAGTTTCGGAATTTCAGAATCCCTGGAGAGCCTCTTCGTCCATCCTCGCAAACTGCTTCCGGCGTTTCCGTCGGTGACAGCCGACGAATTGGCAACAGCGCACATCCGCAGCGGACGCCCAGTGAATCTGCCCGAACTCTCCCGCGCTCGCCAGATCAAGGTGTTCTCCGGACAGCGTGACCTCATCGCCATCGCCACACGAATCGCCGGCACGCTCTTCCACCCCAAGATTGTCCTCTGCGCCGGATGAACAATCGCCGCAGAGCCGATGAACATCTCCGGGTGCCCCACCCTTGTCTCGCGCCTTTTGCGAGGAGGCAGGGTGGGGATTTTGACCTTAGGGTTCTTTCATGTTCTCGCAAATTTCTCGACGAACCGTCGAAGGAGGAGGCTCTCTGATTGTCTGAAGACGCTCGCAGCGTTTCTTAACGAGCGAGCAGCGCTCATCATGCCGTCCCCATCACAGGTCGAAATCCGCCGTTGATATACCATGGCGTCGACTTAATCCTCACCTTTAAGGAGATTCCTCATGCTCTCCCAGCTTTCCCCACGCATCTCGCGGCAGAGCCTCATACGCCTCATCGTTCTCCTGGGCTTCGCTTCGGCAATCTGCAACGCGCAGAACGCCGACGTAGCCAAGCTTCCGCCGGTACTCGATGTCCACGTGCACGCCATGGACGCATCTTTTCCCGGGCTGGCTCCTATGTGTCCGAACACCTCAAAATTCACTGCCTCCGATCCAAAAGGGAAGGAAGAGCCTTTCGGCTGGGTGAAGGAACCATGCACTCCCGCGCTGTATCCGTCGGCTCCGGGTGAGTATATGAAAGACGTGCTCGCCGAGATGGAGCGCCTCAACGTGACCGCGGTCGTTTTCGGTGACCCCAAGAGCGTTCAGAAATGGAAAGACGCCGCTCCCAGCCGCGTCATACCGGGCACAGCATTCTCCAACGGACTTACACCTGGTCAGCGAGTCCCTATGGAAGAACTCCGCAGGAGCTTCACCACTGATGGTTTCAAAGTGATGGGTGAAATCGGCCTGCAATACGAGGGGCTCTCGCCAAGCGATCCCTCCGTGGATCAGTACTTCGCCCTGGCCGAGGAACTCGACATCCCCGTCGCGATCCACATGGGAACCGGCGGCTCCGGACGCGCCAACGTGATCATGCCGAAATTTCGAGGCTCGATGGGGAATCCGCTGTTGTTGGAGGAACTCCTGGCCCGCCACCCGAGGCTGCGGGTGCAAGTGATGCACGCCGGCTATCCCATGATCGACAACATGCTCACGCTGCTGCAGGCAAACTCTCACGTCTATGTCGACGTCGCCGGCCTAATCTGGAGTTATCCGATCAAGGAAGTGAATCGCTACATCGAGCGTCTGGTCGATGCCGGTTTCGAAGACCGCGTCATGTTCGGAACTGACCAACTGCTCTGGCCCAAGTTGATGGCGTACTCGATCAGCATCATCCAGAACGCTGACTACCTGACGCCTCAGCAAAAACGCGACATCCTGTACAACAATGCCGCCCGCTTCCTGAGGCTGGACACCGCGCCAACGAAGTAATGTGCGCAAGTGTGATTCCTTCGACATATCGGATAAGGGTTGGGATGGCTTGGAACCCGATGCAATGTCCGATAACAGGTATTATGTAAAACGAGTGGGATGAGCACCCGGCATTGACCGTCTTAACTTCCAGGTGGAAGAATTTGATGATTCCGGAGGGGCGCCCTCTACATCTTGTACTTCCCCAGATCCTCGTCGTTCAGCCCCTCGAGCCATTTGCGAAGCTCATCGCTGGTCACCCGGTCCGACATATTGGCCGCCAACTTTGAGGTCTTCAGTACCGTCTCTTCGACGAAGATTGGGCAATCGACTCGCAGCGCCAGCGCGAGCGCATCGGATGGGCGCGAATCGATGCTGATCACTTCGCCGCTGCGCTCCAGCCAGATGACCGCGTAAAACGTGTCTTCCTTCAATTCGGTGACCACCACCTTGTGCACCAGCGTCTCCAAGCCCGTCAGCACGTTTTTGATGAGGTCGTGGGTCATCGGCCGCGGCGTCGATACCTTCTCCATCTCCAGCGCGATGGCATTTGCTTCGTAAACTCCGACCCAGATCGGCAGTACGGTCTCGCCCCCAACATCCTTCAAGATCACGATGGGCATATTGCTCACTGGATCCATCATCAGACCGCGAATTGTCATCTCCACTTCCATCGTGACCTCCGATTGCGACTACATTACCAGTTCGCCGACCAGGCTATTGGGAAAACTTGCGGTAACCAGCACCGGCGCGTAGCTTCCTACCGTGGGCTGTTGTGATCCTCCCGCCGTGAAGTTCAGCGTTTTGTTCTGCGAGGTACGGCCAATCCACTGCCCGCGCGCCGGATTCTTACCTTCAACCATTACTTCACATCGCTGCCCGACATATTTTTTGTAGCGCGATATCTGAATCTCCCGCTGCTTCGCCATCAGAACTTCCAGACGGCGCGATTTCTCCTCCTCCGGGATAGCATCGTCCAGATTCAACGCCGGAGTATTCGGCCGCGCCGAATACTTGAACGAGAACACGCCGTCGTAGCCCACCTCGTCGAGCAAATTCAGAGTTTCAGAAAAATCAGACTCCGTCTCTCCCGGAAAGCCCACGATGACATCGGTTGTGATGCTGATTTCCCGTTTCGCAGCCTTTATCCAGGCAATCCGCTCCATGTACTCGTCGCGCGCGTACAACCGCTGCATGGCCTCGAGAATACGCGTAGAGCCGCTCTGGACGGGCAGATGCACATGGTCGCAAAGCGTGGGAACAGCGTCGATGGCTTCGATAATGTCACGCCCAAAGTCGCGGGGATGCGAAGTGGTGAACCGCACCCGCCTGATGCCGCAAACCTCGCCCACTGCAGCCAGCAACTCCGCAAATGACTTTTTTCCAGTAGGATCGCGATAAGAATTCACATTCTGCCCGAGCAGTTGGATCTCCGTATATCCCATCTCGGCCATCTGCCGCGCCTCGACCAACACCGATTCCGATGTCCGGCTGCGTTCTCTTCCCCGCGTAAACGGCACCACGCAGTAGGCGCAAAACTTGTCGCATCCTTCAATGATCGTGATGTACCCGCGATGCGGATTAGTCCGGGCGGTGAACTCCGTCTCGAAACACTCCTCAGTCTGGCGGTCATCGAGTCCCGTGATGCGAACCGGAGTCGTGGCCGCGGCAGGGGACTTCCCTGCTTCCAGTTGCACCAGCATGCTGGGCAGGTTTCGATAAGACGCAGAACCGCACACCAACGACACATGCGGCGCGCGCTCAAAAATCTTCTCGCCTTCCTGCTGCGCCACGCAGCCGAGCACGCCGAATTTCTTCCCTTGCGCCTGCAGCTTCTTGAAATCCGCCAGCCGATGGAAGACTTTCTGCTCCGCCTTATCGCGGATCGAACATGTGTTGTAGAGGATGAGATCGGCCTGCTCGACCGTCTCCACCTGCCGATATCCTTCCTGCACCAGCGTCCCCACGACCTTTTCGGAGTCATGGACGTTCATCTGGCAGCCGAAGGTCTCGAGGTAAAACGTTTTTTGCGCGCTTTGTTCCCCAACCCCACACATATACAGCCAGTATAGCGGTGGAAGCCTCCCGCTGCCAGCAGCCAAGCCGCTCGGGGCGTAAGGTTTGTGTAGGGGCGGACGCCTTCGTCCGCCCCGCGACCCTGAACGCAGTGAAGGGGAGCCGTGCCCTCTCAACCGCGCTCGCGTTCTGAAAGCACTGATTGGTGTGCCCCCGCCCTCCTATGCGTTGACTAAAGGGCGCCGCTGCTAGGCAGAATCTCCAAAGTTTCCACGGTCGCGTTCGCTGGCAAAACGACCGCGTTGACAACAGCCCTTGCCACTGTCACGCTCGACATCATCTTCCTGCGCGGTGCCTCGGGCCAGAGCGTCTTCCAGATATCAGTGTCGGTCGCGCCAGGGAAAAGTCCGATCACACGAATTCCCCGGGGACGAAGTTCCTCCCGCAGCGTGTTCGTGAAGCCAAGAGCACCGTGCTTGGAGGCGTTATAAGCGGCGGACCCCGCGAAGACTCGCGTGGCGGCGATCGAAAGATTGTTCACAATCGTCCCGCCCCGTGGAATCAAAGCGAGCGCAGCTTGAGTTATCAGGAATGTGCCGTCCAGGTTTGTGGCGAATACATCCTTCCACACTGGATATGGAAGTTTGTACACTGTGAGATTCGCGTGAGCGACTCCCGCATTGTTGATCAGGATGTCCAGCCGTCGAAACTCACGTCGAACCGAGCGGAAGAGATCATCCACAGAGTACGGATCGCGCACATCACAGGTATGTGTGAGGACCCTCACGTCTTTACGCGACAGTTCCCTACCAATTTTCTTGAGGGCCTTTTCATCGCGGCTCGTCAAAATCAGGTTGCAGCCTTCGCCAGCCAGTGCCCGTGCGATCGCAAGGCCGATCCCACGGCTAGCCCCACTGATCAGCGCCGTTTGCCCGCGAAGCCGACGAGTTGTTCGAGCAGGAGTCATAGTGAATCGCACCGGTTTTATGTGGGGACGGCCGCCTTCGGCCGTCCAGCAAGCGAAGCGAGCGTGCAGCTACCCGCAGCATCACGGTAATACGAGGTATTCCGTCTTCACCAGCCCGCTACGATAATGCTGCGTCTGCACATGCTCCAGCCGGACATCCTTCGGCAACGACCCAAACAACGGAATCCCTTCGCCGATCAGAACCGGCACGTGCGTGATAATCAGCCGCTGAATCAGCCCCTCTCGCAGAAAGCGCTGAACGGTGACTCCACCATCAACATAGATATGGCGAATGCCCCGGCTTTCAAGTTTAGAAACAATTTCGCGCGGAGATCCCTGCATTTGCTCAACTCTTCCCGCAGGAACCTTTGACAAATCCAATTTCTGACTGCTTAGAACGATGACTCGCTTGTCCCCGTAAGGCCACTCCGGAAGCGCGAGCACGATTTCAAACGTCTTCCGGCCGATGACCATTGCATCGACGCTGGCGAAGAATTCGTTGTAGCCGTGTGGCTCACCACCGCCCTCGGGAAGGAAGTCGAAGGAGCCGTTCAGTCGAGCGATGAATCCATCAACGCTGGTGCCAACAAAGACCGTGGCAATCGTGGTGGGCATGATCGTCGCTTTCTCAGTTCCCGTCAATTCTGGATACTGCTGCCTCAAAGTCCACGCTGGTAGCGGACTTCATTCACCGTTACGCCCCACACCGAGTCTGTTCGGCGGCAGCCGTCGGCTACCCACTGATCGATTCGATAAAAGCGCTCCGCCCGCACGTTGCCCGCCAGGACCCACAAAAGGGCCTTTCGATATCCGAGCGCGAAGAGGTTAGCACGCGCGGCTGACAGAAGGGCCATCCGATACCCTGGCCCCACCTGTCCGGATCCACGTAAATCGCGCAGAGTTCTCCGTGTTCCGGCAGATCCGCGTCGCGCGACGGCATCGTTGTGGCAAAACCAAGGATTATCCCTTCTTCCGTCGCCACGATCGTCCGCGGCTTTAAGGGATCGAGACTCGCGAAATCATACGTTTTTGCCCGATCCTCCGGACGAAGTTGCTCGAGATAGTCATCAGGAAGGAGCCTGCGGTAGGCTACCTGCCATGACCGGACGTGCACGCGAGCCACAGCCATGGCATCATCGGGTTCGGCCCGGCGGAGTTGCATATCAAAGTGTGGCACGAACCGAATGGGGGGCCAATAGTGCGCGCCCTATGGCGCTACACTCCGTTCGCCCGCTGGCGGATCAGTGACAGAAATTCGCTGCGTGTCTCTTCCTCATTCCGGAAGCACCCCAGCATCGAACTGGTCACCGCCGCCGAGTGCTGCTTCTCGACGCCGCGCATCATCATGCAGAGATGTCGAGCCTCGATCACCACACCCACTCCCTGCGGTTCGATCACCTTCTGAATCGTCTCCGCGATCTGCGTAGTCAGGCGCTCTTGAATCTGCAGACGGCGCGAAAACAACTCCACCAGACGCGGAATCTTGCTCAGCCCAATCACGCGGCCGTTCGGGATATACGCCACGTGTACTTTCCCGAAGAACGGCAGCATGTGATGCTCGCACAGACTGAACATCTCGATGTCTTTGACGATGACCATCTCATCGTAGGTGACTGTGAAGAGCGCGCCTTTCAACAGGGCTTCGGGATCTTCCTGATAGCCCTTGGTCAGAAACGTCATCGCCTTGTGCACACGCTCAGGTGTGGCCGCGAGGCCTTCGCGCGCCGGGTCTTCCCCAAGGCGCACAAGAATCTCGCGCATCAGTTCTTCATAACTGGCACTGGTCAGAGTTGGTGCTTCTTTCGACTTCTCGGCTGGGATAGTCTTCATCAGGTTCTAGCCTTTACCGCAGCGCTCCGTTATTGCCCGTATATTCGAACGAGTTCATCATCGTCTCTTCCAGTCTCACACGTTCCAGATGAGCTTTCCGGAAGGCCCGCTCCAATATTTCGAATATCTCTATACATAGATTTTCCGTAGTAGGAACGGTTACAACAAATTCTTTCCTGGTATTCAAATTCTCCAGGTGGTAGCGGGCGAGCACTTCCCTTTCCACGCACTCGTCAAGATCGACCAGATTGCAGACCATCCCGGTAGTCACGTCAACCGGCCCGCTCACGGTAACTTCGAGCCCATAGTTATGACCATGCCCGTGTGGGTTGTTGCATTTTCCGTACGTCGCGAGGTTTTCTTCCGCCGACATTTCAGCACTGTGGAGCCGGTGGGAGGCGGAAAAGAGATAGCGGCGTGTGAGGTGAGCTTTCATAGAATGTTCGATTGGTTGATTGCCGATTGCCGAATAAAAAACTGGGTCCGGAACATCTATCCAATCGGCAATCGCAAATCGACAATCGGCAATTCGTCCCTACTCCTCCCCGTAGAAATCCACAAATAAATCCGGCGTCTCGTACACGCGTACTCGGTGTAGTTGTGCGCGTTGCAATTTCGGCTGGAGCCGCAGCCACACGGCAATCGCAATGTTCTCCGTTGTCGGAATCTTCGTCGCAAACTCCGGCACTTCCTTGTTTAAGAACCTGTGATCCATGGCATCGAGTACTTCGCGGTGCATGATCTCTTTCAATTGTTTCAGATCCACGACAAACCCCGAGCGCGGATCGACCTCGCCCTTCACTGTGACTTCCAGCGTGTAATTGTGCCCGTGCCCGTTCGGGTTGTTGCATTTTCCGAAGACGCGCCGGTTCTCTTCCGGACTGAATTCCGGGCTGTGATAATAGTGCGATGCGGAAAATTCGGCTTTGCGGGTGAGATAGACCATAGTCAAGATTCTTGATTCCTGATCCTTGATTGCGTCTTCCAGGGTTTTCATTCAACAATCAACAATCAAAATTCAACAATTGCGTTAGGGTTCAGGGCTCAATTCCCTGGGAGGCTCCACGCGATACGCATCAATGGATTGCCACTTCAAAGAATTCACCGTCTCCTGCTCGGGACAGAACGTCTTGTTCGGCTCGAACACAATGACCTTGTAAACATACCGCTTACGATGCGGAGCATCGTATGCGAGTTCGAAAGCAATACCTTTCTTCTTGTCGATCCAGAACACGGGCGGACGCGATCCCAGCGCCGGCGAAGGGGCCGTCAACAGCACCCACGCACGCATGTCCTTGTACGATTTCTCAACCTTCTCCGGCGGATCGAAGGTGGTGATGTCTTCGGCGGTATGAAACCGTGTTGTCGAAGACTCGATCTGAAACACCTTCCCCTTCTTCAACCGGATGAACACCTCGCCATGGCCCACAGGATTGTTGGAGTCCGTCCAATCAATGGTCGAACCGCAAGCGTCGTCCCACTCCTGATCGATGTCTTTCTTCGGAAATAGTTCCTGCGCGCGGTCCAGGGAGTCTCCGAGTTTCAACGGGCCCATGCTATGCCCGGGTTCAATCATGGTGTTGGTGAATCGCGGTTCTTCCGCGATTTGAGCCTGCACTGGAAGATGGCTAGACGTGATGGCGAACAGGATTGCCAAAATCGAAACGAGAGGCTTCATGAGAGTCTTATAGCTTTGGTTCGATGCCGAGTTATCAGTCTTGTCATCGGCGCTTCGATAAGAGCGTCCTTTCCAGGCAACAGTTCCCTTCCCGTGCATACTTTTCGATCGGAGTAACAGATAGGCGAATAGCGGCATACCGACTAAGACAGCAAGGACCGTCTTCTCCGTTCCAAAATTGGCACGCAACAGCTTCAGAAATAGCAGCACTAAACACAACGTGAAGATCACGTTCCACGCAGGATCGTTGAGCATCTTCGCAAGTTTCCCCGCGACCAACATCCAAGGCAGCAACCACACAAATAGTGTTTTGAGCGCGAGGCTACCTGGATTCGGAAACAATAGTGCTAAATTCTTCGTCCATCCCTCACGAAGCTGGGCAAAATTCCGGTACATGCGCGTGCGAACCGCATCAGCAGCATAGCGAAAACGTATCTTCCGCGCTGAGGTCTTCACGCGCCGCGCCAGCGCTACATCCTCAAGGATGTCCCCCGCGATCGCGGCATGGCCGCCAACCGCATCGTATGTTTCCTGCCGGATCAATATGAACTGTCCATTCGCAGCCGCAATCGGCGATGCCGGATCACTCACCTTCGCCGGCGGAAACTGCCGAGCCAACTCGGCAAAGACAACCGGCAAGATCGCCATCTCCCAGAACGTCACCGCAATCTGCTCCGGCGAATACGAGAGCATCTCGGCTTTGTGCTCCTTGGCCTCTGCAACTGCCCGCGCCAGTGAGCCCGGCAAATGAACCGTATCGGCGTCGGTGAATAGCAGCCATTCGCCCCGCGCTTCCCGTGCTCCGCAGGCGACAGCATTGTTCTTCCCCGTCCATCCTTGTGGAAGAGCCCCGGCCTCGATCAATCGAGTTCCTGGGAATGACGCCGCGATCTCCCCTGTGCGGTCCGTCGAATGATCATTGACTACGATGATTTCGAACTCCACTCCCGCCTGCGAAACCAGCGATTCCAGGCACGCCCCAAGGCTCGCTTCCTCGTTGCGCGCAGGGATAAGCACCGAAACTTCAGGCTTCCCAGATGCTTCAGTTACCGGCATAGTCGATCGTGGTCGCAATCCAGCAGCGTGAGGACTCAACGCGGAAACTAGTGCTGTGCTCTTCCACCGCGTGGGAATCCTTTATTATATCCGGGTGCGACCTTTCTCCTGCTCCGCGCGTCTCTCGCTGGTCCTGATTCTTCTGGCCGCACTTCCCGCCTGTTACAGCGGATCGCGGCCGCTACGCATCGGCTCCACTGCTCCCGAATTCACGGTCCAGGACTCCGGCCGCTCCGTAAAACTCAGCGACTTTCGCGGACAAGTAGTCGTCCTGAACTTCTGGGCCACCTGGTGTCCGCCCTGCGTGGAAGAGATGCCCTCGCTGGTAGAAATGCAGCGGCGGATGAAGGCGAAAGGCATCACGGTGGTCGCTGTTAGTGTAGACGTCGACCAGGGTGCTTACCTGCAGTTCCTCAAAGAGCACAACGTCAATCTGCTCACCGTTCGCGACCCTGACCAGAAGAGCAATGCGCTGTACGGTACCTTCAAATTTCCCGAGACCTACATCATCGATCGCAACGGCGTGATGCGGCGTAAGTTCATTGGCGGAGTCGATTGGACTGCACCCGACATCACAGAATTTCTCGGCAGGATGTAACCGGGTTGACCAATGACCTGTTACTGCGTCTGTAATGCGTGAATCAGGTTTTGCTGCGCACCTTGCGCGGGAGTCCGTTCCAGAGTTTCTGTCCGGAAAGGAACTTTCATGTCACCTCTTCCTGCAACGCTCCTCAAGAAACAGGTTGGCCTGTCGCTCATCCTCGTCGGTTTTCTAGGCGCCGGCATATTGGCCAAGGACACTGCGAAGTCTGCCCAGCCTTCCGCGCGCCTGCAACGCGTGGAACAGGTCGCCGTCGAATTGCCCGGCGATCGGGCTGACGAATCACTACGGCTAAGCATGCCTGAACTGATGAAGACCTTCAACGTGCCCGCGCTCAGCATTGCCATCATTGAGAACTACAAGATTGTTGATGCCAAGGGCTACGGCGTCATCGCGCCCGACTCCTCCACTCCAGTGACGACGAAGACGCTCTTCCAGGCAGGATCAATCAGCAAGCCCGTGGCAGCTACCGGCGCTCTCTCCTTGGTCGAACAAGGCAAGTTATCTCTGGACGAGAACGTGAACAACAAGCTGACCACGTGGAAGCTTCCCGAAAACGAGTTCACACAAACGGAAAAGGTCACCCTGCGGCGGCTCATGTCGCATACCGCGGGACTCACGGTGCACGGATTTCCCGGCTACGACGTGGACGCTTTAGTGCCCTCGATCGTACAGGTGCTGAACGGTGAGAGGCCCGCTAACACCGAGCCCATTCGCGTCGACATTGTTCCCGGGACCAAGTCGCGCTACTCGGGCGGCGGAGTCACTATCGAGCAACTGATGATGATGGATGTTACGGGCAAGCCGTTCCCCGTCCTGATGCGCGATCTAGTTCTCGACAAGATCGGGATGACCGACAGCAGCTATGAACAGTCACTGCCTCCGGCGCGTGCTGCCATGACGGCTGGCGGAGCCTATGGTGATGGAAAGCCCGTCCACGGAAAGTGGCACATCTATCCCGAGATGGCGGCGGCTGGATTGTGGACGACGCCGACCGACCTCGCCAAGTTCGCCATTGAGATCGCGCTGTCGAAACAAGGAAAGGCGAATCACATCCTGTCCAAGAAGATGACCCAGGAAATGCTCACTCCCGTAAAGGACGAAGTCGGGCTCGGCCTCTTCATGGAAAAGGACAACCCAGGCCAGTTCGGACATAACGGCGCGGATGAAGGCTTCCAGGCCCTGCTCACGATGAACGCCGACACGGGAAACGGCATCGCGCTGATGGCGGACTCCGATAACGGGATCTCGGTAATGGGCTACGTGCTGCGCCGTGTGGCTAAGGAATACGGCTGGACCTACAAGACCGAACAGGATACCGGTGGCGACTTGTTCTTGCTTGCAAAGCTCCGGGGAAGCGACACCGCGCTGCAACATTACGACACCTCGAAAGCCCGGAACAGTCCGAAGGTAAATGAGCAAATCCTCAACAGCTTGGGTTACCGGCTGCTCTATGGTGGAAAAGAACAGGATGCGGTCGAGGTATTCCAGAAGAATGTGCGCGAGTATCCTCAGTCGTCGAACGTGTATGACAGTCTCGGCGAGGCCTACATGAAAGTAGGCAAGAAGGATCTGGCGATCCAGAACTACGAGAAATCGCTGCAAATGGATCCGAAGAACAACAACGCAGTCGAGCAATTTAAGAAATTGAAGGGTGAGGCGATGAACCCGAAGGTCGTGTCACAGGATGGGTTCACGGTGATCGGCATCGCGGCGCGGACCTCGAACGCGAAAGAAATGACGCCGGATGGCGTGATCGGCAAACAGTGGATGCGAATCTTTCAGGAAGGTCTGATTGGCAAAATTCCGAACAAAGCCGATGCCTCCATCATCGCGGTCTATACCGATTACGCCAGCGACCACAATGGGGAATACAACTACCTGCTCGGAGCACGCGTGACGTCAGATGCGGAAGTTCCAGAGGGGATGGTGGCCAAGAAGATTCCTGGCGGTAAGTTCGCCGTGTTTACTTCCGACAAAGGCCCGGCGCCTCAAGTCGTGCCCGCAACCTGGATGAAGATCAACTCCCTGCCCCAAAATGCGGTCGGTGGAGATCGCCTCTATCGCGCGGATTATGAGATCTACGACGAACGCGCGCGCGATCCCCAAAATCTGCAAGTGGATGTGTACGTTGGTATCAAGTAGAGGCGACCACGCCCTCCGAGTTATCTCGTATAATAGAAAGATTCAGTAGTCCCTCTGGACGCCTCTGAGCGCGTGCCCTTTGGCTCCAGCGTGGTTTCGGCCCAGATTCGATGTCCTTTAATCCGACGCAGACAGATAGCATCGTTGTTCGCGGCGCCCGCGTCCACAACCTCAAGAATGTCGATATTGAGGTTCTCCATAACACCCTGACGGTGGTCACGGGAGTGTCGGGATCGGGCAAGTCGTCGCTCGCCTTCGACACTATCTACGCCGAGGGCCAGCGGAGGTACGTCGAGTCGCTCTCGGCTTACGCTCGCCAGTTCCTGGAGCGCATTGAAAAGCCCGACGCCGACTCGATTGACGGCATCGCCCCCGCGGTTGCGATCCGCCAGAAGAACACCACCAGGAATCCCCGTTCCACCGTTGCCACCGCCACCGAGATCTACGACTATCTGCGCCTCCTGTTTGCGCGCGTGGGCCGCACCTACTGCATCAACTGTGGCCGCGAGGTTAAGAAGGACACAGTGGATGAGGTCGCCGACGCCATTCAAGCGTTAGAGTCAGGCACCCGATTGCAGGTGGTCTTTCCACTGCAGCGCCCCGGAATGACCTCTCCGCAGCCTACCGAAAAGGCGACGCGTTCAGCAAAATCGAAGAAATCCGCAGGCAAAGCCGGCAACGAACCGCTTTCCGACGCATTGAAAACTCGCCTCTTCGATTTACGCAAGGCGGGCTTCAACCGCCTGGTTCAGGGTGGACAGATCTTTGAGTTCTCAACCCCTGAGTCCCTGCTCGACATCAATTTCGCGCAACCCGTGTTCATGCTAGTCGACCGCCTCGTGGTCTCGGCCAACTCCCGTTCGCGTGTCGTCGATGCGATTGAGACCGCCTACCGCGAATCCGGAGAGGTCATCTTCGAGATTCCCGGCGACGAGAGTACAAGCGCAAAACAACTTCGCTTCGCCCAGCGCTTCGAGTGCAAGTTCTGCAGCATCCGTTACGAGGAGCCCGAGCCTCGCCTCTTTTCCTTCAACAATCCCTACGGCGCTTGCCCCAAGTGCCAGGGATTCGGCAACACCATCGACTTCGATCTCGACCTCGTCATTCCCGACAAATTGAAGTCCCTGGGCGATGGCGCAATCGAGCCTTGGACTAAACCCAAGTACCGCCCGCTGTTCAGCGACCTGAAGCGTTACGCCAAGGCTGCCGGAATTCCGCTCGATATGGCGTGGATCGATCTCGCCGAAGAGCACCGCAATCTCATTCTCAGCGGCGACGGCAAGTTTCTTGGCGTGCGCGGATTCTTCAACCACCTCGAGCGCAAGAAATACAAGCTCCACGTTCGCGTCTTCCTGAGTCGCTATCGCGGATATTCCACCTGCTCCGAGTGCAACGGAAGCCGCCTCCGTATGGAAGCGCGTCAAGTGAAGATTCAAGGCCGCAACCTTTGCGAAGTCTGCTCGCTGACGGTCGAAGATGCCATGAAATTCTTCGATCAGATAAAGCTGACCCCGGCGGAAGCGGAGATCGCCGACAAGCTGCTGCAGGAAATTCGGGAGCGCCTGCGCTTCTTGAACGATGTCGGGCTGGAGTATCTGACGCTCGACCGCCTTTCTTCCACCCTATCCGGTGGAGAAGCGCAACGAATTCAACTCGCGACGTCCCTGGGTTCGCGCCTGGTCGGCACGCTCTACGTCCTCGATGAGCCCTCCATCGGCCTGCACCCGCGCGACACCCATCGGCTGGTGAAGATTCTTCACGACCTTCGCAACCTGGGAAATACGATTCTGGTAGTCGAGCACGACCCCGACATCATGAAAGCTGCCGATCGCATTCTCGATCTCGGCCCCGGCGCGGGCGAGAATGGGGGCAAGTTGATCGCCGGTGGAACCTACGACGAGATCCTGCACAACCCTGCTTCGCTGACCGGACGTTACTTGTCTCAAGATCTACGTATTCAACTGCCAGCCACGCGGCGCAAGCCGGGCTCGCAGCAGATCAAAGTAAAGGGAGTCCGCGCCAACAATCTGAAGAACGTTGACATCAACATTCCGTTAGGCATGCTGATAGCGATCACCGGTGTCTCGGGCTCCGGCAAGTCCACGCTGCTCCATCAGGTGATCTACAAGGCCCTGGCGCAAGCCAAGCAGCAGTCGGGCAACGGCAACAGCGCGACGACCACTTCCGCGACTTGGGAGAGCTTAGAAGGCGACCAGTACATCGACGAGGTCGTTCTCGTCGATCAGTCTCCGATAGGCCGCACGCCGCGCTCGAATCCCGTGACCTACATCAAAGCTTTCGACGCCATTCGCGACCTCTTCGCTTCCCTGCCCGAGGCCAAGAAACGCGGCTTCAGCGCCGGACATTTCTCCTTCAACATTCCCGGCGGCCGTTGCGAGGTCTGTCAGGGAGATGGCACCGTCACCGTCGAAATGCAGTTCCTCGCCGATGTCGAGTTGATCTGCGAAGAATGCAAAGGCACCCGCTACAAGCCCCAGGTGCTCGAGGTGCGCTACCGCGGCAAGAACATCCACGAGGTCCTCAACCTCACGGTCAAAGAAGCCCTGAAGTTCTTCGCTGAGGCCCCCAAGGTCACCGAAAAGCTGCGGTCGCTCGAGGAAGTCGGTCTCGGATACCTGCGGCTGGGTCAATCGGCAACCACGCTCTCCGGCGGCGAAGCTCAGCGCATGAAACTGGCCGCCCACCTTCAACCCGCCACGCGCGAAGCCGGCAGATCCGGCGGAGGCGGAGAAAAGATCAAGCGCCGCCTGCTTTATATCTTCGACGAGCCCACGACCGGACTGCATTTTGACGACGTCAGCAAACTCCTGGCCGCCTTTCGCCGTCTGATTGAAGCAGGGGGCTCGATTGTGGTCATCGAGCACAATCTGGAAGTCATCAAGACCGCCGACTGGGTCATCGACTTGGGCCCCGAGGGCGGAAATCGTGGCGGAAAGATCGTCGGCGTTGGGCCTCCGGAGGCGATTGCCAAGTTGCCCGGTTCGTACACGGGCAAATATCTGGCGCGGGTACTGAATGGCAACGGAGCATCAGGCTCGAATGGGCGTGGCTAGCCGAATCTTCGCAGTTGTCTTTATTTGTGCGGCCTCGGGATTACTGGCGCTCTCGGGCGATACCGCCGGTCAATCGCAAACTTCGCAGGACTCCTCGTCGAGCCAGCAGCACCGCAAACCCGGCCAGACCACTCGGCACACCACGGTTTCCGAGGCAGAAGCGCCATCCCCCGAACTCACCAAGGCGGAAGCACTGATCCAGGCCAAGAACTATGCCGAAGCCGAAGTGCTTCTGCGGAAGGCAGTCGAGACGGACCCCAGCAACTACGTCGCCTGGTTTGATCTCGGATTCGTCGAGAATGCGCTTGGCAAAACCGACGAGTCCATTGCTGCCTACCGCAAGTCCGTATCCGCCAAACCTGACGTTTTCGAATCGAACCTGAACCTCGGCCTGCAGCTTGCCAAATCCGACCAGCCGGATGCCGAGCAATTCCTGCGCGCCGCCACTCAACTGAAGCCCACAAGCCACGTGGCCGAAGGTAAAGCCCGGGCCTGGATCTCTCTGGCCCATGTTCTCGAACTTCCAAAGCCCGACGAGGCAGTTGGCGCATATCGCCAGGCAGCCACCTTGCAGCCCAAAGATCCCGAGCCGCACCTCTCCGCCGGACTCTTGCTGGAAAAACAGAACCAATTCTCCGACGCTGAAAGCGAATACAAACAGGCGCTCGCCCTGGATCCGGCATCCTCGGACGCGATCACGGGGCTCGCCAACATCTACATGCGTGGCCGCCGCTTCCCCGAGGCTGCCGCCGCATTGCGGAAGCTGGTCGCAGCGCGTCCGGAACTTGTCGCCGCCCACGTTCAGTTGGGCCGCATCCTCGCCGCGGACAGCAAGCCTGATGATGCGATCGCCGAACTCGAGACCGCCGCCAAACTGGCGCCGGCCGACGTTTCCGTGCAACGCGATCTGGCCGAGCTCTACACCGCCGCCGGGAAGCCGGAGAAGGCCGAGGCGGAATATCGGGCGCTCCTGTCCGCTCATCCCGACGATGCCGAACTGCACCACGAACTCGGCCAAGCCCTGCTGCGCCAGAAGAAGTTTCCCGACGCGCAAAAGGAGTTGCTGACCGCCGTAAAACTCAAGCCAGACCTGGGACCTGCCTACGGTGATCTGGCATTCGCGGCCAGCGAGAACAAAGACTATGCCTTGACGTTAAAAGCACTGGACGCGCGCTCGAAACTCCTCAAGGAAATTCCCATCACCTATTTCCTCAGGGCAACAGCGTACGACCATCTTCGGGATGTCAAACAGGCGGTGGCAAACTATCACCTCTTCCTCGAAGGGGCGAACGGGAAGTATCCTGATCAGGAGTGGCAAGCGAAACATCGGTTGATTGCTCTCGAACCGAAGAAGTAAGTCGTGGATATCGGATCATGCTTGGGGTGCATGCTTCAGTAGAGTGCGCGGTAGGCTCGCGACGGGACTCTGTGTCTTCGTCCGCGAATGGGACTGGCTCGGCGATTAAACTCCAGAGGGTGCCCCATCCTTGTCGCGTTTTCTGTGACATGGTGGGGATTTTCTCACGACCGTTCGAAGGTTCAGGTCAACCGAAGTCGAAGCGCCCTTCTGGGTATCAGGCCCCTCCAGCCCCAGACTCACGGCTTCGCCGGCTGCTATCGAACGTCTTCCTGCTGGCTATCGTCCTCGCCGGAAGTACGGCAACCGCCCGGACGGAACCCACGGTAGAAGAGCTGAAGGCGCGTGTTTCTGCAGCGAATGTAGGCGACAAGGCCAAGATTTGCCTGGAGATCGCGGAGAAGCAACTGAACGCGGCTAACAAGCAATACACCGCCGACGACATCGAAAAGGCACAGACAAGTTTGACCGATGTGGTGGCTTTCTCTGAACTCGCACGCGACTACTCCCTTCAGTCCCACAAGCATCAAAAACGAACGGAAATCGCCATCCGCTCTATGACGCGCAAATTGAATGATCTGCTACACGTGGTCGGCCGCGAGGAACAAGGACCGCTAAAAGAAGCGATCAAACACCTCGAGCGCGTGCGCGACGATTTGCTCGCGGCCATGTTTCCTAAAGGTGCCAAATGAAACTATCCCGTCTAGTGTGTGGACTGTTGTTGATGTTCATTCCAGCCATGGCATTCGCGCAGCGACATCGCGATCCCCTGACTCAGGCGGAGATTAATCAGGTACGCGACACTAGCTGGGAGCCGAAGTTGCGCCTGCCCCTCTACCTGCAGTTTGCGCGCTCCCGCTTGGTCAAGATGGAAGAGATCAGAAGCGACCCCAAGACCAAAGACCGCGCTAAGCAGACGCACGACCTGCTCGACGACTTCCAGCTTCTCTACGACGAACTGAACGACAACATCGACACGTACGTCGACCGTAAAAACGACATCCGCAAACCCCTCAAGCTCATCGTTGAGGCCGATACCGAATTCCAGGCCAAGCTGCGCGCCCTGAAAGACGCGGCCAACGTCCCCGGAGCCGAGGCACAGCAGTACGAATTCGTTCTGAATAATGCGATCGAAACCGTCGACAGTTCCGTGGAGGATCATCGCAAGCTGCTGGAAGACCAGGAAGAGCTGGCAAAACACAAGAGATTGATCAAGAACCCCTCAAAGGGAACAGGTGTGAGCCCGGAGTAGCGGGCGGCGCTCAGACCCTAGACCTCGGACCTCAGGCATTGGGTTGAGGCTCGACGCCTGACGCCGGATGCCTGAGGTCCCGAGGGCTGAGGTCCGACGCCCGAGCACCACTGCCCGTGCTAATCTACGCTCACCGTGCGCCCCGGCCTTCTCGAAATCTTCCAGGAAACTTACTGCGAACTTCGTCCCCACACTTCCCCGCCCGAACTGAAAATCGAGTTCTTCGCCTTCGCCAACGTCAACAACACCATCCGGTTGCGCGACGGCCGCCTGCTGGTTCGCCTCTCAGACCTGCTGGAAGGCGCGCCCGAGCCGGTGTTGAAGGCCATCGCGCACATTCTGTTGGCTAAGATCTACCGCCGCCCCATCGACCGCGGCTATGCCGCCCGCTATCGCAAATATGTCGCCAGCCACGAGATCGTCCGCAAGGCCCACCTGGTCCGCCAGATGCGAGGCCGCAAGCTGCTGCGCTCGCCCCGCGGCCACTTCTATGATCTCGACACCATCTTCGAAGACCTGAACACCCGCTTCTTCCACGGTCTGATGGCCCGGCCCCGGATGAGTTGGAGCCAGACCAAGACCCGCCGCATTCTTGGCCACTACGACCCCGCCCACAATGCCATTATCATCAGTCGCATCTTTGATCATCCCGCCATGCCGCGGTACGTGCTGGAATACATCGTCTACCACGAGATGCTCCACCTGAAGCATCCCGTGAAGCTGCGTGGCAGCCGCCGTTGCGTCCACTCGTCGGAGTTTCAGGCAGAGGAAAAGCTCTTCCCGCGAGTGGCAGAGGCCAATGCCTTCCTGAAGCGCCTGTAATCCTCGATACTCCAAAAGCCGCGGGAATTAGGCCATCTGGCGCATTTTTCGTTCCCAGAATTCCTGAACCCGTTGTAAAATCCTCGCCTCTCCCAGATGGGGTGGGCCATGCGATCCTGTTCCGCTCTCGATGTAAGCCGCCACCGGGAAACTTCTTTCAACCTTCTGTGCGTATTCGCCGTTCTCCTCGCTGCCATTTGCGCGAATGCGCAGACGCCGACTTCGGACCCCGACGAAGATTCCATTGACACTACGCAGCAAAAGGACCCGGTGCGCCCGGAAGATCCCAAGAAGATTGCGAAATACGACGTGAACCGCATCGGTCACCGGGGCATCGGCCGCGGATTCAACATCTACTCCCTGAAGCGCGAGCGCCAATTGGGAGAGAATCTGGCTGCCTCGTTCGACCGCGGTTCCCGTATCGTCAACGACCCCGTCCTGAACGATTACGTAAACCGCCTCGCCCAGAAGATCGTCCGCAACTCCGATGCGGAGATTCCCTTCACCGTAAGGCTCATCGATTCCAGCGAGATCCCACGCGCCTACGGCCTTCCCGGCGGCTTTCTTTACGTGGATAGCGCTCTCATCTTCGCTGCCGACAGTGAAGCGGAACTCGCCGGCGTCATGGCCCACGAGATCGCCCACGTCGCCGCCCGTCACGCCACTCGTGCCCTTACGCGCAAGAATCTGTACGGCTTTACCGGTTCCCTTTCTTTGTTGGCCGGCCCGGTGGGCATAGTTCTGGAAGATGCCGGCGGGGTGGCTGGCCCTCTCTCGGTAAAGAAGTTCAGCCGCGATTCCGAGTATGAGGCCGACCTGCTCGGCATCGAATACGCATACACCGCGGGATACGACCCCGAAGCACTGCTGTCCGCTCTCGAAAAACTGCATGCCATGGAGGCAGGCCGGGCGGCGATGTTTGCCAAGATTCCCGGCTATCATTTCGCCAGCAAGCTGCCCTTCCATTCGCAAGTAGCCCGCGGGTTCTCGAACTATCCACTCCTGGAAGACCGCATTCGCCGCTTGCAATTGGAGATCACCACGTTCCTTCCCGGCCGCAAGGATTACATCGTCGACACCAACGAATTTCAGGACATCAAGGAGAGACTCCTATCGCTCCAGGGTCCCGTGCAGTTGCGTCGCCACGGAGAAGACGAGGATCCAAGGGCCCCAGTCCTGCGCCGTGCCCCGCAGGAAGATACCGACCGTGGCACAGGCAATCTACGCAGCCTGATGACTCTCGTCCATTAATCGATTGTGAGATGCTCAGGGTCGGGATTTTGACTTGGTGCAGTTGAGTTTCGTCTGTGGCCCTCTGTGACCTCTGTGGTGAATCCTCTGAGTCGTCTGCCCACCACCGAGGTCACAGAGGACTGCAGAGGAAGCCAGTCCCAGGGGGGGCTACGTTCCGATGACTTCCCGATCCCCATTCAGGCCGGAAATCCTACCGTGTGATCCTAATCACACGTGGTTGTGAGGGTCCGGATTGACGGTTTTAGCCGCAGAAGCATATCCTTACAATTGAAATTGAAATTCATTTTCAAAATCATCCGGGCCTGAAAACTGCTCTTTCGATGGCTTTCCCGATACCTCCCGATGCCGGGCGGGTCGCAGCACATCCGAAGAGTTAAGTTCAGGAAGGAACGAGATCTAAGGCATGTTACAGGCGTTCATCATCACCCTGCGCGAGGGGGTCGAGGCAGCACTGATCGTCGGCATCACCCTGGCCTACCTGACCAAGATCGGGCGCGCAGAGCTGCGCAAGACCGTCTATGCCGCCCTGGGGGCGGCGTTTCTGGGAAGCATCGGAGTCGCCGTCGTGATCTCCCGTGCCCACCTGAACGAAGACGTGTTTGAGGGCTGGGTTCAGTTGGTCGCCGCTTTCTTCGTCGTGACGATGGTCGTTTTTATGATGAAGACCGGCCGCAAGATGAAGGGTGAGATCGAAGGCAAAGTCGGCCTGCTCGCAGGAAACGATGCGTGGTTCGGCCTGTTCATCTTCATCTTCCTCATGGTGCTCCGTGAAGGTGCAGAGACGGTGCTCATCCTGGCCGGTGTCAGCCTGAACTCCACCGAATTGATGAGCTTCCTGGGAACCTTGCTCGGCCTGATCGCTGCGATCGCCTTTGGTGTGATCTTTGTGAAGGGCAGCGTGCGCGTCAACCTGCAGAAGTTCTTCCGGGTCACGACCGCGATCATGTTTTTAGTGGCGGCTCAGCTGATCATCTCCGGCCTGCACGAGCTCTCCGAAAGCGGCTTCATTGCCTCTTCCAAGCGCGAGATGGCCATCATTGGTCCCATCGTCAGCAACGACTGGTTCTTCTTTGTCACCATCTTCGCTATGGCCGCCCTGATGGTGCTGTTTGAGGCCAAGCGTCGCGCGCCTGCTCTCGATGCCTCGGCATCCTCGGCAGAGCGCCGCAAGGCCGAGTGGACGGCCCGCCGCGAGCGTCTCTGGATGGGATCGGTCTATACGTTCTCCTTCCTGCTGATCGCCATGGTCACTCTCGAATTCGTTTACACCAAGAATGTCAGCGCGCTGTCGCCCGCTACAGAAGTCACATTCACCAACGGCGAAATAAAGATTCCGCTCTCGCAGGTCGCCGACGGCGATCTGCACCGTTACCAGGCGAAGGAGAACGGAACTCCAGTCCGCTTCTGGCTTTATCAGAAACCCGACGGCAAGATCGCCACGGTATTCGACGCCTGCGAAATCTGCGGCGCGGTGGGCTTCTACAAGAAAGGCAACGAAGTGATCTGCAAGAACTGCGCCGCTCCGATTAATCCGCAGTCCGTAGGCACGGCAGGTGGCTGCAATCCGGTGCCGCTGAAAGCCACGCAGACCGCCGACGCCATCATCATTCAGGAGGCCGACATCGCGGGCGGAAGCCGCATGTTCGCGCAACAGTAACCGATGTTCGTCCGACTCGTATACGAATCCTTCCGGCGGCAGAAGCGGCGCAAGGTCCTGGCCGGAGCCGCGATTACCCTTGGCGTCACCGTAGCCACGGCCATGATCGCCGTCGCCACCGATATCGGCGACAAAATCAACCGCGAACTGCGGACGATTGGCGCGAATCTCGTCGTTACTCCGCAGGAAGATTCCCTAGACGTGGAAATCGGTGGAGTCAACTTGAAGCCGCCCACCGACGGCGCATTCCTCAGCGAAGCTGACCTTCCCAAGATCAAGGGGATCTTCTGGCACAACAACATTGTCGGATTTGCCCCCATCCTTCCCGTGAGCGCTGCGATTCCGCATGAAGGAAAACCGCAGGATGTCACCTTAACGGGAACCTACTTCGCTAAGAAGGTCTCCTACGGAAATGAAGAATTCGTCACCGGAGCCAAGACTCTCTATCCCTGGTGGAAGGTCTCGGGTGCGTGGCCGGACGACAATTCACGCGACGTTCTGATTGGCGAACGACTGGCCGCCAAACTCAACCAGAAACCCGGCAATACGATTACGATCTCTGGCCGCCAGTGCCGCATTGATGGGATTCTCTCGACTGGCGGCGCAGAGGACGACGAAGTGATCGCGCCCCTGAGCCTGGCGCAAGAAATCCTTGGCAAGCCCGACGCCGTAAAGCGCGTCTACGTCAGCGCCCTCACCAAGCCGGAAGATGCCTTCGCCCGCCGCGATCCCAAGAGCTTGTCCGGAGCGATCTACGACCGCTGGTATTGCACGCCGTACCCGCAGGCGATCGCGTTGCAGCTCACCGAAGCCATGTCACACTCCCACGCCGAGCAGATTCGCCAGGTCGCGCAGAACGAAGGCGCGGTGCTGACACGCATCGAAGGCCTGATCTTTCTGATTACGCTCGCGGCGTTGTTCGCGTCTGGACTCGCCGTATCCGCCGCGATGGCGACGGCCATCTTCGAACGACGCGCTGAGGTCGGTTTGATGAAAGCACTGGGCGCAGGAAAGCTCGCCGTGGCCTCAGTGTTCTTCGCCGAGGCGGCATTGATGGCCTTGATCGGCGGTGCCGTAGGTTTTGGAATTGGCTCGGCTCTCGCCCATCAAATCGGCCACTCGATCTTCAATTCCCAGATTTCGATTTCTCCCGTGCTCTTGCCGGTGATCCTCGCCATCGCCGTGATCGTCACTTTTGCCGGAAGCGCGATGGCCATCCGGCGTGCCGTCAGCCTTGATCCGGTATTCGCCCTGCGAGGTGAACTGTGAGCGCACCTATGTCTCATCAGGCGCGGGATCTTGCGGCTACCCGGGCCCACGCTCCGCATACCTCGATGTTCCTGCGCATGCTGGTGCGTGCCGCGGTCCTGCGCCGCGGCCGTGCGGCCTCCGCATTGTTTGCCATGGTCGTCGCGGCTGCAGTCGCAACGGCCATGCTCAATCTATACGTCGACGTCCAGGCTAAGCTGCAGCGCGAGTTTCGCAATTACGGCGCGAACATCATCCTGGTTGGAAAGGATGGCGCTTCCCTTCCCGACGGAACTCTCGCACAAGTCGATTCCGCGCTCGCGGGACGCGGCATCGCAGCGCCGTTTGGATTAGTCGTAGCCCGAACGGCTGACGGCCAGCCGATCGTGGTTGCCGGTGTCGAGTTTGATCGCGTGAAGCAACTGGACCACTGGTGGTCGGTGAGCGCTTGGCCGGCAACAGAAAATCCTCACCTCTCCCAAAACCGGGGAGAGGTGGAGCACCCAGTATTGGTCGGCGTCCGAGCTTTGCCTTTGGTTTCGCCGAAGAATCAGCCATTCGATCTGAGTTTTCAGGGCAGGAAGTTGCACGTTACTCCGGCAGGGACCGTACAAACGGGCGCGGCCGAAGATAGCCGACTTTACGTTTCGCTCGCCGACTTCATCTCTTGGGCGGGCGTGCAACCATCCACGATTGAAGTCGCCGCCAGCGGTTCTGCAGCGGAAGTTGCGGCAGTCATGACTCAGCTCGCGCAGGCCATTCCTGCCGCCGAAGTCCGTCCCGTTCGACAGATCATGGAAGGCGAAGCGCGCGTGCTGGGCAAAACTCGAGCCACGTTGTTGGCAGCCGCCGCGCTGATCATTCTCACCGCAGCACTCTGCGTGCTCTCCACCCTCATGGGATGGGTCTTCGACCGCCGTCGCGACTTTGCCATCATGAAAGCCCTGGGGGCATCCGAACGCCTGCTCAACGGATTCTTCGCCGCTGAAGCCGCCGCTCTGGGTGCGACCGGTGCGATGATTGGATTTCTGGTCGGCATTGGCATCGCCGCCTGGATCGGCCGCGCGAATTTCCACGCTCCGGTCGTGCCGCGCATGGGCGTGCTGCCGATCGTATTGGCGGGTAGCATGGCAGTAACTCTGATTTCGGCAATTCTGCCGATCTCTCTGTTGCGACGCGTGCAGCCTGCGGTCATACTGAGGGGCGAGTGAAATGATTCAGATCAAGAACGTCACCAAACTTTATCCCGCCAAAGAGTCGGGCAATGGCACGGGCAAGGACAACGGCGCCGGCTCGATCCATGCGCTCGACCACATCTCGTTGCACGTGGCTCAGGGCGAATGGCTGTCGATCATGGGTCCGTCGGGCTCGGGGAAATCGACGCTGGTCAACCTGATTGGGTGCCTTGATCGTCCGTCGTCCGGCGAGATTTGGCTCGACGGCCAGAACGTCGCGGGCATTTCCGCCGCCGAATTGAATCGCGTACGGGCCGAGAAAATCGGATTCATCTTCCAGCAGTTTCACTTGATCCCCTTCCTTACCGCCGTCGAAAACATCATGCTGGCGCAGTACTTCCACAGCATGACCGACCAGAAGGAAGCCGTCGAAGCTTTGACGCGCGTAGGACTGGGAGATCGGGCGCATCATTTGCCATCCCAGCTTTCCGGCGGCGAGCAGCAGCGGGTGTGCATCGCGCGCGCCCTGATCAACGATCCGAGGATCATTCTCGCCGATGAGCCTACCGGCAATCTCGACGCGCAGAATGAAGAAATCGTCCTGCGCCTGCTGCGCGAGTTTCATCAGCAAGGCCGCACGATCGTCATGGTGACCCACGACCCCGTAGTTGCGCGGCTCGCCGATCGCCGCATTGAGCTGCATCACGGAAAGATCGCCTCGCAAGAAATCTTCTCGATGGCGGATGAAGAGCAACTGGATGAGGTTCTGGAAGAGCTTTGGGTGCTCGCCGAAAACGGGGAAATCGCGGAAGTCGAGCGCATGGAAGTCCACGGCGCATTGCCGGTGAGCCTCGCGATCGAAAAGATGATCGAATTGGGACTGGTGGTTTCCGCTCCCCATCCACCAGAAGCGCACGATCACAAACCGTTTGTGAATCCCTGCCACGAGGCGCTGAAGCCCGTAGCCGCCTCATCCGGAGACGGCACCCTGATCGTCGAGCTGACCCCGCGCGGACGCGAGCGCGCCGGCAGCATCATTCGCCGTCATCGCCTTGCCGAGCGCCTTTTTACCGACAGTCTCGCCATGGACAGCGAGACGGAAATCGAGGAACAGGCTTGCAAGTTCGAACACATCCTGTCGCCCGAGGCCACCGACAAGATCTGTACCTTCCTGGGCCATCCCCGCACGTGCCCTCACGGAGCCCCGATTCCACCCGGCCCGTGCTGCGGGGTCTCGGCCTCAGCCGGAGCAAGGTTGGTAGAAGCCGTACGATCAAAATAAAACGTAATGTTTCCATCGCGAGAGTTTGCCCCTGTGAACCTCTGTGCCCTCTGTGGTGAACCTACTTCAGTTCCAGCAGCACAATTCCATTCACAGGCACAGAGAGCTTGATCGCGCCGTGTGTCAGATGCAATTCCTCCGGCTTGGACTGCTCAACGACCTGATTGATTTCAGCCACCTGCTTCCGAGTGGGGTAAGTCGGGCTTCCCATCCGCCTGTACGCGGCCAGACTATTCCCATGCTCAGCATCAGCGCGAGTCACTAACACTGCAGCATTCGGCGTCACTCCGCTGATGTCGAACTCGATGCTCTCAGCACTTCCCTTCCGGCCCGGGTCCACGAGATTCCACGCCGCGATCACTAACTTACTGTCCGCTCTGCGCGTGACCAGCACATTCGACGCATCCTGTGCAATCCTCTCCTGCCCCAGTTTGTGCAGCACCGCAAATCCCGTGTAACTCGGCTTCTTGATCCCGCCCATCGCAATCAGCCCGAAGCCGCCGTCAAACGGTTCGCGTTTCGGCCCGTTCTCCTCGAACACGTCACTGAACGTCCAGAACGACACCATCTTCACCAGCCCATCACACTGGCGGATATCGTCGGCCAGCGCCGCACCTACATACTCCGTATCCCGCGCATGCAGCGGCCCGAACGAAGGCACATTCCACTCCGTCCACATCAATGGCAGATTGGGACGAGCCGACGCCTCGATCTGGTCGTGCACTTTCCTGATCGACCGGCAGACACGCTGATCCATCGGAATGTCCTCGTGGGTCCCGAACAAATCCTCGACCGTGTCGTCGCCGTAGCTGTGGCTCGAGATGAAATCGATCGGAACATTCGCCGCAGCTGCATGCCTGATGAAATCGTCGACCCAGTGCGCCGACGATGTCGCCGGACCGCCCACGCGCAGCCTCGAATTCACCGCCTTCAGCGCGCGCGCCGTGTGATCGTAGAGCTCGAAGTAGGTCGCCTGCTTCGGCTCTCCCGTCCAGAAATCGATGTTCGGCTCGTTCCACACTTCGAAATACCACTGTGCGACCTCATCAATTCCGTAGCGGTCAATCAGATGCTGCGCCAGCGCCCGCATCAGCGCATCCCACTTTGCATAATCCTTGGGTGGCGAAACGATCTGCTTGTACCAGAACGGGTGCACATCCTGCCGCGCTGCCAACTTCTTCGGCATAAAGCTGATCTCAACAAACGGGCGCACACCATTCGCCAACAGCCCGTCGTAGATCTGGTCTACATAGGAAAAGTTGTAGATCGGATTGCCCTGCTCGTCTTCGTCGTAAACGCCATCTTCATCGTGAAGAATGTTATGGAACCGCACGTAGCGGAATTCCGTGACCTTCTTCACCTCGCGCAGATCGCTGCGATAGCTTTCGCGCAGCGTCAGGATCGCGCGTCCCGAGCCGAACATCTGCTCCCAGAAGTGAGGAAACGGACGGCGCGGAGCATGCGCATCGATGCTTACCCTTTCAATTGAGTCTTGCGCCTGGATAGAGATCGTCAAGAGGCAAACCGCCGAAACCACCAGTATCCGAATTTGCATGAGAACACTCTACGGCAGAATTTCAGTCCCTGCATGCGGCCGTAGAAGGAGTCAACGGAAGGGATTCTCGATCCTGAGTTCGCCGATTCGCCGTCCGTGTTGCATGTCCTCGGTGTACAAGATCGAACAATTCGCCTGCTGCGCCGCCGCGACGATTAATGCGTCGTACCAGGAGAACTGATGTTGCGCTTGGATGTGCAAAGCCTCTAGAAACAGTCGCGGTGAAGAATGCACTGCGAGAATGGGCTTGAATGTCAGCGATAGATAATCCTCAGCTTCGCGAACTGAGAATGGTTTGGCGAAGCGGGTGAGCGCGATGTTGAAAAATTCCTGCACCACTTGATAACTCACCACCCCTCTTTTGCTGCCGACAGCGCTGCGAATCAACTCCGACGCACGCTGCGTCTTCGCCGGCTCGCGCGCGTCGAAGTTATAGACGAACACGTTGGTGTCGAGGAAAAAGCTATCGTTCATTCATTTCTTCGCGAGTGAACTTTCGGCCTGCAACCACGTGCCCGCGAAGCCGGTTCATGAGTCGATCGTGTTGCTCGAGATCCCCGTTGCGCGAGGTGTACTCTTCAAGCCATTCGCGAAAAGCGTCGTTCAGCGTGCGACGTTCTGTTCGTGCAGTCTGGCGTGCCCGCTCGATCAGATGCTCATCGGCGCTTAGAGTGATATTCTTCACAAGAATAGTGTACACTAATTTCGTGCACACGAAAATCCTGAATACGACCCGTCGTCCAACAATCGGCGTATTCGACTCCGGCTTCGGCGGCCTTACCGTCCTTAAAGCTTTACTTGAAGTCGTGCCCGACGCTGAATACGCCTATTTCGGCGACACGGCCCGCCTTCCCTATGGCTCCAAATCGGTCGAGACCGTTGCGCGTTACGCAGTCGAGGCGTCGCACTTTCTCGAATCCCAAGGCGCCCAGTTGCTGGTGATCGCCTGCAACACCGCAACCGCTCTGGCTCTCGACAGAATCTGCGCCGCAGCGCATGTCCCCGTCGTAGGAGTCGTCGAACCCGGTGCCGAGGCCGCATCCTCCGCCACAAAGAATCGCAAGGTTGTCGTCATCGGAACCGAAGCTACCGTCAGTAGTCATGCCTACCGGAAAGCACTCGAGAACCGAGGCCTGCAGGCGCGCGAGAAGGCCTGTCCCCTGCTCGTTCCGCTCGTCGAAGAGGGCTGGGTTGAGCATTCGGTCACCGAACAGGTCGCGCAGATCTACCTCGCGGAAGCGTTTGCCGATGGATTCCACGATGCCGACACGATGGTGCTTGGCTGCACGCACTATCCGTTGTTGAAGTCTCTGCTGCGTCGCGTGGCACCAGCTCACGTCAGCATCGTCGATTCCGCCGAATCAACCGCTCGGGCCGTTTCCACCCACTTCCAGGAACTGCTGCCGGATTCTGATTCCGGTGTGGAAGAACGCCGTTCCGCACCTCGCCTGAAGTTCTTCGCCACCGATTCCACCGAAAAGTTTCGCCGCCTCGGACAACGATTCCTCGGCCTCCCCATCGAGAACGTCGAGCACGTCGACCTGAAGGAATGAGCCTTGCGATAGCGTACCAGGCAGCCTGCCCGGAAGGTTGTGAGCGGGTCTGTCCCCACCATCTCGATGTCGCCACCTGGATTCGCGAATCGGGCGACCGGCCTTTGCGAATGTTAGGTATCATGATCCGCCATGAAAAGAATCCGGCCGTTGTTCGTAGTTCTTGTGACGTTCGCGATGACAGCGCATCGTGTGCAGTCCCAGGCTCCGGCTATGGACCTGGCTTCATTTGGCGCACCTGCGTCGTCCTTCCTTGCTGATAGTCCTTTGGTTGCGCAGTTGATGAAGGAGGGCACATTTCAACGTAGGCTCACCGCAACAACCGCAAAAGGAGCCGCTGCAGCGATAGTTTTTTCAAGTAACGGGCAACATACCGCTATTCCGTCAAAGCTCGCTTTGGCATATCCAGCCGGTCAGCGGGCACAAGTTGAGCAGTTGTTCAATGCGCTGCTCGATGCCTATCCAAAAATTGAGGCCACTTACAAAATCCCGCACAATGATCTTGCTGGAGCCGTCGCCGTTTTCCTGGTCGGCAGTTATCAGAACGCATCGGGAGTGGCCGTTGACGATCCGACCACGAGTGCAGTTATCACTCAAGTCCGAAATGCCCTGGCGACAAACCCAGTCATTGCCAGGGCCTCGAACATCGAGAAGCAGGAAATGTACGAGGAGTTTGTGGACCTCGGGATGTTCCTGCTGACCGTCCAGCAATATCTGAAAAATGCGCCCAACGCTCAAGTTGCCGACAACTTGAAGCGAGCCGGAGCGGATTATATCCAGACCTTTATAGGATCTCCGCCAGAATTGGTTTCGATGAATTCGGCCGGCCTGTCCTTCAATAAGAAGCCAGCCTCTGCTCCGCCGGCGGGATCCTCATCGCCCGCCCTGAGCGCTGCGGCACGCGTTATCGACAGCATCGAGACGGTCGGATTCGACAACAAAGCCAGCTTCGGGGTCGGGGGATCGATGACGTTTGGTCCAAAACCTGTGGTCTTGTTTCGCTCGGGCGATGCTCTTTCCAACATGGAAGGGCTGAAATTTGAAGGAGGCCTGGACGCACATAGAGCTGCCCATCCCGATCAGTGGATCAAATGGCGGCGGACCGGCAACACAATCGAAATTTCATCAAGTCAGGGCTGGAGAAAGCTTCCATTTCCTAAAACCATGGATCGCTTGCCACGCGGATTCACTCTCGCCGGCACCTATCGCAACCTCTCTGGTACAGGCAATGCCGGCATGGGAGGAACCTCCTCCATCGCCGCGTGGAGTGATTACACATTCGATGCCGCAGGCAACTTCACAACTGGTGGCGGCCTGCAAGGCCACGATCGCGTGGAAACAGCAGGCACAAGAACAACCACTGTAGTTTCTGGTACCTCGACGACGCAGCGTGGTCGTTATGCCATCGACGGTTATACGTTGACCCTGATTTACACAGATGGCAAGACCGAGCGGCGGATGATCGTGACAGATCCCGCTGATCCAAGCGTAGTTTGGCTCGATGGCAACGGTTACACGAGACAATGACAGGCATCCGCATTTAATTCCTTCGTCTTCACTGATCCCGCTTTGAAAGGGCACGGCTCTTAGCCGCGCAGCAAAAGCGCCACGAGGTTGTGCCTTCCGGCGTTGAGCATCTCTGATTCCCCGCAAGATTCGGATAGTCACCCTCTGCCAGCGCATTTAGTGTGTCCTTCGGGCCCTGAAGCCAATCAAAAGGAAATACACGAAATGCCATGCATCCACTCGAAAATGTCATCTGGCAGGCGTTAACCACGCGGCAAGCCCACTTCGCGGAATCATGCGACAACGCGCGCAGGTTCGTTCAGGAAGTGACATCCCTCTGCGCCTTCGATCAACCCAGCAACGAAGGCTATGCATCTCTGGCTCGACTGGCCGGCTCAGACGGGACGGCCGCCGTGTTCCTCGATCAACCGTACGAGACGCGAGCCGGATGGGAATACATCGCCGGAGCCGCGCTGTTGCAGATGGTTTGCGAGAACGGCCATGCCATCCCGAGCTCTTCTGCTCGTCCGGACATCGTCGAGCTCGGGGCCCCTGACTCTCCGGAAATGCAGGAACTGACCGCACTGACGAAACCCGGACCCTTCGGCCCGCGCACTCACGAACTGGGTTATTACGTCGGAATTCGCGACTGCGGAAAGCTAGTTGCGATGGCCGGAGAACGCATGAAAATCCCGGGCTACACCGAGGTCAGCGCGGTGTGTACCCATCCCGATCACCTCGGGAAGGGCTATGCCGCCACGCTGATGACAGAGGTCATGCGCTCGATCCGCGAACGCGGAGAGAAACCCTTCCTGCACGTCAGAAGCGACAACGCACGTGCCATCGCGATCTACGAGCGATTAGGTTTCCAGAGAAGGTGGGAAGGACATTACGCAGTGCTGCGACGAACAGGGTAATCAGGAGTCCGGTTGCTACGCTCAGAAGATTTTCGCGGCGACCTCGGCGGCAGTTCTCAGCGCTCTCTGCGGTTTAAGATTCTGTACGACGATGGAAGGAAAAAGCTAACCGCAGAGAGCGCGGAGAAATTCCGCGGAGCACGCCGAGGAGCAAAACCTCCTTGCTAGAAGGCTTCTCAATCGGATGCACTCGATTTTCTCAGTACAGGTGGAAGTCGACCTCAACCGCGATCTGCACCGGCACTGGATGCCCGTCTTTCATCGCCGGCTCAAACTTCCAATTCCTTACGGCTTCAATGGCCTTCTCATCGAGGCCCATACCCAGACTGGACTGCACGCGAATCTGGCTGGGCCGTCCATCGACACCCACG
This sequence comes from Terriglobia bacterium, assembly GCA_020073385.1. Classification (GTDB taxonomy): domain Bacteria; phylum Acidobacteriota; class Terriglobia; order Terriglobales; family Acidobacteriaceae; genus Sulfotelmatobacter. Next base: position 168,505 of record JAIQFH010000002.1, on the reverse strand, counting down.
ACCAATGCCAGCGTGCAAATTCCCTGGAACTTGGCCTTGCGGGCTTCTTCAGAGAACTCCGGCTCAGGCTGATAAATCACTCTCGGCGGCGAAACTCCAGCACCGACGCGGAAGATGCCACCGCCCGTGCCGCCGCCTTCGCCCGGACCGTACCCTGGGCCTATGCCTTTTCCGATACCGCCGCCTGAGCCCTCACCGATACCGCTACCAGATCCCGTTCCGTTCGAGGGCAGCATCGCATGCGACATGGGATCACCCAGGTTCGGCATGTTATTCGACGCCAACTGAACTTGCGGCGGAACGACGATCGTGGGTTCCACTGCCAGCTTCGGATTCTGAATTCGAATGACTGCCGCTGGTGGCGTAATCTGCTGCATCGACAATCTGGGAAGCCGGCCCTTGCTGGCCTGCAACACGTCGCGATCGCCGCCGCCGCCACCGCCTCCCACCTGCGTCTTCGCCGGCTTGAGCGCGGGCAATTCATCCGGAGCAATCAGCGTCACGGTAACTTGCGGCCTCGTGCCAGCCACCACCACGTGGCGTCCCAGCAGCGTTCCTCCCACAATGATTCCCGCCAGCAGGATGTGAACGCCGGTGGAACCGAGTACGCCATTTCTTTTGTAATTGTAGAAACCCCAAATGTCCTTGACGGGCGCAGGTTTCGACTCGAGCTTGAGTGGCGGCAGTTTCTTTGGGAAGAAGAATTCGTCGAGTTCGCGAAACAGAGAGCGATACAGCGGCTCTTCGAACTGCTTGTCGGTGATGAGCAGGTGAAGCTCCGGCTCAGGTCCGGGGCCAGTCGGATTAAGTTGTTCGGATCCCATATTCCCAGTTCGGAGTCCTTGCTGCCTGCGCGGAAAAATCGGACTAAATACTCTGAAACCTGCTCTTTACAACAGATGAGCAACGCTCACCACAAGTTGCTTCCAATCCGACCCTATTTTGTAGACGAAAAATCACTCTCGGGTTCCGCCCACGTTTTCGGATCGGAGCTTCCTTATCCTAAAGAGATTGTAACTCTACTCGGCCAGTTCTTACAGTGCATTTCGTTGTGCCGTCTGGCTTCCGAATAGACATGTACTTCCTGCGTGGTTCCCAGTTGGTTACGTCTGTGCCGGCCGCGTGGACGTTCCCTGCCGCGCTCCCTATAATGAAAAGATTCAATCATTTGGGAGATGTCACTGAGTGCCACTCGATCTGAAGAAGACGATTAATCTGCCGAAAACCGCCTTCCCCATGAAGGCCAACCTGCCCCAGAACGAGCCCAAAACTCTGGAACGCTGGGAGCAGATGAAGATCTACGACCGCATCCGGCAGACTCGCAAAGGCGCACCACAGTACATTCTGCACGACGGGCCTCCCTATACCAGCGGGCCCATCCACATGGGCACGGCGATGAATAAGTGCCTCAAAGATCTCGTCGTCAAATCCAAAACCATGGCCGGATTCGACGCTCCCTATGTACCCGGATGGGATTGCCACGGCCTGCCCATCGAAATCAAAGTCGACAAGGAACTGGGTGGCAAGAAACTGCAGATGGCGCCGTCAGCCGTGCGCGCCGAATGCCGCAAGTACGCGCAGAAATATCTCGACTTGCAGCGGACACAATTCAAGCGCATTGGCGTGTTCGGAAGATTCGACCGGCCTTACGCGACTATGACTCCGCAATACGAGTCGGTCGTACTGTCGACGTTCTTCTCGTTTTACGAAAACGGATTCGTCTACAAGGGATTGCGTGCGGTTTATTGGTGCATGCACGACGAGACTGCCCTGGCCGAGGCCGAAGTCGAGTATGAGAACCACACCAGTAGCACGGTCTGGGTGAAGTATCGCCTGCTCGATGATCCGGGCACGATCGACTCCGCGCTCGCGGGAAAGAACGTTTCAACCATCATCTGGACCACAACTCCGTGGACGCTCCCTGCCTCCATGGCTGTGGCGTTTCATCCTGACGAGGAGTACGTCGCGCTCGAATCCGGCGGTGAAGTTTATATCGTTGCCTCTAAGCTGGCGAACGAAGTGGCCGCGAAGTGCAATCTCGCTGATCCCAAGCCGCTAGCCCATTTTCCCGGACGCAAACTTGAGCGCCTGAGTTTCCAGCATCCGTTTCTCGATCGCAAAGTTCTCGGAGTCCTGGCCGACTACGTCACCATGGACACCGGAACCGGCGTGGTTCACACCGCGCCCTCGCACGGCGCCGAGGACTTTATCACCGGCGTGAAGTATGGACTCGACGCGACCAGCAACGTCGATGAAAAAGGCATCTTGCGCAACGGATTGCCGGAGTACACCGGCAAACGCGTGTGGGACGCGAACCAGCCGATCATCGATCTGGTGAGATCACGCGGCGCGCTGCTGCACACTGAAAAGACCGAGCACTCCTATCCGCATTGCTGGCGCTGCCACAACCCGGTGATCTTCCGCGCCACCGAGCAGTGGTTCATCTCGATGGAGACGCCCATGCCCGGCGGCGCAGGCAAGAACGACACGCTGCGCACGCGCACGCTCGAAGAGATCAAGAAAGTGAAGTGGGATCCGGCGTGGGGCGAAGAGCGCTTGACCAACATGATCCAGACGCGGCCCGACTGGTGCATCTCGCGGCAGCGTGTGTGGGGCGTGCCCATTGCCGTCTTTCTCTGCGAAAGTTGCGGCAAGCCGCTCAACGACAAGGCGGTCAACCAGAGGGTCGTCGAGTTATTTCGGAAATCCGGCGCGGACGCATGGTTCACTCCGGAATCCGACACGATCCTTCCCGCAGGCACAACGTGTCCGCACTGCGCCGGTTCGAAGTTCGAGAAAGAAACTGACATCTTCGACGTGTGGCTCGAATCCGGCGCGAGCTATCTCGCGCTGATCGATGACGAGCCCAGCTATCCCTGGCCTTCCGATCTCTATCTCGAAGGCGGCGATCAGTACCGCGGATGGTTCCAGTCCTCCCTGCTCTGCGCCATGGGTACGCGCCAGACGCCTCCGTACAAAGGCGTGGTCACGCCTGGATGGACGCTCGACGAAAAAGGCCAGGCCATGTCGAAGTCGCGCGGCAATGACGTGGACCCGGTCGACATCTCCAGTCGCCTGGGCGGCGAAATCGTTCGCCTATGGGTCGCGTCCGTCGATTTCCGCGAGGACGTTGTCGGCTCCGAAGCCCTCATGCAGCGCGTAGGAGAGAACTATCGCGAAATTCGCAACAAGCTGTTCAAGAACGCGCTCGGGAACTTGTTCGATTTCGATCCGCAGACGAACGCGGTGCCGTTTGAGAAGATGGATGGGCTGGACCAGTACATGCTCCGTAAGACCTGGACCCTGGTTCGCGACGTTCGGAAGTGGTATGACGATTTTGCCTTTCACAAGATCTACCAGGCCGTAATCCATTTCTGCGTGGTCGACCTGAGCGCTTTCTACTTCGATATCATCAAGGACCGCCTCTATACTTACGCTCCCAACTCTTTGGGACGCCGCTCGGCGCAGACCGCGGCCTGGCGGATCTGCGAAGCGATGACGCGGATGCTGGCGCCGATCCTGAGCTTCACGTGTGAGGAGGTTTGGCAGTATTTGCCGAAGAGCCCAGATCGTCCCGACAGCGTGCACCTCGCGACCTTCCCGGATGCGGGGGATGTTTTCGGGGATGCTTCCGTGCGTGAAAGTGATCCTCAGAGCACGCAAGACTGGACCACTTTACTCGGCGTGCGGGAGCAGGTGATGAAAGCGTTGGAAGAGGAACGGACCAGCAAGGGAATCGGCAAGAGCGTCGAGGCGCAACTCATCATCACGGCGTCGGATCCTGCATATTCGGTTCTGAAACGTTACGCCAGCCAGTTGCGTTATCTGTTCATCGTCTCCGCAGTCACGCTGGCGCAGGGTTCAGGCAACGGCACGAGTGGCGTTAAGGTCGAGGTGAAGAAGGCCGACGGCGCGAAGTGCGAACGCTGCTGGAATTACTCCACGCGCGTCGGCGAAGACAAGTACTATCCCACAGTCTGTGAGCGCTGCAGTGCGGTGCTGAAAGAACTGGAAGGCGGCGCTTGAGCATTTCTCCGCGTCCTCTGCGATCAGTCTCGGCGAACTCAGCGGTTCAAGCTTTTTGCTGGTCTCCGCAGAAAGCTCAAACCGCAGAGAACGCCGAGCACTTCCGCCGAGATCGCTGAGAAGAGCTGAGTCGCTGAAAACACTGAGAACAAAAACTCCATCGATGACCAACAACTCGGCGCGCGCCACACATTTTCTTCTCGCACTCTTCGTCGTGCTGCTCGACCGCTGGACGAAGCGACTGGTCGCTGCCCACATCGCGATGTACACCCACATCCAAATCATCCCCGGCTTCTTCCGCATCACGCACACCGAAAACACCGGCGCCGCTTTCAGCCTCTTCGCCGACTCTCCCTCGCACTGGAAGACGGCGATGCTGATCGGCTTCTCGGTGATCGCAATGATCGTGGTATCGGTGCTGCTGTGGAGGCAGTCGCGCGCTCTAACGATGATCGGAATTGCGCTCTCACTGATCCTCGGCGGGGCGGTTGGAAATCTATGGGATCGCGTGGCCAGCGGCCGCGTCGTCGATTTCCTGTTGTTTTACGTGAAGCAGTATCAGTGGCCGGTGTTCAATCTCGCCGACAGCGCGATTGTGGTTGGAGCAAGCCTGCTGGTGCTGGAAATCATCTTCGGCCACCCGAAGACCACAAGCGCCACCTAGAGTTCGCGACCTTAGAGATTTTGTGGGGACAGCCGCCTTCGGCTGTCCGTCGCCCGAAGGGCGACTATTTGTGCCTGCTACTGTCGCCTAGAAGCCGTTCCTTCCCTACTCGATATATGTGAGCTTTAATTTCCGGTGCAAGCGCAAGGACGGCCGCTCGCGTGGCCGGACAGCCGAAGGCGGCTGTCTCCACAAGATTCCTCGAATCCTTCGGACTCTGGGCAAGAAATATTTAAGAACTTCTAGCGAAGATCCAACTGGCCCGCTCCGACGTGGGCATGCAGCCGGTACTTCCCGGGCCCTCGTTGGTCGAACGAGCGGAACAGCCCTCCTTTGGAGACGTCGAACGCGGACGCTTCGATCTGCCCGCTGTTCACCGATGCGTCCACGCGCGCGTACTGCTCGGTCTTGCCCACATCCAGGTTGAGCTGGCCGAAACTAAGTTCGACATCCTTGTCGCCCGTGACCTCCCGCACATCGAGCTGCCCGGCAAGCATGCGCACGTACAGGGCGGACGATTTCGGGATCTCGATCCGCGCCTGGAAGTTGTTATGCGAGCATCCGGTCAGCCTGAGGTCGGCGCGATCACCGGAGATCTGCAGGCGCACCCGCACGCTGTCGCGCTCCGGATGGTACGACACGCGGACCTGGGAGTTGTCCGTGCCCACGATCTCAATCCCGCTGGAACAAAGATCCATGCGGATACGGCCTCCGGAGACAAACTTGGCCTCAACCGGGCTCTTTCCAAGTTCTTCGATTTTCGCGTCCTGAGCAGAAACGAAAGCGGCGCTGAGGAGTAGCAAGGCCAACGTGGTTCTCATGGGCACACCTCCCTCTGCAAGGAAGTACGCCGAAGACGTTGGATTCGTTCCGTCGGATGTGAACAAAGCGATCTCGCGAATGGTGAGCCGGTCGTTTCGAGGAATGCCACCCACGACGCATAGGAACCTGCGTATGACGCCTTTCGGGGTGAGGTGAACCTGTTGGATGGCAAAACCGCAACCGCTCCCTACTGGCAAGTTAAATCGGTTTAACTATGAAATGTATATCGTTGATTACAATACACTTGCCGGTTTTATTTTACACAGCCCCTGAGGCTGTAACCGACGTGGAATGAGCGCCTTCTGGATGCGTGCACCAGGAATGGTGCAGAAGCCCGCCGCAGGCCTCTTGACTTCAATCTCCCAAGAGTACCCACCCTAATGCTTATCAAGAATCTGATCCGTGTGAATCCGCGTAAATCCGTGGCGAAAGAAGTTCGTGCGCGGAAGCTAAGGCGCCCCGTAAAGCTGCCGGTACACAGTCGCGTTGCGCATGATGGCCTGCACGTACTCGCGCGTCTCGGTGAATGGAATCGACTCCACGAACTCCGCTGCGTCGCGATACTTGCCCTGCCCCATCCACTCCTCGACGCGATCGGAACCCGCGTTGTAGGCGGCCAGCGCCTGCTCAAACGATCCTCCGAATTGGTCGACCATGCCACGGAAGTAGCGGGTGCCCAGTTCCAGATTCACGGGTGCGGTATAGAGCTGGCTGGGGTTGTAGCGCTTCATCGCTACCTGATGAGCAACTAACTTGCCGGTCCGGGGAAGCAACTGCATCAGTCCTACAGCGTTCGCGCGCGATACGGCAACCGGGTTGAATTCAGACTCCTGCCGAATCAGCGACGCAACCAGGTACGGATCGAGTCCGTTAGCGACGGAAAATTTCTTCAGGTCTGCCCAGTACGGACGCGGAAAGAGCGCGTCCCAGTACTCGCGCGGCAGCGTCGGGATGTCCACGGCAAAATAGCTCGGCACGGAGCGCTTCATCACTTCGATGGCGCGATCGTAGTGGCCGGTGTCGGTGTAGAGCTGCGCAGTCTCCGCCGGAGCCCAGCTTCTGTCCTCATCATCGCTGGCGGCTTTGTCGAGTTCGCGCACGGCAAGATCGATCAGACCTCCATTACCGAGAAGCTTGGCCTTCTGGTAACGCAGATCGTCGGGCGGAGCTTCCGACAACGTAATCTTTTCCCCGTGCTCCAGCGGAGGAATGCGATCGAGCAAGGGATATTCTCCCGGCGGGTCCGATCCCGCGGGAAGCTTTTTCATTCTCTGCCGAGCTAACTCTGCGTAGTAATAGTTGCGGTACCGGTCCGACAGCTTTTGATAGAAGGCCCGCGCCATCGCCGGATCGTTGTCCTCTTCGGCAAGCCGGGCCCGCCAATAGAGCGCGGCGTTCGCCTCATTGCCCCCGGGATAAGCTGCAATCTGCTCCTCAAACAGCTTCTTGGCCTCATCGTTTCGGCCCATGCGCAACGTCAGCCACGCGGCCTTCCAGTGAGCGTAAGAAGCTCTGGACCCCTTCGGAAAGCGCTGCTGCAATTCGCGGAAGGCATCGAGCGCCTGGTCGTATTCGTGATGGACAAGGTGAAGATTCGCGACCGACAGCAGCGCCGACTCCAGCCACGAACTGGTAGGCGCCATCTGACGAAGCTGATCGACGAGCTGATAGAACAGTTCATTCTGATCCGAGGCCCATGCGACCTCGCCGAGAATATAAAACCGCTGCGCGTTCTGTTCAGGAGTCGCACCTACCAACGTTGAGAGTTCGGCCTTGGCTTCGCGGTTGCGACCGCTGCGGTGCAAGGCATCGGCCAGAGCCAGTTCGGCTGCGGGACGGTCCGCCGACGTCGCGTGGCTCGCAAGTTCGCGATACTCGTCCGCCGCATCACTGAAACGTCTGCCTTTCATCAGGAGATCAGCGCGCGTCTTGCGTTGGGCCGCGGTCGGCTGGGTAGCAATCGAAAGCTTCTTCAGTTCCGTATAGGCCGCGTCGGCTTCCGCCGAAGTAGGCATGTTGTAGTAGACGTTCCCCAGCGCGTCGGAAGCTTTCGTGCCCTGCCCTAATGCCGCGTAGGCTTTGCCGACCGCAAGCTCGATATCGGAGCGCGCGGGCAGCCGGCTCTTCTCAAGAAGCTCAGCGGCTTCGGAGGCGCGTCCTTCGCTCAGCAGTGCGTTTGCGTAGCTCAGGTGTGCATCGCGAATGAGCAACGAATCGGGATAGGTCGTCTCAAAGTTCGCCAGCGCTGCCATCCCTTCTGCCTGGTGCCCGGTCTGGAGATAGCAGGTGCCGAGATAGTACGCGATGTAGTCGCCGAGATCCCCGGCCATGGGCTTGGCGCGGTTCAGTGGCTCGATGGCTTTGGCGTAGTCCTTGTCGATGAAATGGGCGTATCCCACGACGAGCCAAGCCAGCGCTCCGGCGTCTTCTTTGGAGTGGGCGCGGGCGTAGGCTTCAACCCCGGCATAGGCGGCGGGCGTGCGGTCCTGTATCAGTTGCTGCGCCATGGGGCGCAACGTGGTGGAGGCAACGAAGGCCTGCCGAATGCGGCGCACCCGCGGAGAAACCGGCCTTCTCTTCCTCCTCTTTGATGCGGTAGCTCGTGCGGAACCGGTTTTCTTCGCTCCAGCCTTGGTTGTGGATTTCTTCGGCGGAGTCTTCGCTCCAGATTGGTCGGGTTCAGTTTTTGGCGGCGAAGTCTTCGGCGCAGTCGGAGCCTGTTTGTCAGGCGAATCGGAAGCTGCAGGATTGGTCGATTGCTGGGGATGGTTCAGCGCAACAGGATGCGCATTGCCCGGAATCCCGCATACGCCCGCGAGAGCGAGCACCCACCACAGCTTGAGACCCATTCGAACCACTTTTATTTGATGCGCGGAGACGCGCCAACCAGAACCTGTAATACCTGAGAACGCCCACAGGGGCTAAAGCCCGATCGTTCAACACGCTTACGCGGCGCTAAACCGCCGCTCTTCCACGTTTGCTACTCGCGGCTCGCTCGCCGCTCTTCCACCACTGTTACTTCCTGAAGTTCGCGCCCATTACTGAGAAATCGTCTTCTGCCAGGCTGCGAACCACTTCCTTCTGGAAATAATCGCCGCTCGCCGCCACCGTACTGCCGTAGCGCTTCTGGAACGTCGTGCGGCTCTTGTCGATGTCTTCCTTCAGGCGATCGTACAGATCCTTGTTGCGGCGGCCTTCGTTAACCTTCGCCTGATTATAGAGCTTGATTTCATCGACCAGAAGCCGCGCGAAACGCTGCGCCTTGCGATGAGTGTCCGCGTCTTCGGGCGACAATCCAGCGAACGGATCGGCAGCCGGTGCGGCGGCGGCGCTCGCCGCAGCCGCGGAAGCCGCCACTTCGACAACCTCGGCGGCCGGCTCGGGCTCGGGCGCCCTGTCAATGTGTTTCGGAGTATGAGCAGCGAACGGATCAGCAAACGAACTGACCGTCTGCACCGGTGCCGGCGCCGCCGCTGGCGGTTCCATGCTGGGTGCGGGCTCGACCATTTCCCTCTGTTGCGCCTGCTTGCGCAGCGAGGCCACTTCCAGCCATGCGCTGGTCGCCATCACCAGAACTTCGAGAGAACCGGCATCGAGCAGGTTCTCCGTGCCGCCATCAGCGTAGAGCAGCGCGGCGACTTTATCTTTGAGCACGAGCGGCAGGATCACGATCTGCTCGTTCGCGGGACCACCAAACTCTCTTACAAAGCGGCGATCCATTTCGGCGATGTTGGCCGGAGTTGCGACGCGATTCTGATAGGCATGCGATCCAGGCCCCATCGTCAGATCGAGCGGGAAATCTTTGATCAGATCACTGTCACCCAAGCCGCGAGCCTGCCATCCGCTGGCGGCTCCTCCCCTTACCACGAACAGAGCGACACGCGAGGCGTAAGATGTGCCCGCATCCAACAGGGCTCTCAGGATCTCTTTTTGCGTGCTGCCCGCATGAATACCGGCGATCGCCTGCACCAGCCCACTGGGCATGGGACCCGGGGCGCCCGCTTCGGCAGCCGCTGCCGGCGCGGGAAGTTCCGCCAGGACGCACTTGACCAACTCCGCTTGCAGCTTTGGGAGCTGCCGTTCCAGAGCCTGCGCTACGGCACGCTCGACGATTTCTTGGAGTTCCTTGCTCATTCTCAGAGAACCATTTTTATGTCAACGACCAACCCTTATCTCATCGACCGAAAGGACACTGCCCTGATTGCAGATTATAGGGGTACTGTCACACCCTTAGCAGGGTACCGAAGTACCCTGTTCGCCCGGGTACGGCGACGTCGAATTCCGATTCTATAGCAATCCCCTGAGGATTAACGGGAGGATCGCAGGCGTCAGGATTGTTCATCTTGACACCGGGTTCGTCCGCGAAGATGGTTCATCTCGAACTCGGGAATCGCAGAATCAGAGCTTCTTTCTTTTCTCTGTGTTCCTCTGTGGGCCCCTGTGGTGGGAAAAGCGTTCTCACCACAGGGGCCCAGATGGCCACAGAAGATCTCCCGCCCGATTCGCCAGATTCCCGTCCAACAGATAGAATAAGGCCTTATTAATTTAGCTGAAAATACTGCATCGCCTGAACCATGGGAGCCATCCAAAACAAACTAGCAGGGCCTGTTAGCGAGGAACTGACGCTCGTTCAGGCAGCCAAGCGGGGCGACGACTCAGCGTTTGAAGAGCTGGTTCGGCGGTACGACCGCAATGTTTTCCGGATCGCGCAGCACATTACGCAAAACCGCGAAGATGCGGAAGATGTGGTGCAGGAAGCGTTCCTGAAAGCCTATGGCAACCTGCAGCAGTTCCAGGAGCAGTCGAAATTTTATACATGGCTGGTCCGGATTGCCGTCAACGAAGCGTTGATGAAGCTGCGACGGCGCAAGCCGGAGCGCACGGTATCGCTCGACGAAGATATCAAGACGGAAGACGACTCCCTGCCCCGCGAGATCGCGGACTGGAGCCCGAATCCGGAGCAGCAGTACACGCAAGCGGAATTACGTGAGATCTTGAGCAAGACGATCCAGGGCCTGCCTCCAGGCTTCCGGACGGTGTTTGTGCTGAGAGACGTGGAGGGTCTCTCGACGGAGGAAACGGCAGCGGCGCTCGAATTGAGCGTTCCTGCGGTAAAATCTCGCCTGTTGCGGGCACGGCTGCAATTGCGCGAGAGGTTGTCGCGCTACTTCCAGCGGCGCGAGCCGGGCGATGGTAAGGCCGGCGAGAGAGGTGAAGATGTCAAAAACAAAGATGTGGCGAGTGGAGATCGCAACCAGTGAAATGCTCTGAATTCCTGAGCGAGCTGACCAGTTACCTGGACGGCGTCCTCGACGAAAAAACCAAAAGCGAGTTGGAAAATCATCTTTCGTGGTGCCACAACTGCTACGTTGTTTGCGACACAACCAAGAAGACCATCGAAATCTACCGCGATTCGCAACTCTACGAACTTCCTGAAGACCTCCGCAGCCGGCTTCGTTCCGCCATCATGACCAAGTGCCAGCAGCAACGGAAGCGCGGGCCGCAGAGCGTGTAGCCTAATTTCTGATTGCAGATTTCAGATTGCAGATTTCGACTGCAAACGAAAGCCGGAAATCGAGACTCGGAATCGATCGGAACTCTTCAATCTGAAATCTACAATCTGCAATCGAAGTGACCTCGATCACGGGCTCTTTTCTCGCCCCGCGATATCATTTTCCCCATGCCTCATAGTGTGTGCCCATGGTGGATCGGTTACCTGTTGGCGAGTCCCTTGCGCAAATGGCTCGGCCAGGATCCCGAAAAAATCCTCAGACCTTACGTTCACGAAGGCATGACCGTGTTGGAACCTGGCCCCGGCATGGGGTTCTTCACCATTCCCCTCGCGCGCCTCGTCGGATCCTCAGGTCGAGTGATCGCCGTCGACTTGCAACCAAAGATGATCGCGAGTCTAAAGCGGCGTGCCGCCAAGGCGAACGTCATGGATCGCATCGATGCACGCGTGACCTCGCCGGACACCATGGGCCTCGCCGATCTAGATGGCAAAGTCGATTTCACCCTCGCCTTCGCGGTCGTTCACGAACTGCCTGATACGGGACACTTCTTCGCGGAAGTGGCGCGCGCTTCGAAGCAGAATGCACGCGTGTTGTTGGCGGAACCTCGCGGCCACGTCGGTGATGAAGCATTCGCCGCCGAATTGTCCGCCTCCGCAAACGCTGGCTTCACTGTAGCCGAGCATCCTGCAATTCACAGAAGCCTGACCGGACTGCTGTTCAAAAATTAGGCTTTATCCATGATTTTCCCTAGATTGGCAAGCTGGGAAAAAGACATTCACTGGCAGTAAAGTTCGCTCGAGCGTGACGTAAATCCTTTCAACTGAGGTACGTAGGGCGTTCCTATTCTGGCACCCCATGTTGTACGAAAACCGAAACCCTTTGGACAATCCATGAATCTAAGTATTTGAGTGATGAAGTAACGGCGGGGGGGGAATCACTCACAATAACCCAGGTACTGGCATACACGCTCAGGTATGGAAGGTAGGGGTCATGATTGAAAACTTGGTCAACTTTTTCTTTGGCTGCAGGCACGCACGCTACAGCTTTCCCGTAACCGTTCGTCGCGCTAAGCGCCGCCCCCAGGCCGCCGCTCTGACCGGAACCTATGTTGCCTGTCTCGATTGTGGCAAGGAATTCCCGTACGACTGGCAGCAGATGAAAGTCATCACCTCCCCCGAGCGTCATCGCGAACGGCTGGCCGAATTGGCCAAGCACGCAGCATAGAAACTGCGTTAACCACAAAGGACACTAAGGTACACGAAGGAAACTCGATTTCGCTTCGTGTACCTTAGTGTCCTTCGTGGTTATTGCTTTTAGTGAGCAGGATATTCCGCCGGAATCGGCACCGGCACTCGCTTGTCGATGGGAACGAATTCCCTTTCGCCGGGTCCGAGATAGACCTGCCGCGGGCGCGCGATCTTCTGCTCCGGATCCTTCATCAGCTCTTCCCATTGCGCCAGCCAGCCTGCGGTTCGCGGAATCGCGAACAGCACCGTGAACATCTCCGGCCGGAAGCCCATCGCCTGATACATGATCCCGGAGTAGAAGTCGACGTTGGGATAAAGTTTGCGCTTCACGAAATACTCGTCTTCGAGCGCGATCCGTTCCAGTTCGAGAGCGATATCGAGTTTGGGACTGCGGCCCGTGACTTCGAAGACCTGCTCGGCGCACCAGCGGATGATTTTCGCCCTCGGATCGTAATTCTTATAGATGCGGTGTCCGAATCCCATCAGCTTGAAGTGTCCGTCCTTGACGCGCTTGATGTAAGCGGGAACGTTGTCTTTGGTTCCGATTTCCTCAAGCATCTTCAGCACTTCTTCGTTAGCGCCGCCGTGCAACGGGCCGGCCAGTGCCGATGCCGCTGAGGCGACGGCGAGATAGGGGTCGGTTTCCGAGCTTCCCACCGACCGCATTGCACTGGTGCTGCAATTCTGCTCGTGGTCGGCATGCAGAATAAAGAGAATGTCGAGCGCGCGAGAAATTGCCGGATGGGCGACATATTTGGGCTCGACCATCTTCCACAACATGTTCATGAAATTCTCGGTGTAGCTGAGATCGTTATCGGGATACACATAGGGGAATCCCACGTTGTGGCGGTACGACATGGCCGCGATTGACGGCACTTTGCCGATGAGGCGAATGATCTGATGCATGCGGTCGGCGGGACTGCGCACCAGCTTCGCGTCGGGATACACACTGGACAGCGCCGCAATCGTGCTCACGAACATCGACATCGGATGCGCGGAGTACCGGAAACCCTCCATGAATTTCTTGGTGGTTTCGTGCAACATGGTGTGGTGCGTGACGTCGTAGACCCAGGTGTTCAGTTCCTTCTCGGTGGGCAACTCGCCGAACATGAGCAAATACGCCACTTCCAGGAAGGTGCAGCGTTCCGCCAGAACTTCGATGGGGTATCCGCGATAACGCAGGATGCCCTTGTCTCCGTCGATGTAGGTGATGCTGCTCTTGCACGAGGCCGTATTGATGTAGGCCGGATCGTAAGTCATCAGTCCGAAATCGTCAGGACCGGTCTTGATCTGGCGCAAGTCCATGGCCCGGATCGTTCCGTTCTCCACCGGAACCGTATAGCTCTTATTGGTGCGATTGTCGGTGATGGTGAGTGTGTTCTCTGGCATGGGTGTCCGCCTTTACGCGAGCGCGATTGAAACAAGCATAGCCGAGCCTATGTCCGTTACTCAAATCGATCTGTGATTTAAATCACAGGCTCTTGTGACCAGGCATTTTCGCCGCTTTCGCCCGGGGTACGGGAGCGGGACTTGCTTAGCCTGGATTGAAAACTGCTTCCGGTCGGTCCGTCAACCAGATTGGAACCCGTGGACGCCTATTTGGCATCAGTAAACGTCAAGATCATGCCCGGCGACAACTTTACCACTGTAGCCTTGACGAACCTCTTTTAGCAGTTGCTCTTCACTTCCAGCCTGGACGCACTCTTGGGTGCGCATTTGACCGCAGCCTGGATTCGCTCGATGGTCAAGGATCAGCAACCCAGGCTTCGCTTTGGTGGCCATCTCGGCCAGTTCCTTCGAGGATGTGTGATACGCCAACCTGTATTGCTTCCACTCCGGAGAGACCATGTCGAACGACGCTTGTGTGTAGACTTCATGAATCAGCACGTCACATCTGTGGCAGTTATCCAGAATGGCTACGTCTGGAGCGGTATCACCTGAGATCACGATGGTCCGGTCTGGAGTCTCGAACCGATAACCGTAGGCATGGGCCCACTTGCCGTGATGTACGGCAAAGGCCGTCACCGTCACGTTTTGGTCCTTGAAAACGACACCCGGCAGAATCTCGTGCACGTTCACTTTGTACCCGGCAGAATTGGAATGTTCCATGTCGCCGGTGCCGATCTTGACTCCAGTCCTGATGTTAATGTCCTCCCCGTACGCTTTGAGGATATGCTCCGCCATGGCGCTGGTTCCTGGAGGGCCATAGACCTCAAGTGGTTCCTTCCTTCCCACAACCCAAGGCGTCAGAATCAGGTCCGGGAAGCCGAGCGTGTGATCGGAATGGAGGTGGGTGAGAAAGGCGATCCTGAGGTTTACTGGCTCCAATCCTTGGACGCCTTTCTTGCGAGCAGCCGCAGCCTGCCTGACGACCCCGGTGCCAAAATCAACGAGATACGGAGTACCGTTGACGACAATGGCGGTAGACGGTCCGGAATGCTCCGGGTCCGGCGCGGGAGTGCCGGTACCAAGGAGAACGATTTGCGTCTTGGATGTTTCTTTTCTTGGAGCCTGTGCGAAACCGTACCAGGCGAAGAGAAACAAAACCGTTAATCCCTTAGCACAATGCTTTTGCCGTTTTGTACTCATGACGTTATCTCGCGTTTGAAACCGGCGGTTGCAACAGACCTGTTGAGTGCGTGATCCGTTGCATCAAACTCAGAGAGACATGCTCTTCGGACGCGCGTTGTGCGTGGTCACTCACTACCAATAAAGACGCTTGTGTAGTTCATTTCTTGGCCTCTTCTGGCCTGCTCGCGCTTTCGGCGTGTCCCAGGTGGGCGCAGTCTCTCTGCTGCTCCGGGGTGATCGGCGTGGGCGTTTCACCGGCTGGCACAGAATTGCATCGCATCGCATCCTCGAATCCAGGTGCTGAGAACACGAAAGTCAGGCTGATCGGTTCGGTACCAATGTTCTTCGCGCTTACCCATGTATTGGCCGGAATAAACACAAGTCCCCCCGCATGGAGATCGCGCTCCTGGTCTCCGAGCCATACGTGCGCCGTTCCGCTGTGGATCAGCACGATTTCATCTTGGGTCAAATGCCGGTGCTTCGGTAAAGTCGCCCCTGGGGCAAGGTTCTCGGTCCCAGCAACCAGATGCTGAGAGCCGTTGTTTTTCGGGCTGACCTTGAGTAGGAACTGCGAGGACGCGGGAACACTGGCATCACTGTGAATGCGGCGAGTCCGCAGCTCTCCTTCACTCTTTTCCAACAGCAGGGGCTTGGCATTGAACTCTGAACCTGGAATTCCATTGGATGGATTTGATTGAGCGAACGAACCGCAGAATCCAACCAGCACTACCGCCACTGTAGTAACCAGACGCCGGACTGCTTTTGCCTTCATGTTTGACCTCAGCAAGCAGTCTACTCTGCGGTGGCATCGTATGCGGAAATGATCTCCAGACAAGTTCTGGATAGTCAGCGTTAGCTCAGGCACCAAAACTCCTCATGGACAGCGAAAGAAAAGGCTCTGCCGGTTTGTGGGCGACTCGGGAGCTGCCGGCCCCCAAGCAGCCGGAAGGGTCAACTTCCCGCAAGACCTCTTTGACACCTATGAAGCAGGACGGCCGCACCAGAGCTGGCGAGACGCCGGACGTTATTCGAACTCGAGCATCACGATTTCGGGGTTCGAGCCGAGGCGCAGCGGCGGTCCCCAGGTACCTGCTCCGCTGGAGGTGAACACTTGCATCTTCCCGATGCGACTGAGCCCATACACAAACTGCCGATAGACTCGGCGGGCCATCCAGCTCCACGGAATGAACTGCCCCAGGTGAGTGTGTCCGGATAACTGCAATGAGAACCCGAGTGCTTCGGCGGCTGCGGGATCGTCGGGAGCGTGGGTCAGGAGAATGCTGGCACGCTCTTTGTCGAGCGGGACGCGGCGCAATGCTGAAGCCAGCCCTCCATTGGTCGCAGCATCTCGGTACGGGACTCCCACGATCTGTAATCCCTCGACGTTCACTCGTTCATTTTTGAGGACGCGAACTCCGGTGGCGGCGATGGCATTCAGATATTTGCTGTCGTCGCCGAATTGCTCGTGATTGCCGGCGACGAAGTAGACGCCATGGGGCGCGGTCAATTGACTCAGCGGTTCCGCGGCTTTGTGGGCATCGATGGCGGTGCCGTCAAACAGATCTCCGGCGATAAAGATCAGGTCAGGCTCTTCCTTGAGCACCGCGGAAATCAGGCGCTGCAAGAATCCACGATTGCGCACGTGCCCCAGATGCACGTCACTGATGAGCGCCGCTTTACGCCCGCGCCAGATATCGGGCAGGTTCTGCAGCCTGACCCGCGCCCGAGTGATGCGGGTCCAGTTAGCGTTCCAGATTCCATACAATCCGAGCGCGACGGCGAGCGCGAACAGAACTTCCACCATCCGGTGAAAGTCGATTCCCACGTCAGCCAAGGTTGCGATTCCGAGCAGCATCCAGGAGCAGATCGCCCCGAGAAACAGGAAACTCAGCAGGCCCATCCACGCGGCTGCGCCTTTATAGAGCACGCGCACTGGTCCGCTGGTGTAGGAGAAGGCCAAGACCGACGCAACCACGAAGCTGATCGACAGCAGGCCAAGCGTCGCTGCCAGCGCGCGTGGATTACCCGGTACGTGGCGAAAGGTCCATGTCTGGTAGAGAAAATAATGGGCTAGAAATAGAACACTCTGAACGACGGCGATGAAGGTGATGAAAGTCTTTCTGTGGCGCATCGACAGATTGGATTCCGAAAGGGTGCGCCGGGATTCCGGAAAGGAATAGGGGGCAAGGGAACGGTGTTTTGGGCATCGCCCTCAACTGGCTCTTTCAGCGGTATCCAACCTGTCCTTCGGCTCGCTGGCTATAGAATTAACGGCATCCAGCACTGGTCGAGCCAGTCGTTTCAGGCGCCCGGACATTTTCTGAGCGGTGACGACCGTTGCCTCTTCTGTAACCATCGCGCTTTCGCGATCTGATTCCTTGGGCAGGCGTGCTCTGACGAGGCGCCTTATCGAGCGAAGGCTCTGAGCATCTGACTGCGTTCGACTACCTGGCGTATTTTCGAGCGATCCATTATCTCCGTCATCGTTCAGTAGCGGAGCTACCAACCGCAGAGCTTCGATCTCTCGACGGAGTTGCTCGATGAGAATTTCTTTGGCTCGCAGAACTTCGTACACATCGCGCATGTCGCTCTCCTGGGAAACGTGGTTGCACTTCGTACTCTGATCCGACTCTTGCATCGCGTGATCCGAACCGTTCTTTGTACTTCACACTTCTACATGGCCCACAAACTTTGACTACAGTCAGACCCGTGTAGAACAGCAACAGACCGGAATGTTCCAAACCCGTACCCAAAAATGACTGATCCAGCAGAATAGGCTTTAGAGGATTACCCTCCGCAGGTGAAAACTACATTAGGTATTTCCGGTAGGACCCTGTGGGAAACACTGTATCCGGTGGCGGTGAGCCGATGGCCCAGATTCCGCCGCCAAGGAATATGAGTGGAGTGGAATCGATTAGCGTACAATATCTCGCCCCCGAGAAAGAGAAGAAGCAACATGAGTGATATCGATATACCAGGCTACGGGAAGCTCTGGGTTGCCAACAAGCCGGATCTTCCATTGCTGGTGGTGTTTGGCGGCATCGCTGTAAAGCCTAGCCAAATGGATGGAATTAAGCGGAACAAAGATGAAGACAAACCGGTTCAAAGTGACGTTTACATGTGGAACTACATGAATGCCTTGAAAGAGCGGTTTCACATCTTCGTTTCGCTCCCCCCGCGTCACGTGAACGGTTCAAAAGCCTTTGACGCTCTGGTGAATGCACAGGACCAGAGGTTCGCGCCGTCTCAGCAGATCCTGTATCTCTTCTCTGGCGGCTATTTGCCTGGCATGGGCCTTCTCGGCGACAAAGCTTATGCCAACAAGTTTTCGGCCATTTTTCTGGTTGACATCTGGATGGGAAACGCCACCGTTGGGGATTTCTACACGCACTTCGTGAATCGGAATGCGGACCGGGTGACTTACGTCTTTACGGAAGGCGGGCCCGACAACAGCGACGCCAGAGACAAGATTGCGAGAAAGTTAGGCTCTCAGAAAGCAACAAAAGTGGACCCACAAAAGGGCGATGTGGGTTACATGACCCACATGCGCACCAACACTGTGGCGATCGGCATGCTCCCCTAGGAGCCGACGCCGCGAGACCCTACTCATTGGCAAAAAGAACAGCCCGGATGGGCTCAGAAGGCCGTCTCGGACAGACTGTTGAGAACGGGCCTCTACGCTCGGCCCCCGACCGGGGGTAAATGCGCGTGGGGATTTTGCGCTAACTGAGGGACTGTTTCTACATTGTCGACCGCGCGCTGGAAATGTGCAGGGCTTCCAGGCATCGCCATCGAGAACTGACTTGCCAGTACCACCACACGTTACTCAGAACGCAGAATGGTCGTGATATCGAATCTTGCGATGCGACGACTGGCGGACCAGATACTCGTCGAAGCGACGAGAGCGAGCAGGAAAATCAGTCCTGCCGAGGTTCCCAGGCCAATTGGCGTTGCCCCATCGATCAGGGCCTCGAGAAAGCGCTCCGAGAGTTGTGCTCCGGCTATTCCGGGAATCGCACTGGCCACAACCATTAGCAGTCCCTGCCGCAATAGCATGCCACGGAGTCGGAGCGGAGTTGTACCCAAGGCTAACCGTATTCCCATTTCCTGTGTCCTCTGGACCACAGCATAAGACACGATGCCGTAGATACCGATTACAGCTAACAGCAGTGCGAATCCGGCGAAGAACGACACGGCGGTCCGGAAGAACTTTGGGGCGGCGAAGACTTCGGCGAGCCGCTGCTCCATGGTTTTCGCACCGAATACAGGAACTTGTGGATCTACCGATTGGATAACGTCGCGAACCTCAGCGAGGCGGTCTTCCGCCCGGCCATCCACGCGCACGACAAACGTCGAGAAGAAGCTGCCTGGGTTTGTCGACGGTATGAATACCTCATTCCCGTGTGCAGTGGTCGGATCAGTCTCGTACTCCATGCCCTTCACGACACCAACGATTCTCCAACTATCACTCCCATTCGTGAGTTGATGATCTATAGCGTCCTGCGGGGCGCCGAACCCCGCAGCGAATCGCTGATTGACTACCGCGACTCTCGCGCCGGAGTGGATTTCGGCCTCCGAGAACTCCCGACCGTAGAGAATTCTCGCGCCCATCGTCTCGAAGTATTCAGCCATGACCGGAACCATCGTGGAATTGCGCGCAGCCGGACGTCCATCCAGCCCAAAGGGCCCTCCGACAAATGCCGATGCGTACAGGGGAAGGAATTCTGTCGCACTTGCGGTACGAACTCCGGGAAGGCGGCGAATCCTATCCAGTACCTGCTCGAAGTAAGGAAGCTGCCTCTTATTCAGCTGATGTGTCGTTCCGTCCAGCGAGACGCTTACAGTGACCACTTGTTTCACATCATAGCCGCGGTCGATTCTCATCAAGTGAACGAATGCCCGGCCCAACGACACCGACCCCGCAAGAAGAATGATCGTGAGCATGATCTGTGTGCCGACCAAGATTTCGCGAACCAGTCGTGAGCCATGAGACCGGCTGGAACTGCGTGCTCGCAAGGCGTGGACGCGGCCCAGGTATAAGGATGGCAAGATGCCAAACATCAAAGCAGTCACTATCGAGACGATTACTGTAAATGCCAGAACACGTGCATCGAGGATTGAATAAGATCGTTCGGTGAGAGTTGGGGGCTCGACCTTCGCCGCGATCGACGTTGTCCAATAAGCGACAGCAAGTCCGGCCAGAGTTGCAACGAAAGACAGGAGCAGGCACTCGGTGAACAACTGGCGTGCCAGGCGCCCACCACTTGCTCCCAGGGCGGAGCGTATGCACAACTCCGGCATGCGATCGGCTGTGTGAGCGGTCAAACTGTTCGCAATATTCGTGCAGGCAATCAGTAGAACCAATACCACTGCGCCCATAACTATGAGCGAGGCGTTCTTCGCTGAGCCCGCAAGTGCGTCCCGAAGCGAGGTAATGCTCGGGCGGAAGTCTTCGGGCCCTTCCTGATTCGGCGACAGGTGTCTTGCCTCTATGGCAAAGGCGGCACGGGCCTGCGCCCAGGGAATATTTGGCTTCAGTCGCGCGATGGTCGCCCAACCGTTGTTGCCGGGGCTGAACGCTGCGGGCTTCCACAGAACAGCCCTGCCTGGAAAATCAAATCCCGGAGGCGCAACGCCTATCACGGTAAGTGGATGTCCGTCGACTCGGATAATCGCGCCGAGAGCCTTTGGATGAGCACCGAAGAGCTGTTGCCAAAGACCGTAACCGATTACCGCCACTGCATTGCGTCCCGGCAAGCCAAAACCCGTCGCGTCCACCTCATCCTGTGAAGCGAAGCCACGTCCTAATACCGGCTGTGCGCCGAGCACAGAGAAAAAATTCCAAGACGTCTGGGCTACGTGCGCGCGGCTGGCGACGCGCATCCCGCCGAAGTTCACATCAAATTCCTCAAATAGCGCGGCGTCGGCGAGATATGTACTCTGCTGAGTCCACTTATGAAACAGCTTTGCGGTATCGTGTGGTGGAATGAACTCATGTGTAAGGGCCAGGCGGTCCGGCTCGCGAAACGGAAGGGAGCGCAGTAGCAATGCATTGACCACGCTGAACACGCCTGTGTTTGCACCGATGCCTATGGCCAGGGCGGCGATAGCAAATCCTGTCTGCCATGGACGGTTCGCCCAAAACCGAAGCGCGTACTTGACATCCTGGAACATCCGGTCATTGTGCTCCGGATTGCGTTCCGTTGTCGAAGATAAAGATCATTGAGGGCGACTGAAACCAACAACCTTGTTGCATCGGATCTAGCTCCTAGAGGATGACGTAAGGGCAATCGGGAAGCTAACTCTCGCTAACAGGCGTCAATTTCACTCGTTCATCTTCGCAACGTACGGTTCGACGGGAGCTACGTAGAAGTGCCGCCAGACGTAATGGTATTCAAGCGCGCTCATTGAGGGGTATTTGAGTGTGACCGCGATGTTACGCCAGTGAGGAGGAAGTTCTATAAAAATCGGTACGAGCTAAGTGGCGCCGCCTTGCACAACGCAAGGTTGTTGGCTGGACGACGCGAGTCCCTGCGTTCGATGCTACTGGAGTTCGTTCAGTTTCTGGTAGATCAACATCGCAACGAGTAACAGAAGAAACACGCCAGACCCGATGCTACACACGCGCAACGGGATCGTAAGCCGGTTGACCTTGGCCAATAGTTCCGTCTGCTCGGCGTGCATGTGCGAGCTCGCGTCATCCAGAAACAACTGGTCATCCCTGTGCATCGTGAGTGTGCTCTTGTAGATGAGAAGGACGATCAGACCAATTGCGGAAACTCCGAACAGCACCGCCACGACAGTTAGGGTCATGAGCCACCTCAGCCCGATTCCAACCCAAGTGCAAGCCGATTCCCGCTTGCTTGGGGTTCGGAACACCTCGCCCGAAGCACTAGAAGCCCGGTCCCTAGCCGCCGAGCGGCGGCTGAACGATACGACTGCTTCTAAGCGGGACCGGGCCCAATTCAGAGGTATTCAGTTTTGATTCCTCCGATCCCTATTAAAAGCGTTTTTCACCTCTGTTGTCAGTGATCTTTGTCACAACCGGTTATTGCGTGAAATGGCCATATTTCAACAATTCAAAGATACAACTCGGGCTGTTGGAAAAATGGGTTGAATGGGACAGAGCCGAACATCCCCCCGGTACGGCGGCAGTGTCGGCTCCGGTTAGGGTATGATGAACGCCCACTTGGCCGGAATACATCGTCCCTGCCCATGCGGTAGCGTGACTCGAATATGACTGGAAAACGAGCGTCCCGCAAGTTGGAGTGGGGCGATGCCTGAACTGAAACTGCTGTTTCTCCAGATGGTCGTGATCCTGACAGCCGCCAGACTGATGGCGGCGGCGTTCCGGTTCATCGGCCAGCCCGCAGTGATGGGCGAGATGGCTGCCGGCATCCTGTTGGGTCCATCCTTACTGGGCAGAATTTCCCCTGCAATCATGAACGGCCTGTTTCCCGCAGGAGGCCTCGAGGCGCTGTATGCGCTTAGCCAGCTGGGTCTCGTCCTGTTCATGTTCCTGGTAGGTCTTGAAGTTCGGCCGGGATCTCTTCGGGGGTCTACCAGAGTGGTCATCGCAGCCAGCCAGGCGAGTATCGTGGCGCCTTTCCTGCTCGGGGGAGTTCTAGCGTGGGGACTCTATCCACGTCTGGGCAACGGTGCTCCGAGGCTGCCGTTCGTGCTGTTTTTGGGAGCGGCGATGAGCATTACCGCCTTCCCTGTTCTGGCGCGCATTCTAGCCGATTGCAAACTAATGCACACCCGGGTGGGGGTGTTTGCCATCTCGTGTGCGGCGTTCGACGATATTACTGCTTGGTGCCTCCTCGCCGTCATCACTGTGATCGCGCGTCCGGAGGCGAGCCAGACTCCGCTACCCATGCGCTTCGCGGCGCTTGGCGGATACATTCTCGCGATGGTATTCCTGGTCCGCCCGGCGTTACGCCGTTGGCTTCCCGCGAGAGATGCACCGGGCCTCGGCCGGTTTGGGGCGACCATGATCCTGCTACTGTTATCCGTTTGGGTAACCGAGGCGCTGGCGGTTCATGCCTTATTCGGCGCCTTTCTGGCGGGGATCGTGATGCCCAAGGGCGGCAAACTCGAGGAGGAGCTACGGAACCGGCTGGAATCAGTAACCCTGGTCGTGTTGTTGCCGCTCTTCTTCGCCTACACCGGTCTCCGCACCAGTATCGGGCTGCTAAACAGCGTTGAACTCTGGTTGCTCTGCGGCCTCATCGTGATGGTAGCGGTGGGAAGCAAGCTCGTTGTAAGTGCAGTGATCGTCCGCGGAAGCGGGATGTCGTGGCGCGAGTCGCTGGCAGTGGGAGTCCTGGTGAACACCAGGGGACTGGTTGAGCTTGTCATCCTCAATGTGGGACTCGACTTGCATATTCTCTCCCCGACGTTGTTCTCCATGATGGTGATCATGGCCCTCGCCACAACCCTTATGACGACGCCGTTAATCGACTGGATCCTCCTGACCTCGAGAGAGCGATACCCAAGCGCACTGATCGAAAACACAGCACAGCGGCCAAGCTAGGCCCTAACCGGTACTAGTTCGGTCACGAGCAAACGAGAAATTTAATCTTCAACTGTTGTTTGCAGGAATTGCATTCAAAACCCGGTCCATAGGGTCAAAGAGCGATCACGATTTTGTGTTGGCTGTCGACCATGCACAACAATGAAGACGCGGAAGAGACTGAGCCAACTCTGTTCATCGAGGGTTGACTCCGCAGGGATCCTCGACTTTTGGTACACTCACCCGAGACGCGTGCAGGACGCGTCCTGTCCGCGGAAAGGGCTGCGCCCACCTGCCTCGTTGAGACATCACCTCCGGGTCGATCCTCTTTCGCCTGACATGCGGACCAGGCATACGAAGGAGGAGTCTTGAATCTCGAACAGCAGAAGAAGCAGGCGCGCGAACTCTTGCGGGCAATTCGCGCTGGAAACCAAGATGCAATTTCTCGCCTGCGCCACCACCATAGCCGTTGGACCACGGTAGACGAAGTATCCGCGCGACAACTCGCAGCTCTGCACGATGCGCAGTTCGTGCTGGCTCGCGAGCAGGGGTTCGCCAGTTGGCCCAAGTTGAAGGCCTACGCCGAGCCGTCTTCGCGTTCCCGCCACACGCGTTTGTTCGTCGCTAATGTGGCATGGATCACCGATCGGGTTCATGGCTTATTGCGAACGCGCCAATCGGCCGGCCCGGCGGCGTTGGAACAGATCCGTGAATGGCATCCGCGCTTTGCGGATTGGACGGACGAGGAGATTCGACTCGCTCCATTCACCGAGGAAGACGCCCGGCTAGTCTACGCACGCGAGCACGGGTTCGAGACCTGGGATGACTTGATAAGCCGGGTCAATCTGTTGGCATCCAGAACGGACGTCGCAACTACCGAACCGTTCATGGCGGCCTTTAGCGCACTGCACTCGGGTGACGTTACCGGATTCGAGGCTTTGCTGCGAGCAAATCCCAGCTTGGCAAATGAGCGCGGGACAAATGGCAACACGCTGCTGAATCTTGCCGTCAGCTTCGCCGGCAAGCCGGGCTGGATAGGCGGTATGTCGGCGATCGAGGCGCTGCTGGCGGCAGGTGCCGACGTGAACGATGCAAATGATCGCGGCTGGACGCCGCTCCATCAAGCTGCGTACTCGAACAAGCAGGAGATTGCGAGCCTCTTGCATGCGAAAGGCGCGGCCCTGGATGCCGAGGCACACGGCGCAGGCGGCACTCCGCTGATCACTGCGCTGTTCTGGGGCCATCGCGAGATCGCTGATCTGCTGGGACGCTATGCAGTGTCCCCAAACAATCTTCGCGCTGCGGCTGGGCTGGGCATCCTCGAATTGGTGGAGGCTTGCTTTAGCGGCAACCGCTCCCTGACACCCGAGGCCGGCGCTGCCCGAGGTTTCTATCGGCCGCACAGCGGGTTCCCGGAGTGGCAGCCCTCGACAGATCCGCAGGAGATACTCGACGAAGCGCTGGTGTGGGCGTGCAAGAGCAATCGCGTAAGCGTTTTGGAGCGTCTGTCACGAGCCGGCGCGCGGCTCGACGCCGACCCCTATCGAGGTACTCCGCTGATCTGGGCGGCAGCATGCAACCGCACAGAGGCCGCCTCATGGTTGTTGGATCACGGTGCCAACATCAACCAGAAGGGTACCTTCGGAGGATTGACGCACGGTCAAGGCGTTACCGCGCTTCACATGGCCGCTCAATACGGACACATGCCGATGGTGGAGCTTCTGGCGGAGCGTGGCGCGGATCGATCCATCAAAGACGATCTCTACCACTCAACAGCCGAAGGAGGCGCGCAATACTTTGGGCAGATCGAGGTGCAAGAATACCTGCGCTCGCTGGTGATGTAGTTGGCCGCTCGACGTGGGACGATAGCACAAGTAAGCATCAGGAAAACGATTGTAACTCGGGGTTGGTGAGTGCTATGGGGTACGTCATCTACGCTTTCATCTGCGATTTTACTCCTGTCCCATAGTGATGTTGCGGATGTTGCGGAAGTGCGTCCCGTGCCGTTTGGGCTTGCTAACCTGACGCGCCACGATTTGCGGAGGGCACCTTGAATGGCTTCGATAACTTAATCACGCGGCCCGCTTTCGGGTACCAACCCTGCTTGGCGTACTCATCGCTGTGGAGATAGCATCGGGCCATGACCTCGTTACTTCCGTCGTTGAATGTCAGCAGCCAGCTCCTCGGCACCCCGGTTCCTGGTGCGCCATGATACTTGGTAAGGCCGCTCGCGTTGATAAAGGTCGTCCCCCATCGCCGCTCGATGTGCGATTTCCCGCCGTATGTGTCGTCGGGATTGGTATGGGTGTGTGCTCCGAGCCAAAGGTCAACGCGCGCTGGGACCGCCTCCAGGACCTTCTCGAACGCGCCAGAGTCTGGCTTACTGTCCACCCAGTAAAGGAATGACGCACCCTGCGGCGTGCCCTGCGGAAAGTAACCGTGGTACCGGGGTTTCCACCTGCCGTCCTTCTCGCGCTGCATCCCCTCCCACTCGCCAGACGCGACGGTCGTGTCCTTGAGAACGTAGTGATGCGCACTGACAATGATCGACGATGGGTTCTCCTCGACCATTCGTTTCCACCAGCGAAAGGTCTCGCCACTCACCACGCCACCGGGATTTCCTCCGAGAGTCCCCCGTCCGACTTTCTGCGTCGGTTCGTTGATGTCGCTCATCATCAGGAAAAGAAGATTCCCGGCTCGGAAGGAATACCGTTCCCACGTTCCGTCAATGGGAAATGGCCGTTTGGCTGCGTCTACATGCGAGAACTCCGTGTGTTCGCCCGTAGGGTCGATCCACTTTCGCCACCACCAAGCTGGCGGTTCATCGAGACCACTTCGGTCGTGATTGCCTGACAAGTCGTAGATTTGCTCGCGACGATGCCGCTTCAGTACGCCGAATTGGCGCACCAGTTCCTCCCCTTCGGCGTCCTTCGGTGTGCCTTGCTCGCCCGACACATCGCCCAAATCAAGCGCCATATCCCAGTCGAAGCCGAATGGGGATTCCGATTGGCGAATTGCTTCAGCCAAGCTGTCTCGGCCGTTTTTCTTATCGGTACCCACGTGAGCGTCGGCCCATACCCATACTCGAAACTCCTTCTGCGTTTGGCTAGGCCGCTTGGCTCCCTTGGCGAAACCTGGCGCCAGCAACGATTCGGGAACGGCTGTACTCAGTCCCAAGACCGTAAGCGAGGTGAGAAATTCACGCCTTGAACCTTTCCGCGTTCCCAATCCGTCACTTTTTCGGTGTGAGCCGCTCTCCACATCGCCCCCATCGTCACGACCCATTTTCCACCTCATATCTTGTGGAAGAATTGTATAGGTGTCGTAACAAACCTGAAATGTGGTCGGCTCGATTTGCAGTCTCCGCCCGAGTGGCGGGCAAGCATAACCGTTGTAACGAGGCGTTAGCCCAAGTTTGATCCGTTTCTTCGCCAGAATGCCGGGATTTTCAGTGCTACGGCGAGGTTTTCTCCAGCTACCAATCCGGCAGGCTCTCGCCGGAAGCAAGGACCTGCCCCCCAACGTAGTTTCAATTCGGGTCGTGCCGTACGAAGTCCTTGGGAATGCTGTCCTTGGCAGGCCGGTTTTCGGATGTGAAGTGAATCTCTAGATTCCGGTTTACCCAAAAGCTGCGGATGCCCGTCTGGCGGTAAAACAACCGGGTGGGCCGTTATGATGAAGGCCTTAAATCGCATGCACCCAACGATCTGCTTGAGGGTTGAATCCAACGGTATTCAAGAAGGTAGCCTGTTGTGCTTGACGTACGTCGTTGAGGCTGGGCCGCTGGGCATGTCACAAGGTCTTGCGGTAATGCACACAGCGGTCCACCACTTCGTATCCCAGCGCCTCGTGCACGCGTTGCGACACTTCATTGTCGATCCACGTGTCCGACGCTATCTCAACGCAACCCTGGCTGCGTGCCCAGTCTTCTGCCTTGGCCAGAAGTTTCCTGCCTATCCCCTGGTGTCGATAGTTCTCAGCTACGTACCATCCCTCGATATAGCCCACCGGGCGCGACGGGTTGCAGCCATCCGCGTGGGAACGCAAGTCGACTTCGAGGAAAGCAGCTAAGTCTCGATTACTCGCTTCGGCTATCAAAATGATGAGCGGCAGCGTTACCACAGGCTTGCCTTCGAGAATCATCGTCAGTTCTCGGGCATGTTCCTCGGCGGGAGTCTTGGGCCACAGGGCCTCACGCAAGCGCACCAGTTGGTCGCGATCCGACAACTGAGCGAGCCTGATGCAAATATCCGACAACGAGTCGGAAGGCGATCCGGGCGCAGGTGTTCGAGCCTCGCCTTTAGTCGCCAGGTAACGATCGATTGACAGCGCTCCTGACCCGCCTAATGCCAGTGTCAGCAGCCCGGCTATGTAGAGAAGATTCATCTCATAGCCTATGGGGCCAAATTCCGCACCCGAAGCGCTTACTGCCTTGAGCCGGATTGACGAAAACCCGTACTGAAGGTGAACGCTGAACAGTGCAGTCAGCATAACGAGCGCCAGTGGGAGAGTGAGTGGGAGAACAAACGCTCCAAGCATGAGGCTAATGCCACCGACGAATTCAACAACTGACGTCACCCAAGCCATAACATGTGGCCGAGGAACCCCAATGGCGGCAAGAATAGCGGCGAAATGCTCGGGCCCGCGGCTGAGCTTCGCGTACCCATGGGCAGCAAAGCCGAACCCGACCATTAGGCGGAGTGGCAAGATTGCACATCCCTTTGCCGCGAGTCTCTTTTGAGAGTTTCGAATCGTCATGCCTTTAGACCTCACCACGCACGGTAGCGATACGAGTGAGGGTTCCAAAAATCACATGACGATCAGATGCACGAGAGGATGCCGTGGTGACAAGAGTGCCGCGTTGCTACGGCGCGGCTATCATCCGAGGATCCATCGATCCAGGTAAATGATCGAGATCTCGGAGGCGTAGAAACGCTCGAAGATCGTCGCCCGCGCCGTTCTTTCAAGACCGCATATGTGACAGGTATAGCGACTACCAGGCGCTATTCATGACCAGGTTGAAGGCATTGACGCTGCCGAGGCCGGTGGCCATGTCCCAGCCGGGAGTTGCGCCGAATGCGGGCTGATATGAGTTCGCGCCCGTGGTCGGCGTAATCGTCGCGGTGCATGTAGCGCCCTTCCCTCCCCCGCCTGAGATCGTGCATTTGGGGACGCCGGTGTATCCGCTGCCGGCGTTGGTAAGCGTCACTGCGGCGACCACGCCGCCAGACATCGTCGCGGTGCATTTGGCCTGCGTGCCGCCCGCGTAAATCGCGGTGCCGGTAGGCGAGGTGTACCTCGACTTGTTATTGGGAACGGTAATGGCGCAGACCGGCGTCGAGGTGAAGCCCGATCCGCCCTTGTTTAACTTCAGGCTTGTGATCTTCTGCGTGCTGATGGCGCCGTTCGTGCCCGAGGGACGATAACAATCCGCTCTATAGACGGTGCCGTTGTATTGGCAATTCACGTCGATATCGCCCTGCGTGACATCGTTAAACACGCAACTGTTCCCTGACGTCTCGTTGATCGAGTAGCAGGACGTGTTGCCCTTGGTCCCGAACTCGGTCTTAGCGATCGAGTAGTAGGTTGGATTCGGATTGCCGGCGCGGATGCTCCAGTGTTGGTTGACCAGGGCCTGAATGGCGGCCATCAACGGCGCTGATGCAGAAGTTCCTCCGATGCCGACCCATCCGCTGGGAGCGCCGGTACAGGGCGTCCCACCGTTGGCCGCGTCAGAGTAGCAGATCATGATGAAGTGGCCCCAGATGCCGTTGCTGCCGAACAATGAGACGTCGGGGACATCGCGCACGGTGTCCGCCGGGTTGCCGAATATCCCCTTCTGCCAAGTCGGCTTTGGGTAGCCGGCGCAGTTGGTGTTCTCGGTATAGGCAAAGTTCTGATTGCCGGTTCCGGTGTAGCAACCGCTGGGCCCGCCTCCACCGGCAATCGTGCTCAGGAAGTTGGCGCCGGTGGTGCTGTTGCAGAAGCCCGCGGTCCCGGTTGGAGAGTTGTAGCCTTCGACGTTGTAGACAAGGTAACTGGCGCAGGAATCGTTCCAGGGAATTTCGGGAATATAGGACTTGGCCGAGCCGAACTTGGCG
The DNA here is from genome assembly GCA_020073385.1 of Terriglobia bacterium. Classification (GTDB taxonomy): domain Bacteria; phylum Acidobacteriota; class Terriglobia; order Terriglobales; family Acidobacteriaceae; genus Sulfotelmatobacter. The sequence continues at coordinate 139,046 of JAIQFH010000002.1, read as the reverse complement.
TCGTTCGTGGAGTTCCAATAGGTGCTCTGCGCGACTCCGCCTTTGAGGGCGTTGTAGAGATCCTCGAAATCCGTTCCGCCTACGGAAACGGTGTACTGGCTCTCACCCCAACCCGTAATTCCAATGCCGGGAAAGGCCCAACTATCTCCATTGGTGAACAAGCGGGCACAGGTCGAAGGTCCATTATCGCCGGCAGAGGTAAACACCGACACACCAGCCGCAGCGGCCGACTGAAAGGCTGCGTTGAAGGCGGCGTTGGCCGCGGCTCCGTTGACGACTTCGCACTCGCCATAACTCATGCTGATGATGGGCGGTGGACTGCCTGCGCTAATGATGTTCTGCATCGCGATCAGCCCGCCGAATGTGGTGGTTGTGTCACTGCAGGAGATCACCTCGACTGTGGCGCCCGGCGCTGCGGCGGTTACCATCTCGACGTCGAGATCGGCTTCTACGTCGTCTGGGTTGGTGCCGGGATTAGTGCAGTTCCCTGCCGAGTTCGGATGCACGGTTGTCAGCTTGCCGCCGAACGAGGTGAGACTGAATTTCTTCTGATAATTTGCCCAGTCGGAACCGAACGAGTTGGTGTCTTCCACTACCGCAACGGTCTGACCGGTGCCAGTGATGCCAGCGGTATAGAGCGGAGTCAGGTTGTAAATCGTCTGGAAGTCTTCCGGCACCAACGCGTAACAATTGGTGCCGCAGCCGGCGAAAGTGAAGTCGGTTCTAAGTTTGTGATAGGCCTGCGGACGGAAGTCGTGCATCGAGACCACACCGTGGATGGCGGGCGCGAGGGCGGCCGGAATCTGCGGATCGCTCATGTTGGCGATGTGCTGCGTGCCGCCCACCTGCAGACTGTGAATCTCGGTGTGGAACGCGCTACGAATCTGGCCCGCGGTTCCGGAGAAATCGATAACCATGTGGTTGGGATAGACGTGGCCGACGGTGAATCCCTGGGAGCGCAGCCAGCCGCTGATGGCGTCGATGTCCTGCTGGGCTACGCCGAACTGGTCTCCCTGCTCGGCCGCGGTGATCCAGTGGCGGAAATTTGGAGAAGTCTTGTCTGTGAGCGAATCGATATAGGCCTCGAAGGCGCTTTCGGCCTCGGGCGCGCGCTTCAACTGCAGCAGCATGTGATGCAACGGGAAGGTGTCAGCGACGCGCCCGCGATCGTGATTGGCACTGGCTTCAGGACGCGTGTTGCCGTAGAGCGTAACGGTTTGGGCATTGTCAATGGGCTGCGTGATCATGGCTCGCGGTCCGGAGTTCGCAGCCAGAACTGACGAACCGAGACTCGCGATGAGTCCTACTAGCACTGCGGCGGACGCTAGCGCGAGTAATTTCTTTGTCATTTTTTGTCACCTAACTGGAATCGAACCAGAGACTGGAAGGGCCAAGGGCTGAAATTCTATCTCAATGGAAGGGCGTACGGCTTCAACCACAAAGGACACGAAGGTGCACGAAGGAACAGCTTGGGCTCAGACCTTCGTGGTACTTCGTGTCCGTTGTGGTTTCAGAACTTGGAACGAACCTAACCTTGCTCTTTGAGTTTGAGCTTCGACTTGTTCTCTTCCATGAACGCCTTGATCTCGTTCGCGGCGCCCAGCAGGCGGTTCCACTGCTCGTAGTACAACGTGACCGGAAAGCGGCCCAAGCCGTAGACGCTGACGCCACCCTTCTCTCCGACCTTGAAAATCAGGTCCCCGCTGCGTTTCTTGGTTTCGACTTCCTTTTCCAGTTGAGCCAGCTTTGCTTTGAGTTCCTCGTAACTCGGTTCTGCCATGTCGCCTCGCTTTAAGGGATATAGGGATATAAGGTGTTGATGGATGGCGATCGGCCAATCGCTCCCCTGCCTATAGTAACTTGTCTGAAGTTGCCGCGTTGCGGATAACCGTTATAAGCTCTAAGCAATCTAATCCCAAAGCGGGAAACCTATGCGTGTCTGGGTACGATGGTCGGCTTGGCTCTGCCTGTCCCTGATGTTATGGACGGTGGCTGCGGAGTCGACCCATAACCACCCGAACCAGACGGATTCCGCATCCTGCTTGATCTGCGTGGCGGCGCACAGCGCCAGCCCGGCAGCCCTTTCCGGCAATGCCACTCCCGTGTTCGCCGAGGTCGGCCTGCAGCAAGAAGAACTTGTTCTGGCGAATACGCGGCTTGATTTCTCCGACGCCGGCATTCGCGGTCCTCCTGAGGTTGTCTAGGGAATCAGTCCATCTGTCATAGAGTTCGACGCCTACGCTCGAACTCATGCCCTATTCGCCGTTCAACCTAGGAGGAAATCATGCTGAGATGTCGTCAGGTGTATGCCGCCGCGCTGGCCGGAGCATTTTGGCTTGCGGCCACCGTGGCCGGAGCGCAGTCCACCGGAAATTCCGGCTCGATTCATGGGGCGATTACCGATCCGACCGGCGCCGTCGTGCCCAATGCGACGGTCCAAATTCGCAACCCAGTCAGCGGGTTTGAGCGGTCTACAACCACCAACGATTCTGGCACGTTCGAGTTCTCGAATGTCCCGTTCAACCCGTATCACCTGTCGGTGACCGCCGCGGGATTTGCCGCTTATGCGAAAGACGTGGAAGCGCGCTCGGTTGTGCCGGTGAATCTTCCTATTACGTTGCAGATCCAGGGATCGACTACACAGGTCACGGTGGAAGGAGCGGGTGACCTGATCGAGAACGATCCCACGTTTCACACGGATGTGGATAAGAGTTTGTTCGACAAACTTCCTCTGGAAAGCTCCACATCGCAGGTCAGTTCCCTGGTGACGCTATCCACTCCAGGCATTTCGGCGGACTCGAACGGTTTGTTTCACGGACTGGGGGACCACGCGGAAAATTCCTTTGTGGTGGACAATCAGCCGATCACCGATCAGCAGAGCAAGGTGTTCTCAAACCAGATTCCGCTGGATTCGGTTGAGTCTCTGGAAGTGGTTTCGGGGGCACCGCCGGCCGAATACGGCGACAAGACCAGCGTGGTGATTAACGTGACAACGCGCTCCGGTCAGGGGGTGACCACTCCTCACGGCAGTCTGACAACATCCTATGGATCGTTTGGGACTTCAAACGCCGCCTTCGATATCGCCTACGGCGGCAAGAACTGGGGGAACTTCTTTCTCGCCAGTGGATTGAATACCGGGCGCTTCCTCGATCCGCCGGAGTTTGCGGTGATGCATGACAAGGGGAACGAAGAGAATCTCTTTGACCGCGTCGACTATCAGCTCTCGTCAGCCGATTCCGTTCACTTGAATGTGGGTTACACCCGCTCGTGGTTTCAGACGCCGAACTCGTTTGACGCGCAGAATGCCACCGCCTGGAACGGCGTGACGGTCGACAATGGCGGACTTGGTCCCGACGGCAAACTGGTGGGCACTGCCGACCAGCGCTCGCAGATCAAAACGTTCAACGTCGCTCCTTCGTGGATCCGGGTGTTGAATTCATCGTCCATCTTGAATGTTGGCGCGTTCGTGCGGCGCGATCACTATGACTACTATCCGAGCGGTAATCCGTTCGCAGACTTGTCGCCGGGCCTGCAAGCTGAAACTGCCGGCCAGGATCGGACTCTGACCAATGCCGGCCTGCGTGCCAGCGTTTCGTATGTAAAGGGCATTCATAACGTGAAAGCGGGAGCCGTGTACCAGCAGACGTTCCTTACCGAGAACGACAGCCTGGGGATTGTGGACCCGACGTTCCTTCCTTCGCTCACTGATGCGAACGGGAATCCCTGTTACAAAGCGGCGACTGGCATGGCACTCGATGCACCTTGTTCCGATTTGCTTCCGTACGATCTGACGCGGGGTGGCAGTTTGTATGGCTTTCATGGACACACCGATGTCAAAGAATTGTCGATGTATGCGCAGGACGCGATTACCAAGGGAAACTGGTCTCTCAACCTCGGACTGCGCGGAGACTTTTACAATGGCCTGGTTTCGCATCGGGAAGCCGAGCCGCGGGTCGGAGTCGCGTACAAAATCAAAGGGAGCAACACGGTGCTTCGGACATCGTACGCGCGTGTTCTGGAGACTCCTTTCAACGAAAATCTCGTGGTTGCCAGTTCCGGTTGCGCAAATGCGGTCCTGAATCCACTGCTGGGTTGCGCGGCGGCAGGAACGAATCCGCTGAGTCCCGGCTGGCGCAATGAATTCCATGCGGGGATTCAGCAGGCGGCAGGAAAGTATCTGGTATTTTCAGGTGAATACATATGGAAGTACACGCATAACGCGTACGACTTCAGCATTCTTGGCGCCACGCCGATCACTTTCCCCATCGAGTGGCACAACTCGAAGATCCCAGGTTTTGCCGGACGTGTCAGTGTGCCGGATTTCCACGGCTTTTCGGCCCTGATGGTGTTCTCGAGCGTCTCCGCGCGCTTCTTTCTACCGCAGTTGGGAGGGGCGGGTGCCGTTCCATCCGCACCCGGTGGCGTGTTCCGCATTGATCACGACGAGAGGTTCAATCAGACTACTCACCTGCAATATCAGCCGTGGAAACGCGGGCCATGGGTCGGATTCAACTGGCGGTATGACAGCGGGCTGGTCGCCGGGTCAGTACCGTTTGCGGCATCGAGCGATCCCGCCAATCCCAATTTCCAAGTCAACCTGAGTGGACTTACCGCAGATCAGCAGCTCCAGGCAGGACTGATTTGTAACGGACAACGTGCCACGCCGACGGCCGCGCTACCCGCGACTTGTCCGGGGTCGCAATTCTCGTCGAGCCTGGTCAGCATTCCCGCGCCTGGAACCGAAAACGACGATAAGAATCCGCCGCGGATTGCTCCGCGGCATGTGTTTGACCTGGCACTCGGGCATGACAATCTGCTCAAGGGCGACAGGTACAAAGTGAGCTTGCAGGTTACGGCCATCAACCTCATGAATACGCATGCGCTTTACAATTTTCTTTCCACTTTCAGCGGTACGCATTACCTGACCCCGCGAACGATTACAGCGGAGATCGGCTTTCATTTCTGAGGGGCTCAGAAAGCACTTCGATTCACAGCTTTGGGCTGGAGGAAGGCAAAATGAAAACGGGGATGGTTGGGGTGTTCATCGCGGTGTTCTGTATTCCTGTTTGGGGCCAGCAGACAAACGCACCGGATCTGGCCGCGCAGAACGCGGCGTTGGAGCAAAAGGTCCGCGACCTGGAAGACCGGCTGATCGCGCTCGAAGGAAAGGTGCGAATGCTGCAGAGCACGCCGCCGGCTCCAGCTCAGCCAGCTGCCGAGTCGCAACCTGCAGCTGCGCCTCCGGCCGAACCCGCTGCAGCTCAGGCTCAGCCACAAGTGCCGGTTCCCCCAGCTGAGACGTCTCCGGTCCAAGGACAGTCGCAGGTGACAAGCACAGGAGGCAATCTTCCGAACTACGGGGGCGCATCCTCGGCTGCCAAGGCGCTGAATCCAGACGTCAGCGTGATCGGCGATTTCATTGGGGCTGCCGGCAACACCAACACTCCGCCTCTGGCAACCTTGCAGCCCTTCCCGTCGCTGCAGATGCATGAGTCTGAGATCGGCCTGCAGGCGATCATCGACCCTTACGCGCGTGGCGATTTCTTTATGTCGTTCGGTGAGGAAGGCGTCAATCTCGAAGAAGGCTACATTACCTTCACGGCACTGCCCGGGGGATTCGTGGCGAAAGTCGGCAAGATGCGGTCTGCATTTGGTAAGGTCAACATGATGCACAATCACGTGCTGCCCTGGGTGGACCGTCCGCTGGTGAGTACGAACCTGGTCGGTGGGGAGGACGGCATTGATGACGCCGGGTTCTCTGTCGAGCGCATTCTCCCGGCTCCCAAGGGCATCTTCCTGGAGGCAACGGGGCAGGTATTTCGCGGCGACTCGGCCGACGTGTTCACGGCGGCGAATCGAAGCGATGTAAGTACAGTGGCGCATCTAAGAGGATATAAGGACCTGACGGAATCGACGAACTTGGATCTCGGACTCTCGTACGCGCGTGGGCACAACGATGCAATGCTACTGAACGGGTCCACTGGCGATTTTGTCACCCAACTCTACGGCGCTGACGCGACTCTGCGCTGGAAGCCCTTGCGAAGGTCCATCTACCATTCGTTTGTCGGACGGACTGAGTTGATCTGGAGCCAGCGGCAGCAGTTTCCGGTGGAGCAGCGGGCGTTCGGTTTCTATACCTCGGCGGATTACCAGTTCGGGCGTCGTTGGTTTGGCGGTGGGCGGTTCGACTATTCCGACCGCAGCCGCTTCGACAATCTGACCGACAAGGGCGCCGCCGCGACCCTGACGTACTGGCCGAGCGAGTTCAGCCAGCTTCGCGGCGAGTATCGTTTCACGCATTACGCTGAGAACCGCGACAGCCACGAGTTTCTGATGCAGTTGATCTTCTCATTGGGCGCTCACGGAGCGCATCCGTTTTAGGAGACTGGAATGCATAAAGGGAAACGTCTTTTCGTGAGTCTCATTGCAGCCGGTGTGCTGCTGTTTCCGACACTGGCCTCGGCCAAAAAGCTCAACGTAGTCACGGCAACGACGGACATGGCTGCGCTGGCACAGGAAGTGGGTGGCGACCGCATCAATGTGGAAGCGATCGCGAAGGGCTATCAGGATCCGCACTTTGTCGAGGCCAAGCCTAGCTTCCTGCTGAAACTGCGGCAGGCGGATTTGCTGATTGTCGTTGGGCTTCAGCTGGAGATTGGCTGGCTGCCGCCGCTGATCACGCAAAGCGGTAATCCACGCGTGCAGGTGGGAGCGGCCGGATATCTCGACGCGTCACAGTTCGCGGAAATTCTGGAGATCCCCCAAGGCGTCGTTACCCGCGCTATGGGCGACGTGCACCCTCTGGGAAATCCGCATTATTGGCTCGACCCTGACAACGGGCGCCGGGTGGCCAAGGGCATTGCGGGAAAGTTGGGAGAAATCGATCCTGCGGACTCAGCCTATTTTCAGGAGCGATTCCAGGATTTCGACAAGCGCCTGACTGCGGCTGAGCAGAAGTGGGACGCGGAGATGGCTCCCTATCGCGGGCGAAAAGTTGTGACCTATCACAATTCCTTCACCAACTTCGCCAGGCACTTTCACCTGGATGTGATCGGATATGTGGAGCCGCGGCCCGGTATTCCACCAACGCCGAGTCACACCATCGAACTGATCGGACTGATGAAGCGCGAGAATTGCAGGCTGGTTCTGGTTGAGCCTTACTTTGATTTGAAGACGCCGAACAGTATTGGGTCGGCAACCGGAGCCAAAGTACTGGTATATCTCCCCTCAGTAGGAGGAGAGAAGCAGGTGACAAATTACTTTGAGCTCTTCGATTACGATATCGACTTGATCAAGAAGGGATTCCAGTAGGCAAAAGGAAGACTATGGAGATTCTGCCATTTCTGCTGTGGCCGTTCATGGCCAGCCTGATTTTGACTGGCATACATGCCTATCTTGGCGTGCATGTGGTAGAGCGCGGGGTCATCTTTGTGGACCTTGCGCTGGCACAGATTGCGGCACTGGGTGCGACGGTGGCGATTCTGGCCGGCATGGATCCGCACGGACTCGGCGCGTACTGGCTGAGCTTGGCCTTCACCTTCGTGGGCGCTGGGGTCTTTGCATTCGCCCGGACTCGCCGCGGACATATCCCGCAGGAAGCGTTCATCGGAATTGCGTACGCTGTGGCCTCGGCGGCGGCGATCCTTGCCATGAGCAAGGCCACCGGCGAAACCGAACACCTCAAGGACATGCTCGTCGGCAACATCCTGGCGGTATCGCGCTATGACGTTCTGAAAACCGCCCTGCTTTACGGCGGGATGGGCGTCTTTCACTACATTTTCCGCCGCAGATTTCTTTTGATCTCCACCGATCCGGAACAGGCTGAGGCGCAGGGCATCAGTATCCGTTTCTGGGATTTTCTTTTCTACGCTTCGTTCGGCTTTGTCGTGACCTCATCGGTCGCGATCGCCGGCGTGTTGCTGGTCTTCTGTTATCTGATTGTTCCGTCTGTGGGAGCCATGCTCTTCGCCGACCGGGTGGGCCCACGCCTCGCGATTGGCTGGACCATGGGTACCTTGGTTTCGGCGCTCGGAGTGTACTTTTCCGTGCTACTCGACCTTCCTACGGGTGCGACCATCGTCTGCACCTTTGGCGCGGTGCTCATCGCCATGTTCCTGGTGCACCTGCTGTTCTTTCACGGCCGGGAGGCACGCGCGTTGGCGGGCGCGGCTTCGGCTGAAAATCCTAAAGACCGGGTCGTTCAGGAACGCTGAGAGAGACGGAACCGACGACTGTGGTGGCATCTGGTCGAACCAGTACAATAGACACAAATCGCAATTTCAGATGGGGAAGGATTGTTTCGGGGGGATTCTTGTTTACAAAGTTTTCAATTAGCACTGCTGTCTTTGTCGCGCTCGTGTGGATGCTGCCTCTGTTGAGCCGAGCCCAGGAGCCAGCAACGACGCCCAGCGCGCCTGCAGAGAAACCATCGGACACACCCGCTGCAGCTCAAGACTCTTCATCGCAAACGACTGCGCCACAAACGCCATCGGCAACGATGACAGAATCGCCCACTTCTGCCGGCGCGATTGCCGCTGCCGTCGAAACCGCTAACAAATCGGTTGCCCCTTCCAAGCAACAGCCTAAGAGGATTCTGGGAGTGATGCCCAACTTCCGCGCCGTAAGCGCGGGCGCCATGCCTCCTCCGCCCACACCCAAGCAGGCTTTTGTCCTTGCTACCAAGAACAGCTTCGACTACTCATCCTTCGTCTTCGTAGGGATCACGTCGCTGCTGGCCGAGACGAGCGATGCGCATCCGGCACTGGGCGAAGGTGTGGCCGGATTTGGCAGATACTACTGGCGTGGTTTTGTGGACAAAACCGATGGCAATTATCTCGTCATTTTTGCGCTGCCAAGTGTACTGCATGAGGACGAGCGCTACTATGCGAAGGGTGAGGGACCCTTCCTGAAGCGGGGAGTCTATGCTGCGACGAGAATCCTGATTACTCCGGACTACCACGGGAAGAATACCTTTAACGCCTCGGAAGTCTTCGGCCGCGCCATGGCGCAAGGTATTTCCACCACCTACTACCCCAAGGCCGACCGCACCGTCGGAGCGCTCGCTGTGAGGTTCGGCTGGGCGATGGGCCGCGATGCTCTAACGAATGTATTTCGCGAGTACTGGCCCGATATCGCGACGCACGTACTCCATCGACACCCATGAGAGTTCGGTCGTAAGTCCTGCCAGGGGTGCTTCCAAGAAAATGCATGATTGCCGAAGCCCTCTCTCAGCAGGCTGCTGAAAAAGCCGCCGAACGGGCAAGACTGCACTCAGACGCTCAAAGCGCGGTCTCATTCTCAACGACTTAGTGGCAACGACTGAAGAGGCTTTACGCGGCGCTAAAGCGCCGCTCTTCCACGTTACCACCGGCATTCAGGAGTTTTTCCGCAACCTCTGAAGTCGTGCCCTACCCAAAGACCGAGCGAAAGAGAATTTTTCCGCAGCCCGCCAGGAATTCGGCTTTGAAACTGTATGGGATGACCGCGGAGGATTGGCGAAGGGAATTTCTCCGCGCTTACGAGACCTGCGATGTTCTCTGCGTGTCTTTTGTCCCGCCGTGGCTACCGGACGCGTTTCGCTTCGAGAGGACGATCGGTCACCAGCTTGGGGTGCAGGCGGCGGAAGGTCTCGGTGACGTGACAATTCCAGCAGACGGGCTGATATGTAGAGAAGATTCTTGGCAGATCCTGCGGATTCACCTCTTTCCACTCCGACGTCTTGAAATCCGGGCCCAGCAGCGCGGGGGCGTGATCGAGATGATGCAGTGGCCCGAACGGTTTGTGGCAGAATACGCAGTTTTTTCCTTCATACCACTTCGCCACGATGTTCCACACCAGGCAGTTCTGCGGGTCGGCTTCAATCTGCGACAGGCAGTCCTGGCCGCAGTCCTGCCGCTCAGGCCAGCGGGAACACTCTTGCAGCCGGAGAGTGGGCTCATTGAAGAAGGCTCCCAGTGCCGCTTCGCCAGCGGCTACGTCCACGGCTTCGGGTTCCTTTGTCTCGGGACATGTCACCAGACGTTTGCCACGAAATTTAAAGTATGCGCGCACTCCAGGGACGGCGCGAAAGACCAAAAGCGCGACTGCCAGCACGAGAACGGCAATGATGATGGTGATCACGGTTACGCTCATACAGCACCCCCGGCCTGGGGTGCGTTCAACACCGCCCAGGCGGCACGGACTTCTGCTATCTCAGTCTGTGCGGGGAGGTACGAAAAGACGATGCCTTGCATCACTGGAAAACGTGATTGCGATCACACTTGGATTTCGGTTTCCGCGCGTCGCCACGACGTTTGCCGTCGGCGCCAAACGGCGATCACGTGCGCGATCTACTTCCGCTTCTGCTTAGGTTTTTTCGCGGCGGGCTTCTTCGCGGATTTCGATGCCGGCTTAGCGGCGGCCTTCGGCGGTGCAGCTTTCGGCTTCGCCGCCTTGGCTTTTTCCTGCACTTTCGATTCAGGCTTCGCAGGTGCCGGAGGCGCTGGCGCAGCCGCAACTTTCCCCTTCTTCCCCCCCTTTGCAGCAGGCTGGGGCGCTCCCGGCTTAGCCGTCGGCTGTGCGGCGAGTTTGGCCGCGCGTCCTCGGCGCGGCGCCGGGGGCGGAGGCGGTGGAGGCGGCGCAAACGGTTTCAGGAATTTCAGCGTCTCGGTGCGCGAGCGCAGCTTGCCATCGAGCAGCAGCATGAACACATCGTGTGCCAGCTTGGGATAGATCGGCAACTGCGGTGTGATCAGCAACTCTGTCATCTCGGGCAACGGAATCTTCTGCTGCACCTGCCGCCACTTGGTCAGATAATTCTTGATCTTCTGCTCAACGGATTGCTGCTTCGCCGTGACCGCGAGGAACAGTACCATCTCGGGACGCGCCGACGACAGTAGTTGCCAGGTTCGCGAAGGCGTCGCCGCCTCTTTTCCCATCAACCGCTTCGCCAATTCCTTGGCGTGATCTTCGATGTCGCGCCAGGCTTCGACCAGGTCCTCGCGCGGGATCAACTTCTGAATATCACTGACGTCCTTGTCGGAGAAGTGCGAGGTCAGGAAATACATTACCGCCGGCCCAGCGTCGGGCGTGTAGCCGAGATCGACCATCTGCTGCCGCGTCTTCATCAGCGCGGTGATGCCGTTGGTGTCGACTTTTGCCGACGTCCACTTGTCGTGCAGGATCTCGAGCCAGCCTTCTTTCTCGAGCATCTTCACCACGTGCAGGGGATCGTCTTCGTGCGCTAGTGCCCCGATCTCATGCCCAATCGAAGACTTCAGAATATGGTCGATGTACTTCCCTTCTTTGGCGGCGTCGTATCGGGCCTGAGTGCGCTCTTCCAATGGCCAGTGGAAGCGCGCCGCAAAGCGGGTAGCGCGAATCAGCCGCGAAGGGTCTTCCAGGAATGCATAATTATGCAGAATACGAATCAGCTTGGCTTCGATGTCGGCCACGCCGTTGAAGGGATCGAGCAGCAGCCCGCGCGAACCCTCGTTGAGAGACAGGGCCATGGCATTGACGGTGAAGTCGCGGCGGCGCAGATCCTCGTGGATGGTCGACGGCATCACGAGGGGAGGCTTACCCGTCTTCTCGTACTTCTCGGTGCGCGCCATGCTGACTTCGGCGCGGGCATTGCCGGGCAAGGCGAGAAAGATAGTGCGGGTGTCCTCTTCGACGGCGGTAATCTTGGCGCCCGCCTTTTCGAAGTCCTTCTGCAGTTTGAGGGGACTGCCCTGGACGGTGAAGTCGAGGTCGCGGATGGTGAATCCGCTGATGATGTCGCGGATGGCCCCGCCCGTCAGGTAAAGATTCATGCCCGCCGCGCGGGCTACATCTTGCACGAGGCCGACGCCCTTTAGTTGGTCCGGGGTCAGCCGGAGTTCCATTGTGTAAATGTAATCAGCCATTGGCTTTCAAGCGGCTGTCAGGCCCTTGGCCAACGCGATTCGATAGCGCGAATCGCAAGGGGGAGGGTCCGATTTGCCGAGATTTCCACAATATTTCCACAGGTCGAGCCATGCGACACGATCCGACCTTGAGCCACCAGCACGCAAGTGGCCTACTACCAACTACTTATACAGAATGGAATCTCTCCGGCAAACTCAAGAAAATAACACAACGTTTATATTTTGGCTACTGCCAAGAGGGATTCCGGGAGTTTATGGGAGAAAAGTGCGAGAATCGGGGTGCAGGCGTCAGGAAAATCGAGTTTGTAGAGGATCGCGGCAACCTGATGCTTTGTAGTCCGAGCCACCCGGCAACAGTTTTGCCGACGCCTGACGCCTGCTTTGCCATGCCTTCTACGCACAAGAAAGTTATCGTCCGGAAGATGGACCGCGACTCGGTCTCGGGATATGTTTCGCCGGCGCAAATCGTCAGCGAGGGCAAGGTGGAGGTTCTGAACACCTCCGGGACGGTGATCTCGGTCGATCTGCGCGAGATTAAGGGTGTCTACTTCGTTCGCGAATTCGGAGAAGCAGAATCACTCACGCGCAAGACGTTCACTTCCCGCCCACGTGCCGAGGGATTATGGGTGCGCCTGCGCTTCAAAGACAGTGAAGTGCTGGAAGGCTTAATGCCCGCCGACTTGCTGCAGAGCACGCCGGAGGGATATCTCGTGAATCCTCCCGACCAACGCTCGAACACACAGCGCATCTTCGTTCCGCGCACAGCGCTGGAATCACTGACCGTGCTGGCCGTGATCGGAACCACCCGTCGGCAACGCCGCGCCGCGGAGGATCAGCGGCAGGTCCCGATGTTCGAAGAATAATTCCCTTTTGCCAGTTACTCCCTAGGTCAATCGAAAGTCGCCGCCGCCAGCGTTCGGCCTGCGAAGAACTTTGTAGACCGAGCAGAGGGAACTACCTCAGTTGGTCGAAGCCAAGTTTCACAGCGAATGGCCTGACCATGGCGATCACTCCCGGGACATCGGTTCCGTATTTGTTTTTCAGGTTTTTCACCCCGAAAGAGTAGACCCACTGCAATTCCCTGGGCGACACTTTGAATGTGCCAAAATCCATGGGTGCGCTGGAGCCGACGACTATGGAATCGAAGGTGTAAGTGTCGCCGATGGTGTTGAATTGATCGTCGGGCTTGTCGTTGGGGAATATCGTCAGGGTTTCGTATTGAGTCGTTGGATTGAAGTACTTGTAGACCTCCGGGTAGGGTACTGCCAAGGTCAGGCCTCGGGCGCCTGCTGCCTGGAAGACAATGTTCCTGACATCCTGCGGACTTTTTGCCCTGAAGTTGTCATTACCGGGGTCTTGGTCGACTGGAGCAAACCCGTAGACCGGTATTCCCTCAAACCTGGAACTGCCCGAGGCTAGCGCGATTGTATAGACGAAACTTGACATGGTCAGATCTCCTTCTCGGCACCTGAGGCTGAGTTGATGCCTCTACTGTCTAGTAACGGAATCGGCGGGAGAAACACGACAGGTGACTACGAAAAGTCACGAGGATCGTCAGCACTGGCAATTAGGCACAGGCGAAACTACGCGGGCCGATGTTCGAGAGTAGGCATTCTCTCAACACGAGCAATCCTCGCCCCTGATTCCGCAGACTATGGCCATCACAACCATCAAGGGGATCAACAGCGGCGCGAGTATCCATATGAGTATGGGAGTGCCTCCCGCATCGCTGCCAAAGGTCGGAAGCGTCGCCGACATCGCCACATGGAAGAGACGAGGACATCCGTGATAAGGGGCCAGCGACTAAGATGAGACGTTCAGAGGGAGGCTTGGTGATTCCGAAAAATGGCGCGAGTCGCTGTCCCACCGACTGTGCAATGGATGGCAATCCAGTCTTATCAAGCTGGCTGCGACGCGGGAGCAACGTATGAAGCGGGATGCTACCGCCACGACTGAGAAAAACGAGTTCCGGCTTGTCTCCGTGTCGTCCCTGGATGCGGCGCTTCTAGGGACGAGTGTCCTGCTTGGGCTGCTGCACGCCTGGATGAGCCGTTACGCGATGAATCCCGACGGCATGTCGTATCTGGATCTGGGCGATTCGTTTTTTCACCGCGACTGGGCCCATGCAGTGAATGCCTGGTGGAGTCCGCTGTATCCGTGGGTGGTTGGCAACGTGTGCGGGATTCTCAAGCCGTCGATGAAGTGGGAGTTCCCCCTGGTTCACGCCGTCAATTTCGGGATTTTCCTGGTGGCCCTGCTGGCATTCCGCTACCTTCTGTCTGTTCACGCTTCTGGCACATTCGCGAGAATCCGCCATTGGTATCGGTAATGCCTTGCCGGATTGGGCTCTGGTTCTGCTGGAATACTCAATATTCTGGTGGATCGCGCTGGAGGTGCAATCGCTTTACAGCGTCGGGCCAGACCTTCTGGTGGTCGCCTGTTTCTGTCTTGTGGTGGCGATGCTGCTGCGCCTCGAACCCGGGGCAAGGCTCGTGCAGTTCGTACTAATCGGCGCGGTTCTTGGCCTTTCGTACTGGGCGAAAACCGTCATGTTCCCGCTCGGCCTAGTGGTTCTGGTGGGAGCGTATCTTTGGCGGCGATCCACTCCGGGGTGGACGCGCGGCATCGGCCTTGCCGCGCTGATCTTCTGGTGCATATGCGCGCCCTTGATCTTGATGCTCTCTGTGCAGAAGGGGCGTTTCACGTTTGGTGACTCCGGCAGGACCAACTATGCATGGTTTGTGTCTCCGCGAACCTCACCCAGAAACTGGCAGGGAGAGAAGCCGGGCAGCGGGACGCCCGTCCATCCGACGCGGCAACTGCTGAAATCTCCGCCTGTATTCGAGTTCGACGGACCGGTGGTGGGAACCTATCCTCCGTGGACTGACCCCACGTATTGGAACGAGGGATTGAAGCTGCATTTTGATCTGAAAGCTCAGTTCGAGGTGCTGAAGTCGACCGTCCCTGGCGAAGCCAACCTGCTGCTCCGCAAGCGTCCGGAACTTGTGTTGTGCGTGCTGATCCTTGGTTTGTTAGGAGGACGTCTGTGGGTAGCCGGTCTGCGGGAATTGTGGCTGTTTATCGCCTTGCCTGCTCTCGGTATGGCGCTCTACCTGCCGATTTTGGTGAATGACCGTTATATTGGCGGCTTTGTCCTCGTACTGTTCCTGGTTTTGTTGAGTGCAGCGCGATTTCGGACCGAAGATGAACGAGTCGTCCGGATCGTTGTTGCAGCTACATTCTTCATGATGGCTCTGGCGACTGCGCATTACACAGTTCGCGTCGTGACTCACAACATTCCGGTTGGAGAAGGTCCGAGTTCAACGGAAGAAGATCTTATCGTCGCCGAACGGCTCACAGACTTAGGGATGACACCGGGAATGAGAGTCGCGGTGATTGGCGACGGAACGGGCGCATATTGGGCAAGGTTGGCGCACTTGCGAATCGTCGCGGAGATCATGGGGAGGAACGGTGGTGCGGCTCAGTTCTGGCGGGCTCCGGAACCTGTGCAGCAGCATGTGTACGATCTATTTCAGGGCGCGCGCGCAAGAATCGTGGTCGCATCCTGCTCCTCTGCGTGGCCCATCATGCCGCAGGGTTGGAAACAAGTCTCCGGGACATCGTACTGCTTGTATAAGCTGGACGCGCAAGGCTCTTCGAGCAGCAACTCTCGGTGAGGCGTTTCCCATCCTTCGAAAATCACGAAGCGTGGGGCCGCCTTAGTGTGCAGGAAGCCTTGACGCCTGAGGTCCGACGCCTGACGCCCGTTTTAGTTCACCGGCGTCAGCACAAACGCGTGGTTGTGGCCGTTCTTGCTGCCGTAGCCGGTGATTTGGCCGACGTTATTGATGGCGTTGGCGTTGATCAGCGTCCATCCTGAATTCGCGGGGATCAGTGCGTTCAAGTCCCTCATCCCGTGCGCCGCCGTCCAGATCATGGCGTGCGGGGCATTGTTCGCAATATTGCCGTAGCCCACGACGACATCCGAATCGTTCACGCCAAAAGCAACGCTATACGTCCCGCCCTGCAGCACGCCCAGGTCTTTAATTTTGCCGGATGCGTCCCACTTGACCGCATGCCAGTGCCCGAGTGTGCTGATGCCGTCTGACTGCCCTACGATGACTCCCAGCGAATTGATCGCATTGGCCATGCTGGTCAAGCCTCCCGAGAGTGTGCCCAGGTCCTTCATGGTGGAGCCGTTCCAAAGAAAGCCGTGCGATGTGAACGGCGGCCCGTAGCTGAAAACGGATTCGCCGACGATCAGGCCGTTGTCGTTGATCGCGAGGCCGGCGGTAAAGATTGCGTTCTTTAACTTGCCAAGATTATTGATCTTATTGTTGTTCCACCGGGTAGCATCGACCACTCCACTGCTGAGGAAGGAGTCTCCGCTCGCTTCACCTGCAGAGTTGATCTGGAACGCCGCGCTGGAAGAACCGCCGGCGAGCGTGCCGAGATTGCTGATGGCTCCGGTTGAGGACCACTGCACCGCGATGAAGTTGGTGGCAGGCTGTCCTTTCAAGTTCGAGTAGCCGACTGCGACGCCCGAGTCATTCAGACCAATGGCTCCGCTGACCGACCCGCCGGAGAGCGTGCCCAGATCCTTCATCCCCTTGCCCCGCCTCCAGTAGAAGGCGTGCTGTCCCGCAACCAGGCCGGTGCACGGATAGCCCATCGAAGTCTGTGTGTCGGAACAGCCGACGACGTCACCGAGATTGTTGATCCAGAAACCGTTGCTTTCGTTTTTGCCTTTGAGCACGCCCAGGTCGGTGATGGTGTAAGTCTGGGCCGATACTGCCGCTGCAAAAGCCAACACACATGCTGCCAACATCTTTACCGATGCACAACTCATGAACTGTCTCCCTATATGAACGGACTGTGAAATGCCAGTATGGCATCGGCGTATTGCAGCCCCAAGACTCACAAGTACAGTCTTTAAGTAAGGCCTGAAACCCTATCCCAGCGCGCGATTCGGACTCCGGGGTCGACGTAAATCTATTTGAAAAACGAGCCTTCTTGCTGTAGTGTGTCTGGTCCACGGCTCTTGGGCCGAAAGAGACCTGGCGGAATTCCCTCCTTCCTCCGTTCCGTTCGATCTCGAAGGGTGTTGTGTGATCCCAGGTAGAGGTGTGATCAATGCGCGCTCTCCCCTCGTCTTTTGGAAAGCCCCTCGTCTCAGTCTGCATAACTCTGGCCGCAGTTCTCGGAACCACATTTCTCACCCAGTTGGCAGCCGCGCAGGAACAGGCACAACTCGTCGTGGCAACTCCCCGACCGCTGATTACCGAGGCTCTCGACGAGTCGCGGTTGACGGTCCTGAAGGGCAACACGCATCCGCTGGCGCGGCGCGAGTTCGATCTCGGCACGGCCCCAGCCAGCCTACCCATGGAACGGATGCTGCTGGTTTTGAAACGCAGCGACGAGCAGGAGACCGCCCTCCGCAAACTGCTCGATGATCAGCAGGACAAGAGCTCTCCTCGCTACCACAAATGGGTGACGCCGGAACAATTCGGCGCGCAATTCGGACCGACCGACGCTGACATGCAGATGATCACGTCGTGGCTGCAGTCGCACGGCTTCCAGGTGGGATCGACCAAGGGACGCACCGTGCTGGAGTTCTCCGGCTCGGCGAGCCAGGTGCAGGAAGCATTCCACACCAGCATTCATAAGTACGTGGTCAATGGCGAGCAGCACTGGGCCAACGCGAGCGACCCGAGCATTCCGGCGGCGCTTACGCCGGCGGTCAAGGGTGTACTCACACTGCACAATTTCATAAGCAAGCCGGCAAGCCGTCTCGTGAAGGAACCGGTGACGGCGCAAGTCGTCGAGACTAAGGGCAAACGGTACGTGACATTCCCGTCCAGCCCTCCCATTCATGCTCTCGAACCGCAGGACTTTGCGACGATCTACAACCTCACAACTCCCGCCTACAATCCCTGGTCCGGAGTTGGAATCACGATCGGCGTGGTCGGCCGCAATGATCTGTTTAACAACGGCCAGGACATTCAGAATTTCCGGAGTGTCGTCGGGTCAGGCATGAATACTTTCGGAGGAGCCAACCTCAATCTTATTTTCGATGGGCCTGATCCGGGAAATGCGGGGGGCGGCGAGGAAAGCGAGGCCACTCTGGATGCCACGTGGTCTGGCGCGATTGCGCCGGGCGCGACGGTGGATTTTGTGATTTCGGGTGGCACGAATACCACTGACGGAATCGATCTTTCGGAGTTGTATATCGTCGAGAACAATCTCGCCGACATCATGACCGAAAGCTTCGGCTCCTGCGAGTATTTTCAAACCGATGCACGGCTTCAAGGGATTAGTGCGCTAGCAGAACAAGCAGCCGCCCAAGGCATCACCTATTTCGTTTCCGCTGGTGACAACGGAGCGGAGGGCTGTGACGATCCCGGTAATCCTCCGGCAACAAATCCTGTCTCTGTCAATGCGCTGGCGTCGACCGCATTCAACATCGCTGTCGGCGGAACTATTTTTAATGACACTGCCAACCCGAGCCAATATTGGTTGTCCACGACACCCCTCTCGGAAACCGCGATCTCGTATATTCCCGAAAATGTCTGGAACGAAAGCAGCCCGACGAATGGACTCTGGTCGGGCAGCGGCGGCGCCAGTGCGGGAAATATCGGAGCCGGCGGCACAACCCCCGGCGTGCCGAAGCCTACCTGGCAATCCGGCACCGGACTGGGCATTCCACAAGACAATGTACGCGATCTGCCGGACGTATCTCTAACCTCTGCGATCCACAATCCGTATCTTCTGTGCATGGAAGCGTCCTGCGTTCCGGACAGCCAAAACTTTATCTCGGTTTACTTCATCGGGGGAACATCGGCAGCGGCTCCGTCGTTTGCCGGGATTATGGCGTTGGTGGACCAGAGTGCTGGAGGCCGGCAGGGTCAGGCGAACTATGTCTTGTATCAACTCGCGGAGAGTCAGGCTGCGGCGCACATCTATCCGGCAAGCTGTAACGGTTCGAGCACCACTACTCCTCCCGCCAACACATGCATCTTCCATGATGTAACGGTGGGGAACAACGTAGTTCCGGGTGAAGTCGGCTCACTTTACCAGGCCCAAACAGGATATGACCTGGCCACTGGACTGGGGTCTGTCAACGTCGCGAACCTGATCAGCAACTGGAACTCAGTAAAATTCAACCCTACAACCACCGCGCTCACTCTGAACAGTGGCACTAGTCCCATAACTATTACGCACGGTCAATCGGTTACCGTGGACGCCACGGTCACTCCGAATTCGGGGACAACGACGCCCACTGGCAATGTCACTCTGCATGCCTCGTACCAGATGGGTCCCGGTCTCAGTACGCTTGATCTGTTTCCCTTGAATTCTGCAGGGCACGCGAACGGTTCGACCAATTCAATACCGCAAGGGCCTGCTGGCGGCTATTACATATCTGCGCACTACAGCGGCGACGGCATCTATGCTCCGAGTGATTCGAACTTCATCCAGGTCTTCGTGAATCCCGAACCGAGCAAAACGACTTTGACCTTGCAAGCTTTCACTCTTAACGGAAATCCGGTGACAAGCCCTTACCCATTCGGCAGTCTTGTGTTTGTGCGGGCAGACGTCGCGGGGAACTCTGGAAAGGGAACCCCAACTGGAGCGGTGACATTCACCGACACCTTTGGCCCACTGCCGACGATCAATCCGCAGGTGAACCCACCGGTTCAGGTTGTCAGCAATCCTTTGCTCAACAGCCAAGGGAACACCTCTATCGGCGACGGAATCATCAGCTTCGATGCGGGGAACCACAGCATCTCGGCCAGTTATGGAGGCGATCCGAGTTTCTCAACCAGCAGCAGCACCGCCCCGGTAACATTTACCATCCAGCCTGGATTTGCCGGAGTATCCGGGCCGACAAACGTGTCGATTACCAGTCCCGGCCTTTCGGGAACGACCACCGTTGGGATCATCGCGTCCAGCAACTTCACGACGGCGATTACTTTCACGTGCGCCGGGCTGCCTTTGGAAACAACTTGCGCTTCAGCATCAGCGACCGGGCAAGGACCGAACAACGTGGTGCTCACCAACATCCTGATTACCACCAGTGCGCCGCACACTGTGCTGCTACACTCCAATGAGCGGCGTTATTACTACGCTGTGCTCTTCGGAGGTGGGTTGCCATTAGCAATTTTTCTCGTCGCTGTGCCGCAACGCCGCCGCTGGAACGCTATCGCAGGGCTAATGGTGCTTCTTGCGCTCGTCATGGTGCCGGCCTGTGGGGGTGGTGGAGGCAGTCACTCACATCAAGATCCGGGAACACCGGCCGGAACCTATAGGGTGACGGTGACCGCGACTTCCGGCGGAATCACGCAGCAAGGCTCGTTCACACTGGTTGTCAAGTAGAGAAAAGAATTACTCATCGGTCGCCTCTCAACCGCCCACTTTCTTCAACCTTGGCGGGAAGTGGTTGTCTGTGGTGTACGATTTACCTCGGCATCGCTCCACATCATCCAATGAAACTCTCTGCCATTGCTGCAGCGCTTGAAGTGCGTCTTGAGAATGGGTCTCCGGACACGGAGATTCGCGGGCTTAATGGGATTGAACAGGCTGGGCCCGGGGACCTGACATTCGTTTCCAATCCGAAATATGCGGCGGCGGCGCGGACGACGCGGGCGTCGGCGGTCATCGTCAGTGAGGACTTCCCTGCCATTTCGGCGGCCATGCTGCGGGCGAAGGATCCGTATCTCTCGTTTGCGCGGGCACTGGAACTGTTTCATGCGCCGCTGTGGTACGCGCCGGGAGTACATCCTACGGCGATCGTGCATGCGAGTGCGCGGGTTGGAGCGAATGCGCACATCGGGCCTTACGTCGTGATCGACGAAGGGGTCGAGATCGGGGCCAATGCCGTGCTGCTGGCGCATGTGGTGATCTATCGCGGGGTGAAGATCGGCGAC
The DNA here is from genome assembly GCA_020073385.1 of Terriglobia bacterium. GTDB lineage: Bacteria > Acidobacteriota > Terriglobia > Terriglobales > Acidobacteriaceae > Sulfotelmatobacter. The sequence continues at coordinate 118,237 of JAIQFH010000002.1, read as the reverse complement.
AACTTCTTCGCGCACTCTCATGCTGCGGTACGCGAGAACTGTTGCATCGGCAACAACGTGCTGCTGCACAACGGCGTGGTGATCGGCAGCGACGGGTTCGGCTTTGCCCGCACCGCTGAGGGACATTGGCACAAAATTCCACAGCCTGCGCCGGTGGTGATTGAAGACAATGTGGAGGTGCAGGCAAATTCCTGCATCGACCGGGCAAGCGTGGGCGAGACCCGCATCAAGCGCGGTGCTAAGCTCGACAACCTGGTGCAGGTCGGGCACGGCTCAACCGTGGGCGAAGACGCGCTGCTCTGCTCGCAGGTCGGGATTGCGGGATCGACGGTGATCGGCAATCGCGTGATCTTGACGGGGCAAGTGGGAGTTGTCGGACACTGCAAGGTCGGGGACAACGCGATCGTCACGCCGCAAAGTGGAGTGGCGCATGACATTGCTGCGGGAGCGCTGGTGAGCGGAGCGCCGGCGGTCGATCACAAGCTGTGGCTGAAGTATTCGGCGATTCTTCCGCGACTGCCGGAAATTGTGCGGGCGGTGCGCAGCCAAAAAGCAAAAGAATAACCACGGAGGACACAGAGGATCACAGAGGATCTCTGTGCACCTCTGTGTCCTCTGAGGTGAGTGATTTTGTGCGGTACTCTTCCGGCAGTCCGGCTTCGATCACGGACCGAACTTTCTCCATCAAACACTCACGACTGCCAAAATCTTTGGGCTCAATCGGAGAATGAAAGATCACCTGCACCTTGGTGGGCTTGACCGCGAATCTCGCTTTCGGCATGGCGTAGTGCGTTCCCACAATCGTCATGGGAATGACTGGCAGACCACACTCCATCGCCAGGTAGAAGGGACCCTTCTTGAATGGGAGCAGTTTGCCGTCGAAGGAGCGCTTGCCTTCCACGTAGATGATCATGTTCAGGCCCTGATTCACGACGTCTTTAGCGGCGCGAACAGCGTCAATGCCGGCATCGCGATTGCCGCGGTCGACCGGGACGAGCGATCCCATTCGCATGGCTGCACCTAGAATCGGCGTTTTGAACAGTTCCTTCTTCACCATGACCGAAGTTCGCCGCGGAATCAGCGGAACCTGGATCGGCGGGTCGAGATTCGAAACGTGGTTGGTCATGAAGATGTAGCTGCGGGAGTGGTCGAAGCGATTGAGGCCGACGGGCTCGACGCGAACACCGGCAATACGGATTCCTGTACGAGCTCCAAACATGAACATGCCATAGAGCAAACGGACGTCGCTGGTCAGCAACGTCCAGGGAAATCCGATCAAAGCGGCGACTGGAGCGGCGACGCCCCAGAAGGTCAGCATGAGAATGGTGCGGATCATGGCGCTGGAACCCCGGTTTCCGCCTCTCCTTTGAGCCAGGCCGCGCGGCGTGCCTGTTGCTCGGGTGTGATGTGATCAACATCGCTTACCCGATAGGAAATTTCCTGGCGCGCAGCCACCTTCCATTGCAGTTCACGCTCGGGACCACGAGAGCGAATTTTGATTGAGATGGTCTCTCCCGAATTCAGCCGGGACAACTGCTGGTTGGATTCTTCGCTCGCGGGCTTGCCCTGAATCGCGGTGATGATGTCGCCAACCTGCAGTCCGGCGCGCTCAGCGTCGCCGCGGGGCGTGACCGCGATGACCGACATGGGTCCATCGAAATTCCGGGAAGCGATAAATCCCGGATCCGGAATGCTGATCGATAACTGCTCGGCATGCAGACCCACGTAACGCAGGAAGTCATTCCACGGGATCTCTTCCCTGCCCGACACATATTTCGTGAAGAACCAGCCGAGATCGGCGTGGCTGACGGCTTCGGCGGCCTCGCGCACTCCGTTGGAATCGTCGAAGAAACGTCCTTTCTTGGCGTAGTTCGCGTTCATCCATTGAAAAAGTTCGCGCAGCGAGGCGCGGTCGTGACTCGCGCCGCGAATAGCGAGATCGAGCATAAAGCCAAGCAGTTCCCCTTTGTTGTAGTAGGAGATGCTGCGCTCGGGACGGCGATAGTAGTCGACTCCTTCGAGCCACGCATCGAGGCTCGATTCCTCCGCCGATTGCGTCAGGTGCGCGGGGCGGTTCTCGAGCTCAGAGATCTGCTCGCCCAGGCGCGCCACAAACTGCTTCTCTTCGATTAGGCCAGCACGAAGCTGGATGATCTCCTCGGCTGTGCTGGTCACTCCCTCGCTGAACCACAGGGCGCGGGTGAAGTTTTCCCGGGTGTAGTCGATGGGCTCGAGGGTTTGCGGGCGAATCCGCTTGACGTTCCACAGATGGAAGAATTCGTGAGACGTCACAGAGTTGAACGGATAGAGACTGCGCTGGATGGTTGCAGCGTTCAGGTCGATCGCCGTGGAGTAGGCGTGCTCCATGCCTCCACCGGCGGGGCCGCGGGGAAAGTGGTAGAAGAACGTGTAGGTGTCGAAGGGGCGATCGTTCATCCAGGAAGTTGCGGCGGCTACGATTTTGTGGAGATTGCCGACAATCTTGGCGGAGTCGTAGTCGGTAGCGTCGGCGTCGATGATCACGCGGAAGTGGCCACCGGCCTCGTCGAAGCTGAGGTCATGAAACGCACTCATTTCGACCGGTGAGTCGACGAGCCGGTCATAGTTCTCGGCGCTATAGGAGCCAGACACAGGCTGCAAGGGTGTGGCGATGTGCCAATCGCTGGGCACGTGGCTGAAACCAATCGTTAAGGGCGTGTTGCGGACGTCGACGGGGTACATCAGGACTTGAGCAAGGTTCAAGAAAGCATGGTGAGAATTAAGCTGGGCGCCGAATGGACCGAATGAATCGACGTAGACTTGATATTCAACAATCGCCCCATCGGCGGCGCCATCGAGTTGCCAGCGGCTGTCGTTCGCCTGCCGAATCACAAGACTGTTTCCGGCGCGGTCTTTGGCGCGAACCCAGTTCACGAATTGGGCGAAGTCGCGAACCTGGTACAGCGCGTTCCACACGGGAAACTGGAGTTCGCGCGTCGCCGGTCCGGGAGGCAGGATGATCTGTACCTGCACCAGATGCTGCTCGGGAGAATCGAGAGAGACGGTGTAAGAAACGTCGGAGGCACCAGAGAAAGTCGCGAGAATCGCGAAACAAAGTGCGACCTGTAGGGCGCGGCGGATGGCGTGAGTTATCATTTTCGATTTGCCAGCTCGCGGAGGCGTGCTGGGAGCTTCTCGTAGATGCCGCCGAAGCCACCGTTGGAGAGGATGGCGACGACGTCTCCGCTGCGGAGTTCCGGAGCGATGGTTTGGACAATCCCGTCCGCATCGGCCAGAAGGCGCACCGGGCGGCCATTTTGCTTGATCTCGGCCGCGAGGGCCGGCAATTCCAGGCGCTCATTCTCAGGTATGGCATCGGAGCGGAAGACGTTGGCGACGATCACTTCATCTGCACCCGCAAGGCTGCGGGCGAGATCGCTTTGCAGCACGCGGCGGCGCAGGGTGTTGGAGCGCGGCTCGAGAACGGCCCACAGACGCGACCCCGGATAACGGCCGCGAAGCGCCTTCAGCGTTCCTGCAATCGCGGTGGGATGATGCGCGAAGTCGTCGATAATGGTGATGCCGTTCACCTGGGCTTTCACTTCGAGGCGGCGCTTCACACTCCTGAAAGTCTTGAGCGCATCAGCGATTGCTTCCTTCGACACACCACAGGATGAGGCGAGAGCGGCCGCGGCTGTGGCGTTCCACACGTTGTATTCGCCAGCCAGCGAGAACTTCAAATCAGTCCAAGACTGGCCATTGCGAAGGACGGTCCAACTCGTGCCGTCGGGATCAAGACGAAGGTTCGTGACTCTCCAGTTCGCTCGGGGGCTGGTTCCATATCGCTCCACGGGGCAGAAGGCCTTGGCCAGACAACGCTCAAGACTTGGGCTTTCGGTCGACTCCCCGACGGCCCCATCGAAAGCAACGATGCTTCCGCGGCGCGGGACCAGGTTCACCAGGCGCTTGAATGCGGTCTCGACTGCATCAAGATCCTTGTAGATGTCGGCATGATCGAACTCGACTGAGGTGAGAATGACGGAGTCGGGAAAGTAGTGGAGAAATTTCGGCCCCTTGTCGAAGAACGCGGTGTCGTACTCGTCGCCTTCAAGGATGAAGTGCTTGCCCTGGCCGAGATGAAAGCTCGATCCGAAATTTTCGGCGATCCCGCCGATGAGGAACGAGGGGTCGAGGCCGGCGTGATGGAAGATCCAGGCGAGCATCGAGGTCGTCGTGGTCTTGCCGTGCGTTCCGGCAACGACGAGCACTTCCTTGCCGCGCAGGAATTCGTCGTGCAGCAACTGCGGCAGCGAGCAGAAAGGAATGCGTTGATCGAGGATGTGCTCAAGTTCGACATTGCCGCGGGAGATGGCGTTGCCCACGACTACTAAGTCTGGCTTTGGTTCTAGATTCTTGGGATCGAACGGTTGGGCGACCGGGATACCGAGATCGCGGAGAAAATCCGACATGGGCGGATAGGCGGCGGCATCGGAACCGGTGACGCGACGTCCCCGCTGCTTGAGCATTCCGGCCAGGGAGGCCATGGCAGTGCCGCAGATGCCGATCAGGTGGATGTGTTTGGGGTCGCTCATACGTTCGTAAGAATCAGTTCACCACAAAGGACACTAAGGTACACAAAGGAAGTCACTCGCTTACGGCTGATTCCAATATTCTCAACGTTACCTGGCGATTCTTGACTGACAGGCTTGCTTGCACTCCGAGCGGTAGCGTAATGTTTCCTGACGTCACATGTCCTGACTTAACGCCGAATGCGACTGGAATGCCCAAATCTCCGACGATCCGCTGGATAACTTCCTGCAGTGTGTAGTCCTGCTGCGGCGACTGAGTGCAATCCAGCATCTCGCCGAAGACAATGCCTTGAACTGCTTCCAGATGACCTGCGAGTCTCAACTGCATCAGCATACGGTCGATCTGGAACGGCTTGGCTGCAACGTCTTCGAGAAAGAGGATTGTGCCTGCCGTCTCGATCTCGTAGGGGGTTCCCAGCGAAGCGACCAGGATTGAAAGACAGCCTCCGTACAACATCCCCTGGGCCTTGCCATCGACAAGGCCGGCGGCCTCCGGGTTTAGCGGAACATCCCAAGGTGACGACTGAGAAAGAGCTGATTGCCAGGATGCAAAATCGATTCCACCCCCGTGAGCCCAGTCTTTGGCCGCCATCGGTCCATGGAAAGTAACGAGTCCCGCTACGTCGGTGAAATGCGTCAGCAGGCTGGTGATATCGCTATATCCGACAAAGATTTTGGGATGCGCCTCGATCGTCTCGAGATCCAGTTGATTGAGCATATAGTTCGTTCCGTAGCCGCCACGGGCGCAGACGATCGCGCGTACATCATCGCGCTCGAACATTTCTTCCAACTCGCGGATCCGCCGCTCGATGGAACCGGCGAAGTAGACATCGCGATCGAAGATCGAGTCCAGGTAGATTGGCCGATATCCCGCACGGCGCAGGGCTTCGCAACCGGCCTCGAGGTCCGCCTGCTTGATGTTACTTGCGGGCGCGACGATGCCGACCGTGTCCCCGGGACGGAGGGCGGGCGGCTTGACGAGTTGCACACTAGAGGCAGACATGGGCGTGTGGGCGGCAGTCATACAAATCGCCCTCGTTCAACCTAGATAGAATTCTCCCTGGCACACCAAGCGTGCCGGACCGCGTAAAAAAATGTCATTGCCCTGGCGGCGAACGGTCTGCGTGCCGCCGGGCGCGTGAACTTTAACGGTTGAATCGGCGCGCCCGGTGCTCATGGCAGCCACGGCTGACGCGCATGATCCGGTGCCGGATGATCTCGTCTCGCCCGCGCCGCGTTCAAAAAAGCGGGCTCGCAGATCAAATTTACTGTCCACCGTAACGTACTCGACGTTTATGCCATCCGGGAATTGCGGCAGCTTTTGGATCTCGGCCGCTTGCGATTGCCAGTTGCGGGTGAATTCCGAAACGATAATGACGAAGTGCGGATTGCCCATCGAGACGGGAATACCGCGTACTTCTCCGGAATTGGTTTTCAAGGCGAGTTCGGGCTCGACCGTGGCTTTTCCCATTTCTATTTCGAATTCGTATTCCGAGTCGCGTCGGGCGGTTAGAACACAGATCTTGGGACCCGCTCCGGTCAGGATCGCGACGCGCTCTTTCCCCTGCGTGGCACAGACGTAGGTGGCGACGCAGCGGGTGCCGTTTCCAGAAATCTCCGCTGGCGAGCCGTCGGCATTGATCAGACGAATTGCGAGGTCGGCTGAGAAGTGCGGCGACATCCATTCCACGCCGTCTGCCCCTACGCCGTCGTGCCGGTCGCAAATGCGGCGCGTGAAGGCGGCAATGTCGGAGGGCGCAAGCGCCGCATCGATCAGCAGGAAATCGTTGCCGCACGCGCTGGCCTTAACAAAGGGTATGGTCCGAACGCCGGGCTTCACTCGTGCTCCACCCATCCCAGGCAAAAGGCACTCTGGAGAACGGTCGAGGCTTTCAACTGATGGAGCAATTCGTTGCCGATTAACCCGCCGAGAATCCCCGCCAGCAGGAGACGGGTCATTGAACTGCTGACGATGTCGCTCGCCATTTCCCGGTGAATCAAGTCGACGAGATGTTGCCAGTTCATACGAACGTCCCGCTATCTCACAATGGTTCGGATGGCCGGATTTTATCACTCGGACATCGCGAGGCCGCGTTAACCGGGCTGATTACCGAGCGCGATAGAGGACGGCGTGCGCTTGTCCAGTGACGTGAATTTCGACTAGTTCCGGCAGAGCCAAATTATGGACAGCCTGCCAAACCGGATCACCCTCAAAGGCGAGAATGTAGTCGGCGTACTTCGGGGGATCGGCAAGGGCACGTTCCCACAAGCCTTCGGGATCGGTGGGCTGTTTCCAGACGCGGTGGTTGCCCTCGTTGATCGTGTTGCGCAGAGGGATGCCTGCGCGTTCTACGGCGCCGACGTGATCGCCGACATACAGGAGCAGAGTGGCGCCAGGAGGAAGCCGCTCAAGCCACGTCGAGAGCTGGACTTCGAGCTGATTCCGCGTCTTCATGTTGATTTCGGCTTCCTCGAGGCAGACTGGCCCGGCGCGCCAGACGCGGCTGTAGCTGGCAAGCACGAAAACCAGCAACACGAGAACAGAAGCGAAGCGAAGTCGCCAGTTCCAATTGGAGCGGAAGATGAAATTTACCAGGAGGGCTATCGATACGCAGAAGGCCGGCAGCAATTGCAGTCCGTAGCGCACGTTGTAGTGGCTGAACGGCCACCACTGTGGGACGAAGATAGGGACGCCGCCGTAGGCGATCGACAAGGCGTAGAACGGAATAGGAATAAACAGGAAGACGAGCGGCCATGCGGACTTCGCGAATGGTCGCTGGGACTCGTTGCGATAGAGGATCAGCGGGGTGAGCGCGGCGCCGAGCGCGAGGAGAATCCATCCTCGCTGAAGCCATTCATTTGCGGCGACGTTGTCCTCCGCTGCCTTCAGGAAATGCATTCCCGCCACAATCGGGTTGCCGCTTCCGGGATGTCCGGGATTCCCGGCACTCTGGGTTCTGCGTTCAATCGCCTTCGCGGAATACGGCCCATTTTCGAATTCCAGCGGGTTCCGGTAAACGATGGCGTTGTAAGCGAGCCAGAGAGCGGGGGCCGCGGCGGTGATCAGCAGAAACCTTATCACTGCCTTGGGGGCCAAAGCTCCAGCTGTGTGGGTGTCGCTAACGCGGCCCTGGGGGACCACTCCACGTTTCATCGACAGAGCCAGGACGGCCAAGGCCGTCACGACGGCGAGGAACCATCCGTCGTAACGGGTCAGGCTTGCTCCGGCCAGACACAGGCCGCATCTGGTGAGAGCGGCGGGATTGCCGCGGATCCATTCGCAGAAGTAAACCACCGCCCAAATGAAAAACGCCAGATAGACGGCTTCGCCCATCGCCGTTGACTGCATATACATCAGGTTGGGATTTGCGGCATAGATAAGAGCGGCGATCCAAGCCGCTGCTCGCGCCACCGCATCCGGCGGATTCGAGCCGGAGAGGGCGCATCGAGTGAGCCGGAAAATTCCCACCACTCCGAAGACATAAGCGGCCATCGACGGAATGGAGCCGCCCGCACCGCTGCGCCACATGTTCATCGAGATCAGAAAAGGGATCATCAACAGGTGCTGGAGCGGGAGCCACACTGTGCCGAGCTGCAACAGCCCCGGGGTTTTCGAGTCGAACACGCGGCGGGCGATATTGATGTGCGCCACGGCATCGCCATAGAGCAGCACGTCGCCGGCCTTGAGGTAGAAGAGGAATGTCAGGATCGAGACGGATGTCGCCAACCATGCCAACAGAGGAATGTCGGAAGCGCCTGGGGGTGACGGTTTGTTCTTGAGCAGCTTGGGCATCGGATATGCGAGCGATTCTCAGGTGTCAGTTTCGCACTTCAACGCAAAAGGCAGGTCAGGCATGCAGAAAAAAACATCAACAGGGGCTAAAGCCCGCTCTGTACTTACGCTCTACGCGGCGCTAAAGCGCCGCTCTTCCACATTTCGCGTTCCACATTTCTTCGTTCCACATTTTCCTGTATTCCACGTTTCCACTTCCGACTCCCTGTTCCGTCTCTCACAGTTATGACGCTTCTGCGGATTCACTTACGGCGGCCCCTATTCCAGGTGCGTGAGTTCGCGGAAGATCTGAAAGCGAGCGTCGATTTCGTCCCGCGTAAGCGATTGCAGGCGCTCGGTGCCGAAGCGCTCGACTACAAACGATCCCATGACGCTGCCATAGAACATGGCGCGCTTTAAGACTTCACGATTGATTTCCTTCTGCGACGCCAGGTAACCCATGAACCCTCCAGCGAAAGAATCCCCGGCTCCGGTTGGGTCTTTCACTTCATCGATAGGCAAGGCCGGGGCGCGGAACGGATGACGCCCGAACCCGAAGGCTCCTTCGCGGAAGAAGATCGTCGCACCGTATTCTCCGTGCTTAATCACCAGCGCTTGCGGGCCCATGGCCATCACTTTCTGAGCGGCGCGGGGAAGGTTCGTTTCGTGGGCCAACATCTTCGCTTCCGTGTCGTTGATGAGCAGGATGTCGACGAGCTTCAGGGTCTCGGCCAATTCTTTGGGAGTGCCCTTGATCCAGTAATTCATGGTGTCGCAACCAACAAGACGCACGCGGGTCATCTTGCGGCGCACATCGGCTTGCAGGGTCGGCTGGATGTTGGCCAGGAACAGATAGTCGGAGTCTTCGTACTCTTTCGGAATTTGAGGCTTGAATGATTCGAAGACATTGAGGTGAGTGAAGTCCGTCTTTGCCTCGTTCAGATTTTCGGTATAGGTGCCTCCCCAGCGGAAGGTCTTCCCGTTCGCGCGCTCCAATCCGCGGATATCGATTCCATGCTGTTGGAACACTTTTTCCTGATCGGGGCCGAAGTCGTCTCCAACCACGGCCACGACGCGCACCTTGGTGAAGTAGCTGGCGGCCAGGGAGAAATACGTGGCGGCGCCCGCCAGGACATTCTTTACGCTGCCTGACGGCGAAGTGACGTCATCAAATGCAACCGAACCTACTACCAGTATGCTCATTCGCTCTTTCGAGTTCTTGTGCGCTTTCGTGAAAGGCTTGAACCACAAGGGACACGAAGGAGCACGAAGGAACCGCTTTCATTTGGATTTTGCAGAGGGCCGCAGGTATTTGCCGACGATCAGCTTGAGTTTCTTTTTGGTCGCCGGGGGAATCTTTTTAGGGTTAGTCAGAATCGCATGCGCCAGGGCCGAACCGCATTTGCAGGAACGATCGGGGGGCATGTCCGCGACGGTCTGGCGCACGACTTTCGCCGCGTTCTCGGCGTTCTTCACCAGCACGGCGATGATCTGATCCACCGTGACCGAGTCGTGATGCGGGTGCCAGCAGTCGTAGTCGGTCACCATGGCGACCGTGACGTAGCAGAGTTCGGCTTCGCGAGCGAGTTTCGCCTCCTGCAGGTTGGTCATGCCGATTACGTCCATGCCGAGGCCGCGGTAGACATTCGACTCCGCCTTGGTCGAGAACTGCGGGCCTTCCATGCAGAGGTATGTGCCGCCGAGTTTGCCCACGACGCCAACGTTCTGACATGCGTGGGCGACGACCGCAGCCAGTTCGCCACAGACGGGATCGGCAAACGCGATGTGCGCCACCAGGCCGTTGCCGAAGAAAGTGTCGACTCGGTGGCGGGTGCGATCGAAGAATTGATCGGGGATGACGAAATCGAGAGGCTTGTGTTCTTCCTTGAGAGCGCCCACGGCAGAAATGGAAACGATTCGCTCCACGCCCAGCTGCTTGAAGCCGTGGATGTTGGCCCGGAAGTTCAGTTCGCTGGGGAGCAGGTGGTGGCCGCGCCCGTGACGCGCCAGGAAAGCGACTTTATGGCCTTCGAGAGTACCGCAGACGTAGGCATCAGACGGGGCGCCAAAGGGCGTTTTCAGGCGCACCTCCTTCACTTTTGTCAGGCCGGGCATGGAGTAGAGCCCGCTGCCGCCGATGATTCCGATTTCTGCTTGTGGCAATGATCCTCCAGAGGGCATGGGGTAGTTCAGGCAAACTCGTGATTATACAGGACGAGTTTTCGTTTATGCCCCAGGCGAGCCGGAGCTTTCGGTTCTCGCACGCTCCCCTTCGCTTCGCTCAGGATCGCGGGGCGGACCCCTCGACTACGCCCAGGGCAGGCTGCATCCGCCCCGACACAAGCTACAATTTTGGAATGCATTGGACGATTGCGGGATTGCTGCTGCTTTCTCTGACGGGGCAGGTTCATGCGCTGGAAAAGGCTGCGACGGGAGCGCGAATCGTCACGGTGCCCGCGACCATTGATCACAATCGAGTCGTGATTCGTGTTGATCTTCGCCTGCCAGACGGCTCCTCGCAGACGGTTCGCGCCTGGGTCGATAACGGCAATCCTGATTTGTATCTGTCACGGCGTGTGGCCACGCTGCTGTCGTTGCCGGTCAAATGCGGCGATCAGGAATGTTCCTCGCCACCTCCCGCCGACATCGTGATCGGAGGAATGAGCGTACCGCTGACCGCTGTGAAGGAAGCGAAGATTCCGCTGAGACCGGTGAACGAAGCGGCAGTTCTGGCGCTTGGGATGGATGCGGAAATCAATTTGCCGTCCAGTATTCTGCGGCAATACGACGTGCTGATTGATTTTGTGGAGCGCAAGTTTTCGCTGGGAGCACCGGGGACCATTCACTTCCGGGGCGCATCGGGCAAGGCGCTGGTGAACGCGCAGAACGGGTTGATCCAGGTGCCGAGTCAGATTGAAGGCAAGAAATACAATCTCGCGCTCGACGTCGGATCGTGCATCAGCTTTCTCTCCGAGGAACTCTTCGACAAGCTGGCGGCCACGCATGCTGATTGGCCGCGCATGACTGGGGCGGTGGGCTCGGCGAACATGTGGGGAGCTCCCGAAGAAACGAAATGGAAAGTGATGAGCGCCGATCGCGTGCAATTCGGACCGTTGTTCCTGACGAACGTGCCCATGGTAGCGCTCCCGAAACCGGTTGTGGAGTTCTTCGAAAAGCGCGCAGCCATGCCGACGGTTGGCCTGGTGGGATCGAATGTGCTGTTGAACTATCGCGTGGGGCTCGATTACGCACACGCTACCGTTTATTTCGATCTTGGACGCACCTACAGATTTGCCGATTTTGATGTTGTTGGCTTGATTCTGCGGCCAGAGGCAGATGGACGATTCACCATTCTCGGCGTGGCGGACATGGATGGCAAACCCTCAGTTGACGGCGTCGAAAGCGGCGATCATCTTGAAGGCGTGAATGACCTGCCCGTGCGCGGCATCACGATGGGACAAGTGTGGTCCATGCTGGGAGGAACACCGGGACGGGAGAAGAAACTGACCATCGAGCGCGGGGGGAGGGAGCTCAACGTAATCGCTAAAGTGCAGCATTTTCTGGGGCAGACACCAGGAACACACTGAGGGAAGGAAGAAATAAATCCCGACAGCGCTCCCTTCCTCGCTGTGGCTCGCTTCCCCCTCGACTGCGCTCGGGGGCGGACAGCCGAAGGCGGCTGTCCCCACACCAGCTACTCACTTCGCCGGTGTGACGGTGGTGAATACTTCCTTTTCCAGAGTTGTGGTCGTAGTGTCGTCGAGGCTTTCCGTGATGAAAACCGTGTCGCCCTTTTGTTCGATCACGACAGTGCCGTCTTCCGTGGACCAACCATGACGGCCTTCGAGTGGCAGTGGGGCGGCGTCGACGTTGTCCTGCGCGTTTTGAACCGCTTCTTTCGGATCGCCCGCTTCCGTAACTTTCTTATACCGAAGGTTCAAGGAATGGGCGTAAATGCCTGCAAACTGGGCCGCCGTGATCGGACTCGACCAGCGCGAAACGTAGAGTAGTGTAAGTGGAGCGGAGGGATTCGCCTTCGACTTCGCAGCGTAGTAGTAGCCGCCGCGCCACTCCGGATAAATCTGTTTGGATATTTTCTTCCCTGCATATTGCTCGACGAGCACCGCCACATCAAATTCGCCCATCGCACCAATATCAAACTTCTGGTAGTCCTTAAAGTCGTGCTTGAAGTCGGGCACTCGCATAGGCTCGATCTTCTCGCCCGACAAGTAAGTTTCCGGCTGCATGATCTGCCGCGTGGTGTGCGGGGGATTCGCCAGAATCCCGGCGAAGGCCGTGTTCTTCCCGCCTTTTTGCAGGACTTTGATCACGAAATTCAAACCGTAGCTGTAGGGAAATGTCATCGATTCCTTGAGGAAAATTGGAGCGTCGTTAAAGACCTTGGTGCTCGGAGTACCGGTCAGACTCTCTTCTTCCATGGCTCCGACAAGCTCCGGCGACGTGGTGATCGAATGTCCCGTGGGCGCGATCGCGTACTGGAACATCATGGCCTGCGCCTGGCCTTCGAGCACGGCTTCGCGGGCGTTATCCATTTCGTCGTTTTCAATGTCGGCGGGGGTTGGGTCTTTCTTGATCTCGCCCAGGTCCTTTTCACCGCGCTTCATCCATTTCTGCAGGTTTACGTCCTGATCCTGCAAGGCGTGGGTGAGTTCGTGGGCCATGACCGGTTCCTGCTCTTCCATCGGCACCCAGTCGAGCAGGTTCACGGTTTTTGTCTTGGGATCGTAGTAGCCGGCGACCTCTTCGCGGAGCAACGCAACGAGGAAGGTTTCGAGATTGAAGTCGCGCGGCAGCAGGCCGAACTTCTTCAGCACGAGTTCGGAGCGGCGGAGGCGCTGGGTGTCTTCATCGTTCAGGTGCTTGGTCAGATACGAGACGACCTCATCGCGGCTGGTCAACTTCCGCTTCACTTCGCGCTTGATGGGCAATCCGGTCTGCTTGCTGTCGAAGGCGAGAATTTCGTCCACAGTGTGGAAGAGTTCTTCGGCCTGACGGGGAGTAATTTTGACTTCGCCCTTTGGTTCTTCGGGTGGCGGAATCGGCTTGGTTGGCTGTTGCTGTGCGGGAACCTGTCCCGGTTGGTCGGAAGGCGGATTGTTCTGCGCCGTTACCGCCGCCGCACACGCCAAGACCGCCAGCACAACCGGTAAAAGCCACCGCCGAATCCCTGGGCGCGCCACTTCAGTTCTATTCATTGAGTTTGAGTGTACCCGTTTCCCTATACTTGTTTCATGAGCACGAGTGGCCCCATCAACCTGTGGACTTCGAGCGAACACGTCAGCGACTATCTGGAGCGCGCCGACCAGATTTCTCACCGGACCGAGGGCGAGGCTGCACTGACGGAGTTCATTCCGGCAAACACGCAGAGAATCCTTGACCTGGGCACCGGCGATGGACGACTGTTGGCGCTGGTTCGACGGCAGCATCCCGACACAGAGGCTGTGGCCGTCGATTTCTCCCCTGCCATGCTGGAGGCAGTGCGCAAACGCTTCGCCGGGGACTCGCGCGTTACTATCGTGGATCACAATATGGATTCTCCTCTGCCGGCGCTCGGGAAGTTTGATGCCGTGATCTCGAGCTTCGCTATTCATCACCTGCCGCATGAACGAAAGCGGGCGCTCTATGCCGAGATCTACAGGTTGCTTAACGCGGGTGGTGTGCTTTGTAACCTGGAGCATGTGGCTTCGCCTACCCAGCGACTGCACGAGGAGTTTCTGCAACGCATCGGTTTTACGGTCGAGACGGAGGATCCATCGAATAAGCTGCTGGACGTCGAGACCCAGCTTACCTGGCTCCGCGAGATTGGCTTTGCCGACGTCGATTGCCAGTGGAAGTGGCGTGAACTGGCGCTGCTGACGGGGAGACGGTCTTAAGGCTGCTTTCTCCGGCAGAAAAATTTGTCGGTCTCGCGCCAGCTCCCGTCGGTCAGCTTTTCTTCATTCAGGATATGGAATTCGTCGGAGCTCTTCTTCGTAATCGTCTGACGAAGTTCGCAATCGATTCCCAACATAGTGAGCGGGCCGGAGAAGACAATGGTGTCGCCTTCCCATCCGTTCGACTGTAAGACGCCAAACAGGCCCTCCGTGAAGGTCATCATCCAGCGGTTGCTGAAGGGATCGAAGGTCAGGTAAGGGCGAGCCTTGGCGCCATGGCCGCTGACCGTATAGCGCGTACCGTTATCGGCGAGTTCATAGGTGTAGAAGTAGGTATCGACGTATGCCGGCGTGGTGGGCGTGGCGCGGACGTGGTTTTCGAATGCCCAATTGCCGATCATCCATTTGAACTCTTCGATCCTCTGCTGGCGGATGGCCGGGAATCTCGCCAGCACCGACAGATTGAACGTTAGGACTTTGCGGTTGGGATCGAAAACCATGAGGCCGCGGCTGACTAGTTGTTCGAAGATGAGCATGTCGGAACTGCCCTTTCAATAGTGTCATCCTGAGCGTAGCAAGAAGCGCGCGCGGCGCGCTTCTTGCGAAGTCGAAGGATCCCTTTCACTTTGGATCACGGCGGACTTGCACCGGAATTTGTATTGGTTTGCATACGAATTCCCTGCGACACCCGCACCGCATCCAGGGATTAGGGATCCTTCGACTCCGCATGCCGATTCACTTCGTGAATCGGCACGCTCCGCTCAGGATGACAGGCGCCCCACAATCCACTCCCCCGCTTCGCGCGTGCCCACCGAGCCGCCGATATCTCGCGTCGTCTTCTTCTGGCGTACTGCTTCCAGCACTGCGGCCTCGATCCTGTCGGCTTCTTGCGTGAACTCCAGGTGCCGCAGCATCATGGCCGCCGTCAGGATTGCGCCGAAGGGATTCGCCTCGTTCTTTCCAGCGATCGGGGGCGCCGAGCCGTGCACCGGTTCGAACATCGAGGTTTTGCCGGGATGAATATTGCCGCTCACAGCCATGCCGAGGCCTCCTTGGAGTCCGGCGGCGAGGTCGGTGATGATGTCGCCGAACATGTTGTTGGTCACGATCACGTCGAACTGGCGCGGATCGCGGACCATCTGCATGCAGAGGGCATCGACATACATGTGCTGCGCTGTGATCGCGGGATATTCAGCGCTGACTTCCTTGAAGACGCGCTGCCAAAGGCCTCCGGCGTGCGTCATGGCGTTGGACTTGTCGGACATCAGGACTTTGCCGCGTGGGGAACCGTCGAGTTTCGTGTGCATCCGGCAATATTCAAAGGCGTAGCGAATGATGCGCTCGACGCCCTTGCGGGTGTTGATGTCCTCCTGGGTAGCGATCTCGTCGGCAGTTCCCTGCTTGAAGACGCCGCCGGCATCGGTGTATGCGCCCTCGGTATTTTCGCGGAGCACAACGAAGTCCACGTCTTTCGGCTCAACACCCTTCAGCGGACATAACGCGGCGTCGAGCAAGCGAACCGGCCTCACATTGGCGTAGAGATCCATCTTGAAGCGCATGCCGAGCAGGATTTCTTTGGCATGAATATTTGTCTTCACTCGAGGATCGCCGAATGCGCCGACCAGGATGGCGTTGAAATCGCGGGCTAACGTGGCGAATCCGTCGGGCGGCACCGTGGTCTGATCGCGCAGGTAGCGGTCCGCGCCCCAGTCGAAATCGGTCAGTTCCACCGCTGCGCCCGTAGCCTGGATGGCCTTAACTGCCTGTGGAATCACCTCTTTACCGATGCCATCCCCGGGTATGACGGCGATGCGCTTTCGGGCTGCGTTTTTTGGGTCCACGGCAGGAACGTTAACACACTCGCTATAATCGAATACAAGTATGGGGCTCACGGCTTTGCAGGCAAATGGTGAGGGACTGGGCGCGGCCGCGGTTGCCGAGTATCGCGGTGCGACGGTTGCGGCGCGCTTCAACGATCGGGATACGGAATTCGCGAGACTGCGCGAGCACTGCGGGGTCTATGACCTCGGGTACCGCGCCAAGATTTCTCTCACCGGCGGCGACCGCGTACGTTGGCTAAACGGGATGGTAACGAACAATATCCGCGACCTGGCGACCGGGCAGGGTGCGTATGCCTTCCTGCTCAATCCGCAGGGACACATCCTAGGCGATCTTTATGCCTACAACCGGGGTGAGTCGATCGTGGTCGACACCGATCGCAGACAGGTTGAGAAGATGCTCGCGACCTTCGACCACTACATCATCATGGATGACGTGGAGGTTACGAATCTGAGTGATTCGATTACGGCCTTGGGGATTGCGGGGCCGAAGGCTCGGGCGGTATTGGCGGCTGCGGGCGTCGCCATCCCGGACACAAATCCTATGCAGGTCTTCGAGGCGAAGTGCACGTGCGATTGTGAATGCACGCAGTGCACGGCCGTGCGCGGCGAGGATGCTGGGCACGAGACCTATGAGTTATGGCTGGCTCCCGCCGACGTCCGAAAGACATGGGACGCCCTGGTGGCGCACGGCGCCACTCCCGTCGGTTCCGAAGCGCTCGAGATCCATCGCATTGTCTCTGGCATTCCGATGTACGGCGTCGATATACGAGAACGCGATTTGCCACAAGAGACAGAGCAGGCTCGCGCCTTGAATTTCAACAAGGGATGCTACATCGGGCAGGAAATTGTCGAACGCATTCGCTCACGGGGTGCGGTGCACCGGAAGTTTACCGGATTCCTTGCTGATGCGGACCGTCCCCTCGCCGCAGGCACGAAGGTCGTCGTCGGAGAAAAGGAAGTGGGAGAGGTGACGAGTATCGCGTCGGTGCGCGTTCCGAACGGAAAAAAGACGGTCGCGCTGGGATACGTTCGCCGCGAACTCGGCACTCCCGGCCGCGAGGTAACGATCGGTGGCGTGAATGCCAGCATCGTTTCATTGCCGGTGCCCGAGGCGTCGCTGTCGCCGGACTGCAGTGCTCCCGTTGCGCGTCCGGCATAATAGACATCGATCGATTTGTTATGAGGAAGAAGCTATGGCTGATAAGAAACAGGATTCCAGTTTCAAAGTAACTGATCGACGACTGTTCACCTCAGACGGCGAGTTGCGGTCCGACGTCGCGGAGGAAGTGGAAACGCCGAAGCCTGAGCCGACGAGCGCGGCCAAAGAGACTGCGGCGAAGCCGACGGCAACGGCGGATGGCGCGGCACCAGA
Organism: Terriglobia bacterium; assembly: GCA_020073385.1. GTDB lineage: Bacteria > Acidobacteriota > Terriglobia > Terriglobales > Acidobacteriaceae > Sulfotelmatobacter. Next base: position 100,790 of record JAIQFH010000002.1, on the reverse strand, counting down.
GCGCGAAATGCCTGTTCCGCCCACCAAAGCCGAGCAGGACGCACAAGCCGCGGCCTATCATCAGTCCTCCAAGGACCTCGACAAAGAGGTCGAACTCAGCGGGCACTCCGCTAAAGAATTTGAAATTACCTTCGAGCGATTCATGGCACAGCTCTACATGACCGCTATGCTGCAACTCGGACTGATGCGCCAGCAGGGCGAGCAACCGCGAGTGGACATCATCGGCGCGCGGCTGACGATCGATACGCTCAGTCTGATCTCGGAGAAGACCAAAGGCAATCTCACTCCCACCGAAGAAAATTTTCTGCAGAACAGCTTGTACGAATTGCGCATGGCCTATGTGGAGGTAACGAACGCTCTCGCGCGTCCGCCGCAGCCTGGACCCGCGACTGGTACGACTGGAAGATGAAAGCGACTCTGACCGTGCTGGGCAGCGGGACGTCGATGGGCGTCCCTACGCTCGGATGTGACTGCGACGTTTGCCATTCGAAAGATCCACACGACCGGCGGACTCGCCCCTCCATCATGCTCGAGTACGCCAACCGGGTCGTGCTGATCGACACCACTCCGGATTTCTACACGCAGGCGGTCCGCGAGAACATCGCACATGTCGACGCGGTTTTATATACCCACACGCATGCCGACCATATCCTGGGCATCGACGATTTGCGGCCCCTCAGCTTCCACCACAAGCCGAACAAACTCCCGCTCTACGCGCGTCCTGATGCAGCGGCCTTTCTGCGCAAGATGTTTTCCTACATTTTCGATGCCGACTACAAATTCGGCGGCCTGGCGCAGCTTGAACTGCACCCGATCGACGGCCCAGTCGACGTTTTTGGAGTACTCTTCGAGCCGGTCATTCTGATTCACGGCGAAACGCAGATATACGGCTATCGATTCGGCTCGGGTGCGTATCTCACCGACCACAGCGAGATCCCAGAGTCGTCGATGGATCAATTGCAGGGGCTGGACATTCTGTTCCTCGACGCACTGCGGCACAAGCCTCATCCCACGCATTCCACAGTGAAGAACTCACTGTCGATTGTGGACCGGCTCAGGCCGAGGCGCGCTTTCTTCACGCACATCTGCCACGATTTGGGCCACGAGGCGACCAATGCCAACCTGCCCAGGCATGTGCGGCTCGCGTACGACGGGATGAAGCTGGAGTTTGAGATCTGAGAGCGGGCGTCAGACCTCAGACGTCAGGCGTCAGGAAGATCTGCTTTGCTGAAGTCCGACGTCTGAAGTCCGACGCCGGTTTTGTTTTTTATGCGCGTGTTTCACAAACTCGATGACGTTCCGGCCGACTTCGGGCCGACGTTCGTCACCGTGGGGAACTTCGACGGTGTGCATCGCGCCCACGCGCATGTACTGGGGGAAATCGTCTCGCGCGCGACCGCCAACGGCGCCAAGGCCGTGGCGGTTACGTTTGAGCCGCATCCGACGAGAATTCTGAAGCCGGAAGCCGGGCTCAAGCTACTCACGCCTACCGCTGAGAAGCTACGATGGCTGGAAGGCACGGGGATCGACGCTGTGCTACTGCTTCCCTTCGGCCGCGATCTGTCCCTGATGACGCCCCGCCAGTTTGCCGAGCGCATCCTAAAGAAGAAACTGCGTGCGCGCGAGGTGCATGAAGGATTCAATTTTCGCTTCGGGCACAAGGCCGCGGGCGACGTGAACATGCTGGCGGAATTTGGACGCGAAATGGGATTCGAGGTGAAGGTCTATCCCGAGATGAAGTTGCGGGGAGAGACCGTGTCGAGCAGTCAGATTCGCAGATTGCTCGGCGAAGGACGCGTGAGCCGCGCTCGCCACCTGCTGGCGCGGCCGTTTTGTATTCTTGGCAATCCCGGGCGTGGTCGCGGTTACGGATCGAAGTACACCGTACCCACCATCAACATGGCGCGGTACGAGGAACTCGTCCCGAAAGACGGCGTGTACATCACCTGGACTCGCGTCGGGAGCGAGCTGTTTGATTCGGTGACAAACGTAGGAAATCGTCCAACGTTCGGCGCAGAACTGTTCGCCATCGAAACGCATCTGTTGAATTTTCACCCGCTCGAATTGACGCCGGACACGGAAGTTGAGATCTGTTTTCTGGAACGGCTGCGGGATGAGATCAAGTTCCCGTCCGTCGAGGCGCTGCGCGAGCAGATCGCACGCGATGTGAAGAAGGCCCGGCGGTATTTCCACCTGCTGCGGCTTGGGCGTTCTTGAATCGACAAATTTACCGCAGAGGACACAGAGGAAGTTAGTCGAGATTTCCTCTGTGAACATGTGCCCTCTGTGGTGAAAGCCTTTGAAACTGCCTAGTGAGGCAAGTATCCCAATTCCATTGGCAGCTTACCGTCAACACGGATCACATTGACGCTGTTGTCGATGGAGCGGACCTCGATCAGTCCCAGCGCTCCCGGTTCTGCCTGCACCGCCTTGAGCACGTCGGCATCGGTGTCGACAAAGATGATCGAATCCTTACGCGCAATGACGAACGCGGTCCATTCTCCCGCCGACATCTTGTTCAGGTGCTCGAGCGCTTCCCTCTCGCCGGCAGAATCTTTGTGAAGAACGAGGATGATGTTTTTGCCATCGGGCCATTTCTTAACCTCACCCCGGATGATTTTTGTCAGATGCGCCGACGTTACGTTGGCCACAGCATTGCCTTTATTCACAATCACAGCCGTATGGTGGGCGAAGCAGGGGGTGAGGGTAGTGAAGAAAAAGGCGAGCGCACAGATAGTAAAGCGAATTCTCATGACTCAACCTCAAGATGTTTTCGGGGGTAATGAAAGCCTAGCGAATCGGGACACTGGTTGTTGTCACGAAAATGTCACCCAGCGCACGGAAGTAACCGCGGGTAACCCAATTGTTGAATTTTGATTGTTAATGAAAAGCAAAAGCCTGTCAGCACAGCTGGCTGCGACCTGGGATTGCATTCAACCTTCAAGAATCAACAATCCACAATGATTCCGGTACAATCGCCGCGCGAACTACCCCATGGCGATTGGCCCCATCCAGTTGATTCGTCAGGCGACTCCCGGGCAGCGGAGAACGCTGCTCGCCGCGTCTATGGGTTGGGCGCTCGATGCCTTCGACGCGATGCTGTACTCACTCGTGCTGGCCATGCTCATGCGCGATCTGGGAATGAGCAAAACCACCGCGGGATCTCTCGGGACACTCACCTTGCTGGCATCGGGGATCGGCGGCGTGTTCTTTGGCTTTCTGGCGGATCGAGTCGGGCGCAAGCATGCGCTGATGGCGAGCATCCTGACGTATTCGCTGTGTTCGTTCGCGTCAGGGCTGGCAAAGAGCATCGCAATGCTGGCGGTCGCACGGTTCATGCTCGGCCTGGGCATGGGCGGCGAGTGGAATACAGGCGCAACGCTTGTGGCTGAGACATGGCCTACGGAGCTTCGCGCCAAGGCGATCTCAATTGTGCAGAGTTCGTGGGCGTTGGGATTCGCTGCTGCCGCGCTGGTGGCGGGGCCGGTTTCGCGGTTTTACGGATGGCGGGCGGTGTTTTTCGTGGGGATATTGCCCGCGCTGATCACTTTGTGGATTCAGCGGAGAGTGCCTGAGTCGGAGATGTGGGAGGAGCGAACCACTGGGGCTAAAGCCCCCTCGTCTACTGCGTCTGAACGCGGCCCTGAAGGGCCGCTCTTCCACGGAACTGCCAGCACATCACATGTCCATTTGCCTCCCGCGACGTCACAGATCGATTTCTCCCCTCCCGAATCGTCTCACGATACTGCCTCTGCGCTGGAAAGCGGCTTCGTCACCATCTTCCAACCACCGTATTTGAGGCACACAATCGCCTTGCTTCTATTCAACTTCTTCGCGATGTTTGCCTGGTGGGGGCTGTTCACATGGCTGCCGCCTTACTTGTCGCTGCCAGTCGAGCAGGGTGGCCGCGGATTTGGCGTGATGGGGATGACCACTCTCATGGTCGTTCTCAATCTTTGCGGTATGTTTCCGGGCTATGCCAGCTTCGGATGGGTGGCGGACCACATCGGCCGTCGGAATGCTTTTCTCGTCTACTCTCTGATCGCGGCCTGTCTGATTCCTCTGTATGCAGCAGCGCGATCGCAGAGCGCGCTGCTCGTGTTGGGCACGCTGGTCGCGTTCTTCGGCACAGGAATCTTCTCGGGATCCGGGATCATGGGCAGTGAGATCTTCCCTACCGTCGTGCGCGCCCGGGCGCTCGGCTTCACCTACAACGGCGCGCGCACGATGAGTTCGCTGGCTCCTCTGGTGATTGGGCGCGTCGGGCAGGCCAAGGGGTTGAGTTGGGCGTTTTATCTGTGCGCTGCGGGATATCTGCTGGCAGCGCTAATGACGACGCAATTGCCGGAGACGAGGGGCAAGCGACTGGAGTAAATGGTTGTTCAGCTGCTGGAATGGGGCTTCAGCAGTCACTCGATTGGGTCGACCACGACCGCATCCTGCTCCCCTCCTCCCCGTCCCGGTAACTGCACGATCACAATCGCGGATAGCACTAGCACGATTCCCAGCGTCTGAATCGGTCGCACGCCTTCGCCCAGCAGTGCGGCCGCCAAAAGGATCGAGAACACCGGTTCGAGGCAACTGGCGATGATGGCACGCGTCGGCTCGAGGTGCTGCAGGCCGAGGAAGTAGAGCGAGAACGACCCCAGGACCGAAATCAGCGAGAAGACGAACAGGAATGCCCATTGCGCCGAAGTGTAGTGAGCGGCCACAACCTTCCACGGCGGATTGACTACCAACCAGAAGACGGCGGCGGAAGCGAGCGTCCAGACCAGGACGCGCCAGCGGTCGTGCCGGGCGAGGATCCCGTGCCCGCCCACGTTGTAGAAGGCGAACGAGAACGATGCCAGCATGGCGGCGATCAGGCCGTAGGAATCGAAGCGCAGCGGCGCCGCCGACTTGCCGCCGATGATGCCAATCGTGAGAGATATCCCAGCCACCGCGACCAAGACCGCAGCCACTTTCTGCACCGAGAGCTTCTGCTGTCCGCGAGCCACCACATAGAGCAACACCCACACCGGCGCGGTATATTGCAGGACGATCGCGATGGCGACGCTCGTTTTCTGAATGGCGACGTAATAGAAATAGTTCGACGCGGCCACACCCAGCATGCCGAGGATGAGGCACTGAATGAGATCGGGCGTGGGCAGCTTTATACGCTGCCATCCGCGCCGCCCGACTAACAGCGGCAGCAGCACCAGCAAGGAGAACGACGTCCGCGTCTGCGAAAGAATCAGCGGGTCTATGGGGTGCAACGCTTCCCCAGCCAAACGAAGTTTGCCGGTGAATACTGCACGCCCGAGCGAAGCTGACACTCCCCACAGGAATGTCGCCGCTGCGATAAACAAATATCCGCGCAGGGGATGCGCGTGGGAATTGGAATTTCGGGAGTTCAGCTCAGTTCACCGAGTCCGATGATGCAGGGGAGTCGAGAATCTGGTCAAGCAGGGCGGGATCGAATCCGATGAGCACCTCTTCATCGATAAGCATCGTGGGAGTCTCATTGCTGCCGTAGGTTTCAGTCATCGCCCGGCGCGCTTCGAGATCCTTGCTGATGTCGCGTTCTTCGAACGCAATCTCGCGAGCTTCCAGGTAGATCCGCATCAATTCGCAGGAGAAGCAGCCGGGTTGGGTGAAGAGAATGAGATGAGGCATGGGACGTCACAGTCCCCACCCTAAGATCGCAAAAAACACGATCTTAGACTGGGGCACCTAGAGATATTCAATCACGCTCGTGATCTTGGCGGTCTTTTCCAGCATGGCCGACACGGAACAATATTTTTCCTTCGACAGGCGGACCGCGTCCTCCATCGCCTTGCTCGACACTTTACCACCGACGCGGTAGATCAGCTTGATTTGTGTGTAAACGGCCGGATATCCCTCGGCACGATCACCTTCCGCGCTGACCTCGAGGCTGGTGAATGGCTCACGCTTTTTGCGAAGAATTCCGACCACGTCCGACGCAGTGCAACCGCACAGAGCTATCAGAACAAGCTCGATCGGAGTACTCGCAGTCTTCTCCTTGGCCGTGTCCATCACGATGGCATGGCGCGAGGTCGCCTCGCCGACGTAACGTTCATTGTCCGTCCAGATGGCTTTGGCGGTGATCATGAGGATTTCCGATTTACGATTGCCGATTGCCGATTGTTGTTCTTCGCCGTTCGGCGCGAGGCGACCACAATCGCGGTCAACTGACTCGCCTCAGAAATTAGGTCGTCAAGTTTCGTACGCGGCAGCAGGCCGGCCTCAGCGATGAACTCCAACCAAAATAAACTCTCATCAGCTTCTTCTTCAACAATGCCGAGTTTGAAGACGAAATCTCTGTGCGAACGCGCTCTGCAAGCGGCCCGATAGTTTGCGGCAACGGAAGTGGCCGAGCGCAGCAACTGTTGGCCTAATACTCGTGCCTCACGTGAGTCCGGCAATGATCGGAAGACCCGCAACACGCGCAACGCAAAGGTTCGGGTTCTGTTTTTCAGGTCTCCAGGAGTGGTCGACATGAACACCTCAAGCGGCAATTGGAAATCGGCAATCGGCAATTTGTCTGTGACATATATCACATTTTCACCGGCGGTTATCCGTGCTGGGCTCGGGGTGGATTAACACGCGAAACAGTTCCGGCGCGTCTTGTTTGAAGCGAATCTCCAATTCCGTCTGAATATCGTGCACCCGCGCGAGAGACAGACTGTCCGACAGCGTGCAATGGCACGACAGGTACAAACGGCCGCGGACGCGCTTGAAAATGAAATCGTGCACGTCGAGGATCTCGGGAAACTGCGCGGCGACCGCCCTTAATCGATGTTCGAGTTCGGCGTCTCCGACCAGTTCTTCCGGACGCTCAATCGTCGACGGCTCGCTTTCGATGTGGGTGAGGATCTCCGCGATTTCTGGAATATCGTGCCGCATTTCGGCTTCCAGTTCCGTAACCTGATCGTGGCCTTCCTTGAGCGTCATCCGCTCATCCAGTTCGATGTGCTGCTCGACGTGAAGTTGCCCGGCGAGGTCCTGCACGCTGATGTCGTGAACATTCAGGTTGCGGTGCGTAGCTACCGCGCGGATGCGATCGAAGATGTTTTCCGTGCGCTGCGCTCTCGGCAGCGGTTGCACCGTCACATCCGCATCGGGCAGGATGCGGTGGACGGACTCGGTCACCGCGCTGACCAACTGGCCCGATCGCTGAAACGTCACACTCCGGGCGAGTCCCACGGCCAGGTCCGCAAAATAACGGTTCCCGGCGCGCCGGATACGGATGCGGTCGACCTCCAGCACGCCCTCGACGCGCGAGACGGCATCGTAAATCTGGGAGCGCACGCCCGCGGGTGCAGCATCGAGCAGCGCATCGATGGTGCGCCGTGCTAATCGCCAACTCACCGAGATGACAACACCAGCCACGAACAAAGCGGCGATCGGATCGGCATCGGCCAGCCAGCCGATGTGATAGCTCCGCCCTACCAGAACCAGCAAGAGGCCCAGCACGACGACAGCCGCAGACCAGATGTCGGTGGAGAAATGGAGCGCGTCGGCTTCCAGCGCCTGGCTATCGTATTTGTTGGCAATGCGGCCGAGGGCGCGCGAGCGCCACCAGTCGACGACCATAGAGAACAGCATCACAGCGAAAGCCGCAATGGAAGGCTCGATCTCAATGTGGCGGAAGAAAATCCGCAAGACCGCTTCGTAAATGATCCAGGCGCAGGTCAGAAGTAACAGACCGGTCTCGACGAACGCGGAGAAGTTCTCGACCTTGCCGTGACCGTATTGATGTTCGGCGTCGGCAGGCTTGTCGGAGACGCGCACGGAAAAAAATGTCAGGATCGACGCGATCAGATCAAGCCCAGAGTGCGCAGCTTCGGAGAGAATACCCAGACTTCCGGTGGTCACGCCCACGACCAGCTTAAGGCCCGTGATCACCAGAGCGGCCAAAACGGAGTTCCCCGCGACTGCCCGCTTCTCCGCGCGCATCAGGTCCGATGGAGACAACGCCGGCGTGCCCGACATTCTGGAATTATCGCTGCTAAGGGCAGAAACGGCAAAGCGAAGGAGCCTTGGAGTCATTGGGCAACTTGAGTGATCGAATGATCGAAACGCATTCCATGGAACGGCGTCGGACCTCGAGCGGGTTCAATGACTTAATCACTCCATGGCCCCATGACTCAATCACGATTGGTTGTGCTACGATTTCCTGCTTGGCACTTTCACCTTTCTGGTGGACCAATTCCGGAGGATAACGGTTATGCGTATGCGTTGGCTGGTGTGTGTTTTCCTGGGGACGCTGGCTTGGGGGCAAGCCGCCCAGAGCGCGCCTCCGCCACCGGCAGCCGGTGATACTTCGGCATCGGTGCCTGCTGATGCTCCTGTCCTCACGATCACGGGCGTATGTGCGGAGAAGCCCGCGGCTGCGAGCGTCGCCGCCGACTGCAAGACCATCATCACTAAAGCTGAGTTCGAGAAGCTCGCCAACGCGCTCGCGCCGAATGCGTCGCCGCAGCAGAAGAAACAGCTTGCCAGTGTCCTTCCCCGGTTGATGGCCATGGCGAACCAAGCCAAAGAGCGCGGCATGGACCAAACGGAGCAATACACACAGACTCTGGAATACGTGAAGATGCAGGTGCTCAGCAACCAATTGCAACGGAAACTCCAGGATGAAGCGGCGGACATCTCCGACGCCGATATCGAGAAGTACTATCAGGACAATCCTGACGCGTTCGAACAATACAACGTGGACCGCATCTTCGTGCCGCGAACCAAGCAGATTGAAGCGGAAACCACTGAAGACGACGATAAAGATGCGAAGTTGACCGCGGAACAGAAAAAGGCGAAGGAAGAGGCCGAGAAGGCCAACGCGCAGAAGAATGAAGAGGCCATGACCCAGCTGGCGGATTCCTTGCGAGCCCGCGCCGTGGCTGGAGAGGACATAGCGAAGCTACAGAAAGAGGCATTCGACGCCGGCGGGATGAAGATCGAAACTCCCACGGTGAACCTGCCGAGTGTTCGCCACAACGGCCTGCCACAGCCCCATGCCGCGGTTTTTGATCTGAAGCCGGGCGAGATTTCGCAGGTCATCAGCGATGCCGGTGGGCACTACATCTACAAGATGAACGGCAAGACCACGATGCCGATCGATCAGGCAAAGAACGAGATCCGTGGAAAAATCCAGACCGACCGCATGCGCGAGAAGACGGATAAACTGAACGCATCGTTCAGTTCCGTTTCGAACGAAGCGTATTTTGGACCGGGCGGCACGGGGCCGATGCCGCCGCCGCGTATGCCTCGTCCGCGGCCGGGCATGCCCGCGGCCGGCGGTAGTGCGGCGCAGCCTTCGGCCGGACAGACTCCTGCACCTAAGAAAGACTGATGGCCAAACCTGTGGTGGTGGTGACCGGTGTTTCGGGCAACCTGGGCTCCAGATTGTTGCCGTTGCTCCGTAGTTTTTCGGTGATCGGCGTGGACGTTGCGCCCCCTCGAACCGACTCCGAACTCCAATTCGAGAGCCTGGATCTGGGACACGAGTCTTCGACCCGGAAGCTCTACGAACTGCTCCGCGATACTCATCCTTTCGCCGTCGTCCACCTGGCCTTTGTGATTGATCCCGTGCGCACGGGTGTGCTCGACGTGGAGCGCATGTGGCAGATCAATGTCGCCGGCACGGCGCGCGTGATGGAAGCAGTCACGGAAGCCAATCGCACTGCCGAGGACGGCATCAAGCAGTTCATCTTTCCCAGCAGCGTCTCCGTGTACGGCCCCGACCTGCCTGCGCCGGCCACTGAAGAATCTGCATTCGGCGCGCACACGCTGCCTTACGCCATCCACAAGAAAGAATCCGATGAAGTCGTGCAACAGCGTTGCACCGCCTTGCGCGGATGCAGCGTGTACATCTTGCGTCCACATATTTTTGCGGGAGCCAGCGTCGAGAATTATCTAATGGGCGCGTTCCGCGGAACGCCAAACGGGAAGGGCCCGCGCGCGGAAAAAATGCGGAATGAAGGCAAGCGCCTGCCCTGTATGCTGCCGCGGGGTCAACAGTATCTCGACAACAAGATTCAGTTCATCCATGTCGACGACATGGCGCGGCTGATCCGACACATCCTGCAGCGCGAGCCTGAAACGCAACGGCTGACAATTCTCAATGTCGCCGGCCGCGGCGAGCCTCTTACTTTTGCGAAATGCATCGAGATGGCCCGGGCAAAGCTCGTCCGTGTACCCGGAAAGTGGATGATGCGGCAGGTTCTGGCCTTCCTTTGGAAGCATCAAATCTCCGCAATCCCTCCCCAAGCGGTTCCTTACATGACCGGCCAGTACGTCATGAATACCGATCGATTGCGCCGGTTTCTTGGCCCTGAGTACGAGCACGTCATCCGCTATACCGTTAGCGACGCGTTTGCGGACAGCTTCAAAACTACGACCACAACCTAAGCGCTGGTCAGTGAGCACAATTCGCGCCGGAGCATCCCGTTCCGCCATAAACTTGCGGCTCTCCCAAACTGCCTTTTGGCGGCAGATTGCGGATGTACAGGACCAATTGCCAGGTCTCTTCCTCGCGGAAGATTCCTTTCGAGGCCGGCATCCCAGAGGGAGACACTCCGTTCTCGATGATCCAGTGCAGTTGTCCGTCGGTGTAGGCTTGCACAGACGCCGAGTTCAACGGGGGTACGGGCGGCGCCATCCTGTCCGCGAAAGGCACGCCGGTGGTCTGACCGTCGAGTCCGTGGCACACCATGCAATAGGACGCGAAGTTCCGCTGCCCCGCACGGATATTCTCGTTTGTGGAAGCGAGCGGATTCGCATCGGATCGCCCGCCGACCGTGATCCGTCGCTTCGTGCCTTGCATCAGCCGGGTCTCGAAGCTGCCCGGGCTTCGAACCTGACATCCGGTCAGGAAAGAGCAAGAGACTGCGACCGTGGCGGCGAGGATGTTGAGGCGACGCATGGCTACTCCACCACGATCGTCATATTCATGTTGCCGTGATTGGCACCGCAGAAGTGGTCACAGATGGTCGTGAAGGTCCCCGCGGTCTCGGGCGTAACCGTCACTTCGGTGGTCTGACCGGCAGGGATTTCTTCATCCAGCTTCAGTGGCCGCAGGAAAAAACCATGAGTGACATCTTCGCTATGCAGGCGAAGTTTCACCGTCTGTCCTTTCTTCAGCGTGATCTTGTCAGGGCTGAAAGCAAAGCGCTTAGCGGTGATGTCGATGACAGGAACATTTTCAGCGTGGACTCGCCTTGTTCCGGACACGAGCAGGGACACAGACAAGCACAAGGTTGTTGCGGTTGCGACAATGAACGACTTTGTACGAGACATGTTATGTATTGATCCTTTCGAATTCTTATTGATTGCTTTCAAACCAGCGGATTCCTGAAAAGCTGATGGACTCCATTGATCCCTTGAAATTCTCGGGCTGTCAGTTCGACGTCTTCAATCGAAAGGGACGTCGCTCCTGGCTCTGACTTGCCGTTGAAACTGACGGTCCGGATTCCCAGATTCTTGAACGGATGTTCCTTATCGAACGGCACAGTCTTGCGTGGTCCCGCAACTCCAGTCGGATCCGGAAAAGCGAAGATCAACGAGCGGGACGCATAGTGATGAACCGCTCCGATCTGGTGTTCGTCATCACGATGAATATGCCCATACAGCACTGTGACGTTGTCGTAAGCCGATAAAACGTTCATAACGTCGTCGCCGTCGCTGGTAAACCATTCCCAGTCGGGTCGAAGGTCGAATAAAGGGCGATGCGTGAATACGACGATCGGAGCGGTCTTTGGAAATCGAGCCAGGTCTTTCTTGAGCCAGGCGAGTTGTTCGCTGCCCACTTCAGGCTTGGCGCGCGTGACGTTGTCCAACGCAACGAAGTGCACGCCTCGATGGTCGAAGGAGTAGTGAGTCTCGCCGAAGAACTCGCGGTATAGTCCGCCGCTGTCGAGTCCGGCGTCGTGCTCGCCGGGAACGCACTTGATAAGCGGGACGTTGATTCTCTTGGAGATTTCCTGAAACTGCTTCATCCGCTGCACGTGAACATCACGATCCTCGGTGTCGTGGGTGAGATCTCCGGTGAAGAGGACCAGGTCAGGCCGTTGCGGTAGGGCATTGATCATGTCGACGGCGCGCTCGAATGCCTTGGTCCCGAGCGGGTCGGGCGGTCCATTGAAGCCGACATGTGCATCGCTAAGTTGAACGAAAGAGAACGGTGATGGCTTTTCTCCATTGGCGCGGCCCAGTGCGGAAAATAAGCCTCCCGCCTCACCCGCGCTGAGGGCTGCCGGGTAGGCAGAGTAAAGGAGGCCAATGCCCACCGATGAGGCGGCAATTTTAAGAAACGATCTGCGGTCGGTCTGTTTCATTGTTTCCTCCGATGACTGCGTACTTGCTGTGGTGAAAACCAAGGCGGGGGCGACTTATTCCGGGTTATCGAAAAGAAATATTTCTCGCCGAGGTGGGAATAAATCCGCGGTTGTGCGGTTTATGCTATGGAGGTGCCGGATCAGCGCTTGTCTGCCGCGACGTTTGAAGAACTGGCTCTGCCGCTGTTTGAGCAGTTATATAACTTCGCGCATTGGCTGGCCCAGGACGCGGCCGAGGCCGAAGATCTGGTGCAGGAAACCTATGTCAAGGCACTGCGCGGGTTCTCCGGATTTCAACTCGGCACCAACTTTCGGGCTTGGATGTTTCGCATATTGCGAAACACTTTCCTCACCTCGCGGACTGGACTGAAGTCCACCGTGGTGAGCGACGAGGAGATCGAAACCATTCCTTCCGCTGCCCCCAACCCGGAGACCGTGCTGATCGAGCGGGCCAATCGCGAGATGGTCCGCCAAGGCCTTACAGAATTGCCGGTACCCTTTCGCGAGATTTTGTTGCTGTGCGAAGTCGAGGAGATGTCGTACGAAGAGATCGCTCAGGTGTTAACCATTCCGGTTGGTACCGTCATGTCTCGCCTATTTCGCGCTCGCAGGGCTCTCCGCTCCCTGCTGGTTGAAAAGTTCAAGGGGGTCCAGAATGGCGTGTGAGTGGAGTGCGAAACTCGACGCCTACGTCGACGGCGAACTCTCCTCGTCGGAATCGACAGCCTTAGCAGCGCACCTGCGGGAATGTACCAGTTGTGCCACGTACGCTCTGGGACTTGTTCAGATGAAGCGATCGATCGCGGCGGCAGGCAAACGCTACCAGCCGGGCGCCGAATTCCGGGGGAAGATCCAGAAGACTATCGGCAGCAAGCGTCGACGTGACGGAAGCTGGTATTGGAAAATTGTGGCCATACCAGCGGCACTCGTGCTGATTCTTTCCGTGACAGTGAACCTCTACGTCAATCGCGAGAAGGCGAGGCGGGAGCGTGTTTACAGCGAACTGACTGATCTCCACGTGGCCACGCTGGCGAGCGGAAGTCCCGTTGACGTAGTCTCAACCGACCGGCATACCGTCAAGCCGTGGTTCCAGGGAAAGATTCCTTTCAGCTTCAACCTGCCGGAACTACAAGGCACGGACTTTTCGCTCGTAGGCGGGCGCGTTACTTATCTTGCGCAATCGCCGGGCGCGCATCTGATCTATCGCCTTCGCCAGCACGAGATCTCAGTGTTCATCTTCCAAGACCGCGGGGACGGGACGGCAGCGTTAGCGTCGACCCCGATTTCGAGATTGTCCTTCACAGTCGAAAGCTGGACAAAGAATGGGCTGCGATATTTCGTGGTCGGGGATGTGGGAGCTCAGGACATCGAGAGTCTGAGCAAGCTTCTGCGCGACGCGGGTTAAAGCGTTTAAGAAATTGTGTAGTCCTCTTACGCTGTCATCCTGAGCGGCGTTCTTTGCCGCGAAGGACCTGTGAACTTCCTCGCTGCGCCGGTGCTGCCAGCAAGTTGCATAGGTCCTTCGCCGCAAAAGACGCGGCTCAGGATGACATTGTCATAAAACAAGCACTCTACCTTGGCGCGCACAATTCTAAGGCGCTTTCTTACCGCGGTATAATCCGGCGATGCCGAACGTGTAGGGCGTCCAGCTGGCTTCGGCAAAACCGGCGCTTTTCATACGGGTCGACATTTCCTCTGGTTGCGGGAAGCGTTCAACGGAGGCTGGAAGATACGCGTACGGTCCCCGCACCCCCGAAATCATTGTGCCTACCCTAGGCAGCACCTGTTTGAAATAAATTCGGTAGAGAGCACCCATCGCTCCGGTGGGCTCGCCAAAATCGAGAATTCCGCATTCCCCCGCTGGCTGAAGGACTCGCGCGATTTCCCGCAGGCCCGCATCGTAATCCGCAAGATTGCGGAACCCAAAGGCCGAGGTAACCAGGTTGAAATGTGCATCAGGGAATGGCAGATGGAGAGCATCTGCTTCAATCCACTCTGGCGAGGCTTCGCGATCTGACTTGAGCGCGGCCCGTCGCAGCATGGCGTGAGAAAAGTCCGCTCCGACAATCCGCACCGATGACTTCCCTGCTTGCCGCTGTAGCGCGAACGCCATATCACCGGTGCCGCAGCAAAGATCCAAGACACGGGCATCAGGACGCACCAGAATGTGTCGAAACGTTCGGGCAGTGCGCCGCCACCATACGCGATCCACATTAAACGACAGAACGTGATTCAGCAGGTCGTAGCGCGGCGCGATCGAGGTGAACATCTCGCGCACCACGCGGGCGGCGGAATTCCGGTCGCTGGCCCCGTCCGGAGCTGCGCCGACAACAGGAGACTTGGGTTCGGGCACGATTCTTGCGATGGCCTTACCGCTTCTTCTTTGACTTTGCGCTCTTGATTTGCTTTACGATTCGCTCGATCTGCAGAACGTGATTCGTGTCGTGCCCCGCGAACATGCGTGCCAGATGCGCGATCGACTCCTTGCCACGCTCCAGATGCATGCCGAAGTTGTCCCAAGTCTCCGGAGATATTTCCTTCAGCATGGCAAGATTGTTTTCGCGCAGCACGCGAAACACTTCCAGAGAGCTCTTCGTGTCGCGATCGCGGTAGTTGAACACGGATGCCCACGCATCCTGATCGAAGGGTTGAATGGTGATTCCGTTCTCTCCGATCACAGAACGCAACCGCCAACTCACTACGACTTCCGCATCGGCAAGATGCGCAATAATCTCGGCAATGGACCACTTCGCCGGCTCAGGACGCCACTTCAATTGCTTTGGCGTCAAGCCCGCGATGGATTTCTTAAGTTTCGCAGCAGTTGTCCGCTGCACCTTGATCGCATCCTGACCCTTCACGTAGCCAAGGATTCTTCCAATATACTGCTCGGCAGTTTCCGGCATGACTCCCCCTAATTCTTTCCCCATACCCATCCGCCGCGTGACAGGCGGCGCAATTCTTCGACGGAATCCACCACCGCGCGCTCGGGCACGTCACTGGCGACTTCGACCTTGCCGATTTCCCGTGGCAAGATGAAGTGCACAACCCCGTTCTGCGTTTTCTTATCGTTCTGCAGGCGCGCCAGAATTTTCTTCGCGCTGACATTCACTTCCGGCAAGCGTCCCAGGCTCAAGACGGCATCGGCAATCCTGCCGGCCGTCACGCTGTCCGTGCGCCCCACAGTGAGTGCGATATTGGTGGCGGCAATCATTCCCCACGCAACCGCCTCGCCGTGCAAGAGTGACCGATAATTCGTTTCTGCTTCCAGTGCGTGACCGATCGTGTGGCCCAGGTTCAGCACGCGCCGTAAACCACCTTCGTGCTCGTCGGCAGATACCACTTCTGCCTTCAGCTTCACCGATTGCGCAATCAACCACTCCAATTCGTCCCGATCGCGTTTCAGAATCTTGGCGCGACTCTGTTCGAATCGCAGGAACAACTCAACGTTCCCTATGATGCCGCACTTCAGCGCTTCGTAGAGTCCCGCCCGGAATTCTCGCTCCGGAAGTGTCTTCAGCACCGTGGGATCAATCAGTACAACCCTTGGATGATAGAAGGTTCCTACGAGATTCTTGCCGGCAACCAGGTTCACACCCGTTTTTCCACCGACGGAAGCGTCCACCTGGGCAAGCACGGTCGTGGGAACTTGCACCAACTCCACGCCGCGCATGTATAGTGACGCCAGCAATCCCGCGACATCGCCTACGACACCGCCACCCAGCGCAATAATCACTGCTTTGCGGTCGGCGCCCATCCGCACCAGCTTCTCCGCCATCGCCTCGACAGTTGCCAGGCGCTTGGCGGGCTCGCCGTCAGGCATCAGGATCACCTGCGGCGCAAATCCTGCCGCTTTCAGTGCAGCCACGAACTTCGCTCCCCAACGCTTGCGCACCGGAGCAACCGTCACGACGAAAATACGGCTGGTCTGCGGCAACAGATCGCCCAGGATGGAGCCTGCACGAGTGAGCAGGCCGTTCTCGATCCACGCCTGATAAGGACGTGGCAGGACGTGTATGGTCGCTTGCGCCATTGCGTTCCCATAATAGCGTATGCGTTCCCGTCCCTGCCGCTGCGCCTTCGGTGGTAGTATTTCCCGTCTATGAAAGGTCTGCCAGCCCAGACCGACTACGTGGTCGTCGGCGCCGGTGTCGCCGGACTACGCGCTGCCATCGACTTGGCCGAGTCGGGGCAGGTGTTGCTGCTTACAAAAAAGGAATATCCAACTTTCAAAGCGCGCGACGCCAAAAGAGAAGCCGATTGGTTGAGCGACGACGACGACGTCAACCTGCACCTGCAGGACACCCTCGAAGCTGGCGCTGGCCTGTGCAATCCCGCCGCCGTCAAGGTCATGATTGAGGAGGGTGCAGAGCGGATCGACGAACTGCTGGCATGGGGCAAGCACAACGGCACGAAGCTCTCCTTCGAGCTTGAAAACCCACATACCCGCAGCCGCCGTCTGCATACCGATGGCGAGTCTACCGGCAAGGAGATTCTGAAGACCCTCGCTCACAAAGTAGAATCGCTGAAGCATGTCTCGGTGGCGGCTTTTGCCTTCATAACAGAACTGCGCACGGAAGGCGGCCGGATCACGGGGATTTCGCTGCTTGATGAAAAAGGGACTCCTCAACAAGTCGCCTGTTCCGCGATTCTGCTCGCGACGGGCGGTTGCGGACAAATCTTCTCTAACACGACAAACCCTGAAACAGCCACAGCGGACGGAATCGCGCTCGCTTTCCGCGCAGGAGCCGAAGTGGGCGACATGGAGTTCGTCCAGTTTCATCCCACGGCCCTTTGCATGAAGAAAGTCCCGCGCTTCCCTTTGCCCGAGGGTCTGCGCGCGGAGGGCGCTTACCTTCGCAACTTCGAGCTCGATCGTTTTATGGGAAAGTACCACCCGCTGGGAGAGCGAGCTCCCCGCGACCTGATTGCGCGCGCCATCGTTCACGAGATGGAGGTGAGCCGCGCGAAGGATCCCTTCGTATATCTCGACGTGACTCACTTCAATGCCGGCAAGATTGAGAAGCGCTTTCCGCGCGTCTACGCCACCTGCATGGCGTACAACATCGACATCACCGAAGATCTCGCTCCTGTGCGCCCGGCGGCGAATTGCACTCTCGGCGGAATCCGCACGGATCTCGACGGCAAGACCAATGTCGCCGGACTTTACGCCGCCGGTGAAGTTGCGGCGACCGGCGTGCACGGCGCCAACCGCCTGCCAAGTAATTCCCTGCTCGAGGCTCTGGTCTACGGGGCTCGTGCGGGAAAGGCGATGCGAAACGTCGAGAAAGCCTCATCGGACGCGGCTCCGGATCCGAAAGCCGCATACTCCAATGGCCCCGTCGACTCTGGAGTTGAGGAGTTAGTCGGACAGATTCAGAGTCTGACGTGGAGCGAGGTTGGGATTGTGCGAACGCGCATGGGAATGCAGAAGGCTGTCAAGATGCTCGAAGAGATGGCTCCGAAACTGGCGCATCCAAAAACGCGACGTGGACATGAAGCTGCCAACTTGCATTTAACTGCGCTGTTGGTGGCGCGATCTGCGATGGCTCGCGAAGAAAGCCGCGGCGCCCATTATCGGATGGATTATCCGGATCACGATGACAAAAAATTTCTGAAGCATTCCGTGGTTCGCGGGGATAAAGTGGTGTTCGTATAAGCAGTGAGGGCCCACATGGGTACCCAGACGCTCGAAGTCCCTGTTCGAAGCGAAGTCTCCGTTTCTTCCGCTGCATCTGATCTCAATTCCATACCCGCACTTTCAGAGCGGGCCCGCGCCGGCACTCTCGGATGGGCTGGCCCCTGGCTCGTGCTCGTAGGACGAAGTGTCCTCATCATCGCAGCCCAAGCGATCACCGCATGCGCTCTCTGGTTGCAATCTCATTCCTGGTCCTGGAACGCTGCGGCGAAGTGGTGGACGGTCTACGGCACCCTCGTGGACATTGGTTGCCTCGCCTTGATGGCCGTCTATACGCGCAAAGAAGGTATTCGGCTGCGCGATCTGATTGGCCGTGTGCGCCTGCGCTGGGGACGCGATGTCTTTCTCGGTATCGGAATGTTCGTGCTGGTTTTTCCTTTCTTCATTCTCGGAGCCGCGTCGGCAACGAGAATCGTCTACGGCAGCGGCCAGCCACCCTCGCTTGCCGGCTTGGCGGATGCTCGCGTTCTACCGTTGTGGGGAATCATTTACAGCTTTAGCTTGTGGTGGCTGGTCTGGTCGCCCACCGAGGAGATGACCTATCGCGGTTACGTCTTCCCGCGTTTCGAAGTGCTATGCCGAAACCGCGGGCTGGCCATTGGTTTGGTGAGCTTCTGGTGGACATTGCAGCACGTGTTTCTTCCGTTCATCCTGGATTGGAAACTTGTGCTTTGGCGCTTTCTGACGTTCTTGCCCGGCGTGGTCATTTTGCTGCTGCCGTCGCTGAAAATACGCCGGCTCGGGCCATTCGTCTTTGCGCACTGGCCAATGGACATCGTCGCCGTCTTCATGACCTTAAAGCTATGAAGTCTTTTCTGGACCACCGGAACTCCCGCCACCTTTCGCTGGATACGCCAACGAAAGCAGAATCGATATCAGCAGCACCAGCGCCACCGTCCCCAAGGTGACTCCGATCGGGATCTCGAAGTAGTCTCCCAGAATCATTTTCACGCCCACCAGGATCAAGATGACCGCCAAGCCATAGTGCAGGAAGCGGAACACCTTGATCAGTCCCGAAACTGCAAAGTACATCGACCGCAGTCCCAGAATCGCGAATACATTGGACGTGTAAACGATGAACGCCTTCAACGTGATCGCGAGGACGGCGGGAATGGAGTCGACGGCAAACAACACGTCCGTGGTTTCAATGACAAGAAGCACAACCAGAAGCGGAGTGGCGTAGAGCCGCCCATTTTCCTTGGCATTGCGAACGAAGAATTTTCCGCCGCGATATTCGGTCGTCACCGGAATCCACCGGCGCAGGGCCTTCACTACTGGATTGGACGACGGGTCCACCTGGTGCTCGCCTGTGAGGCACACACGAATGCCGCTGTAAATCAGCAATGCGCCGAAAACGAAGAGCAGCCAGTGGAAGCGCTGGATGAGTTCAACTCCGGCACCAATGAAGATTCCCCGCAGAATCAGCGCGCCCAGGATTCCCCAAAAGAGCACGCGATGTTGCAGTTCGTCGGGAACGGCAAAATAGTTAAAGATCACGAGGAAGATAAAGAGGTTGTCGACGCTGAGCGACAACTCCACTACGTATCCGGTAACGAACTCCAGGCTGGACTGACGCCCTTGCCAGAAGTACAGAATGGCCGCGAAGGCGATGGCCATTGCAACATACATCAGGCTCCCGCCTAACGCTTTGCGAAACTTCACGACGTGGCCGGGCCGGTGAAACACGCGCAGGTCAACTATCAGCATGACCAGCGTGAAGACGTTGAAGAGAATCCAGAAGTAGAGCAAAAAACTCCCTAGCGGCAGTTGAAATCAGAGACTTCAGATTTTAGATTGTAGATTTTCGATTGACTAAACGCGACGGCAATCAGCAATCTGAAATCTACAATCTAAAATCTGAAATTACTTCTGCCTTCCCCTCTTGCCGCTCTGCCAATCGTCCCACAGACCGAAGGCTTTGAACATGTCCACACTATTGGTGTCGCGCATCGTTTGCTCGATCTGATCATGAGAGAGCCTGGGTCCGACTTTCTCGTACAGGTTCGCCAGTTCGAAGCTCAAAGCGGCAGCTTCGGCAACATGTTTCTTCAGTTGCGGGAAGTCGACCTTGTCGTAGGTATCGGAGACCGCGTGGTAGTTTTCGAGGTAGTTAGCTTCCTGTTGATCGGCGACGAAGGTCGGCACTCCCTCCAGCATGAAGTCGAAGTGATCGGTGCCCCATTCCATATCGAGCTTCAGATTCTTCACATCGAATTGCGCGAGAGGCGAGATCAACTCCTTCGCCATGCCGTACACGTCCTTGCGGCCGCCGAGCGAGAACCCGGTCGTCTTGCCGGTTCCGGAATCGTAGATCACCACACCCGCGGCCCGGTCGAGCTCTGCCCGATGGTTGAAGGCATAGACGCGGGAACCGAGCAGCCCTTCTTCCTCGCCCGAGAAGAGAATGAAGCGAATGGTGCGGCGCGGCGTCACGCCTGAGGCCTTGATGGCGCGCAGCGCATCGATGACCAGAGCAGCGTTGCAGCCGTTGTCGAGGGCGCCCGTGCCGAGTTCCCAGGAATCCAGATGGGCGCCAAGGATCACGAACTCCTCCGGCTTCTCACCGCCGCGAATCTCGGCAATCACGTTTGAGGTTTTAATAGGCCCGCCAAGCTGGTTCGGAATGGAGAGATCTGCCCAAACGAGATTGCCCGCAGCCAGCAGTCGCGCCATGCGCTCGCCGTCCTCACGGGCAACAATCACCATGGGCAAGCGATCGATTTCCCCGGCTGACGCATTCGTGTGGCGGTAAAGGATATCGTGCTCGCGAGTCGCGATGAACGCAATCGCCTTCGCCTTGGCCTTGACTGCGCGATCAATGATTGGCGGCGCATTCGTGTACTCAGCGAAAAGATCGTCCCAGGTTTTCAGCACGAGGGTGTGCACCAGAAGTATCTTCCCCGTCACGTCCCCGGCCTTCTGGAAGTCAGCGCCCGTTCCTTCGCCGACATCGATAACCGGAACGTGTTTGACGGGAGCAAGGGCGGGCGCCCACGCCACAGAGACAGCACGCACGCGAAAAGAGGAAAGAACAGTCCCGCCTCCCACTCCTGTGGCACTGACCTGATGCGCTGTAGTCGCGCTCATCTCGGTTGTACCTTCGGACCAGGAGTTCGGAATCTCGAAGCCCTCGCTATGCACGCTGTCGGCGCCGGCCACGCTAAAAGCCTGCATGCCCCACTGCACGGCGTGCTGCATGGCTGGCGTGCCCGGGACTCGACCGCCAATCTCGTCGGTCAATCGGCGAAGATTCTCTTGGATTGGCGAGGGCTGGAGAGCGGCCTGAATGATCTTGTTGGCGTCGTTGTTGTCTGCGGGAGGATTTGCGGCGAAAACAGCTAGATGAATAATGCAAACAAAGAACAGGGTCTTCATAGTTCGCATATTGCTCTGCATTAGAAATGAAATTCTGAAAAAGAGCAAAAAGGCTGAAACCACGAAGGACACTAAGGTTCAGGAAGAAAGACCATGAGAGATTTTCCTTCGTGACCTTCGTGTCCTTTGTGGACGGGTTTACTTCGGCGGGAGCGGATCCATCCTGTCGAGGATGCGCAGCGTCTCGAGCACGACTCCGCCGACAATCTGCAAGCTTCGCGGACTCAGTTTGTCGATCGTATCTTCCGTCGTGTGCCAGTAGGCGAGATTGTAGCCATAGGTAAAGTCGATGAGATCGGAAGACGGTACGCCGCGCTTCACGAATGGTAAGTGATCGTCGGAAACCTCCCGTTGTATCCCGAAGAAGTGGGATTGGAACCCCAGACGTCTGGCCGCCTCGTACACCACATCCTCCAGCCAAGGCGTGGAATTCGTGTCGCGATCGACGTTCAGGTCCGAGTCGCCAATCATATCGGTCAGGATGAACGCTTTCACTCTCTTGAGCGTTCCATCGGCCTGCCACTTCTCAGCGAGATGCGTGATGCCGTAAAGGCTATCGGCGCTAAAAGGCATCTCATTGGGCTGACCACCGGAACCGTCGGGTTTCATCGCTTCTTCCGCATCGTCCCAGACCAGCCAAATGCTATAACCGTCACGCTGCTTTCCGCGCAGATGGTTGGCTAGCTCCAGCAATAGCCCGCTCGAGGAAGCTCCGTCATTCGCGCCCACGAATGAAGTATTGCGCAAGGGATAGTTCGTATCGTAATGACTGGCAATGACGATGATGCCGTCTTTCGTCCCCGGATATTTCGCGATGATGTTGTGCACCGGAAACTTTCCTTCGGGCGTGTCGGCAGTAAAAATGTCGTCCTCGACCTGATCACCTTTCAAATGCGAGGCGATGTACTCTTCGACTTTCTTGTGACTGGCACTGCCCAGCGGCCGTGGACCAAATTTCACTATCTCTTTCACGTACTGCATGGCGCGGTCGCCATCCACAGAGGGCAGAGGACCATCGTCCGGGGGAAAATTCAAGGGCTGGATCGCCGGAGCGCTCGCAGAGACAGTTGTATTCTGCGCCGCGTTGGAGTCTTTATCCCGATCGCAGGCGATGACTGCCAACACGGCCGCCAGCAGAATCCACGAGAGACGCTTCGGTCGGGTCATCAGGCTTTCTTTTCTCGCCTCGCCGCGCGCTGCCGGGGATGCACCACCCACGCCACGCCGATACTGACACCGTAGAGACCGATCATGGGCGCTGCGAAAATGCACATGTTCAATATGTCAGTGGTCGGAGTAACAATCGCGGCAATAATGAAAATCACCAGGATGGCGTAGCGAAAGTTCTTCCACATGAATCCCGCGCTGACGATTCCCATCAGAGCAAGGAAGAACACGAGAATCGGCATTTCGAAAATGAGGCCCATGCCGAGAATGATGCTCAGGAACAGTGACGTGTATTCGCCGATCGTAATCATCGGCTGGAACTGCTTGCCGAAGTCAATCAGAAAAGTCAGCGCGTAAGGGTAGACGAATCTGTAGCCGAAGTACCCGCCCGCGCTAAACAGCGCGATTGTCGAGATCATGAAGGGCACGACATAGCGTTTCTCTTTGCGGTATAGGCCAGGGGAAATGAACATCCAGACCTGGTAGAGCACAAAGGGGGAGGTAAGGAAGAGCCCGGCAAGCGCAGAAACCTTCAGGTAAAGATTGAAGGGCTCGGTGGGATTCAAGTACACGAGCTTTTCCGCCATCCCGTTCGCCTTCAGAGCATTCATGATCGGCTTCTGCATGATGCCGTAGATCTGCTCGCGATATCCCCAGCACGCGAAGAATCCGACCGCAACCGAGACGATCGAATAAATGATCCGTTTGCGCAGTTCCTCGAGGTGATCGAGGAAGCCCATGGTGGGCATGGACTCTTTTTCTTCTTCCTGGGGAGGGATCTCGGTCGCGACGTCAGGCATGCGATTCCTGGGAGGTGTTGGATGTCACTTCATCCGAGGCCGGGACGGTCTCTGTTGCAACCGGCGGCGTTGCGCCATTTCCGGATGACGACGCATGTTCTTCAGCGGAAGAGGCCAGAGTTGCAGCCTCAGGCGCAGCAGCTTCGGGCGGCGCTGAGGTCTCGATCTTCATTTCCTCGACGGGTGCAGAGTTCAGAGTACGGCTGGTCGTACCCTCGACCGAAGGGCTCGGCGGCAGAATCGTCTGCTGCTTGGTCTCCACCTCGAGATGAGCTATTTCCTGCTCAATCTGCGCTTTGAACTCGTTGGAAGCCCGCTTGAATTCATTGAGATACTTGCCGACCTGGCGGGCGATCTCCGGCAACTTCTTTGGCCCGAAGATGATCAGGGCCAGGAAGAACAGGAAGATCGTCTCGGAGAAACTCATGCCGTTCATCATACTGTGCCTGAGGAAGGCGGAGCAATTGCTGAAGACAAAGATTTGAGGGTCCAGTTCTCAGTTCTCAGAAAAGGGAACATTGCCCTCCCTCGAGTAGTCAAGCGCTTTCTGGTTTGGCGCGGACCTTCGCGGAGCTACGGAATTGATCGAGAACTGGCAACTGAGAACCGGGAACTTGTTCTACCATGTTTCCCGCCATGCGATTCTGGTTTGCGCGCGCCAGTGAAGTATCAATCCGGGAGCAGTTGGTCACGCAGGTCATCCTCGGCATCCTCAGCGATGATCTTTCTCCCGGGCAGCGCCTGCCGAGTACGCGTGAACTGGCTCGGAGATTCCACCTGCATCCCAACACGATCAGCGCAGGGTACCGCCAGCTGGAACGTGACAAATGGGTCGAATTCCGCCATGGCAGCGGCGTCTACGTTCGGTCTAGCAAGCCCGAGGCCGCTTCCACACCATCGCTGGCGGTTGACCAGATGATCGCGCGACTGTTTCGTTCAGCCCGAAAGCTCGGCGTCACCCTTCCGCAGGTTCGGTTCCGCTTGCGGCAGTGGCTGGAGCTGCAGCCTCCCGATCATTTCCTTTTGATCGAGCCCGACGAGGAACTGCGCCGAATCTTGGCAGCTGAAATCGCACGCTCCGTCACCTTCCCTGTCGAGTCTTGTGGCTTGGAGGACTGCCAGAGAGCCCCAGAGGGCGGGATGCCAGCGCTCCTGTCGAATCGTGAAGCAAAAGTTCTTGAGCTGATGCCTCCGGGCACCGACCTGCTCATCCTGCAGATTCGCTCCGTTCCCACTTCGCTCACCGGATATCTTCCCGCCCCCTCGGGTGCGCTGGTCGGCGTGGCTTCGCGCTGGCCGGAATTTCTCAAAGTGGCTCGCGCCGTGCTGACTGCTGCCGGATTCCATCCCGACAGCCTCGTGTTTCGCGATGCTGGCGAGCCCGATTGGCAACGCGGCTTGAAGGAGACAGCAGCGGTAGTCTGCGATGTTCTGACCGCCGCCGAACTCCCCTCGGGCCTCCGCTCCATTCCCTTTTCCCTGCTCTCTGAAGCTTCCGTTGCAGAACTGCGGCGCTTTGAAGACTATGTTCGTCAGCCGCTCGAGTTGGGCCACCACTGACGACGATGTCGAGCGCAGTGTGGCGGCGATGGATCAGAATCGCGAAATGGGTGCCTCTGGTCTGAACGAGGTCACGGCCACCCTGGATACCGATCATCCACAACCATCAAATTCCTGGCGCAGCGACTCCTCCCATGACCTCAAGGAGTTTGCTAGCCTGAGGCAAACGCTTGGGGAATTCCAATGAGACTTGCCGCGTACGTTTTTCCGTTTCTTGCTGGCGCCTGTTCATTGTTGGCGCAATCAACACCACCGGCTCTGATGCCGGGTCTGGGTCAGCATCACCACACGATTTCCACCAAGAGCCCAGAGGCGCCGCGTTTCTTCGATCAGGGACTCACGCTGGTCTTCGGCTTCAACCACGAAGAGGCGGTTCGGTCATTCCGGCGGGCTGCGGAACTGGATCCGCAGTCAGCAATGGCTCATTGGGGCGTCGCATTGGCGTTAGGCCCTTGTATCAATCTGGATGTAGATCCTCCTCATGAAAAAGATGCGTATGCAGCGGTGCAGAAGGCGCTATCCCTCTCGGCAGGCGTGACGGAAAGCGAGCGCACCTACATTCAAGCCCTAGCCAAGCGTTATTCGGCTGACCCCAACGTGAATTTGAGAAGACTTGACGCGGACTACGCTCACGCGATGCGGGACGTATCCAAGCGTTACCCGGAGGATCTCGACGCGGCCACGCTGTACGCCGAGAGCTTGATGGACCTTCACCCCTGGAAGCTTTGGAGCGTCGACGGCCGACCCGCCGGGGGTACCGAGGAGATTGTTGCTGTGCTCGAATCAGTGTTGCGGCGCGATCCCAACCACATCGGCGCGAATCACTATTACGTTCATGCCACGGAAACGTCCCCTCATCCCGAGTGGGCATTAGCCAGCGCTAGGCGTTTGGAAACCCTAGCACCAGCTGCCGGACATCTGGTTCATATGCCAGCCCACACCTATTTCCGGGTCGGAGACTACTCGGGATCGGCCCGCAGCAACGCCATCGCGGCTGAAACAGACCGCGCCTATCTGCGCGACAGTGGCACAACGGGAAGCATGTACGACATGATGTATTACGCCCATAACCTTCACTTCCTCGCTGCTGCGAATAGCATGGCGGGGAATTTTACCGAGGCAAAACGAGCTGCGGATGAGTTGGCGGCTCATGTGAGCGTTATGGTCGCGGGCATGCCCATGTTTGAAGTCTACGTGCCCACCCCAACCTTCGTGCTCCTTCGCTTTCATCGCTGGGACGAAGTCCTGAAGCTGCCGCCACCGAGCCCAAGTCTGGTCATGACAACCGCATTCTGGCATTTCGCCCGCGGGTGTGCCGCTGCCGCAAAAGGCCAGATTACGATTGCGGAAGCAGAACGGAGAACCCTCGGAAGTGCCCGCCAAGGAATGCCGGCCGATACCGAGTTCAGTACTTATTCCAACAAAGCGCGGACCTTCCTGGACCTGGCTGCAAACATATTGGACGCGAGGATCGCCACCGCGCACGCCGATCGCGGACGTGCCATCGAGTACTGGAAGAACGCTGTTCAGGTCGAGGACACGCTTTACTACGGGGAACCACCCGAATGGTTCTATCCCGTTCGGGAATCGCTTGGCGCTGCCTTGATGCAGAACGGCCAAGCCGAGCAGGCGGAAGCCGTGTTTCGCGCCGATCTGGAACAATACCCTCGTAATCCCCGCTCCCTGTTTGGTCTTTTGAAGAGTCTAGAAGCCCAAGACAAGATTTCTGACCAGGAATGGGTGCGGAGGGAATTTGAAGCTGCATGGAACGCGGATGTGCCCCTCGAACTCGGAGACCTGTAGGCTACCGTTATCGGACCTATTTTCAGGCCACTAGTCTCGAAGAGTCTATGGGCCAGCACCCTCCAGTCCAAAGAACCTTAAACCCCTTCCGGCGCATCCTAGGGGTAGGGCATTACCGACGGTAACCATCCCGGTCCAACCTCGTCCAAGTAGTGATATACTGCCTGTATTCAGTGCAGTAGCTGGGGTGGACGTAAGCCCTCAACGAAGGAATCTCAAAGATGGCACGTAGTTCTCGCCGGTCGCTTTTCCTGGTAGCCTTTTTCCTCCTTGCCTGCGGATTTCTGGGAATCTTGTTCGCTCAGCGATCCGGCCAACAGTCGTCGATCACCGGCGACTCCGACGTCAAGGACAGCCTCAAGCAATTCACCGATGTGTATGCTCTCGTCGAGGAGAATTACGCCGAGCCGGTGAATGCTGATAAGGCGATTTACAACGGCGCGATCCCCGGAATGCTGCATGCGCTGGACCCGCACTCGAATTTCTTCGATCCCAAGTCCTACGCGCTGATGCGCGAGGACCAGCGCGGCAAGTACTACGGCGTCGGCATGACCGTAGGCCCGCGCAACAACAAAGTCATCGTCATTTATCCGTTCACGGGAACTCCGGCGTACAAGGCCGGGATTCACCCGGGCGACGTGATCATCGCCGTCGACGGCAAGTCGACGGAGAACATGAGCACGGGCGACGTTGCTGACATGCTGAAGGGACCCAAGGGCACCACCGTTCACATCAGCATCGCGCGTGAAGGCGTCGAAAAGCCGATGGAATTCACCCTGGTGCGCGACGAGATTCCGCGCTACAGCGTGGACGTGCACTTCCTGATCAAGCCGGGCGTCGGCTACATGCACGTGAACGG
The DNA here is from genome assembly GCA_020073385.1 of Terriglobia bacterium. Classification (GTDB taxonomy): domain Bacteria; phylum Acidobacteriota; class Terriglobia; order Terriglobales; family Acidobacteriaceae; genus Sulfotelmatobacter. The sequence goes on along the minus strand of JAIQFH010000002.1, from coordinate 73,196 downwards.
CTTCAATGAGACCACTGAGCGTGAGGTTTCCGAAGCACTGGATTCGTTTGGTGATCTGAAGGGCCTGATTCTCGATCTGCGCGGCAATCCGGGCGGCTTGCTCAGCGAAGGCGTTGGGGTTGCCGACAAGTTCCTGAAGAAGGGACAATTGATCGTTTCGCACCACGGGCGCGCCTCGGCTGAGAAGCGCTACATCGCGCAGCATGGCAACGGCGGCAAAGACTACCCGGTTGTCGTTCTGGTGAACCGGCTGACGGCTTCGGCGGCGGAAATTGTTTCCGGCGCGATTCAGGATCACGACCGCGGCCTGATCGTTGGCGAAGTCACGTTCGGCAAGGGCCTGGTGCAAACGGTGTATCCGCTGTCGGAAAACACTGGACTAGCGCTCACCACCGCGCACTACTACACCCCGAGCGGACGCCTCATCCAGCGCGACTACAGCAACATCTCTCTCTACGACTACTACTACAACCGCAGCGAATCCGAGAACAACACGGCGAACCGCGAGGTGAAGCTGACGGATAGCGGACGCACGGTTTACGGTGGCGGCGGCATCACTCCTGACGTGAACATTCCTCCCATCAAGAGCAATCACTTTCAGGACACGTTGCTCCAGCACTATGCCTTCTTCAACTTCGCCAAGCGCTATGTTGTGGATCACCATCCAACCAAGAGCTTTGAAGTCGATGACATAACGATGCAAGCCTTCCGCAAGTCGCTCGACGAAGCCAGCATTCCCTACACCCAGGCTGACCTGATGGATAACGCGGACTGGCTCAAATCGAGCATCAAGTCGGAAATCTTCATCGACGCTTTCGGTCAGGATGAGGGCATGAAGGTTCGTGCCGAATCCGATCCGGAAGTGGTCAAAGGTCTTGAGCTTCTGCCACAAGCCAAGGCTTTGGCCGATAACGCGAAGAAGATCGTGGCTGAGCACAACGCGGCTCCGGCGTTCAACCGGTAAGAACACTGCAACTCTTTCGGAAGGCCCGGACCTGGTTCGGGCTTTTTGCTTTCCTTCGTGAGACTTCGTGTCCTTCGTGATTCAAAGGCGTTTACCACAAAGGTCACGAAGGAGACCTGGGTCCATCGTTGGTTCATTGACTTACCTTTCTTGCTATGTGAGAATCCGCGAAAGAGGCTGATTTTGCGGGGGCAACGTCGAGAATGCCTCAGGCCCGGTATCCAATCCCGCAGGCGTTCCAGACCGTCACAACATGGATCATTTTCGATATCGGCGCGAAATGGCCTGCGCACCGCAGGGATCGGAGCGCGCTTGAAACCGCTTATTCTGGTAGGAGCAATTCTGCTTTCATTGATTGCAGGATGGATGGATTGGCACAGCCGCCGAATCCCGAACTGGCTGACGGTGCCGGGCTTTGTTGTCGGAGTAGCGGCGAATACGTTCCTCGGCGGCTGGAGTGGACTGAAAGAGTCACTGCTCGGTGCGGGTCTGGCATTCGCCCTGTTGCTGCCGTTTTGGTTATTGAAAAGTCTGGGCGCGGGCGACTTGAAATTCGCGGTGGCGGTGGGGGCTTACACCGGTCCGGGGCGCCTGATTGATATTCTCATCGGCTCGGTTTTTGTTGCTGGAGTCATGGCATTGGCACTGGTGATCTACAAGCGACGCTTGCTGCAAACGATCAAGAACATCGGGCATATTCTGGTATCGCTGGTTACATTTCGACTGCCGGGCTCCCACGTCACACTCGATAATCCTGAGGCGCTGACCATTCCCAAGGGTGTGGCTTTGGCACTGACGGTCGTGCTTTATGGGATTTTCTGGAAACTGAGGATGGTGGCCTGATGCCAAGTCTCGCTCACTATCTGAGAAAGCTCGTCCGCGAAACTCGCGCCGCCGAGATCGCCGAGGCCGCAGCCGTACTGCCCCTCATGTTCATGATCCTGCTCGGCATCTTCTGGTTTGGCCAGGCATTCAGCATCTACGGAGCGATCACGCGCGCTGCGCAAGAAGGCGCCCGCGCTGGGTCGATTCCCTACTGTGCTACCTGCAGCACCACAAATACGGCGGCACAAAATGCGACTGCGGCCGTGCAGGCGGCTTTGATCGCTTCCAAGCTAGACCCCGCGAAGGCACGCCCGATGTCGCCGGCGCCGAATCTGCTCTCGTGCGCTACCGGAGCGGCGTTAGCTTGTGGCTCCGGCAGTACGAACGCGTGCATTCAGTCTCCGGTCCAACTCACAAATACCAGCCTCGGCGGAACGGGCCTTTGTGGCGTGTCGGTATCCCTGCAGTATCCGTTCCGATTCTGGCTGCCCTTCACATCCATCAATAAACAGACAATCTGGCTTTCCGCGACTGCGCAAGTGCGAATGGAGAACCGGTGAGTTTCGAGTCCAGTCTCGGCGCAGCCAGATTCACCGCGTCGTCACTGCGCGATGACAGAGCTGCTCAGATTGTCGAGTTCGCCGTGGCGCTGCCGCTGCTCATCGTGTTCGTCGTGGGCATTTACGATTTTAGCAGCGCGTTCACTCTCAAGCAGCGATTAACTAATATCGCCCGGGATGCTGCGCGGGCGGCTGCAGCCGACCCCACCAACGATCTGCAATCTCCCAGCGGGACGATTCCCATTTCCGTGAATGATGCTTTTCAGATCGTCGACAATTCCTTGCTTGCCAACAAAATCAACGATTGCAGCATTACCAATACTGCGTCACCGTCAGGCCTGACGTGGACTTTCACCGCATCTGGAAATGGATGCGTGTCCCCGGGACTCACCATGGTCGTCAACCGCGGATACTACTACCCATCGACCGGAGCAACCCTGCCAAACGTAAACTGCACGTCCCAAGCGCCCGGCAGCGGCCAGGTCGCGATCATCAGCACGTGCGTCAGCATTCGATACGCTTACCCGTGGCGATTTGGCCAGGCGGCCAGCCTTCTGGGCAGAAACACCGTCTTGCCGAAGGAGATTTCCGCCATCGCGGTGGCCATGAACGAGAATTGACAGTCGTATGAAGAAACTTCTCATCCAAAGGTCAAGTTGGGTTGACAGTGATCGCCAGCACGAGCGCGGCGTCACCATGATCATGGTTGCGTTGGCGATGGTCGCAATCATCGCCATGGCCGCTCTCTCGATCGATGTCGTAACGCTGTATCTCGCGAGAGAAGAGGCTCAGCGGTCTGCCGACAGCGCTGCCCTCGCGGCGGCCAAGATCATTTCGCTTTCAGGACTCACTGGCGATCCCGCCAATTCGACCAGCAACTGGGTGAGAGTATGCGGCCCCGATAACGGAACTGATGGGCTCGCAACTCGGGTCGCCAAAGCAGTCGCATCCCAAGATGCCGTGGGCGGTCTCGCAGCCACTACCGTCAATGTGACGTACTCAGCTGGCAACGGCGAGACGATCGGCGCTGGTGTGACCGACTGCTCGGGTCTGGCCAGTTCAGCGTTCGGCGTGAACCCGTTGGTCACGGTGCAACTTACGCGCACCAACCTGCCGAGTTTTTTCTCGCGCATCTGGGGCAACACGGGAAATCAGGTGAGCGCAACCGCAACCGCCGAAGCCTTCAATCCTTCGAATTCAGGAACAGTAGGAAATCAGACCACGGGAACGATTGTTCCAGTTCAGCCGCGTTGCGTGAAACCATGGGTGGTGGCAAACAAGAACCCGCTGGCAACTTTTCCTTGCGACGAATCCGGACAGCCCGGCTGCGATGCTCTTGTAGATACAGGCACAGGACAGATCCAGCATCCAGGCGTCTCTCTCGGGGGTACGACTACATCTACAGGCATAATTGGCGAGACGTTTTGGCTGACTCCGGACTGTCGGATCACCAATTCGAGCAGTTGCACGGTGCGCAATCCTCCTCAGGCCAATTGGGTTGGCATAGGATTTCCTTACATTGAGGGCCCTCCGAATTTGCTGTATGTGCCGGGCCAGGTGGGGACAACTCCGATCGCAGTTCCTTCCTCGTGCGGCGGTGACGCGTACCAGGATGCAATCGCTGGTTGTGACCAACCCACGAACTACTCCTGCGGCGTGCCTCCGGCATCGGCGAGTTTTCCTAATACGGTCGATCTCTCGATCAACCCTGTGGCGGCTACGGTAGCCGGCGTTCAGTGTATAACGCACCAAACGAATACGAGTGATCTTGCTTCTTCCAGTGGCCAGGACAGTCTGAATCCTTTCGCAGCTCCCGCTGCCTACCCTTTCCAGATGCTGGCCGGGAGTGGCAATCCCACCGGGCTACATGGGACGCCGGTGAGTACGAGCTCCTCCGTCGTCTCTCTGCCGATCTATGACAGTACGCAGTCTCTGAACGCCACCGGCCAGACACAGGTCACATTTGTCGGATTTCTTCAGATCTTCATCAACGCGGTGGATCAATACGGAAACATGAAGGTCACCGTGCTGAACGTAGCTGGCTGCGGGAATGGAAGTGGCGGCCTCCCAGGGCAGCCCCAACTCGGAAACTCCCCGGTTCCGGTTCGTTTGATCACGCCTCCATAACCGGTTTTCTCTGACGGATAGCTGGAGAGATTCTACTGGTTCGGGCCGTTATCCCCGGATTGCGGGTCCGCAGGAGCAGGCGCTTCCTCCGGTCTCGGTGCCTGGACCGGCGCAGGAACAGGCTGTTCGTCTGCCGTGCCGTCTTGCTCTTGCGGTTGCGGCGGAGGCGGCACGTATTCGCCGACGGTGCGCGGACTGAGAATCACGCGATCGAGTTGCCGGGGATCAGTCGCCGAATTCAAGATCAGAAAATTAAATCGCGATCCGTTCAGCAGCCGCGCCAGTGCCTCAGCCGCAGGGGCCGGATTAATCTCGGCCATTACTCGTTCCTGCTCGGCGCCAGCCGGGATCGAAATGTCGGCTCCTGTCCGTTGCTGGATGGCGTAAAGTACTTCGGAAAGCGTCGCCTTGTTGGAGTGAATCCCAAGCAATCCGTCGCGATACGACACTTGCAGCGGAGTCTGCGCCCGAACGCTCACTGGCTCCACCCTGGTGGTGTAGTTGGTTGTGACCAGTCCCGGATTCCTCGCGGGCTGCGTATAGTCTGCCGGCGCGGCGGATGCACTCGTTGCGTCGCCCGTGACTTTTATCATCACGGTCCGGCCATACGGGAATATCTGATAGGAACGTGCGCTCTTCAGGTCGAGTACGACACGCGTGACCGGCGGTTTCGCCTGGAACAACCCCACGCGAACGTCCTTCACTTCCCCGCGATCGATCGACTGGCTGCGAACCTGACTGCCCGGCACCGCGTTGGGAAAGTCGATCACCAGCCGATCTGGCCCCGTCAGCACCTGCGTCTCGGGAACAATCCGGTCGCTCGCTTCCACCTCAATCTCGACGGTATCTTTGTTTCCCAGTACTTTCACCGAGCGGACGGACACCTGCGCCAAGCAACTGGCCGCCAGGCAAGCACAAACAGCGGCTGCCAGTAGTGGCCCCGCAAGAACTCGCAATGATTTGAGCATCGACATCTGCGCCCGAATGATGTTTTGGCTGGCTATAAGTGCGATTGTAGCAGCGCGTGGGGAGTGGAAGCCGTCCAAAGGTATTAGCCCTCTAGTTCGTACGAAGGCGTCATCGACTCAGTATCTGACCAGGCGCATCCCAGAGCCAGAAGACGAAGCGCGTGCCAATCTCAAAGGTCTGCCGTATCCGATAGCAGGTGGACCATGACAGTTGGAGGCGGCACCATTCGCAATTCCTTCCACGTTATCCACGCTCATCCTCAGTTTTTCCACAAACTCTCCACGCCGGAACTGGCGCTGGATGGGCGCTCTCCCGATCCGCTTTGCTGTCAACGCTTTTCGGGCCGCCAGAGAATACCAACTCCCGCGCCCCTGTGATGAGAATCGTTGACAATTTTTTCTGACCAGCTAGAATACGCCTCGCCTCAAACCTGTAAAATTTCACTATGAGCCCCGAACTTCTCGACTCCGTCCTTATCCGTACCGATATTCCCGATCTCAAACTGAAAGCCAGCGGCAAAGTCCGCGACGTTTACGAAGTGGACGAAACCCAGCTTCTGTTCGTAGCCAGCGACCGCATTTCGGCCTTCGACTATGTTCTGGCCACGGGTATTCCACATAAAGGCCGCGTCCTGAATCAGATTTCTCTGTTCTGGTTCGATTTCCTGGCCGATGTAGTGCCGAATCACCTTATTACCGCCGATGTCGACAAGTATCCGGCGTCGGTCCGTAAGTATGCGGACCAGCTCCGCGGACGCTCCATGCTGGTGCGCCGCGCTGAAATCTTCCCGGTCGAGTGCATCGCGCGCGGCTACATTTCGGGTTCCGGTTGGAAGGAGTACAAGGCATCCGGCACGATTTCCGGTATTGCGCTGCCTCCCGGACTGAAGGAGTCAGCCGCCCTTCCCGAGCCGATTTTCACTCCCTCGACGAAGGCGACCTCGGGTCACGACGAGAACATTTCCTTCGACCAGATGTGCCAGATCGTCGGCGTCGAAACCGCGAGTCATTTGCGCGACCTCACTTTGCGCGTCTACAAGAAAGCCGCAGCCTACGCACGCCAGCGAGGTATCATCATCGCCGACACCAAATTTGAGTTTGGACGCACCGCTCACGGCATCACCCTGGCGGATGAAGTCCTCACTCCCGATTCGTCCCGCTTCTGGCCCGCCGACAAATACGCTCCCGGACGGGCGCAGGATTCGTACGACAAGCAGTATGTCCGCGATTACCTCGAGCAGATTCACTGGAACAAGCAACCGCCCGCTCCCGCGCTTCCGCCAGAGGTGGCGCGGCGCACCAGCGAAAAGTACCTCGAGGCATATACCCAGCTTACAGGGCGCAAGCTGGATGTGTGACGAAAGACCGCATTCCGTTCTACCCGGGCACGACATATGACCTTGGGCGTCATCGATTGGATCATTTGCGCGCTCGTGCTGTTTAGTGTGATCACGGCTGCGATGCAGGGTTTTTTTTCTGAGGCCCTCACGACGGCTGGACTGATCATCGGTTACATCGTGGCTGCGTGGCAGTACCATCACCTCGCAGAGTGGCTGGAAAGTTTTTTGAAGAACCCGTGGTTGGCTGAGATTCTTGGCTTCCTCATTATTTTCTTTGCCATCGTGCTCCTGTTCGGTATAGCGGCCAGGGTTGCGCGCTGGGTGATGAAAGAAGCCGGGCTTAGCGGTTTTGACCGTTTCCTTGGCGCAGTCTTAGGGCTGGTCAGGGGCGGTCTGATGGTGGCAGTGATCCTGATGGGAATGACGGCGTTCGAGCCGGCGTCAAAGCTGCTCCAGAATTCGCAACTGGCCCCGTATTTTCTGGTGGTGGGGCGCGCAGCGATCTGGCTGGCTCCTTCGGAATTGCGGATGCGTTTCTATCAGGGACTCGGTTTGCTCCATCAGGCCCCCCAGAAGTTAAATGGCTCGCCTGCTTCTCCGCCGAAATAGGCTGCGGTGCGGTACAACAAATTCCTGGATAGAGAGAGACTCAGCGTGAAAGATCAATTGGAAGCACTTGTCCTTCAAATGTACCGCAGCAACATCCTCTACGCCGAAGGCGTACGGGAATTCAAGAAACGATTCATCCTAACCGTGCTGCAGGAAAACCGCGGCAACCAATGCCGCGCCGCCCGCGAATTGGGCATGCACCGCAATACCCTGAGCCGCACCATCACCGAATTGAAGATCGATGTCCGCCAGTTGCGCGATGGAGTCAGGCGACCGCCTCGCAGCGCGCGTCCGGTCTCCGTAGAAAAGAAAATCGTTCGTTAGGTTCACCTGCAAAAACAATAGGCAGCCCTTTCGGGCTGCCTATTGTCATCTCTTCTGCTCTTAGTTACTGAGCCGCAGGTTTACGACGTACTGGCGGCTTCTTCGCCGGAGTTGTGGCTGCCGGTTTTGCATTCAGCAATCGTCCCTTTTCCATCACCATCATGAATGGGTTCGAGGTGTAAGAGGCCGGCTCACCCTGGAAGTCGAAGCTCGCTCCGTCTTTGGGAATCAGCTTTGCCGGAACTTTGTCCTCGAACTTCAGCGTGATGTCTGCCTTCTTGGCGTCGATGTCATCCGAACTGCCGGCGATCATGAACTGGTCCGGCTCGGTGCTGATGACGCTGCCGTTCATCTGCACAGCTTTGCCTTTGATCGCGTTCCAAACCGTGTCCTGATCTTCCTGACTGCCGTTAGTCATTACAAATTCCCACTGGGCGAAGTCCATCTTGTCGGGCGGGGTTTTCACAACCATATCGTGTGCCTGCTCAGCGGGTGTGGGAGCGGGTTTGATCGGCATCTGCTGACCGTTCGCCTTCGCAGCTGCCAGCAGTTCCGCCCAGCCGTCGTCGCCAGCGTGGAATTTGACGTATTGTGAGCGCGCATACTTTTCAATTCCAGCCTGGTTCTGCGCGGGTGCCACGGCAGCGGCGCGGGCCGCGAACCAGATCCCATTCTGATAGTCCGGCGGTGTCTGATTCAGGTAGGCCAGAGCGAGCGGATATACAACACTGAAGTCTGTGGGGTTCGCAGCCACTACGGGCTGTAATGCAACGCAAGCTCCTGCGTAGTCCTTGGCCTGATAGTCCGCAATGCCGATGGCAGAGCCAAAAATCTGGTCCATCTGCGGCTTCATCTTTGTGATTTCGGGATCGGTAATCTTCGGCCAGCAGCCTTGTCCTTGCTCCGCATATTTCTTGCCGTCGGCCAGATTCGCACTGGGGTCTCCGTTTTGTGCCAGCATCCGGTTATAAAACGCCAGTAACGCCAAGGCGCGCATGTTGCACGCATCAGCCGCTACAACCTTTGCGGCTGTTTCCATCGTCTTCTTGGAATTATTCGTCTGCTGGTAGGCTCCCATCAACAGTTCGAGCGCCTGATTCTTCATCACGCTGTTGGGATATTGCGTAAGAAACGCTTCCAGACCGCTGATCTTGGCGTTCGGATCCTTCTGCTGCACCGCTGCGACGTACGCGTTGTATTCGGCAGGATCTTTGATCACAGGGCCTTGCGCCTGGCCCTGGGCTGGTGCAGCAGCTTGTCCTTGCGCCGGTGCGCTCGATTGTCCCTGAGCGGGCTGCGCAGTATTCTGTGCCACCGCGACCACCGCTACCCCAAGCACAACCGCAAGCAGAATCTTTTTCATCAGTATGGCTCCTTAAAAACTCGGGAAATGGCTATTTGGGATCGTATTCTTCTACTTCAGACTGCATTCCGACTGGACCGCAATGCGTTCGGATCCTGCTTTGGAATGCACCGACTTCCTGGCAGGCGGCTCCGGGACTGAAGGGACTGAACCGATTGGAGCGATGAGGCGGCTGACCCTTTTTCCCGGCTGGCCGGATTATAAGTACCTCTCCTGCCGAAGGCAAGCGCGTTCCCATTCGTCCTCCTCTTTATTGTTAAGATGCGCATAGCAGAGAGTGTGGATGTTCGCTCCACCTCCCACTAACGTGCCAGGAGAAACTAGTGGTATGGACACCAGACAACCCCTCGCCGGACAAGTGGCAGTTATCACCGGGGCAGGCCGCGGTATCGGCTCAGCTATCGCCCGCAAACTCGCCGCCCTCAGCGCGACCGCTGTGTTGCTCGGGCGCACGAAATCCGCTCTGGACGAGACCGCCCGCGCCATCGTCGACGCCGGCGGCAAGACCGAAGTCATTCCCTGCGATGTCACCGTGCTGCATCAACTCGAATATGCTGCTGCTCGCGTTGATAGCACATTCGGCCGCCTCGACATACTGGTAAATAATGCAGGTGTCGGCGGATTCAACGATCCGCTGCACAATCTGCCGCCCGAAGAATGGGATCGCATTCTGAACACGAATCTGCGCGGCGTCTACTACGCGATCCGCACTTTTGCTCCGATCATGATTCGCGCCTACTCGGGACACATCATCAACATCTCGTCTCTCGCCGGGAAAAATGCCTTGCCTAACGGCGCCGCGTATGCCGCATCCAAGTGGGGGCTGAACGGGTTGACCTACTCAGTCGCGGAAGAATTGCGGAAGCATAACGTGCGTGCCTCGGTAGTCTGTCCCGGCTCAGTCGATACCGAACTCAGTCCGCACGCAGGAAAAGATCCCGACAAGATGTTGCAGCCGGATGACGTCGCGCATGCCGTGGCCGCGATCGTGACGCAGGCTCCGCAGTCGTTCATGAGCGAGATTCTGCTGAGACCAACGCAAAAACCATAAAGCGGACCTCAGGCGCCGGACGTCGGACCTCAGCCGGTCAGGAGATGGCCGATGTGAGGGACCGCCGATTTCCTCGGTGTACCCCTGTGTCCTCTGTGGTGAGAGATTTCTTGCCGAGGTCTGGCGCCTATTTCTTGAACAGATTCTCAAACGCCGCCCGCGCATCGTTGGGCTTCAGGCTCGCTGGTGTGGACGTTTCCTTTTCACGCGTCACGCGAATCTCATACAGTGTGCAGTCATTGCGCGCATCCTTTTTCGCGATCCGCTCTTTGACCGGCTGCATGCACTCGAAGCGGCTGCCGGGATCGAAGTACGTACACTGCTTGCACGAGTGCAGTTCGAATTCGCACTTCGGGCACTGCCCTTCCCCCGAGCTTGCCGCACCCTGCAGCACCGTTCCGCACTGTGCGCACCGTGAAACGGCCCGCGTGCCCGGCAAGTTCACCGGCCGCGGTCCCAACGCGTGATCCCAACGCGGCGGACCGCTCTTGCGCTCCGGCGGAGCCTTGCGCGTCTCCTGGCGACGCGGTTCGCGATCGCTGTCCTGATATCCTGGCTGCCGATATTTGGCCAATTCATACCTCCCCAAGCAGTTGGCCCAATTGTCCACCCGATTGCACCTGCCGGGCAAGTGCCAGGCGATCGTGGCAGAACAAAACATCGTTGGCCACAGATTACACGGATTTCCACGGATCAGAAACCAGATCCTCATTACCCGTTTCTGATCCGCGGAAATCCGTGAGAATCCGTGGCAAGGACTTTGACTCGGTACTTGCCACCCGCCACTCGATACAATATTCAGATGATCCACGAAATTCTCCCCGTCGGCCCGCTGCAGTGCAACTGTTCGATCATCGGCGACGAGACCACGCGCGAAGCAATGGTGATTGATCCGGGAGATGAGATCGAGGACATCCTTGCCCTCGTTCGCAAGCACAACCTGCAGGTCAAGCAGATCGTCATCACCCACGCCCACATCGACCACGTCGGTGGGGCTATGAAGCTCCGTGCCGCCACCGGCGCTCCCATCCTGCTCAACCAGAACGACTACGCTCTGCTGAAGATGCTCGACGTGCAAGCTGCCTGGATCGGCATGCCAACGCCCGGCAAAGTGGAAATCGATCGGAGCGTCACTACTGGAGAAACCGTCTCTGCCGGATCGCATACTGCTGAGATCCTCCACACTCCTGGCCACACCGAGGGCAGCATCTGCCTCTACTTCGAAGCAGACAAAAAACTCATTGCGGGAGACACACTGTTCGCCGGATCGATCGGCCGTACCGACCTGCCCGGCGGATCGATGCGGAAGATTATGCGTTCGCTGCATGACACCGTGATGGCGTTACCCGATGAGACTGTAGTGGTCCCAGGCCACGGCGAACTGACCACGATCGGCGAGGAACGTGAAAGCAACCCATTTCTGCTAAAACGCTAACAACTCAAACATCCAAAGCCTTGTCATCCTGAGCGGCGCTTTTTGCCGCGAAGGACCTGTGCACTCGCAGGGAGCGCCTATGCTGCTGTCAGGTTGCACAGGTCCTTCGCCGCAGAACCCGCGGCTCAGGATGACAAACCCAAAGTTTTCTTGCAGAGCCTCGTCGGCCCAAAATGGAAATGTGCAGCATTCTGTGACAGCCTCCACAATCTCCACCGCCCCCATTCTGCTATAGTGAACCCCTGCAGAGGAGCTTCTATATGGCCGGAAAGAGTCTGAACCGGGTTCAACTGATTGGTAATCTGGGCAAGGATCCCGAAATCAAATACACGCCTCAGGGCACGCCTGTAGCGAAGATCACCCTCGCTACCAACGAGCGTTTCAAGGACAAGGCTGGCGAATGGCAGGACCGCACTGAGTGGCACAATATCGTGCTCTGGCAACGTCTGGCCGAAATCGCGGGAGAGTATCTGAAAAAGGGCGGCAAGGTCTACATCGAGGGGCGACTGCAAACCCGCTCCTGGGACGACAAACAGACCGGCCAGAAGAAATATATGACCGAAGTCGTAGCCAGCGACCTGATCCTGCTCGGTGGACGCGGCGAAGGCGGAGGTGGCGGCGGAGACTTTGCCGGCAGTTCGCGCGGAGCGTCGGCCGGAGGCAACAATTTCGACCAGCGTGTTCCGGAGCCTGAGCCCGCAGCATCTGGCCCCATCACTGACGAAGATATTCCGTTTTGAGTGTGCCGTTCTGTAGCGCCGCCGTCCCAGGGCTGTGGCGCGAGCGTCTCGCCCACGCAGCCTTGGTGTGCTGATCCACTGAGAGCGAGCCTGCGGTTCGCGGACGGCCGAAGGCGGCCGTCCCCACATAATCTCTAGTCCCTGTCTTTTAGTCCCCGTCGCCCGTGTCGACAGCCACCAACTCCAGGTGCTGCAACAGCGGGCTCCCATCCGCCACGAACTCTACGTGCCCGCATCGCGGACATGACAGAATCGCGTGACCCATGCCCGGCGCCAGGCTTGCCCGCATCAACTGATAGCGATGCAGCTTCTGCTCGCAACGCAGGCAGCACACGGTTTTATTGTAGGGATCGGTAGAGACACCGCCGGGTGTCTCAATGGCTGGTTTCATAGGTGCCTCGAATGTGGATATCCCTGCGGGATTGCTCCACAAATAGTGCATCGAGTGTACCACGCAGCAATCTGTGCCACTCCGTCGAATCGCGCCGAAATAATATCCCCAAAAAGCAAACGGCCAGATCTTCGAGGGACCTGGCCAGCAAACAAGGTAATGTCGAATTCTTTCTTCCTAGCTCTCCGGTAATGTGAACTGCAGGGTAATCCGCGTCTGGCCCTCAGTCGCCTGCCCATTCACCAACTCGGGCTGGTAACGCCACTGCTTGACGGCATCGATCGCCGACTGGGTCAGCAATGGATCTCCGGAAACCACCGCAATGCTGCCCACCGCACCGTCGCCCAACACCTGAATATCGAGCACGACGGGACCCTGAATGTGCTGGGCCCTCGCTTCGGCCGGATACTGCGGTTCCACCCTATGAATCAGCGAACGCTCAGCGCGATCACTTGCAGCAGGCTGTCCCGCGTCTGACGGAGTGCGGTAAATTACCTTCCCGTTTTGTGTGACGATGAGTCCGCCGGTCGGAGGAACTGGTCGCGGTGTGGTCTTTGTAGCCAGATTGGTTGTGGCGGTCGAGTCAGCAGCAGTTGCGTTCGGCGAGATCGCTGGCACTGTTTCCGCGCTCGAAGGGGCGTTTGCCGCCGTATTCGCCTTTACGTGAGCAGCACTTTTCGTAACCTCTGCCGCCCGGTGCCATCCGATCACCAATCCGAGCGCAAGTGCCGCGGCCACGACCAAAAGCACAAGAACAATTCCCCAGACATCGATTCGTGCGCGGGGCGCAGTTTCCCCGGCGAAAACTTCTTCGGCTTCCTCCGCCTGGTCTGGTTCGATCGGGATTGTCTCGATCTGGTTTGGATCGAGCTGGGTCGGCTCAATCTCGATTGGCGCCTTGATCTCCTCCGCTTCGGCCAGCGGTTCGGAATTCTCCACCGGCACCGGGAGGCCAGCTTCAGCCTGTCGATTGCTTTCTGCGATTCTTCCAGCGAGCACCTGCAGGGCGCTGATCTCGCGCTTACCGAAGGCGTTAGGCCAAGCCGAAAACACTTGAATGACGCCAATGAGAGTCTGCCCATCGACTAGCGGCGCAATCAGCATCGACCGGACACCCAATCGCCGGCACGTTTCGGCATTGACTCTAGTGTCGGTCTCCGTATCCCGGCATTGCTGTAGCTCGCCGGTATTCACACAGGCGCCGGCGAGACCCGACGTGGCATCGACTCGCACGCCGAGGTCGGGTGCGTTCTCGCCGGAAGTGGCACGGCAGGCGAGTTCTCCATCGCGAAAGAGGGCGATCGCAGCTCCGGTGGCTCCGGTCGCACTCCGGGCCTGCTCGACAACATCATTGAGGACGAGGTCAAGAGCAAGGTCGACTGACAACAATCCACCGCCATGAGCGGCCAGCGTCTGCGCGACGTGTGCTAGCTTGGGAGGTTCCGAAAGAAGAGCAGTGGCGTTTCCGGACGACTCCTGATCCCCCAATTTGATTCCGTTTGTCACGTCCGCCCGCACCCTGGGATCCTGAGTCATACCGAAGCCAAACCGTTAGTACTTCCGGCCAATAACCATTTTCGGGCGGGGTTAGGGGGGTTCAAGAATCGCTAGACCGGACGCCCGCGAAACTATCTGGAGCATGACGCGAATCCGGAAAGATGTCAATGATTATGCGCAAAGATAACCAAGGGGGCCGCTAACCAGTAGAGCAGACCCAGAGATTCCCATTTTCGGCTTTCTGGAGGAAATTACCCGACTTTTCATCTGCGCGAACCCGGCCTGCGCAATAGAATTCAGTAGAATCGATCTGCAACTTGCTCTGGCGCAAGTTTCGATCGATACCTGATTCATTTCCTAAGGAACAAGCCGATGCGCATTGCCGTGGTGGGTTCGGGATATGTGGGGTTGGTGGCGGGAGCCTGTTTTGCTGACCTCGGTCACGAGGTCATTCTGGTGGATAACGACCAGAGCAAAATGACGGCCCTGCGTAACGGGCAGGTCCCCATTCACGAAAAATTCCTGCCGGAACTTCTGACCCGCAACCGCGGGACTCGACTGCAGTTTTCCGACGATCTAAAGGAAGCGGTCCGGGTGAGCGCAGCAGTCTTTGTAGCCGTGGGCACTCCCCCAACCGAAAGTGGCGAGGCCGATCTTTCCTATGTGGAATCCGTAGCGCGCGAGATCTCCGGCGCCATCGACGACTACAAAGTCGTCGTCGAAAAGAGCACAGTGCCTGTGTATACCAGCGAATGGATTCGCCGGATTATCCTGCGCAACGGCACCGATCCGGAATTATTCGACGTCGCTTCGAACCCCGAGTTTCTTCGCGAGGGCACGGCGGTCACCGATTTTCTCTTCCCTGATCGCATCGTGATCGGCTGCGACAGTTCGCGCTCCGCCGAAGTGCTGCGCGAAATCTATGCTCCTCTGACCGGCGCCACTTACTATCATCGCGCCGAAGCGATTCCCCAGCCCGATCGCGCCCTGATCCCGCCTCCTCTGATTGTGACCAGCACGAAGAGCGCGGAACTGATCAAGCACGCCTCCAATGCCTTCCTGGCCATGAAGATATCTTTCATCAACGCCGTCGCCTCCGTGTGCGAGTCGGTGGGAGCAAATGTGAACCAGGTCGTGCACGGTATTGGCACTGATACACGTATCGGCTCGCGCTTTCTCAGCCCGGGAATCGGCTACGGCGGATCGTGTTTCCCCAAGGACGTCATGGCGTTTCGCGCCGTGGCTCGCGAGCACGGCTACGATTTCCGCCTGCTCGACGAAGTCATGCATATCAACGAGGACCAGCGCCATCGCTTTTTGCGGAAAGTGAACAGCGCACTGTGGACCCTGCGAGGTAAACGCCTGGGCGTGCTCGGTCTGGCTTTCAAGGGCGGCACGGACGACATTCGCGAGTCCCCGGCCATCGCCATCGTGCAATCGCTGCTGCAGCAAGGCAGCAAGATCACCGCTTACGACCCGGCTGGCATGGAACGCGCTCGTGAGGTAATTGGCGACCATATCACCTACGCGAATTCCTCCTACGAAGCTGCCCATGATGCCGACGCGCTACTGATCCTGACCGAATGGGAGGAGTTCGCGAACCTCGATCTCGGCCGCGTTCGCCAGGAACTGAAATACCCGATCGTGATCGACGGCCGCAACCTGTATGATCCGGAGGCAATGGCCGCTCAAGGATTCACCTATTACAGCGTCGGCCGCGCGACATCGCATCCCGACGGAGTGCCGGCCGCGGTCTTGAAAAACGGCAAGAAAGCATGAGCCAACGACGCGCTCTGATCACTGGCGGCGCCGGTTTTCTCGGGTCTCATTTGGTCGACGCCCTGCTCGCCGAGGGCTGGAATGTGCTGGTCGTCGACAACCTGCTCACCGGCCGCCGTGCGAATCTCGCTCACCTCAGCCGCGAACCGCGATTCGAATTCGTGGAGAAGGATATCTGTCAGCCTTTTGACGTAGGGAAAGTCGACTATGTCTTCCACTTCGCCAGCCCGGCCAGCCCCGAGGATTACCACGCGCACGGCATCGAAACCTTGCAGGCCGGATCGTTGGGTACGTTCAACGCGCTCGACCTCGCTCACAAGTACGGGGCCAAATATCTTGTGTCATCTACTTCCGAGTGCTATGGCGATCCGCTGGAGCATCCGCAAAAAGAAACGTACTGGGGACATGTGAATCCAGTAGGCCCCCGCTCGGTCTACGATGAAGCCAAGCGCTTTACCGAAGCCGCCACCGTCGCGTACCGCCGCTATCACAATGTTGACGTCCGCATAGCGCGCATCTTCAACACCTATGGACCGCGCATGCAGATCCGCGATGGCCGCGTGGTTCCCAACTTCATGCGCCAGGCTCTCCTGGGCGAAGACCTCACCGTATATGGCGACGGCCGCCAGACCCGCAGTTTCTGCTTTGTGAGCGACGAAATTGACGGCTTCCTACGGCTGGCAAAGTCTGACGAGCACATGCCAGTCAACATTGGAAACCCCAACGAGTTCACGATTCTGGAGTGTGCGCAGTTGGTGTTGAAGGTTACGGGGTCAAAGAGCAAGATCCGTTATGAGGCGCTGCCGCAGGATGATCCCAAGCAGCGCTGCCCGGACATCACCAGGGCCCGCCAATTGCTGGGATGGGAACCGAAGATCGATTTAGAAACTGGACTTCGCCTTTCCCTGGACTACTTCAAGAAGGCGGTCGTAGAGGATACGACGGCGGCGCGCTAGTTGCCACCGGCTTCAGTCGCGGCAACGAAATCGGTGAGCTTCTTTACGTTCGCCCGTTCTTCTTTCGTCTTGAGTTCGAACGCGACGCCCATGCCGTATCCGGGATGTGATGCTTGCACGGTTCCGCGCAGCCTCAGCTTTAGATCGTAGGTTCGTACCAGGATCTCAACCGAGGATCCCTGCGGAAACGGCAACGAGACCTCAAGATAGCATCCGCCCGAACTCAGGTCCGTCAGGCAGCAGTGGTTCGGAACCGATGTTCCAGTGCGATAAACCTCGGCGCCGATACGGCAGCTGTAACGAGTCTGAGCGCGCCGGTTGTCCGCATCGGGGACTGTCGCAGTCGCAGCCGCCGGCGAAGCGACCTCGTCGGCAACAGCAACCTCCCCGTGACGAGGAGTCCACTCCCTGGAAATCACGGACATTCCCAGCGGCTCTTCCACCTCGACGGTAACGTCGTTGACATCGAAAAATTTCTGCTTTTCTTCCTCTTTCGGAAGGTTGGCACCGAGAAATTCGTCCAGCAGCTTGCGAGAAGCTTTGGGTACATCGACGAACTGCACACCGCCGCGCCCGTTCCAGTCCTGCCAGACGAGTTGGCCGGATAACCGCACACTCGCAGTCTGTCCCGGAAGTTTGAACTGAAAATAGACTTTGCTGGTGGGTGGAAGCTTCTTCCCGAACAGCACGGCCATGCCGCCTGGTGCGAGGTTTACCAGCGTGGCTTTTTCCTGCTGGATATTGGCGTAATCGATGGTGGCATGCGTATGCACTGCCGCGCGCGCATTCTTTCGCTTCTCTTTGCGCATGACGGCGCGGGCTGCGCGCAGGCTGCTCAAGGCCCGCTCATAAGCGACAGGCTTGTAAAGAACGAAGTTCACACCCAGCGAAAACAGCTCTCGAATGCTGTCCTGTGAAGGCACGACCGCCACGGCGAGCGTCGCGTCATTCAGCCGCGACGTGCGGGTGTCGCGCAGCAGAGAGAGCACTTCCGCGCCCGACTGGCCGTCGACGATGATTACGTCAAAGCGTTCCTGAGCAGCACGAATGGACGCGCGTGCAAAATCCGGACAAGATTCGGCCCGAATGCTGAGTTCTTTCAGGACGCGGCTCAGAACTTCGGCTGCCGCCTTGTCCGTGCAGACTAGTAGGGCAGATAAAGTCATACGTGCAAACCATCGTAGGTGCCGTCAGTTCCGCAAACAAGTTACCGGGGTCACCCGCCCCGGACTCGGCCGAGACCTCCCTATCGTTAACCCGCACGCTTTCAATCAGTGACCCCGGTAACCAACCTTCGTCTCGAAAGGTCAGTAGCCGTGTATTGGCCGCTCGTGCTTTGACGCGCTCGAACCCTCTTCCTAGGATGATGTGTGACGCGATGAAGGAGCGGCGCCCGCCCTGCTGTTTGTGAGCGGGACGCCATCCGCCCCCATCTTGGCGTTCTTGAACGGGAGAGGGCGTTTCCGGAATCGGCAATCTCCTTCCCGGGAAGACCTTATATGACATCAAAGCGACAGCGCGGATTCTCGCTACTTGAATTGCTCATCACGGTGGCGATTGGATTGACCATTGCGGGCATCACCTTCATCGCCATGATGCCCATGTTCAACCGGAACCACGTCGATCTGGCCTATGACACGACGCTCATGGTGTTGCGGAACACGCGCCACCTGGCGATCACTCAGAGCCACCAGTATTACGTGAACTTCAACCCTGCGGGATTTCCCGCTGGAACGATTCAGGTCACCTATCAACCTCCGGCAATTGGAGCAGGCGCGTTGCCACCGGTGCAACAAGTGTCCACTTACACGCTGCCCAAGGACATCAGCTTTAACGTGATGGGAGGCTTCCCAGCCACTTCGCCTGACAGCTTCGGCAGCGGAGTCACTGCCATCGACTTCGGCCAGGGTCTGGGTGGCGCTAGTCTGAATTACGTCTCTTTCATGCCCGACGGTTCCTCACGGGATAGTCTCGGAAACTTCAACAGCGGCGTCGTCTACCTCGCACGTACGGCTGATCCCACCCCCTACAACTCGCGTTCGATCACGGTGTGGGGTGCCACAGGCCGGGTTCGTGGATGGCGTCTCTATCAACAGGCCGGCGCTCCCATTTGGATACAACAATGACGCAAAAGAGAATCCAGAAATTGCTTCCACGCAAGGCTGATGAGGGCTTCACGCTTATCGAAGTCATGATCGCCATCGTTGTCATGGCGGTCGGGCTGCTCGCCGTCATCGCTTCGTTCGCCACCGCCATCTCAGCCACCCAATCGGCCGAAGAAGACCTGATTGCGCGCCAAAAGGTGCTTGAGGCCATGGAGAGCATTTATACCGCGCGCAACGCGCAGCAGATCCCGTTTGCGTCGGTGGCCAATGTGTCGGCTGGGGGCATATTCGTAGATGGGCCACAGCGGATGAAGTGCGCTGGTCCCGATGGCCTGGTGGGCACTGCTGACGACGTTAACTGCACGACACAAGCAGGTGCGACCTGCCCCGATGGCGGTGCCGAGTGCATGGTACTTCCCGGGCCGGATGGAATCCTTGGCACTTCCGACGACGTCACGATGAGTCTGGGAAACTTCACCCGCACCATTTCTGTCACGCCGGTGTTGCTCAACACCGGAGTCGTCAACAACAACATGATGGCTATCAGCATCACGGTCAGTTACACCAAGGCTGGACTTCCGGCCCGTTCATTCAGCGCGAACGGTCTGATTTCCGCCTATCACTAGACTGCGGACGAGGACTTTTGAACTATGCGAACGCTTAAATCGCAACGTGGTTTCAGCTTGCTGGAATTGCTGGTGGCCACCTCCATCGGTCTGACCGTCGTTCTGGTGATGACCAGCCTGTTCAAAACGGGCATGGACGCAACCATGCGGGTCACGCAGCGCGCCGAGACGCAACAGAATTTGCGCGCAGCCATCGAGCTCATGACCAAAGACATCAGTTTGGCCGGAGCAGGCCTTCCTTCCGGAGGATTGCAGCTCACTACCGGTGGAGGATCATCGCTGTACGCCTGCAACCAGACCGGCACCTGCTATATCACTGGCGACACGTATCCGAATAACGGCGCGGGAACTCCCAATTATATGTTTCCCCTGATCCCGGGTTTCTCAACCGGTGTGCAAAACGGCGCAGTGATCCCGGCGGCTCCTGGACAGCTGAATAGCAGCATCACCTCGATTTACTGCGACTATAACTTCCCGCTGTCCAACTTCGCTTTCACGTTCCCCAGCGGAACTTCAGCGAATGTGGCCGTCGTGAACGCTGGCATACAACCCAATAACATTCTGGCCCCGGGCGGACTGCAGGTGGGCGACCTGCTGATGTTTCTCGTGGCGACACCTGGTAACGGCAAAACCACAGCGGGTACCGCTCTGGTGCAAAACGCCGCAGTGGTGGCCGAAATTACTGGCATTCCAAACAACGCGCAGATCAGCTTCGCCACCGGAGACGCGCTGAACATGAACCAGACCGGCGGGACGAACAACCTTGCCGCTGTGGCTGCCGCTGCCGCCGGCGTCGGCGCGAATATCAATGTGTGCCGGCTTCAAGCCGTCTCTTACTTCCTGCAGGTTCCGCCTGCAGGCGGCACGGTGCAAACTCCCCGCCTGATGCGCCAGGTCAACGGCCTCAACGCCGTGCCCGTGGCTGATGGAATTATCAATTTGCAATTCACCTACGACATTATCGATACGAATACTGGAACCGTCGTTGCTAACCAGCAGAACCCGATCGGAGCTGGGCAATCCCCTAACCTGATTCAGAAGGTCAATATTTGGATCATGGGATCCAGTCCGACCACCAACGGCAACAAGTCGCAAAACATGTATTTGGCGACTTCGGTTTCCACGCGCGATATGACGTTCTGTAACTCCTACGGCTACGCCACGACTTCGTGCCAATAGGAGCGGCGCAATGAAAGGGAGAACCATGGGAATGAGTCACAACAATTCACGAGGTTTCACTCTGATCGCAGCTCTGATGCTGACGATCCTGCTGTCGGGAGTAGCCGTCGGGCTACTGTACATGGTCAGCAACGAAGCCAGGATGGGCGGCAACGACCTCGAGGGCAACCTCGCCTACTACGGCGCCGAAGCCGGCATCGAGAACCTGACTTCGGAACTCTCGCAGCTTTATCAGAGTTCGCAGTCTCCCAACTCGGCCTCTCTGCAAGCCCTGGTCAGTTCGTCCAATTACCCGACGGCGGTCTCAGGCGCGAACATCACCAACATGAACTATGTCGAGACCATCAACTGGCCTACAACCAGGACCGATGGGACAGTATGCCCCAACGCCCCCGATCCTTGCGGATCGTGGGACATCGTCGGTTCGGGGCCGGACCAGGGCATGGTGGCTACCTTGATTCCCTTCACCCTGCAGGTCACCGCGAGTCGTCAGGCTGGAGCTGGACAAAGTTCTACATACTCCACGATGGCTGCTACGGGTGCATCAGTCAATCTAACCCGTACGGTTGAAGTCGCCTTGCTTCCTGCGTTTGAGTTTGGCATCTTCTGCGACGGCGACTGCGACTACTTCGCCGGTCCCAACTTTAACTTCGGCGGACGCGTCCACACCAACGGCAGCCTGTTCGTCGCGTCGGGCGCGAAACTCACGTTCACCGACAAGATCGCGGCTGTCGGGCAAGTCATCATGGATCAGCTCGAGAATGGCCACGCCGCAGCCGCCGGATATACCGGCACTGCATACGTTCCCAATGCCGGCGGAGGCTGTCCGGCCGCGCCCGGCACAGGTCCGGCAGCGAACTGTCTGGCTTTGCCGGCCGGAAGCTGGACCGGTGGGTTCCCCCCGACTGGTGCCGCGAATCCCGCGTGGACGGGCATTTCCAAATCCACCTTTAACGGATTTATTGAGAACGGACTGACGGGTGCAAAGAAACTGCAGCTGCCCTTTGTGCAGAACTCAGCCGTTGGAGCCATCGATATCATTCGCCGGCCGCAAGCCGGCGACACAACCTTGCTGAGCAACTCCCGTCTCTTCAACGAGGCGGAGATTCGCATCCTGCTGGCGGACAACATCAATGATCTGCATCCCGAGCGCAGCCTTGGCGTGCTGGATGCCGATGACGTTCAGCTTGGACCCGCCGCCCAAAACGGCGCGCCCATTCTGAATGCAACCGTCAACATGTACTACGGACAGGTGCAGAAGAGCACGGGAAGCTGGATTACGACTGCTCCCGCCTCAAGTGCAGGCGCCCTGTGTAATGCCGCAGATACGCAGTGGCCATTGGCAGGACAAGTCACAACAGGGACTCCCTGCACAGGTGCCTGGCTGCGTATCGAATACCTCGACAACGCCAACACCTGGCACGGAGTCACCCGCGAGTGGCTCGGCTACGGCTTCGGCCGCGGCTACAACTATCCCCCGACAGCTCCCTCGGGCGTCGCGGCAGCGTGTCCTCTGGCAGGAAACCCTGCTGGTCAGTGCTCCAATCCGATTAGCCCAGCAATCTTGATCCTGCAACAGCTTCAGTCGGGCAAAACCGTGGCGCAGGCCACAGGCGCTGGCACCGCCTACAACTGGCTGCCTATCAACTTCTACGACGCTCGCGAAGGCGAACCGCGTGACACGCGCACGGGCGGCACGGCTGCCTCTTGCAGCGCTTCCGGTGTGATGAACGTGGTCGAAGTCGATGCTGGCAATCTCTGGCTTTGGTTGCAGGGTAAAGCACCCTATGCCGCCGGAAGCGGCAAACTCGTCAACGCCACGAACATGAACGGATACATTCTGTATTTCGCCGATCATCGCGGAATGCGCCCCGATCCCAATCCCACGGGAAACGGTCTCTATAACCGCATGACCGGTATGTCCGGTCTTGAAGACATAGTCAACGCGGGATCTACCTCCGGTGTGCCGGATGGCGTGCTCGAACCGAAGGTCTATTACAAGTTCTCGCCCGAAGACGTGAACGCCGATAACTTTCTGGATACCTGGGGACAAGCCCTCTTGGGATCCGGATTCGGCATCACCGGTGCCGCTGTTCAGCAACCCTACTACATCCCCGGCACCACCAACGGCATAGCCGCCTGCGCGCCGACGGCTCAGTGGAACATCGTCACCGGGCCACGACACGGGCTCCGTTTAGTCGATGGCGGCATGGACGCCGTTGGCAAGAGCTATTTGCCGCAGCCTATCGCCCCTGCAACATCGGGCAACGGTTTCACGGTCGCATCGGAACAGCCCGTGTACGTCTTCGGCGACTATAACAGCGGTAAGGCCGACCCATTCTTCACGTCGGGCGGTACCAACACGACAACGCCTCACTCGGCAGCGGCCATCATTGCCGATTCGGTTACCTTGCTTTCCAACCCGCCCGCCGGTAACAACACCCCGGTGGCCAACGTCGGTTGGACGGACCTGCAAAGCCTGAGCTTCCCGGCAAACATGAACAACCGTCCGGGCAATACCAGCTACTACAGGATGGCCATCGCCGCCGGCAAGAGTATCCCGTTCCCTCAGCCGAATTGGGGCGGACAGGACTTCGGCACCGACGGTGGCATGCACAACTTCCTGCGTTACCTGGAGAACCGTGGAGCCAACGGCGCCACCGTCAACTACGCCGGATCGATGGTGAGCATGTACTACTCGCAATACAACACCGGCAACTTCAAGTGTTGTACTGCGGTGTATGGCGCTCCTGTCCGTAACTATTTCTTCGATACGCAATTCCTGAACCCGGCGAACCTGCCTCCAGGCACGCCGATGTTCCAGGACGTCGTTAGCCTCAGCTATCACCAGAACTTCACACCGCAGTAAGCACAAGTTGCGGCAAGAGTGCCCCGGTCTTTCCCCGCAAGGGAGCATAAGACCGGGGCATTTTTCTTTCAGGGGCCAGGGGTCAGGGATCAGAAAATCCAACTCCGAGTTCTCAGTTCTCTTACCTCTGCCCCTATTTCCTAGTCCCTGATCAGCTAATACTTTCAAACTATCCCTCACCCGCAAATGATTCAGTAAAATTCCATCCCGTCGACTTGTGGGGACTCGGCGCTATTCCTCTTTCATGATCACATCCAACGCTCATAAGCCATCGCTGTGGATTGCCCTTGCCACCTTCGCCCTGGTCGGCTTTGGCGCATTCATGTTCCCGGCTTTCATCATCCGCCCATTCCGTTCTCAGCATCCGCGCACGCTCTTGTGGGCAATGGAAATCCGTCAGTTCGCTCCGCTTGTTTCCCTGCTCTGCGCAATCGTTTCCTTCCTCCTGATCGCAATGCTGTGGCGAAGCTCAAATAAATGGAGAAGAGCCTTGCTGTCGCTTGCAGCCATCGCCGTCACCTTCTCGGCCGTGATGTCGCGCCTGAACTATTTCGAGTGGATGTTCCATCCCGTCGACAGCGCGAAATTCGACGCTGAATCATCAAGTAAGCTGGGTGCCGACGAAATGATTCTGGCGGTCCGTTACGGAGAGGACGCGCGCGCGTACCCCATCCGCGAGATGGCCTACCACCACATCCTCAACGATGTCGTCGGTGGAGTACCGATCGCCGTCACCTATTGAACGCTCTGTCACACGGGTCTCGTGTGGACTCGCACAGTGAACGGCAGGGCATTGCATTTCTATCTCGCCGGCATCAACAATCAGAATTTCCTGATGCGCGACAAGGAAACGGGCACCTGGTGGCAGCAGATCACCGGCAAGGCCATCTACGGCCCCCTGAAGGGCGATTCCCTCGAACTCGTTCCTTACGACGAACTCACGTTCGGCGAATGGAAGTCTGAAGTGTCAGACGGTCTTGTCCTCGCTGAAGTGCCGAAGTACGCCAAGGAGTACGAGAGCAACTGGGAGCCCGAGATCCTCAAGCTTCCAGTCGTGATCAGTTTCCCCGGCACAGAATTGAAATCGCGCGATGTTGTAGTCGGACTCGAACTCAAGGGCGTGAGTCGCGCCTACCCCTGGGACACGCTGTTGAAGCAATCACCCGTCATGGATCACGTCGCCGGCACTCCGCTGCTGGTGGCAGTAGCACCCGACAAGAAGTCCTTCCGCGTCTTCGTGAGCCGCATTGATGGAAAAGATTCGGAGTTCTTCCTGAAGGGTGAAGCGGAAGACGAGACCGATTCCGCAAAGACATCAAAGAAACTCGAGACCCAAGTTGACGCGTCGAAGAGTAGCGCCGGCGTCCCGCCGGCTGTGGCGGGGGCTGCCAGCCCCCGCACCCCGCAGCCAGCACAAGCAGTAGCTAAGTCCGACCCGCCGGCGAAACCCTGGCTGCTTCTCGACTCCACCACAGCCAGCGAATGGAACTTCCAGGGCTGCGCCGTGTCCGGCCCTGCACACGGAAAATGCCTTGATCGCGTCTCCGCTTTGAAGGATTACTGGTTCGATTGGCGCAACTACCATCCCGACACGACCATCTACAAACACTAGCCTGGTGACGAGCGTCACTGACAGCGCTATAGCTTTATGAAAAGATTCCGCCCGAAGCAGGGTTGGCCCAGGAGCCCTGCGACCCAGGGAGACGCCTCGCAAGACCCGCAAGGCCACCGCCCCGCACCCCCTCCGATTGCAGGCAGCACCGAAACTCCCCCCCTAATCTGTTTCGCCGGCTCTGCAAATTCGCATTTGTAACATTCTGAGGAGGCGCTTTATGAGATCCCTTACTGGGGTGGTCGTAGTGCTGGGCCTTCTACTCTCGTGCAGTTGCGGCGGAGGCGGCAATAACGGCACGCCGCCTCCGGTTTCGGTTTCTATCACGCTAACGCCTTCGTCGGCTAACGTTATCGCCGGCGCAACCCAACAGTTCACGGCCACAGTCTCCGGATCTGCAAACACAGCTGTCACCTGGACAGTCTCGGGCGGGGGCACAGTCTCAAGTTCAGGACTCTACACGGCTCCTTCGAGCTTGACCACGCCCGCGACCGTTACGGTCAAGGCCACAGCGCAAGCGGATACGAGCAAGTCCAAATCTGCCAGCGTGACGATTCCGGCGATCTCCGCGACGATCTCGCCCACGACGCCGAGCGTGATTCTCGGCGCGACTCAGCTATTCACAGCCAACGTCTCCAACGCGACGGACACGAGCGTGACATGGAGCATTTCTACGGGAGCTGGCGCCGTTGATGCCAGCGGCCGTTACAGTGCCCCCTCGAGCTTCTCCACTCCCAGTTCCGCCACGGTCTCGGCGACGCCAAATGCGGATCCGAGCAAAGCCGTGTCTACCACGCTGACCATTCCTGGCGTTGGAGTGACGATCTCTCCGACAAGCACCACGTTAAATGCGGGGACGGCGGAACAGTTCACCGCGTCGGTCAGCAACGCCACTAACAACGCTGTGACTTGGAGTCTGACTGGCAACGGAACGCTCGATACCCATGGCCACTACGCAGCCCCGAATACGGTGTCCTCTCCCGCAACCGTTACTGTCACCGCAACCGCAGTGGCCGACACGGGAAAGTCAAACTCGGCGACCATCCAGTTGAATGTCATCTCGCTCGGCGTCGCGGGCTATGTCGTCATGCCCGATGGACAGTTCAAGACTCTGTCGGTCCACTCCATCGACTCCGCAACCGGAAAACTCCGGCCTGCGGGTTTGACCTTCGTTTCCCCTGACATGTACACCAACCCAGATATCCTAGCTGTTCATCCCAATGGCAAGTTCATTTACACCGATGCAGGCTTCATCGGATTCTTAGGTTATTCCCTCGATTCCGACGGTGACCTCAGTCCCATTCCCGGTTCGCCCTTCTCGGCGCCAAGCTGCCGGCCTCTGGCAATGGACATCACACCCAACGGCCAGTTCCTCTACGTGATTAACGACTACGGCTCCATGTGGGGCTACACCATCGACCAGAGCAGCGGTGTCTTGACAGCGTTATCGGGCTCTCCGTGGAGTACGGGGGTCACGGGCCGCGCTTTGGCTTTTGATCCTGCCAGCAAATATCTGTACGCCATGAACGAAGGTGGATACCAGGATTCCACCATCGTCGTCTTCAGCATTTCCCCAACCGGACAACTTACACAATTGCAGAGTATTCTCGCGCCCGGGACCGGCTTCACCAGCGGCATGGGTATTACGCCCAACGGCAAGTTCCTCTACGCTACCGGCTTTATGAATGGCGTAGTGGACGGCTTCACTATCGATCCCGTCAACGGCTTGCTCACATTCATTCCGGGCTCGCCATTCACCGGTGGTGGCTACCCTGGCGAAGGTCTCGCCGTTGATCCACTTGGCAAATACGTCTACGCCGGCAACCGTTTCGGCATCGCGATGTATACCATCAACAACACGACCGGCGTCCTCACCGAAGTTGCAGGATCTCCATTCCTGAATGGCTACGCCGAGAGTTCCGACTTCCATCCCGACTCGACCGGGAACTTCCTCTATACCAATCAGGATTTCGCGCTGACCGCCATCAAGGTGGATCGCGCGCATGATCAGCTGACTTTCCTGAACTCGATTCATAGCCGAACCCAAGTTGGCACGGGACGCTGGGCCCGCTTCGGCTTGGTCAAGAGCCCGACTTCCGTTTCCGTGGCGAACAGATTTGCCTATGTCCTCAACAATCAGGATCACACCATCTCTCGCTATACGGTTGATGCCACCAACGGCGCGCTGGTGACGGTCGGTTCGGCGGTGACCACCGGCGGCACCAATCCGGTCGCCATGTCCACCGACATGTACGGAAACTTCTTGTTTGCCGTGAATAAAGACACGAACACTGTCGCCGCCTTCACCATCAATCCGACAACGGGAGCCTTGACCAAGGTCACAGGTTCCCCGTTTGCGACCGGCCAAGCACCGACCGGCGTGGCGGTTGAGGCGACAGGACGAGTCCTTTATGTGGGTACCTCAGGTGATGACTCGATCTCCGCGTACAGCATCAATTCGTTGACCGGAGTTCTGACTTTGCTGGGAAGCGTGCCCACAGGCCAATGCGTTGGTGCACGCTCGCTGTTTGCCGACTGGCGTGGCACCACTCTTTATCAAACATGCCCCACCTCAAAGACGACGGCGATCTATTCCCTGCAGCCCGAGACCGGCCTGTTGTGGTCAACTACGCCCACCGTGGTGCCCTACGGAGGCCCTTCTTTGGCTCTGTCGCCCTATGGCGCTGCACCGCCTTACACGAACCTGGTGTACTGGCATAGCTTCGGATTCCTGGTCAGCCCGACCGATCAAGTCATCGATCAGTTCATCGTCGGAAATCTTGGCGAACTGGTGCTGACATCTTCGGGCAATCTCGGCCCCACGCAAGCCGTTGCCGTAGACCCGCTCGGACGCTTCGTCTATGGAGCCAACACCAACGCCAACAACGTACAGGCCAACACGATCGATCCCGCAGATGGAACCTTAACGCAGGTTGTAGGCTCGCCGTGGGGCACGGGGACCTTCCCCATTGCAACCGTCGTCGATCCAACTGCTCGCTTCCTCTATGTAGTCAATCGCGACAGCAACACCGTATCCGGATACGTCATCAACCAGGCCACCGGCGACTTGACCCCTATGTCGACGCCGACCTTCGGCACCGGCAACAAACCCGTGGCGATGGTGGTCATGGGCAGCATCGATTGATCGCTTTTGATCTTGGGGCCGACCTTACGGAAATAGGATCGGCCTCTAATTTTTAGCCTGATTTGTGAATGCTTCAGCGGAGCCAAGTGGACACAGTGGAACAACTGGGATCGATCCCCGGTTTTCTCCGCGCACTCAGCGGAATTCTCTGCGTGTTCCACGGTTAAGCTCCTTGTCGCACAATTTCCAGCACAAGGCTGGCTGGACCCAGACCGCCCGACTTCGTCTAAACTCTCCAAAGCGCTTTTAACTGGGGGAAATCTCTTGTCTACCATACGAGCACTTTTCTGGGATGTCGGCGGCGTTCTGCTTACCAATGCCTGGGACCACACCCAGCGAGCCCAGGCCCTGCAGCATTTTCAAATGGAGGCTGACGAAGAGGAGTTCCACAACCGCCACGAAATGGTCGTCTCTTCCTTTGAGCGCGGCAAAATCACCCTTGACGAGTATCTCGATCGTACCGTCTTCTATCGCCCGTGCCCATTTTCGCGCGAGGCATTTCGGGATTACATGTTTTCCCTCTCGCAGCCCTTCCAGGATGTTCTGCAGTTCGCTCAATCCCTCAGCAGTTCGGGCAAGTACCTCATGGGGACGATCAACAATGAGTCGCGCGAACTGAACTACTACCGCATCGAAAAGTTCGGATTGCGGAACATTTTTCGTCTGTTCGTCAGTTCGTGCTTCGTTGGCCTGCGCAAACCCGAGAGTGGGATTTATCGATTGGCCCTGGAGATTACGCAAATCCCCGCCGCTGAGTGCTGCTTCATCGACGATCGCGCGCTCAACCTGGAATGTGCCGCCAAACTGGGGATGCACACCATCGAGATGGATTCACTGGATCAGTTGCGCGCAGACTTGCAGAAACTGGGAGTGAGTCCCTAGATCGCGAAAGAGCGCCTCAGCATCACGTGGAAGAGCGGCACTTCAGCGCCGCGTAAGCCGCTAGAGAGACGCCGGGCTTTTTAGCCCCTGTCTACGGATTCTTTCGTGGTTGAGCCGTCCTTACTCCTGCGCTTGCCGGAACATCCGACTCCAGCGTCGTCAGCGTCAGATCACTCGACCAGCAATCGGCAACGACCTTCCATTCCCCATTCGGCTGTCGCTGCAGCACCCACAGATACTTTCCGCGCTCCTCACGGCGTTTGCCGGTCGAACCCGGAATCAGAGCTTTGCACCGTCCCGCCTCGTAGGCAAGATCGCCTACCACATCGACGCGCAGCGGATCAATCTCAACCTCTCCCAGCCCAGCATCCAGCGCGCCAAAGAAAAACTCGCGCACTGCAGCTGCCCCGCGAATGGCAGGATAGTTCGACCGCAGCACCAGCGCATCTGGGCTGTAAAGCTCCAGCAGGTCATCCAGATGTTTCGTATTGCAGGCCAGCACCCACTCCTGCGTAATCGCCCGCACCGCAGCCTCGGCCCGGCTCAGGTCGCCCCGCAGCGACGCTGCCGTGTTTCGCAGCTTATCTTCCCGAGCGGCGTCCCGCGCAGGATCGCGCGCCGGTTCGATCGCGCGTGGATAACCCGCCTCCGGCGCCCCCGGGAAGTAGTGATGGTGATAGTGATGATGGTAGTGGTGCGTTTCGTTTCCGGCGGGCCGGGTCGTGGCAAGCCTCTCTGGCTCGGGAAACATAGTCGGCGGAAGATCGATCATTCCCGCCGGTTCTGCGATCCGAGGCGCCGAAGCCCCTGACGCCGCCTTCTCGGCTTCCGCGACAGAGATCCCGCACATGCCACAGAACTTGTTACCTACTCGATTCTGATACCCGCAGATCCTGCACGCGACAATCTTCGAATCAGTCGCCAGATCGTGCGCCACGTCCACCGTTGCATCCTCGGCATCAGCCTCGGCGGCGAGCCGCTGTACCGCCTCCATGGCCGCCGCGATCGCATCCGCACTCGGCTTCTCGCGTCGCATCTCTGGCTGTATCCGCCGGAAGACCTCCTGCAACTCAGCACTGGTCACCGGTGTATCCATCGGCTGGGCGTACGGGTTCGGATTTTTCTCTTTTTTGTCCACGGAATGCACGCACCTTTGAGGGAATTCTAGCGCAGCGGCTCGCGCACGGCTATCGGCTGGAAAACTCCACTTTGCCCTCGGTTTCAGTCGGCACGCCGTTGCAGGTTGCAGGACGATACCTCCACGTGCGCACGGTCTGCAGAACGCGCCGATCTCCCGCCACTCCAGCGCTCTCGAGAATCAGCGGGCTATGCACCCGCCCGTCTGTACCGATGATGAAACTGACTTTGACTTTGCGTCCATTCGCTGCGGTCGTGAAGAGGGGATCTGGCGTAGTGAGTGCCTCCGGCGGCTCTACCGCCGCGCACGCCGGACGAGAGCTGATATGCGGCACGTCAATGTACTGCGCCGCCCGCCGCAGCGTCCGCGACAGTTGCCGCTCGCGCTGCTCCGGAGTCGCCGAATGCGCACTCTTAACCGAAGCGCTCCCGCCCGACAATGCAGGAAGAAGCATCAACAAGATCGCAGGCCAGATGCGACAACCCATGTATCCTCACCCTCGGAGGAGCAGTATAATCCAACCCTCGTGCCGCAAATTTGCGGCCACACTGAACCTGCTTAACTGGCTGTGTAGTCAATGGCTTGCGACACGTCACCTGCATTCCTTCTTTGGTTTTGTGAAATCGCTTGCGCACCCGTGGCGATTCTTCGGGCGAGGTTCAGGCGCTCGGCGACTTCCTCACTGTGATGAAGGTGATCTCAGGCGGGCAATTCCACCGCACAGGCAACTCGACTGTGCCGATTCCGGCATTCGTGTACAGCGTCAGGTCCCGAATTTTAAATAAGCCCCAGACGTATTTCTTCGCTAACGCCGGCAAGACGAGCGGACCCACAAACGGAAATCTCACTTGGCCTCCGTGGGTGTGACCCGAAAGCTGAAGGTCCACTGGATATCCCGCAACGTAATCCGCGTAATCCGGTTCGTGCGCCATCAGGACAGCTGCTTCTTCGCTCGGAATTCCGCGCAACGTTCCGGGCACATCGGCGCTACCACCCAACACGTCGTCCACTCCGCCGAGCCAGAAGCGCGCGCCGTCTTTTTCGATCGCGATCGAGCGGTTTAGTAGTGTCGAGATTCCCACGGCATGCAATGCGTTCGTAACCCGATCTGCATCAGAAAAAACGTCGTGATTACCCAGCACCGACCACACACCATGAGGCGCCCGCAACTTCCCTAACAACTGCGCGCAGGGCTCGGCATCTGCCGCTCCCTTCGCGGAATTTCCGAACAGCGGCACAGAAACGAAGTCTCCCGTTAACGCGATCAGGTCGGGGCGAAGCCCGCTCACGATCTCAACCGCCGATCGGATGGGATGCACGGAAAAATAGGGATCGTAATGAAAATCGCTGAGAAGGGCGATGGTGAAACCGTCCAGCCGGCTGGGCCAGCGACGCAACGCAATCTCTTTGCGAATCAGCCGAGGACGGTCGGGCTCGATCAGCGTCGAATCAGCGGCAATCGCCGCTACTCCAACAACTGCTGCCCTTTTGATGAACTTACGTCGGTTGATCGGAGGAAAAACCAATCGTTCGTGAGCCTGACGCAGCCGAGCTTACCCCACCCACTGCACATCCAGAATAACCTGAGATCAACAACTCCGGATATGCAGCCTCAGGTTCGGAAGAGACCGAGCCCATCCCTCCGCGCTCTCTGCGGGTTTTCTCAGCGATCTCCGCGGTTAAACCTAACCGCCGAGTACTGAAAATTGCGAGGGACAACCAATCAAACTCGCTTAGAAACTGAACGTGGCCTGCAAATCGATGCGCCGCACCGCCCCACTCGTCGAGAACGGACCCCGTTCGAGGCCGTTTGGCACATCGAAGAATGACGATCCCAGAATCCCGCTCGGATTCGCCAGATTGACCTTGTTAAACACGTTGCGCACGTTTACGCCCAGCGTCAGGTTATAACGCCGGTCGGTGCTCGGCCCGCTCATCATTCCGCCCGGTCCACCTCCGAAGAGTGGCCCGCGTGGACCTCCCCCTCCGCGTGGACCGCCTCCGGGTCCCCCAGGGCCACCCTGGCCCTGCACGTTGTTTCCCTTTACTCTCTTCCCCAGACCAAAGGTTTTTGTCAGTCGGAGATTCAACACGACGTGCGTCGGCCCGGCTGCATAGTTAATCGGAAGCAAGGGTACTCCCGCATAAGCTCCCGCCGCATCAAAAGTCCCCAAAGGCGTGCAATAAATGGTTCCAACCGGAGGTCCATTAGGACAGGTGGCTCTGCTCACAAGTCCCGGACGATCATTGAAGATTGAGTCTCCATTCAAATCGTCTGGCGCCGTAATGTTGTATGGCGATCCAGAATTCGCCACGAGAAATGGGCTCAGCCGTATGAGATAAGGGAACGCCAGGCTTCCGCCAAAAAATAACCGCTGCCGGGTGTCGAACATCGCTCGCCCATAGTCCTGGCTGATGTTGTAGGAATTCGACGCGAAGCTTGACACCCCCGAGGCGTCGCTATTCGCATAGTTCAACGTATAAAAACCGAACAGCTGCAGCTTCGATCCGACTCGAACATTGCTGTTGACGATCAGCTGGTTCTGTTGAAACTTGGCCTCGGAAACGTACTGGTAAATGTTGCCCTCGTTTGGATTCGGAGGAAAGCCAGTGTCCGGCAGCGGAGCATTCGCATTGATCGTCGCGAATTGATCGAAACCCCGCGAATTCAGGTACGTCACCGACAGCGTTGCCGACTTCGTAACCTGCCGCTCAACGCTTACTGCCGTTTGCAGCGTGTACGGTGCGTGCAGCCTCGGGCTGACTTCATACACTGTGGGAGGTGCGGCCGCGCAATTTCTAGCTACCGGAAAACAGGTCGGGTTGTTGATCACGTACTGCTGCTGCACCACTCCATTCACGCGCTCCGCCTGCAAAATCTGCTCCGACTGGAAGCGATCGTAGAACATCCCAAACCCGCCGCGAATGACGACTTTCGGCGGAGCACTCCTGCCTCCCACGCCCCAGGCGAATCCTATGCGCGGAGCCCAATCGGCGCGGTCATGAATGTAGTTCTGCGTCTCGAAGCGCAATCCGTAACTTAACGTGATGTTCGGCCGTACGCGCCAATCGTCCTGCACGTAGAGGCCTGCATCGTAAGTCGTGAGATTCGTAGTCGGGGTGCCCGTCGTGATGTTCAACTGTTCCGGCGTGGGGACCGGATTGGTGGGCGCAAGGAGGCACGCCGCCGGCGGCAACGCCCGCAGCGAGCACTCTACCGCTTGATACTGGTCCAGCGACGAAAATGTAAATATCCCGTTGAAACTCGACGTTGAGTAGCTCGCGGTTTGTAGTGCACGCACCCGCGCTCCAAACTTCATGGTGTGATTCCCGTGGATCACTGACGTGTAGTTTTGCACCTCGTAGTGATTCTCGTGGTCGTTAATCGTCCCCTGGTTGTTACCTCCGCCTCCAAATGCGCCGCGAACGTTAATGGTGGGGTCGGTGCTGATCGGGCTCTGGCTCGTGTTCTCCCGCAGGTATTGGAACCTCGTCTCGTTCACAACTTTCGCCCCGTATACCTGCGTGTCGCCGATCTGGAAGGTTTGTTCAGTTGAGACTTCGTTGTAGCCCTGCGAGGGGAGGGTAAATTGGCCAACGCCGTTATTGTCCTCAGTGTCACGAAAATACTGATACCGAGCGGTCAAAGTGTTGTCCTTCGTGATCGCGTAATCCAACCGCGGGCTGATGTTGGTGCGGTAACGCGGATTCGGCACGGACTGGTTGATCGTTACCTGGTTCAGATTCTCATCGAGCGTCTGCGCATTGATGGCGGTGAGATCGTTGATATTGCGGCGCTCCGCGTTGAAGAAGAATGATGCCGATTTCCCGAGCGGTCCCCCGATGTTACCGCTGTACTGCGTTGAATCGTATCCTTCCTCGGTTCCGGCAAAACGGCTGTGCGAGTTGAACGCCGAACTGTTGCCCAGCACAAAGAGCTGTCCGTGAAATTTGTCGGTCCCCGGCTTGGTGAAGATCTCAATGCGCCCGTAGCCGAGTTTGTCGTACTCCGACGAAAACGGATTCTGGTTAATGCGAATCTCACGAATGGATGCTTTCGGCGGCAGTTGCCCCGCGGTGAATCCATCGATATACATCTGTCCGCCATTCGGCCCGGCCGAAGGTCCGGCCAGCGCCTGCAGATCCGACATCAATTCGTCGGGATCGTCCGGCAGAGCTTCCAGTTCTTTTCCCGAAAGCGTGATCGCGCCGGCATTGCTGTTGGGATTGACATCGACCGTAGGTGCGTTCTCCGATACCTGCACCTTCTGGGTCTCTACCTCGATAGTCATGGTCGCGTTGAGCCGCAACGGCTGATCTGCAATTACAACGTTGTCGTTCTCGAAGACGGTGAAACCAGTCGCGGCAATAGTGAGTGTGTACTTGCCTGCGGGCAGGCTCTTGAACTCATACATTCCCTGACCATTACTCTGGACGACGATCGGCGAGCCCGCAGACGGAGTCATAATTACACTAGCCCCGGAAATCGCCGCACCCGAAGGATCAGTCACCTGCCCGCGCAACGCTCCCGCCGCCTGCTGTGCGAATGACGGGAGCACACAAAGCAACATCAACAGAATTATGAATGTAAACCGCAGATAGCACTCGACCTTCATATCCAACTTTCCATTTGTATTGAACGAGGATTACGCACAATTTCTCAGCACGCTCTATTGCGACGCATCGCCTCCGGGAGCGCCTCCACCCAGGTTCCACGGTGTCAGCATCATCGCCGAGCTCGCGCTGGGCACAGCTTGCAGGATCGGCTCCACGCCGCTTAGGAGCGTGACCGCCGTATGCGGACTTGTGGCCGTGCCCTCGGTCGCCAGTATGATCACCGCGTCGCCTTTCTGCAGATTCAAGTCCGCCAACGTAGCTGACGGCATCCGGCTTAACATCCGCTGAAAATCTGGCGACCCACCAGAACGCATGCCTCCGCCATTACCACCTCCGGCCCACGTGCTACCCGCGGGCGAAGGAGCTTGGCCATTGCCCGCAGCAGCAGGCTTTGCGCCGCCTTGCGAACCGCCCGCGGCTCCAAGCGTCCCCGCCGGCATCACGCTTTTCAGACGCATCGCAATCATCTGGGCCATCTCTGCGGGAATCTTATGCAGCCGCGAGTCACCGCTGATTTTTACTTGCACCACCTTCTTGCTGGCCAGGTCCTGAACGCTGAGCATTCCCGACCCGGCGTCCACCGACTTCACCGTCGCCGCATATTGCGGAAACACTCCCGCATAAATCTCTTCCGCCGCTATCTCGGTGCCTTCCGTGTTCTTATTTCCGCGCGCCCGGAGCTGATCGCCCGGATGAATCTCCGCCAGGCTGCTCAGTTT
This sequence comes from Terriglobia bacterium, assembly GCA_020073385.1. Lineage (GTDB taxonomy): Bacteria > Acidobacteriota > Terriglobia > Terriglobales > Acidobacteriaceae > Sulfotelmatobacter. The sequence goes on along the minus strand of JAIQFH010000002.1, from coordinate 37,375 downwards.
CGCATCTTCCGGCTTTGCCGAATCTGGCCCATAACGACGCACCACAGTATCTTTAGTCGTATGGACCACGATTGTCTTCTTCGCCGTCAGGCTCGGAATTGAGACGGTGATCGTTCCGGCTGCGGCATCGACCGATTCCACCAGCCCGCCCAATCCACGCTTCTGCCAGTCCTGGCGAATCTGATCTGTCACCGCCGCAACCGCCGCCTGCGTGATCACAATGACCTCGAGCGCGGAGATGGCATTGCCGTCCGCAGACCCCGATCCGCGTACCCGAATCGTGTCGCCCACATGCAGGTCTTGCGCTTGCAGCGGAGTCGCGTTCTTCAGATCCTTATCGCCGGCCGCAAGGCTGAGAATCCGCGCCGTGGGTTGCAGGGTCACCGAAACTTCCGGGCCCGACGCAGGAGCCAGCGTCAAGGTATTGCCGCCGATTGTTTTGATCGTGCCGATACGCTTGGCGATCGCCGACTGAGCGTCTGTCGCTTGCCCATAGGCAGCCTGCGGCAATACGCTCTGACTCATTACAAGCACCCCTGCAAGAACCGACACCAGTATTGCGTTTCTTTTCCTCATACAACCCACCTTTACTGTAACCCGCCGCAGATAACGCAACTCCATGATTTACAAAGTTTTACCCAACATAAAACATCAATTACAAACGGGCGCAAACGAGAGCACGGAAGCTCGCCGCGCACCCAAAGAGTAATAGACGGTGCACTCCCCGGCAGCTACGATTTTTCTGAGCGAGTTTTTTCGAAATCGGGCCGTGGGATGCGTGTATCCATCATACGTTCGTGCTTATGTTGGACAATTTCGGCGCTCTTGCCGCTGTCGTCGATGGGGCAGGCCCTGCCGGAAAAATCCGGCGGAGCCATTCTCCACGCCCAGGGCGGAGTGTGGGTAAACGGCTACGAGGCTCACGATTCCTCCGCCGTTTTCCCGGGCGACGTCATCGAAACCAAGGCCGGCTCTTCCGCCAACCTCAGCATGGACGGATCGACGGTCCTCATTGCCCCCGAATCAGTTTCCAAATTTCAAGGTGATCTGCTCGAACTCGATCACGGAGGCGTGTCGGTTGTCACCTCCAAGAGTTTCAAAGTGCGGGTGAATTGCATGCTGGTTGTGCCCGTGCTCAATGATTGGACGCAGTACGTCGTGACCGATGTGAACCGAACCGTTCAGGTGGCGGCGCGCAAGCTGGACGTCAACGTTGATCACGAGCGCGGACGCGGCAAGGAATCGCCGGAGCCACAACCTTCCCAGCAGCGGGCTTCGGTGCACGAAGGCGAACAGAAAAGCTACGACGAATCCGAGGTCTGCGGCCCTGCTGCCCGGCCCACCTCTGCCCTCGAAGGGATCAGCCCGAAGTGGATCGCCGCCGGCGCGGCAGGAGCGGGAATACTAATCTGGCTGCTGATCCACGGCACCGGAACTACGAAACCTCAGATCAGCCCAGCAACACCATAGCTTGGAGCACCCTGTGCTGGGATACGGCCTTTTCGCAGGGTCTGAAAGAAATAAGCCACAGAGGGCACGAGAGCGAAATGGCGGGACTCTTCGAGTCGACGCAGTCATGTTGCCCAAATCTATTTGACAGCGGCCCATGTCGTTAGAGACGGAATCACAAGTTATGCAGCTTGCAAGAAATCCTAACGTCGACCGACCATGTCGCCCGATCCGGGATCATGAGGTGGTGACGGCATATCGGGAGGTGTCGCTGGCGGCATGGGGTTGACGCCGTCGGCAGGTTTCGGCACATTTTCAGGATCCTCTCCGGGACGCCGCAAGCTGGGAGCATTCGCCGGACGATCCTGTTCTTGTTTCTTGGCTTCAGCCTCTTGATCGGGTTTTGCCAGAATAACTTCCTTTTCGGTGCGGACAATCTTCTCGCCGCCAATTTTCATGGTCTCGACCCGCACCACTTCATCACCCACGATGCGCACGAAGTCAACGTCTGCCGGGGGCTCACCGTAGATCCATTCTTCGTACTCGACGTCGCCGTCTTTCTCGCGCACTTTCTTTGGAGCCTTCCCCTTCGCGTGCACCACCATGTCGGTGTTCATGCCGACCAGCACGTGATGCGCCTTGATCGCTTCTTTCACCTTCGGCGGCACGGTATCAAGATAGGCTTCCTCTTTGTTCCGGGCATTGAAGTCCAATACCGGATACAGCAGCGCTCGCAACTGTGCCGGGCTCATCTCAGGGACATACTTGTCGAAGTACACATCGAGATAACTTCCGTGAGGATTGTCGGTCGACTCGTCCCGCGATAGCGGCACAGAAGCGCCGTTTGCTCCCGCCACCTCAATGTGTTGATACCACTTCTTGCGGTGTACCGCCCCGCCATTGAGGTCGAAATGAATGTAGTTGTCCTTGATCCTTACGAAGGAAATGTGGGCCGGGTCGCCCGGTTTAATCGATGGTCCCCACAACGCAATGAGCTGTTGCAGTTCCTGACCGTTGGGGGTGGCGACGCCGTCTTTCAGCTTCAATCCTTTCGAGCCCATGGGAAATTGTGCGCGGGAGTAGACGAGTTGCGTCATGAAGTCACGGATAATCTCAAACCGCGTCTGCTTGGACATGCGCGGGGCATTGGCTGGAATTGTCGGCGGGGTCGGAGCGGGCTGCGACGTGTCGGTAGCAGGCGCAAGCGCTGGCTTCCGATCGGCAGTCGCAGAATTAGCGTTCTGCCCGTAACTTGGCGCAAGAATGACGGAAAGTGCGAGGAATACAACCGGGAGAAGACGTTGCATAAAGCACCGCTCGACTTAGATGTCATTATAGCGCGGGAGACAACAGCAAAAGTTGGAGTTTTGGCGCTTGGAAAGAGGCGCCAGGCGCCGTTTGGCGGCACTCGATACACGCGCCTTATTCGAGGAATTCTCGGCGTCAGCTCGTGCTCTGTCGAACGCATTTCAGCTTTTGTTACTGCTGTGATCGCCGGAAAGCTCGGCAACTGGTTAAAGAAAGCCCTTCTGAGAGATTGACAGACTGAGAGTTTTACGCCAAACTCGCGCTAGTAGCGCGCTTTTCCGCTGTGCGGGCGGGTTCGTCTCTGGCCAAATTCTCTTATCAAGGCGATTAGGGCCATGGCTACTGCTTCGCGTCAGGCGTCCCCGTCACCCATTCCCACGAATCGTGTTTTCCCGCTTCCCCCTGATCCTGAACAGGCGACGGTAGAGGAGTCTCCGGGTGATCTCGACTTGGTGAGCATCCTGCGGGAGGCGGCCGCGTCCGGCTCGCAACCGTTGGAGGCCATCGCGGATGCCATCGCCGATGCAGCACGGGTTTTAAGCGGCGCCGACGGTACCGCCCTGGGGCTTGAGACGCGAGGGACCATCGTTTGCCAGGCCTGCAGTGGGGAGATTGCTCCGCCAATTGGAGCACCCATCAACGCCGAGTCCGGGATCTCCGGTGAGTGCTTGCGTACGCTCAGCATGCTGGTTTGCCACGACGCCATGATCGATCCGCGCGTGGATACTGAGGCATGCCGCAGTCTGGGAATCCGCTCTGTGGCGGCGGTTCCGGTGCGCGGTCCGATGGGCGCGCTTGGAATTCTGGAAGCCTTCGCCGCACGACCCGATGCCTTCGATGGTGATGCGCTCCGGTCGCTGAGGGATTTGGCCGTGATCGCTGAAACGGCCTGCATGCGAGAAGCGCGTACACATGCACCGGTGGCGAAGCCCTTGCCAGCAATCACCGGCCCGACAGCCTACTCGACGCCACCGCTGGTAACCGAGGACATTCTCGACGGGTTGTCAGAGCCAAGCAAAAAGCGCCTTTGGATCGTTGGGGCTGTCGCGCTCACCTTGCTACTGACCATTGCGGTGGCCTGGTGGAGCTGGCATGTCCCCGTAGACGAGGCTACGATCGCTGGGCAGAGCGTGCATGCGGCCGCCGCAGAACCGGCGCGGCCTCAGCCGGTCCGCGAGACCACTCCTAAACCAGGACCGGGAGTACCTACAACCCGGTCTGACCGCTCGCGGCCCCAGATTGTGCTGAATGCGGCGGAGTTGAAGCCGATCGAGGTAAGGCCGGACTCTGCTCCGGTTGATCCCGCATCGACTTCCTCAACAGCAGAGAGCACACCTGCGCCAAGCACCCGGAAGACCGATTCCGAGGCTTCGGTGATTGAACCTCCATCCGTCGAGCTGGCACCTTCAGTCAACACCGAGCAACTGGCTCAGCTCTCGTCTATACCCACGCAGCTGCCGTCGGTCGGCCCGCGTGTATCGGAGGGAGTCGTCGAGCCTACCTTGGTGCACAAAATTGCTCCCGGCTATCCGATGCAAGCACGCAACGAACGGCTCAGCGGCAAGGTAGTACTTTCGGCCACGATCGGCGCCGATGGATCTGTGGGAGAAATTACCGTGGTCAGTGGTTCGCCGATTCTGGCGGAAGCCGCGAAGCAAGCGGTTCGGCAGTGGCGCTATCATCCGGCTACGCTGAACGGCAGTCCGATTGCGATCCAGAAGCAGATCATGTTTCTGTTCACGCTACCGTAAGAAAGTCTAAGCCTCTGAGATTCAGGACAGGTTCAGCGCCTTGCGGATCGTGCCTCGCTCCTTCTGAATCTTCTCCTGCAGAAGGGTGATGGCGTAGATCAACTGCTCGGGCCGCGGCGGACATCCGGGAACATAGACATCGACCGGGATAACCTGGTTCACGCTCTGCACCAGTGCATAGTTCTGGAACACGCCGCCTGACGTAGCGCAGGCACCCATCGACATGACCCACTTGGGCTCGGGCATCTGCTCCCAAAGTTGCCGGATCACTGGCGCCATCTTGTTCGAGACGCGGCCGGCAATGATCATCAAGTCACTCTGGCGAGGCGAGGGGCGGAACACTTCGGCGCCAAAGCGTGCGATATCAAAGCGCGATGCTCCCATCGACATCATCTCAATGGCGCAGCAGGCGAGGCCGAAAGTCATCGGCCAGATCGAACTCTTGCGCATCCAGTTAACGGCGGAATCAAGCGTCGTGAGGACCACGCCCTCCGGCGTGGGATTGCCAAAGGTCAGGTCTCTGACGACCTTCTTGCCGTTCTCGGTGTCAACATAGGGTCCAAAGTTAAGTTCGCGGGCCATATAAAACATTCTAAACCACACCGGACGTTAGGTTCTGTAACCCTGTGTTCCTCCGTGACCTCTGTGGTTGAGCTTTTGCTTAAGGATTCACGACTACTTTGCCGAACATCTGGCTCTTCTCAAGGTATTCATGCGCGGCACGGATTTCGCTAAGCGGAAATGTGCGATCGACCACCGGCTTCAGCCGTCCCGCGAACACGTGTCCCAAGACTTCGTTCAACTCACCCATGGTCCCCATGTACGAACCGAGAATACGCAACTGCCGTGCGAACAGATGCCGCAGGTCGATCCCGACGCTCGGCCCGGTAGTCGCGCCGCAGGTTACGAGCGTCCCGCCGGTCTTAAGGCACTTCATGCTTTCATCCCACGTGGCCGCGCCCACATGCTCGACCACGATGTCGACGCCTTCCTTGTTTGTAATCTTCCTGACTTCTTCTGAGATCTTCTGCTTGTAATGGTTGATACCATAATCGGCCCGGAGGGTTCGACCCTTTTCGAGCTTCGCCTCGTCGCCGGCAGTTGTGATGACCCGGCACTGAAACAACTTCGCGATCTGGATGGCCGCGATACCGACACCGGAACTTGCGCCCAGCACCAGCACTGTCTGCCCGGGACGCACCGCCGCAAGACCGACCAACATGTGCCAAGCGGTGACGAATACCAGCGGCACACTCGCTGCCTGGTTGAAGTCGAGCGAGTCGGAAATCGGAATAATATTTGCGCCGGAGACCGTGAACAGCTCGCAATTTCCGCCGTCGACCGCATTGCCTAGCACGGTAAATTCGCGGCACTGGTTCTGCACGCCGGCGAGGCATTTCACGCAGTGTCCGCAGAAATGCATGGGGGCGACCAGCACGCGCTGGCCCACCTTGATGCCGGACACGTACTCTCCCACTTCCATCACCTCTCCGGCGATGTCGCTGCCTAGGATGTGCGGCAGTTTCACGCCTGGAAGTCCTTTGCGTACCCACAGGTCAAGATGGTTGAGGGAGCAGGCTTTCACTTTCACCAGCACCTGATCTTTGCGCAGTTGCGGATCGAGGATGTCCTCGTAGATGAGAACTTCAGGTCCGCCAAATTGATGGATGCGAACGGCTTTCATGGAAAAACTCCGGCTACGATTTGAGTCTTCAAACTAACACATTCAATTTTGGGCGGCAGCCGCTTAGACCCTGGAACCACGAAGGGCACGAAGGAACACGAAGGAAGCCCGCCGCTTGTTTTCCTTTGTGTACCTTCGTGTCCTTTGTGGTAAATGAATTTTGCGGATGTAGAATTCCAAGCGAGTGACAATTCCTATGCTGACGCGAATCTATTTCGGACTTTTGTTTCTCGTCGTGCCATTCCTGGTCACCATCGCTGCGTCCCAAGACGAAGAGCATGGCCCGCCCACGCTGGCCGTCGGATCCGCTGCACCCGATTTCTGTCTGAAGGGTGTGGACAGCCAACGGCACTGCCTGAAAGACTACGACTCCGCCAAAGTCCTGATGATTGCTTTCATCTGCAATCACTGCCCGACGGCTCAACTTTACGAGTCCCGCATCGAGCAGATTGCCGAAGACTACAAAGATCGTGGCGTCGCCGTGGTCGCCATTGAACCCAACAATCCCAACGCCGTGCGGCTCGATGAAATGGGCTATACCGACGTTGGCGATTCCTTCGAAGAGATGCAGATCCGCGCCGAATACCGGCACTTCAGCTTCCCCTACCTGTACGACGGCGACGACCAGAAGATCTCCAATATGTACGGGCCGACCGCGACGCCGCACATCTTTATTTTCGACTCCGGTCGCAAACTGCGTTACGAAGGACGCGTAGACAACAATCCGCGAGAACCGCTGGTGACGCGGCGTGACGCCCGCCTGGCGCTCGACTCCCTGCTGGCTGGCAAGCCAGTTGAGATCGCCAAGACGCCCGCAGTCGGCTGCTCGACAAAATGGCTGTACAAGGAAGAAGGCCGCCGCGAAGAGATGGCCGAGATCGAAAAGAAACCAGTCAGCGTGAAGCCGGTCTCAGCCGACGACCTGCGCGCCCTGCGCAAGAACACGACCGGCAAGCTGCTGCTCGTTGACTTCTGGGCGACATGGTGTGGCCCCTGCCGCAAAGAACTGCCCGCCTTCGAAACTATGTACCGCATGTACGGACACCGTGCCTTTGACTTCGTCACGGTGAGCATCAACTATCCCGACGAGAAGCCGGGAGTCGAGAAAGTGCTGCAGGCGGAACACGCCACTAGCACGAATCTCATCCTCGGGTCGACCGATCTTTATGCGCAGCTGGCGGCATTCGATCCTGACTGGAACGCTGCAGTGCCCTACACGTTGCTCATCCGCCCGGATGGGACGATCGCCTACAAGGTGCAAAGCACCAGCGTGGACCCATTGAAGCTGAAGCGCTTGATCATCGCGAACCTGGCAGATGACGACTACATCGGACATCAGGCGTATTGGAAGGCGGCGGTAGAGGGAAAGAAGTGATAGAAAGTCCACTTTCTCCTATTCCGGGCGAGGAACAACAGCCTTTAACCGCAGAGATCGCTGAGAAAACCCGCCGAGGACACGGAGATGGTGAAGACACAGCCCATATTGCTTCACTCCGTGATCTCCGCGGGTTTCTCTGCGCCCTCTGCGGTTAGAACTCTAGCTTGACCTTGGCAGACAATCCGCCAATAACCTCTCGCAGCCCGGAGTGATGATCCGGGCTTTTAGGTCTGAGCGTTGACTCCGTCCTGTTGACCGCCTGATAATCAGCACAGCCGCCAGCCTGATGGATATCTACGAACATATCGTCGACCTTCGCCGCCAAGGCCGCCGCGGGGCGGTAGCAACGATCGTCAATGTGCGCGGCTCAATCCCTTCCTTCCAGACCGCCAAGATGCTGGTGCGCGACGACGGTTCGATTGTCGGCACAATCGGCGGCGGATGCGTGGAGGCCGACGTCTGGCAAGCGGCCCGCGAAGTGATGGAGTCGGAGAAGCCCAAGACCTTAAAGTTTGACTTGAACCAGGATCCGAAATACGACACAGGGTTGGTTTGCGGCGGCACGCTCGAGGTTTTCGTCGAGCCGGTGCTCCCTCCAGCATTACTTTATCTTTTCGGCGCCGGTCATGTAGCCCTCAATCTTTGCAGAACCGCGGTCCCGGCAGGGTTCGACGTTATCGTCACCGACGACCGCTCGTCCTACGCCACTAAGGAGCGCTTCCCAGCCGCCAGCGAGGTACACGCGCTCGAGTTCGATGAGGCGATGCGGAAGCTCGATCCGAACGAATCGTCGTACATCGTGATCGTCACACGCGGCCACCGCGATGACATGCGCATCCTGCGTTGGGCCGTGCAGACGCGCGCCCGCTACGTTGGCATGATCGGCTCCAAGCGCAAGGTCATCAGTATTTTTAAGACTCTGCAGGAAGAAGGCCTGCCCGCGCATCTGTTCGACCGGGTTCACTCGCCGATCGGGCTCGATATCGGGGCCGTTACCCCGGAGGAAATTGCTGTGGCGATTACTGCCGAGTTGATCGCGTTTCGCCGCCATGCGACGTCAGCCTTGCCGCACATGAGTTGGTTCAAGGCGAAATTGGACTCCACCGCGGAAGAAGTGCTCGACGACGACAACACCCGCTAGTCGACAATCGAAAAACCTGGAACCACGAGGGATACTAAGGTTCACGAAGGGAAACCCGAGGTTCCTTCGTAAACCTTCGTGCACTTAGTGGTTAAAGCTTTTAAGTTCCGGGTCACTGACTTTCTCCCAACTTTCTGCTATCTTCCGCACCATGTCCCGGTCAGTCAGTTTCGCAGGTGTCATTCTGGCGGCAGGGGAATCCTCGCGCATGGGCACAGACAAGGCCTTGCTTCCCTGGCCTCCGCGGGCCGAGGGCCAGTCGCCCTCGACGGAGAGCTTCCTATCTGCGGCGATCAAATCACTTGCCCTTTCCACCGACTTCGTCGTCGTCGTTGCCGGACAGAACGAAACCAGCCTCGCGCCAATCGTCTATGCCAATGGGGCATCCATCGTCGTCAATCCCGATCCCAGCAACGGCCAGTTCAGTTCCCTGCAGGTAGGACTGCACGAGGTCCTCAACCGCGGGCGCGACGCCGCCCTTATCACGCTGGTCGACCGACCGCCCGCAAATGCCGCGACCGTCCAGACGCTGCGGGATTCGTTTGAGGCTGCTCCGCAGAGCGTCTGGGCTCTGATTCCCGAATTCTCTGGGAAACATGGCCACCCCTTTGTAGCGGGCCGCGAAATCATCGAACGTTTCTTGCGCGAGCCGGTGACGGGGAATGCACGCGAAGTTGAGCACCGGTACCAGGAACATATCCAATATCTCACCGTCGATGATCCTCATGTCGCCCTGAACATCAACACTCCAGAAGACTACGCGGCCTTGCTGGCTGGCAGACAATCATGAACATGCAGTAGAACGAAGAACCAGGAATCCTGAAAGCTGCCAAACAGCGTCTTCAATTGCACATTTCCTTTCGCCCACGGTATCGTCAAAGTGCATGGATCCAACCAACACAGAAGCCATTTACCCGACCGCCACTCAACTCATTGACTCGGTTCTGCGCCTTGCCCCGCGGGTTGCGGCCTTTGACTGCGATGGCACGCTCTGGTCGGGCGATGCCGGTGAAACCTTCTTCGATTGGGAAATCAAGCGCGGCGTGGTGTCGGCAGAGGTTAGCCGCGCCATGCGAGCCCGCTATGCCGAGTACAAGGCAGGCAACGTGAGCGAAGACGATATGTGCGGTGAGATGGTCACCATGCACAAGGGACTCTCGGATTCGTCGATGATGGAAACCGCCACCGAATTCATGACCTCTCATTTCCCCGGACGCGTCTTCCCCGAGATGAAGCAACTGGTTCATCAACTGCACGAGCAAGGCTGCGAGATTTGGGCGGTCTCTTCTTCGAATGAATGGCTGATCCGCGCAGGCATGAAGGAATTTGGTATCCCCGAAAGTAGAATTCTGGCGGCGAACGTGGAACTCGACCGTGGGATCGCGACCGATAAACTTATACGCGTCCCGTCTGGGCCTGGTAAACCGAAGGCCTTGCGCGAGGTCGTGGGAAAGGAGATTCATGCGGCGTTCGGCAATTCGCGCTGGGATGTTGACATGCTCGCCATGGCGACGCATGCATTCGCCGTGAATCCGAATCCTGATCTGGAAGCCACCGCGCACGAGCGTCGATGGACCATCTACTTCCCAGACGGAACCAGCCGGCGATAAGCGATGTATTCCCCCCAACTCCTCGATCACTTCCAGAACCCGCGCAACGCGGGAGATCTGCCCGACGCAGACGCCACCGTAGAGATTGAGAATCCTGTGTGCGGAGACGTGATTCGCCTCAGCGTGAAGTTCGATGCGCGCCGGATCACCGCGATCAGGTTCAAGGCCAAGGGCTGCGTCCCGGCGATGGCCTGTGCGTCAGCGCTGACGGAAATGGTACTTGGCAATACTGCCGAGGAAGCTCGCAGGCTCACCAGAGAAGATCTGGTCCGCGCCGTTGGCGGACTGCCCCAGGCATCGACCCATGCCGCACAGCTCGCTCTCGATGCACTCTCCTCCGCACTGGCACAAATAAAGCACAAATGAACCACTTACGCAGGCTTGTGTTCATCTCTGCGTTCTCCGCGGCTTTTCTCAGCGATCTCCGCGGTAAAGACTTGCACTTCGACTTCACCAAGGATTCGCAAAGATTGCTGCCAAGACTCCCCCTGTATGCCTTCAGGGCTGGTTCAGATAACACGGCCCGCTGGTGCTTTGCACAGGTGGTGTGGGCAGCGTCATCCATGGCGGAGCATTGAAGTTGAAAAACTGAGTCATGTTGATCGGATAAGAATCTGAATCGGAATCACGAGCGCCCCACTCCGCGATCACATTTAAGATGGAGTTATGCCCGTGGACTACACTCCGCGCCGAATAGCTTGCCTGCAGCCGAGCGCGACTGTGATTCTCGATGCGGTCGGCGAACTGGCTCGCGTCATCGCGTGTACACGCTATTGCTCGGACGTGATACCCGCAGTGGCGGATGGATTGCGTACGATTCTCCCGGACTCGTGGACGGCAGATTCGCAACAGATCATCAGCGTGCGTCCCGACTTGGTGATCGCGGCCGTTCCCTTCCAGGAAAAGGCGCTCGCGGAAATTCTTAAGGCGGGTGCGCGATTCCTGGGACTGGCTCCGAAGGCGTTGGCCGATATCTATACCGATATCGCTACGATTGCCGGCACCGTGGGAGTTTCCCACCGAGGAGAAGAAGTAATTCGGTCCATGCAGCAGCACATCGAAGCAGTCCGAGCGCGAGTCGCGGCGGCTAAACGACCTAGAGTCTTCTGCGAGGAATGGGGCAAGCCGGTCATCGCATCGCAACCATGGGTGGCAGAACTGATCGAGGCTGCGGGAGGAGATTTTGCGGGGACACCCGCTCGTCAATATTCAAATGAAGAAATCGCTGCGCTCAATCCCGACGTCATCATCGCTGCCTGGTGCGGCGCCGGAGATCGCGTTCCTCTGGAAAAAATCGTTGCCGAGCGACGATGGGAACGAACGTCCGCCGCACTCTCAGGCCGCATCTTCTGTATTCGCGATGAGTTTCTGAATACGCCCGCGCCCACGCTGTTGCAAGGCCTCGATGCCCTGGCCTGGGCGATTCATCCCGAAACTTTTCCGCGCACCAAAGGAATCCGGCAGATTACCGGCATTTCGATCGCCCGGGGCCGGAAATCCGCCTTGCTAGGTTAAGATGGATGAATCCCGTGGCCACCCGACTGGAAGAAGTTCGCTCAGAAATCTCTGCGCTGGCAGAATCTTCGCCCACAGCCCACGATCTCATGCGGGCCATGGTGAAGCTACTCCACGACAAGATGCTCAAGTACAACTGGGTCGGCTTCTACCTCCTGGAACCAGGTGCTCAGCCGCCTGTTCTGGTGCTGGGCGCTTTTGAAGGCGCGATGACGCCACACACGCGCATCTTTCTCAATCAGGGAATTTGCGGCGCGGCCGCGTCCAGCGGCCAGACAGTTGTGGTGGATGACGTCGCTAAGGATCCTCGCTACCTCGCCTGCTCGCTTGAAACCAAGTCTGAGATCGTCGTTCCGGTATTTGTCCACGGGAAAGTCGTCGGCGAACTCGATATCGACAGCCACTTCGCTGCCGCCTTCACTGCAGAACATCAGGAATTCGTGCAGCACTGTGCGACCCTCGTGGGAAAGAAGCTGGAAGCAACCGGCGCATGAGAGTCGAGAAAGGCAAAGTACGCGCGCCCGAGATAGGCCGCGTGTGGCTGAATTCCACTCCGCTGAGTTTTCGGCAGTTGCGCGGGCGGGTCGTGCTGGTCGATTTCTGGGATTACACATGCGTCAACTGCATTCGCACACTTCCTTACGTGCAGGCCTGGCACGAACGGTATCGTGATAAGGGACTCACCGTCATCGGCGTGCACACGCCGGAGTTCACGTTCGCCCAGTATGAGTCGAACGTGGAGCGTGGGATTCGCGAGTTTGGCCTAACCTACCCGATCGTCATCGACAGCAACCGCGAAATCTGGAAGGCCTTTGCCAATCGTTATTGGCCGACGAAGTATCTGCTCGACAAAGACGGGTATCTGCGCTACGGGCAATTCGGCGAAGGCGGCTATGGCGAATGTGAGCAGGTCATTCAGGAACTGTTGCGCGAGATTGATCCCGCGATCGATCTTCCGCCTGTGATGGATCCTGTACGCGAAGAAGATCACATGGGCGCGGTTTGCTATCGCGCGACGGGAGAGTTGTACCTCGGTCACCAGCGTGGACGGATCGGGAACGAGGGCGGCTTCAAAGAAGATCAGATCGCGGACTACTCCTTCAACGGGCCTCTCGACGAGAACTTCTTTTACGCAAATGGTCACTGGGCTTCGACTGCGGAATACTTCGAGGCCGCCGAGGAAGGGCCTCACAGTTTGCGATTGAAATACGAAGCTGCCGCCGTAAACTTGGTCATGGCTTGCCCACATGCGCCCCAGGCTGAGGTTGTGATTCTGCAAGACGGCAAGCCGCTCACCGAGAAGCAAGCCACTCGCGACACGCTTTTCCGCTCCAACTCCGAAGAACAGCCGGAAAGCTACGTGGTGGTAGATTCTCCCCGGATGTACTTCCTGGTGGACAATCACGAGTTCGGGTTACACGAAATCGAACTGCGATGCTCCTCGGGCGTAGCTGCATTCGCCTTCACTTTCACCAGTTGCGTTGATCCAGTAGCCAGTGCGCTGCAGGCCACAGGTCCTGCTGAGTCATGAAACGCGTGGTCGCAGCCCTCATCATGCAGGATGGCAAGTTGCTGGTGTGCCAGCGGACGCGGCATCAGACAATGCCGCTGAAATGGGAGTTCCCCGGCGGAAAGATCGAGGAAGGCGAGCAACCGCGCGACGCCCTGCGCCGCGAACTCGACGAAGAATTGGGAATTGAGGCTACCATCGGGGATGAACTCGCTCGCATTCAACACGAGTATCCAAACGGCGGCATGGTGGAGTTGCGCTTCTACGTAGTTCGCGAGTTCAGTGGCGAACTCGAGAACCGCATCTTCAAGGATATTCAGTGGTCCGAACCGAAAGATCTGCCCAGGTTCGACTTTCTCGAAGCCGACCTCACACTAGTCAAGGACCTCGCCGCCGGGAAGCTGCTTTAGCCCGAGCGCAACGTCCAGAACCAAGCCAGCGTCAATCCAATCATGATCACCGTCGTGGCCCATGCGACCGCGTTGAAGAGTCGACTGTTCACGTATCCGCCCATCAATTCTTTCTTGTTGATCAGCAGCAACATGAAGATGAGCACAAAGGGCAGCACCACCCCATTGACAACCTGCGACAAGACCGCAATCTTGACCAACGGCAACCCGGGAATCAGAACCACGGCCCCGCCAGCGACAATCAGCGCCGTATAAAGCCAGTAGAAAATGGGCGCTTCGCCGAACTTCTGTCCAACGCCCGACTCGAATCCCAGCCCTTCGCATACGGTGTACGCTGTCGACAGCGGGAGAATGGATGCCGCGAAAAGCGACGCATTGAACAATCCCACCGCGAAAAGAATGTAGGCATATTGCCCGGCGAGCGGTTTGAGCGCGGCCGCCGCGTCAGCCGCATACGTGATGTTGCGGAACCCGTGGACCCACAACGTCGCAGCGCACGCCACGATGATGAACCACGCCACGACATCCGTGAAGATGCAACCCGTCACAACGTCTAACATCGATGCCTTATATTGCCGGCGCGTGACGCCCTTCTCCACGATGGAAGATTGCAGGTAGAACTGCATCCAGGGCGCAATCGTCGTGCCCACTACGCCGATAACCATATACAGATAGGTCTGATCGCGAAAGGCCTTCGGATCGGGTGGCTTAAACGTTGCGATCGTCGCATCTTTCCAAGCGGGATGCGCGAGCACGCCGGCAAAGATGTAGGTGATGTAGAAAAATGACGCGACCAGGAAGACTTTCTCCACGCTCTTATACTGGCCTTTGACGACGATCAGCCACACGATCACGGCGCAGATCGGAACGGTATAGATGCGCGGCCATCCGAATAATTCCAGGCTCGTAGCGATGCCGATGAATTCTGTGACCACGTTTCCGAAGTTGGTGATCAGGATGCCGATCATCATCAGAAAAGTGATGCGGAGCCCAAACTCTTCGCGAATTAAATCGCTGAGTCCTTTGCCGGTCACCGCGCCCATGCGAGCGCACATCTCCTGCACCACGATCAGAGAGATCGTGATCGGGATCATGGTCCACAACAGAAGATGTCCGAATTGCGCCCCGGCGGACGAATAGGTCAGGATGCCGCCGGCATCATTGTCGACGTTTGCGGTAATGAATCCCGGCCCGACTACGGCAAAGAACAGCAGGATCCGGATCTTCCAACGCCTCAGGAACTTCATGCGCACTTTTCGAAGACATAAAAATAGAGCGATTTAGCCACGAACGACGCCACAGGATAAACGTATGATGCACATCCGGCCAAATGAAAAGTGCTTCCCGAAAGGATTTTTCACGCGGAGAAGCCAACCTGCCAATGGAGAGTCAGCGAGCGACGGACTGCACCCACGCCGCAAACGCGTGCCAAGCCGCCGTCTTGCCGATCGGCAAACGAATCTGTTGAACAAAAATCAAAAAGGTTCCCGCCCAAAGGGTCGCCCGGTGGAGCTTGCGGGTAGACCACACATCATAGGCGGCCAGCAGAAGCAGAAAGGCATACGAAGCGATAGCGGCGTGTGCGGCATTGTGGAAAAGCCAACTCAACGGAAAGCGGGCAATGGCAGCGATCAACACTCCTACAGTTGCGATGTAGATGATGCGCTTGTGAGCCGACGGATCGCGACGAGCCCGGAAGGCGAAGAAAATCAGGGTCCCGAAGATGACCATGTCGGTCATTGGCACGATGTAGAAGAAATAGGTGTCCAGCCCTGGAGGCGCGGTACCACGAGCCAGTCGGTCGGTGGCCGCCATCCAGCCCACGACCACCATCAGGCAAGCCAACAGAAAACCGGCGAGGCCCAGCTTCCGGTGGATATCTACCCGCCCCCTCCAAGCCAGCGAATTCTGCACGATGAGCAACAATATCCAACAAGAGAAGACTGCTCCGTGAATATGAATGATGCGGCTTGGAAGCGGCGCATGGAACACGCCAGCCAGGTAATACGTCGGCCCGAAGCCGAGCAAGACACTCGCCAACATCAGCCAGGCCGTGCCTGAGAAGAAGTAATGATCGAAGCGCCTGCCGGGCAGCGGTGCTTCAGGCTTGGTAGATGGACGAGCATACGCGAGTGTTGTGCTCACACTTGCTCCTTAATTTTCGTTTAGGACCGCACCGGGGGAAGTGCTGTCATTATAGCCGGGACCGCCTCCTCGTGATATCCAGCTTGACTCCGGGCGAACGCTTACTGTCTTTTGATTGCAGTTGGAGGGACTCTTAGCTGGCGAGATGTTCCTAAGATCTGACGCCGAAGATCCAAGACCGTTTCTTTACAGCTTCGAGCGCAGCATGCTGATCACGTCGTCGGAGGTAATCGCGCCGGTGAGCCTGTTGTGTTCGTCGACGACAGGAAGTGTCTGCAGATTGTACTTGTCAAACAGTTCTGCCACGTCCATCTCCCGGGTATCTTGACGCACCAATACGAGAGGCTCCTGCGCCAGCGAGAGCATGGGATCCGAGGATTGTGCCAGGACGATTCGCGCCAAGGGGACAGCGGCGACCAGAGTCCCCTTGGAGTCGACCAGGTAAATCGTGCTGATGACTTCGACCCCGCCTTCAAACTCACGCAACGAATCGATGGCGTTCTGTACAGTCGCGTTGATGGGAAGCGCCAGGAACTCCGTGGTCATGCGGCCGGCCGCGGTTTCTTCCTTATGCTCCAGCAGTTCTACGACGTCCTGCTGGGCCTCCGGTTTCATCTGGATCAGGATCTGCTCGGTTTGATCCTCAGGCAGGTCAGCCAGCAGGTCGGCAGCCGCATCCGGATCCATTTCTTCCACGATGTCGGCGGCTTTCCCCGAATCGAGGGATTCAACGATCGCCTTCTGCACCCTGGGCTCGACTTCCTCGAGCGCCTCGGCGGCCGTCTCTTCGTCTAAAGTTTGGAAGACGGCCTGGCGCTCGTCGGGTGCCAGGTCCTCAACAATGTCAGCGATGTCGGCGGGATGCAGCTTGGCCAAACCTTCGTGCGAGATCTTGAGCTTGACGCGGCGCGCGGGATCGGTCTCGATCAGATCGACAAAATTCCAGGGAATACTGCGGGGCGGGATCTTCCCCAAAAGCGCATGCAGAGCGATGCGAGGCGCAACTCCGCGCAACAGGCGACGGACCGCCCCACGTGCCCCAACGTCGACAGAATGAACTCGCAGGACGACTTGTTTGGGGTCTTTGGGGTCGAACTCAAGGTCAACGTCGTTGACCCGGACAACCTTTCTTCCGTTTACGTCGATGACCTGCTGGTCGAGTAGGTCGCGTTCCAGCAGAAACAGGCCCTCGTTCCCATTGGCTGCAGACCACTCCGCAGAGGCGGTCGTAGCTCGCACTCCGCCATTGATCGCCGAAATCGCTGTAAAGGGGAGCACACGATTGCCGGCCTTGGTTTTGATGATGAGCGATGCGATGCGCGTCCGGTCTTCCTGGGGAGCAATCGCCACCTCGCGCACGCGTCCGGCCGCGCCCGACGGGTCATATACCAAGGCGCCCAGCAATTCGCTCAAGGCCAGAGTCGTCATTGCGTAGAGAATAACCGACTGGCGCGGCGTTCGGAACGAAAATTTCAACCCAGACCTCGGACCTGAGACCTCAGACCTTGCACCTTGGAGCGCAGACCTCGAAAGCCTAGGCCGTGCGGCAGGACTGAAAGTCAGAAGTAAGGAGCCCGAAGTCTGAGGTCTGAGGTCTGAGGTCCGAGGTCCGGTGCCCGTCGCCTAACCTCTATAATGTGGCGTGCGCCTGATCTTCGACATCTTCAGCCAGACCCTTCAGACTCTTTGGGCGCACAAGCTGCGCTCCTTCCTTACCATGTTCGGTATCGCCTGGGGCGTGGGTTCCCTTCTGCTGCTGGTGGGACTAGGCGAAGGATTCCGCTCCGGCAACCGGAAACAATTCGACTCGATTGGCGAGAATGTCCTGTTTATCTGGTCGGGACGCGCTCCTGTCGTCCAGGGCAGCTTCACAGCGTTGCGTCAGTACTATCTGACCTACCGCGACTACCTGGACATTCTCACTGACTGCCCGAGCGTGGGCGCCGCCGCTCCGGCAATTTCCCGGGGGGACATCCGGGCGGTCAGCGAGTTTTATCAGGCCAGCGGCCAGATCGTGGGTGTCCCCGCCAACTTCAGCCAGATCCGATATCTGCCGATCAATGAAGGCCGCTGGCTGAATGATCTGGACGACCTGCAGAAAAGAGCGGTCATTGTGATTGGCGATGAAGTCCGCCGTACGCTCTTTCCAGGCCGCCCGGCTATCGGGGCGACCATCCTGCTCAATGGTGTTCGCTTTACCGTGATCGGAACCTTGCAAAAGGTGGGCCACGGCGACAACATGAATCTAAACCTGCGTAGCTTCGTTCCTTTCCACACTATGCAGGATTATTTCCGCCCGCTCAATGCTGGAATAGCCACCGACGTCATTTCGATGATTAACTATCAGCCGAGATCGCGGGCGTTGCACGAAACGGCGAAACAGGAAGTCCATAAGATCATCGCTCGCAACCATGGTTTCGATCCCAAGAATCCGGATTCTTTTGACGAGTGGGACACGGTCAAGACCGTGGATGAGGTCGGCAAGATCTTCGATGCAATGAATATGTTTCTCGGCAGCGTCGGCCTGGTAACGCTCGCGCTGGGCGCTATTGGAATCATCAACATCATGCTGGTCGCGGTGGCTGATCGAACCCGGGAGATCGGCTTGCGCAAGGCCATCGGCGCGACCAATGGCAGCATCATGTTCCAGTTCTTCGTGGAGGGCGCCTTCCTGACGATGCTTAGCGGCGGTTTGGGAATTGCGGGGGCGGCAGCCCTGATGGCGGCACTTTCCAATGTCAGCCTGGGCGATGGATTTGATCCTCCTAAACTGGTCGTTTCGACTGCGGCCTTGGCTGTGGTTTCGCTCGGCGTAGCCGGAGTCGCCGCCGGACTCTACCCTGCCCGGAGGGCTGCGTTGCTCGAACCAGTAGAAGCCCTCCGCAAGGAATAGGCATGCATCGCGACCTTTTCAAACAGGCCTACTCAGCGATGCGCCACGACCTGCGCCGCACCCTCCTCACTATGGCGGGGATGGCCTGGGGCATCGCGACGGTTGTACTTCTCCTCTCTTATGGCAACGGCTTCGGCAAGGCGATCGAGGTCATCTTCCAGAGTTTCGGCGCGACCGCGGTGGGTGTGTTTCCGGGACGCACTTCGCAGCAGGCGGGAGGCAACAAGGCCGGGGTGCAGGTCCGTTTCACCAACGACGATATCGAACTGCTGCGCAACAATCTTCCTCTGTGCAAGCATGTGGTGCGCATGTTGCAGAAGCAGTCGACGGTCCAGAACAACAATCGTTCTTTTACGTTTCAAGTGATGGGCCTCGATCCCGCCATTCAGTCTATTTGGAATCTCGACCTCGCGGAGGGCCGGTTCCTCGACGATGCAGACAGCATGCAACACGGACTAGTCGCGGTAATCGCATCGGAAGCGAAAGACAAACTGTTTTCGGGAATGCCCGCCGTCGGCGAACGCATACGCATTGACGGCGTCAGCTTTGAGGTCATCGGCGTGGGCGCGCCACGCATGCAACAGGGGGACAACGACAATAACCGGGTTATTTATGTCCCCTACAACTCAATGGATGTCGTGAAAGACAATCATTACCTGGACGGAATCTGGCTCGACTCGTTGGGGCTCGACCACGAAAAGATGGATCAGACAATCCGTGACACCTTGGCGACCGCACACAACTTCAAGCCCGACGACCATCGCGCCATCTTTGTCTTCGATGCCCAGAAGCAGCTTTCACAATTCGGCATCATCACCATGGCCCTGAAAGTCTTGCTGGCATTCATCGGAAGCGTGACCCTGGGGATTGGCGGCGTCGGACTGATGAACATCATGCTGGTCTCGGTGACGCAGCGGACCCGTGAGATTGGCGTGGAAAAAGCGCTAGGCGCGAGGCGGCACCACATTCTTTTTCAATTCCTGGCCGAAGCGATGGTCATCACCGCGGTGGGCGGATTCTTCGGGATTCTCCTCTCTTACGCGGTTTCGATCATGGCCGGACGGATTACCTTCTATAGCGCTCTGGCCAAGCACGCCGAAGCTGCCGACATTCGGCTAATCGTTTCTCCAATGATCCTTGTGGTGGCGACCACCATTCTCGCGGTGGTGGGGGTGATCAGCGGCATGGTGCCCGCGCTGCGCGCCGCGAATCTCGACCCGATCGAGGCATTGCGATACGAATAAGACTGATCACGACGCAGAGTCCTCGGGAAGGTCCCTGTGTTACTCTGTGCCCTCTGTGGTGAAGATTTTCGATGTCTGAAGATGTCCTTTCCCGGCAACCGCCTCCGGCCGACCTGCGGCTCACCTACGGGTCGGACCCCAATCAGTTCATAGACCTGCGCCTGCCTGCAGGCAAAAGCAAGCCCCACCCGTTAGCGATCAACATCCACGGTGGATTCTGGCGCGCGAAATACAATCTCGATCATGCGGGGCATCTGTGCGCAGCGCTGACCGCGAAGGGACTAGCCACCGCCAACCTCGAATACCGCCGCGTCGGAAATGACGGCGGCGCCTGGCCCGGCACCTTCGAAGATATTCGCTCCGCCTACCAGTTTCTGATCCAAAACGCACAGAAGCACAATTTCGACGCCCAAAAAGTCGTGGTCATGGGACACTCCGCAGGAGGCCAGTTAGCACTCTGTCTGGCCTCCCACGAACCCCACGTGACGGCGGTAATCTCCCTGGCCGGAGTGGTGGACCTGCAACGCGCCTACCAACTTCATCTCAGCCATGACGCGGTGGTTGAGTTCCTCCGCGGTACACCAGACGAGGTCCCGGATCATTATCGCGAAGCCGATCCCATGCAGCTTTCCATCGTGAAGGCCAGCCAGTGGATGATTCACGGCACGTCCGACGACGATGTGCCTCCCGCATTCAGCCGTGACTATGTCGACTTCAAGCGAAAGCGAACTGGCGCAAAGAAAGAGGATGCCCACTTGCTCGAGATTGCCGGCGCCCACCATATGGACCTCATCGACCCGCGCAGCACGGCCTGGAAGGAGGTTGAGACAACAGTCTTGCAGTTGACCGCATAAGAGTTCGAGTGGGCACGACCCTTCCAGGTTATTTGCTCCAGCAACCTTAGTTCACTACAATCACAACACACGTAACAGAGCTGTCGCGTCGCTTGGGCGTCGCGATATGCTTAAGGCTCTCCGCAAACTGATGACATTGACTACAACAAGTCCCATAGGGAATTCCCTTTCCAACGACGAAACGCCGTATCACCAGTTGTTCGAACACGGAATGGATGGAATGATGTTCACCGCGCCCGATGGCGCGATCCTGGACGCGAATCCTGCCGCCTGCCGAATGTTCGAACGATCGCGGGAGGAGATCATTAACGCTGGCCGCGCGGGCCTGATGGACAATTCCGACCCGCGCATGGCCGTATTGCTGGCGGAGCGGCAGCGGACAGGACGAGCTCACGGCGAATTGACGGCGCGGCGCAAAAACGGGACTCTCTTCCCTGTCGAGATGTCTTCTGTGATCTTTCTCGATGCCGAAGGCCACTCCAGAACCTGTCTGATCATTCGCGACATCGGCGAACGCAAGACCGCCGAGCATGAGCGGGAGCAGCTGATTGGGGAACTGCAGGACGCTTTGGCGAAGGTAAAGAGTCTCAGCGGACTTTTACCTATCTGCGCCTCCTGCAAGAAGATCCGCGATGAAGTGGGTAAGTGGCACGTCCTTGAGATCTATATCCGCAATCACACCGAGGCGGATTTCAGTCACGGTATTTGTCCCGATTGCCAGAAGAAGCTTTACCCGAACGATTGACACACGTTTCCCGCGCCCATACGATTTTCGGGTTCCAGGGGAACTCCAAAATGTTGACTCGTATCAACCGGCTGTTCGCAATTCTCGCCGTTGCCGCAGCCCTGGTGGCGGCGTCGTCCGCGCCGCAGGCCGACCCCAACCGATACGTCGCCGATATCAAGGCGTTGGCGTCCCCGGAAATGGAAGGTCGCGGCGCCGGGTCGAGGGGCCTGATTCGCGCCGAGCATCTTATCGAGAAGCGCTACAAAGAACTCCATATTGAGCCCGCAGGGGTGAAGGGATACACGCAACCGTTCAGCGTCGTCACCGGTGCGAAACTGAAGTCCGACAATCGCTGCGCGGCGCAAACCGCCGACAAAAAACAGGAGCTCAAGATCGAACAAGATTTCGTGCCTTTCAGCTTCTCGGCCTCCGGGCAGGTAGCCGCCCCAGTTGTGTTCGCGGGATACGGGGCCACTGCCGACGAGTTTCATTACGACGACTACGCCGGACTCGACGTGAAAGACAAAATCGTCGTTGTTCTCCGCTACGAACCCTCCGGATTCGCTGCCAAGACTGGCAATCACGGGTTGACGCAGCACTCGCAGCTCATCACTAAAGCGATCAATGCGCGCAACCATGGCGCGAAGGCTCTGGTGGTCATTAACGGTAAGCTGGGTGATGGTGAAGAAGACTTGCTGACCCGCTTCGGCAGCGTGAGCGGCCCGGAGAATGTCGGTGTCGTCATGGTGCAGGTGAAAAACGCAGTCGCCGACGCTTGGTTCCAGGCGGCGGGAAAAACACTCAAAGATGTTCAGGAGCAGATCAACTCCAGCACCAAGCCAGCTTCCTTTGATTTCCCCAATACGCTCCATCTTTCCCTGAACATCGACATCGAAACCACTCGAGCAACGATTGATAACGTTCTGGCATGGTTGCCTGGACAGACCGACGAGTACGTCATCATCGGGGCACACTACGACCATCTCGGCCGCGGCAACTTCGACTCACTTGCGCCGTCACAGATCGGCCAAATTCATCCCGGAGCCGATGACAACGCCAGCGGCACCGCGGGAGTTCTCGAACTGGCACGCCTTCTGGCTCCCCAGCGCGGGAAACTCAAACGCAGTATCCTCTTCATGGACTTCGCCGGCGAAGAACTCGGCCTTCTAGGCTCCGCCGAGTGGGTGAAGGAGCCGACCCGTCCCCTCGCCAAAGCCGTGGCCATGATTAACATGGACATGATCGGCCGGATCAAAGACGACAAGGTTTACATCGGCGGCGTGGGCACCGGGTCGACATTTAAGCCGGTACTCGAGCAGGCCCAGAAGGAAGCGCCATTTAAGATTGAATATTCCGCGGGAGGCTACTCTTCCAGCGATCACACTTCTTTCGTCACCAAGAAGATTCCGGTGCTGTTCTTCTTTTCAGGCCTCCATTCGGACTACCACAAACCCTCTGACACCTGGGACAAGATTAACGGCGCATCCGCGGCGCGCCTGCTCGACATGGTCGAGAGCGTCGCGGTGCAGTTGGCAAACACTGACCAGCCACCTGCGTTCCAGGTCGTGGCCGAAGAAAAACCGCTGGGAGGAGGGGGCGGCGGATACGGTCCATATTTCGGCTCGGTCCCCGATTTCGGGCAGGTGGAAAATGGCGTGAAGTTCTCCGACGTCCGCCCGAATTCACCCGCCGCCAAGGCAGGCCTGAAAGCAGGAGACATCCTCGTACAGTTCGGCGACAAGCCGATCAAAAACCTCTACGACTTCACCGACGCCCTACGCCGCAGCAAGGTCGGAGATTTAGTCGAAGTGAAGGTAATTCGTGATGGACAGCCTGTGACGGCCAGCGTGAAGCTGGAGCAACGGAAATAGCGCCTCCAAAGCTTTGTCATCCTGAGCGAGACGCTTTTTGTCTCGCGAAGGATCTATGGAACTTGTCCGCGCCAGATGGCGCAAGAATGCCCAGATTGATTTATCCGCGTTGATCCGCGCAAATCCGTGGCAAAGAAGTTCCCCCGCAGCCAATCCCTTATAATCGTCCGTCACCCTGAGAGGAATCCCTTGCCCTTTGACGACCTACGCCAGTGGATCGCAGCGCTCGACCGCGCCGGCGAACTGAAGCGCATCCAGACCGAAGCCGACCCCATCCTGGAGATCTCTGAAATTACCGACCGCGTCTCGAAAAGCCGCGACGCCAAAGGGAACCGTGGCGGCCCTGCCTTGCTGTTCCAAAATGTCAAGGGACATCCCGGCTCTCAATTGCTGATCAACCAGTTCGGCTCAGACGCGCGCATGAAAATGTCGGTCGGCGTTAAATCCTACGATGAGATTGCGGCCCGCATCCGCATCTTCATGGATATGAAATCTCCCCAGGGATTCCTCGACAAGCTGAAGATGCTCCCGCTGCTGACCGAGGCAGGAAAATTTTTTCCGCGCACGGTGCCTACGGGTCCCTGCAAAGAAGTCATTAAGCGCGATAACTTTTCGCTCCTCGACTTCCCCATCCTTCAGTGCTGGCCGAAAGACGGCGGACGCTTCATGACCCTGCCCTGCGTCACCACTCGCGATCCGAAGTCGGGCAAGCGCAATCTTGGCATGTACAGAATGCAGGTCTACGACGAGCGCACCACAGGCATGCACTGGCAGCGGCAAAAGAACGCTGCCGAACACGCCCGCGAAAGAATGCGCCGCGCGATGTCGGAGCAGGTAGGGACAGCCGCCTCGGCTGTCCAGCCAGGGCGAAGCCCGGCTGCCCCCGGCACAAACGCTTCCCGCGCAGCAGTCGACATCATGGCCCGGAGTTCAGGCGGCAGCGTTCTGGCGGAGGGTGACCGTCCCTCCGGCAAAATGGAGGTCGCAGTCGCCATCGGCACCGACCCGGTGGTTACGTTCGCTTCGATCGTTCCAGCCCCGCCCGAGATCGAGGAGTATCTCGTCGCCGGTTTTCTCCGCGGAGCCCCGGTCGACCTGGTCAAATGCGAGACCGTCGATCTCGACGTCCCGGCAACCAGCGAAATCGTGCTCGAGGGCTACATCAATCTCGACGAACTCCGCAGTGAAGGTCCCTTCGGCGATCACACTGGTTTCTACTCGCTTGAAGACCTCTACCCTGTCTTCCACGTCACCTGCATCACGCACCGCAAAGATCCCATCTATGCCGCAACCATCGTCGGCAAACCGCCTCAAGAAGACGCGTACATGGGCAAAGCCGTCGAGCGCATCTTCCTGCCATTGATGAAACTCACCATTCCTGAATTGGTCGACATCAACATGCCGGTCGAAGGCGTGTTCCACAATCTGATGATCGTGTCGATCAAGAAGTCCTATCCCGGTCAGGCGCGCAAAGTCATGAACGCCATCTGGTCGCTCGGCCAGGCGATGTTCACGAAATGCATCGTGGTGGTGGATGAAGATGTGGACGTACAAGACTTAGCAGACGTCACGCTGAAGGTCCTCAACCACATCGATCCAGAGCGCGACATTCAATTCACGCTTGGCCCGGTCGATTCTCTCGACCATGCTAGCCGTCTGCCCGATTTCGGCTCGAAGATGGGCATTGACGCCACGCGCAAGTGGGCGAGCGAAGGCTTCACTCGCCGCTGGCCCGATGAGATTGTGATGGACGCAAAGACGAAAGCCTTGGTCGACAGCAAGTGGAAGGCCTTAGCGAAAGAGTTAGGGCTGGAATAGCTCTTCCTAGTGCAGTGCGTCAAACAGATTGACATTTATAAGCTCCCGGTTTCCCCTGTGATCCTCTCTGCCCTCTGTGGTTAAAGCCTTTGACCTCCTCGCCGGACACCAGGGATCACGCGGACCGAGACGCAACACTTAACGATCACTATTCCCGCCGCACTGCACTAGTTCTCGACCTTGATCTTCGCCAAGATTTTCACCGGGCCCAGATCCTCGGGCCTACTCACCTCGATGCGTACGGGCGTTCCCTCACCATAGCGTTTTGCTTCCGCAATCATCTTGAGCACGTACGCGGGAAGTTTGCTTTTCCGGGCAACCGCAACTGCTTTGTCACCCAGGATAAAGGCCGCCACAAATGCTCCGGCGCGTGGCCCGAGGTAGACGATATTGCGCTTCTTCAGTTGCAGGCGAAATGACCAGCCGTATTTCAACCCTGACGAATTCCACTCTTCGCCATCGAGTTTTAGTTCCTGTTTCAGTTCGGCGACGAGCTGTTTCCATAGAACACAACTGTTTCCTAACGCGGTCTCGACTGCTTTCTGCGTCGGCTTCTCTGCCTGACCCGCGAACGCATTTTGGGAAACCGTACCAACCTGCTTTTTCGCTTTGACAGCCGTCTTTAGCGCCATATGCCCAATCTCCTCAGTCCCCAACCTGCAGCGACTCCAAACAATGCCAGAAAGGCAACTCCGATCGCTCGATCCGCAACAGCGCTTTTGCTCCACGCCTGGAGCACAGCGATCAGTCAAACGAAAAATAACCCGATCGCGCCGACCGCAACAATCTTCAGAAACATAGTCACTCCTAAGGTCCTAAACAACCAAAGAGAACTTTCCTATCTTCCTCAATTGCTTCTGGGTGCGCAGTGACACGAATCACGGTAGGAGCGGCGTTCCGCGCCCCTTCCGGACACTATTTGGAAGGATTGCCCGAATCTACGGGCTCATACCCAGCACACTGGAGCACCGGCAGTCGCGGATACTTAGCAAAGCCCGGGTCCGTTGCGGATCGTTGGCACATGTAGAAGACGGACCCACGATCCGACTCGATCCGCCGTACGAATCGGCAGTCGGCACATAGTCCGACACCAGTCACGACCGTTTCTCTTTGTTCCTGACTCACCATCTGAGGATACAAGCTCGACCCAAAGCGTGGCGCACCTGTGGACACCTCATGTGGCCCCTCGTTGTTCATTACAACAGCTCGTAGGCGGGGCGACGAAGTGAGGCTATGTGGCGACAACCGCCATCGGCTGTCCGTCGAGCGCAACTCGACCCCTTTTCATCCCCATTTGGCGCGCCCGAGCACGACGTTCTGCATCTCTTTCGGTATACTGACAAAGACATGCCGGTTCTGAGAAACATTGCCGCGATCGCCAAGGGCATGAGCATCACCTTTTCGGAGATGTTCCGGCCCACGATCGTCGAAAACTATCCTGACGGAAAGGGCCCGCTGCGCGGTGCCCGCATTGAAGCCCGTTTCCGGGGCGCGCACGTGCTGCAACGCGACGAAAACGGCCTGGAGAAGTGTGTTGCCTGCTTCCTTTGTGCGGCGGCTTGTCCTTCGAACTGTATTTATATCGAAGCCGCGGAAAATACGGCGCAGAACCGCGTCAGCGGCGCCGAGCGTTACGCCAAGGTCTATAACATCGACTACAACCGCTGCATTTTTTGCGGATACTGTGTCGAGGCCTGCCCGACCGACGCCATCACGCACGGCCACGGCTTCGAACTGGCGACCTTCAACGCCACCAATCTTGTGTACCGCAAGGAGCAAATGCTGGCCCCCCGGCCAGCACACATGGGAGCCAACATCGTATTCAATCAGGCCGACGTGAATGGTGGGGCGCCGGCAGAAATGGTGCCGGGGAGCTAAACTTCCAGAACGATTTTTTGCAATCGATCTCACGCCGGTCCATTCGCGACCGGCGTTCGTGCATGTGAAGCATACTCTCGTTGCCACGGATTCACGCGGATGAACACAGATCAAGGCAAAGTTCGAGCTAGAAGCTAGGAGCTAGCAGCTAACA
Organism: Terriglobia bacterium; assembly: GCA_020073385.1. GTDB lineage: Bacteria > Acidobacteriota > Terriglobia > Terriglobales > Acidobacteriaceae > Sulfotelmatobacter. The sequence goes on along the minus strand of JAIQFH010000002.1, from coordinate 10,035 downwards.
TGGCTGACTTCTTAAAAACCGTACAGGAACGCGTCGTCATCTACGACGGCGCGATGGGCACCAACATCCACAAGCGCAATCCCACTCTGGACGATTACTGGGGCAGGGAGAACTGCAACGAAGTGCTGGTGCTGAGCCGTCCCGACGTCATTCGCGAGATCCATGCGGACTTTTTCCGCGTGGGCTGCGACGTCGTCGAGACGGATACATTTCAAGGATCCAGAGTCGCCCTCGGAGAGTTTAATCTAGGCGATCGCGTTCACGAGATTAATGTGAAGGGCGCGCAACTCGCCAAAGAAATAGCCCAACAATTCTCGACGAAGGATCGGCCACGGTTCGTAGCGGGATCGATGGGTCCAACCACGAAACTGCCATCTCTCGGCCACATTGGCTTTGACGCCATGGTGGCAGCCTACGAAGAGCAGGCATTGGCACTTATCGAGGGTGGGGTCGATATCCTGCTGATCGAGACCGCGCAGGATTTGTTGCAAGTTAAGATCGCTACTATCGGTGTAATCGAGGCCATGCAGAAATCGGGCAAGCGATTGCCCTTACAGGTTCAAGTCACTCTTCAGGACGAAAGAGGAGCAATGCTCCTGGGCACGGAAATCGGCGCCGCGCTGACTGCTTTAGAGCCTTTCGACATCGATGTGATTGGAATTAACTGCGCAACCGGTCCAAAGGAAATGAACGATTCGGTGCGCTATCTGGGGCTGAATTCGACAAAGCATATATCCGTGCTGCCCAACGCGGGCCTGCCCCAGAATGTCGGCGGCGTAGCGGTCTACAATCTCTCTCCGCACGAACTGGCCGACTACCACAAGCACTTCGTCCAGGACTACGGTGTCCGCATCGTCGGCGGCTGTTGCGGCACGACTCCTGAACACCTGAAAGCCGTGGTGGACGCGGTTTCTGGCGTCGAACCAGCCAAGCGCGAGGTCAAACGCGTCGGCGCGGCCTCCAGCGCTTACACCAGCGTTCCTCTGGACCTGGAGCCCAAGCCACTCATCGTCGCCGAGGAGATGAATACGACCACGCGGGTCGATCATTTCCGTAAGCTCGTTCAGGGCAAGAAATATGACGAGATCCTGGCGCTCGCCAAGAAGTTGGTGAACGAAGGCTCGCACATGCTCGACTTGTGCTGCGCCATCGTCGGCGAAGACGAGAAAGGGTACATCACTTCAATCCTCGAAAAGATCGCTACCCGAGTTCCGGCGCCGATCCTGGTCGATTCCACCGAGGCTGACGTTGTTGAAGAGGCGCTGAAGCGCATCCCGGGCCGCGCCATCATCAACTCCATCAATCTCGAAGATGGCGAGAAGCGCACTTCGAAAGTCTTGCCGATGGCCAAGCGTTACGGCGCCGCCGTCATCGCGTTGACGATTGACGAAGACGGCATGGCGCTGACCTCCGACAAGAAAGTCGCGATCGCGCACCGCATCCACGACCTTGCAACGCAGAAATACGGCCTCGACTCGACAGACCTCATTTTCGACGCACTCACGCTGCCCATCTCTACCGGCCAGGAAGAGTACCGCACGGCTGGAATTGAAACGCTGAAAGCCGTTGAGCGCATCAAGAAGGAATTGCCCCAGGTCAAAACGATTCTGGGCGTAAGCAATATCTCTTTCGGCCTCGACGCCTATCCGCGCCGCGTCTTGAACTCAGTCTTCATGCACGAAGCTGTAAACCATGGCCTCGACATGGCCATTGTCAACTACACCAAGATTTATCCGCTCTACAAGATCCCGCACGAGGAAGTCGAACTCGCTCACAAGCTGATCTACCGCGACGAATCGGCCGGCGATCCCTTGCAGGTCTATATGGCCCACTTCGCGGGCACGAAGGGCAAGCCTGCGACCTCGACCACGGCCCACGTCGACACGCTCTCGGTGGAAGACAAACTGAAGTTTGCCATCATCAACGGTGAGAAATCCGTCGGCGAAGGCAAACACAAGAAGTCGCTTGAGGCCTTGCTCGAAGATGCCCTCGCCAGTTATTCCCCGCTGGAACTGATCAACACCGTCCTGCTCGATGGCATGAAGACAGTGGGTGACCTATTCGGTGCACGCAAGATGCAGTTGCCTTCGGTGCTCGACTCCGCCGGAGTCATGAAGCAGGCCGTCGCTTATCTCGAGCCCAAGATGGAGAAGAGATCCGGCTCGCAGAAGGGCACGATCGTGCTTGCGACCGTGAAGGGCGACGTGCACGACATCGGCAAGAATCTTGTTGACATCATCCTGTCGAACAACGGATTCAAGGTCGTCAACCTCGGAATCAAGCAACCGGGTGACTCGATTATCCGTGCCGCACAAGAGCATCAGGCGGACGCCATCGGCCTGAGCGGTCTCCTGGTGAAATCAACGCTCGAGATGAAGTACGTGATTCAGGATCTTGAGCGTCAAAAGCTGGCGTTCCCTGTCATTTGTGGGGGCGCCGCGCTCACGCGCAAGTACGTCGAAGACGATCTCCGCCGCGAATACGCGAACGGCGTCTTCTACGCCGACGATGCCTTTGCGGGCTTGCACATTATGGAGGACCTGGCGACTGCCGACGGAGCGCGAGCCACGCGAATCGCGGAGGGCCGCACCGTCAAAGAATACGCGAAGGCCACGGCGGTGGATGAAGAAACCGGCCCGGTCTTCGCCGAGCGCAGCCCCGTCGTAACCGATGCGCCGAATATCCCCACGCCGCCGTTCTGGGGCGTACGCGTCAAGAAAGACTACAGCCTGCGCGACCTTTTCAATTACATCAACGAGACCGCGCTGTTCAAGAATCAGTGGCAACTCAAAACCGCATCGCAAGCGGACTACTTGCGACTGGTCGAAGAAAAATTCCGCCCGGTCCTGCGCAAGCTAGAAGATGAGGTCTTCGAGTCCGGCTTGTTCGCACCCGCGGTGGTCTATGGATACTTCCCCGCTCAGAGTGACGGCAATGATGTAGTCGTGTACGAGCCGCCCAAAGCGCAGGCTGCGCGACCTTGCGGTACCCGCTGGGAGGATGGACTTCCTGAGCTGCTGCGTTTTACTTTCCCGCGCCAGAAAGAAGGCCGCCGGCTTGCTATCGCGGACTTCTTCGCACCCAAATCATCGGGCAAGATGGACGTGCTCGGAGTCTCGCTCGTCACCATCGGCCCCGCGGCCAGCCTAGAAACGCAGCGACTCTTCGAAGGCGGTGAATACACAAAGTATCTATATCTCCATGGTCTGAGCGTCGAGACGGCCGAAGCCCTTGCCGAATTCCATCACAAGAAGATGCGCGAGGAATTGGGCATTGGCGGAGAAGACGCTTCGGAAATCCGTGATCTCTTCCACCAGAAGTACCGCGGATCGCGCTATTCCTTCGGCTATCCCGCGTGTCCGAACCTGGAAGATCAAACCAAGCTCTTCGCACTGCTCAAGCCTGAGGAAAACGTCGGCGTGCGGCTCACGTCAGGATACCTACTCGAGCCCGAGCAAAGTACATCTGCGATCGTGGTCCATCATCCAGCAGCCAAGTATTTCGTAGTCTGATGCGACGCTAGAACGAGGTCTGAAGCCGGAGCGCGTAACTCCGCGGCGGTGCGATCGCATTGCCTGAGAACAATCCGCCGAAGTCGATCACGTTCAGCCGGTTGTTCAGATCCGCAACGTCTGCCTGGATGTTCGTCGTGAAGTGATCGCTCTTGTGCAACTCAACGCCAACAGAAGCACCGATATCCAGTGACGGCCGAACCCGCCCGTGTGCAAAATCTACGCGGTCGACCACGGCTTGTCCGTATTGCGCTACCGCCTGCTGATAGTTACTCGTAAATGCGCCCAGCACAAACGGCAGACCGCTGCCGTATTCAGCCGACCCCGCGACCCACACTCGAGGTACCACCTGGTAGCGCACGTGGGCACGCATAGTATGGCGCTGATCCTGCGAAACAGGAAAATGTCCGCTCAGCTCGGTTTCGGCGCTTACCACGTCGTCTCCTAGAAACAGTCCACCGGTGACCGGGAACCAGGCGTTGCCGACCATATAGGAATAACTAGCGTATCCCGAAAACCGCCCCCACTTCGGGATCTCAATCTTTCCTTCCGCCCCATAGATCATGGCTTTGTTGAAGGCAATCGGAAAGCTTACGGCTGTACTCAGAATCTGATCATCATCGGCGAAGTTGTTCGCATATCGCCGGTAATAGTTCACGTCAAAGCGAGCCTGACCAAGCAGAGACTTGCTGCCACCGATCTCGAAGTATTGTCCATGCGAGGGTTCCACCGGCAACCGCAAAACGCTGGGATCGAGTGACACCACCTGCGCCGAACTCGATAGCAGGATGTTCTCCGCCGAAGGCGTCTGGAACACGCGGTCGTACGAGGCATGCATCACGAGACCTGCAGCCGGAAAGTATCGCGCGACTGACAATCGCGGGCTGACCGCGTTCTGGTTGACCAGGAGTTGATAGTGGTCCCAGCGCAGCCCCGCGCTCACCGTCCAGTTACCGAGGCGAATCAAATCCTGCACGTAGGCCGACTGTTCAAGATCAGGGCGATCGTTCGCAAATGCAAACGACGCAGGGGTCGTGGGGTCGAATCTTGTCGGGTCAGTGATAACATCCCGGAACTTCTCATGCAGAAAAAGCGCGTCCGACTCAAGCCCTATCTTCCACTCCTGCCGGCCATGATGTACCGACAGAGAACTGTTGAAGTAACTCTCCCGGAAGCTGTTATTGAGGAATGCGACAACCGGGGTCGATTGGGGATTCGAGGAAAGATCGCTGGAATTGTCGCGCACCATCCCGCGAACTGCGCCCAGAGCGTTCGACGAAAACAAGTGCTGATAAGTCACAATCCCGATCGTTTCGAAGTTGTCCCCATCCTGCCGCTGGCCCGCCGCCTGCTGCAGTTGCTCGTTCGGAATCTGAAACCGCGAGAGAGAGCGCCGCGCGATCAATCCGACTCGATCATGCTCGCTGAGATCCCGCTCGTAGTGGAGCCCGAAGTCGCCCGTTGTTCCCCGGTTGGTGAAATTCTCCGGCACCACAGGATTTAGATAATGACTCGTCGTACTCCCGGAGCCGCTTCCTCCCAGCGTGTTCTTTTTCCAGGCGTATTGCACCTGGCCGGACGCCCCCGCCGTTTCAAAGCTGCCGCCAGAAATATCCAACCGCCCATGCATTCCCGGCTTAGCTTCTTTTAGCGTATTCACTTCGATGACGCCGCCCATCTTGCGTCCAAATTCAGCCGGAATCCCGGCGGTGTAGACACTCAGAGAATCTACGTCGTCGGCATCAATCTCGGGACCCAGGCCGGGCGAGCGGTTGTCGGTCAGCGGGATTCCGTCGAGTACAAATTGCGTCTGATACTCTGCCCCGCGCGGATGCAGCACCGCATTTCCCTCATAAAGCCATCCCGGCTGCGAATTCACCAGGTCCTGCAGCGAACGTCCGGGCAGCGAGGTTGTACGCGTCTCGATCGTTGCCGAACCAATCTCGTTGGCGGAATTCGCTCGGTGAGGGTCAAGTAGCGTCGGTGAGGCTTCGACCGTCACCGTTGCGCTAACGGAAGGAAGCGTGAGCACAATGGAATACTCGACAGGAATCGCTGAGCGGACTTCGATTTGAGCCGAGGCCGGGGCGAATCCCGCCTGCTGAATCCGGGCCCAGTAGACGCCGAAGCGCAACCGCTTGGCAACAAGAACTCCCGAGTCGTCAGTCTCCAAATTGTCGTGGAAGTCGTTAGCCTCGCATATTAGTTCAACAACCGTCCTGACCCCGGTGCCGTGTGGATCCCGCACCTTCAGATGTAATTCTCCGGAGTTGCTCTGGGCCAAAGCAGGCAGAGCCAACAGCAGGACCGCGAGATTTGGCGTCAGACGCACAATTGCGGGGCCCTTCATGATAGCAGCCGTAGTGGCTCATTTGCGTTTACGACAGCGCCGATCTAAGAGCCCTGGCCCAGCACTTTTTACAAATTGCAAACATTCTGATGACAAAAGGCGCGAGCCTGTGCTGGAAACTTCTTCACAGATCCTTGATGCGGCTTGGGGAGCCGCAGCCAAGAATCGAGAACTTCAAGCCTTCCGTCACCGGGGAGGCTTTGGGGGAAAACTGGCGCTCGTACCGCAGGGGGTGCGAGCGCCGTTTTGCGTCCTCGTCATTCTCTCGGGTGTCACTGTACCGTCACTGCTGCCGTTCGCATCAACTGTTACAATTTTTGTACCGGTCAGAGCAGGGAGACCTTTCGCCTCGTTGCTAAGTGGCAACGCTGAAGGCTTGGGACTCACCTCGAGTATCTGATCCGCCAGCGCCATGAAATGTCCTTTCTGTGGATTTGCGAATGACAAGGTAGTGGACTCGCGCGAGAGCAAGGAAGCCGATTCCATCCGGCGTCGCCGCGAGTGCCTCAAATGCTCCAAGCGCTTCACCACCTACGAACGCATCGACGAGATTCCCTACATGGTGGTCAAGAAAGACGGCCGCCGCGAAAAATTCGACCGGCAAAAGGTTCTGAACGGCCTGCTGCGTGCCTGCGAGAAGCGCCCCGTGCCGATTAGCAAGCTCGAACAGATTGTGAATGAGACCGAGTCGTTCGTTATGGAATCGCCCGAGCGCGAACGGAAAACGAGCGAACTCGGAGAATTGATCATGAACCGCCTCCGCCGCTACGACAAAGTCGCCTACGTTCGATTTGCCTCGGTGTATCTCGATTTCAAGGACGTCAAAGAGTTCATGAATGAACTCAAGGATCTGGTCAAGACGAAAATTGGATAGCGACAATCAAAGATCATGAGTCATAAAGTCACCCTCATTCCCGGCGACGGAATCGGCCCCGAGGTTACAAACGCTGTCGTCCGCATTCTGGAAGCGACCGGGATCAGGTTCGAGTGGGAAACTTTCTCCGTCGGCGCCGAAGCCTTCGAGAAGTACGGCGAATATATTCCCAAGGATCTCATTGCGTCGCTGGAGCGCACGCGCGTCGGCCTGAAAGGCCCGGTCACAACGCCCGTGGGAGGCGGCTTTCCGAGCATCAACGTCGCGCTCCGAAAGAAATTTGAGCTTTACGCTAACTTCCGCCCGATTCGGAACCTGCCGCACATCCCCACGCGCTATCCCGATGTCGACCTTATCATCGTCCGCGAAAACACCGAAGGTCTTTACTCCGGTCTTGAGCACGAGGTTGTGCCGGGTGTGGTCGAGAGTCTGAAGGTCATTACCGAAAAGGCTTCCACGCGCATCGCTAAGTTCGCTTTCGAATATGCCCGCAAGAACCAGCGCAAAAAGATTCACGCCATCCACAAAGCCAACATCATGAAGCTGTCCGATGGCCTCTTCCTGCGCTGCTCTCGCGCAGTGGCGAAAGACTATCCCGAGATCACTTACGCCGAGCACATTGTCGACAACACCTGCATGCAACTGGTGATGAATCCCTACCAGTACGACATGCTGGTCATGGAGAACCTTTACGGCGACATCCTGTCTGACCTATGCGCTGCATTTGTCGGCGGTTTAGGATTTGTTCCCAGCGCGAACCTCGGCGACGAGTGCGCGGTGTTCGAAGCGGTGCACGGCTCGGCTCCCGACATCGCCGGCAAGAATCTGGCCAATCCTACGGCGCTGCTGCGCTCTGCTCTTTTGATGGTGCGCCATCTAGGCGAGTACGAAGCTTCTACTCAGATCCGCAACGCCCTGGAGCGCGTCTACCGCCACCGCGAGAAACTGACCCGCGACATCGGCGGACAGGCCGGCACTTCAGAATTCGCCGATGCCGTAATCGCCGAGATGCAATCGCCTAGCTAATCCACTGCACAACTCCTAACCATTGGTGTGTGACCTTTCGTGCAGTGATTCTGTACGCGCAGGATCCTATGATTTCAGAATGAAGGAGATATCCATGAAATCATGGCTCGGGGCATTGGCAGGTTTCGCCTGCGTGCTATTGCTGGCGGGTTCGGCATTGGCGCAGGGTGGTGAACTCGTAGGCGCGGAGTGGGGAGTTCCGGGACGCAAGGTCGACGTGACGGCACGCGTCCGAACTTTCATCCATGACGGCGTGCTGCAGCTTGAAGTCACCCGTTTTAATCTGGGGATCGATCCCGCACCGCACGAGAACAAAGTCCTGGTCATCCGCTTGCGTGAGTGGGATGGCGATATCAGAGACTATAGCTATCCGGAGCGCAGCGTTGCACGGATCGAACTAGATCCCGCGGATTGGCACGCCCGCCGTGAAGAGCACGAGCGTCACGAGCGCCACGAACGCCGCGACCAGGCTTACGACCGCCGCGAGAGAGGGGTGCAGATTCTGCGCGCGTATTACGGAGCCGACGGGCAATTCATGAATGTAACCGAGGCTTTACGCAGCCGGGTAGATGACGGCCGGCTTTATCTCCGCGTCGACAACTACAGCATGGGTGGCGATCCCGCGCCCGGCGTCCACAAGCGTTTGCGCATCCTCTACACCATTGGCGGAGATCGCCGGAACATTGTGGTTGACGAAAAAACCGATGTGCAGCTGCCGTAAGGGCATTTGCCCGCAACCTCGCGATGTCATCCTGAGGAGGGCGATAGCCCTCCGAAGGACCTTACAAACGTCAAAGCACCGGGGCAGTAGACGAGTTTCCATACACAGCACGCACCGTGGGTACTCTTATCCACGACGTTGAACCAGAACAGCCCTCGACCTCCTGCCCGAACGCCCAATCAGCGTGTTCCCTTAATCTCACTCCTTAACGTGAAGCGATTGTGCTTTGATTGTTAGTGCCGATCTCTTACACGATGGAGGGCGTATGACAAAGTGGCAGATAACCACACTGACCGGACTCGTCTGTACATTGCTTTTGGCCGGCTCAGCCCTGGCGCAGGGCGGCACACTAGTGGCCGCTGAGTTCGGTGTCCCCGGACGCCGCGCGGATGTAACTCCACAGGTACGCTCGATGATCCGCGACGGAGTCTTGCGGTTTGAAGCTACTCGTCAGGTGCTCGGCGTCGATCCAGCGCCCGGTCGGCCCAAGGACTTGATCATTCGCATCCGTCATTGGGACGGAGACACCCAGGAGTACGCCTTCCCCGAAAAAAGCATGGTCAACCTGGAACTCGATCCCGATGCGGGATACGAATTCCGCGAGCGCGGCCTGCACATCATGCGTGCTTATTACGGCAGCGAAGGTCATTTCGTAAATGTCACCGAGCGCTTACGGCACATGATTGACGACGGGCGGATTCATACTCGCGTGGACAACGAGCACCTCGGACTGGATCCAGATCCCCATGTGCACAAGGTGCTTCGCATCCTCTATTGGTACCAGGGAGAGCGCCGAAACATCGTAGTACCGGAAAAAACCGTATTGAACCTGCCCTAACCTCGTAGGGTCGGCTCCCGGCCGCTGTGGCGGGGGCGTCTCGCCCCCGCGCGCGTAGGCATTATTTCTTCTTCAGCGCCTCCAATTCTTCCAAAGTTCTTGGCCAGTCCGAACCAAGCAGCCGCGACAGACTCCGATCCGCCAGAACTTTGCCTCCTGTCTGACACCGTGCACAGTAGTTCGTCTCTTTGTCCGCATAGCGAATCCGCAGCACTTTGTCTCCGCAACGCGGACAGGGCAGCCCATAGCGCCCATGCACCGCCATATCCGGACGAAAGGCGGTTACTCCTTCTGGAAACTCCTTCTCCGCTTCTGCTCCCAACCGGTCGATCCAAAGCTTCAAAGTACTCCGAGTCGCGGCAAACAATCTCTCCCATTCTTCCGGCTTCAACTTGGTCGTAAGTGCGACGGGCGACAACTGCGACGCATGCAGAATCTCATCCGAATACGCATTCCCGATTCCGCTAAGCAGTCGCGGATCCGTCAGCGCTCTTTTGAGATGGGATGAGAAGGTCGATCCCCGATCACGGATCGCGCTAAGCTACCGGTGATCAAAGCACTCGTAGTGCAATCCCGAAGGATAAGGAGATCGACCCTTGAAGAAGAATAGCAAGTCTGCCATGAAGAAGGAACAGAAAGCGAAGCGGGCGAAAGCTCGGCGTCCAGTGCAGCGAGAAGCCAAGGAAGTACTGGCGGAGCTGGTGGAGAAACTGA
>JAIQFH010000095.1 GCA_020073385.1 Terriglobia bacterium | reverse complement strand
CACTTCACGCCCACTTACTCGTCCTGGCTCAATCAGGTCGAGATCTGGTTCGCCAAGATCGAACGCGAGGTCATCGCACGGGGCATCTTCACCTCGGTTCCCGACTTAGCTCGCAAACTCCGCCGCTACATCAATGCCTACTCCGCCAATGCTCGCCCCATCCAGTGGAAATACTCCGACCCCTCCCGCCGCGTCCGCAGTAACGAACTCACTGCGACAGGCCACTAGCGCACAAACCCAGCAACCTTTACAATACTTAATTCCGATTTCGCATCAGAATTCTCTCTCGGAGTGCCGATGAGTCTTCGACGTGTGGGCTGGCTCGCCGCAATGTCTGTGGCAACCCTGCTTTGGATGTCTTGCGGTGAGGTGTACCGCCCCGTGGTGATCCCGATTGCCAACAACCCGCCGAACCCGGCAAATTTCCATGCCGTTTTCGGGATCAGCACCAATGTCGCGCCCAATCCAGGGAGCGTGTTGCAGATCGATGTTTCTGGAGACAGCAACATCGGCGTGGCGCACATGGGCATCAACCCGACCCATGCGGCGATGGAGATTCTGGGGAATTCTTCCCGCATTTTCGTGGCCAGCGCCGGCAGCGTGACGAATGGAGATCCCGACGTCATTACAGCGTTTAGTCCCGCGTTCAGCAGCGGCATCGGCAGCCCGGTTACATTCTCCCTGCCAAATGTTGGGCCCAATCAGAGTTCAGCCATCACAGCGATCAGCGAATCAGGCAACTTGGTGACGGTCACCTTGGCGGCGGCGATCGGAGAAGCCAGCGTGGGCGGGCCCATCGTTATTTCTGGCGTCAGCATCGGAGGGTACGACGGCAATTTCGTGATTTCCTCGATTGCCGGAACTACTATTCAATACACCGATCCGATTAGCGGCCTGGCCAACTCATCCGGTGGAACCGCTACTGTTCCGCTGCCTACTTTCTGCTCGTATCAGCCCGATTTTGTGACTACAACGCAGAGCAACGCGGTTTATGTCGCGAACTACGGGCAGGAAAACGGCGCCCACTGTAACCTGGCCAGCACAGATTCAGTCGCGGCACTGAACACAGGCAACAATACGGTTGCCAATATCAAATACTTGCCTCCGGGTTCGCATCCGGTCCTGATGGCCGAGACTCCCAATGCCCTGAATCTCTATGTGGCTAACCAGGGTGACGGCATTGGCCCTGCGACCGTGCTGAATCTTTCCCCGGTGGATCTGTCCACGATTGCGACGATTCCGATTGGAGTGAATCCGAGTTGGATCGCGGCGCGCCCCGATGGCCAGTTCGTCTATGTCGTGACGCAGGGAGACGGGCAACTGTATACGATCAGCACCGTGGCGAACACGGTTGCGTCCGCTCCTCAGCCGGTGGGCGTCGGCGCGAACTACATTCTGTACGACAAGAGCAAGAATCGGCTTTATGTCACGAGTCCAGCCGCCACAGCTAATGCGAACGGGTTGGTGTACGTGTTCAGCGCTACCACTGATTCACCTACACCGTTGGCGACGCCCTCGGGCAATCCGCCAGGCGCGCTGATTATTCCAGCGGCACCTCCGTGCGCAGCGGCCCCAGCGACTTGCGGGCCCGTGATACCGGTGTCGGTGGCCGCCTTGCCAGATGGATCGCGGTTTTATGTGGCAAGCTACCAGAGGCAGTTGCCCTGTTCCGACCCGAACATTGGGACGGGCCCATGCATCATTCCGATGGTCACCGTCTTCGATGCAGGCAGTCTGACGATCCGGGCTGCGTCTTCCTCAATGTTTGGCTCGGAGCTGTCGTTGTTCAGCACTCCGCCGTTCGTAACCGGACTGTATGCCTTTCCGGAGGTTACCTCTTGCGCTCCGGCTCCGATCTATTCACCGAACTCAGTACGATTCCGTATGTTCGCCACAGCGGCTGCCGACAGTAGCCACGTCTATGTGAGTATTTGCGATGCAGGCGTCATTGCCGACATTAGCACCACGACCAACACACTTTCTCAGGGAACCAACGCCGACGATAGGCTGGTAATTGATCTGGTGACACCATTCAGTGCGGCGCCACCGGGGCCAGGGAATCACCCGGTACCGCAGAGTCCCGTGTTCCTGCTCGCGGGACAGTGATCTTCGAAAGCGCGCTCGATCTTGTTGAGCTTTGCAGAACGTCGTGACAACCAAAATCGGTTGTCATTCCGAACGAAGTGAGGAATCCGTTGTGGGTTGGAAATAGCAGATTCCTCAAGTCCAAAAGCGGCGCTCGAAATGACAATTTGTTGAACCTAGACCTTGGCGGGAACTTCTTCTTTCGCGGTGTCTCTCGCTGCGTAGTGGGAGTCCACGTAGTCGTCGAGGATCTCGATAAACTCGGCCACGATCCGGTCACCCTTCAGCGTGGTGAACAGCCGTCCATCGACGTAAACGGGCGCTTTCGGCTCCTCGAACGTTCCGGGCAAGGAGATGCCGATGTTGGCGTGCTTTGACTCTCCGGGACCGTTGACCACGCAGCCCATCACGGCGAGCTTCATCTCTTCGACACCGACGTATTGGCCCTTCCAGGTCGGCATCTGCTCGCGTAGATAGGTCTGAATCTGTTCCGCCATTTCCTGGAAGAAGGTGCTGGTAGTGCGTCCGCAACCGGGGCAGGCGGTGACCTGAGGAGTGAAGCTGCGAATCCCCATCGACTGCAGAATCTGTTGCGCGACTCGTACTTCTTCGGTGCGATCACCGCCCGGAGCCGGCGTCAGCGAAACGCGAATCGTGTCCCCGATGCCTTCCTGAAGAACTACGCCCATGGCGGCGCTCGATGCGACGACACCCTTTGCGCCCATGCCGGCTTCGGTGAGGCCCAGATGCAGCGGATAGTTGCATCGCGCGGCAAGTGCTCGATAAACATCAATCAGATCCTGCACTCCGCTGACTTTTGCGCTCAGAATGATCTGGTCGGGGCGCAGCCCATACTTCTGCGCCAGTTCCGCCGAGTTCAGCGCGCTGACCACCATCGCCTCCATGGTCACTTCGCGCGCATCTTTCGGTTCTGGCAGCTTGGAATTCTCATCCATCATGCGGGTCAGCAGCACCTGGTCGAGCGACCCCCAGTTCACGCCGATCCGCACCGGTTTCTGATACTTCACTGCCACTTCAATCATGGTGCGGAAGTTCGAGTCGCCACCTTTGCCGATGCTGGCGTTGCCGGGATTGATGCGGTACTTCGCCAGATCGCGGGCGCACTCAGGATATTTGGTCAGCAGAACGTGCCCGTTGTAGTGGAAGTCGCCAATGATTGGAACGCGCACACCGACCTTGTCCAGTTCCTCGACGATCCGTGGAACGGCCGCGGCGGCATCGTCGTTGTTCACGGTGACGCGCACCAGTTCCGACCCTGCCCGCGCCAAAGCGGCAACCTGCTGCACGGTAGAGGGGATGTCGGCGGTGTCGGTGTTGGTCATCGATTGCACCACAACCGGTGCATCCGACCCTACGCGCACACCTCCGACCACGGCCGTAACGGTCTTTCTGCGATGAATTGTAGCCATAGTTGGAACTTCTAGTTTATCACGCGAAAAGGGCGCTTCTGATCACCAGACGAGTGACTGACCCGCCCCTGACCTGGTGTTCGCGCCCCTTCCCGAATGGTCGGACCAAATTCCTGCATAACTCAGGCGGACTGAGCTTCCAGGGAAGACACCTGCATCGATCGAACTTGCCCACGGCGACTCTTCATCAATCGACTTCTGGTTTCCAGAGCGTTGACCACAAACTCAGCATCCCTGCCGATACCGATCAACGTCGCCGAACTCATCGCGTACTGAAAATGCAGCCCAACGAAATACAGCCCCGGCACTTTTTTGCTAACTCCACGATCGTGTACGGGACGCCCATCTTCGCCGAACACGGGCAAGTCGATCCAGGAGAATCCCGGCTCGAATCCCGTACACCAGATCACGTTCTTCACGTCGAGCGTACGCCCGCCTTCCAGCAAAGGTCTTCCATCCTCCAGTCCGATGACCCTCCCAACCTGTTCAACGCCCGCGTCGATCAGGTCCTTAGGTCTCACTCGGATCAACGGTGCCGCTCGGGTCAGCAACCTCGGACGAGCCCTCCGACCCATAGGCGTGCTTAAGGTCAATACGTGATGACCAAAGAACCGCACGAATCGGAATGCGATATACCGGGCAAACCAGGTATCGATGGAAAAAGGAATGTGGCCTGACTCTTTCCCTGAGATCCACGTAGCGTGACTCTGCGCCACCTCGATCGCAATGTCAGCCCCAGAGTTTCCCATCCCCACAACCAGTACTCCTCCGTCCCGAAGCTGCGACGGATTCCTGTAATCCTGTGAGTGCAGTTGAACGATGCCGGCATCAAGATCGCTCGCGAATGCGGGAACTTTCGGAACCTGGTAGTTGGCCATGGCGACAATCACGTTGTCCGCTTCGTATCGAAGCTTGCCGGCTTGGACTAAGAAGTGGTCACCCACTTTCGATAGTCTGTCCACTTTGACGCCGCTTTGTACCGGCAACTTGAAGTGCTCTGCATACGATTCGATGTAGTCTGCGATTTGGTCCTTGGTGGGGAAAGCATCACCCCGGCCGGGATAGCGCATGCCGGGAAGCTCCACGTAGCCTGCAGGCGTGAACAACCGCAGCGAATCCCATCGATTGCGCCAGGCATTTCCGATCCTGTTATGGGCGTCCAGGATCAGAAAGTTGATTCCACGTTGCGCCAGGTGATACCCCACAGACAGCCCAGCCTGGCCACCGCCGATGACGATTGTGTGAACGCGCTCTGCGCGAAATAGGCTCTTCATAGGTCTTGCCTCCATATGGGATGAGCCTAGGGCGATTCGGGATTCGGCGCATCGGGCAAACTGCGCACTAAGAAAAGAAATTTCAGATGGGTAATTCTATGTACGAATCAAACGAGTTTGTTCTGGTAAGCGAAGGCGGTCGCAGCAGCGCGGGACGAGAGGTCGAGCTTGTTGAACATATTGCTGATGTGCCGCGCGACCGTCTTCTCGCTGATGCCGAGCTTGATCGCGATCGCTCGATTCGTCTTACCCGAGGCGACCAGCCTCAGGACTTCTACTTCACGCGTCGTAAGCGGATTCTCGTGCGAACGTGATTTCTGGCGTGAAAGGACTTCCAGACGTGCCAAGTCGGGAGCGGCGCCCAGCCGTTGGAAAACTTCACGTGCCAACTCCAGTTCCATCTTCGCAGCGTCGCAGTCATCCTGTTGATGACAAGCACAGGCCATCAACACTCGGGTTCGAGCGGCTTCGTACGGCGCGTCCAGTTCACCCCAGATGGCCCAGGAACGCCGCAACTGAGCCAGTGCTCCCTTGGCGTCATGCTCCGCGAGAAGCACGGCGCCAGTGGCCCGGGCCGCCATGGCGTCGACCAGGGGAGCTCCGAATTGGTGCGCGATCCCCTCGAGTTCCTCCGCAGCGGCACGCGCCGCTGCGATGTCCCCGGCCGCCAGCACGATCTCCACATAACACTCAAGAACACGAGCTCGATTGCCGAGTTCTCGTACCTCCTCAGCGACCCGTCGGATGGCCGCACTCGCAGCCTCCGTTTGTCCCTGCGCCAATCGCAATAGGGCCATCCCAGGTTGAGGAGCCCGCAGCCAACGGCCCGCTTCCCGATAGGCTTCCTCCGCCGGAGCAAACTCCCCGCGTAGCCGGTGGAGTTCCGCCAGGCGGTAGAAGGCGGTCCCGGCCTCCATTCTCGGTGGCCGGGAAAGCTTCTCGCATGCCTGACGCGCTTGTTCCAGTGCTTCTTCCCATGCCCCGTGCAACTGAAGAATCTCGGCCCGGCGCACCAGGCACTGACCACGGTAGGGGACTACGTCCGGCTGCGAGGCGCACCACTGCTCTAATGCCGATGTCCACTCCTGTGCCCGGCGCAGGTCGAAGATCTCGCCGCAAGCGTCAAGCACGCTGCAGTAAACTCCGCCCGCCGTGAGAGGAGAAACTTCGCCCGACGTGACCGCGACCATCGCTTCATCGAGCAACGACACACCCCGGGAGATCTCTCCCTGCCGAATCAATGACCGCCCCTGTCCCTGCAGCGCAAGAGCCACCAGATCGGAGTCCTCGAACTGTTCTCCGATTTCTCCTGCCTGGACGAAGGCATCGTGGGCTTTCACGCCGTCCCCGTCGTGCACCAGGCGATAGCCGACAGGTAAGAAGAGATATCCTCTCTCGACGCACTCTGGATGGTTCTCGAGGAGTCGCTCGGCCCGCGAAAGCCAACCACTCGACTGCGCCAGCTCACCGTTTAGCAGCGCCAGGAAGCCCAGCCAGAATGCGCACCGCGCCGCACTCTTGGCCTCGCCAAGACCAAGGAACGCCTGATGAGCGCGAGCCAGAGTCTCCTGCCCCTCACGTTCCTTGCCGATGAGAAGAGAGGCTTGCGCCAGTTCAACCAGGTCTATTGCATCGAGCGGCGCATGTTGGTCTGCAGCCGACAGTCCGGCCACAGCCGCACTCCAGCTTTGAGTACGAAAGGATTCCCGCCCTCTATCCAGTGCCTGTTCACGCGGGAAGGGTTCTTTGATCGCTGCCAGACGTCTCATGCAGCAACTAGTTTACCTGTCCCCAGAACTTGATGCGGGACTCTGGTCGTTTTGAAATTCGGCATCATTGCGTGGGCCCGCGGGGCGGTTCACCTCTTCCCCCGTCGTCCTCAAGACTCCCCGCGAGTCACGCCCTCTGTGGATCGAACTCAGTCCGGCCCCCTGAACTACCGGTCAAGCGCTTCCCCTCCTCAGGATTTAATCTGTCCGCAGTGGAGGGATCGTCGTATGAGTCATCGCATCAAACCACCGCACACCGAAAAGAAACCAGTCACTAACATCAATCGAGATGCGCAAGCCGCGCCTGCATGGCCCAGCTATCAGGGTACGTCGCAATTGGTGGGAACCAGTCCGAGCGGACGTGTGACCGTCTACGTGGATCCGTCGCTCGGAGACCCCGCCATGCAGAACGCCCAAGATCTGCTCAATGACGCTGATAGGGTCGCGAACGCCAACGACGGAGTCTTTGGCACAACGGGCGGACCGGTCAGCGTAATTGTTTTCGCTTTGAATGGCGCCATCGACGGTACTGGAGGCGCGGACCACATGGGTTGCGACTACGTCACGGGCGCCGCCATCGAAGTGGACGCATCCTTTGGCAACTCGGTACGCGTATCGGCGCTATTCGAGGCCGAACTGAGCGAGTGCTCCATGAACGGAAATCTTTGCGGGGAAAGCACGGGCGAGGCATTATCGCGCTGGTGTGCCGCCTTCGTCAGCAACAACGCGCTGGCCGATTTCGCTACCGCCCCACAGTGGGTCGTCGATGGCATGCCGGATTTCGTGAACAACACTGACAACACCGATCAAAGTGCCGACAGCACAGGCTGCGGCGTGGCGTTCATTTCGTGGCTGATCAGCCAGGGTTACGGTCTCTCGCAGATCGCTCCTGCCCTGGTCAACCTGGGCGATGGTGGAACTTTCGCCCAACTTTACGGCAACCTGACGTCCGACGATCCGGCCAACGCGTGGCCGAACTTCCAGAATGCGATTAACAGTCTGCCGGCCGGCGTTACCAACGACGATCCTTTCAATGGGCTAGATCAGCCCACGCAGATGACACACGTGTCTCCTCGCTCGGCGGAATTGGTCGGCAGAATTCTGGCGACGATCATCACTGATCTGGCAGCAGGACGCCAACCGGAGCAGATCGCAGCCAATGTGCGGACTGCGCTGCTTCCGGTATCAAGGCCGATTGGGCCAACAGTCTGCAAGCCTGGATCGAAGAGACTTTTGCCCCCGGGCAAGACGACGAAGCGCTCCATGACGGCTTAAGCTGAGATCCGTTTAGACGAGGAAAAGACAAGACCCAGAATCCTTGTCACTCCGAGCCGGAGCGAGGAATCTGCTTTTCCGCCGGCAGCGGAAATGGTGCAAGCAGACAGCAGATTCCTCAACGGCTGACGCCGTTTCGGAATGACAACGGTTTCGGGAGATTTGCCACGTTGGGGAAGACATCGTCATGCAGAAGACGAAGCCCCGTGGCGTTCCCGGCCGAAAACCTTGCATCACGAATGCCCATAGGCAGGCAACAGAAAAGGGCCGGAGCGGCCCTTTTCCCAACTACGAATTGTTCACGGCGATGCAGCTTCCGGCATTCTAGAGGCTTCTAAGGCAGTCGATCCGCCAAGCCAGGAATGGTCTTCATCAGGTCGTTGTAGATGACCATCACCGCAAACAGCACCAGGAACACAAACGCCGCCTGATAGACGCGTTCTTTAATGCTCATGCTGATGTCGCGCCGCATCAGTCCTTCGATCGCGAGGAACAGAATCACGCCGCCGTCGAGAATCGGAATCGGCAGCAGATTGAAGATCCCGAGGTTGAGGCTGATCCCAGCCGTAAGTTCCATCAGCGGAGTCCAGCCCTTTTGCTGCGCCGCATAGCCCGCTTCTTGAGCGATTCCAATCGGACCGGAAACCGCGCGCAGGGAAATCTTCCTCTGCACGAGTTTCTTGGCCAGCTCCAGGATCATGATCGAGTATTGACGGTTGCGTTCAAGCGAGAGCCTCAGCGCTTTAGCGAAGGGTAGTGTGGTGACCTTGATCTCGCCCTTGTTAGAGAAACCCAGTCGATAGCGGTTTTCTTTGGGATCCTCGGTCTTCGTCAGCACCGGCGACAAGCGGAGGCGCACCGTTTCGCCATTGCGCAGCACCGTCAGATCGATGGGCTGTTCTTTCGTCTGCTGCAAGCTGTCGATCACGCTTTCCAATGAGCGCACGGGCTGCCCATTCAGGGCAACAATCCGATCGTTTTCCTTAATGCCAGCTTTGGCCGCTGGAAGATCGGGTTCCACTCGCCCGACTACTACTGAGTCTTCTGGAAACCATCCAGCGGAACCTACCTCCGAAGTGGTGACCGCCTTTGGAACGATTGTCTTTTCGAATACCTGAGTGCCGCGCTGCACCGAAACGGTCAGAGGTTGATTCGGGCTCAGCCACTCCCGCGGCTGGAGCTGCTCCCATGTCGGATTCTCAATGTTGTCGACTTTCACAATGCGATCCCCGGACTGCAAGCCTGCCTGCGCCGCAGGGGAGCCCGGTCTCACTCCGTCGAGGACGGCCGGCTTATCCAGATACACTGGATACTCGTAGTGGACCATGTACACCGTCGTCAAAAGGAAGATCGCCAGCAGAATGTTCATTGCCGGGCCGGCGATTGCGATCAGGAAACGGTGCCAGCGCGAGTGGTTCATGAATTCCCGCGGATCATCTGTGCGCTGATCCATGGGATTCTCACCGCTCATCTTCACATAGCCGCCCAGAGGGATGGCGTTGATCCGGTAGTCGGTCTCGCCCTTGCGGAACCCAACCAGTCGCTTGCCGAATCCGATGGCGAACTGCTCCACCCGCACCCCGAGCATCTTGGCCACGGCGTAGTGGCCGAACTCGTGGATCAGAATCATGAACCCCAGAACGCCAATGACCGCAACGACGGAAGTCAGAAAGTCAGACATATTCGAAGTACGTTACTCCCCACCCGTTAGATTCCGAAATTACACAAAAGATGTAGCCCGCGGCCGTTCCATTTTCCTGCTTGCAGCCACCCGCTCCCGGGCAAGTCGACGGGCTTCGGCGTCGGCCGCAAGCACCGCTTGAATAGACTCCAGAGCGCCGGAATTAGTTTCAGCCAGCACGTCTTCGATCACCCTGGGAATCTGGTCAAACCTGATCTCACCTTCGAGGAAGGATGCCACCGCTACCTCGTCCGCCGCATTCAATGCGACCGTCTTGGCACCGCTCGCCTCTACCGCTTCGTATGCCAAACGCAGACAAGGGAATTTTTTCAGGTCCGGCGGGGCGAAGTCCAGATGACGCAAGTCACTGACGGAAAAGCGCATATCCGACTCTATCCGATCAGGATATGTTAGCGCGTAAAGAATCGGCAACCGCATGTCCGTCACTGAGAACTGAGCAAGTATACTGCCATCCACGAACTCCACCATGGAATGAATCGTCGACTGCGGATGGACGATAACCTCGACTTTCGCGGGCGGCATGTGAAAAAGTCTGCACGCTTCGATCACCTCGAACCCCTTATTCATAAGAGTGGCCGAGTCGATCGTGATCCGTTTCCCCATCTTCCAGGTGGGATGATTCAGCGCCTGCTCCACCGTTATAGATGCAAACTCCGACGCCGGCGTATTTCGGAACGGCCCGCCTGAAGCCGTAAGCCAGACCCGTTCGACCTCCTCCATGCGCCCGCCTCGCATGCACTGATGCACCGCATTGTGCTCGCTATCGATCGGCAGCAGCGCGACTCCGCGTTTGCGGGCTTCCGCCGTGATCAATTCTCCCGCGGCGACCAGGCACTCCTTGTTGGCGAGCCCCAGAGTCTTTCCGGCGCGAACCGCTTCATAGGTCGCCTCGAGGCCGGCGACTCCAACAATCGCGCTCACGACGAAATCCACCTCGGCATGCGTCGCCACGCGGACCGTTCCCGCCGCGCCGTGAACGACCTCGATCTGGCTGAGCCCTTCCTTCTTCAATCGAGCGCGAAGCGCTTCCGCATCCTTGTCCGCAGCCACGGAGATCACCCGCGGCGTCCAGCGCCGTGCCTGCTCGAATGCGGCGTCCAGATTGCTCCCCGCTGCTAGAGTCACGATCTGGAAGCGGTCTGGGTACGACTCAGCGACACTCAAGGTGCTGCGCCCGATCGAACCGGTCGACCCCAGGATGGCTATACGTTTCATCATCGTAAGAACGAACTCAAAATACTATTTCGTTAAGGCAGGAGAGTAGCGCTCAATCCATTCTCGTTGTTCCGCCGTCTCGGGCACGGAAACGCCGCGTGCCGCCGACACTGCCTCAACGGCTGCACCAGGACTCATGCCATTCTTAATGAGCAAACAAGCCGCGACCAGCCCGCTTCGCCCAACTCCTTGGCGGCAGTGAATCAAAACATTTCGCCCATCCGACAGCGTGGTATTCATTTTGTCCAACACTTCGCCGAGCTTCGCCTCGGATTTTGGAACTTGACGGTCCGCAATTGGAAAGGAATAAAAATCCAAGCCTAACTTTCTGGCCTCAGACGCCTCGTCACGAAGATCCAGGTCGCGCTCCTCATCGGGTGTGAGTAAGGAAAGGATGGCGTGAACACCCTCCCGTTTCCAATTGGCGATCTCATCGGTGAGCCAGTCCCCACCGCGAGGACGCGCCACCAAGACGAGTTTTCCTGGCCATTGCCCATTCAGCCAATGAAGTTCGGGCAAACTCAAGCTATTCCTGCTCCTTTTCTATGATGTCGCGCGGAAGACCGTCTACGTTCACGCCACGGCGTCGGAGAATGCATATGCGATGGTGTCCATCTAGTATAGTTCCATCCGGCCGAGTTTTCAGGCACCCTTCTTCCTGATCGGGCAAAAGTGAGGCCAACAGAACTTCTGTCGGAAGATTGTCAAATTTCGACAGTTTCCCTGTATTGAGAGAACTATCCGGATGAAGCGGCTTCAGGGGAGGTGGCTGCTTTAAATCCAATATCTTGTTACTGCATCACACGCCAAGCCGCATAGTACCACAGCACCGGAGCTGCAAAGAGCAGGGCATCAATACGGTCGAGCATGCCGCCGTGGCCCGGCAGAATCGCTCCTGAATCTTTGACTCCCGCCCCGCGCTTGATCAGGGATTCGACCAGATCCCCGAGTTGCGCTGCAATGTTGAGCACCACGGTCAGCAGGATGATTGGGCCCATTGCCGGCTGCTCCAGCCCAAACATGCCATCCCTCCGCTCGATCAGCCCGGCACGCAAAAGGGCCGAACTCAGCGGCAAGGCGTAATGGAACAACAGCCATCCGACGCCGACGCTGGCCAGAAGCGAGGCGGCCGCTCCCTCCCACGTCTTCTTCGGACTGATGCGCGGCGCCATCAGATGCCGCCCCATCGACTTGCCGACGAAGTAGGCGAAAATGTCTCCCGCCCAAACCACCAGCAGCAAATACAGCAAATAAAAGGCGCCAGCCCACTGCTGCCGGAGCTGCACCAGCATTCCCATCGGCAGGGCGATATAGGTGAACGCGAATACCGACGCCGCGGCCGCGGGATATCCACTGCTCAAGTTCTCGTTCCGCATTGCGCGCGTGAGGAAGATAAAGGGCGCAATCGCCGCAGCAAATCCCAGGCAATACACGAACACCGCCGTCGAGAGCAGCGGCTTCTCGTTGCCGAAGTTAAGCGCCAGAAGCAGGAAGAAGATTCCCGCGAAGATGCAGGTCAGGATACGAAGAGGCTGCATACCATAAGATTCCGTGAGTTTGAGAAACTCGTGAATCGTGAGCAGCGCCACGATGCCGGCCACAACGGCCAGGACCGAGACGGGCGCTCGTAGAATGAGCACCAGCACAATCGGAATCAGCACGACTGCCGTAGCTATACGTTTGAGCAAGGGAAGTAGTCTTCGATAGGAACGGGCAATTATACCCACTGAGGGCACAGAGTCTCGCACAGGAACGTATTCCTCTGTGTACCCCTGCCTGCCCTGAGCGAAGTCGAAGGGTGAACTCTGTGGTTACGCCTTTAAGATCTCTCCCGATTGCCGAGAGTCGTTGTGGTTGAGCCCCCCATACCGCCGCTCCCGTTTCTGATATTCCGCGATCCCCTCGAGCAGATGCACGCCGCGAAAGTCGGGCCACAAAGTGGGCGTGACGTAGATCTCGGCATAAGCGAGTTGCCAGAGCAGGAAGTTGCTCAGTCGCATCTCGCCTGAAGTTCGCACTACAAGATCTGGATCGGGCAGGTGCCGGGTATAAAGGTGCTGCGAAACCAGGTCCTCATCGATCCGCAGATGATCGATCCCGCCATTCTGCGAAGCGGCAGTAACCATCGATCGAAACGCGTCCACCAGTTCGCTGCGCGCACTGTAGTTGAGCGCCAGGGTCAGCACCATGCCGGAGTTGCGCGCGGTAGCCTCTCGCGCCCAGCCCATACGTTCCTGCACATCGGCAGGCAGCTCGTGCTGCCGCCCGATGTACTCCAGTCGAATATTGTTCTTGTTCAGCGTAGGAACTTCGGCCTTCAGATAGCGGCTGAGCAACGACATCAGGAAGCTGACTTCGCTGGCCGGACGCTTCTTCCAGTTTTCTTCCGAGAACGCATAAAGCGTAAGCGCCGGAACGTGAATGCGCGCCGCCGTCTCCACGGTTGACCGCACAGCCGTCACCCCGGCCCGGTGCCCGGCCACGCGCGGCATATGGCGCCGCCGCGCCCAGCGCCCGTTGCCGTCCATGATGATGGCGATGTGCTTGGGGAGCCTTGCGAGATCCAGATGCTTATAAACTTCGGATTCTTTGCGGTCCAGGCCCTGAGGCACTTTGTCGTGCAAAGTGGTCACAAGTTAGAGGCTACCACAGCAGGGAAGGGGATGCAATGACAGAAGGGTGTGTTCAGTGTGGCGCGGGCACTCCCGTCCGCGGCGTGCATGAGCTACAAGAGCGATCACGGGAAAGCGCACTGGAGGAAAAGAGATCATGTGGAGACAGCCGCCATCGGCTGTCCGGGAGCGGAGCTCCCGCTTGTTTTGAGGCCTCCGCGGGCGGGAGCACCCGCGCCCACACGAAATCTACCGCGCTTCCTCCGGCACCACCTTCAACTCCAGCTTCTCCGTCCACCGCAGCACGGTGAGTGAGGAAGTCACTCCCACCCGCACTTCCGTCAGCAGACGGTGCAGATCATCCACTCCAGCAACGGGCTGGCCTTCAAGCTCAACAATAACGTCGCCGTCGCGCAGTCCCGCCCGCTTCGCCGGGCTGTTCTCTTCAACCGACTGTACGAGCGCTCCGGACTCTTTCGGCAGATCGTAAAACCGCACGATCCGCCTATGGAGCGGCACCGTCTGACCCGAAATCCCCACAAAGCTGCGTCGAATCCTGCCATCCCGGAGCAAGCGGCTGGCGACAAACTTCGCCGTATTGATCCCGATCGCAAAGCAGATACCCTGCGCCGGCAAAATTGTCGCCGTGTTGACCCCGATCACACGTCCCGCAGAATCCACCAGCGGGCCACCCGAGTTGCCCGGATTGAGCGCCGCATCCGTCTGGATCACGTCGTCAATCAGCCGCCCGGAATACGAACGCAGCGACCGTCCCAGGGCGCTTACCACGCCGGCTGTAACAGTCGACTGGAACCCATACGGCGCGCCAATGGCAATGGCAATCTGTCCCACGCGCAGCTTCTGGGAATCTCCCAAGTCAGCCGCGACCGGGCCCGGTTCGTCGAATTGCGGCCGTTCCAGCCGGATCACTGCCAGGTCGCTCGCCGGATCCTCTCCAATGAGCGTCGCCGGCATGTGCCGGCCGTCCGCCAGAGTCACCGCAATTCGTGCCGCGTCATGCACCACGTGGCTGTTCGTCAGGATCAGGCCATCGGGCGTGAAGACAAATCCCGAACCGCCGCCCTGCCTCCCGCGTGGCTCACCGGACCGCGTCCGCCCAGCTTTCTGATGAACTTCAATATGGACGACCGAAGGGCTAATCCTCTCCACTGCGCTCGTTACCGCGGAGGAGTATGCGTCCAGTAACTGCCCATCCGATGCGGCAATTGGCTGAATGCCAGCCGGATTGCCGCTTACGCTCTCCTTTTCCGAGGCTGCGTCCAAGTGGGAGGCACCCAGAACCCGCCAGGAGACACCACTGTGATTTTCCAAATTCATGCCAGATAGATGCTGATCAATCTAATTCGGATTCACTGCGCCGAAGCAACCCGAAGGCCACGAGAGTCCAGAGCCGGAAAACAAAGAGCCGGAACCATTGCTGGTTCCGGCCCTCTGGGTTGGCTGGTCGCCCGGATAAAACTCGTGAGTGCCGAACAGAACACTATCGGCACGAAACTTTGAACGCTTGAAACTCAAAACTTGAGACTCTGAAACTTGTTTCTACGCGCTTCTCCTCGGTCTTACCGTCAGGTCGCGCACCTGCGTCAGGATGCTCGACATCTGCATCCCGTTGAGTTGCGAAACAAAGGGCAAGAGTTCGGCAATAAACTGATCTTTCATCAGTTCGCTGACTTCTTCCTGACGGCTGCGTTCACCGCCGCTGAGCAGTTCGGGCACAGTAACCTCCAGTGCACGCGCCAGCCGTTCCAGGGACGACAGCGTAGGCGTGGCCTTCTCGTTTTCGATTTTCGACACGTACGTACGCGGTACCGCCATACGTCCGGCAAGTTGCCGCTGGCTGAGCCCGCTGCGCAGCCGTAACGAACGGATCGAGGTCGCCAGGTTCAGATGTCCGCGGCCGTTGGTCGGCACCGGCATCATGACCGGCGGCGCGACCATGATCGGTTCAGGCTCCGGTTCCTCGTCCAGGGACGCGTGACAGCGCCGGCAATTGTTATTAGATGTGCGGAACTGAACTAACAGGCAATGATCGCAACGGACGACTTCCCGTGAATCCACCGGGGCAAGAGTCGTAGCCATCGGGTTGTGGGAGTGCCAGAGCGGGCCCTCCTTACAGCCTAGACCACAGAGCAGGAATGACTTGGGGGAGCTTCCTGCGGGCAGTCTCAATCTGAGCCACCCAGCCTGTGGAAGTCAAGGGAAAAATGCACAAGAAACGCGGCAATACCGGTATGACGGCCCGGATCTGGCCTCTAGAATCATGAGATGACGGGCAATTCGCCGCTCAATCCCGGAATTAAGCGGGCTGTTTACTACTTGGATTCCGGTGCTCCGTTTTAAGAATCGTAATTCGGCGCGCCCGAGTCGTCCTCATCACTTGAACATGGGATGAGGAACGAAAGCCGGCACGGCCTCCATTTCGCCTCTCAATATCTCAGTCGGCTTGTAGGTATACTCCGCGCCACATGCGTCACAACGCACAGTGACCTGTTGAGTCAGCATCGGAAGAGGCGAGAAGGCGTCAGTTTCGGCCAGCACGATCTGGTGCGAGTAGGAAGTGTTGCCTTTGTGGTGAAATCGATGGTTCTTGCAGAGAACAACCCAAAAATATTCGTGGTCGTCGTACATTTCTTGTGGCCCTCCAAGCCCCCACAACCTGGAGAAATTCGCTGCCTGTAGTATGCTCCCCAGAAGCCTTAGGAGTTGTAATTAGTCTGTAAAGAAGTTGTCAAGATTGGGACCAAAGAAATATCACACTTGAAGCGTAGGTGACCGGAAGCATGAATGGAATCAACCGAGAAGCAGCCTGGAGCCTGCTGACAGAATTCACCCAGTCTGAAAGTTTGCGCAAGCACGCCCTGGCCGTCGAAGCCTGCATGCGCGCTTGCTCAAGGAAGTACGACGATGGATCGGGAGAAGCCGAGAACTTGTGGGGAATCGTCGGCCTGATCCACGACTTCGACTATGAACGCTGGCCGAGCCTCGAAGACCATCCGTATCGGGGCAATGAGATCCTTACCGAACGCGGATGTCCCGAGTTGATCCGCCGAGCCATCATGTCGCACGCCGAATACACCGGGGTGACTCGCGACACGCCCTTGGAGAAAGCTCTCTTCGCCTGCGACGAACTTGCCGGATTCATCACCGCGGTCGCCCTGATCAAGCCCAGCAAATCGTTGGCAGACGTCGATGTGAAATCGGTGCGCAAAAGAATGAAAGACAAAGCCTTCGCCCGCAAAGTGAACCGCGAAGATATTGTCCAGGGTGCTGCCGACCTAGGCGTTGATCTGGACGAACACATCGGCTTCTGCATTGAAGCGTTGAAGCCGATCGCGAAGGAATTAGGCCTGGATGGGAGCGCGGCCAAAGCTGTGTAGCCTTAGGGTTGCGTTCTTCATTTTTGCGCCACTGGAATGGGGCAGACGGGCACTTCGTGGGGATAGTCCACCCAGGCATTCTTTTTGCCGCCTTCCTGAGTCGACAACTCTGACCTCCCAGTGCCGCGTCTTCTGAGGATTCTCTGGTAGCTTTAGCGTCAATGAGTTCTATAAAAAGGGATGTCAAGAAAAAACTTCTTCCTCGACCGGAGGGCGAGAAGATTTTGTCTCGAGCTCCAGCCCACTTCACTGTCAGAGTGCCTCTCGATTTTGCGCGAGAGGTTTTGCTTCTGAGTTGTCTTCCATTCCTATAGCTTTCATCGTCCAGTGGTGAACACGCCAATCGAGTCTTGAGACATGGCAAGCGAGACGGATACTTAAGTGGCAACCATAGTTCTATCGGAGGCTCGTGGCCTATCGCTATTTCTGGTTATCCGAGGAGGCATAGCGTGTAATGGGTGACTCGGTGCCGAAGCACACAGGGCCGATCTCATTGACTGATACTCACCTCGAACCGAGCATCTTGAGAACCCGACCGACCACCACCAGAGAGAATCGTCGGAGATGGAAAGGCC
>JAIQFH010000139.1 GCA_020073385.1 Terriglobia bacterium | reverse complement strand
CATAAGCATCTCGATTACTACCTGGACGAGTTTACGTTCCGATTTAACCGGCGGAGATCAACCAGCCGCGGCAAGCTCTTCTTCCGCCTCGTGCAGCAAGCGTTGGTAGTCGAGCCTGTTCCCCTGGCTCGGATCCTTCACCCTGGAGTTAAAACCAACCCGAAACCACAATCTGTAGGGGTTGGGTGAGTGAAGCAGATACCCATCTCCCCTAATTGTTACTACGTGTCAGGATGATCTGCTCCTGCAGGCCCTTCGAGGAGCGGGGAAAACGCCCTTATCGCAGCGATATCATTTGCGCGGCGACAAGACAGATAATCCCGAGTTCGCGATTAGCGGTGAACCAACTTCACCGCTGGTTTATCACTTGTTTGGCGATGCGGATGAGCCTTCATCATTAGTGCTCAGCGAAAACGATGTTCTCGACTTTGTGATAGCGGTGGCCTCCCAGCGGCCACCACTTCCTAACAGCCTGCTGAGTGCTCTCAAGCGTCAAGACCAGAGCTTCTTGTTTCTCGGTTTCGGAGTCCGGCACTGGGACCTGCGAATTTTGCTGAAGATACTTCTGCGTGCTTGGGAACTTGGGCACGGCACCGCTATCGCCGCTGAACCCCTGCGCGGCCTTCTGAAGTCGGATTGCGAAGAGATGATTCTGTTCTATCAGCGGGGCACCCGAGTAGAACTGGAGGACACCGACGTTGGTGAGTTCCTTGCCGAGATATCGGGCAGGCTCAACGATGCGGGCGGATATGCAGGAAGGATCGCGCCTCTGGGTCCCCGTCCTCGGGTGTTCATCAGTCATGCCCACGAAGACGCTGAGATCGCGAGCAGGCTCTTCGTCGCGTTACAGAAATCGCAGTTTGAACCATGGCTCGATCGCGAATGCCTTGCCGGCGGAGAGGACTGGGACAAACGTATCGAACACGAACTAGAGATCTCGGATTTCACGTTGGTGATTTACAGCAAGGCCTTTTGCAAGAAGAGCGACAGCTACGTGAATACAGAAGTGGCGTTGGCTTCCCGTCGCGCTTTGCAGGTACGAGGTTCGTTCTTGATTCCGCTTCGCACGTGCGATATTACCGAGGAGGATCGCGTCTTCGAACTTGGCAAGCACAACGAAATGGACCTTAGACCGGAAGCGTTTGACGAGCAACTTTCCAAAGTGATTTCTGCGATGCGGCGCGAGTACCAGCTTCGGAACCGGTGAAGTCATGGGCGATACTGCATTACGTTATCCGGGAGTCCAGCCCTTTCGCGATGATGGACTGGCCCGGCGCACTTTCTTCGGACGCAAGGCTGCCGCAGTCGCGCTTACCGACCAGATACTGGCCAGTCGGTTGGTAGTCGTATATGCAAAGTCAGGTGTTGGAAAGACCTCGTTGCTTAATGCCGGGGTTGCGCCGCGGCTGCGGGGCGATCCCGATGTAGAGTCTGCGCCCTCGGAAGATAGGGTCACGCAAGGTTGCGTTCCCCTCTTTGTAAGGGTTAACGATGTCGAACACGACCTTCTGGCCTCAGTGCTCGACAGCATACGGGCCGAGGCACTCCGGCAGAGGGTGGAATACGTACCAGGCGACAGAACTTCGCTATGGAGCTTCTTCAAAACTGTCCAGTTCTGGCGGGGCGACCTGTTGCTTACTCCGGTGCTGGTGCTCGATCAGTTCGAAGAGTTGTTTATTCTCCAGTCCGAGGAGGCACGGGACCAGTTCCTGTCGGAGTTGAGCTATGTGATTCGTGGCGTGCCTCCCGCGTCGGCGCTAAGAGACCCCAGTAAGAGTGGCACACCTCCACTGATACATGTCGTCCTCTCATTACGCGAAGATTTCTTGGGGCTGCTGGAAGAAGCTTCCGACCGAATTCCTCAAATCCTTGACCACCGCTTCCGCCTGTCACCGCTTGACAGAGACAAAGCCGCAGACGCGATTACTGGACCGGCGGAGATTGAGGACCCAAACCTCGCCACCCGACCGTTTCAACTGAAACCCGAGGTCGTGCCCGCGATTCTGGACTATCTTACAAAGTCAGCTGTTCGCTGGCGTCGAACCACAGGTCGCTATGTGGAACCGTTTCAGTTGCAGCTAATTTGTCAGCGAATCGAGCGCACCGTAGCGGCGAGGCAAGCACGTGGCGCGCAGCAAGGCCCGGCCAAACAGGTGCAGTACAGCTTGGAAGACCTCGGGGGCGAGGCCGCTATGGCAGACACCCTCGAAGATTTCTATGAAGATGCCATCAATTCTCTCCCGAGAGCCTCCTTGAAGAGTGCGGCCCGGCGGTTGTGTGAAGAATATCTAATAAGTCCTGAGGGGCGGCGCCTCAGCCTGGATGAGCGCCAGGTGCAGATGCAGCTCAAGCTGCCCAAGGAAGCACTGCGGCATCTCGTAGACTGTCGCCTACTTCGTACCGATCGACGCGCCGAGTGCACCTATTACGAATTGAGCCACGATGCGCTAGTACAGCCGGTGCTTGCCAGTCGCCGCACGCAAGCACTGTCCTTCGGTTGGGCAAAAGTAGCTTTGGGTACGATCTTCTCTCTTTTTTCCTTTGGTCTTATTGCTGCTTTAACGGCTCTCATAACAGAGGAGCGAGAATGGGGGCGTGGGAGTACCCTATTGTTCTATTTGGGGTTCGTCCTGCCGGGCCTAGCTTTCATAGGCTACTTAGGGATCCGGCTTGTACGTGCGGGTGTGCATGCTCAAAGACGTTACCACCTCAGTCCTGAGGAAGTCCTGAGTCCTGGTAAGTCGCGTCTGCCGATATGGATGGACAATTCATTAGGATGGATGGCTCTCGTATCAGGCACCGCTATCGTGGGTAGCTATGTTGTTGTTTTGGTTCTGGCACTGATAATCAACGGAACGGTGTCGACAATACCGGGAACGGAACTGTCCGGTTGGACTCATAAGTTGCCCACGTGGTTCTTTATGCATGCGCTGGAAATGCGGCATGCTCCACTTGCCGAGATTGTATGGCTGGCTTTTGAGTTTGGGACAATCATCTCGTTTGGCTGGATCCTGCTTCGGTTCGCTGCAAGGAGACTGTTACTGTACAGTTTCAGACCTCGATACAAGTTCACTCCAGTTGCGGCTTTGCCGGCGACGCTTAGTGCTCTTCTCAAGTTAGTATGGGGGATCGTTACTATGACCTTCGCCAGCGTGTGGGCACTAGTGCTCCGTCAGTGCATCACTGTCTGGCAGGGCCAATTCCCCAATTGGTTTCCCGCTGACTTGATAGGCGCAGACCTCAAATATTCTTGCTAGGTGGGTATCTGCTTGACTCACCAAACCACAATCCCTAGTATGCGGGGATGGAAGACTATCCTCGCAACCTGAAGGAGTTCGATGTCCGCTTCCGGAGTGAGGAGGCCTGCAGAGAGTATCTGTTGCAACTGCGGTGGCCGGATGGCTTTCGTTGTCCACGCTGCGGGTGCCGAGAGAGTTCGCCGGTTAGAGCGGTACTGCTGCGCTGTCGTGACTGTCGACATCAA
>JAIQFH010000094.1 GCA_020073385.1 Terriglobia bacterium | reverse complement strand
CTGCGCAAATTGCTGGGAGCGGGAACGCCGCGGGAACTGAGAAATCGTGCGGGACAGGCAGTTTCGCGACTCTTGCGCTTTGTGATGTGCCTGATGACCGCAATTTCACTGGCCCGACGATTTACTGCCCCTGTTAGTCAGCGCCTCGGATCATCTTCGCGTTGCCGCAGGCTTTGTCACAGGTCACGAAACATAAGCAGTTCCGCCACGGGCTGCTAAGCCTTCCTTCGAGAAACGGTGATCCCTTTCCTTTGGAGCTGGACCTTTTGTTCAGCTTTTGGAGAGGTATCTTGAAAGGACGCTCCAATTGGACGGCTACGGCCAAATCTCCACTGGGTCTCGTCTGCACGCGAACTACTTTGCCGCGAGCAGTCAATAGAGTGCCAAGCTGGCTCGGATGCGCAACTCCAACATCCACGCCTACTGCAGAATCTTCCGGGATCGTGACGGCGCTGGACAACAGAATGCCACCCAGGCTGACATTCTCAGATCGGGTAAGGATTTCCTTATCGGCTAGGTTGACTAAGACCGGCAGATGTAGAGGGTAGCGGATGTCCCGCCGTCGTTGACGCTGAGGGGAGTTGATTGAGGTCATGGCTGTGTAGAAAGACTAGGGCCGAGGCCTGCGTCGCTGAAAGGTGACGGAGGTGCACTGGGGCAAGAAAAAAAGAACAATCATAGGGACAGTAATCTGTTACTCGGTTGGATCCATGCAAGACCGACGTTCAAAATCACGCCGCTTTGATAGAATCCCTCGCGAGGGGGAACTCAATGTCCAATTTGGCGGGAGTGGTCCGTCTTCTAAAGAAGGAACAAGATCGGCTGACCAAGGAGCTTCATCGCATCGGCGCTGCGCTTGCAGCGTTCGGCAAGACCTACCGCGAGGGGACGGGCGCCAGAAAGTTATCCGCGTCAGCTCGGGCGAGGATCGCGGCTGCCCAAAGAGCGCGTTGGGCAAAGGTTCGGGAGAAGGCGAAGGTTGTTCCTATCCGAGGTAAGCGGACACTCTCGGCAGCTGCGCGAAGGAAGATTGCCGCTGCGCAACGGGCGCGATGGGCAAAGGTGAAGGCGGCGAAGAAGAGGGCTTGATTGTCTGAGAGATTTTGCGCATCCCAGAATTGGGGATGGACATTCGTACTGCTACGGTAAGTCGACATCGAGGGCGTAGATTTCGTCGGTGCTGATATCACGGGCGAAGAGCGGGACGTTGTCGGGGGTGATACCGGACCACCAGTCGCGGTGCAGATTTTTCAGATCGAAGAGAAACTCAGAACGACTCTCGCCCACTTTTATGCGTCGATATCCGGGCTGCTCTCCGCCTTGATTCTCGAAGTACAAATATTCGCTATCTCGCGACCAGGCCGGAGCGTTCATGACGCCCGAGACGATAGTCCAAGGCGACCATTTCTGCGTTTTGACATTGAACAAAAAGACCTTAGTGGCATCGGTGGAAACGCCCAGGATATGCTGACCGTCCGGCGACCAACGCGGACCAAAAAGATCTTGTGATCCCGGGACAACTGTGACTTTTTTGGTTGCCAAGTCGAAGATTCGAATATCAGTTACTGATGTGGAATAGGGTATCCACGGTGTGCGTCCGTAAGCTATCTGATGGCCGTCTGGCGACCAGGTGGGGTCGACCTGGTAGTCATTTTCGGGATACATCTCAGTGGCCGGTCCACCTTGCGTGGACACGAGGAGATTTCTCCAGGGCCTGCCATGTTGGGCATCGGTGTACACAATTTGTGCTCCGTCGGGAGACCAGCGCGGCACGATTGGGATCACGGGGGGAGAGGTGAGTTGCAAGCGCTCAGTACCGTCGATGCGGCTGCGCCACAGCACCAAGTCAGGCTGAGAGACATAAACGACCCATTTGCCATCTCGCGAGAAGTCCAGAGAATTAGCCGAGATCCCGGACAGGAAGGGAACAAGCTGCCTCGATCGTTGGTCGTATTGAACGAGCTCTGAACGGAGAACGCCGCCCTCCACGAGAAGTTTCTTTCCATCCGGCGTTGCTTCAGATGGGGGAGTGCCGATGGGCTGAGTTATCTTCGCCAAGCCAAAATCCAGGATCTTGGCATGTCCCCGCTTGGTTACAAAAATGTTGGCCGGTTTGATGTCGCGGTGCACAATGCCAGCACCATGGGCGGTATCGAGCGCATCGGCGATTTCGATGGCCAGCGAAAGAATGGATTCGCCGTCGATAGGACGTCCGCCTATCCGGTGCTTGAGCGTGACGCCATCCAGAAACTCCATGACAAGAAAGGACTGACGGTCCTGCTTCCCAATCTCGTAAATCGTGCAGATATTCGGATGATTCAAGGCAGAGGCGGCACGTGCTTCACGGCGGAGACGCTCCAGGGCTTGTGGACTCTGGGCAACGTCAACAGGAAGGAACTTCAGTGCGACGAACCGCCGAGTTCGGTGTCCTCCGCTTTGTAGACCACACCCATCCCGCCACCGCCGAGCTTCTCGACGATGCGATAGTGCGAAATGGTCTGGCCAATCATGCGGGCTCCGCGCAGAGATAATTAATCGGGCCAATGGGATCAGTGCGGCTCGATGTTAAGGGCAGCTTGATCGCTGAGTCAAATTGCGCACACTGTTTATAGAGTTTGCGATTCCAACCTCGCCAAGCTCAAACCTAATCTTCGCGTGTCGAAACGCTCTCAGCAGCTGCGCGGAGGAAGATCGCAGCGGCGCAGAGGGCGCGGTGGGCAAAAGTGAAGGCGGGGAAGAAGACCGCCTAGGTTCATGGGCAGTGCACCCACACGTCAACTCACAAGGAGGTTAGCAGCGAGGAGAATCGAGCTCCCATCTCAGCCTTGAAAGGGCCGCATCCTGGCCGTTAAACGACGCCGCATCCTGTCTGCGTGTTGGTGAAAACACGCCATAAAAACCAAAGGCCCCGATTTGTATCGGAGGCTCAGAAAGACTATGCGCTGCTGATGTGCCCCCGGTTACATGAACGTACCTTTGCCCGCTCCTGGCCACGTAAACGTGGCCGGTAAGCAATCGGTATGGGGTGTGCGCATCATTGCTAGATCTCAGTTATCACTTTGGCATTATTCCCCGACTCCGTCAATACCCCAACTGGGGGTACCGAACAGACCTGGGAAAGTTTGAGCAGTACAATCTCCGCCGGACCGCATCTACTAACCTCTCGATCTTGCGATAAGATGATGCCCCATAGGAGGGACAATGGAAAGATCCTTACGAATCGTTCGTGCGACTCTACCGAATGGTTTTGAATTGCAGGTAGAAGCAACCTCTCTTACAGGTGGGGCTGAGCAAGATGTAGTAGCGGAGGAAGGCATAGTCGAAGCGCTTCCTCTTTACAGTCTTGGCCCAGCGATCGAAAGCATTTCTGAAACACTGCGATCATCGGTTGAGAAGGTGGCACCCACCAAGTTCGAGATCGAATTCGGTCTTGAGATAGTGGTTGAGCCCGGGAAGCTCAGTTCGCTGCTAGTGAAGGGTAGTGGCAAAGGCAACGTGAAGGTCTCATTGACCTGGGAGAAAAAGGTGACTTAGTGAATGATGGAACCAGTTCCGGATCTTTGCTCCACTGGTTGGAGCAGTGCACGGTACGCCTCCGTCGCGGTCCTTATACAGGCACGGGGTTCTTCGTAGCGCCTGGCCTAATTGCTACGTGCGCGCATGTTCTCCAATTGCCTCGTGCTGAAGGCCAGCCCATTGAAGTATTTGGACAGGATTTTGAACTGGTAGGGAACCTGAGGCAGATTTTTCCTGAACCATGCCCGATTGGTGAAAACGCCACCGTCTTTCCTGACGTTGCCCTCGTAACCGTCGAGCCAGTGCAAGCCCCTTGTGTATTACTGGGCAATGAATTCGAGATTCATGACAAGCTGTACGTCTGGGGCTATCCTCCAGAGCGTCCCGGCGGCGATTCTCTGATCCCAGTTTGTGAGGGATCGAGCCGGTACAAACCGGGTTCACCTTCCCATCACCTAATCAAGATGACAAATGCTCAAGTCCTGGGGGGATTTAGTGGTGCCCCGGTTCTTAACCTCCGTACAGGCACTGTATGCGGAATGGTGAAACGCACTAAGGATCCGACCCAAGACATCGGCGGAATGGCGGTTCGCACAGAGCTAATCCTGCAGCTTCTCCCAAACTTGATCGAGGAACAAAGGAAATACCATTACCAAAACGCGCAGTGGGCTATGCGTCAGGCGCAGCTGTCACCATCGCGCCGCTTGTGGTACGGAGTTCCAGCGCCGCCGGAAAACGTCGTGCGTCGCAGCGCCGCATATGACTGGCTGGTCGGACGGTTGAGCGGCGCGGTAAAGGAAGGCCTCCCCCTGTCGGCTGTGCAGGGCGGTCCGGGTTTCGGTAAGACCACGTTGGTAGCTCATGTCGTCACGGATCCATTTATTCGCAGTCGATTCCCCGATGCGGTGATGTGGACGACTCTCGGACAGTCCCCTGACATTGCTGGCGCCCTAATCTCGTGGCTCTCGGCACTCGGGTATCCGGCGGAACGGCTTCCGGTACCAAGCGCATCCGCAAAACTCATTCAGCTGCTTGAAGGCCGAGTTTGTCTGCTCATCATTGACGATGTCTGGTCTCCGGAAGACGTTTCTCCATTTTTGGCCGGCGGGCCGGGATCTCACGTCTTGCTCACGACGCGGCGCCGGAGTGTAGCGGACAAAGTCAAGGCCGCCCTTTGCGAGGTGCCA
The DNA here is from genome assembly GCA_020073385.1 of Terriglobia bacterium. GTDB lineage: Bacteria > Acidobacteriota > Terriglobia > Terriglobales > Acidobacteriaceae > Sulfotelmatobacter. The sequence goes on along the minus strand of JAIQFH010000094.1, from coordinate 29,255 downwards.
GCTATGTCCGAGGGTGAAGCACTTTCCCTATTCGAGACTCGCTTGGCGCGCAGCATGCCGGATGGAGAACGCGTCCAAGCGCTCCTAGTGGCTGCCGAAGTCGGTTACGTACCACTAGCCTTGCACTTGGCAGCGGTGCGTGCAAAGGCCGGATTGGCGTGGGTGAAGCTTGCACAAGATCTCGAGAGCGAAACCAGAGGGCTTGAGGCGCTTGAGGATGCTCATGACCGCATAAAAGGCGACATAAAGCTAGAGGCGTCGTTGCAGGTTAGTCTGAAGGCCCTGCGCGCGGACAGCGAATCACTCTGGAGAGCGTTCCTCGCTCTGAGTACTCTCTTCGAAGATGTACTCATCACTGGCAGCGTCGCCGCGAATCTTTGGCGGGTACCGAGCGTCACCGCTGAATTGTGGCTTGAGGCGCTGTGGAGCGAAGCCCTGTTGCTTCGGCAGATAGCGCACAACAACGACTCTACTCTTACGACGGCATATCAAATGCATGACATGATTCGCGACCTCTCGCGCACGATTCTCACGCGCCCCGCACCTCGCGGTCTTAACATTTCGTTCATACAGGCACACCAAGAACTACTAGCAGCCTACGCCAGCTATTGCGCCGACGATTGGGCGCACTTGCCGAACGACGGCTATATCCACAAGCACCTGTTGTGGCATCTCGAACGAGCTGGGCGAGTCGCGGATATTCATGAGCTACTAATTGCCGAGCGGGATTCTACGAACGTCTGGTTCGAAGTTCGAGAGCGTCTGCAACAGGTTGCTGGCTACCTCGCGGACTTGCGCGAGGGTATGCGACTTTGTCAGGCGGCGGCCGAGCAGGCAATCGACACTTGCAGTAGCGCTGACGTGGGTGGGATGACGCGCTACGCAGTCATGCAGTCGTCGGTGCAGAGTCACATTGATCAGATTCCCGTACCTCTATTCGAGGCGCTCTTCAAAGCTGGACTGTTGTCACCGGCTCGTGCGCTAGAGCACGCGAGCCAAATCTCAAGAATGTCCCAAAACATGGATACACTGGCCATGATCGTGAAACTGGCCATGAGTCCGTGGTCAGAACAGGCACTGGACGAGGCTCTCCGCCGCGCGAAGACTCTGCCTGAAGAACGTTTCCAGTCTTATCGATTGCAGCAGTTTGCCAGATACCTAAATCGCAACCAGCTCGAGCAAGCCATTATTTACGTGATGGCGTTTCAAGATGAAAATGAGAAGGCCCGTGCCTTAACCGGGCTACTGCCGCGGTGGGTGGAACTTGGTGAGGAACAACTTGCACTCGACAGGATTCTGGCCCTCACCGACGAAGATTTTCGGTCCTACGGCATACAGCGCATGGCGCCCCTTCTGAGCGAGGGCGCTATCCGATCGGTGCGGTCAGCCCTGTGTGCCTTCAAGAACCAAATCAATCAGGATGGTGCGTTAGCGGCACTCTGCGAGCGCATGACAATGTTGGATCTCGTTGACGAAGCACTCGTTTGGGTCAGAGAGATCAAGGACTCTGGAGCACTAAGGTCCGCGCTCGTCGGGATGGCACCAAAACTCAATTGTGCCCAGGCCCAAGAAGCGGCGATCCTAGTCCTCCAAATGAAGGGGGAGAAGTTGCGGGCTGAAGCGGCTGCGGCTATTGCCTTGCATCTTCCTGAAAACACCCGTCAGGAATTCATACAGAGGGAGTATAACGTGGCCGAAGGACGAAGCGAGGCGGGGATCAGTCTCATTTCGGTTGGCTCCGAGGAATTCCTGTTAGAACAACTACCTCAAGATGACAGTACTGGACGAGCTATCGCCGCCCGATGGGCTGCACTCGGAAACGTGGAGGAGGCATTATCTATCATCGAGTCATTTTCTGAACGAACGCGGACCACTGCGCTCCTAGCAATCGCCGACTATCTCTCGGTGTCGCAACTCGACATCGAAATCGATCGGGCCCTGCGTAACCAAGACTACAATGCTGCAGAAGTGATGACCGCCGCTTTGTCAAAGTTGGGGGAAGGCGATCGAGCACTAGATTGGGCTAGCCGACTACCAACAGAATCAACCAGCGTCGCATGCGGCCTGATGTCATCGGTCCTGTCCCCCGCATTGTTGCAGCGCGCGTGGCGGTTGTGTCAGCGCATCGCTGATGAACATGAAATTTGGTTGGCTCGTTGGTCCTTAGCCTTGCATGACGAAAGCAATGCGTGGGAAAAACTTGTCGATTTCTTAGGCGACCCAAGCTTCATGTTGGCCGTTTGCCGATGGCTACCAGACTACTGCCCTCCGGAGCCCAAGGTTGCCTCGACAATCTATTTCTACGTGAGTTCGGTCGGAAACACGAAGGAACTGGTTCGTTTGCGACTCGCACTGGCGAAATTCTTGGAACCGCCTGTTCGTATGCTTGTAACGCGGGAGCTTTGCAGTTGGGCCGAGGGGCTCTGGGGCCTCAACCGAGCCAATGGTTTCTCGAGGCTCGTAGATCTCCTGCGAGGGGATGAACGCGAACAAATGTCGGCAAGGTGCATTCGTCAGTTTCAGTCCCGGTTTGGCGATCATATTGGCGTCGAGCTTGTATATTCCGGTGTGGCATTGCTCGGTAAGAACCGTACCTATCAACTGATCCACGACCTTGACGAACCCGTACGCACCAAGGCAATGACCGTGCTGGCCTCTCTCCTCGAAAGAGACAATCAAATTAAGGCGCATCGAATAATCAGGGAATGGGCAACAACTAATCCCGAGCGCAGCGTGATTCCTATTGCTCAAGTTGCTACTTATGCTGAGGCTGACTTGCTCATGGAGCTGAGTGCTGTTTTGTCGTCAGGAAGTTATCAAGGCGAACGGGCGCGACTGGCGTCTGCCTTGGCTGCCAAGGGTCGCTGGCATGCGGCCATGGACATAGCCTCAACGATCAGCGACGACCTTCGTACAGCTCAAGCTTATTCAAGCCTAGCCATACACGCACCGGAGTCAGACCGTGTGTTTTGTATTCAAAAGGCCGTTGACGCTGGGTTGTCGATGATTACTGCATCCGGACGCGAGCGCGCGGGCGATAGAGCTGACGCTATCGCGGAAGTCATTCCCGCTGTCTTATCCTTGTCCCGACGGTATGTCCTCGATTTGTGGAGCAAGACTCTGCCCATAATTGACTCTCATCCGAGACCAGAATTCGCGCTCGAATTGGCACGTTTCGCACCCGTGATCGGATACTTGGGCGGCAAGGCGAGTGTACGAGAAGTGTCAAAGGCATTGGCTGATTGCGCCCGCTGGTGGTCTTAAGCCAAACAGTAACAATCGACAGATCGAACCCGAACTTTGCAGTCTGCATGGTCAGTCTGAATTTGTCATCCAGTTCGTATTGCCTAGATTGCCTACGAGCTGCTTAGGCCTTGGTGGGCGGGCCGGAAGTCAAACCCGGATTTGTAGCTTCGGACGCTACCGTGTTGTTCGGCTACACTAGCCACCCATCTGGAACTCGCGCCGGGAATTCCCAAAGAGAGCCTGTGGGCGTATGACCAAGGTGGAATCAATCAGGTGGGCTGCATATACACAGCGCAGGGATTCGAGTTTGACTACGAAGGAGTCATTTTCGGAAATGACTGGTCTACGATGCCAATTTGGCAACATGGAAAGCAGATCCGGCCGCTTCAGCAGACACTGTTGTGCGCAGGTCGCCCGATGCTTTTTTGAAGAATGTCACAAATAGCTATCGTGTGTTGCTCAGTCACGGATTGAAAGGCTGCTACGTGCATTTCCTGGACAAGCCGACGGAGAACTTCTTCCGCAGTCGAATGGAATCCGCAGGTCGGTAACCGGGATGACGACGGCTGTGGTTGCGCACACACTTCGCACGCCGCCCCGCCGTTGATTGCCCAGGAAAACACCTGACCGAAAGTCAGCCGGCACGATCGCCGCTACAGAAATTTCGCCGAGGAGAGGGTGTACAAGATGCATTCGAAAACTGAGCATATGCCGGACCTGTAAGCCGAATTCGCAAGTCGTAGCGCGCGCGGACAGCTAAGTCTGTAACTTGTTGAATTTGCTCGACTGACTATTTGTCAAAGATGTCAGGTTGGGCAATCTCGGCAGGTTTTGTGTCACACCGGTGTCACAAGCCGAACTTCTCTTTCAGCAGAACGAATTTGGAGATTTCAATCGCCGTGGTGCACTGCGACAGCGGCGACGTGGAACCTGGAACCAACAGATTGCAGAACAACAACTGAAAACGAATGACTTCAGCGAATTCCCGTTAGTAGCAGTAGTCAATTTTAGGCACTTTTCGGCATGGTTGGTATCAAACTTTCCCAACCTTGACGCCACGCGGCGGCTTGGCCGGAACGAAGTATCGAGTTTGGCTAATGTCTGGCATGGCTGGTGAGGCAGTCCGACACCGCTTTCACGGCTTCGCTAAGCGTGAAAAGCCTTGTAAACCGTGATGTTTCCTTATGATGGTTTTTGAAACCATCATGATCTTTGAGTGGTACAGCCGTTCGATCAGGGTTCACAAGGTAAGATTGGCCAGCCTTGTTTAAGTGAAACATACTGAAACTGCCCTTATCAACCAAGTAGTAGTAGTCGGGGTTTCCCCTACAGAACGGCTTGATGACATCAGCCAGAATTTGATACCCGTCCTTTTGACTCAGAAAATCATCGATCTGTGCCGTGCTACAAGGGACTTGCTTAAACAGATCTCGCGCCAAAAGCCGTTTGCCTAAGTCTGACGCGGTAGCGTCAATTGCAGCACTACTAGCAATGGCATCTATTAACACGAATAAAGAGAAGTCATCTAACCTGAGGATCTCTTCTTGATCGAGCGCCTCTCTCTTCATTGCATTGATATAAGGCTGCAACATGTTTTCCGCAGGAACGCGTCCTCCTTCTTGGACAACGTCCCTGAGTCGCCTAAGAAAAAGTCCCACCATTCCTTCTGCGCAGTGTACTGTTTTGTGATAGTAAACAGTGTCGTATAACGCTTGCCTTGCGATCAGGAATTGTTCAATAACCCTGTGCGCCTTTCGGGCGTCGAAACCGAGTACTAACTCGCCTGTGTCATTCTTGCCTACAGTGCAAGTTGATATTAACCATTCCAAGTCATAGCGGCCATACGCGACGCCAGTCTGGTAAGTATCCCTTCGGATGAAATCCGCTCGATCGACATCCACGTCGCTCGACAACAGTCGGGGGAGATAACTTAAATAGTAACGACCTCGTAGCATATGGGCGATCCTTTCACTCGAATGCGCTTCGCCCTGCTCCAAGAATCTATGCAGTTGACCGTCAGGCCAAGTCAAAAAGGCAAATGTGACTAGCTCATGCCACCTCGCGCCCGTGAGTTGATGACGGGCGGTAGTGCTGAGACCAAGCTTTTTGGACCACCCATCGAAATCGTAAGATTCCCCAATAATCTCTCGCTCCCATGCATGGGACAGAGGGCCATGGCCTATATCATGACAGAGCGCGGCAACGGCCAGGTCTCGAATGGAATCGACGCTAGGCAGAAGGTTCGGCACAAGAAATCCGCGAGTAGAGTCAATTAATTGGCGTCCAAAGAGTACCGCTATCCAAGCTGCGCCTAGGCAATGGGCAAGCCGAGAGTGCTCTGCTCCTGGAAAAACAAGATGGCAGAGTCCCAGTTGGCGTATTTTCCTCAGCCGCTGAATCTCCGGAGTGCGAAGAAGTTCAATTGCCAAGGTCTCCATCCCACGGAACTCCATTAACCCGTGGACAGAGTCTTGTACTCTCCGAACTGGGCCTTTAGGCATTCAATCTATGTTCGATACTATCAATTCTTCTTAACTGCACACCGTCAAAACCAGGGGTCTGCTTCAACCTCCGGAGAGTGTCCTTAAGCCGGGTTCTCTCATCTGGTGGCATCAGCGCTAAAATGTCGGCGCTTGGAAGGAAGTCGTAAAGCTGCTGCAATTCATCGACCGGCGCAAAGCTTCCGGGGCCGAGATCGCGTCGGAGGTAAATCGAAAGCTGCTGCTCTGTAGTGGCTTTTAGCTCTTTTGCACTTGGCCTCTTGGCTGGGTCCTTTTCCAAGCAAGAGCGGAGAATCGGCTGAACTAGTTCATCAACGTCACTTAAATAAACACGCTTATCCCATTCTTCCCTGACTCGGCGTTCCAATTCCTTTTCAAAGAGAAGTCTTTCGTCGGGCTGTGAAATGCGGGGAATCTTCTCCGCTCTTTCAATCAACGGAAAGCGGCCCGCAAGGAAGTTAAAGACCGTAGCACCGATAGCCCAAATATCTACCTTCGTAGCATCACCAATGTAAGCGTCATTCAATAACAACTCCGGCGCTCTTGTTCGAAGGCTGCCTGTTGCCGTAGTCTCCTTAGTGAACTCCTTTGCTGGTCTACAAATTCCAAAATCCAACAAAATGAAAAGATCGTCTTGCTTCCCGATGTTGTCCGGTTTCACATCTCCGTGAACCCGGTCCAACGAGTGAACAACGGCGATCGCGTCGAACAGGCAATACAACAAATTCGCAGCCTGCTGGATTCCAGGGCAAGGCCACGCGTCCGAGAGCACTTCTGGGAGCCAATCTTCAACGAGGAAAGTCTCGTTTTTGGAATTCGACAGGAAATGCGTCTCTATAATCGTTGGATTGGAGACGGATAAAGGGTGTGAACTTGCTTCGTGGGCAAGAATCTTCGCATTAGTAGCGTCAGCCAATTTCTTGAGCACAACCCTCTTGAGCGTAAGACGCCAGGTCGCCTCGAAGACAATTTTTTGACTACCTACCCTTGAAAGAACTCTTATGATCTCAACTTCTCGCGGTGCTTCGGTATTGACACATTCCAGCACACTTTCTGAATCATTCACATGAAGTAAAGCCCATCCAGCGGTCGCTCGAATGTTGAGCACAGTACCCCGCTGAGCAATGCCCACGATACCAGCGAAAAGCTCGGCGGCGTTGTCATCTTTCCACTTTCGCAGCGCTTCCGAGAGTTGTAAGAGATCCTGCGCGTCGTACATCTTAAACACGTTGTCAACGGACTCATGCTCGCCGAAATATTTGTGCACAATCGCTTCAGTCTTCAATCCGACCGACGCCAATGCGTGCGCCCAGCCTGGCAGCTGAGAATAGCTATGAAAAGTAAGGCGGGGTTGCTCGTCGGGCTTTTGATCCATGGCTGGCAAAGTCTACTACAATTCCCTTCTCAGTGTGCGTTGACGAAATCGATGGTTACAGAATCCGGAAAAAGCCTGGTGCTATCGGTATCAAAATAAACAAGTGTTGGGTCCCACATTGCCTGAACCTAGCTCAGCGAAACCAGGCTCACGGTACTTACAGTCGTGGTAGAACGCCAACCAGATTGGAATCGGCAGGGCTACCTTCGTCTGACTGGTTCCTTCGGTTTCAATCGGAGGACCTCAAGCGCCCTCCGCTGCTCATCTGTTTCTGCAAGTGGCCAAAGAAGGGCGGCAGATTTTTGCCGTAGTTTTCTGATCCAAGCCTCTGAGCGGTACCAGTCTCGTGCAATGGCCGCGTTCGTTGCGTCGCGCCAGGTTGGACAGAAGAATTTAATATGCTTCCAGAGTTTGTCTCCCGGCAGATGCTTTACTCTCTGGAGAGCCGTTGCATACTCGTCGTTCGATTTACGACCAAAGCCCATCTCCCGGCGAGTATCAAGACGAATCTCATCAATGAGCCGCAACTTACATCGCCGGCCAATATAGCGCGCTTCGGTTGGTGTCATGCGGCGCCTTAATTCGGCACGTACAAATTGTTCGGCAAATTTAAGTCGGTCTCGTCTCGCGTCGAAAAAGAACGTCGCATAACGATGCTTGACGAGGATGCCTTCGGGCTGTGGAGGTGGTGACCACAGAGGTCGAAGCCTTCCGCAGGCCTGCCTGCAGATGCAGATGATCCCCCACTCGGCGGATTTCATGCGTCGCCAATTGCGTTTTGCTTTCGCCGAAACGTACTCGCCGTAGAGCCACTGAGAGGCTGTTAGCCCTTGTCTTTTGCTGGGCTTAGGTGCTTGCAAGACTACCACAGACAATGCTAGCCGATGCTAGTACGACTTTCCATCGAATAATACGGGATTAGGGAGGGGAAATTGGAGGTAATCACTCACATGAATAGCACGAATATTCGGCAGGTAAACACACCGACGCCAACCACGGCCCTCGCCGGAGACAGCTTTAACACAAACGCAGGCAAGCCTGCCATTGCGACGAGCATCGAGAGCGCCGAGAAATCAGAACCGATGGCGGCCTCTCTGAGAGCACGAGTCGCCAGGATGACGAGAGACTCTGGGCGGGACGGCCTCACGATTAACCAGGCACAAAAGCAAATTCAGGACCACAAGGATGGCAGCATATCAGCGCGATTTTCAGAGCTTGTAAAAAGCGGTGCCATTGTCCGCGTGTTCGTCGGCTACGGACAACGCACCCGTCGGTTTCCCAACGGTGTACCGCAGTACGTCAGTCGCTATGACGAGGAGACCAGGCGCAATGTAAGCGTTCACTGGGCACCAGAATTTGCCCCGTCGGCCCCCGAGCCCAAAGTACAGGCACAACTGGTGGGCCTCCAATGAAACTGTTTTCGGGTGTCCACGAAGTTGTATGTAAACGCTCGGACGGCAAGTTGTATATTTCCTACTTCGATGACGACCAGATAGCACTCGCGTCACTTGCGTCTGACAACACATACTCGGCGGCATGGTACTCACTGAACCCTCTGAGCTATGTGCCGCAAGGTGCAACACTCAATGGCCCTCTGGTTCGCTCGAATCGCAGCAAGAAAGACTGGATTGCACGACGCCAGCGCGTGCTGATTGATATTGACCCGATTCGTGAGTACGGGAATGCCAGCGAGTCGGAGAAGGCAGCGGCATACAAGCAAGCTCTGGCAGTCCACGATTACCTTATCTCACTCGGGTGGCCTCAACCCATGCTGTGCGACAGCGGCAATGGCTATCACGTGATTTTCGGGTTGAACCTCCCGAATGACCAATCGAGCGAAGACCTCGTGCGAGGAGTGCTGCTGGCTCTCGCTGAGAAGTTCGATACGCCGGAAGCCCACATTGACACAGGGAATTTCGAGTCCAACAGACTTTGCAAGTTGCCTGGGACCTGGGCGAGAAAGGCACCGTCAACCCCCGAGCTTCCCCATCGGCAGGCGTGCATTCTCGATGCTCCTGAGTCACTTCAGCCTGTCCCGGCCAAACTACTGGTGTCTCTCGCAGCCGGGTACGTTCCGGAGCGAGCGACCACAACGATTCCCGCAAACGACGTGGCAAAGGTCGAATGGCTACGCGGATTTCTGGAGCACAACAACGTCGCTGTCATCGGCGAGCGTCAGAACGGGCAGCGCTATTTCCTCGATGTCGAATGTCCATGGAGTGAAGAGCATCACAGCGATTCCTGCAAGACTGCCAGCAGCGTCGGATATGAGCGCGGATGGGGATACTCCTACAAGTGCTTTCATTCGGAATGCACGAAGGAAGAGCGTGGGTGGAATGAGTTTAAACAGCGTGCCATTGCGCTGAATCCCGATACACCAGCTTACGGCAATGCGCTGCCTCAGTTGCCCTCGGAGTGCAGTCACGCCGACGTGGCACGGTATTTCAAGGAGCACGAGCCTGCAGCGAAAAACCACATCCAACTCTATGACTTGGGGCAGCGCGCGGTTTTCGTCGGCACTAGATGGACCGTTGGCGATGCAGGCGACCGCTTGCTCCTTCGCGATGTCGGGGAATGCTGTGACCATCTGCGCTGGGACCTGCCGGAGCCAGACGACCCCAAACGCGACTATCGGTCCAAGCTGAAGTCCCACCAGTTCCGGTTGGCCACGTTGAAGCAGGTAGAGACCCTCTTGCCCCCAATCAACTACGGCCGGGTGTTCGACCAGAACGGTTATTTGCTTGGGCTGCCAGATGGACGAGTGATGGACATTCGCACAGCAGAGATTCGCGCGATGGAGCATAGCGACTACATCACTAGGCGAATAAACGTCATGCCTGACCCGAAAACGCCGACGCCTGTCTTCGACAAGTTCATACGAGAACTCAGCAATGAGAATGGCAAGGCGCCGGACCATGATTGGATTGGCTACATTCTCCGCTTTTGCGGTTATTGTCTCATCGGCGAGTACCTAGAGCACGTGTGGCCCATCTGGGTTGGCAGCGGCAGAAATGGTAAAGGTGCATTGGAGCGAGTTATTGAGTCGATTTTGGGCGAATTCGCTGTGCACCTTCGTTGGTCGGAGATTGCCGAACAGGCGATGGGCGCAGAAAACACGCTGAAGCGCACGGCGTTCAAGCTGATGGGTGCTCGTGTGGCCTTCGTCGAAGAGTCCGGCGAGGAAACCGGGCGCAGAAAGATTGAGACCAGCAGCGTCAAATATTTCACGGGCGGCGACGTACTGGTGGGAGCTGCGATGCGACAGAACGAAGTACACCGGAAACCGTCCCACAAGCTGGTTACCATCACCAATCATCTGCCCATCATTTCGCCTGACCCAGCGATGCTTGGCCGTGCGCAAGTCGTGCCATTCCGGGCGAGTTTCCTTGGGCGCGAAGATCCAACCGTCGAACCCGAGATGCGCAAGGAAGCGCCAGGCATTCTCTACCGTTGGATGGTTGCGGCACGTGAGTTCCTCGAGATTGGTCTCAAGCCACCGCAGTGTGTGCTGAACGCCAGCAAGGAGCTTTTCGCGGAGGGCGACGTTGTTGGGCGTTTCATTCGAGAACGTCTCGCCTTTAGCCCGTCTGGCTGCACCACGAGTGAAGACCTGCGACTTGCCTACAGCCAGTTTGTGACCGACATAGGTCAGCCGGACACGTTTATCGAGATGAACCCGCTGCAGCGGCGACTGAAAACGTATGCGGGTGTTGCCTCGGTCCCCAAGAGAGTGGGTGGTGTGGTGCGGCGTGTATGGACCGGGATCACCGTGAAGGAGGACGTAACGGATGTAACGCTGTAACGGGACTCTCATTAAGAAAAAATATTTTGATTTGGTTGACTCACGGAGAAATAAAAGTTAAATGCTTATCGGAAAATTGGCGTTACAGCGTTACGGCGTTACAAAGCACGCGGAAACTGGGAAATCTTGACGGCTAGATGCCGAAAGAGCGCCGCAACTCCAAATTCTACATGAACTTTTATTTTTCGATTTTGGTGATTTGTTGTAGGAAAGAGAGTTATCTGCCGGGGAGGAGAACAGTGCAGGTCATCAATTGTGAGGCGTACATTTCAGCACTCGGCAGCATTGGCGACTGCCGAATCCAGTTCCAGACGCACGTATCAACGACAAGGCACACATGTGTTCTCGAATGGACAAAGCGTGGTCGAGCGCATTGAGAACCATGAAGGCGGCGCTATGACTGCGCAACAACTGTCCAAAATTCTCTCAGTCTCGTCTATCAGTCTCTACAAAATGGCGAAATCCGGCCGGCTGCCATCCTTCAAAATTGGCACTTCCGTACGCTTTTGCCCGATGACGGTAGCTCGTTGGTTGCGGGAGCGCGGCGGCTAGAGTCATTGGCCCAGCCGGGGGCGTTTTCAAATTGCATGCGCATGAGACTGTGGTGGGATCGACCGTTGCGTCGTTCTGCCGGTTCAACAAGCTTGAAGCGCGGGCGCTGGAAGAATCCCTTCATTTCGCGTCGGCACGTGCGTCCGGTTTGATCCGCGAGCGGTGGCGACTTGGTTGCGAAAGATGTAGCATTCAGCCTGTCGTTTTGGAAAATGCGGCTTACAGCGGCACATCAATAACCACCCAACCCCAGGCTATTATTCTGAAAGATGTGAGGGAAAAGCCAGACACACACCCCAAGACCCCGCTTCGCAAGGGATTTCTCCGGTCCTTTGTTCGGTGGCTTGTCATGGGTGTGGTACTTGTTTGGTCGATTGCCGCGCTGATCCTTCTGCTCGCCCGGTGGATCGACCCACCGACAACCGCGGTCCACATGCAGCGCCGCTTGCAGGCCTGGCTTCACCAGACGCGGTATCGCGAATGCTACAAGTTCGTTCCGCTCAGCCAAGTCTCGCCCAACTTGCAACATGCGGTCATCGCCGCGGAGGACGCGCGCTTCTACCAGCACCATGGGTTCGATTGGCACCAGATCCAGATCGCCGCCGAAGACGATTTGGAAGGCGGTCGCACTCGCGGAGCGTCCACCATTACGCAGCAACTCGTAAAAAACCTATTCTTCGGGACGGGCCGCTCAGTCCTCCGTAAGGGCGCGGAGTTCACACTGGTACCAGTGGCCGAATTCGTCCTCGGCAAGCGACGCATTTTGGAGATCTACCTCAACGTGGTCGAATGGGATCCTGGCATTTATGGTGCAGAGTCGACGTCCAGTTATTACGACCGAACCGCGGCTCGGAATATCGGTCGGGAACAGGCGGCACGGCTGGCCGCGATTCTGCCGGCTCCGCTGAAGCGACGGCCCGAGCGCATGAATAACTACAGCGCGCTCATCCTTGAGCGGATGGGCCAGATGGGTTGGTAGTCACAAGCGACACTCATTATTTCGCCACATCTCGAGTCACCATATTCAAGCTCGCCAAGCGCGGGGTGCTGCCATCCTTCCACGTCGGCAGCTGTCTGAGATTTTGTCTGGCCGCGACTGCTCGTTGGCTGCGGGAGCGTGGCGGATAAAGCATCGGTGCTCTTGGAGGTTCTGAACCAAAGGCTACCCAAGAATTTCTACATGCTGCTCGATTCCTATCAAAACCATCGTGAAGCAAAGAGTCTTGGCCCAGACGGGAAACCGTGCGACTTTGACACGCGCGGATTGTTACAGCGTGCGCGCATTGTTGCGAATTGGCCACCGATGCAACCTGCACAAATTGCAAACGTTCACTGACTCGCCACTAACTTGCTCCAAATCGTCTCATCGTAGTACCCGGCATCCCGGAGCTTTGCCGAAGGGCCCTGCAGATCAAAGATCATGTAGTCTGCAATCCCATCCTTAGATGGGTGAATCTTCCATCCATTGAGCGGGCCCCAATGATTCATTCCAATGACTACGATATATTTGCCAGGACTCACGGAATTAGCAGAGATAAATTCGTATCCGAGTTGGGAGCCTTCATAGATTTTTCCAGCAATTGAGATTCGGTCCTGCGTCACGCTGACCGGAAGGGTTGTCGCCATTTGCTGAATCCAAGTATTGGTATCACGGTCGCCTATGAAGATCAGATTGTGCCGCTCTATGTCCAGCGCTGAGACATCCACGTCTAGTTTTCGCGGGCACTCGACGAAGTACGCTCGCTTCCATTCCGAGAGTACTTCCTCGGTAAGAGTATGAACCGCCATATGCTGATTAGCTGTGCCAGTGGTGCCTTCCACTACCAGAACTGACGTCCCGAATGCATCCTCGATGGGCCCGTGTCCTGCCCCGAACCTCGGCATATCCGACTGAACGACGCGTTTGCCCCGAGGGAACGTAACCTGCTTTCTTTTTAGAAATTCAAACAGCGAGCGCTTCACTCCCATAGGATTTTGCGAGAACCCATGAAATCCGTTCGTCGTGCGCACAAGGGTCGCGTCCACGCCCGCGGCACGCGCCCTGCTCACGAACAACTCTGATTCCTGCGCTGGAGGCTGGCCATAGACCTCGTGACTGATAAAAACAGGTGTATTTGCCAAGTTAGCTACGGAAGCTATTGGTGATGAATACTGAAGCCACGGCGCAAAGTGCCGCGACCGCCCCTGAATGATGGAGATTGGCCCTTCCACAGCAATACCTGCAAATCGACTTGGGTACCGCTCCCCTAGCAAAAGTGCTTGCCGACCGCCTTCGCAGTCACCTACCAAGTAAATTCGGCTCTGGTCAATCGCGTAGTCTCGGCTTGCTGCATCTATGGCTTCGAGCACATCAGTTTTCCAAATCGCAGTCCCGCCGAGGTTCTTTCCTCTGCCCCACACCTGTAAAACCCCGAACTGATATTCATCGCCCAATATCCGATAGCGCTCTGCCTCCTCGAATGATGCGATCTGAGCACTTTCGAGAAATGGCAGATTGTCTAATGCCGTCCACGGAAGCACAACTACCAATGGCATCGGCTTGCCTTTTTGTTCCGCCTGTTCGGGAACGTGAATCCAGTAGTTCAGGACTTGGTTGTCAACTGAAGACCGGTATCCGCGAAGGTGGGTACCAGCGGCATGGCGGAATGCTTCGCTTCCCTGTGCAAGGGAGTTGAGATTTTGCTCTAGTTCAGCGAATGACGCCGCGACCTTCTGGCCCCAAGCTTCACTCGATCGGCTCTCTGGTTCTAACAAATGCTTCAGGCGAGTCGATTGCGCCTGGATTGCCATTGTTACGAAATCGTCATCAGTCTTCGCACTCTCGATCCGCTCTCTCAGTTTTGCAAAACCTGTATCCATGTCTCCGTAGAAAAACGGCCTCTCGATGGTTCTGTCGCCCGAGGTGACGCGACAGAAATAAACCATGTTCTTTCCTAGTGCGCTGATGTCTTTCGTCGTTGTCCTGGTACTGCCAAGCTTCCAGGCATCGAGCACTTGATGGCGTACATCTGTGATCTGCGCCTTCGCGCTCTCTGTGGCCGAAAGTAGGTCAGTGTGCAACTGAAGTGGCGCTGGCGCTGGAAAAACACTCTCAACGAGGATCGGGTTTATCGCATTTTCCTGGGCCAGATCCACAGCTCGATCATGAGGGAATAAGGTTACGATCAGTCGCCAATCCCCAGTCAGATTTCCCACTTTTACAAGCAGGAAATTATTGCCCTTCTTCAGACTCGCCCCCGCTACGTGACCAAACTTCTTGATAAAGCGATGCACGACGACAGGATCGGCCAATATTTCCTCGCCATTCATCCACATCTTCAAGTTATCGTCTGCACCCGCAGCTATCACGATACTCTGATCGCGCGGACTCTCAATTACAGCGGCTACGTATGCAACTGCATACTCGCAGCGCCTGCCTCCAGTCGCGAGATCCAAGATGTTGGTGTCTGAATTCGCCGAGATCGGGCCAGTGGTCAACTCACAATCCGGCGTTGCCTTGAGCGAAGAAAAGCTTGCCGCGTCAATAGCGGATTCCCTCTGCCCCAATTCGGAGAGATAATCGTGATTCAGCCCGACCGGCAGCTTATCGGGCTCGGAAACTTGTAGATCCTTCTCCGCAAACCGAAAAGGTCCCACCAATTGCCAATGGGCCACCGGGATCTCGGCGTCTGGTTTCGTGAACTCTGCATGAATTGTAGGCGCCTGCGCTACAGCCATCCACGAAGAGGCACACAAAAGAAGCACTGCGGCAGCCAGCTTGTGACCGATCCGAATCATTATCCTCATAAATCGCGCCTCAATCGACATCAAGAAATTTGTGTGGACCTGGCAATGTCTCACAAGTGCGACTTCTGCGTGCGTATTCCTGCCGTTCGGGAAAAAGTCTAGAGAGCGCCGTCCATGCCGCCGAAACTTCACACGGCGAAACGTACCAAACAAGTGTGGTAGGCAACAGGTCGTCGATCGTCTGCGTTGGTCCGCCATACAGCCGGTTATTGTGTGCAGCTGTAATCGGATTGACACGTTGCCATTTCTGGACCGCAACGTTCAGGTCTTGAAAAGCGGCGTTCTTATGCCCCGCCTCCAATTCGAGCTCGCCGAGTCTCAGATAGGCTTGAGCCAGCGATGAATCGATGGTGGTAGCTCTGCGATAGCAGAGCGTCGCCTCGGAAGGGTCACCTTGGAGTCGATGAACTTCTCCCAGATTGAACCATACCAGCGGCAAGTTCGGCAGTTGCTGCACCGCGTCTTCCAGTAGTTCTTTCGCACGATCCAGATTTCCGCCGTATAGGCACAGCTTCCCCAGCCGCCCTTCTAATATCGGATCATTCTGGTGCTGCAGTTTCGATGCAAGGTTCTCAGTTACTTCAGCAACCATGGCATCCGCAGTCTGCGAGGAGCGAGTCCGGTACCTGAGGAAGAACTGTGAGTCGAGAATCGAGGGCGATTGTACAATCGCCCGTGCGTATTGTTCTCGCGCGGCTGCTCCTTTTCCGTCTTCTTCCAGGTACATCCCGAAGCTGAGATGGAACACCGCATTATCGGGGTCGAGATTCGTCGCTTCCTGCCAGTCTGCTTCAGCAGCGGCATCATCGCCCAGCAGATGATCAAGCCACGCGAGATCGTGGTGCGCAACGGCATCTCGAGGATTAAGCGCAAGCGCATGACGGTAGTCTTCGATGGCATCCTGAACCAAATCCCGATCCAATGCCTGCTGACCTTTATCGGTATATCTGTTGCGAGGGCACTGCGGAGGAAAACTTTGGCTCTTGCAGTAACCTCTCCACGCGTAATACCGCGCATTAGAGGGCCAAAGCTTTATCGCTTCGTCGATACTGTCGCGAGCTGCGCCGAAGTTTGCTGAGGCAATCTCGGCGTAAAATTCGCTGAGCTTAGAGTCTGCCCTACGGCATTGAAGGAAGGGCCACTGCAACGCAAGCACTGCTGCGGCGATTCCGATTGTGAGCGGTTTCAAGCTCATGCGGTTCATTGCTCCCGCCTACAGACAAGGGCCACTAGAGCCATGAAAAGACTTAGAGTCAACGTATGCTCGAATAAGGAAGAGTACATCAGCTCCCGAAATAACACCGCAATGATTCCAGCCGCGAAGCCACAGTTCGTGGCTTTGCCGGCGATCTGAGACTCCAATCGGGAATCTTCTGCACTCTTCCTGGATGCTCGCGAGCCTGGGCCTTCTCTTGTCGATGAAAGCTTGCTTTGCGCGGGACCTGACTTCATCGATTTGTGGAACTCGCGGGCAACCAGAATTAAAAAAGCCGCATAAAGAGCAAAACCGATGATGCCTTTCTCTACTAGGATCTGAACTGGCAGACTGAACGATCGACTGGCAAATCCCGTTGTGTCTTGTTCATCCGCACTCGACAGCAAGAATAGCGCTGCATTCGATGAACCTACACCCCAAAAGGGGTGGGAACGAACCAGTTCCAAGGAGTGGCTCCAAATTACAGTGCGTCCCTGCGTGCTTCGAACCTGCGATACTTGTCTCCCAAGATACGCTTTGAAAATACCGGGATAAAATGCGCTGGCGACGGTCAACACCACGACTAGGCCGGCGAATGAACTCGCCAGCAAAGCTGAGCCTGCCTTCACAGAAACAAGCCGATACGCCGTCATGAGGGAGCAGGTCACAATCAAGAACAGCACGGTGCTCCAAAACACGGCCCGCGACAAGGAAAGACAAAGGCCGCTGACAATCACGATTGTCGGGAGTAATGCGACTACAGCACCCACCCTTCTATATGGGAGTGATTGCTTCCGCCAGGGATACGCAGCGGCGGCACATGCAAACGGCAGTGCCAGCAGCAGCGCCGTAAAGCTCTCTCCCGGGAGCCAGCCGGGAACTGGATGAATCAGGCGCGAGCGGAATGGGAGGAGTTTCACAAATCCGATTTCCTGGAGCCGAGTGCTGGCTCTGGAAAACTGGAGCACCGCTAACATCGCAACGCACCCGCCAGCAGTGCCAAGCAAGCAAGCCAGCCAAACTACGCGCACGCGTGTGCGGAAGATGCACCGGACAAGGAAATAAACGAGAACGGCAATCGAAATACCCGCTGTACCCGGAACACTATTGGCGCGGTAATTCGAGGCGGCAAGCAACGGTATTTCTAAAATACATAACGTCAATG
This sequence comes from Terriglobia bacterium, assembly GCA_020073385.1. Lineage (GTDB taxonomy): Bacteria > Acidobacteriota > Terriglobia > Terriglobales > Acidobacteriaceae > Sulfotelmatobacter. The sequence continues at coordinate 11,633 of JAIQFH010000094.1, read as the reverse complement.
CGGCCCAGTCAAGGGAAAGGATTAGCTCGGGATCATATTGGACCCTTCTTCGATTGGAGCGGTCCGGATGCTGGGATTCCAGGGAACTGGCCGGAGTCATAGTTGTCCATATAGGGCTAGCCCAAAGACCCAAGTACGTACGAGTCGATCTCGGAAGCGGTTTGAGGACGCGCCGAGCCCCTGAGCATGCAGTCCAGATCGCGATTGCGCTTTATTTTTGCAAGTTTTACTCCACCGTGAAAAGAGTGCTCGGCGATTCGGCGTGACCACCTGCTGAGTCAAAAGCTTGTATATCCAATCTATAGGTGCCAGAGGGCAGTTCACCGATTGCAATCTGCTGTGATATCGGAATCGTGCCTCTGCCCGGATTGATGTACGGGTCTGCCGGGCGAGGACCCGTATCAGACTTGATCTCCCCTGTTTGTGCATCGCTGATTTTCACTTGAAACTGCACGTGCGTGTCTCGTCCCTCAGTCAGAAGCGGCTCATACAACTCAAAATACGCGATCAGAGGCTCTTTCTTCTTGAAGCGAGTCTCCCCCGTAGGCGTAAATTCAATCCCCTTGCTCACCAGTGGCTGTAATTCGAAGGGCATAATAGGTACGTTTTGTTGGTCTGAAGACTCGGGTGGCGTCTGTGCTACCTTGTACGGGTGAAACCGGCTGCAAAGCGCAATTCCGCTAACGACGAGCTGCTTGCCAATCTCTCGCACGGTTACGGGAGCATCGGCGCGCCGAATATCGCCCCCAAAGTCGAGCACGACTCGCAAATTGTACTCACCGGGAGGTAGTTGAACCTCGGTCTCGTAATGATTTGGAAAGGTATCTTGATCGCAAAGCTGCTTGTATAGCCAGTCGGAATCGTTCCGTAAGAACGCGCATCCCTCTTGTTCGCTGTCGCTAAACCGGGCCTTAAGGACACCGTTGCGTTGGTACGCCATGCCGAGAAGCGCAATCACGAAGCTCGGAACACCCGTTCGATCTGAGATTGATGGAAAGTCAAGGGTCGCATGTACATGGGCTATATGCGATTCATCATAGAAATCGACGGCACTTAGGTTTACCCTATTATCGTGGTTCTTAGGTGCAAACGCGATATCTTCCATTTTCTTGCTCATCGGGGTTCCATAGAGAGGATCGGTTGCGGAGTGCGGCGTATTGCAATATTGCGCACGGGAGTTAATGAGCAGGTTGCGACGATCCACTTCGGCCTTTAGCGTATAAGGGCCGCTCTTCGTCATGATAGGTTCTATTTCTGCCCGCGTCAGGCGCCTACCCGCTGAATCCTTGGCGTTGACAGTAATTTTTATTTTATGACAGCTATCAGCGGGAGAAGAAGGAGGAGGATAGGCGATCAGGTAGTATCGACGTTCAGACCAGCGCAGGAACGGAAAAGGGGAGTTCCGCAGGTGCACCCACTTTCCTTTGGGTGTAAAGGCTTCATTCGCTTCAAAGCCTAAGTTATCTGGAAAAGCTGGTGTCCAGTAGATACGTTCAAGAGTGACATTATTGATCCGCTGCTCCTTTCCGTCTTCAAACAGACGGAAGTCTTGAGTACTTAAGTGCAATACGTCATAATCACCACCTCTTACATCAGCAAACACGGCTGCAGGGACTAGCACCTCACTTGCTTCGGTGCGGATGACAGGAACGCTTTCTCCAGCTTGTGCCGCCGCAATCGGAGCCAGACTCAGCACGCAAATTACAGCTAGTCCTACCATATGCCTCAACATAGCGAATCAAGTACAGACAAAAACCGATAACTCACGAGGCCAGCAGTATGCATATCAACTTATCGGCAGTGCGACTGAACCACATACCTCCAGAGCTTGCAAAAGGGTCGGCGGCAGAGGTAGGCCAGGATTGTTTTTTAGAAATTGCTGTGTTGCCGCAGCAGCCTGAGAGCAACTCTGCTGGACACGGGTTTGGGTTGCTGCTCCCCAACTCAGGGACTGGACATATTGCTGAGTAAGCAGCGGCGGTAATGTAACGCTCATGAAATCGGGCATGTCCATTGAGCCCAAAAAAGCCGACCACTTTGCTCCCGTGATGCCACCGGGGCCCGGTTTAATGTACGGGACGAGCACCGCCGGAATATTTGAACAAGTGGAATCGCAGGGTACGAAGTACGTAGTCTTAACGTAGTACTGCTCGGCTGCTTGTATCCCTTCGCCGCCCTGATATCCACAATTAGTTGGCGCATTCACAACACCAGAAGGTGGAGTGCAGGGAGTCGTGATGTATTCTTGGCGGCCAGGATCGTTAGGATCGGGAATGTAATATGGCGAGTTCATCGAAGGAGTTGTAGGCGGCGGTCCTCCGTTCCAGGAGGCGTCATATGACCAGCACGGGTATGTATTTCCATCCTCGAAATAGCAATCGTCCAACCCCTCCGCGTCGACAGCACTCAAGGGGTTGTTCTTGACATAAGAGTACCGGTTCCAGGATTGCGGATCTATTAGGGTCGCAGCACCAAGTCCCGCGGGATCAGGCGAGACCCAGCGACCCATAGACGGGCTCAGTTCGCGGAACGTAAAATCATACAGTCCGCCATTCGTGTCGGAGTTTTCGCCGGTGAAAGAGGGATCGGTCGTGCTGCCGCTCTTCGCGTACAGCTCACCGAAGGGAGCATACGCCATATCGGAAGATACCGTGCGCGATGAAGTCGAGGTCACGCGCGAACTGCCCAGCCAGTCCGCATGACGATAATTGGTCGGACCGGACGCATTGTAGATGGCCGTCCCACCGCCGGGCAGGTTGACGAACGCCTTTTGCAATGTTTGCGCGTTCATGATCGCAGTCTCGCCCATCTGGCTGTACAGCATCTGTGTGTACGTCGATCCGTTCTGCTGTTCCACCATCCGCCCTAGAGCATCATAAATCAGGTTGGTGCTGTTGATGCTGGCCGGATTGCCCCAGTTCGGGTCCCAGGTGTAGGAGTTGCTGAGATTGTCGTTCAGCATGTTTCCGTTGAGATCATGGTTGATCGTCAGACCCGGAACAGAAACAAGCTGGTTCGTGGTGGCGCCATTGGGAAAGATGTAGCTGGGAGCAAAAGAGCCGGAGCCGGACTTCGTGATGTTCCCAAAGGGATCGTAGCTAAAGAGCTGGCTCCATGTACTTCCGCAATTTACACTATAACCGCTGGCATCCCTGCCGCCGAGCCGCCCCAAATCATCATAGGTATATTTGCAGGTTTGGCTATCAGTCGAGCCGGATAGATTGTCGGCGATTACGAGCTTGCTTAGGGTTCCGTTCGTGTTCCAGGTGAGGGTCCCTGTGTCGGTCAGGCCATTGATGTTGAACTTATAGGTTTTCGGCCTGCCGTTAGTGGTGAAATAGGTAAAACTGTCAATATCCGACGAGCCATAAGTAACACCGGTCAACGATCCAATCGGCTGTGCAGTCCCAGACATGGTATAGGTCACGGAAGTCACCGGGTTTGTCCCGGAGGAGGCCTTCACTTGTTTGACTCGTCCCTCACCATCAAGAAATGGCGACGAGGTAGTGCCACCGTAATTGATTGTCGGAAAGATCAGTGAGGAATTCGAATTCATGGCGCTCAGGCTGTTGAGCGCTCCATTCGCCCAGTACGTCGCCACCGAATGATAGAAGCCTCCGGAGTGCTGCGTGGATTCGTAGAAATCGGTGACTTGGCCGTCTGCATCGTAGCCAAACCACTCGTCTGTGATCTTCGACGAAGAGCAGTTGTCCGTATATGCTTCAGCCACACGCGCGAGGGTGTTGGTGACGGTGACGCCGGTCGGGGGAGTCTGCGCGTCGTACCGCAGGTGCCGGCACGTTGGGCCGGTGTTGCCCACATCCTTCATGCGGTGTAAGGCGTCGTATCCATAGCACGTAATGTTACCCGCGTTGTCTACTCGCTTCGTGAGATCGCCTGCTGATGCCGCCATGGAGCCGCAGGCAGCATCGTAGGTGTAGTTCACAGTCCCGCTTGTCCCATTTTTTCCGGTTTCCGGATTAGTCTCCGAGACCAACCGGCTGAGCATGTCGTACGCATACTTCCGCGTTTGCTGTCCAGCGGAAGGGTTGTTAACGCAGTCTGTGCCTAATTGAACTGTCGTGTTTTGACATACCCCGGTCATGTGTCCCACAGGATCGTATTGGTACCGGGTCCAGTAACCTGTGGCCGCTGTCGTTTGTCCGCAACTTGTCACCCCCGGCAAGGTTGAGGAAATCTCGCAGACTGAACTCAGCCGACCCAGGCCGTCGTATTCGTATTGCTTCTTGAGCGTTTGCGTCCCGCTCACGGATTGCAGCACGTCGTTATTTGTGTACGAGTAGGCGACCATACCACCAGCTCCATCAGTGACATTGGCCGTGCGTCCCAAAGCATCGTATTGCACGGTCGTCCCTGGAGTTCCGGTGGGAGCGACTTGGCCAGCCGTCCCCTGATAAGGCATCGTCTGCGTGGTGAAAGCTCCCGTCACCGAGCCGGTAGTCGTCCAACCGTAGCTCGTCTGAACGGAATCGAAATTTAGTGTCCCTGGCCTTTGCCCTTGTCTTCTCTGCGAAAAGCCGCGCCGCCCGAGAGCATCGAAAGTAGTGAGTAGATCGGAAGTGGAAACCGTACCGTTGAAATTCAAATAGGTCTCAGTGGTTGTCGGACTATAAGCGAAGTTGGTGGTGTGCAAGAGGGGATCCGTGGTCGAAGCAGGCCGCCAGTAATACGGATCGGTATAGGCGACGTTAACTATCTTGCCATTTTCGTCCTGAAAAGACGTTTCTACGCCACCATAGCAACTGCTATCGTAGGTCATTGATCGCGCCAGGCCCATCGGTTCGCTCAGAGATGTCACAAAAGAGTTTCCGCATGACCCGGAACCGTAGGTATACTGAGTGCATATCGAAGGGTTACTAGTGCACGTCGCTGACTGAGAAGTATTTGCACTCAGAGCGGTTTTCAACATCCCGGTATCGTAGTAAGTGAACTGCCGATATATAGTAGTTGCCCCGTTCGCCACGGTCGCGATTGTCGTCAGATTACCCGCGTTCTTGCCCGACTGGTGCTGCGGTGTGCCAACAGTTGTAGCAGGCGTCGTTTGGTCGTAAAAGAAACTGGTTGATGAAAGAGTATTCCCTGCTCCGTCTGAAGCTACAATCAAGATATACGCATCGTCGTAGCCTCCAAATACCACTGTAGGTGAACTTATTTGACGAACAATTGGAGTATGTGGGGCACTGCCCATGTTGACGCCATAGTCGTAGTCTTTTTCTGAGGTCGCTAGGCCATATCCATCCCAGAGTACTTCTGATAGCGCACTATTTCCGTTTGGTAAGGTAACGTAGCTATCTGTCTGTACAATAGACCCTTGAAAGGTCGTCGGCGTAGAGCAAGTTGTGTAGTAGCCATTGTAACAACGGGTTGTGGTTGCAAGCAGTGTACTTGCACCTTGATAAACCTGTCGCTGCGTCTCGTAGTAAGCCATATAGAGTGGAGAATTATTGTACGAAAAGGTCGTACTCACGAAGTTGATCACGCTTTGGTTTGAACTCGGATCGAGCACGATCGTTGTCCAAGCTGTACCAGAACCCGAGCGCGTGTACTGCCATGCATTGGCGTCAGTACTCAACTTTCGAGTCATTCCCATCGTGCTGCCGTCGGTGCAATTGATCCCGTCGTTGGCGCCAGTGTACGTGTATGAAATACTGCCGCCTGTGGGTAGGGTGATGCTTGCTATTCGCGCAGTGACATTGTTGGGATTTCCAGGAGTCTGTTCATAGGCGAAAGTATACTTAGACGATGGATTCAGAGAGAAATCCGGCAGATCAATCTCCGTGACGAGATTCTGCGTGGTCGGCCCATAATCGCTGATATTCGAACACAGAAATTGCGTCTGAACTGTAAAACTACCGTATTTCACAACGTATGAGGCCATCCCACCAGCCGGAGGCGCGTAACTGAGGGTGGTATTGCTTGGCGCGACACCGCTCACGACTAAAGCACCTTGGCCGAGCGTGTCAGTCCAGGTTCCATTCGTTACGCTTATCTCGTTTCCATTTCGGTCAATTGTTGTCTCCGGGACAGGATTTGAAAGTACCGGTGCATTGATCTGTGTCCCTTGTTTGTCAGTAATATAAGGTGACGCATTGTTTCCGCAGCAGACGGGCGTAACGGTGATTGTGTAGCCCGAACCATCGGCCGCAAGCTGATTCTGGGTATTGGCGCTCGGTTGATACCCGGGGCTCGGACCGCAACGCCCAGAGCCGCTCTTTTGGATGTACCCCCACCCAGCCGAGAAATAGTGTCGTGTTCCGACCTCATCACTGTAATAAAAAGGTCCATAACCGTAGATCGTCCAGTAAGCCCACTGTGATCCGTCATAACATTGGCCGCCGTAAGTGTTATTTTGCGAATATCCGATATAGGACGAGCCTGTAAGCCCAAGCCCACCCCAACCGGAGAGACTAGACGAACTGACGGGTTGCCACGAAACGTGCCCGCCACTGGAAACCGGGTACCAGACTGACGAGTCGTATGTCAGGTCGTAGTCGAAGGTCGTTCCCCGGCCAGGCTTGTGTCGAATCGGAATCAGGAAATGCGCGTTCAGGTTGCCTATTGAGAATTGAATAATATAGTGACATTCTTGGAATCCTATGCTACTGTTCGGTCATGGGAAATCCGGCGGGAGTACGGCGAGACTTTGAGAAGTTGGAGGAGCGGCGGTTGTTGGGGGCTCGGCTGTTGCGGCAAGGAGTACATCCGGCCGAAGTGGCGAGACAGGTGGGAGTGCATCGGCAGTCGGTGAGTCGGTGGGCCGCACAGTTGAAGCAAGGCGGAGTGCGAGCGCTAAAGAAAGCCGGGCACGCTGGGCGCCGTGCCCGCTTACGCCCCGAAGATCTGCGGCGTATCGAGCGTGGGTTGAAACGCGGCCCGCAGGTGCTGGGTTACGAAACCAGTTTGTGGACTTCGTGGCGCGTGGCCCACCTGATCGAACAGGAATGCGGGGTGAAGTATCACCCCTCGCAAGCCTGGCGCATTCTGCGGCAACTGGGATGGAGTTGCCAGCGTCCGGTAGGACGTGCGCTGGAGCGCGATGAAGATAAGATCCGGCAATGGAAGCAGCACCGCTGGCCGGAGATTAAAAAAAAGCCCAAAAAGAAGGCCGCACCATCGTCTTCATCGACGAAAGCGGATTGAGCGAGCGCCCGCACCGCTGCCGTACGTGGGCGCCGCGCGGACAAACGCCGGTGCTGCAATATCACTTCAACTGGAAGACGCTATCGGCCATGGCGGGGGTGACGTGGTGGAATTTCTACTTCCGGCTTTTTCCCGGGACCATTCGCAGCCCGCAGGTCATCGAGTTCCTCGCGCACCTGCTGCGCCACATTCCCGGCAAGCTGCTGATCGTCTGGGACGGATTGACCGGTCATCGCAGCCGCGTGACCTGGGAGTTCATCCGCCAGCAGCGCGGGCGATTGTGGGTGGAGTTTCTTCCCGGCTATGCGCCGGATCTGAATCCGGTCGAGTACCTGTGGTCGCACTGGAAGCAACACGAACTGCCGAACTTGTGCCCGCAGAACTTTGGCCAGTTAAGCCACTATGCCCGCAAGGCTCTGCGCCGGATGCGGAAGCGGCCCACGCTCGTCATTGCCTTCTGGCGACAGGCGGAACTGTTTCCGTTGTAACTATAATATGCAATGCTCAATAAGCAAGCTCAAAGCATTCACCGAGGACAAAGGCTTCCGTGATGACTTCCGCAGAGCCAAGCGAAATGCCAAGCGACAATTCTGTGATTGGCTCCGCTGGTCCACAGGGCACACCGTTGATCCGGAGTCGATCTTCGATTGCCAGGTCAAACGCATCCACGAGTACAAACGTCAGTTCCTGAATGCACTCAGGATCGTAGTGCTCTACAACCGGCTGCGGCAATCTCCCGGGCTCGACATGTACCCACGTACGTTCTTTTTCGCCGGCAAGGCCGCGCCTGCCTACCGGCTCGCCAAGGTGATCATCAAGTTCATTAACAATCTGGCTGCGACCATCGACGGCGACCCCGCAGTGCGCGGGCGGCTGAAGGTCGTATTCCTGCCCGACTATTGCGTCTCGCTTGCGGAGCATCTGATCCCCGCCAGTGACATCTCCAATCAGATCTCGACGGCCGGCTACGAAGCCAGCGGCACAAGCAACATGAAATTCATGATGAACGGCGCACTGACGATCGGTACACGCGACGGCGCGACGATTGAGATGGCGGCAGAGGCGGGCGAGGAAAACTTTTCCCTCTTCGGTTTGACGGCTGAGCAGGTGATTGGCAGTCGCGGCTGGTACAACCCGCGCTGGCACTACGAAAACGATCCGGAGACCCGCCAAGCCCTGGATTTGATTTTCTCGGATTATTTCAGCTGCGATGAGCGAGGTGTCTTCGAGCCGTTGCGGGACATGTTGCTGAAGCAGGGCGACCACTACATGCACTTGGCGGATCTGAAGTCATACCTCACGGCAGACGCGCAGCTGAACGCGTTATATGCCAATTCCGACGAGTGGACGCGCAGGGCCATCTTGAATGTGGCAGGCTCGGGGAAGTTCTCCAGCGACCGCACCATCGCTGAATACGCGGCAGAAATCTGGCATGTACAGCCATGCCCAATCCCAGAGACAACGCAAAAGTAGACCCGCCAACAAGGAAAGGTGGAAGCATCATTGGTGCGCTTGCAGGGGAGGGAAAGGGACGGCCATCGGGGCAGGAACAGGAGCAGGAGTAGGAGTTGGCTCGGGAATTATCACGAAGCGTGACCAGGTAAAGATCCCCGATCGAGACCTTACTGGATTTCACTCTGCAACAGGGCGTGACGATTCCGAAAACACGCAGCCTGATCGCTCTGCCTCAGAACTGAGTCTCGCAGTCAAGTTCGAACGCGGGTCCCTCTTGATTGAGAAATGCGAGAACTTGCTCCCCGCTCATAGTGGGATCTTGGTTGTTTCGTAGGAAGAGGACCATGCAGCGTATCCGAATAGGGGAAAGCATTGCACTAATTGGTTTGGTCGCCGCGTCCCTGCTGCTCTGCGCTGCCCATTTTCAGCCGGCAACGAAACTTTTTCGCGCCAAGCCGGAGGACGTGCCGCCGTGGGCGGAGCAGGGGAATTTTCGTTTCATCCGCCTGGATGGCGGACAAATCGAGAGCTGGAAGGCCGAGCGGACCTGGTGGGGTCGCAAGTTCAGCGGAGAAGAGAAGGACGTACTGACCCACATCTATGACCGCGATTTCGAGCAAATGCTCGGGTTGCTCAAGCAGGCGGATTTCACCTGGATCTGGGTCACTTGGAGCAGCGGCTGGTCGCTTAAGGACGAGTACGAGAACCGGGAGAATCTGAAAAAGGTCATCGCGCGCTGCCATGAGAACGGCATCCACGTCTCGGCTTACCTGTCAGCTTCCAACATGTTCCGCACGAGCGCCTACCGCGATGACCCGGAGACGAAGGAATACGGTCTATGGATGCATCGCATCCCTATGTTCTATGCCGGCCCGACGAAAACCGATCTACAGATTTCCTGGGACCGCCGTCTGGCCGATGCGCGCAGGCCCGGATGGCGCGCCTATCTCTTGAAGAAGGCGGAGTTGGCGGTGGATGCGGGAGTGGACGCGATCGTTTGGGACAACATGATCGGTTACAACGAAGGCCTGTCCCAGTTACTCGACGACACCCAGCGGATGGCGGCGCGGAAGGCGCGCGAGACCGGCCGGCCCAAGGCCATGGTTTATGCGAATGTCCACATTTCGCCGGATCGGTTTGCGATGAATGACATCAACGAAGTGATCTGGGAGGAGGATGGCAAGGACACTCCAGGTGTGTGGGACGGTCATTGGCAGGTCGACAACGTGCGCAATATCAAATTTCTGAGCGGAGAGAAGCAGCTTTGGCAGCCCCTGATGTATGAGAACGACCTTTACCACTGCGGCCCGCGCGAACGCTGCATCCCCGGCCCGGCCGAGCAGAAGCTTTCCATCGCCGAGGCCTATGCTTTTGGCGCTGCCACCTCGCGCAACATCGAGGGCCGATTCCTCTCAGCGCTGATCAACGGCGAGCCGGAGGCTCAGGAAGCCTGGACGGCCATCGCTCAATACAACCATTTCATGGTCGAGCATCGAGAGCTCTATCACCAGGCGGTGCCGGTGGCGCGGATCGCCTTGATCTCCGCTGAGCCGCAGAACCCCCTGGCCAACGAATTCCTCAAGCAGAGTGTCTTCTTCGAGACCAAAGTACTCCCGCACCTGGACAAAGGAGTCCCGCTGGACCGGTTCAAGGTGCTAGTGATGCCGGCTGACCTACCCAAGCTCAGCAACCAGCAAAAGGCTCGGTTGGATACGTTCACCGCCGGCGGGGGCGTCATCATCAGCGCCGGAAAGTCCAGGTCGGGAATCGTGGCACGCGCCGAAGCCGCGGCCGAAGGGCCTCGCCTCAGCCTGGAGCCGCGCGGCTACGTGCTGGGCCAGTTGACTCGGAAACCCGACGGTCGAACTTTTGTTCTTCACTTGCTCAACTACGATCACCAGGCTCCGGCAGAGAACGTGAAAGTCCGACTGGATCTGCGCGGGCTCGTCCAGGACCTCAGCCACTGGGAGGTAAACGTCCTTTCACCGGATGCGGCCGAGCCTCAGTTCGATGGCCTCTCTCTGCACGGGAACGTCTGCGAGTTCACCCTGAGGAGGATCCTGCACTATACCGTGGTGACTCTGTCGGCAAGGCCGCTGCCGTAGTTTGAAATTGGCATATTTGGCGCAGCCCATATCGGAAGCAGTGTCTGCCCGTATCTGGGCCCGGGAATAAGCGTCATTCCTCCTAAGTTGTTGTGCTCGAAGGCGTGCAGAGTGGCCCACATATTGCCTTCTGAAGACCCAGGATCACAAACGCTGGTGACGCCGCCGTACTCCAGCCCGCAGGAATACAGGCTGGCCTCTAAACAGGCGCCCGACACCGAGGAGACCCGAAAGAACGATGAGCAAAAAATCCAAGAACAAGAAGAAACAAAAATCAGGGCTGGACGGCAACACACGAAGTCCCGGCGTCAACGGCCAACCGAAAATCGGCAAAAAAGAGTACGAAGCCGCGATTTTCAAGCTACAAGTTGAGCTGGTGAAGCTCCAGGACTGGGTCAAGACGACCGACGCCCGCATTGTTATCATTTTCGAAGGACGAGACGCTGCCGGCAAAGGCGGGATGATCAAGCGCATCATGGAGCGTGTCAGCCCGCGCATCTTTCGCGTGGTCGCCCTCCCCGCGCCGACCGAGAGGCAGAAGACGCAGCTCCATGCCCAGCGCTACATTGAACGACTGCCCGCCGGAGGTGAAATCGTCATCTTCGACCGGAGCTGGTATAACCGCGCCGCTGTTGAGTACGTGATGGGCTTTTGTACGAAGGAAGAGCACAGGCAGTTTCTCAGGGACTGTCCAACGTTTGAGGGATTTCTGGTCAGCCAGGGCATCATCCTGCTGAAGTACTGGCTCGAAGTATCGAAAAAGGAACAGCACAAGCGCTTCCTCGCGCGTATTAAAGATCCATCCAAGCGCTGGAAGCTTAGTCCCATGGACTTGGAATCGCACCGCCGTTGGTACGACTACTCACGCGCCCGGGATGCAATGCTTGCAGCCACGGATACAGCAGCGTCGCC
>JAIQFH010000031.1 GCA_020073385.1 Terriglobia bacterium | reverse complement strand
GCCGGGGAACCTGTGCATGCGGTGCATGGGTTTCCTGACCGACCAAAAGATCGCCGAAGAAGCGGCCCGCTACGGCAAGGCGGGGCCGCGGCCGCAGGTCGTCTGGCCGAACGGCGTTCTCGCCTCGACCGCCGTGGGGCTCGCCGTCGATCTCGTCACTAACTGGACGCGCCGCGCGTTGCCTCACGCGTATCTTGTCTATGACGGAAATCAGGGCACAGTGAAAGAGAGCGTGACGCTGCGAAATCTCAAGATCACGGCTTGCCCGCACTATTCCGGGATCGACGTCGGCGACCCAATTCTCATGGAGTTGTAGAAAGTTGGTTTCATTGAAGATTCCAGTAACAATTGCCTAACTAGTGTGTTTCAGAATTTGCGCTGACACGTAAGAAGTGATCTGATAGCCTTTTGCCTTCCCCCAATCACAGATGAGAGCTCTTGGCGGCGGACAAGGAGGGTAGTCTGTCCGCTTGGAAGGATGCTAGCGTTGATGAAGGGCACTTACGTCGTGTTGGTGTCCATGGCCGGAGCCCTGGTTTGGTTCTTCTGGCAGCGCAGACATTCGCGACGGCGAGCGGATATTTCAGGAGATGGCGAGGCCAGGAGCGATCATGTTGCGCAAGAAACCAGCATTGCCGCGCCAGACACCGGACACTCCCTAGAGTCCACGTTCAAGCCGCCGTCCGAGCAGACCGGTGAAGCAGCTAGAGAACCTGATCTCGAAATTCAACCGGCTGCTGCTGCCGAGATTGAGCCAGACAGACAAACCGAAGAGATCTCCGTCGCGCAGCTGCCGCCTGTAGATCACCTGGGTCAGGAACGCCACACAACAACTCCCACGTTCCAGGCTGAGGAGCCCGTTGTGCCGGTACCATCCGGAGACGCGGGCGTAGATTGCGAGGCGTTCCCGGCTGACATCACGGCTGTACCCGGAAACGGGGACAATTCAACCGTAGCTCCGCGAGAGGTTGCTTCCACAGCGATCATCGAGACCGCGGTGGATCCGCACCTGGTGGTGGACACTCCACCGGCCGGGACTGCCGCTGTCTCTCTGGATTCAAGCGTGCTGGTGGAGGTTGATGCCGGAAGCGGCGAGGCCGCGGCTCCCGCTGCTGTGCCACCGGCTGTTGATGCTTATGCGCCGAAGGGTCCGCAGCGCTACCGTCCGCCGGTGCAAAGGCCTGCTAGACCGGTTAGTGTTCAGGGCGGAAAACATGAATCAAGCCGGGCCGTTCCTGTCGAAGTACTGTGCGATATTCGTGTTCATTTGACCTTCGAGCGTGGCGGCTTTTGCAACTTCAGTCTGTTGCCTGAACACACGCCGGGCCTGGATGAAGAAGTCTCCGTCAAGTCCGCGACAGGAGAACTCCCCCTGCTGGCGCAGGGAGATTGGTACCAGGATCTGCAATTCCCGGATATTGACCGGCTGTTGCGGGAAGGTCTTGAGCTGATCGGACGGCTCGGGAGTGGCCAACGGGGACGGTGGCTTTTGACGGGACGTGATCTCTACGTGCTTGCCAGCCATCCGCGCGCGAGCGGATTTGTTTCGACAAACCGGCTGGCGCTGGGGCGCTCCCATGTTGTTCTCTGCACTCTCGAATTGCTAGAGGCGGTAGAAGGGGTTTTGAGTGAGGCCGGCTGTACTGGTTACACAAGGATTGACCAGTCATACGGAGTGCCGCCCGGCTGGATTGCGCTCCGCGGAGTAGCGCCGGCGAAGGCGATACCGCTGGGCTTAGGTACCGACCCGTTCTATGGGATCAAGCCTGCGCCTGATATTGAAATCGAACTCGAAGGCGGACTGTGGTTCCGGAATTCTGTTTGGGTGGCGGGCTATCCGCCCCGCATCAAGCTGCTAGGCCAATCCGATGTTCCGGTGAGGGTCCTAATCGACGGCAAGGAAACCCAACGTTCGGACGATGGATGTTTCACAGCGCAGGATTATGATCTCGACGGCAGCCATGTTGTCGAGTGCGAGGGACTGTCCTGTTCGAAGTCTTACTCGATTGAGGAGCCGCCGGAATCGTGGGAACAATGGCCGGCTCATTCATTCGGCCCGGCAGCGATGTGTGGTCCCCTTGTCCAGTTGAACGGCGCTGCGGCGAGCGCGCGTATCGTAACAGTTCCGATGTCCAATCCTGTTCTTCTCGGAGCGAGGCCCGGCGAAATGTTCTTTTGTTCCCGCCGCAACGTCGCGCATTGGACTGGGTATGTCCCTTTCGCTCCCATCTGGGCGCTACCTGCTTATCCGCTTACTTCGAACAAAGCGAGCGCCAGGATTGTTCAGATTTCCGTCGCGCCTGTGCTTAGCGTCCGCGGTCCAGGTGCCGTGCGCTGGAGCAACGCGATTCTGGATGCAGGCCGGAAAGGACTGCGAATTGAGGATGAATCACCTGCTTCGAAAGCCTTGTGGAGCGCCTATAAGAAAGCGGCCCGCAGTATTTGGAGGTCCGCCCGATGACCCCCAACGAACTGCTTGTCTGGATTTCTGGGCGCCAGGAGGGTTCCTGGGCACAGTTCCGCGGTGCCGTCGAGGCGCTGGAGTTGGACAGAGCCGGCGATGACACGGAAGACGGTTCGCTCCCTCTTCATCAGCGGGTGCGATTCAACTTGGAGCGGCTTGGTCACGTTGAATTTGACGCTGCAGGATGTGAGGATGGCTGGCGCGTTGTGCCTCCGGTTCTCGCCATTTCCGGATATGGCGGGGAGGCGAGGGGGGTGTTGTGCGGAGCGAGGACTCCCAAGCTTCTCGAAAAAATCGAGCGGGAGGCGAACGGACTAACTTTCGAGCGGATGCCGGAGGAAGACTCTCCGGACATCCTCCGCGTTCACGCGAGAGAAGCAGAGGCGCTCGCGGAACTCGCGCAGCGCGCCGGGATTGCCTGGCAGGTTGATGCGCCGACGGCGTTGCTTTCATATCTGCCGCGAGCCGATTCTTTAAGAGGCTGGAAACCGGAGCGCATGCCGGCGGCGGGCAAAGATTGGGACGTGAAACAATTTGTAATCGCGGGAAAGAGGATGAAGTGGAGCGCGGTCACACTTCAAGAGGCGAACGCACCCGGCGCAACCGGCCTATTTTGCTTTACCCGTTTTCAAATCCCTCAATATTTCTTGCGCGAAGGAGCGGAAACCGTAAGACTGCCCGGTGCGATAGCAAAATACCGGATTTTGTCGCAGCACCGGCGCCGCGTGCTGAAATATAAGCGCAACGAGCAGCAGATAACGGTCCCGGCGATTTTCCGGCCGCCGGTTCTAACGGAGCGGGCATTGGTCCTTTGTTCAGGTTTTCTTCCTTCCGTGAATACGGCCCGCGGCAGGCCGTGGCTGACATATAAGGATGTCCCCGAAGATGTGGCGGGAATGATTGCAGAGGTTTTAAGGCAGGATTTGCTATGACCAGTCCGATCGTTCTCTTCGACAAGTTACGGGATATGTACCTGCGCTATCTCGATAGCCCTTTCGACTTGCGTTACCCGGACGTGGTCGCCGAACGGCGCACGTTGCTCAACGTTGACGGCCGCATCTTCCGGCAGCCTCTGATCGAACCAGTTCCTTCGTACGAGTCCAGCAATCAAGCCATCGGTGCGATTGCTCAGGCGCTCCTGGGAGGTTCCTGGAGCGCCGTTGATATTGCGGATTTTGCCGGTTTCGCAGCCCTGGAGCTATTCCCTCCGGGGCGGATCCCCTACATGCACCAGCGGCACGTCTTTGAGGAATCGGTGTTAAACGGAAATGATGTCGTCGTGACGACCGGAACCGGCTCCGGAAAAACCGAGTGCTTCCTGCTGCCGGTCATGGCGGCGTTGATCCGTGAATCGGCGGCATGGGGCCCGCCTGGGCCGCGCGATCCAAGGTGGGATTGGTGGAATCACCACCAGAGCCCGAGCCGCTGGCTTCCGCGTATACCGCAGCGCAGGCATGAGAACGCAGCTTTGCGCCCTCCGGCGATGCGGGCGCTTATTCTCTATCCTCTCAATGCTCTGGTCGAAGACCAGCTCGGGCGGATGCGGATGGCGCTGGACGGTGCCGGCGCCCGCGCTTGGCTACAATCCCATCGCGGAGGAAATAGCTTTTATTTCGGCCGCTACACCGGACGTACACCGGTTTCGGGGGACAGGAACGCAAGCAAGACAGGCAAACTCCGCACTGAGCTTACTCTCATGGAGCAGGAAGCCCAACGGGTCGCCGGGCTCCCGGCAGCACGCTTCTTTCCTCGCATGGACGGCGGGGAAATGTGGTCACGCTGGGATATGCAGGATCATCCGCCTGACATACTGATCACAAACTATTCCATGCTGAACATCATGCTTATGCGAAGCATGGAGACGCCTATCTTTGACACTACCCGGCAATGGCTGACAGCTGATCCCTCACACGTTTTTCACCTCGTCGTCGATGAACTTCACACCTATAGAGGAACGCCGGGAACGGAAGTGGCTTACCTGATTCGTGTGGTGCTCGACCGCCTGGGGTTAACGCCGAATTCAAATCAATTGCGGATTATCGCATCGAGTGCTTCTCTGGCCGGAGACAACTCCGGCCTCGATTACCTGGAAGCATTTTTTGGACGTGACCGCGGGCGCTTCCGGGTCATAGGCGGCAGCACAATAGCACCGGATGCCACGTCCGTAGTCACGGTGCGCAATCATGCGGCAGCCCTGCGCGATTTTGGGCAGAGTCTGCGCGCCATCCCGGCGCCGCCGTTGCTCGCGTCCGCCACGAGTTTGCAGAGTGCCGTCGAGGGACCAAACGCAGCGGACAGCAATTCAACGGAACAAATTCTTTACAGCAGCATGGAACATGCAGGCGGAGCAGATGCACTGCAAATTGCATGCAGGCCGGCAGGGCAGGGTCCCATGCAGCCGCGGTCTCCAGCCGCGATAGGCGATGAACTCTTTCCCGCGCTTTCTCCAGCTGACCGCGAGGCCGCGGTAGAAGGCTTGCTTGGTGCCGTGTGCGGTGCGCGCAGCCACCAGGGTGCCGCACTGCTTCCTGTGCGCGCGCACCTGTTCTTCCGGAATCTGCAAGGACTATGGGTTTGTTCGAATGCACAATGCACGGCGGCTCCAGCGCGGACAATGCCGGTTCCTGTAGGCCGGCTGCATTACACCCCGGCACTGACGTGCGCTTGCGGATCAAGGGTTGTTGAGCTGCTCTATTGCGAGGCGTGCGGTGAGGTCTTCCTGGGAGGATACCGCAGGTCGGGCATGAACCCGAATGAGTGGTACTTGAGCCCGGACCATCCGGATTTGGAGGCATCGCCAGACATAGCCTCACTCGACCGTGATTACGCCCGGTACGCAGTCTTCTGGCCCGCCGATGGCGGAGCACAACCCGTTACTCAGCAGTGGACCCAGCAAGGCCTGCAGCGGCTGTGGCAGCCGGCTCATTTCATTCCAACCGAAGCCAGGGTTGCACATGGGGGAAACCCGCAGGGGAGGCAGGGCTACTTGTACCGCGTCCCGCAGATGCACGATCCGAATGGAGCGATTCTCGATCCGCCTCCGCCGGGACTTCCGGAAAGCGCTACACGCACCTATCCGGCCCGTTGTCCCCGGTGCGACACAAACTGGGCGCGGAGGGACATAGGATCTCCAATCCGGACCCAGCGGACCGGCTTCCAAAAGCTCGCGCAGGTTCTTTCCGATGTGCTGCTCCGGGAAATTGGTTATCAAACTCCCAGCGCACGCAAACTCGTCGTGTTCTCAGACAGCCGTCAGGACGCGGCGAAATTGTCCGCCGGCATGCGGTTCTCACATTACCGCGATTCCATCCGCCAGGGCCTCGCCGCGGCTCTGACCAACCAAAGAGAGGGCACCCTCGCCTTCATCGCGCAGCTCAACGGCGGAGTGCTGACTCCAACGCAGCTCGCCGCAGCAACGACGTACCAAGCGGAATATGGTGGCGAAGCGGCCGTGCTTGCGATGGCACGAACACCGATGGCAAACCAGCCATCGCCGCAGTTTGCGCCTCGTACTTATCAGGAAGCCGCTCAGCATATTGAGCAGCGCGCCATGCAGGGGCCCTACCCTATCGCCCAGCTGGCAATTGATGTCTCATCGCAGCTGTTGCGGCGTGGCATGAATCCCGGCGGCTATGCACGGGACGTTCTCTGGACTTATCCGGATGACCGCAGAGGCCCGTGGAGCGGGCTCTACAATTGGCCGGCAGGGATGACCCCGAGCGCGAAACTCAACAGCCAGCTCGACGCTGATCAACAGGTTCACCTTGCTCGCATCCGGGCTGAGTCCTTGATGGAAGTCATGGACGTAATCTTTGCGTCAGGGCAGCGCAGTCTCGAATCGCTGTGCGTCGCGTTCGCCACGACAGACCGTCTTACTTTTCCGGCCGCAAGCCCTCTCATTCAAGAGGCGGCCGACGGCGTCATTCGCATCCTCGGTTCGCGCAAGAAACTCTCTTCTCACGACCGTGCACCGCTGCAAAACATGCCTGCAGCTGTCCGGAACTATTTGCGGGATGTGGCATTGCTGCACGCAATGACTCCCGCTGCGCTTGAGAACGATGTTGTGACCTACCTGACGAACTGCGCCGCGATAGATCAGTTCATTGTTCAGGCTCCCTCGTTGTGTTTGCACAATCCGGGCACGAGCTTTTACGAGTGCCCGCAATGCAGGCGAATCCACCTGCACGAAGCCGGCGGCATCTGTACAGATTGCTTGTCGCCCTTAGGCCAGCCGAAGGCGCTGACAGGGCACCAGATCGCATCCGACTACTACAGTTATCTCGCCACACAGAGCGGTGATGTCTTCCGGCTCAATTGCGAGGAACTCACAGGCCAGACGAACAAGGCGGATGGAAGGACGAGGCAAAGACTCTTCCAGGACATCACGCTGCCGGGGACAGAAAATCCTCAAACCGATCCGATTGATCTGTTAAGCGTGACCACAACGATGGAGGCTGGTGTCGATATCGGCGGACTTCTCGGCGTCATGATGGCAAATATGCCGCCTATGCGATTCAACTATCAGCAGCGCGTCGGACGGGCAGGCCGCAGGGGCGCTGCTCTTTCTGTTGCAATGACCCTTTGCCGCGGCCGCAGTCATGACGATTACTACTTCCAGCGCCCGCGGCGCATTACCGCGGACCCGCCGCCGCAGCCCTATGTGGACGTTGAGCGGATAGCGATTATTCAGCGCGTCCTCGCGAAGGAAGTGCTCAGAGAAGCGTTTGAGGATTTGAACTTGTTTGGCGCCCAGGGCGGTGACAGCGTTCACGGTGAATTCGGAGATGCCGCGCAATGGAACCAGCCTGCGCCGCCGGTTCAGCCTGGAGGACCGCCTGGCCCCACCGTAGAGCAACAGGTCACGGACTGGATTCACACTCATCAGGCAGAGATTGCGAACATCGCCGATGTTCTTTTGTCTTACGCACATCCCAATCTCATCGCGGCACGCCAAGCACTGATCGATTTTGTAAACCAGCAACTCATCCCGCAGATTACGGCGGCTGCCATCGATCCCCTGCTGCCTCAGGATGCTTTGAGCGAGCGGCTGGCCAATGTAGGCCTGCTTCCCATGTTTGGCTTCCCCACGCGCGTGCGCTATCTGTTCCACCGGCGCCCGCGTAATGGGTATGACTGGCCGCCGGATGAAGGCGTGGTTGACCGGGACTTAGATCTCGCGATCAGCCAGTTTGCGCCTGGGTCGGAAACCGTCAAGGACGGCGTGATTCACACGTCGGTTGGCATCGTGAATTACCGGCCGCAGGGAAACACTGTGGTTGAGGAGCCTAGTCCTCTTGGGCCGCCGCGCCCCATCGGATTCTGCCGCAGCTGTCAGGCGGTGAACGTCCAGCCTGCCGCCGGAGGCCCCTGCATCGTCTGCGGTGCGACGGCGCAGCAGAATCCCGGTTATGAGGTCATGCAGCTTTCGCAGCCTCTCGGCTTCAGAACGTGGTACGGAAGTGAACGTGATTTCGACGGCATCTTCGAGTGGACGCCGCGGGCCTCGCGGCCCAAAATGGGCGCCACCTTACAGCCCCTTGCTCCTGTGGCGAATTTCGGAATTTGGTCGGGACGGGAGACCATCTTCGTCGTGAACGACAACGGGGGAAATGGTTTCGATTTCGTGAAACTCAATCAACCCGGCAGCGAGACGTGGGTGACGCGTGAGGCGCTCTCGCAGATAGACAGGATCAATACTCCCATCAACGCAGCAGCTGGCCAGGATAGGCGCGCGCTCGCATCGATCAAGCCAACGGACGTTATGGTCCTGGGAATCCGGTCATGGCCGACAGGAATTATCCAAACACCTTTGGATCTCAACGCGCGCGCGGCGCTTTATTCACTCGGGTTCATGATGCGGCGGGCGGCGGCGGTTGAACTGGATATCGACGAGCGCGAGCTGAAAGTTGGCTTGCGCATTGTCCGGGATGCCAACGGCGATGTGCGCGGCGAGATTTTCACTTCTGACAGCCTGGAAAATGGCGCTGGATACAGTTCTCACCTGGGAACACCGGCTGCCGCTGAAGACTTGGTGAGATTTGTAGCCGGGCAAGGTGACACGAGCTTCTACGCACCGCTGGTCGCACCGCAACACGCGGATGCGTGCCAGACCTCATGCCCTGATTGCCTGCGGGACTTCAGCAATCTTGCATTTCACAATATTCTCGATTGGCGGCTGGGCCTTGACTTGGCCCGTCTCGCGCTCGATCCGAATTCAGCCCTTGATTTCACGGTTCCCTATTGGCAAAACCTGGCCGCCACGACTGCGGCTGCGTATTTCGCGTCGCTGCCGCAATGGCAGTCTCTGACTCTTGCGGGCGTTCCTGCAGGCCGGCGTGGAAATGCAGTCGAAATCGTGGTTCATCCGCTTTGGAATACAAACGGGAATAATCTGTGCGCTCAACTGACGGCTGCGCGCAATGCAGCGCAGGCGGCAGGAGCACAGACTATTAGTTTCAGATCAATCTTCGATGTGCTGCGCAGACCCTTTTAGCGTCAAAACAATGGACCACGAGCCCTTTCCAGGTCAGCCGTAATCCATTGAAATATATATGTTTACAAATACGTCCAAAAGGTGCTTGTCTGTGGTTCACCAACGTGGTGAAATACGGTCTTCGCTGTGGTGAGGTCGAAAAGAGAGCCGAAAAGAGAGAAGATGAAAGCCGAAGGCCCTGCGACGGTCCGCGCAACGATCAGCTTCCCGCCAGAAGTGTACGAAACACTCGAAGTCATCGCCAAACAAAAAAAGGTTTCCCTCGCTTGGGTCGTGCGGGAAGCTGCCGAACGGTATCTGGCAGAAAAGTGGCCACTCTTCGCCAAGAGCGCAGAAGGCGGACAACCATGAGCAAAAAAATGGCTCCGTTGTGAGAGGAGAGAGAAAGATGGAGCTCACAACGCTAGAGCTTTGTGCTGGTGCAGGCGGACAGGCTTTGGGGCTGGAACAGGCCGGCATTGAGCACGCCGGCCTCATCGAGATTGACAGCCACGCCTGCGCCACGCTCCGCCTGAACCGCCCGCACTGGAACGTGATGGAGAAAGACCTCACTACCTTCACTGATGCTTCCGCCTTCAAAGATGTTGACATCGTTTCGGGCGGCTTGCCGTGTCCGCCGTTTTCAAAGGCCGGCAAGCAGCTCGGGAAGAAGGACGAGAGGAATCTCTTTCCAGTAGCGATTGATATAGTCGATCAACTCCGTCCGCGGGCGGTGATGATTGAAAATGTTCGCGGCATTCTCGATGCTGTTTTTGAGGACTACCGCAAGTACATCGCCGGCAGGCTCAAGAAGCTTGGGTACGTAACCGACTGGCGGCTTCTTAATGCGTCAGATTTCGGAGTTCCTCAGCTGCGCCCGCGTGTCGTTTTCATTGCCATCCAGTCGAATTATTCGGACCGCTTCAGCTGGCCCGAACCCGGCCTTGTGAAACCAAAGACGGTCGGGGAGGTGCTGTACGATCAGATTGCGGCGAAAGGCTGGAAAGGTGCAAAGGCCTGGAAAAATCGTGCCAATGAGATAGCCCCGACCATAGTCGGCGGCAGCAAGAAGCACGGCGGGCCGGATCTGGGCCCCACCAGGGCAAAGCGGGCCTGGGCCGCTCTAAGCGTAAATGCACATTTGCTAGCAGAAGAGCCGCCGGCGCGGGATTTCGTCGGCATGCCGTGCCTGACCGTTCCGATGGTTGCCCGGCTGCAGGGATTTCCGGACAGCTGGAAGTTCGCCGGCCGCAAGACCAATGCATACCGGCAGGTCGGTAACGCATTTCCCCCGCCGGTCGCGTGCGCTGTGGCAGAGCAGCTAGCCGCGTGCTTAAGGGCTCGGCGTTTACTGGCCATGAGCGGATGAGCATGACCCCACCCAATCCCGCAACAGCTTTCTTCGCTGAGGCACGCAGGAGCTTTCACGCTGCGCTTCTTGAGAAGGTTCTCCGCGCCAATGACGAAGGCATTCCCTCGAACGCCGATGGAAACAACGGCGCTAGTGTCGCACTGGCCAAAGGTATTCTCTCCCGCCTGGGCGCAGAAGCAACGGGCGCACGTCTCGCCGGGCAGATGTCGGGCAACCAGTTCGAGGCCATCACGTGCAAGTTCATCAGCAGCACATTCCCGCGCCTAGCCCATCTTCGTCCTGGCGAATGGGCCATTCAGCAAGTCACCGGAAGGGACCGCACAGCAATAGCGCGCTTCGAGCAGTATTCGCATCTTGTCGCTCTCGACAAGGCTGCACGGAAGGACCCTGAACTCGCCGCCGCGCTGGGGAATGATTACACGATTACGCCTGACATCGTTGTAGTTCGCGGCCTCGAATCGGATGCCCGGATTAACGGGCCGGAGCTGATTGTAAATGAGGCAGTCAGCAGACTCGCAAGCCTGCGCGCTTCTAACGGAGGTCTCCCGCTGCTGCACGCAAGCATTTCCTGCAAATGGACGATCCGCAGTGATCGCGTGCAAAATGCACGGTCGGAGGCGCTTAACCTCATCCGCAACAGGAAGGGCAGGCTGCCGCACGTTGTTGTTGTCACCGGAGAACCTTTGCCGAGCAGGCTCTCAGCTATTGCCCTGGGAACTGGCGATATCGATTGTGTGTATCATTTCGCGCTGCCCGAGCTTACCGCCGCCGTGGAGGAACTGGGCCACGGGGATTCGGTTGAATCGCTGAAAATCATGATCAGCGGCAAACGGCTGAGGGATATTTCCGATCTTCCGCTCGACCTCGCAGTGTAGGAGCGCACGCATGGACAAGCTCTCCGCCGAACGGCGCAGTGCCAACATGCGGCAGATACGCTCTGAGGATACAACCCCAGAGCTTACGTTGCGCCGGATGCTTCACCGCCTGGGCTACAGATTCAGGCTTCATCGCAAGGACCTTCCGGGAAAACCAGACCTCGTCTTTCCTTCGCGCCAGAGAGTGATCTTCGTCCACGGATGCTTCTGGCACCAGCATCCAGCGTGCAGAGAGGGTAGGGCGCCCGGTACGCGTCTCGACTACTGGACCCCAAAACTTGCCCGGAACCAGCAACGGGACGCAGCGGTTCAATCGGCCCTGAGAGAGAAGGGATGGCGCTGTCTTGTCGTATGGGAATGCGAGCTGAAAGACACCACTGCGGCGCTAAGAACGGTGAAACGGTTCCTCGGAAAAGCACGATAAATGGCTGACGAAGCGAAAATTGGTACGAATTGGCAGGATGACGAACTTGATGCCATCGTTGCCGACTACTTCGCCATGCTCGCGGCGGACCTCTGCGGGCAGCCATATGTTAAGTCCAGACACAGCGCGGCCCTCATGGCCCAGATTGGCCGGACGCATCGCTCGGTTGAGTTCAAGCACCAGAACATTTCCGCGGTATTGGACGAACTGGGCATGCCCTGGATTCCCGGTTACAAGCCCAAGAGGAACTACCAGAACGCCATCTTCGGCGCGATCGACCGCTATCTGACGGCTCATCCGTCTGTGCTTGAAGCTATCCCCGCTGCACCGCCGTCCGCGCCGTCGCCCCCGGCTGCCGTATTCGTAGCCCCTCCTGAGCTAGAAGCCGTGGAACAGGTAGCTATTCCCGAGCCTTTGCGCCGGCTCGTGCGGAAATTTGATCCGGTGGAACGGGATTATCGGAACCGCTGCCTGGGCAGGGCGGGAGAGGAGTTTGTGTTGCAGGTCGAGCGCCAGCAACTCATTGAAGTCGGCCGGTCTGACTTGTCCCGGAAAATCCGTTGGGTCTCTGCGGAAGACGGAGATGGCGCCGGCTACGATGTGCTGTCGTTTGACACAAGCGGACGCGAACGGCTCCTGGAAGTTAAAACCACTAACGGATCAGCCCGGACCCCTTTTTTCCTGAGCCGCAAAGAACGTGATCTATCAACAGAGCGTCCTGAGAATTGGCGACTCTATAGAGTTCATCTGTTCGCCAAGGAGCCGCGCATCTTCACGATCATCCCGCCGCTGGAGGAGGGAGTCAATCTCCGACCCGAAATCTGGCGAGCATTCTTCTGACGGTTGGGGCTCGAATCGGCCCGCCTTCTGCTAGGTCGCGAATGGAGTGTAGATGGCATCGCTAAGTAGTTTTATCGAATACAGGAGCCAGGGGTTCCGGCCACGATCTCGGCGCTAGGCTGGTTTTCGTGCCCGCCGCAATGCAGTCAGAACGTCGGGGTCTTTGGTCAGTTGTCGGGCGATCTCTAGACCGTCTCGAATCCCGATCGGACCGCCACCAACATGTTCATGTGGAGGAAAGGAATGTATGGGCGCGAAAGAGGCCTGCATGCGCAATCTCTCATGCGACCATCTCACGGTCTTTCCTATTACGACCCACGAGGGTGTCGGTGTATCGAAAAGTGTGAGATCAACGAAGAAGTTAGCTCCAGGCAAGCCGCCTTTTGTGCCGCTAGATTCTGCGACATAGGCCTTTGAAAATGCAAAATTTGCTTGCAGGTGAGGGATGATATCGAACGTTGCCGAATACTCGCCGCCTCCCGCATTGCTTGCTCCGGAGCGATTTCCCCATCTTGATACCGACGCATGAGCGATCTGAACTGGGCGGCCGTTGCATCCATGCCGGCTCTTCTTCCCCGCATGCGAAACCCTGTAGCCAGAACGACTCGTGCTCCTGGCAAGCCTCGAGCAGCTTCGTCGTCCTTGATGTTGTTAAAAAGGTTCCAGGCGCGCATGAGGAACTCGAACGTTGGACCACGACTTCGTAGAGAGAGATCACGGTACGCGACGGCACCGTCGTTCATGACGAGGGTCGGGAAGTGCCGGAAACTGTGTGATGCGACAATTGCGTGAAAGCGCCGCAAGCGCTGCATCGCCTCCGATGCCTTGGGGTGAAGCGGATTAAAATCGGCCTCAGCGATCATGGCGCCGTAGCCGAGAAGGTCAATCCAACAGACAACCGCTATCTGGAAAGGAAATGATGCGCTCTTGCGAACGAGAGGGCTATGTTTTGCAGAAGGATTCATTACCCTGGAAGATTATCGCGAGTTGGCGTTTTCCGTGAAATAACCAGTTTAGGACCGTCCGTCTGGGGAATTGTAAACGGGCGCGAATTAACAACGTCCGTTATGCCACGTAAAACGGGACGCATTCTCGCCACCCAATGGTCGGCATTTTCAGAGGCCTAGCCCAATTCCCTGCGTGATGTGGGAAGCTTGATTGATTTCCAGAGCGGATGTCTTCGAGACATCGGCTCCCAATTGGGGCCCGAGTTTTGCCATGTCGTCGGTAAACAGCGTGGCCTCGCGGCTGGCGCGGGAGATGGAAACGTAGCCGAAGCGGGAGTTGATTAGGTCCGGGTGGACCCTAGTGTCAGCGTGAACGAGAACGCGTTCGGCGGTGAGCCCCTGAGAGCTGTGACTGGTGACGGCGTAGCCGTGGTCAAAATGACGATGCTCCATGGCGTTGAACTCGATCTGGCGGTTGTTGTCGAGGCGTCCAGAGAGCCGACCGTCGGGATGGATGCCCTCGATGGTCGCGAGGTCGCGATTGGCGACGCCAAGCGATTTGTCTGGGGCTGTGAACTGGACGCGGTCGCCTAGGGAGAACTCACGTTCGATTTCTTGATAGACGCTGACGCCAGTGAGTCGGCGGGGATCATAGGTGGCAAGTTCCCGGTTCGCTTTCTCAACCGTGAGCTGGTTTCTGGCCGGGTCGATTGCGAAAACCGACGCGTAGGCTCCAGCACCGATTCCGATCGCTTTGCTGCCACGTGTATAGCGAATTACGTCGTTGACCTCGTAGTGACTTGCCCAGGAGCGTTCGGCACCAGTCATGTCCTGCCTCTGAACAAGGACACGGAAAGTATGATCCTCCGGCGCTAGGGTTCCATTGAGCTTCAGCTCCTGGCGAACCGCGACGTTCAGTTCGCGGCGGGACGCATTGTCGGGTGAAACGATAAGAGTCTTGTCAGGGCATTCAACGTAGCTCTTGGCAATGGTGCGGATGCGCTCTTCCCCGTTGGGAATTTCCTTCACCCGGCCCTGCTGCTGGAGTGCGTCGAGCGCGGCAGAAACCTGGCCCGTAGCCAGCAGTTCGACGACAGATTTCAGAGCTGGGTCTTGCTGGCGAACGATCTCATCGAGTCGGGCCGTGCGCATTCCGGATTCCTGCAACTGCTCGAAAGGGCGGCCCGCTTCGACGCCCTGATGCTGGCGTATATCGCCGATCAGAAGCACGCGGTCATCGGGACCAAGCCGCGAAAGGAACTCGCGCATTTGGTTGGTGCTAGAGAGGCTCGATTCGTCGACAAGGTAGAAGTTCTTTTGGTCTCGTAGGTCAGAATTCGGAGTGCGGGCGAGGAAGGCTTGCAGGGTTTGGGCCTCGATGCCCGCCTCATTTAGTTGCCGTGCGGCACGGGACGTCGGTGCGAAACCCTCGACCTGATAGCCCTGCCTCTCGGCGGCGCTGCGGATGACTGCGAGTGTGGTTGTCTTCCCTGAGCCGGCGAACCCTTGGATTCCTTGGATGCGGTCTCGCGAGCTTAGAACATCCTCGACTACCGCCTTCTGTGTTTGGTTCAGATGTGAGTCCTGGTCCGCAATGGCGATGGCCTGCGCACGCGAAAGAACCGGCTCGATACGGTTTTGGCCCTCGCGCATCCGGCGAAGAATGTCATGCTCCGCTTCGATGGTCTTGGCGGTGGTGAATTGGCGACCCGGAACTCCTTGTTGCCGCTCGACAATTTGAAACTCCCCGGATGCCAAGCGGGCGTCAAGATTGGCGCGGACCTGGACATGGGTGATCTCGCCCATCCCTCGACGGAGTCCGTCGCGGATCAGCGCCCGTTCATCCACAACCGCTTCACGCTCGAAGTTCTTGTCGCGGGAAAAGGTGAGAGACTCTCGAACCCGGTCAACCGAGTTGGCAGGCTTCTCCTGATGTTGAGATCGTTCGCGCGCTGCGCGTACAACCGCGTCCGCTTGGTGTCCGAAGTCTGCCGCTAACCTCCGGTGCGCGGCCATCACCTCTCCCGGCGAATGTATTTCCTTGCGGTCACGTGTCGAGTGCGCAGCAATCTCGGCAGCTTCCTTCCCCGAGCGGCCCGTGCGTTCAAGGTATGCACGGATTTGTTGGCTCCGGGGGCTGGATGCGTCGAGATATTCCTGTGTGTATCCCTTGATCTCCGGGGCACCGCTCCGCCCTGTCGTGATTTCGTAACCAAGTTGGCGGAGGCGGTACGTCAACTCGGATTGATAGATGGCCGTGGCAAATTGCTGCGAGGCGAACAGGCTCTGCGGCTGAATCGCGCGCGGCTGGCCATTGTCGCGCTCGGTGACATTGAAAACAACCGCGTGTGTGTGCAGTTGTGGCGCGACGTAGCCATCGACGGGGCGGGCGGTATCGTGCTCGAACTTGGCGGCGATAAATCTGCCCGTAGTCTCAGGTGGATGATTGCCCCCGATGCGGGCTTGCGTGTAGTGTTCGAGCTGGTCGAGGGCAACACTTACGCTCTCCCGATGTGCTTCGCGTACACGCTCATCGCCGCCGACAAGCGCGGTCAGCGAGACAGATTTGGGCGCGGAAAAGGTCGCATCCCACCCGGCTCGGTGCTCCATCGTCTTGATGGTCTTGCCGTCGGCATCCTGATATTCATATGACGCTCGTTGGCGCACCAGCTGCTCGCCCGTCTGTGGATGCTGGCCTTGGCTGAGTGTCGCGAAGTCCTCTCCGGAGACCATCCCGGCCAGACCGAACTGAGCGGCGAGTCGCCCTTGCCATTCGCCTGCGATGACGCCGCGTTGCGACCAATAGTTCTGCTCCTTCGCGGTGAATTCCCTATGGTGGTAGGTCTGTGCCTGGCCAGCGGAAAGCGGCTTGGAAATGGTCAGCATCGCAGTTACTATCCCCGAAGATTGAGGCTTTGTTGGGCGTTTACGTTCGTCTCTAGTTCCGTCTCCCGCTGCGGTATCTCGGTAGCCGTCCGGGGCGCTTTTCGCTGCGGCGGCGTTGGCACATTTGGCTCCGGCTTGATCTCAAGTGGGCGCGGTTGGGACTTAGGCGCTCCGATGTTTTTCGGATCGTAGGGGAGCTTGTCCTCGGGCGTATCGCGGAGATCGAAGTCACTGGCGACAACCGGCATTTCGAAGTACGGGAATGAGAAGCGTGTCACATAGTTCTCGTACTTCATGTAGGCATGGAGGTCCGGGAGTCCGGAGATTTCGGACTCCATTACCAGCGGTTCAATCTGCCGGTCCAGCGCGAAGTTTCGCCCAGCGCGGGAGCCATCGAAGTGGGTTTCGCGCAGCCGTTCGATCTCGACCTTCCCGATGAATTTGCTGACCCACTCGCCAGCACTCGGCTCCTTCGTCTTCAACCAAATGCTGGTTGCCGGTTGGGAAAGCATGACTTCAGCCAAATGGCCGTAAAGGTATTCCAATTGGGCCTTACCCTGGAAACCCAGAATCACCGGATTCCTGCTTTTTCGATTTTCCGTAATCGCGGTGTGCAGTTGAGGGAGCTTTTGCAAGCTCGCCAACTCGTCGATCACGAACCATGCCCGCTTTTGTCCGTTCTTCGGCTCATTTAGGAGACGCAAGACGAGCAGGTCGATCCAAAGACTTTGGAGCGGCCGGAGTGCCTCACGTTCTGCTGGGAGTGAAGTGATGAAGATCCATCCCTGTCGTGTCTCGGCCCACTCCGTGGCCGACCATTCGCCATTCCCGTCGCCTTTCTTCGGGAGAAGGCGGAGGCTGTCAGCGACCAATCCAAGCGAGCCAAGAACACCAGCCCGCTGATGTTCCGCCTTCGGGTCGATCAGGTGAGCATGCTCCGTCCCTTTCAGCCTTCGGTCGATCTCCTGCGGGTCTGACATCCACTTCACCAATTCCTCTGGTGTTGGGCCATAGGCCATCAGGAAGGCGAATATCTTCTGTGGGGACTCGATGAAAAACTCACCCTTTTTGTCCTGCGGTGGCTGGAACAGGGACACAGCCACAGCCTTCGCCTCGGATCGGCGGCGCAGTTCCTCCGCGGGCCCCCAATAAGGGCACCGCTTATCGAGCGGATTAAGGATCACGTCACCATTCTTCGGGTCGTAAAAGCGCTGGACGAACTCCCGTGCGGGGTCGTAGACAATCGCCGAATCGCCACGAGTTTTTATCTGTCGAAGGATCTGTAGCATGATGGCCGTCTTGCCTGCGCCGGTATCTCCGATGATCTGGACGTGCTGGGCCTCGGCCCTTTCCGGTATCCGGATCATCGCCGTCATCCCGTCGGTCTTGATACCGATGCCATCTCCGGCAACCCTGCCGTTGAACTCCTTCGGCGTCATCATCTCGGGACCTTTCAGTCGTCGACCGTACCTCAGCTCCCTGCGCCGTCGAACGTCCTTGGCGATAGAGAACGGGAGCTGGATGGCCAGTGATGCCAGACCGAAAAGGAGCGGAAGCTTGTAGAGGTCGAGAAGACCGTCACCGGCATAAACCGCACTCTTGAGGTAGGCACTCAAGGACACATCGGTATAGCTCTGCTCCGGTCCCAGGTAAAGAAGAACGTAGCCGCTCTGCAAGGCGTGCCGTGAGAGCGCAAGCGGAATGGACTTGCCGCCTGGCTGCAGCGTCTCGCCGCCTGTCACGTCGGCGTTCGTCGCCAGTCGAGGCGGAATTCCGCGAGCGCCTACCATGAGCATTCGGTAGTTGTCTCTGCGGCTCACCCCGAGTGCGCTTGCAACACTCGATCGGATGTAGATTGGCGTATAGAAACGCTGGAGGAGAGTGTTACCGAAGCTGAACCGGCAGTAAAGAAATAGTCCAGTAAGAACGACCGCTATGAATACTGCGCCATAGGTGTAAATCGGGCTGTGGGGTGGCCAGATGACGGTTTCCTTGCGGCCCCATTTTGTCATTGCCATTGCCTATTTTCTTCCTGCGGAAGCAACCAAGTTCTCCGCGAGTTGGTGCTTCGCTTCGCTGATTTCGTCGAGTAGTTTGTCGAACGCCTCCGGCGAGAGAGTCTGGCCTGCGGCCAAAGGGCGCAACACGTTTACCAAGAGCAAGCGGACCCCGAGAATCTCCGCCAGGGATGGATCGCTGGCCGATACACTGCGCAGTTGCTGCAAGATCACATCGCGAACCCACTCGCCCAAGGCACACCCGTTCGCTGCAGCTGCCACCTCGACCGCCGCAAATTCGGTCGCTGTCAACTTAGTATTCAGTGACCGATTACGGCTTTCCCGCCCTCGCACCGCGCCTTTTTTCCTATCGATTTCGCAACGATCAAGTAGCATCAGGCGCTCATTTCGGCGTTGGAAACGGGAAGCTAACGGGTTCCCGCGTCTCGATAGGTTCTTTGTTGTCACAGAAACCGCATTAGGTTCCGAAGGAACCTAAACAGCTCCCTATCAGGGGTGGAGTGTCAAAATTCTCCCGACGCGAAGCGTCGCAAAGGTTCCCAGCCCCGGTCTGAGTGCCGACAGCCAATCGCTCCGGCCCGAACTCGGATGGCTATGCACTGGCTTTCCTTGCCCGCGCAGGTTTCTCCCGCTGCTCTGCAGGTTGCGGTACCCTGCGAATCCGCAGACTCGGAGCGGCGGCAGTTGCCTCAGCAGACTTCAGGTACTCCTGAAACTCCCGGTCCTTGCTGAACACATAGTCCAGTGCGTGATTCACTACCTCATCGGCCGGCGCGTGGATGAATGCCGCATACTGATCCACCTGAGCGGCAACCTTTTCGTCTAGTCGGATCGTGGCGGTAATCTGCCGCGATTGCGTGATCTCTAGAAGAGCCATGATCGTTTCCTCCCTGTTGCGATTGACTTGCTTTTTGCGACGGAGCTAGGCGTCGCCGTGGTGCGCGAATTTGTAGCGCTCATGAGCACGCTTGCGCATGCCGCCCGCTCCTTCTGATGCTTGGTTGCAAGTGACCCGATAACGCGTTCCACAAACATAGGCTGCAGAGTTAAGAAGCACTCGCAAGGCGCGCATGTTAGCTCCGCCTCTTCCAATCAGTCGTCCGCGGTCTGAGTCGTGAACATCGATGTCGAAAGAAGTGACCTGACGGCCGACAGTGTCATTTGAGATTTGAGGCGTTACGCGGACGCATTGCGGAATTCTCACCATGATCTCAACCATCGCTTTGATTGTTTCGGCGATCGCGTCAACTCGAATCATGCGGCAACTCCATTCACAGACGGGAAGATCTGCTCGCAAACAAATCTTTGGGCTTGGCGGTCATAGCCGTTAAGCCGGATTACTTCGCGGACGGCGCGTCGTCCCGGTTGCCGCTCGATATGGATCACGAAATCAACCGCTTCACCGATCTCAGCTTCGATGTCTTCGATAGTCGATTGCTGATGGCCGCGCATCACCAAGTTGGCGAAACGGCGCAGCGCTTTGGTCGCCGAATTGGCGTGGATTGTTGCCAGTGATCCGGAGTGTCCAGTGTTGAAGGAATCTAGCAGTGTCCGCGCTTCGGTGCCCCGGACTTCGCCCAAAATGATTCGGTCGGGGCGCCACCGCAAAGCGCTCTTAAGAAGATCTTCGAAGGATACCGGCGACTTGTAGGTATCTGTTTGGCATTCGACGGCCAAAACGTTGGGCTTCTGGATCGCAAGTTCAGTCGTATCCTCGATGATTACGATGCGTTCGCGGCTGGGAATCGACTGCGCCAGCGTGTTTAGCAACGTGGTTTTTCCAGACCCGGTTGCGCCAAGAATAAGAGTGTGGGCCACCTCGCGTTCATGCAGGTTTAGGTAGTAGGGTGTGGCATTGTCGGTTTCAAGCACCGCGAGGTATTCGCGGTCGAGATGTCCGTTCCACGTCTGGCCGGGATGCACCGTAAACAGGAACGAGATGTCCGCATAGTTCGAGTTGAGCAGGAACAGTTTGCGCAGATTGTGCCTGTAATTGCCGGGCACGATGGCAAAGTAGGCGTTGAGTTGGTTGTAGGTCTCGGAAAAGAGGGTGCCATCGGCGCTGGTGAATATCCGTACGACATCGGGGAGGACTGTATCCAACGTCTTCTTCTCGTCCGCATAGAGAATGATCGTGAGAGAGAAGTCGCCTAGTGCTTGCCCATCTCCGAGGACACGGAGGCAATCGCCGAGATTATCGATGTCCGCCTGTTTCGACTCGTCGATCAGTAAATCGCGAGGATTCGCCGTTGCGGCGTCGCTATGCACTGTTGAAATGAACGACGATTTTGAGACATTGAAGTGCCGCTTGCGCTTCGTGATCTCTTTCCGAGCGACAGAGTTGTCAATTGGTGCCCACTCGGTCACCACGCAAAAATTCGCCTGAATTTCCAAGAGGTGTCTCAAAACGAGTGGTTTGGTCTCGCTGATGGCCTCTTTAATTGTGAGCACACGGACATAGTGATCGCCGACCCGCAAATGATCTCGTTCGGCCTCAATATCGGAATTCGCAACTTGATAGTCAAGAAACTGGGTTTCACTTGGGTAGCCGTCAATCCGCCAGTCGTCATAGTTCAGTAGGCATCGCAGGAACCGGAAGCATTCGTTCTGCGAAAGAATGTCGATCTGAACAAAATCGGAGAGTTGCCGGACGAAGCTGTTAACGCGTTGTTCCAGCTTGATCAAATCACCCTCGATTTGTTCCCTCAGAAGGACTTTCAGCTTGTCATTCGAAAATTGGGTTTTCAGTTCTTGAAGGCTGCCCTTGGGGTCGTGGGCCAGGCGTGAGATTGCTGCCGTAACTCCTGTCCTCGAACGGGTACCCTCGATGACGATCGCGTAGAAGATTTCGATGTCGAACAGGCGATCAAGCTTCTCGCGGAAGAACTGCTTTCTCTGATCGACCGCGGCCTGTATGACCGGGTCTTCGTATTCCCGGAACGGAATGTCAGGCCGGTTCGTCTTGAACAGATATTGATATATGTGAAATCCAACCCCGAAAGTCTTCAAAGCGGCTTCGAGTCTCTTTACCGCGTACTCTTGCGCCGTCTGGTCGAGGCTTTCGTAGTCGACACCACGAACTCGCAGAACTATTCCGAGGTCCCCGCTTTTTGTTAGGAACGCTTGCTCATTCCAGAAGCCGTACAGATTTATCTGGGAGTTCAGCGCTCCCGATTCCTTCCACGGCTTAATGACATGATCTAGGCGGAGCATTTATCGCACCTCGACCAATGGAATATCCTGCTTGGCGGCGTCGTAGCGCGTCTTGAAGCGCTCGCTCTGGGCGAGAATTCGCAGCATCGCCGGGTCAGCATTCGTCGCCCAGCGACCAAAGATGAAACCGCCGATGAAGACGACAATCCCGGCAAGAAGACTCTCGAAAAGATTGAAAACTCCGACCGCGCCGACGCACACAAAGTAGAAGACGGTGCGTTCAACGCCCAAGTACGTAAGGGGCTTGTGCAAGCTCTTGAAGACTCGGTTGCGTCGCTTGAGATTGATTTCCTGCATGATGCCCTCGCGGCTCAATTGGGTGTGATTGGGATCGCTCTCGGTTTGATCGTGAGCTAGACGCCCCAGAGCCATGTCAGTACGTTGGCGGCGAGCACCGCGATTCCCGTGCCGGCCGCCACTCCAGCCAAGGCTTTCTTACCGCCTGGTTCGCCATGGGCGAACTGGTATCCACCGATCACGATGGCGATCAGGCTTGCAACCTTCGCGACGGTCCCCGTGAACAGCGTCTGCAGTGCGGTGAAACCGTTGTCGAACGGAGACCCCTGAGCATGGGCCGCTATGGGGACGAGGATGAGAAGAGCAGCAAGTGAGAGTTTCGAAGTTGCTAGCCCATCGCGAAAAACGCGGCGTTTCGGATATTGAAGGTGTGTGTGAGACAAATGCGACATGAGCGCCTCCGACAGCGATCCATCACATCGCTGTTTCTTAGCACCGTAACGCGGGCGATTGTTGTCGTCCAATGAGTTTTGGAAAGGAGCTTATTACGGCTGCTTATATAGCCTGAGGGTTTACGGATTCTGTGCGAAGGACCCAGTGGACAGGGGATGAGTCCGTATGGATATCTGGTTTCCTTGTCACGGCACGGCCGAATGATACGTGAGGGAACAGAAGCGTATTGGAGGGAACCGGAAGGAGCACACGGTCGTTAGTATGCGGGTGCCGTAGTTCAGCTGTTTAGAACGCCTGCCAGTTACGCAGGATGCCGCGGGTTCGAGTCCCGTCGCTCCTGCCATTTCTTTCCTGCCAGTGGTACAACAAGCGGATGAGAAAAGAGATGGCGGCCTTGAGCTAAGGTGTGCGCCGGTCCGGGTTGCGCGAACGTATAGATCGCCTCATCAGATGCACGGCCAATGATCCTCCAAAAATCACATCAAATGCCAAACAGAATCCAGGCCACCAACGCGGTACCCCCGGATTTGCGATAAACAAATGATGGACGAAGTCAAAACATCCGTGCCCAACAGTGGCAGCGACAGTCAACCAAAGATTTCTTTTGAAGCCGAGTACGGCAAATAGGAGAAATCCGCTGGCCGCAAAGATTTCAATAACGAGTGTCCGCCCGGAAGCTCCCATTACAGCAAACAACACATAATATGAGGCGATTATGATGAGCACGGTCGGATAAAAGGAACGGTCGCGGTCAAAGCCGACAATGATGGCGAAACCAGCCACAACCAAAGACAAGATCAAGCCAATCAGGTATTCCATTTGTTGTCCCACCTCTGCTGTTGTTCGCGATCGCTAACGACACAACTTCAGTGCATCGCTGAAGACCCCGAGTTTATTGCTGAGGCCCACTTGTTGGTTGTGCGTACAGTATCGCTTGGCTCCGAAGAATTTGGGTGGGGCTGCCACCGAGCAGGCCGTTGGGGGCGAACAAGTTCGACGCCGCCATCACGGCAGGAACGTATGCTCTCGTCTCTGCTGGAATCAGCCGCTTGCTGCTCAAAAGCGCGAAATCCTTGCTGCCAGACCTTAAAACGGCGTTTCGCACAACTATCTCGCCTGCGTTATATGCCGCAAGAGCGAGCGACCAGTCTCCGAACTGTTCGTGCAGATCGCGGAGGTAACGCGCTGCAGCCCGCGTTGATTTCAGGATGTCCAGTCGGTCATCAGTCTCACTATTTATGGTGAGACCAAAACGACGTGCGGTGTTCGGCATGAGCTGCCAGATTCCCCGTGCGCCTTTGGGGGAGAGCGCGGTCGGCTGCCCACCGCTTTCCACTAACACGATGGCCGCAATTTCGTCTGGAACTCCTTCATCCTGCAAGATGGGAGCTAAGACCGGTTTGAGTTCCACCACTCTCGCAACAGCGCGACGGACGGCTTGATCGTTGCCGTTCCAGTATTGCTCCGCGAACTGGTGCAGAACATTCGCATTGGGCAGGGGTGTAGTCTTGGTTCCGCCTACAACGATCTGACTACTCGCTGCTGCCTCCCGCATCATATTCGTCAAAGCCGAATCGGCTGCACTGTCCAGGGCCTGGCGGTGGGCCGCAAAATTATCTGCGACCGAAGCCGCCGGGACGGCGTAACGTTGCGTCTGCGACCAGGCAGGCAATGTGAGCACAAACAGCATGACCTGGGCGGCGATAGGACACTGGAGTCTATGCATGTACCGGCTCCCCAACGCCCCTCGGCTCAAGTTCCTTGGGTCCCCGCTGTTTGAGCTTCGGCTTTACCTCGAAGTTCCATTTCCAAATTGCGAAGACTGGCGGATAAATAATGAGTTCCATCAGGAACGATGTGATGATCCCACCGATCATGGGGGCGGCGATGCGCTTCATCACATCTCCGCCAGACCCCACCGACCACATAATTGGAAGCAGTCCAAACAGCATGCAGGCAACCGTCATCACCTTCGGCCGGAGACGTTTCACGGCTCCTACCACAATGGCCTCCCGCAGATCATCCCACGTGGTCATTCGGCCCTTGCTGATGGCGTCGTGGTAGGCAAGATCCAGGTACAGCAACATGAACACAGCGGTCTCGGCATCCACTCCGAGCAGCGCGATGAGACCGACCCATACCGCAATACTCATGTTGTAGTTCAAGAGGTAGAGGAACCAGATTGCGCCGATCGCTGAGAACGGCACAGCGAGCAGGATGATGAACGTCTTCACCGTGGACTTGGTATTGAGGTACAGCAACAGGAACACGATGAAAAGCGTGATCGGCACAACGATTTTCAGGCGCTCTTTTACACGCTCCATCGATTCGTACTGGCCGCTCCAGACAAGTTGATAGCCTGCGGGGACGCTCACCTTCTCTGCCACGACTTTTTTCGCATCGGTAACGTAGCTGCCGATATCTCGTCCCGAGACATCAACATAGACATATCCACTGAGACGACCGTTTTCATCGCGGATCATGCCGGGACCGGTCTTCAACGAGATGTCGGCAATCTGCCCCAACGGGATCTGCGCACCCGAAGGCGTGTTGACCAGCACTCGCTGCAGTGCGCCGATGTCACTACGATAATCGCGCAAGTATCGAACATTGACCGAGTACCGTTCCCGACCCTCAATCGTGGTGGTTATCGGTTCACCGCCCACGGCCGACATCAGAACGTCATTGGCATCGTCCACGGTCAGTCCGTAGCGAGCGAGCTGATCTCGTTTCAGATCGAAATCGAGGAAGTAGCCGCCGGTCGTCCGTTCAGCAAACACACTGGTTGTACCGGGGATGTCCTTCAATGCCATCTCGATTTGTCCGCCGACTTTCTCGATCTCGCTTAGATCGGAACCGAGGACCTTGATGCCAAGCGGCGTGCGAACGCCGGTCGTTAGCATGTCGATACGCGCTTTGATCGGCATAGTCCAGGCATTCGCGATGCCCGGCATCGTCAGCGCTTCGTTTAGACCTCCGGGGCCATAGATCAGTTCCTGAGTGGTGCCGTGCTCCGGCCAGAATCGACCGAGCGTGCTGCCTAACCAGTTGGGAGCCCACTTCGAATACCAGCGCTCCTTCTTCGGCCAGTCGGATTGGGGCTTCAGTGTAATAACTGTCTCCATCATGGAGTAGGGTGCGGGATCGGTGGCACTTTCCACACGCCCTGCCTTGCCGAACACGCGGTAGACCTCAGGGAAGCTCTTGATGATCTTGTCTTGCACCTGCAACAGCCGTGAGGCTTCGGTTACCGACATGCCGGGCAAGGTCGTAGGCATATACAGTAGAGTGCCCTCATCAAGCGGCGGCATGAACTCCGAGCCGAGCCGAAAGAACACCGGAACGGTCAGCACCATGGCAATAACGGCTGCGGCAATCGTTTTCCACTTGTGTTCGAGCACGAACTCAACCACGGGGTGGTAGAGCTTCATCAGCGGACGGCTGATGGGGTGGTTGTCTTCGCTGTGGATCGTGCCAACGAGCACGCTGTTTACACCTGCTGCCAGCCATCGCGGACGGAACTTGAACTTATCCATGCGAGTGAACAACAACCGCATCGCAGGATCGAGCGTAATGGCCAGAACTCCCGCGATCGCCATGGCGAAGGTCTTGGTAAATGCCAGTGGCTTGAACAGGCGGCCTTCCTGCGCTTCGAGCGTGAACACCGGGAGGAATGCGACGGCGATCACGAGCAGCGCGAAGAAGCTAGCTCCCCCGACTTCCTTCACGGCCGAGATCACGACTTGGTGATAGTCGCCAGGCCGCCCTTCCGCATTCCAGTGCTCAAGCTTCTTGTGTGTCTGCTCGACAACGACGACCGCCGCATCAATCATCGCTCCGATGGCGATAGCGATTCCTCCGAGCGACATGATATTGGCGGACATGCCGCTCATCTGAATGGGAATGAACGCCAGGATCACTGTGATAGGAATCGTAATGATGGGAATGATGGCACTGGGGAAATGCCACAGAAAGATCATGATCACCAGGCTGACGATGACCAGCTCTTCAATCAGAGTGTGCTTCAAGTTATCGACTGAGCGGTCGATCAGGTCCGAACGGTCATAGGTGGTGACGATCTTCATCCCCTTCGGCAGTGTGGGCGCAATATCTGCGATCCTTTGCTTCACGCGCTCAATCACCTTCTGCGCGTCTTCTCCAAACCGCATGATGACGACACCGCCGACCGCCTCCCCTTGGCCATCCAATTCACCGACGCCGCGCCGCATATCGGGCCCGAAGGTAACGGTGGCAAGGTCCTTCACCAGCACAGGCGTGCCGGTCTGCGGGTTTGACAAGACGACAATGTTGGCAATGTCATCGAGCGATTTGATGTAGCCGCGTCCCCGCACCATGTACTCGCGACCGGCCATCTCGACCAACCGGGCGCCGACATCGTTGTTGCTCTTCCCAATGGCGTCCACGACCATGTTGATCGGGATCTTGTAGCCAAGCAGCTTGTTGGGATCGATATTGACTTGGTACTGCCGAACGAAGCCGCCCAAGGGCGCCACTTCGGCGACGCCAGGCACGGATTGAAGCGCATAACGCAGATACCAATCCTGATAGCTCCGTATCTTCTCAATGCTGTATTGCCCGGTGGTATCGACCAAAGCGTATTGATATACCCAGCCGACAGCGGTGGCATCCTTCGCTAACTCAACCTCCACACCTTTCGGCAAGCGTGGGACCACAGAATTGAGATACTCAAGCGTTCGCGAGCGTGCCCAGTAAATGTCGGTGCCTTCTTCAAAGATGATGTAGACGTACGAATACCCGAAGTCCGAAAAGCCACGGATGTCTTTCACCTTCGGCAAGCCAAGTAACGCCGAGGTGATCGGGTACGTGACCTGATCTTCCATGATGTCCGGGCTGCGGTCCCACTTGGAATAAACGATGACCTGCGTGTCAGACAGGTCGGGAATCGCATCCAGCTTCGTGTTCTTCATCGAATGCCAGCCAACGAGGACGCCCACGCCGATGAAGAGCAGAACGAGGAATTTGTTCTTCGCACAGATATCGATTATTCGGTTAATCATCGCGACTGGGCCTCCGCCAGCACTTCAGGTAGGCTCCGCAAAACGCCACCGTTCTGGGCCACGAACGTCTCTGCTGCTTTCCGGTCGCTGAACGCGAATGTGCCGGGGGAGCAGCGATCGAAGGCCAACTGTTCCGCGTGCTTGGATTCATCCATCTTGGACATGTCGTGTTCGCAGGCGATCACCCGGCTATCCTCGACAAACCATGCTCCTTCTGGGCTCACCATTTTCCCCGTGGGATAGTCCGTCACTTCGATCAGCCGCAGCGGCTTCTTCTCCTGTCGTGCCTCCGTTACCGCACAATGCGCACAGCAGACATTGCGCCGCTTTCCACCGACTTCAGCTACAACATGGGCTTTCGGATTGATGTGACGCTGGCAGAATCCGCATTCGGTCTGGGAGCGGCGGTCCATCAGCAAGTAGCCGCCAGCGAACAAGCCCGCAACTACGATCAGGACGACGGCCGAATAAATCGATGCTTTCTTTGCCATAACGAGTCTCCTTAGTGCTGCATCCCGGCCATTGCGCTCTTTAGACGACTCTCGGAATCAATTAGAAAATTCCCGGAAGTCACGATGGTCTCCCCCGCATTCAGGCCAGACAGAACCACCACATTGCCTTCGAGCTTCGCTCCCATCTGAATCACACGCGGCTCGAACACGCCGCCGTCATGGACGACAAATAGGTACTGTTTGTCCCCGGAGTCCATAATCGCTTCCTGGGGTACCACAATCTGCTTGCCGTAGTTGATCTTCAACTGCACGTTTGCCAACATCTGCGGTTTCAAGTCGAAATTAGGGTTCGGAAACTCGATGCGGGCTTTTACCGTGTGGGAGACGGGATCGACAGTCGGATAAATGTAGGTGATTTTCCCGGTGTAGGTCCTCCCGGCGTAGTAGCTGAGTTGCATGTCTGCCGTTTGGCCCACCTTCACAAACGGCACCTCATACTCGTACACGTCTGCATTTACCCAGATTGTGGACAGGTCGCTGATCACATACAGGTCCATGTCTGGGGTAACGGCGGTTTGTGGAAAGGCCTTACGGTCGGTCACGAAGCCACTGACGGGTGAGTAGAAGGTCAAAGTCTTCGTGACCTCACCGGTCTCGTCGAGTTTCTTGATCTGCTCGTCACTGATGTCCCAGAGTTGGAGTCTTTCACGAGTTGAATGCAGCAGCGACTGCGATCCCTGTGCCACGTCTGGGAATTGCGAGGAGCCCATCTCTTTCGCGCCGCGCTTTGCGATCAGATACTCCTCCTCGGTGGCCACAAGGTCTGGGCTATAGAGCGTGAAGAGTGGTTGGCCTTTCTTGACGAGTTGCCCCACGAAATCGACGTAACTCTTGTCGATGTACCCGTTGACCTTCACGTGGATATGCGCGAGTTTCGTCTCATCGCTGGTGAGCTGACCAGTGGTTCGCACGGTGCGCGCCAGAGACTGCCGCTCGACGGTGGCGCTCCTTATGCCAATGAGTTGCTGCTTCTCCGGTGCGATCTTGACGGTGCCGGCCGGCATCTTCAATGTTGCCGTCTCATCGTCGGCGTACTTGGGGACCAGTTGCATGCCACAATCCGGCGCGATTCCTGGCTTGTCAGACTTGTACGCCGGATGCATCGGGTCATACCAGAAAAGGATCTTCCGTGCGCCGCCCGGCTCCGAGGTGCTGGTTGCAGCGGGACTCTGAGAAGCGTTGTCCTCCGCGTATTGCGGCACCAGGTCCATGCCGTCGGGCGCTTTTCCGGGTTTGTCGTAATGATGCTGCGGGCTCATCGCGTCATACCAATACAGAACCTTGCGTTCGCCTCCTTTCGCGGCCGTTTGCGAGGTGGCTTGTTGGCCTTGGAAGAGCGCCGAAACTTTTCCGCCGAAGGTCACTCCTACCGCTAGCGCGATTGCTGCGACAAGCGCCGAAATTCTTAAGGCTTTGTAAAACATTGTTTACTCCCTTCCCGCCGGGTGTTGGTTGCCCGGTTGCGCGGCCGTCGAAGTCAGGTCCACGCCCACCATGCTCTCCATGCGGGCCAGCGCAGTCTGGTAATTCGCTAACTCGCGGTAGTAGTCGATTTCGTAATTC
Organism: Terriglobia bacterium; assembly: GCA_020073385.1. GTDB lineage: Bacteria > Acidobacteriota > Terriglobia > Terriglobales > Acidobacteriaceae > Sulfotelmatobacter. Next base: position 60,607 of record JAIQFH010000031.1, on the reverse strand, counting down.
AAGACTGTCGAGAAATTTCCTATGACGCTGAGGAAATCCACGGTGCCAACCTGATAAGCAGACATCGAGGACTCCAGTGCCAACGATGACTGTGGCACCACACCCTCAGAGAACAACCGCAGAAGTTCATCCGAAGCCTTGGCCGCCAGGTATTGCTGCTTGAGTTCAAAATTCAGTTCGTTGTTGCGATTGTCGCGGCTGGTCTCGGCTGACAGCCGCTCCTCTGTGGCCTGTCTCACTTCCTCGCGTTGTTTGCTCTTGTAGAAGACCGGGATGTTCACGGTGAACGTCATACCATGCATGTCGGGCATCATGGGCCGCTGCTGATACATGTATCCGACGCTCAGGTCCGGGTAGTAATCCTTCTGCGCGAGGTTTACGGCAAGTTGGTTGCGTTCAATCATCTGCTCCTCGCGGTGAAGGCCGGGATCATTCTGCCGCGCTAGTCTGTAGAGATCGTCCAGCGAGTAGTTCAGCGGGGATCGTTCAATATTCTCGGCAGGTGGGAGTGGCGCTTCAGGACTGCGCGCCAACAGAGTGTTCAGACGTGCCTGCGAAGTATTTCTCTGCTGTTGCAGAACCGTGAGCCGTTGCAGCAGTAATGAAATCTCCACCTGTGATCTGAGCACGTCCTGCTGAACGCCTTTTCCAACTCGATAGCGGGCTTCGGCGATCTGGGAGAGCTTAGAGAGCAGATCCTTGTCTTTCAGCGTGGTCTGAATAGCCTTGTCGTAGAACCAGTATTCGAAGTAGGCCGTCTTTACATCGGTGGTTACGCGCCGGCGAACCGCCTCAAGGTCTGACGACGCAGCATCCGCTTCCTTCGAAGCAATTTCGCCGCGTAGCTTCAACTTGCCGGGATAAAGGAGTTGTTGGCTGGCAGCCACGGCGCGGTAGCTCGAAGGGTCGCCCGATTGCACGCTGAAAGGCGTGATGTTTCCAGCCCAGCCGATCCCAACCGTGGGGTCGGGTAGTGTCTTGGCTTGCGGTACGCGTCGCCGCTGTGCTTCCACACTATGCAAGGCGCTCTGAACCGCCGGATTTTTCTGCAGAGCCTCGCGAACCAGGTCTTCGAGGGCAACCGGCGACCGTCCCGCGGGTTGGGTAGCGGTGTCGGTCGCAGGCTTCTGGACCGTTAACGTTGACTCGACCTGTTGGGCGATACCGAGGCCCGGCCATAAACAACCGAACGTAAGCAGAGCAACTATTATCCTGATCATAAGGGTGTTCTCTATTGCTCAGACGACGCTGAAAATGCGTGTTTAAACCTTAGGCAACTAGGCCTAAGAGGGATGAGCAAAAAGGGACAATGCTAGATCAGGAAAGTGCAGAAAACGGACTGCAGGGAGGGACACGATGCGCGGGCGAGAGGATCGGGCGGTGAAGTCTGGATCGGGGCAACCGGAGCATCGAGCGTCGACACAGTGAGTGATGGAGTAACGCCCACAGTGCCGCTACCAGTCGGAGCCTGTGGTATCGAAGCCGGTGTCGGCTTGGCAGCAGACACTTGGCAGCAAGAGGTATTTCCGGGTGTTTCTTGAATCGTGACGGAAGGTTCGTGCCCGCTCATCATCGGGCAATGGGGCTTGCACTTTTCGGCCGCCGACATGTGCCACCAGCACGAGGTCAGCGCCGACATTGGCATCGCCAACAGGGTGACCGCTAACGCGGTAGCGACGAGTTTGAACCGCCACGTCATGTTCTTAAAGTATATTATGGGGCCGAGCCCGCGTGGGCTGTGACCGAGATCACAGGCTCTTGTAATCGCGACTACGAACCTGCAAGACAGTGGCTGTCGGGCTCAATCGTTTTGCCAGCGGAAAGTGTGACCGACGCAAGTTTAGGTCACTTCACAGACAGGTTCTTAACGCACTCTATTTCGCGGACACCTTGTTGATCGCGACGACCAGTAAAACCACCACGAGTGCGCCGATCAGCGTCCAAATCCACATCCGCCCATCTATCCGTATGCATGGTTCATCACAGAGACCCTTTCATTCGGCTCAGCCGTTCTATACTTTGGCAGCTTCGTCAGACGCATCTGTGCTTCGCGCAAAGCCTCAGTTCATCTTAGGACCTAGCTGCAGCAACCATGGTCGCTCTTCGCCGTCCCCACAGACTTGCCCAGGTATTGTTCCGGACTAAGGTCGAACTTCTCTTTACACATCGAACCGCAGAAGTAATAAGTGTGACCTTTATGCTCGGTTCTCCCTGCGGCGGTAGCCGCTTCTACGTCCATGCCGCAGACAGGATCTTTCACAACCGTTGTGCTATTCATTATGACCTTCCTTAGGTTCGTATTGAGGCTAGCAATCGACGTGCCGATCGTCTGAGCGAGAGTGCTCACTCTGGCTCGACCAATCGGTTGTATCCTCAACGTTTGACGAATACTTGCGACGCAACCTGGCGGCGTATCGTTCCGGCTAGGGAGTTCAAATGGACCAAATGACACATGCGGCCCACGCACATGAGGCGGACCCACATGCCGGCCACAAAATGTCAAAGACCCATGGAACCCACGACCGTCACGCTGGACACTCCGTCGCTATGTTTCGGGACAAGTTCTGGTTGAGCTTCGCTCTCACGATTCCCGTGATCTTCTGGTCGACGGATGTCCAACATTGGCTTCGGTACACAGCGCCTTCTTTCCCCGGTTCGAAATTTATCCCCGCAATCCTTGGAACGGTGGTCTTTGTTTATGGCGGGCTAGTCTTCATCCGCGGGGCGTGGCGCGAACTTGCTGACCGCAAGCCGGGCATGATGACCCTCATCAGCCTGGCGATCATAGTCGCCTTCGGGACATCGCTCGCTGCAACCTTCGGTCTCTTTGAGATTGAAGTCTGGTGGGAACTCGCATCGCTGATCACGATCATGGTCCTGGGCCACTGGTTGGAAATGAAGGCCATTTCCCAAGCTCGTGGCGCGCTCAATGCCCTCGCCGCGCTGCTCCCCGACACAGCTGAGCGTCTAAGCGGAACCGAGACTCAGACCGTTCCAATTTCTGAGTTGAAAATGGGGGACATTGTCCTTGTTCGGCCCGGAACCCGCGTCCCGGCGGATGGCATGGTCGTCGAAGGGGCTGCCGATGTTGACGAGTCGATGATCACCGGCGAGTCCCGGACAGTTGCGAAAGGGGCAGGTGGCAAGGTCATTGCGGGGACGGTTGCCAGTGGCGGGAGTCTTCGAGTTCGCATCACGGCAGTCGGGGAGCAGACGGCGCTTTCCGGCATCATGCGGCTAGTAGCGGCTGCACAGGCGTCTGGGTCTCGCACGCAAGCTCTCGCCGACCGTGCCGCCGCAATCCTTTTCTACGTTGCCGTCGCCTCCGGCGCAATTACTTCCGCCTACTGGTGGCTCTCCGGAGACAAAGAACATGCCCTGATCAGGACGGCAACAGTCCTCATCATCGCGTGCCCGCATGCCTTGGGACTGGCGATTCCACTCGTGATTGCAATCTCCACTTCACTCGGAGCCCAGAACGGTCTTCTCGTGAAGGACAGGCTCGCACTCGAACGTGCCCGCAATTTGGACACGGTGATTTTTGACAAGACCGGGACGCTCACGCGCGGAACGCCCGCATTGACGGGAGTCGCGGCCGCGCCGGGCAGCAGCGAGAGTGACTTGTTTGCCGATGCTGCTGCCGTCGAAGCCACCTCCGAACACCCTCTCGCAAAAGCAATCGTGGCGGAAGCCAGGCGCCGGAATCTGCCAACGCTGCAAGCCGTCGATTTCGAAGCGCTACCCGGTCGAGGGGCACGGGCGCACGTAAACGGCAAGAGCGTCATTATTGGGGGACCGCGGCTGCTGAGTGAGGGCAAGGTGACGGTGCCACCAGAAGTTGAAAAGTCGACGACTGCCTGGGCGTCCGAAGGAAGGACGGTTCTCTATGTCGTCACCGAGGGGAAACTGCTCGGCGCGTTCGCCGTCGAGGATGAGATTCGGCCCGAATCCAACGAGGCCGTCAAGGAACTTCATCGCCTTGGTATTCGGGTCGCGATGATCACTGGAGACTCCAAGACGGTGGCCGATTCGGTCGCGAAGCGTATCGGTATAGACGATGTCGCAGCCGAGGTTCTTCCCGCTGACAAAGCATCGGCCGTCAAGCGCTTTCAGGCGGACGGCAAGAGAGTCGCAATGGTTGGTGACGGCGTGAACGACGCACCAGCGCTGGCAACCGCGGATATTGGAATCGCGATTGGCGCGGGAACCGATGTGGCGATCGAATCGGCCGGAATCGTACTCGTGCGGAGCGATCCGCGAGACGTTGTAGGCGCGATCGAGCTCTCTCGTGCTACCTACCGCAAGATGATCCAAAATTTGGTCTGGGCCACCGCCTATAATCTTGTCGCCATCCCGGTCGCAGCGGGCCTTTTCGTCCGCTGGGGGCTCGATCTTCCCATGAGCGTTGGCGCCGTCGCAATGAGTCTCTCCACCATCATCGTCGCCGCGAACGCTCAGTTGCTTCGCGGGCTGAAGCTGCGGCCCTCAGCCATATAGTTACGAGAGAAATCTGGCACCGCATTGCTCTTTTATGAACCAACAGGCCGCAGCGTTGCTTTCACTCCGGGCATGGCGAGCCGGCGAAAGAGTGCGTTGACTTCCTCCACGGAAAGCGGGAGTCTCCCAGCGGCCCACAACATTGCTAGGGCGAAGAAGCCACCCGTAACAAACTGGACCACCGCCTCCGCAGGCGCTGAGCGGTCGTCGCCTCGTCCCACGATAGCCTTAAGATCGTCTCGCACGAGATCCACCACGATCTTTTGTAGTAATTGCTGGACCAGGGCACCGCTACGTTTACCCACCATGGCTCGAAATACCTTTCGATACTCCGCGATATGCGCAAACATCTCGTGACTGAACGCGAATAACCGTTCGTCCGAACTAGCCGTGCGCATGTGCGCCTGACGTTGGAGTTCTTTCAGGACGGCACGTAGCCCGTCGAGTCCACTCACCAGGAGGTCCTCCTTGTTGTCGAAGTGGGCGTAGAAAGTTGCACGCCCCACGTTCGCGCGATCAATGATGTTCTGCACCGTGAGTGCCTCAAAGCCCTTCTCTTCGATCAAGGACACCAGAGCCGTGCGTAGGAGTTGCTGCGTCCGTTGCACACGGCGGTCGTCCTTTTCTCTTGCTCCCATCACACCCTCACTTTCCGAACAATCACCGTCCGTTCGTTCAAAAACAGACAATCCATCAACATTTGTGGTGGCCCCAACCGAACCCACTGTTCCGAACTGAACATCTATCCACTATAAAGAAGGAACACCCACATGATGGAGGAGGAGTTGAAACATGTCAGAATCAACGCGAACGTACCTTCCCGCCGCTGGGTATGATTGGTCCCTACCGTTTTATGACCCGATCGTGAAACTGCTCGGCGGCGATAAGGCTAGGATGGTCCTACTTGATCATGCGGCCCTTCGGCCAGGGTACCGCGTTCTCGATATTGGTTGTGGTACAGGCACACTCGTGACATTGATCAAGTGTCATCATCCGGACGTCGAGGTGGTTGGAATCGACCCGGACCCCAAGGCTCTTGCCCGCGCTAGGCGCAAAGCAGCGAAGGCGGCGGTTTCCATTCAGTTCGATCAAGGATTTGGAGATGACCTTCCATACGCGGCGGCGATCTTCGACCGTGTGTTCTCGTCGTTTATGTTCCACCACTTGCCGCCCAACGAAAAGGACAGGACGCTGCGGGCGGTCCAGCGCGTCCTCAAACCGGGTGGTGGATTTCACATGCTCGACTTCGAAGGTCCAGAGAGTGGCTCGCATGGTGTTTTCGCCCACTTGCTTCACTCAAGCCAGCGCTTGAAAGAGAATTCCGAGAGCCGAGTTTTGAGTCTTATGAGGGAGTCTGGCCTTGCAGATCCGCGGAAAGTCGACAGGCGAAGGATGCTTTTTGGTCACATCGCTTACTTTCGGGCAGTCGCGTAAGCAGCGGCAAACGACCTGGTTGCCAGATTGAAATCTGGGTCCGATTTGGGTCTGGTAAGCCGGGTCAAAGAACTCCTTAGAGGATCAAGAACGGGCTGTCAGTACCGTTGAAATCCAATAAGTTACACGTCGTTGTTGCCCTGTCACGGCACGGCCAGATGGAACAGGAGGGAGCGAGAAGGAGTCGGAAGGAATCAGACGACGTAGTATGCGGGGGCGTAGTTCAGCTGGTTAGAACGCCTGCCTGTCACGCAGGAGGCCGCGGGTTCGAGTCCCGTCGCTCCCGCCAGTTTCGAGCGCATTTGCGGAAATATTCGGGAAATATCGAAAGGAGTTTCTCGCTAAGCGGAAACATGAAACACTTGTCCGCCGCGGTTCAACTCCGGCCTTGGCCACCCTTGTTCATAGCGTTAGAAGGTCTTCTTCAAGTACTTCGCTAACGCGAGAGCCGTTCCGTTGCGGTTGGAGCAGCCGTAGCTTCATTCGGCGTGTGGTCGTCTATCGAGTCAATCGCTTCAGCTGAACGCGTTTTCCGAGGAGCGCAGCTTTCGCTGCGTTTCTGGACTCTGGTACCGGAACGCTGCACGCCTCAAAATGTGGCAGGGTGATGCCAGGCTGCCATAGTAGATCACGAGCCCGCAGGGAGCTAATTTCCATCCAGATCCTGTTGTCATCTGCCGAAGGCGATGAGCCGAGCAGGAGTGGGCCGTGTAGGGCAATTGTGCCAGGGTGGCCTGTAGGCGCCGGTTCACCCTCGGAGGGTTTGAACGGGTTCGGCATAAAATGCATGCTCTATTCAAGCAAGAGTCTTGCCCTCGAAAAGCCAAGAGCTCAGAAAGCGTTAGCTTTTGAGGCCTCGATAAGTCAATCCCATCGTCCGCTAGTCACATCGTCATGTGATTCAGCGCACTGACAGAATGCGCAAGAAGATCGTTTATGACCTTTGAAAGACAATCCCACAGCCAAGCTCCCCGCAATTGGGGGACGGGCAACAACGGGTCTCTAAGGTAATTGGAAGGACTGCGAGGGAGCTTAGAGACGGCCGAGTTGCCGCGGCGGATGCGTTCGACGTCGGTGGTAGCTCGGCTTTTTCCTTAGCCTGGGTGGTGTGTGATGACTAGCAGAGACATACGCAGAAGCCGTGCGGAACTAATGGGCGCTTATCCAGGACGTCAAATCAAAGTTGCTGAAGACAAAGGAGAAATGGTTGCGGAAATCTCGAACGGCTTTGCGGTGGCAGTAATTGAACGGAGCTTGCCACATTTTCACCTCAAGACGCGCGAGGTGTACCGTGTGCTGCGTGGCACGCTTTATGTAGCGTCCGGAGGTGAAGGACACGTTCTGCGCAAAGGCGACAGCTTCACAATCGAAGTGGGACAGATACACTGTGCCCGAGGCGCTGAGGAACCTGCTTGGGTTGAGGTGGAGTCGACGCCGCCTTGGTCCGTAGACGACCACTTCATCCTGTAGAGATGCTAGATAGCCTCAGACACCAAGTACAGAATTAGTACCTGCCGGCACGGCGATCAAGCCGGCTAATCGATTCTCAAACTCTCAAACCTGTATGCAAGGAAACGCAAGGAATCACAAGGAGCCACCGATCCAGTGAGTCAGTCGCAATCAATCTTTTGCAGTGCAAGCCAAGAGCTGATGGCTCGATTGTTCGGCAGATTCACCTTGCGCTGTCGTGAGCAGGCCGTTGAAGAGCTGATCACTGGGAAGGCGAAGGAATTGTTTTGTTATCTCCTCATACATCGAAGTCACCCTATTCCTCGCGAAGAGCTAGCGGAAGTTCTCTGGAGCGAATGTGCCAAGGAACATTCACTGAAGTACCTGCGGAAGGTGCTGTGGCAGCTTCAGCGTGCCGTCTCTCCGCTATCAAAGAATGCGGAGCATTTGTTGCATGTGGATCAACACTCCATTGGGCTAAACACGCAAGCATCGATTTGGATCGACGTTGCAAAATTCGAGCAGGCGTTTGCCGGTATTTGTGAATCATTGCAAAATGGCGCACCGACGATCGAACAATTGAGGTCGGCTGTTGAGTTGTATCAGGGCGATCTCTTGGAAGGGTGGTATCAGGACTGGTGCCTCTGTGAACGTGAGCGGCTGCAGAACGTATATTTTGTAATCCTGGATCGGTTGATGGAACAGTTGGATCTCCAAGGCGATTACGAGCAGGGATTACAATTTGGAGCACGCGTACTTCAGATCGACAGAGCTCACGAAGATACTTATCGTCACTTGATGCGCCTCCGCTATATGATCGGCGACAGAGCTGGCGCCATTCGTGAATATGAGCACTGCAGAGCTGCCCTCAAGGAAGAACTCGGGGTGGTGCCGTCTCGGCAAACCCGTGAGCTTTACGAGCAGATACGCACAGATCAGCGTCCGGCGAATTGTGAGTCACGCACTGTTGCGATATCCTCGAAGGTAGGGTTATTCATTTCGCAGCCTCCGCCGGGTGACCTTAGAGAACTAAGGTCTGCACTGATGAGACTTGAGGCCGCTGTGCAGCAGACTCTTCGCGCGGTCGGTATGCTTCTGGGAAGGTCTCCAATTCCTCGACGTTCTTCGGACAAGACAGCCTCGTGATTTGTGAGTCGGGACGATTATAGACGGCCCGAATCCCCACCCCAATATTTCGTTAGATACGCGCCTTGAGACGTTTCAAGAGACGGTTCAGGAACGGGTCTATGCATAACCTGCATTTGTCGGCAGGTCCGTTTACCCGTTGGCTGAAGGGGCTTTCGTTTGGTGGACCATAGCAGCGAGAAGTTCGCGGAAGGCAGTCTAGTTGGACGGACGATTCATTCTTTCGTCATCAAGATTTGGCGGGTCGAGAACGGAACTTGCACCAACCAGCCGACCTGGCAAGGACACATCACCCATGTTCCCGGAAATCAGAAGCAAGGCTTGCAGTCTTTGAAAGATATTTCTGAGTTCATCAAGCCCTATCTTCGAAGCATGGGAGTGCGAATAAGCTCCGCTTGGACTCTCTCGCAGTGGTTGGCATGGAAACTAGGGAAGGGACTTCGGTAATTCTCTCCCGGTCCCCCCACGGAGCAGGCCTGCTGACGACATGGCGCTTGTCCTCTGGATGGGGGACGTGAACTTGGAGCAGACGGCAATGGAAACAAGCATGGCAGGTATCGGAATGCCCGGCACCCAGGAATTGCTGGTCATTCTGCTGATCGTGGCGCTCCTTTTCGGAACGAGCAGGATTCCGGCCTTGGGACGCTCACTGGGCGAGGGACTAGGTCACCTGCGCAGGGGGCTGAAGGAACTCACCGACGATCAGCCAAAGGATCACGAGCACCACTCCTGAGTGGCGGATGCTCAGAGCCCCAATTGGACCAAATTGACGGACTGAGACCACGTTACGGAGACAGGGGATGTGCTTGCACTTGCGAGGAGGAAACGAAGTGCGTCGGTTCACAATTGTCGCACTTTTGGCATCGTGGGTTGCTTGTGTGACAAGTCCTTCGATAGCCGCTGAACAAAACTGTGGGGTACTCTCTGACAATTCCAGTGCACCAGTCTTTGCACTGCAACACGGGCGCTTCGGATGCCCGGCGGATGGTAAGTACGCGCTGATCTTTCATTCGGGCGTCGTCTATCCGCATTCGGACCTCAGGCTGAGGAGCGGCGTCGGCTGGACTACGGCTCTGCAAGCCACTTTTCCCATCAAGCGCTGGCCGCGCTGGGGTTGGGATGTGGGCGGACAGTATTCGCATTTTCCTGGAACGAACGGCCTATCAGCTGTAAACATCGTGGACTTTTCTGGGAACCTCTCCTTCGCCGTACTTCGTTCCAGGCGTTGGCTGTTCGTGAACGCAGGACCTGGAGGATATCACCTAGAAAACCAGGGTATGCATTTCGGTTTCAACGCTGGGGGAGGGATGGGTCTCCCAATACGCACTAGCGCGGTATTCGAGCTTACTTATAACTACCACTCCACCGTGGATCGCCCTGTCGTGCGATTCAGTAGCCTACAAGGTGGCGTGGTCCTCAATCCTCAACCCCTTAAAGCAGCTTTGGCAAAATGGGCAACTTCTATCAAATGCCGGTTTTCCGGCAAGCCTTGAACATTATGCGATTCATTGTTGATGGCGAACGACCAATTCAGCCGCGAAAAATGGACAACTCCGGGCAAAACGGGGGCGGCGGTGCGTGTGGAAGGATGTTTGGCCCAGGGGAATTGTCCTATGGCGTTGGATAGAGTCTTCGTTTCTGAATAGGTGCTGCATGTCTCTAACGCCTGAACAGCTTCATCTCGGCAGGAGCACTGCGTCGTTTCAGCTGCTTTTCCTCGCGGAAGGCTTTCTGGCGAGCGATCGCGAGGAGTTCCTCACACATTGTGCGAATGTTACTGCGGCGCTGCTTGAGCTGGATCCCTTCAAGCAAAGCCAAGGTCGCTTCGCGGTCTGGGCCGTATTTACGCCCTCGAATCAACGCGGCATTGCCAGCGTCCCAACCGACAGTGCATTCAAGTTCATTCTTGCTAACAGCAGGGAACTTCGGACAAGACATCCTGGGCGGATTATTTCTGTGCTTCATGAAATACAACCAATCGCCCTCGGAGGTGACACGGCAGTTCTGCCCCCTGTAACGGCGGCCGATATATGGCTGGAGGGCGATTGGCAGGGTAGTCGGGCACTTTGCGTTATCGTTCGCTACGATGGCAAATGTGCTGCGACGCAGTTTGAATATGCGGCCGGTGAATTCGACGAACCCACGTCTGACAATGACGAATTACGTGCTCTAACACCCTTCATAGCCATCAGCATGTGGCCTCACCTGACTTCAACGTATCCCAACTATTCAAATTGGGCTCAGGCCAACGCGTCAGTGCTCGCGCGAGAACTCGGTGCTTCGTTAGGGCTTGGCTATGAAGCCGAACAGACGGACGCTGATCATGAGGAATTTGCTCCGCCTTTGATCGAGCCAGATGCGCCCAACTTGACAGCCGATTTTTCAATCCGCAAGACACCGCTGGATGTCGTAGACGTGAATAAGCTCAAGTGGCGCGAACTGGTACCGATTACGCGGTGGAATCGCATCGTGGAGATAGATCACCCCACGGAACCAGTTCCTGGTGAACCGCCTGCCGCTGAAGCAGCACGATACGAGCCGATCCAACAGGAAATGAGTGATGGCATTGTTGTACTACGCCACCCAAAGTCTCCATCAAATCCTCCTGATACCTCGTCTCTTACGGCTGTTCGGTATATCACTCCCGGCAAACTCAAGGTTTTGGATGTGCAGCCACATCTTATCGAAGGTGGTGGTGGCTTCAGGCGCGGGATCTACCGACCGAGTGTCGAATGTCTTATGCGATTTGAGGGGATTGACGCCACCACCGCTAGGGGCACAAATCGCGAGATTATACCCTACTGTTCCGTATGCAGGGAGTATCTGAGTCAACATTTCGAAAGCCTTCAGAATTTTCGGTTTGGAGGTGTTCACATACTTCGCGGCCAGCGAATAAGCCCTCGTCAACTAGTGCGGTCACGGCTTGCTGATGCATTTGTAGCCTATGTGAGGAACACGCCGCTCCCTCAGCCGATGGTATGTGTTGAGGCAACTACCTATCGTTTTGCATCTTTTTTGATCGAAGCCCTCGGGTGGACCGACCTCACGCAAATAGATCTCAGCGCAAGTACAAGTTGGTATCAGAACCCAGTGGTTTTTCCAGCTGCCAAGGGAGTACCTGCAGGAGTGTGGAATATTTGGATGAGCGCCCTCGACAAACTACGCGGGAGCCGACACCTGCTGACTTACGCAGGTCTTGGTGCAGCCGGTGCGCTCTGGTATGCAGGATTCGCGAGCCTCGCGAATAGGCGACGCCTTGTAGTTGAGCAAGCCGGGGGCAAGACCTTTAGATTTCGTTTTGCAGTTGGTCTGCAAAAGAATGACCTGGATAGCATTTCACCGGGGAGTCTGCTTCAACTGTGGCCCAGCGAAGGCTTCTACCGTGATCTCGTTCGATACACTGCCGGAGCGCTAGGTGCACCACCTCCCGGCATTGGGCATAGCGTCATTTATATGGGGAAGAATGCGGCCTCCGAGCACACCATTGCGGATCAAACGGGAGTTGACAAGCCATTTATTACGGGTTGGGGTAGTTGGCTGCCATTTTGGGTTGGTGCCCAGTGGTACGACGCTAACAACGTGCCCACACCAGTCAAAAGCGGGTGAGTTAGATGTCATTTCAGTTTACTTTCCAACGTATCATAGGCGACCTCAGCTTGGCTGCGAGGCTCACCGATACTTGGCTGACATCTGAAAGTCGGTTCCGCGAGTGGCTGCAGAGGCTTGGTTGGGATATTCCAGCACCGAGTTCCTTGAATGGGGTTCGCGGCGCCCTCGCGGAACTTACGGACGCCCTCGACCACATAGATCTTACATCTCCCGCTGAAAGCCAGTTGCAACAATATGTCGAACTCAGTTCGCACCTAGCTAAGTTTTTCGAGAAACTTCGCGATCTCCGGGCCATGTTTCAAGGAGTCACGGTGCCACCAGACTTTTTTGATCAGGCACCTGCACAAATATTAGACGATGTTCTCCTTACCTATATGGAGGGCGAGTGGCCTGGGCTTTATGCCGCCCTCCAAGCATTCGGGCTTCTTACCATTAATCCTCCCCAGCGGATTCTGCATTTTGATCGGATTCCATGGCTGCTGCAAAGTCCGGGAAGACTGCTCAAAGAGGCCTACGGTTGGGGGTTGGCGACATTCGATGCTCCGAGATTTCTCGACCTAATCGAAGTCGCCGCGCATAGCTTGGCCATCCCAGCACGAAAACGACTGGCACCAAACCGACTGCTTTCGCGACTGTATCCGAGTCTATCTGCAGACGAACTCGCCGTGCAGCGGGCGATTGAGTTGCCTGTGTACGAACTCTTGGACCGAGATGTGGGCTTCGCAGAAATCGGTCTCTTGATCATGCCTCTGTTGGCACAAGTTGCGAGTGCAAATGGTAGACCGTTCGAAGGGGTAGCGTTGCAGCCGTTCCTTTTGGGTACGGCAGCGGCGGCCACTCCGCTGAGTAAAGGCTCGTCACTTGTTGTTGAAGGTTCGGTTGGGGCCAATGTCCTCCTTGAGATCCGGGAGGCTGGACTGGACATTTCGGCAAAGGATCAAAGTGGCGGTCCTGTAGCGCTCGACACCACTCTGCGCGTCGGGGTTGTGATCAATGGGGGCTCGGCGCCCGCAATCGTTATAGGGCAACTGACAGGAAGTCGACTCGAGGCTAGTAGCGTTTCTCTTGGCTTGCTGGTGACCACATCTACTGCTGAACGTGATGTAGGTGCCGAGTTCGTCCTAAAGGGTGGAGCCTTGGTCCTCGCGGCGAGCGAAGGTGACGCCTTTCTCCAGGCTGTAATGCCCAAACAGCCCTCGAGACTACCTTTCGATTTCGCTCTCACCTTGTCATACAAACGAGGCCTTCACTTTCAGGGAGGGGCAGGTCTCGACTACACCATTCCGGTCCGGAAGCAGTTTGGACCTGTCTTCATCCAAACGATCGACTTCTCAGGCAAAGCAGAAGAGAACAGCCTGAACCTGGCGGCGGCTGTCACCGGTGGTGTCTCAATCGGACCGGCTACTGCTATTGTGCAAGACATTGGCATCAAGGGCGTTGTCGATTTTGCGAGGCCCGGTCTCTTGGGTAAGGCAGATCTTGAAGTTACTTTTAAGCGCCCAGACGGTATCGGCATCGCTGTTAGTTCCGGCCCGATTGCCGGTGGCGGAACGCTCATTATCGACGAAAACGGATACAAAGGCGCACTTGCCCTGGGCTTCGAGAATTTCAGCCTTTCGGCTTTTGCCATTCTGGACACTAAACCACCGGCAGGGCTCAGCTACTCATTCCTCGCGAGCATCTTTGGCCAATTTGAAATTCAGCTTGGCCTTGGTTTTAAACTCACTGGGGTCGGCGGCTATGTGGGACTGCATAGAACCGCGAGCGTCGAAACCTTGCGTGGAGCACTTCGCGACGGCAGTTTGGACAATCTGCTATTTCCTGACAATCCAATTAAAGATTCCGTGCGGATTCTGGAGACAATGGCTTCCGTATTCCCCCCCCAAAAGGATCATCACTTATTCGGACCGTGTGCGCGAATTGAGTGGGGTACGCCAAGCCTGGTGCAGGCCAAAGTAGGTATCATCCTGGAGTTGGGTGCGGCAACACGGGTTCTGATTCTAGGCCAGATCGCGGCAATACTACCGAATGAGATAGAGCCGATCCTCCAGTTGAATATAGATTTCTTAGGTCTGATCGACTTTGATACTCGTCAGATTGCGCTGGATGCGGCCATTGTCAACTCCTGCCTCCTGGACTGGCCACTAAGCGGCGAGATGGCTCTTCGCACTGGTTGGGGCGACAATGCGGACTTCGTTCTCTCTGTTGGCGGATTTCACCCCCAGTTTCCCACCCCCCCGAATTTCCCAGCGTTGAAGCGCCTTACCATCGGATTCGGGAACAAGGATATTCAGGCGACTCTGGCCGGCTACTTTGCCTTAACTTCCAATAGTGCGCAGATGGGCGCTTGCCTGGATATTTATGCCAACGGGCCTCACATTTGGCTTGTTGGGGACTTCGATGCTAAGGGGAATGCTTATTTTGATGCGATCCTGCTATTCAGTCCATTTGCGTTTGATGCTGCGCTAGGCCTTTCACTCGCACTGCTGCGCAACGGAGACATCATGTGCGCGATTGGTGGAGACTTGCGCGTGCGAGGCCCGAATCCCTACTTCCTCAATGGAAAGCTATGGGCGGAAGTTCTTGGGCATAAGGTGAAGATCTCTGTAAACGCAAAATTCGGACAGGAAAGGCCTGAGACCCTGCCGGAACTGGATCCTTTGGAGGTCCTGAAGGCTGCTGCCAAGGAATCCAGATACTGGGAGGCTATAGTCCCGCAGACAGTGATGACTGGTGTGGCCCTTGCGAGAGTTGAGACTCCCCCGGAGGAGGCTTCTGATAGCAACAAACCGCTGAGGCTATTTGTTGATCCAGCTGCAGGCGTGCGATTCTCTCAGCGCGCATTGCCGCTCAAGATGGCGATCGAGAAGTTGGGTACAGCACGCCTAGCAGGACAGTTTCGAACGTTTGACTTGACAGCGAAAGGGCTGGAGACACGAACGACAGACGCCCGCGCTGGGTTCGCGATAGGACAGTTCCTTGATCTCAGCGGCGAAGAGCAGCTCAAGGCTCCCGCAAGTGAAAGCCATGTCAGCGGATTTGAACTCCAGGGAACCGCCACGTTGGTGGGACCTAGTAGCCCAGTAGTGGAGATGACAGACGAATATGAGACCATCTTCCTCGATGACGAACAGACGCCAACCTATCTAGGCCGAGGGCACATAATACCGGAGAGGTTTGCCTCAAGCTGGTATGCACGATCTTTCGCGGACATTTCCGGTCTACAGACGTTCGGATCAGTGCATCAAGACCTGTTGAAACAACAAATCCACGTTCAGCCGACTACCTATATTGTCGCTTCCGACGAAGCAACGAGCTCGGGAGTGAAAGCGGAAGTATCCGGCACATTCAGTAAGGTCCGCAGCGACGCAAAATCGCGCGGAAAAGTGGGGAGGATTTTTGCCTCCCACGTTGCAGACCCCGCAACACTGGTCGAGGTGTGATTCATGCCCAAGCAGTTCAAATTTCTTCCTTGGACGAGAACTCCGCTGGCGGACATTGCGCTTGCTCCGACGGAAGCCGGCGTTCGCCGACATGCCACGGTCAGCATTCAACTAGTTGCAGATGGTGTGCAGCAAGGCGCACCCATAGAGCCACCAACGGAGATCGCGCTTTATGGAGCGGGCGATGTTCTGAGACCGGACAACGCGATTATCACTCGCATGGAACCCGCTCCCGGCAGCGTCGGGTTTGAGTTCAACTACTTTGCTCACGCTGAGATGGTTCCAGCAGATCTCGCATGGCGCTACACGTTGGACGAAGCAGAAGGCCCGAATAACGCTCGACTACGACCATGGATCGCACTGCTGGCACTTAAAGATGATGAGTTCGTAGTCGGGGGAGCCGGGACCTCACCGCTGCCCTGCATCACTGTGACATCTCCAGAAAACAGTCTTCCTGATCTGTCGCAATCCTGGGCGTGGGCCCACGTACAGGCCGATAGCACTGAAAAGACTAATGATGACGATAGAGTTGTCACTAAGTCGCCTAGTTTGTGCCGGTTGTTGTGTCCACGACAATTAGAGAAAAACAAATCGTACTCAGTGTTCCTCGTTCCAACTTACGAAGCTGGGCGGTTGCGTGGCTTAGGCGAGAGTGGAAATCCGAGTCCTTGGAACGCTCCTGCTTGGAAAGCTGCTCAGAACCAACCCGACCTAAAGCTTCCCTACTACGCTCGATGGCGCTGCACAGTCTCGGCTCAACAAGACTTCGAAGCACTGGCGACCAATTTGAAGCCGATCGATCTGGCTGCGGTCGGTGACAGCAAGAAAGGGCTTTGCGGAGAGACCATATTCGGTGGCGATCCTGGATACTACCCTGACTATTTGGAACCTTTATTGACGTTCGTAGCGCAAGGCGCTTTGCGCACGCCCAAATCCGAACCGGTTGCCTATTCCCAAGATGGCCTGACAAAACGTCTCACAGCCACATTGAAAGAGTCCTTAGCAGGTGAGGATGTGACGGAGGACGGGCCGCGTGAGAAAGACCCACTCTTTACGCTACCTGCATATGGCTGTCGTTTCCGCCGAGAGGAAAAGGTTGAAGCTCCGGACGACGGCAAACCATGGCCCGGCAAGAGCCCATGGTTTAACCAAGTGAATCTTGACCGCCGGTACCGCATTGCCGCCGGAACAGGGGCACGAATTGTGCGTCGCCATCAGGAAGAATTTTTGGCGCAGTGTTGGTCGCAAGCCGGAGAGATTCTCGCTGCAAACCGATTGATAATGCAGGTTCAGGTTGCGAAAGCGCTCAACGAGCGAATTCAGGAAAAGCACCTTTCACGCCTCGACCCGACCCTTCTTGTGATCCTCGGTGACCGTTTTCTGCCTGCGCTGCGGGGCACCGAGCCAGGCGCTACGTTGAGCGCCTCCTTTGTCAAGAGCGGCGTGCCATCCGGTGTTGTCTCGTTGGTTGAGCGGAAGGTCCTTGCGAAGCGAACTGAACGTGTCCGACGAGAGATTGCGGGGACGCTTCGCAAAACGGTGAGTGCACCACCATTGCTCGGCTTTCCCGACACAGATTATGGGATCCCCGCGACCCTTGAGGGTGGCAGCAGCGCCGTTCGAAAGGCTGGGTGCTGGGAACCGAGAGCAGATGATTACAAAGAATGGACCTACGCGCTATTTCCCCAGACCGGCCAACAACAGGGCGAACAGCTGCTTTTTGGTGTCCGACCGCAGACGAACGAGCTTTTTTACATGAAGAATATCGATGCGGCGAGTGTTAGCGCCAGCATTGCTGCACAAATTTCAGCGATGCCGGCTCTTCAACTCAGGCGCCGTATCTCGAACGGGGGCGACATCAGCATAGAGGATCCCACTCTCATTCTGCGCGGTCCGCGGATTCCAACGCCAATGGCCTCCTATCTAGCCAAGGAGAGTCCGGAAGAACTCCTCCCGGGTGTTAACGAGGTCCCAAAGGACAGAGTCGGGCTGCTCGTTACTGACACGGCATACATCGAGGGGTTTCTTGTCGGCTGCAACCACGAAATGAATCAAGAGCTGCTGTGGCGCGAATTCCCCAGCGATTTGCGAACGACAGTGTTCGCACGCTTCTGGGACCGCGGCGCCCCAGCGTCGGACGACATGACAGACGATATAGAGGCAATCAACACGTGGGGCAACCAGCTCGGTTCGAACTTAAGAGGGGGCCCAAAAGGCCAGATCGTTTTTATCATTCGCGGTGAGATCGTAAATCGTTATCCGGGATTTCACGTGCTCCTCAACCAGCAATCAACGAAGGAATGGAAGGTCGGAGCTGGCACAGATATTGAGCCGATTTTTTCGGGTGAGTTGCGACCTGATATCTACTACTGCGGGTTTCCAGTGACGGTGAACGACCTAGATGAACGGTCATTCTTTGTGCTGTATCAGCCACCCGGCCGTTACCGTTTTGGGGTTGACGTCGGAACTCGCGACCCAAAAAAGAAGTCAGGCAATCCGCCTACCACTTGGGACGCTCTCTCCTGGCCTTATGTCACCGTGAGCAAATCAGGCTACGTAGACTTCAGTAGCGAAATTCACCTCGCAAAGTTGGATGGTAGAGAGAACCCCAATGATCAGGGCAAATGGGGCGCAAATCGCCATGCAGCAAGTCTTGCCTCGGTGATGTTTCAGAGGCCAGTGCGAGTGGTAATTCCAGCCGGGAGGTTGCTGCCTTAATGCTAAAAGCGACTAAGTCTCTATCTCCTTCAAGTAGGCGTCGATCAAAGACGTTCCCTGTCGTAGCGCGAAATAGCGTGATTGGGCAGTCTCAGCACCTGCTCATAAAGCCTAAAGAGAGCGGTTTCCAGATCACACGTCGCGATTTCTTCAAGGGATCATCCGCCATGGTTGCGGGGCTAGCAGCGCCGCCGTTTAGTGGTCCGCCCCAATCCCAGGAACTGCTCCCTGCGGCACCTATTCTTCTGTTGCCTCTCAGGATGGAGTACCGGGTCATCCCGCCGGGGGCGCGTTTGAAAATCGCTCTCACGAATCCTACCTGGGCATCGAGCAAGAATCCGCAGCAAGATGGTGTGAAAGCCCTTGCATTTAAAGATGTCCAGATTCAGCAAAGGGAATTATGGGTACGTTGGTATTTCGACGATAGTTTGCATTGGACAGAGCCTGAATCGGAAACCGACGAGGAGGTCGCAGCGATAGATGCATATCGTAAGGTTGCAGGAGCTCATTGGTGGGACAATCCCAGTGCCAACGAGGCGTGGCAAACACTCGTCGCACAGGTTGGCTTCCATAGGGCGCTTCACCTTCAGCGATCCGGCCACACCGCTCCGAGGGACACGCAACCGAAGTGTGGAATTCTTGGATTGCCCCGGCGCATCGGTCTGTATGGTTTGATGAAGAACGGTGAGCTTGCATTGATTGGACAGAGCTCGGATATTGCACAAGACGTGGCGTATAGCCCAGCATGTCTGAACCTCGGCGGCTGGCTTTCTGACTTCGACGCAGCGGTAAAGCTAGGCATGGGCCTCCGCCTAACCGGTAGCTATGTGGATATGGCCCTTACCTCAGAGTGGATTATCGCGGTAGGGCTGGGGCGGATAGATGCGGCCGAGCAACTAAAGGAATTTATTGAAGACAAGATTGCTGCTGGGGAAATTGATTTTATTCCCCAAGATGCTCCCACAAATACCTCGCCACGTCAAAGTTCAGCATACAGACCGTGGGTCTCGGATCCCGTTGCCGGTCTGAGGGAAGCGTGTTACTTCGAGCGCAAATGCCAGGCGGCTGCCACGGATGACAAGGACGCTTGCCAGACTGTCAATGACGCCACTGATGCGGACGTCCTTGCAAATGCTTTGGCCGTGGATTCCCCGCTCCTATACAAAGTGCGGAATGCGGAGCAGCAGGATGAAAGTAAAGCCAAGGCGATGGCTAGGGTGTTGCTGCCATTCCTAACAGCTGGTTTTGATTGGCTGGCACCATCACTGATGGACCCACGAGCATTGGCGGATTACTTGGCAAACAACGCTTTTGCCCGCGGTCCCTTACCTGCGATGCGCGTCGATCGAAATCCGTACGGCATTCTGCCTATCCTGATTCCAAGTGATGTGGAAGCTCCCGGAAGCGCGCCGGTTCAGGAACAGAAAAGTTTCAATTTTGTAAGACGATTCTGCGATCTAACCCTCAAAAGCCTCGACAAGTCAGCAGTTAGGCTTCCGGTCATGCATCCAGGTTCGCCGAATCAGGGCGAGGTGCTCCGTCGCATCCTCCAGGTTCTCCCTGTATCTCCCCGTATAGACGGCACCGATAAACCAAAAGGTAGTAGTGCTCGCCCGGTGGTTTGCCCCTTAGTGGGCGGCATAACTGAGAATCGGCAGCCTGCCCAATATCTGAAAGACCTACTGCGCAAGCGCGTCTCTGAACTTGAGCTCGGGGATCCCGAGGCCGAAGACCGCGACACTCCGCTGTTGTACCGGTTGGTACTTCTGGCCCTCAGTTCGCTTCTTTCCGAAGTAATTGTGAAATCTGGAAAGGACGTAGGCGGCCTCCCAGATGCCATAGCTGTAATGGCAAACTCGCAAGATCCGAATCTGAAGGGCTTGCGCGAACGAGTCAGTAATTTCAGCGATGCACTCAGTCTCCTTGCATCTACTCCGGATACCCAGTTGGAAGTTCTTCTACTTGAGATGCTGGACCTGGTCGACCATCGCACGGACGCGTGGCAGACCTCCCTTGCGGCATTTCGCTTATCTGCTCAGCGTAGAGCTGGCAACAAGCAATTGTTGATTGGCTACTACGGGATGATAGGAAAACTGCGAACCGAGTCGGCGACTGGGGACAGTGACGGATACGTCATAGCTCCGAGCATCGCCCAGGCTACGACTGCTGGAATTCTTCGCTCTGCCGCAATCCGTTTCGGCGGTGACAAGAGGCCTTTTCAGCTCAATCTGTGCTCGCGCCGAGTACGAAAAGCGTTAAGGACCTTAAATGCACTTCGGAAAGGCATTCGGCTGAATGAAATATTGGGATATCACGCGGAGCGCTGGCTGCACGACCGGGGCCAGGATGCTTTGATTTACGAATACAGGACCGACTATTCAGTCGCCCGTGGTCTGGACAATGCGGCAGCTCTCTCGCCATTGCTAGACGGCGAGAAGCTCTTGGCTAATGCCACACAATTGAGGAACCAGGGCGACGGAACCAGACGCGAAGAAGTGATCAAGCTACTGGATGAGTTACAGGAGGAGAAAGATGCGTTCTGCGACCTCGTGGTTGCGGAGAGCGTGCATCAACTGGCGCTCGGTAATACGGCTGGAGTGAGCGCATGGATGCAATGTCTGAGTGGAGGAATGCCTCCCGGAGAAGTAGAGTTTGTCAGGATTCGGAGGAACGGCCAAAGTTCACCGCATCGTGTCTTGTTTATAGACTCCTCTCCGATAGTGGATGCGACAACGACCAATCCCCGCATCATCGCCGAGCCGTTGTTGGCGAAAATTAGCGCAACTGCCTTTTCAGGATTCGATCAAAGCGTCGTGCAGGTGACGGTATCTAACTCGAAATCGCCTGAACAGATTGACGTCCGAAGCATTTCCCTGAAGTCGGATCTTGGCCTGGATCCGGTAGACATTTTGTTGGGAGGGCAGGCGCTAGTCAAACTCCTCAGCCGGGCGCACATTGTCGGTCTTTGGGAGCAGCAGAACAGCGAGTTGAGTCGGAAGTTCGGGCCGTTGCCAGACCGCAGTCTCGACGCCTTCTTGAATCAGGAGTGTCCGCTGAGTTTCAATCTTGCGTTCAAGTCGGGGAACGTTCCGAGTGTAGCGGAACTGCTGGATCGCGCAATGATCCTACGACAAGTTATCTCGCAATCAAGGGCGATCACCCCAACGGACTTGCAGCCTTTAAGTGATCCTTCCAAGCAGGTGGACCTGTTCGACGTTAAGCGGGCGGCGGTGGATGGCCTTCTGACAAGAGTCGAGAGCCTCCTCCCTATGATGGATCCGGCAGGGAATACCCTTAAGAGTGTCGTGGCCAGGATCAGTGGCGAGTTGATCTCGTTGCTTGGGTCGGCGAGAACCATTGGCCAAGAAGATAGCGGTGATCAGTCCGCCCTGCGAGACCGTGATAAGGAGATCGAGGATCTTCGAAAAAAGAAAGCAGCATTGGAGACCGACCTGAGATCCTTGGCAAAGTTCGGCCTTCCCGAAGCGTTGCGTCTGCACGCCATTCAAGAGATTATTGCGAATCCGGATGCCTATGCCAGGTATGTTCAGGAGGTGCTTGCGTCCATAGAGGTGAAACGAAGCCAGCTTGGTTCCGCCGAAGGACTACAGGCGGTTGCTAGGGCATTGCAGACAGCTTGCGACGGGGAGGCACTTCCAATCTGGCCGCCGTACAGTATTCCAATTTCCGATTTCGGAACGCCGGCACCGGTTGCCGATATCCTGGAGCGCTGGCAGCACATCCAGAAGCCGCTGGTCTCGTTGTACAAAATGGCTGACTGTCTCCCGCTTGAAGCCAGAGTGTCAAAGATCATCAAAAGCACCAATCCTGATGATGCTAGACGGGACAATGCAAAGCATCCTGAGACTCTGTATGTAGGCAGTCACCTGCTTCTTCATGGTGCGAACCCTCAGCCGCCTCTTGCAGGATTTGTGGCGGCCGAGTGGGCGGTCTTCAAACCCAGTTCCAGTCACACCGGGGCCATTGCCATCAACCGTGACGCACCGCAGTGCCAAGCCCCCAATGCTTTCCTTTTAGGTGTCGCAGCGAATGACAGGCAGACCGCGTGGAGCGAAGAGCAGTTGGCTTTACTTGTGAAAGAAACAATCCGGCTCTTGCGTATTCGTTCGCTCTCTTCCATGGAAGGGAGCATTACCCGTTTCGGTTTGCGGGCGTTCAGTTTGGTGCCTGCAAAGGGGAAGAGTGCCCGGATCCCTTTGGCACCAAAGACTGATTACATACCTTGGGCCAAGGAATCATTCGGCTGGCAACGGAAGTCCAGTATTCCAAAGGAAAATGAAAATGCCCGTTCAATTATTGAACGGAACCAGAAACGCGTGGCGCCATGACAAGCAGAAGGGTACAGGCAAATGACAAAGCGTCAGAACCACCTAGAGTAGCGGTATCCCGTACGGTTGCGGACGAGAGGGGCACCATCCACGTCAGAAGAGGTGGGGTAAGAAATAATTCTCGTAGAACGCCTGCATTGGAGACCAGTGATCGCGATGGCAGGTACGCCTTCGATGTGAAGCTAGGCACTGAGCCAGCAGCTTCGTACCGTGCTTCTCAGTCTGTTCTCCGGACCGGGCCGACGACAGCCGAATCTCTAAGGACCGAGTCCGGGGGAGCGCCCGTGTGGACTAAACTTCCGCAGGTTGAGGTCGTGATTGGCGCTGGCCGGGAACCGCAACAACTCTTGCCGAATACGACAACGCCAAACTTGTTGGAGGGATTCGAAGCTAGGATCAAAGATCCCTTGCACCTTCTTGCACGGGCCTGGCAGGCAGGCGAATTTGAAGCGGAAAACACGGGCGGGATCGCTCAGGTCGAGATTGTAGCCTCCTCGATCCCCATCAATAAGATACCGAACAGGACCGATCCACTCGGCTGTGAACCACTCGAATCAATCATTGAAACTGAAACCGAAAATCATTCGCCTTGGTGGAATTCCTCGCGCCTTGAATATGAGTGTGATTTGAGAGGAGAAGGTCTGACTCTTCACGTGTCCGAATACGACGGCCGTGAATTGGACTGGTACAACTTTGACGTCAATAGTGTCAGCGGTCTCTCCGTGGAAAAGGAAAGGACTTTTCGCCTGCTACCACGAAGCTTGCGGGTTGCGGGTATGCCTTCTGCGCGCTTCTGGGAGTTCGAGGATGCCGATACCAATGTGACCTTGCTAGCGAGCGCGGAACCGAACTTCTTGCAGATGCTCCTTGCAGAATTTCTGATGATCGACTGCGATAACTGGTGTTGCATACCAGTGGAGATGCAGCCGGGCGACATACAACGGCTTTCACGCGTGCGCGTCATCGACTCGTTCGGGATTGCAACCGATTTGGAGCCCACGCTCAAAGAATGGGGCGGGGAAGCTTGGTCCGTTTTTACGCTGTCCAGCCAAGACGGGAGCAGTAGCAAGGTCGATGGCAGCTATCTGTATTTGCCGAACATTGTTCCAACTCTTGCTCAAACGGATAGTGTGGAAGAGATCCATTTTGTGCCCGATGAGCTCTCCAATAGTGTCTGGGCCGTTGAACAGCACTACACGGACCAAACCGGCGAGAAGATTGACCGCGGAGATGTTGAATCCGCTCAAGGCAAGAACAGGCGTGAATCTGCGACAGAGCCCCCCAATGGTTCCCCGATGCCGGTTTTTCGGTTGATGAGCCCTGTACCTTCGCATTGGATTCCTTACGTACCCAGACGCAAGAGATCTATTTCTGGTTCTGCAGTTTCGGAAATGTACCTCCGGCGCGCACGCACTGATGAGGCGGCAAGCATTGAGAATCCGCAGTATCGTACGCGGATTCTGGAGGAATCCTGGCAACTCCGAGAAGAGGAGATACCGCGCACCGGCCTGCGTGTTCAAAGGCTGTGGAAATATGCGAAGGACTGGAACGGCAACGATTACTTTTGGATTGGCCGACGCAAAGACATTAGTTCGGCGGAGCACAGCGCGGGCCTTGACTTCGATTATGTCGTTGATATGAAAGGATGATCGGCAGGGCTTCCAAGCGATACATATAACGAGATACTTTCGTTTTTGCTGATGCGGATGATCTGCATGTATACGGCATACGTGTGTTGTACCGGTACATTCCGGATCCGTCAGCAATTCGGAAGCAACCTGACCGAACATACACAGGTTGCACTGAGAGGTCGCATTGGGGAAAGAAGACACTCCTGGCATCCAAAGTTCGCGCAGATTCGGGTCCGATTTGGGTCCGATAAGCACGGTCAAAGAGTTCCTTAGGGGATCAAGAACGGGCTGTCAGTACCGTTGAAATCCAATAAGTTGCACGTCGTTGCTGCCCTGTCACGGCAGAGGCCGCGGGTTCGAGTCCCGTCGTCCCCGCCAACTTGGATGCGTCATTGCACGTCGAAATCAGTTCCGCTATCTCCGATTGCAGGTAACATCCGTGGCCCAACGAAGATGGGAGAACCTGGGGGAAATTCTGTTGCCCTATAAGATTGCGGGCCAGTTCGTAGCGGGAAATTTGCACTCGCTTTGCCATCTCGATGACTTCTGCTGCAGGTAGCTCACCCGCCGCTAGAAGTGACAGCAGCAGAATTAGACCGTCGGGGCCGACGAAGCGTTCGAGAGACAAGCCTTCCACCACACTTTGACCGCTCCGGAACACGCTCTGTGGATCGTACCTGCAGGACTCGCGATGAACCAACCGTAGCCCACTTAAAATCGTCGCACCGTGGTCGTCCTCCGAGGCTAGCCACTCCACCCGACCCTTGTTAACGCTGGTGATGAGCTGATGACACGAGGCACAATGCCAGCCCATAGAGTTGTGCAACCTGTATGGGTGGCCCGCTTCATTGCGACTCCGCCCTGGCTTTGCTGCACTGTGTCCGAATTTGCAACCGCACACTGCCATGGATCACATACTTAAAATACGATGGCTCGCCGACTGGCGGGCAACACAACCGATGCGCCAGCGGAATGCAAACACGGTTCATGCCGCCCGGCGGACTTCGACCGGCACCGGCCAGTTTCGAATCGCGATCGCGAATATCACGTACGACCAACCTCGCAGGACCAATGAAATTCCGGTGTGTGCTATCTGTTCGGAGCTATGCACAGCCTGCGCGGCCGAGTGCGGAAAGCACGAAGGCGAAACGATGAAGAAGTGTGCCCAAGCGTGCCGTCAATGCGCGGCCACCTGTGCTGAGAGGGCACAATCGGGGCCAATTTGGCGAGCTGCATAAGCTACGAATGTGAGCTGGGTACTCTTAGGAAGGCTGCTTTAAGGCATCGAACCGCCGGAGGATTTCATCCTATAGCTGCAGGTTTGTCTCGGAGGAGCCGATGACCCCTCGTGTAATTATCGTTGGCGGTGGCTTCGGTGGTCTCAATGCAGCTCGTGCGTTGCACAGCGCCCCGGTTAACCTGACGCTGATTGATAAGAGGAATTACCATCTATTTCGCCCGATGCTTTACCAGGTCGCGACGGGACTGCTTTCCGGTGATGAGATCGCCGGGCCTCTGCGTTCTATCCTTAGTCGCCAAAAAAATGTTGATGTGCTGCTAGATGAAGTCACCGGCATCAACTCGAGCGAACGTGTCGTTCATCTGAAACAGCGTGACTTGCCATACGACTTCCTCATCCTCGCTACCGGCATCCAATACAACTATTTCGGCCACGACGAATGGCGGAAGTTTGCGCCGGGTCTCGAATCACTCGATGATGCCGACGTGATTCGAGGCAAAATCTTGCTCGCTTTTGAGCGAGCTGAGGAAATGGCGTCCTCCGGACAGGCTGCTTCCGGCGAAATTGAACGTCAACTAACCTTCGCACTGGTCGGTGCCGGGACGGTCGGGGTTGAGATGGCCAGCACGCTTGCTGAAATGTCGCGCATGGCGTTGGCCCATGATTTTCGGCATATAGATCCCGCCTCCGCTCGGATTTGCTTGTATGAGGCAGCGCCCCGCATTCTGCCCACCTTTCCTGAGCACCTTTCCATGAAAGCGCTTCGGCACCTTGAGAGTCTAGGCGTCCGGGTATATACCAAGGCTCTGGTTACCTCCGTCGATTCGGCAGGAATTGTCGTTGGCGGACAGCGTGTTCCAGCCGCCACTGTTCTGTGGGGAGCGGGTGTAGTTGCGTCGCCGGCCGGGCGATGGCTGAATGCGCCGACAGACAAATCAGGGAAAATTATCGTCGCGCCCGACTTGTCGGTACCAGGGCATCGGGATGTTTTTGCAATTGGTGATACTGCTCACATCGTTGCATGTACCCGCAATCTGGTGGGCATCAAATCGCGAACTCCTATGGTGATGCCGGGAGTGGCTCAGCCGGCTATCCAGGAGGGCAAGTACGTGGCCAACGTGATCCGGCGGCGCGTACAAGGTCGCCAGGCGCCCGCACCATTCTGGTATTGGGACAAGGGCGATCTCGCGATCGTTGGTCGGACGTATGCAGTGGCTGACCTGCGGTTCGCACGTTTTGCGGGGTTCCCGGCATGGCTCGTCTGGGCAGGCGTACATATTTATTTCCTCATTGGATTCGCAAATCGATTGTTTGTTCTGCTCCAATGGGGATTTGCTTTCCTTACCCAGCGTCGCCAAGTACGTGTATTTTCTGTCGAACGGCCTTCCGAGCGGAACTTTATTGACCCGGCAGCATGAAATATGCAGGCCGGTGACAATCTCGAGACGTTTCGATCGGATTGTGTTTAGTCAGATCGCTACTGCCTTGCTTCTTCGGCACAGCCAGCAAAGCCTTTTCGAGTGAAGCGTGTGACTAACATTCAGAAAGAGAGCGCCGCGGGCACAAATCCACCGCCATCTGTGTAAGAGACAACATCCTCTGCGAAGAGACCCTCCAGAGCGACCATGTCTCCCGTCTGCGCGGCACCGATAAAGGCCTCCAGAAAGCGCCGCTGCTCGTTCGAACTGACGGACGTGCACCGGCCATCTGCAATGTGTTTACGGGCACGGGAGACGAGTTGGCG
Organism: Terriglobia bacterium; assembly: GCA_020073385.1. GTDB lineage: Bacteria > Acidobacteriota > Terriglobia > Terriglobales > Acidobacteriaceae > Sulfotelmatobacter. Next base: position 33,347 of record JAIQFH010000031.1, on the reverse strand, counting down.
GGCGTTTGCTTCCTCCATTTGCAGGATGTCCGCGATCTGGCAGTAGGGGTAATCGAAGGCTTCACGCAGAACATACGCGGCACGTTCTGTGGGCTAGAGTTTTTCAAGCAGCACCAGGAACGCACGTTTCAATGCCTGTCCGCGCTCCGCACCTAATCCGGGATCACTGGCGGTGTCCATCGGTTCGGGAAGCCACGTCCCGATGTAGGTTTCGTGGCGCGTGTGGTCGTCTTCGCCAGGAATGCGGGGGGATTCTCAACCACTCTCCGATTCGTCGATTGCCACCGCAACCAAACCTCTTGCACGATATCCTCGGCTTCCGCCGCACTTCCGAGCAGGCGGTAAGCGATGCCCAACAGACGCGGACACACGAAGGCAAAAGCTGAACGTCCGTCGTCGTGTTCCCCGGTCTCTACATCAAAACCAAGGGACGAGGCGGTTTGCGCTAGAGGTGCTCCTGCACTTGTCCAATACGGCTCCTCTCTGAATTCACTCGTTTGTGTGGTCGGCGTTCCCCAGCTTGATCTGCTAGATATTCGGATGCCGTTCACGATTGGACGCGATACATGAAATGCGGAATTGATCACAACAGAAGCACGTGCGCTTCCAAAGGAGTGGCCCTCGAATGGAAGGAATCAGCGCCTCAGAAGAAAAACAGCCTCAAAGCGCGAGCAAAGCGGAGGCAAGCAAATGGACAACAGATTGCCAACGTGTTGAGCAGTGATACGTCGAATACACGACTTCCTTTTGGGAACCTTTGGTTGCTGGCACCGCAACATCGGCCGGCCGTTTACGATTTCGGCCCGGACCTACGAGGTGTGTCTCATTGCGAAAAGCAGTTTGCCTACATACGCATTGACCTCCGACAACATACACCGCACCGGATTTGATGAGTGCTGAGATCGGGAGCTTGAGGTTTCGGTGCGGAGGATCTGGCGTCACGAATTGTCAAAATAATGACAGCTGTCCAACCACAGTGAAAGCGCAGCTTGCAAGGGCTCGAAGAAAACTGAAGGAAATGATGCAGATACGTCTGGGGAGAGGCAGCAAGCAATCCGTGCGTATTAACGCAGCGAACCATGATCACGATGAAAAATCTGGCCGAGATTAAATTCACAGATCGTGTCACAAATCGACCGGCGGTTCTGTCTTAGCGAACACAGGAGACTGATGGCCTCGCGAAATGCGTCGCTCAGAGTGACAAGGAGATAATCATGAAAATAGTAGTAATCGGCGGCACTGGACTGATCGGATCAAAGCTCGTCAACAAGCTTCGTGAACACGGACATGAAGCTGTAGCGGCTGCGCCCAATACAGGGGTTAATACCCTCACGGGTGAAGGACTGGCCGAAGTGCTGAAAGGCGCCTCGGTAGTCGTTGACGTATCAAACTCTCCCTCCTGGGACGACGCAGCAGTGCTGAACTTCTTTGTGACATCAACCCGTAACCTCCTGAGCTATGAAGCGGCGGCAGGGGTCGGGCATCATGTTGCGTTATCGGTTGTGGGGACGCAGTTGCTGGCCGAAAGTGGTTACTTCCGGGCCAAGATTGCTCAGGAGAAATTGATTAAGGAATCTTCCATCCCCTACTCCATCGTGCATGCAACGCAGTTCTTCGAGTTCCTCAAGGGCCTTGCCGACATTTCCATGGTCGGTGACAAAGTGCATTTGCCACCGGTGCTTTTCTAGCCGATGGCCGCCGACGATGTCGCGAGTGGTGTGGGCAGGATTGCAGTCGGTCCGCCGTTAAACGGCATCGTCGAAATAGGAGGGCCGGAACAGTTTCGCGTGGATGAACTAGTCCGGCAGCGTTTGGTCTCGCTCAAAGATCCGCGCGAAGTCATCGCTGACCCAAACGCGCGTTACTCTGGAGCGAAACTCAGCGAGAAAACACTGCTTCCAGGCAATAACGCACAACTCGGCGAGATCCGCTTCGAAACCTGGCTCACTCAGCCTGCAGCACAAATTCCGAGCGCGCATCCTCAGCCCACAGGCGTCGCAGTGATGGCCAAGGAGAAAGAGAAACATGAAAAAGCGAGCTGATATCGTCGCCGCGGACACCACTGGTCAACGGCGTAGGGGAAAGGACGGCAGCCGTCGCCTCTCCCCGACACACGAAGAGATCGCCCAACTCGCCTTCAGTTTATACGAGTCAGGTGGCCGGCAGGATGGACACCACATCGAAGACTGGCTGTGTGCTGAACGGGAACTCGTGCAGAGCCACGCGTCACTGCGAAGTGCCGGGCGAAGTGCCGGGCGAAGTGCCGGCCAATACACACGACCGATTGAAATGGCATCGATCAAGTGAAAGGTTAATTTATGACATTCCCAAAACTAATTGTGGCCCTCGCATGTCTCATGTCCGCCACGCTGGTAGCACAGCAGGCCAAGGTTACGCCGCTCCTGTCGAAAGACCTGACAACGGCTCCTGGCAAGGAAGGTCTGATGGTCACCGTGGAGTATCCACCGGGCAGTTCGGACCCCATACATCGCCACAATGCGTATGGGTTTATTTATGTGCTGGAAGGCTCGATCGTGATGCAGGTGAGAGGTGGAAAGGAAACGACTCTGACACCTGGGCAGACCTTCTATGAAGGCCCAGATGATGTCCACGTAGTTGGGCGGAACGCAAGCCAAACCAAACCGGCGAAATTCGTGGTGTTCTTCGTGAAGGACAAAGGCGCTCCGGTGCTGGTGCCGGCCAACTAAACCAAAACCGTAAGCATTTCTGTTTCGCAAAAACTCAAGGAGGAAATTTGTATGAGCACAATTACGGTGAAAGATGGCACGACAATCTACTACAAAGACTGGGGCAAAGGTCCGGTCGTCACATTTTCCCACGGATGGCCGTTGAATGCCGATGCATGGGACGGACAAATGCTTTTCCTCGCCCAGAATGGTTTCCGTGTGGTTGCGCACGATCGGCGCGGCCATGGCCGGTCCAGCCAAGCCTCGTCCGGGAACGACATGAATGGGTACGCCGACGATCTGGCAGCGGTCATTGAGGAACTGGATCTCAAAGACGTCACTCTGGTCGGTCACTCCACCGGCGGAGGCGAAGTGACGCGCTACATCGGGCGACACGGCACAAAACGCGTTGCCGCGGCGGTTCTGATCGCCGCTGTGCCCCCGATCCTGGTGAAGTCCGCATCAAACCCGGAAGGGATCCCGATCGAAGTGTTCGACGGACTGCGAAAGGGCCTCTTCAACGATCGTTCGCAGTTCTACAAAGACTTCGCCGTAATGTTCTATGGCGCTAATCGGTCGGGGGCGAAGGTCTCGCAGGGAATGCTGGACCAGTTTTGGCTATGGAGCATGCAGGCCGGTCTTAAGAATAGCTACGAGAGCATCAAGGCATTTTCCGAGACCGACTTCACCGAGGACCTCAAGAAGTTCGACGTGCCTGCGCTGGTCATGCATGGTGAGGACGACCAGGTCGTGCCCATCAAAGATTCAGCGAAGAAATCGGCCAAGCTGATCAAGGGAGCCAAAGAAATTTACTATCCCGGCAGACCCCACGGTCTCACGGCTACACACCAGGATGAAGTCAACGGCGACTTGCTGAAATTTGTGAGGTCGGTGCAACAAGCTCGAAAGGCAGCTGCCTGAGTTTTTGGGTTAGGCAGATCGATCTAAGCCGTTGGTCTACCGTTATTCGTCCGATTGGGTTGGAACCTCAGTCGATGCTTATGCGCCACACGCAGGGGAACGGAGTTTTCGCGATTTCTTCCGCCTGCTACCGACGAAGGAGAATCGCAGCCAGTTGGTGGACCCTGCGTGTTGTGCATATAAATTCGCGGAGTACCAGAAGCGTGGAAGTGGTTGCCCTCTTGTTCGTTTTCTACGGATTGTTTCAGAGAATATTTCGGTCGGTCGGCAAGGCACTTGCTTCGGACTTCGTGCCAGAACTCCTGCGCGCCAGTGCCGTCGGCTGGTACAGTGCAGTCGTTGGGCTTCTCGGATTGGTCGCAAGCGCTGTCGCTGGTCTGTTGTGGACCGCGTCAGTCATGCTGCCGTGTTTTACTACGTTGTGATCTTTGCTATTGCGGGCAGCGTGGGATTGCTCTTTATTCCAGGAAAACGCAACCGGTCTGCCGTTGACGCTTAAAAGCTGTGACTTGCTGTTCAAAGAGTAGATTCTTTCAAATACCGGACTTGCCCATCGGCAGTTGGCGCTTTGAACTGGGCCGTAGACACAATTCAGGCTCCGAGTGAGAGTGATAAGTCGTTTTGCTGCAAGGGCTCCTGATCTCGGCGGCGTTGCGGTCGTCGACTAACAACAGTGTTAGACTGCAGCCATGCCCTCCAGAAGAAAAAAATCTAAGAGCAAGCAAACAAAGTCAAAGATCGCAACCTCAAAGCTGGCGAAGAAAAAGTCGAGTGAAAAACAGGCGATGGCTCTGAAGAAGACGCTCAAGAAGAAACAATCGAAAAAGAAGAGATCCTCGAAGGTAAGTCCGTCCGGCAGGTTGAAGACCCCAATCCGCCGCACGCAACAATTGGAGTCGTCCCGGGGCAGAGAAGGCGCAGTCCTGGCTCGCCAATCGGGAGACCTACAGGGATTGTCCCGAGCGGAGCAGGCGGATTCGGAAAGCGTCGACGAATTGGTCGAAGAGGGTAACATCTTCGAGGCTGGCGCTGTGGCGGGTGTGGAGGAAGCCGACGATCAAGATACACGGGAAGTGCACACCCATGAGGTCCCTGAAGACGATGTTCCCGATGAGTATTTGGACAAGGATTAGCTGACCACGAGACCAGCGTCTAAACGGACGACAACACGCGAAAACTGTAGCTCTACCATGACAGGCTCAGGCCCTGGATTCGAGTCTCCCCGTGAATCTCTAAGGTTCTTCGATACGATGAACTTTATTGGCGGGCAGATCTTTCCAACATTACCGGCTGGCACGAGCCTATACCAGCGCCGGACGCGATCAGGATGCCGATCGCGAGTTCAGCCTTTACACCCAGTTTCGCGACGCACACAAGAACACGGAAAAGGATGCGCGAGACTGCACCGCTGCCTTGCAGACTGGACCGCCAGCCACGGCGCGTGAGGTCTGCCACCGCGTCTTCGGCCCCAACGATCCAGAAAAACTCACTCTGCTCGGCCAACTATTCGGCGATGCGGGTGCTTTCGAGGAAGCACTCGATCCGCTGAAGCGCGCCGTGCAGCTCGATTCGAAATCGTTCGAGGCCTGGCACAACCTGGGACTCACCTACTTCCGCTTGCAGCGATACGCAGAGGCGCGCGCCGCTGGAGACGGCGGTGGGTTTGCGTCCCGAATTCTACGGTTCGGTGGTGCTGCTGGGCGCGACCCTCTATATGTTGGGTGAAGACGACGCCGCGTTGCCAGTGCTGGAGCACGCTCACCACCTCAATCCATCCGATGCTCAGACCACGGATGTGCTGGAGAAGCTTCGCGCCGGGCGCCAGAAGAAATGAGCGAGGCACGCCCCCGATTTGTAATGCTTCGCCTTCCCGAGTAAGATTCCGAGTTTCTCGCACTCAAGACTGCTTTCCGGGAGGTTCATCAGATGAGGGCGCTTTTCGCACTGGCCATTCTCGCAATTCTAAGCAGTGTTTTCATTCAAGAGGGAGCGGCGCAGTCGAGTCACGATCTGCGCTCGCCGGATGGGCGAATCGAGCTCAGAATCCGAACCGCGGATCGGATTCGCTATGACCTGATTCTGAAGGGCAGGGCCGTGCTGGAGAACGCCACGATTTTGCTGGACGTGGAGCACAACAAGCTGGGTATGCAACCCAAAGTCATCGATGCTAAAACGCACTCAACAGATCAGGTGGTTGAACCCGTAGTTCGTCAGAAGTTTGCCAAGATTCGGGACCACTACAATGAGCTGCGGCTGAAAATGGATGGCGGGTATTCCGTTGTATTCCGCGCCTACAACGAAGGCGTGGCCTACCGCTTCGAAACATCGCTGCCGCAGGAGAAAGTAAAAGTTTACGGCGAAGAGTCGGCGTTCAATTTCCCAACGAACTATGTTGTTTATTATCCGCAGGAAGACAGCTTCTATTCGCACAACGAGCGCAAATACCTGCCACAACATTTAAGCGAGATTGCTCCGGAATTCATCGCCACGCTGCCCGCCATTATCGACGTCGGCCAGGGAGCGAAGCTTGCGATCGCCGAGTCTGATCTCGAAGACTATCCCGGCCTTTGGTTGCGCGGAACCGGCGGGCCTGGTCTGGCTGCGACCTTTCCACCGTATCCAACGAAGGAAGTGCAAACCAGCGATCGTGATTACAAGCCCGTGGAAACCGCCGACTATATCGCCGTAACGTCAGGAACGCGGACGTTTCCCTGGCGCGTGATCGGTATCGCTGACCACGATGGCGATTTGCTCACGAATCAGATTGTCTATCTGCTGCAGCGGCCGGCGCAGTTCGAGGACACATCGTGGATCAAGCCGGGCAAAGTTGCGTGGGACTGGTGGAACGACTGGAACATCTCCAGCGTCGATTTTCCTGCTGGAATTAATACGAAAACCTACGAGTACTACGTCGACTTCGCTGCGAAATACGGAATCCCCTACATCATTCTGGACGATGGCTGGTACAAACTGGGCAATCTGCTCGAGGTGACGCCGGAACTCAACATGGAAGAGTTGGTTTCCTACGCCAAACAGAAGAATGTCGGAATCATTCTATGGGCGTCGTGGAAGACGCTCGACGATCAGCTCATTCCTGCGCTCGATCAATTTGAAAAATGGGGGGTGAAGGGAATCAAAGTCGATTTCATGCAGCGCAGCGACCAGATCATGATCGACTATTTTTATCGCGTGTGCCGCGAGGCCGCGAAGCGCCATATGCTGGTGGATTTTCACGGAGACCAGAAGCCTGCGTCCATGACCCGCATCTGGCCCAACCTGATCAACGCCGAAGGTGTGCGCGGAATGGAGTGGAGCAAGTGGAGCAGGGAATCGGAACCCGAACACAACGTAACGCTGCCGTTTACCAGGATGTTCCTCGGTCCGATGGACTACACACCGGGCGCGATGCGCAATGCGACCAAAGCTACGTTCGCTGCGATCAATAGTCAGCCCATGGCCATGGGCACGCGCTGCCATCAGTTGGCGATGTACGTTGTCTATGACGCTCCGTTGCAGATGTTGTCCGATAGTCCGTCAAACTACTTGCGAGAACCCGAGACCATGGAGTTTCTCGGGCCTGTTCCAACCGAGTGGGACGAAACCAAGGTGCTAGACGCGCGCATTGCAGATTATGTTGTGGTTGCGCGGAGGAATGGGAAGGATTGGTACGTCGGGGCGATGAACGACTGGAGTCCGCGCACGCTCGATATAGATCTGTCGTTCTTGCCCGATGGAAACTTCACGATGGATACCTATCAGGATGGGGTGAATGCGGATCGAAACGCGAGTGACTATCGCAAGACCACGACCCAGGTGAATCGAGCCACGAAGTTGAAGTTGCAACTCGCGAGCGGCGGAGGCTGGGCGGCGAGAATTCATCAATAGATCAGCGAGTTTTGGGCAACGCTCGCACGGCGCCGGTCGAAATGCCTCCGTCGACGAGCAGTGTCTGGCCAGTCACGTAGCGGCTCGACTCCGCCGCGAGAAATACCACGGCCGATTCCAGGTCATCAGGTCGGCCCGGACGCTTTACGGGAATGCGTTCGGAAAGGTGTTCGACCCATTCTTTATCCTCGTAAAGAATCTTGTTCTGCTCGGTGCGGAACCATCCGGGCGCCAGGCAGTTCACCGTGATTCCGTGTTTGCCCCAGTCATCGGCAAGGCTCATCGTTAGTTGCCGGATGCCTCCGCGGCTCGCTCCGTAGGGAGCGAGACCAGCGTAGCCCGCGACGCTAGTCACCGAACCGATATTGATAATGCGGCCGTAGCCGCGCGGGATCATGCGCCGCGCCGCCGCCTGAGCCACAAAGAAGCTTCCGCGAAGATTCGTGTCGAGGATTTGATTCCAGTCTTCCCATGTGACATCGATCGCAGGTTTACGAATGTTGCATCCCGCATTGTTCACCAGAATGTCGAGATGCCCGAAAGCATCTTCCGCCGAAGCCACCATGCGCTCGATGCTGGCATGATCGCGAACATCCAGTTCAAGTGACGATGCACGACGTCCCAGCGCTTGTATCTCGGCCTCAAACTCCTTGAGGGACGCGCCATTGCGGCTGGTGAGCACGAGGTCAGCGCCGGCGCGAGCGAGAGCGCGCGCAAATGTCTGCCCCAGTCCGCGGCTGGTACCGGTCACGATCGCGACTCGACCACTCAGATCGAAGAGTCCGCGGCCCGTCGAGGACTGGTTCACGACTGATTCCCCGGCGTGAGCACGACTTTCATCAAGTTCGGTTCCCGGGCATAAAGCCGCTCGAACCACTGTGGACCTTCAGCGAGCGGTGCGACTGCGGTGATAAGCGGCTTAACCTGAATCTCTCCCCGGGACATGAGTTCGATCGCCCGCGGATATTCACCGGCGGAGGCGCACGATCCTTGCAGGCGCAATTGCCGCGAGACCACTTTCTGCAGGGGCAGTTTGACCTCGGGAGTAATGTTGCCCACGAGAACGACCGTTCCGCCTTTGCGGACGCAGTCGATCGCCGTGCCCATGGACTCTGTTTTCCCCACAGCCTCCACGGCCAGATCCACGCCGAACCCACTCGTGAGTTGTCGAATCCGTTCCACGACATTCTCAGAGATTGTCTCGGTCGCGCCGAGCCTTTGGCTGAGAGCGAGGCGCGTGCTATCCGGGTCGGCTACGAATACACGCGAGCACCCAGCCACCCTCAATGCCTGCTGCAACAGAAGCCCGATTGTGCCGGCGCCTACAACCAAAGCGGTGCTGTCAGGCGGGATCGTGGCCAGCGAAACAGCATGCAAGGCCACCGCAACCGCCTCGAGCAACGCCGCTTCATGAAACGACAGATTTTCCGGAAGGCGATGAATGATGCGGGCCGGCACCGACACGAACTCGGCGAACGCTCCCGCGCGACGGTAGTCACCGCAGGAGACACCGAGAACCTCTCGACGGTCGCAGAGATTGATCTCACCGCGCAGGCAGTTCTCGCATTGGCCGCAATACACGGTCGAGTCGAACGTAACGCGATCGCCTTCCGAAAAACCACCGACGCCCTCGCCGATCCGGGCGACAATACCTGCCGCCTCATGTCCCATGATGATCGGCGGAATCCGGCGTCCCGAGGAGCCGTCGTACCCGTGTACATCGCTGCCGCAGATTCCACAGGCTGCCACCCGGACCACGACTTCTCCCCGCTGCGGCTCCGGTGTCGCTACGTCTGTGAATTCCAAGCGGCGATACTCCGAGAGCAATAGAGCTTTCATTTGGCGCCCTTCGTTGGCGAAGGAGGCGAGACGATTCCACTACCCTCGCGGATCGTAAGGATCTGGTTGGCCTTCACCTGAGTGAATCGCTCGATCTTCTGAGTGGTGGGCCATTTTACTTCAATCACGTCGATAGATTGCGCCTTGCCCAAGCCGAAGTGGAGACGCAGGTCGCTTTGCGACATGACGCTCGAACCGCTGCGTACCTCGTCGATCTGGGAATGGTTGCCGGTCACGACGCGTACCCGGGCGCCGATCGCGGTGAGATTGCACTTGGTTCCCACCAGTTTGATCTTGATCCAGTTCTGCTTGTTGCCGCCATCATTCCGCAGCAGAGATGGAACATCGTTCATGTTCAACACCAGCACGTCGATGTCACCATCATTGTCGAAGTCGCCAAACGCCGCGCCCCGGCTGGAATAGCGCTCGGCAATGCCCGGACCCATGCTCAACGAAACATCCTTGAATTGCCCATTGCCAAGATTCCTGTAAACGAGCCGTGGATTCTTAAACTGTTGGCCGATGGCGTGTCCGGCTATCTCGGGATAAACGTGACCGTTCACCTGGATGATGTCTGCCCAGCCGTCGTTATCGTAATCAACGAACCCACAGCCCCATGCGACATACTGATTGTTGATGCCGATGCCCGAAGCGAATGTCACATCGCTGAACGTGCCATCGCCGTTGTTGTGATAGAGATTGCACGTGTCGTCGGCGAAATTAGTCTTGAAGATGTCGAACCAGCCATCGCAGTCGTAGTCAGCGACGCCCACGCCCATTCCGGCTTGCTCGTGGCCGTTTTCACTGTAGGCGCATCCGGCCATTACGGCGACGTCTGTGAAAGTTCCGTCATGATTGTTGCGAAAGAGAATGCTCGGTTCAGAATCGACCGCCACGTAAATATCCGGCCAGCCGTCGTTATCAAAATCCGCGCTGGCCGCGGTGATGGAATATCGAGGGCCAGGCTTAAGAATGCCGGCTTTCTGCGAGACATCGGTGAACGTGCCGTCCCCGTTGTTGCGATAAAGAACGTTCGTATCACCAGTGAGGCCGCGCGGGCCGCACATCACCGGAATCCCCTTCCACTGGCACGTAGCCGATTCTCCGGGTGACCCTGTTGTTTTCGGATCGAGCTGAATGTAGTTGCAGACGAAGAGGTCGAGGTGCCCGTCACGATCGTAGTCCAGAAAGGTGCAGCCTGAGCCCCAGCGCACGCGTTCGTCGTATACGCCGGCCTTGCGCGTCACGTCGGTGAACGTGCCGTCGCTGTTATTGTGAAAAAGAATGTTGTGTCCCCAGAAGCAGCAGAACAAGTCGTCCCAGCCGTCGTTATCGTAATCGCCGACGCAAACCCCGGTCTGCCAGCCGGTGCGCGCCAGTCCGGATTTTGCCGTGACGTCGGTGAAAGTTCCGTCGCGATTGTTCTTGTAGAGGTGTGACGTCGGCTCCTGACCAGACGCCCATTTCTCATCGAAGCGCGTTCCGTTGGTCAGGTAGATGTCGAGCCAGCCATCCTGGTCGTAGTCGAAGAATGCGAGACCGCTGCCTTTGGCTTCGATGATGTAGCGCTTATGATCAGCACCTCCCCAGACGTTGGGGATCGTGAGTCCAGCTTCCCGGGCGACGTTGACGAATTGCACCGGAGATTCCGGAGAGGCAGCTCGCGTTGACGAAAGAGCAAGGCTGCGGTTCCACTTCCACAATGGCGTGGCGAGAGCATCGAGCAAGCTGCTGCCGAGAACGACTACGGACGAGCCGAGAAAGCGGCGGCGGGGAAAATTCATTTCGAGCTCGGAATTCTCGGAAACTGGCGCGGGATAAGGCCTGCGCCCTCTTTCACAGTGATGATCTGGTTGATCAGAACGTTTGTCAATCGATCGACCTGCCCGCTGGGCCATGTGATTTCAAGCGATGCGATTTTCGCGCGCTTGCCTAGTCCAAAATGAATGCGCGGATCGCTTGCCGACATGTAGCTCATCCCACCCTTGGCCTGTTCGACTTGTACAAATCCTTCGGAAGTGAGTTTCAGCGAAGCGCCGATGCCGTCGCGATTAGATTTTGTGCCGACCAACTGCACGGTAAGCCAATTGTTCGCATTTCCGCCGTCGTTGCGCAACAGGGAAGGGAAGTCGCCGCGGTTATTGGTAACGATGTCGATATCACCATCATTGTCGTAGTCCGCAGTCGCAAGTCCACGGCCGACAATCGGGCGCGTGAAGTCCAGTCCGAGCGAATCGGAAACCTTGTCGAACTCGCCCTTGCCCAGATTGCGGTACATCAGCAGAGGCTCTTTGTAGGAGACCTCGCCATGATAGAGCGCGACATTATCGAGCATGGCGCCATTCAATTGCAGGATGTCGTTCCAGCCGTCGTTGTCGTAGTCCAGAAATTTGGCCGCGACGCCGCTGAGCAGCACCGCTTTATTTCCGATGCGCGAGCGGAACGTTTCATCTGTGAAAGTTCCGTCCTGACTATTCCGGTAGAGACGATTGAGTTCGAAGTCGAGATGCGTGATGTAAACGTCCATCCATCCGTCGCCATCAACGTCAGCCGCGTCGATCCCCATGCCCGCTTCGTAGCGGCCGTCTTCGCTGGCTGCCAGACCTGAGACAAGTGAGACGTCTTCAAACGTCCCGTTGTGCTTGTTGATGAAGAGAAAGTTCGGCCAGGAATCGTTGGCGATGGCAATGTCGGTCCAGCCGTCGTTATTGAAATCGGCCAGAACCACGCCCATTCCTTTCGCCTCGGGCTTGCCCACTCCCGATGCGTCGCTCACATCAGTGAAAGTTCCGTCGTGATTGTTGTGATAGAGCTTGATGCGCTGCCCCTTGTAGTTTCCTGGATGGCAGTAGGACCGATATCCCGGCCGCCGTTCGCCGCACCAGAGATTGTTCTTGGGACTCCACTCAATGTAGTTGGTCACGACCAGATCAAGCCACCCGTCTTTGTCGTAATCAAACCATCCCGCGCTGGTCGACCATCCTCCTTCATCAGCAACACCGGATTTCGCAGTAACGTCGGTGAAAACGCCATTGCCATTGTTGTGGTAGAGAATGGCGCGTCCGTATCCGGTGACGTAAAGGTCGGGATAGCCGTCATTATCAAAGTCGCTGACGGCGACGCCCTGGCCATAGTGGCCTTCAGCGCCGACACCGGCTTTCTCCGTTACATCAGTAAAAGTTCCGTCGCCGTTGTTGTGATAAAGGGCGCTACGAATCGGATGGGACGGCTTGTAGAGATCCGTGGGGCCGGACTGAACGAAGTACAGATCCATCAAGCCGTCCTGATCGTAATCGATCCACGCGACACCGGTTCCCATGGTCTCGAGATAATACTTTTCGTCCGTCTGCGTGGAGTCCTGCTGGAAAGTAATCTTCGCGCTCTCCCGAACATCGGTGTAGCGCACCGCGATAGCGGACTCCTGCGTCTTTGCAGAAGATTGCGCAGCCAGAACGCTACTGTGCAATGCCAAGCCGGCTAAGAAAGCGAGAATGAGGATCGCTCCCCGAGGCCTGATCAGCCTGCGAAAAGTTTGTTGGTATGTAGCTTTATGACCCATTCTCACAAGCTGCGGTCCGCAATCAGCAATGCAAATTGAAGCATCTGTTGGCGGGCTACCATTGGGATTGGCTGTTCCCCTGCCGCCGATTTCACTGGCGCTTTGGACAGCGCGTCTTCGATGCGGCTGATGTCCAGCCCTCCCGCGTTGCTGCCCTTGAAACGGTTGAGCACTTCACGCGCTTTTTCAACCTGTCCCGTCTGATAGTAGAAAACGCCCAGCGTGGAGTAACTCCCGGCCCACTCCGGCAACAAATCGACAGCGCGCTCCAGTCGCTCCGCCGCCTGCTTCGTATTGCCCTTCATGACCGAGATCAGGCCTTGCCCCCAAATGAGTTTTCCCGAGCCCGGAATGCGGGTCAGCCCTTTCTGCAGGGTTTGCTCGGCGCTGGTGAGATCGTTGCCGCGAAGCTGAACCAAAGTCAGCGACAGATAATACTGCTCGTTGTCGGGATTGCGCGCGATCGCGGAGCGAAAGATCCCCATTGCTTTGGCAGCGTTGTCCAGGTGGGCTTCGATATCCCCAAGCAGCGCGAGAAAAGCATCGTCCTGCTGCCCGGTAGTGGAAATTGTTTGCGTGGCCGCGAGGGCGTCCTTGTACTGGCCCTTGCGAAAATACGCATTCGCCAAATCAAACTTGACATCGTCAGAGTCAGGATTTGCGTGCAGCGCATTCTGAAAGTGCTGTATCGCATCGTCGTACAAACGGTATCGCGCCAGCAGAACCCCTGTTCCGGTTTGTGTGCGATAGTCTTCCGCGCTTACCTGATCAAGCTGCGCAATCGCATCGCGTGCCTTACTGACGTCGCCCAACTTGAGGTAAGTTTCCGCGAGCAGGTAGAGATCCTGCGTCTGTCCCGGATGTTTCTTGATCTGCTCGTTCAGTTCAGCTGCGTCGAGTTCGGTGCGAGCCTGTGGCGAAAGTTGCGACCGGTTGTTCAGATAGTCGAAGAGATGTTGATACGGCATGGGCCCGGTCGAGGAATTCTTCGAGAGCGTCTGAAAGACGCTCAGATCGCGCTGCGCGGCTGCCGTCTGATGAAGGCTCCTCTCCACCATGGCGAGCTTGTAGTAGCCGGTGGCCACATCGTGGCCGACTTTCACATAGTGGCGAAGAAGTTCGACGGCTTCGGCATACTTCTTGTCTTTCATGCGCAAGTTCGCCAACTCAAGCAGTGCGTCAGAAAAATCGGGGTTAGCGCGGAGTGCTTGCTGAAACAATTCATCGGCTCGCGCCGAGTTGCCTTGACGTTCTTCAATGTAGCCGAGGTTGTAAAGGCACGAGGCGTTGTGCGGATCCAACTTCAAGCCTTCGTTGAAATACTTCGTAGCTTCTTCGAAACGCCCCAGGTGCCGGTACGATAGGCCCATGAATGCGTAAGAGCGCGCGGATGGATCCAGAGCAATCAGTGCTTTAAACTCATCGATAGCTTTTTCCGCTTTGCCCGACATGAAATAACTCTCGCCCAGAGCGGCATGCAGGTCCGCGCGCTGCGGAGCGATTTTCAGACCCGACTCGAGCAGCGGGATCGCGTCTTCGAAGTAGTTCTGGCTCATGCTGAGGCGGGCCATCAAGAAGATTACGTCCGCATTTTCAGGAGCCGCTTTGTGTGCGCGCGCGAGCAGTTCAAGCGCATCCACCGGGCGGTTCTGCTCGGAATAAACTTGCGCCAGCAAGTACAGGGTCTCCACCGAATCAGGCTTCAGCTTCAGGGCGCGGTTCAAGGTGAGATCCGCCTTGGCATATTCATGTCCGCGCAAGTATGCCTGCCCGAGATTGTGAAGGATCTCAAACGTTTCCGGATGCAGCGCATTGGCCTGCTCCAACTCAAGTTGCGCCGCTCTGTACTGCTTGGCCGAGGCGAGCACTACGCCCAGTGTGAAATGCAGTTGAACGTCTTGCTTGTGCGCGGCTGAAAGTTCGCGGGCCTGCGCGAGCGCCTCAGCACTTTTTCCTGCGGCAAAATATGCGCGGACGATGTTGAATCGCGTTTCCACGGTCTGCGGATGGATTCGCTGAAAGTGCGATACGGCCTGGAGCGGCGAGCCTTTGGCCATCAGGAGAAGCCCGAGGTTATAGTTGGCGTCGCGATTACCGGGAGAAGTTTTCAGAACCGTGTTGAACTCTTTCTCCGCCAGATCGAACTTTTGCTGGGCCACATATAAACTGCCAAGGTTGTTGTGCGTCGTCTTTGATCCGGGATCGACGCGCAAGGCCTGCTCGAAGGCTTCTTCGGCCTGGCTGTAGTTCTTCTGGTTGGTATCGACAATTCCGAGAAGGTTGTATGCCTCGACGTCACCCGGGTCCAGCTTGAGCTGATCCTCGATCAGGTTTTTTGCCTGCTCGAATTGTCCGTGCTCGATCAATCCTCGGGCTTGTACCAGCCTGGAAGCGCTTTCGGGTGGTCCCGCGTTCTTACTTTCGGAAGGTTTCTGTAGGGCGTAACCAGAACCGCAAGCCAGCAACAGGATGGATGTAACAAGCCACTGTCTTGTACAACGTGGGCTTGGTGGTTGCATCGAAGCGGTCCCCGACATCCCCAGAATGCCACCTCTGAAGCCATCAATATAGCAGTTGCAGCATCTGTTGAGCCATCTTGCGCCGTGGTGTTCCTGCAACAAAAGCTCCAGCGCGCTTCGAACTTTCTCTTGTTCGCCGAGAACAACCAAGAGCTCAATTATTGCGGAGAAGGTCCGGAAGACCCGCCAATCACCAATTCCGAAGAGATTCGATACTCTTTTCCCTGCGGGCTCACCGTGCTCGACAATTCGTGCAAGGCGTCAGCGGCCAGGCGGCCCAGCGTCTCACGATGAATGTCTACGGTGGTAATCGATGGGTTGCAATACTCGGCTAACCGCGTCTTGTCGAATCCCGTCACGGAAATATCCTGAGGCACGCGGCACCCTGCGTTCAGCAAACCCTTGATTACACCAACCGCAGTCAGGTCGTTCACGGCCACGACGGCCGTTGGGCGCGGAGACAATTTGGCAATCGCTGCCCCTGCCGCAAATCCGCCCTCGAAACGCAGGTCACCTCGCAGAACCGGCCCGGGCTCCAATCCTAACTTTTTCATCGAGTTCTCGTACGCCTGCAAGCGCTCCACATTGGACTTAAGCCCAGGACGCCCCGCCACGAAAGCGATGTGACGATGGCCATTCTCGTGCAAATAATTCACAATCTGTTCCACGCCCGACAGGTAATCGATCCGCAAATTACTCATGTATCCCTGAACCGGAGCGAGATCGAGAAATGCCACTGCAATTTTTCGGCGTGCGAGTTCGTGCACCAGCCGAAGGCTGATCTCCGACGTCATGATGGCAACCCCCCGAACCTTGTGTTCCATCATGCGTTCGGCCGCTTGGCGCGTCCTTCGCGGGTCATAGTTGGTATCACTCAGGATGGCGTCGTATCCGAGTTGCCGCGCTCGAATTTCGAAACTCTTGATCACCTCGGGAAAAAACGGGTTCTCGATGTCGGAGACGATAATGCCCAGAGTCCGTCGGTCATGCGAAGCCAGATGGCGAGCGTGGACGTCGCGTATGTACCCCAGCTTTCGGACGGTGGAGAGCACGAGCCGCCGAGTCTCGCGGCCCACTTTGCCAGTATTGTTCAGGACGTTCGAGACGGTCGCGGTAGAGACGGCAGCAGCCTTGGCAACATCACGAATCGTCACACTCATGGTTCAGATTTTCTCGTTCAGCATTAACGATATGGCGGTCGATGAAAGCTGCGCGGAGTATAGCCGACAAGAAAATTCTTGACAACGCAACGAACGGCATGATATTCCCCGGACACACACGTAGTAATTGGTTTCTACTACGTTCGTGGGTAGGTTAAGCGGTTAATCCGAAAAGCGCAGTCATCGGACCAACCGCAGGGACTGGGGTCCTTCAACAATTTGGTCCTAACGAGCCCTTTTTCGGCTCGTCGGGTAGCGTTTTTGTGTGCGTCAGGCTCGCTCGGTTGCGGGCTTGGGGAAGCTCAAAGGAGAGCTCATGAATCGACCGGCCTGTTCTTGGATTCTGCGCAGTTCCTTCGTTCTCGCAGTTGGCGTCATTCTCAGCGTTCTCCCACTCCAAGCCCAGGTTGATACGGGTTCCATCACAGGCACGGTCACGGACTCCTCCGGCGCCGTGGTCAATGGCGCGAAAGTCACTCTGACAAACGAGGGCACGGCTGCCAGTCTTACCACGACTACCGCATCGGACGGACTGTATCGGTTCAGCCCTGTGCGCATCGGCAACTACAAGCTCGAGGTCTCCGTCCAAGGTTTCAAAACCGCGACTGAACTCCACGTCGCAGTGAACGTGAGTTCGAATGTCACACGCAACTTCCAGTTGCAGACGGGAGCCGTCAGCGAAACCGTCGAAGTGACCAGTACCGCTCCTCTGCTTCAGTCGCAGGACGCTTCCGTGGGTCAAGTCGTCGACCAGAAGAATGTAAACGATTTGCCCTTAAATGGTCGAAACTTTACCTTCCTGGCCCAACTTGCGGCCGGCGTGAACTCGCCCCAGGCCGACACGCGCGGCAATGCCGCCTCCGGTGCCTTCGCGGCTAATGGCTCGCGTCCGGCGCAGAATAACTACATGCTGGATGGAATCGACAACAACTCTGATACGGTCGACTTTTTGAACGGCACCAACTTCGTTGTGCTGCCTCCTGTGGACGCTATCCAGGAGTTCAAAGTGCAGACCACTAATTTCAGCGCCGAATTCGGTCGCTCCGGCGCAGCGGTGCTGAACGCGACGATTAAATCGGGTACGAACGAATTCCATGGCAGTGCGTGGGAGTTCTTCCGCAACGACAAGCTAGACGCCGCAGACTATTTCGAACGCGGCAAGAAGGGCGAACTTCGGCAAAACCAGTATGGGGTCACCTTCGGGGGGCCGGTTATCAAGAATAAGATTTTCTTCTTCGGGGACTATGAGGGCTTTAACCGGAGACAGGGTATCCCCCACGCCGGCACGGTTCCGACCGCTGCGGAGAGAAGCGGCGCCAATCCTTACAGCAATCTTCAGGATATGATCACGCTCCAGTCGGGTACGAAGACAGATATCTTGTGCGGAGACCCGGCACACTGCAACACAAACGATCCGCAGACCGTGTTGCGCACGATGCCGGTTGGCACAGTTTTGGACCCTGCTACGACGCGCGCAATTGCCCAAGGTGCTGTTGATCCGGTTACGGGCCTGACAGCCTTGTCTAGCGGGTTCGTTCGCGACCCGTTCAGTTGGAACACAGGAACCTCTGCAAACACGTTCGGAACCGGAAACTGCCCATTCAATAGCATCGACTTCACTTCGCTCGTATCCGCTTGCAACCTGAACAACATCGATCCTTCGAGATTAGATCCCAACGCGGTTGCCCTGCTGAATCTCTACCCATCGCCCACGGGCACTTCGTTCTTGAATAACTACAACGTGTCGCCGATCGACAAAGAGGACAAGAAGTCGTTCGACACCCGTCTGGATATCGCGTTCAGCTCGAAAGATCAGACTTTCTTCCGATTCAGCTACGTTGACGATCCCAACTTCATCCCGGCTATCTTTGGTGGGATACCAGACGGAGGCGCCTTCCAGGAAGGACCTCAGACTGCGTTGGCTCAGCAGAGCGCCTTGGTCTGGACGCACAGCTTTTCACCCACGATGGTTAACGTGGCTCGCGCGGGATTAAATTATCTGCACACGACGCGTGTTTCACCGGCTGCCAACGATTTAAGCGGCATTCCCGCAAAGTACGGCATCCAGGGCATTCCGCAGCAGCATGAGAATGGCGGCCTGCCCGCGTTCGGGATCAACGGCCTTTCGACCCTCGGTGGGAACGCATTCCTGCCCTCTGACGAAGTGAGTTCCACCATTCAATTGAACGACGACTTCACCAAGATCTACGGCAAGCACACGTTCAAGATGGGCATCGAGTGGCAACACGTAAAGTTCTCCACGCTGCAGCCACCCTGGTCGCGCGGAGAGTTCGACTACGGAGGGACCTACACCGACGTTGCCGGCAGCGGCCACGGAGGGAACACGGGCCGAGCTGATTTCCTGCTCTCTCCCATCGCAGCTCAAGATGGCGGAACCGTGAACTATGCCGGAGGCCCGAACAGTATCTTCGTGTCCAACATCTCGCTGACTGACAACGGGAAGAACTACTACGGCACATATTTCCAGGATGATTGGAGAGTATCTCCAAAGTTGACGGTCAACCTGGGCCTGCGCTGGGATTTCTTTGGGCTGGTGTACGAGCATCACGCCAATCAGGCAAACTTTGCGCCGGGCGGACCGCCTACCGGGTCGCCTCTGTACATTATCCCGGACGGGCCAAACGCCGCGTTCCTGAAGCAAGTTGACTGTACTGACCCAGCCAATGCTAACTTCCTAAACTGTTTGCTCGCGAAGGACAATATCGGACTCGCCATCACCAACAAGTACGGCAAGGGCCTGGGCGACTCCCAAAAGGCGAATTTTGCTCCGCGTTTCGGCTTTGCCTATCAGGCCACCCCGAAGCTCGTGGCCCGAGGCGGATTCGGGCTCTTCTATAACGGGTTTGAAAACCGGGGTTTCTCTCCGAACCTGGGAGAGAACTATCCGTTTCAGTTCAATTTCTCGTTCTTCTCGCCCAATGACATCTCGCCGTATACCTACACTGGCTGCTCCAATCCCTACGTAGGACCAAACGGCGAAGTCACATTGGAAACTGGGTTCGCCTGTACCCCTCTGGACCCGACGCTTGTCAATGCGAGTGGTCTCGGGTTGCGCGGGATCCAATTCAAATACCAAACTCCTTACTCGATGGGCGGCAACCTTACCCTGCAATATCAGTTGACGCCCTCACTTTCGGTTCAAGGGGGCTATGTCACTTCCTTAGGGCGGCACTTGGAGGTGTTCCCTGGTTCCAATCAGGTCACCCAAGTTCTCCCCAACTTAGACTCCACCGGCAAGGGCCTCGACCGACAGAAGTTTGTGCAGTTCCCCGATTTTGGCTACGGGAATAGCTATGCCACCACGAATGGCAGTAGTTACTACCACGGCCTCCAATTCACCGCTGAAAAGAGGTTCTCCGGCGGTCTGGCCTTCCTGGGTACCTACACTTATTCCAAGGTGCGCTCGGACGCTTGGGACCTTCTGAACGGCTTTTCGTCCGCTGGCAGCTACCGTGCGCCGCAAGTTCCTGGATTTGGCATTCAGCACGATTATGCCTTGGCGAATTTCGACGTCCGCAACGTCGTGCATTTGAGCGGCGCTTATGAGCTTCCCTTCGGGAAGGGCAAACGCTATATGGGGAATGCCTCCGGGGCTGCGAATGCCGTGGCTGGAGGCTGGAGCTTGCAGTGGATTGCCACTTTACAAGGCGGCCAACCGCAACAATTTGCGTGCCCGACTGGTACCTCTACCGGCACAAATTGCATCGCTTTTGTCCTGCCGGGAGTAAACCCGCATGTGTCGCGGCATGTGGATCCGAAAAACGGCGCAGTAGTCTTGTTGAATCCGGCGGCTTTTGCACAGCCTTGCCAACTCGAGGCTGCCGGGGCTGATCCGAAAGCGGGGTATGTGCCTACGAACAGTCCGACCGGGTGCGTTCCCCTCACCACCGACTTTGGCGTTCTTGGTGGTGCGCAACCGTCGCAATTCACTGGGCCGGGATACCACAAGCTAGACTTCTCCCTGTTTAAGCACTTCCAGGTCACCGAACGCGTGAGAATGGAATTCCGCGCGGAGTTCTTCAATATCCTGAACCATCCGAACTTTAACGCGCCCGGATTCGGAGGTAACGGAGTTAATTCTGTTTCAGGATCGACAAACTTCATCCCCGGGCAGGACGGGAGTTTTGGCGAGACTGCATCGACTCGCGATGGTGCCTATAGTTCGCGAGAGGTTCAGCTCGCTTTGAAACTCTATTTCTGAGCACGGTTGTGTTGGATATCGAAGGCGCTCCCCGCAGAGCGCCTTCGATTGTTTGGCATCGGCTGAATTGCTTTGCGTTCCACGCGCGGTGCTACCATAAGGACGCCGTGACCTCGCAACGTCGGCTCTGCTGCATGGTACTGACTGCTCTTCTTGGGCATGCTTTGGTCGCAACCCTTTCATTCGCTCAGAGTCGTTCCGCTGCGTCCAGCCGCGATCAGGAACTTAACCGCCAGTTCCAGGCCGCCGTCGCGCAATACGACGCAGGGCACTTTCCAGAGGCCGCGACACAATTGGAGAAACTGCTGCGCGAGGTTCCCGACAGCTTCGAGGCGCAGGAACTGCTGGGTATGGTCTACGCCGGGCAGTCACATGATGAATTGGCGAGACCGCACCTCGAGGCCGCCGTTCGCCTCAAGCCGACCTCAGCGGCCGCGCATATCAACCTCGCCGCCAATCTCGTTCGTTTAGGTGACGTGGAAGGCGCTCGACAACAACTCAAGAGGGCTGTGGTCCTGGAGCCTAAGAATTATGACGCCAACCATAATCTGGGCGAAATCTACATCAAGCAGGGCAAGTTGCCGGACGCTATCCCGTTTCTCAAGCAAGCGCAACAGATCAACCCCGCTTCCTACGACAACGGCTACGACTTAGCTTTGGCGTACCTGCTCACGGATCATAACGATCCCGCCCGCCAGGTCGTCCGTGCTCTTTTAGAGGGCAAGGACACCGCGGAACTGCACAATCTTCTTGGCCAGATCGAGGAAAAGGATGGCAACTTCGTGGCTGCGGCCAATGAATTCGAGACTGCAGCCCACCAGGATCCCAGTGAATCGAATCTTTTCGACTGGGCGAGCGAACTTCTTCTGCACCGCACGTTGGAGCCCGCGATTGAAGTTTTCCGCAGCGCCACAGATCGCTACCCGGCTTCTGCTCGGCTGGCGATCGGTCTGGGAATCGCATACTACTCGCGCGGCATCTACGACGAAGCGGTCAAGTCTCTTCTCCGCGCTGCCGATCTCAGTCCCTCTGATCCTCGCTGCTATCTGTTCTTGTCGAAAGCCTACGACAGTTCGCCGAGCCAGGCCGACGAGGTGATCCAGCGGTTCCGGCGATTTTCCGAGTTGCAGCCCAACGACGCCCGCGCGCAATACTACTACGCGATCAGCCTCTGGAAGGGCAAACGGGCGCAAGATCCCGCCGTCGATTTGACTCAGATCGAGGCTCTACTCAGAAAGGCGATTACACTCGCCCCGAAGCTCTCCGAAGCGCACTTCCAGTTGGGGAATCTCCTGTCGGATCAAACTCATTATGCCGATGCAATTCCGCAGTATCTGATGGCGTTGGAGCGCAACTCCGAAATAGCCGACGCGCACTACCGGCTGGGCCAAGCCTACGTGCACACCGGGCAAAAGGACAAAGCGCAGGCTCAGTTTGCGCTGTACCAGGAGCAGCGTGCCCAACATCTCGCAGACCTTGATAAGCAGAGGGCAGAAATTCGCCAATTCGTGTACTCGGAGGAGAACCGTACATCAGCGAAGCAGTAACCGGATCGAATCGTGATGCGATATCTCTCCAGCCCTCGTGAAGTCAGCCAATGCGTCGCTCGCACCCGACGTGATTTCCTGCGTGATGCTGCGGGCGTAGCTCTGGGTAGCGCCCTCTTTCGCCCGGCCTGGGCAAGGACTGCGTCGTCGGCTCCCAAGCGAAAAGTAGTGGTCGTCACCTTCGGCGGCGGAGCTCGCGATCAGGAAACCTTCATGATCGAGGGGCAGAAAAACATCCCGCACCTGATGAGCGACCTGATCCCGCAATCGAGTTTCTTTACGCAAGTGGTCAATCATGGAATCCTGGGCCACTACGTAGCGACTGCCAGCCTGGCGACCGGCGTTTATGAAACGTTCAACAATTTCGCTGCGGTTTCCCCTGAGTCTCCCACGGTGTTCGAATACTTCCGTAAGGATTTGAAGCGGCCGTCTTCGGATGCCTGGGTCGTCGCGCCCAGCAACGGCTTTAACCGCATCGGGGAGAGCAGTCATCGATCTTATGGGCCAGGTTTCGGGGCGCGGGTAATTCTGCCCAAGCGTTTGTTAGCCGCAGCGACTTCGAGGAGCAACAACGACTATCAGCATCTGCTGCGCGACAACTATGAAACTCCTTATTTCACGCCCGAACTAGTGGGCAGCGAGTTTGAGCTGCAGCAACTCGAGACCATCCTGAAGCTCTCTGTGGACGACTTCAAGACTCACGCCCAAACACTCTCGTCTCCGGATGAACTCTCTGTCTACATCGCGCGCCAGTTGATGCATCAGGTCGCCCCAACGCTGTTATGGATCACACTCCATGACATCGATGTCGCCCATGCCGGCGCGTACTCGCTTTATATCGACGGAATCCGCCGCTCCGATCGCCTGTGTGCCGAACTGTGGAAGGACATCCAGACCGAGCCGGAATACGCCGGCAACACCACCTTATTTATATTGCCCGATTTCGGCCGCGATTCTGATGACGATGCTGGAGGCAACGGATTCCAGCACCATCGCACGGGCGACACTCTCTCTCGCACAACGTGGATGCTGGCCGCAGGTCCCGGAGTTCGTCAGGGCGTGGTCTTCGATCGCGCCGTCGATTCGATGGATTTGGTGCCAACACTGGGCGCGATGCTAGGCTTTAATCCCTCGCTCGCGCAGGGAAAGCCGATTCACGAAGTCTTGTAGCCTCCATGCTGCCGAGCGCTCTCAAACCCGAGAAGTTCGATAGCTACCCGCCAGAAGCTCGCAAGATCGTCGTCAACTATCTCTCGACTCTGCGGCAACTGCCCTTGGGCTTTGTGCCGGGGCTGCTGCGCGAACTCATCAATTACGATTTCAAATTTCCTGCTGAGCGCAGGGCGCACGAGAGGGAACTGGAATATCTCGCCTCGCTCTCTGCCGGCCAGTTGAAGGAATGGTTTCAGGGATTCGCGCAAATCCGCCTGTCGTCGCAACTGGAGGACTTCGACTGGGTGAAATCGCCCGCTCAGTTTGTGGAGCGCTTGTCAGCTCACCTCTGGAGCACGCATCAGCTCGATACATTCCGCCAGGTCTCGAACGAATATGCGGATCGTTTGCGCGCCGCCGTGCCGCCCGAAGCGCTTCCCGTTCCTCGATTGGGGATCAGCGTTATCGGCCAGGGTGTCGCGTCCTGCAGTGATCCCTTGTTCCGCAAGCTGCGCGCTCATGGCGCGTATTATGCACATATCAATCCCGGGAACGGGCTTCGATACCTGCTGGATGCGGTTGCCGCGAGGGCCAAGGCCCATCCCGCGCCCTACGGACACTGGTACATCGACGGCGGTGAATCAGCCGAGTGCGATCCGGCACTGACATGCGTTTCTTATAAAGCGCTGGAGCCAGCCCGCACCGCACTTCTACGAAAAATGCAGGAACAGATTGACCGTCCCGGCATGGGTCCTGAAGCCTTGCGCACCATTCTGGCGCAGATGCGTCCATCAGATCTAGCTATGGACCGTGGCGCCGGCACTCTGCACGATGAAATCCTGGAGCGATTCGAAGTAAGCGTACTGACCGAGGGGTCCGGTACTCAGATCTTCAGTACTGTTTTTGCGCAGTGGGCTGCCAGGGAAGCGTTGCGCCGTGCCCAGCCTCTCACGCTTCTTGTGCGATTTGCTCCACGCCAGCGCCAGCGTCCGATGAATGAGATGCTTTCCGCCGACGCCAAGGTCCCGCCCGAGCCCGACTTGATCGGTTCGCTGGTCGATGGTGATTTCGCCGCATACTACAACTGGCTGAATCAACAACGCCTTCCTGGAGCGGAGAAATCCTCTTTCTTGGTTTGGTTCGAAGGTCACAATCAGGCGTTGGCGATTGGTCCTTCCACGCCGCGTGGCACAGAATCCGCGTCAGTCGCGGATTTGAGGCAGGTGCTCGCCTGGACGCTGTGAGCCTTTCAGGAATTTGTGAAGTAATTGTGTGCAATCGAGAATTGGGGGCATAAATACAGATGGATCGACGCACGTTCCTGCAGCAAACCGGCACACTCATCGCCGGCGCAGCTCTTACACCCTACGCGATTTCCGAAGGTGCCACGCAGCCTGACACAAACGCTGCCGGACGCCTCGTCCTGCCCATCAACCGCAAATGGAGGTATAGCCGCACTCAGGTGGAAGGTGGTCACGACAAGAACTTCGATGACTCCAAGTTTGACCAGGTCGTCATCCCGCACACCAATGTTCCACTTCCATGGCACGGCTTTGATGAGAAGTTGTATGAGTTCGTCTCCCTTTACCGCCGCCGCTTCAAGGTTCCCCCTGCGGCCAAAGGCAAGCACGTGTTCGTCGACTTCGAAGGTGTGATGACCGCGTCTACCGTCTGGATCAACGGTACACGCCTCGGCGAATACAAAGGTGGATACACGCCGTTTTCCTTCGATCTGACTCCGCACCTCGATTTCGACGGAGAGAATGTCCTCGCCGTCGATGTCGATTCCAGCGAGCGCCCCGATATTCCTCCCTTTGGATACGAAATCGACTACCTTACATTTGGGGGCATTTATCGCGAAGTGTCGTTGCGCATAGTACCGCCGACCTTCATCGAGAACATCTTCGCCCATCCGAAAGATGTGCTCACGCCGACCGCAAGCGTGGATGTCGATTGCTTCATTCAGCGCATGAACTCTGTGCGGGAAGCTTTGCAGCTAGAGGTGGAGCTTCGCGACGGCGATCGCGTTATCGCGAAGAACAAGCAACCGTTTCCTCCCACCGCCACCGCGGGTCCAGAGCCTGTAAAGTCCACGATCCATTTCGAGAAGTTCGGCGACATCAAGCTGTGGAGTCTGGAGCAAAGGAATCTCTATACCGTTCACGTTCGTCTGCTGAGAGACAATCAGGTCATCGACGAAGACTCGCGCCGTTTCGGCTTCCGCGAAGCGCAGTTCACCGATCACGGCTTCGAACTCAACGGCAAAGTCATCAAGCTGCGCGGACTCGATCGCCATCAAACCTTCCCATGGGTTGGTCAGGCGATGGCTGGCCGAGCGCAACGCCGGGATGCCGATATCCTGCGCAACAAGCTCAAGTGCAATATCGTTCGCACCTCGCACTATCCCCAGTCACGCCACTTTCTCGATGCCTGCGACGAGATCGGCCTGCTGGTCCTCGAAGAAATCCCCGGTTGGCAGCACATCGGCGATAAAGACTGGCAGGATATCTCGGTCGACAATGTCAGCCGCATGATTCGCCGCGACTGGAACCATCCCTCCATTATTCTGTGGGGAGTGCGCATCAACGAGTCGCGCGACAATCACGATTTCTATACCCGCACCAACGCGCTCGCTCATCAACTCGATCCCACCCGGCAGACCGGCGGCATCCGTTATTTCCAGGAGTCCGAATTTCTCGAAGACGTTTTCACCATGAACGACTTCGGCTTCCCGCTGAAGCCGCCGAATCATCCGCGCTACCTGAATACCGAATTCGTTGGGCACACCTATCCAACAAAGACCATCGATCAGGTCGAGCGCCTTACCGAGCACACCATCCGCCACGCCCGCATTCACGACCAGCTTGCGTCGAACCCGCAATATGCCGGCGGAATCGGCTGGTGCGCCTTTGACTACAACACCCACGGAAATTTCGGCTCCGGCGATCGCATCTGCTACCACGGCGTCACTGACATCTTCCGTGAACCCAAGCCGGCCGCGGGTTTCTACAAATCACAGTGCGATCCTTCGGAGGAGATCGTTCTGGAGCCTGCGTTCCACTGGGCGCGCGGCGACGCCTCGGTCGGATTCTCCAAAGCCGTCGTCTGTTCGAATTGCGATCATCTGAAGTTCTACATCGACAACAAGCTGGTCGCCGATGTCGATCCCGATCGAAAGCAGTTCGCGCATCTGCGCTATGCCCCGTTTGTTCTCGAGATGGAAGAGTTGTTTCACAAATGGGGAGACCTGAAGATCGAGGGTTACATCCAGGGAAAGCTGGTGGCCACGAAGCAGATGTCGGGGAGTGGTGTCGATACGAAATTCCTGCTTCTTCCCGATGACACTCGATTGCTCGCCGATGGAGCCGATTCAACCCGTGTGGTTCTGCGAGTGACAGATGAATTCGGCTGCGTACGCCCGTTCGCGAATGAGTCCATCAAATTTGAACTTCAAGGACCGGCGCAACTCATCGGCGACAATCCCTTTTCCCTGGTGGGCGGAACGGGCGCGGTCTGGGTTCGCGCTCAGGAGCATCCTGGCAAGGGGATCCTGAAAGCGGTCCATCCGTATCTCGGCGCGCGGCAGGTCGAGATAGAGATCGCTGCTGAACCCGACGAAGCGGCTTGAGGCGCAGATTTTACTTTACCGCGTCGGCGCCGGTTGTGGGCTGCTTTGCGGCGACGATGTGCTCGGACTCGAGAAGTTGACTTTAGGAGCGACGCGCGATCCTTCCGAAGCCTGGAAATAGACGTCGTTCGGCTTGAATCCGGCCCAGCCCGCGAACACGCTGTTCGGGAACTGCTGAACGTAGGTGTTGTAGTCCTGCAACGTGTCGTTGTAGCGTTTGCGCTCGACCGCGATGCGGTTCTCGGTGCCGGCAAGTTCATCCTGCAGCCGCATGAAATTCTCGTTCGACTTCAATTGCGGATAGTTCTCCACGATGAGCAGCAGTCGGCCCAGGGCTCCGTCCAGTTGCCCGTTGGCAGCGATCTTCTGTTGCGGCGTCCCGGCCGAAAGAAGCGCCGAGCGCGCTTTCGCGATGTCCCCGAATACAGTCTGCTCCTGCTTCGCGTATCCCTTCACCGTCTCGACAAGGTTCGGAATCAGATCGGCACGCCGCTGGAGCACAACGTCCACTTGCGACCATGCCGATTTCACCGCCTCATTCTTTTGGACAAGGGTGTTCTTGGTGCTCACATAGGCTCCGAAACACACCACTCCAATCAGTCCCACAATGACGACTAAGACGACCACTGCGATCAAAGCTTTACCCATAATGCCTCCTTCGAATCTTATTCAGTGCGTCCGGATGCGTTCCGATCGAGCGCCCGATCGACGAGTGTAGTGACCCGTTCGACGTTGTCAAGATACTGCGCGACAAGGTCTCGGATGTCGACTTTCTTGCGGTCAATCTTCTTTTCGCGCACGTCCAACACTTGTAGCACAGCCGAAGCATTGAAAGCCTTCGCAGCCTCTCGCCTTGTGGTTTGGGATGCGTCTCCGAGTGCGATCCGCGCATGCCGAAACAGCGTACTGAATGAGGGAGCGGAGCGTAAGAGAATATCCCATAGCCGCGACTGGTTATCAGCCGCCAGCAGCAAATGCTGCCGCAACAGAATCAGTTTCTCGCGCAGTTCGTACTCCACCTGCACGCGATGCAGGTCCATTGGAATCTGCAGACTGCTGAGCACATCCTCTCCGTAGACAACACGATGATGCTGCTGCATATCGAGAAGTTCGATGGTGAAGACGTCCGTCGACCGCTCGATCTCCTGGCGCGTCATGCAAAGAGGCGGCGGCTGCTTCTGCTTGTCCCACCACTTCGCGACCGGTGTCAGAGCCTTCAGCGCCTCGAAAGAGTTGACGCGCAAAATGCAAAGCAAGTTCAGGTTCGAGAGGCCGGGATGAAAATCTCCCGCGACCGCCGATCCAAAAAGTATGACGCTCTCGACGTTCGTCCCGCAGGCCTCGCGGGCGCGTTTCGCAAATTCGTCAACAATATCCATGGGAATCATCGCATCCTCGCACTACCAACTGCTGCTAGCTCCCCCACCCCCGGAACTACCGCCACCAAATCCGCCAAAGCCACCCCCGCCTCCGAAACCGCCGCCTCCTCCACCGCCACCCCAACCGCCACCGCCACCCCAACCGCCACCGCCGAATCCACCGCGTCCGCCAAAGATGTTCGAGAACAGCAGCCAAAACAGAATGCTGCGAAGAGGAGTGACAAGGATGACGATGAGGATGATGACCAGCAGGACGATCCCGCCAAATGAGATTCCTGGTGCCGGCCGTTCCACGCGACGCATGGGGACGCGTGGCTGGGGATGCGTGAGTTCAACCCCAGCGTCCGAAGCGATCACGTCGGCCACACGCGTGGTAACGAGCATCAACGCCTGGCCGTAGTCACCGCTGCGCATCAGCGGGATGGCCTCGCGTTGAAACCCTCCCACCTTCCCGTCTGGAAGGATCGGTTCTAAGCCGTAGCCCACCTCAATGCGGGCGCGATGATCCTGGATCGCGTAAAGAATCAGGACGCCATGGTCGGTCTTCTTTGCGCCGATGCCCCACTTCTTGAACAGGTCAACGGCATAGGTCTCGACGTCACTGCCATCGAGCGTATTGACCGTCACGAGCGCGATTTGGGCGTGAGCTTTTTCGTCAACTTGCTGGCATAAGTCCTCGATTTGCGCCTTGGTTGCAGGGTCGAGAACGTGAGCGAAGTCGTTGACGTAACCGGTGGGCTGAAGCTGAGAGAGGGGCTCTGCTTTGGCCGCAATGCCCGTGATCAACAATAAGACGGCCAGGCAGACTCTTGCGCGGGCGCTCACAGTCAAATTGTACAGGACCGTCAGACCCACCAAGCCGATCCTCCTTTGGGATCAATGGATTGGCCAAGTCTTCGAGTCTCGGCCAAGCAACACCGGGCTTTCACTTTGGTAATTTGCAGTCAGAGTGGGTAAGAAGATGATAATGATGGGCAACGATGGCTGATTCGAAGACAACACGCCGCTGGGATCGCCTGCCCGTCGACCTACCCGTTCGGGTCGTCACGTCGAAGGGCTTTTCGACCACTGTCGTCGAGGGCCGTGGCACCGAGATGAGCGAGGGTGGCATGACGCTCTACGCAGGCATCCTGCTCAATCCGGGCGACCTTCTGGAAATTGAATTCGATACCCCGACGCACTCGCGGATGCCCGCTATCGTGCGCTCGAAGAATGGTTTCTGCTTCGGCCTGGAATTCATCACTCCTTTACCCTCCTGATTTTTCTGGCTCGCCTTCTCGATAGCGTTGGACCACGATTTCGGCTAGCATCTTAGGCGCGCTTGGGTCGCGTCTGGGGTGGCCTATGTACTTCGAACAGTTCTACCTGGGATGTCTCGCGCATGCTTCCTACCTGCTGGCCTCTGATGGGGAAGCGGTGGTGGTGGATCCGCAGCGTGATGTGGACTTGTACCTGAAAGCGGCCACCGAACACGCCTTCGTGATCCGCCATATCTTCGAAACTCACCTTCATGCCGACTTCGTCTCTGGGCACAAGGAACTCGCAGCCCGCACCGGAGCAAAGATCTACATGGGCGCGCAGGCCGGCGCCAAGTTTGCCCACGTGCCGGTCGGCGATGGTTTCCAGTTGAAGTTTGGCAAGGCTTCAATCCGCGTCCTCGAGACGCCCGGACACACTCCGGAGAGCATTTGCCTGGTGGTCACTGACAAGGAGAAATCAATTTCGCCTTGGGCTGTTCTTACGGGAGACACGTTGTTCATTGGCGATGTTGGGCGGCCTGATCTCTCGCCGAGGCATACGCCCGCGCAGCTTGCGGGCATGCTCTACGACAGTCTGCATACCAAGCTGCTCACCTTGCCCGACAATGTGGTGGTCTATCCGGCCCACGGGGCGGGCTCTCTGTGCGGCAAGAACATGCGCGCTGAGCGCTCCTCGACCATCGGAACGGAACGCCTCACTAACTATGCGCTGCAGATCAAGAGCCGGGAAGAGTTCATCGCGCAGCTGACGAGTAATCTCCCAGCGCGGCCTGAATACTTCCTCAAAGATGCTGAGATCAACCGCACGGGTGCGGCGCCACTGTCAGAGCTGCCCGCGCTGCACGCGATTGCGCCGCCTGAGTTGGAGCGCATGCTGCGGGATGGTGAGATCGCGCTCGACGTGCGTTCGGGCGATGACTTCGCTGCCGGGCACGTGCCTGGTTCGATCAACATTGCTCTGTCAGGCCAGTTCGCCTCGTGGGCAGGCACCGTGCTGGGATTGACCGCGCATCCTGTGTTGGTCGCGGACAACGATCAGCAATTGGAAGAGGCTCGCGTCAGGTTAGCTCGAATCGGTATGGAGGTGATCGACGGCTATCTTGCTGGCGGGGTTGCCGCGTGGAAACACGCCGGGCTGCCTGTGGCTCAGACCCATCAGATCACCGCAGAAGAGCTGCATTCACGACTGCAGGCGCAGGACATGCAGGTGCTCGATGTGCGCCGCCAACCGGAGTGGGACGCGGGGCACATCGAGAACGCCACCTGGTGGCCGCTCGACAACTTCAGGGTGTCGCCGCCAGAGATCGATCGCGACGCTCCGCTGGCCGTGCACTGCAAGAGCGGATACCGCAGCATGATCGCCAGCAGCCTGCTGGAACGAGCTGGTTTCAATCACGTCCTCAATGTGGTGGGTGGATTTGATGCCTGGCAACAGGCGAAGCTGCCAGTTGCGACTCCGATCACAGACTGAGAGGCTAGTTTGCCTGTGGAAAAAGTGTTCCCGAAGGAACATTCCGCGTACAGATTTGTACGTACAATGATCTCATGGTGGCAAGTGCCTGTATTTGCAATGGGTTAGGGGTTGGCTTTCAGTTCGTCGCACACCCGTCCCTGACTGCGAATGAGTTCGACCAGCTTCTCCATGTCTGCTTCGGTTGTCCCCGGATTCATGCAGGTCAATTTCAAGCACTGCCTGCCGCGGACACGGGTATGACCGATCACTGCCGCTCCGCGATGGAAAAGGTTCTGTCGAATTTCCGTATTGATCCGGTCAGTGTTTGACTCTGGCCGCGATGGAATATAGCGAAACACAACGGTGCTGAGCTGCGGTTCGCAAACCAGTTCGAGGTCGCGAGAGGCGCGTATCACGGCAGCGGCGTGGTTCGCCAACATAATCGTGCGGTCGATCATGGCGGCGAGTTTCTCGCGACCCAGCGCCTGAAACGAGATCCACAACTTCAAGGCATCGAAGCGGCGGCTGGTGAGCAGGGAAGTGGTGACCAGGTTCGGGATCCCTTCGCCTTCGTGGAACTCCGGATTGAGATAGTCGGCATAGAGCTTGATCGCGTCGAAGTGGCGCGCGTCGCGGACCAGGAATGCGCTGCACGAGATCGGCTGCCAGAAAAGCTTGTGGAAGTCGATGGCGACGGAATCGGCGTTTTCGATTCCTCCTAGCCGACTGCGATGCTGCGGTGAGAAGAGTAACGCACCGCCGTAAGCGGCATCTACATGCAGCCAGGCATTCGCTTCATGGGCAAGGGCGGCAATCTCAGGCAGGGGATCGATCGACCCAAAGTCGGTGGTTCCCGCGGTCGCGACAACAGCCATTGGGAGGAATCCCTGGGTCTTGAGCGCCTCGATCTTGCTCCGTAGGGAACTGGGTTTCAGACGGAAATGAGGGTCGACATCAATCCGTACTACGGCATCCGTTCCCAGTCCTAGTTGTGACGCGGATTTCTCCACAGTGAAATGAGCTGCGTCAGAACAGAGAATGCTCATCTGGCGAGCTTCCGGTGGAAGGCCGGATGTTTGCGCCGACCAGTTCCAGTGCCTCTGCAGAAAAGCATCACGCGCCAACAGCAACCCCATATAGTTCGACTGCGAACCGCCGGTGGTGAAAGTGCCGGCTGCGGCCGCGGGCAATCCGGCTTCGGTGCATAACCCGCGAAGCATCTTCTGCTCAACCACGGTGGCGATGGGAGCCTGGTCAAAGGAATCCATCGACTGATTCAGTGCGCTAATCACCACTTCGGCCGCAAGGGCAGCTAGCAGAGGTGGGCAGTGCAGATGCGCTGCGGTGCAGGCATTGCTGACCACCACTGAATCAGAAACGACCGTGCGCAGCGTTTCTGTAATCTGCTCCCATGAGCCTTCCCGGTTTGGAAGAAAATCAGTCGAAACGGCTTCTGCCAGTGCGGCCGGGCTCTTGCCGGAATAGGGCTGATCAGGAAATGACTCGTAAACGACTTCTGCCGCTCGGGCGATGATCCTGCGGTACGCATCCTTGCTGTGCTCGGTTGACGTCAGGAATTCGGATTCGAACAAGAAAGCCTCGGTGGGTAGGGATCTGGAACGATCAAGCTTTGCGCAATCCGAGAATTAAGGCAACCACGCCCCCACCGACCAGGATGATTCCTACAGCGGGCGGAAGTTTTTCGCTACTTTCGGTCTGGACGCTGAACTTGGCATCGCCGACCTTAATGCCGTGCTTCTCCTGATGGGGCACAGGCACCACGAAAGACAGCACGCCGAGAACTATTAGCAGGACACCTACAATCGCAAGACCCTTCATCGGAACTCCTTTCGAGAGAAGCGAACGGCTGCCCTCGATGATACATAAAGAGACCGCATGGATGTGTACCTAGCAGCCCGTGGCAGAAGTGGTTTTGTCAGCGTGCCGCGAACCAGATAACAATGGTGACGCGCACGACAGGTGAGGGCCGCACATCGGCGACTGTGGGCTTTCTGGTTCAGCGCGCTCCAGGGTTGCGATCCACAACTGCAATCCCATCAGCAATGCTTCGGCCGAGTATCCCTGCCAGCCGCGCGGCGTGCCCTTTCCCGACCACTGCCGCATCACCAGCGACAGA
>JAIQFH010000030.1 GCA_020073385.1 Terriglobia bacterium | reverse complement strand
CTCTGGCCCTGAAGACCACGGTAGAACTGTTCGGCTGGTTCGCGATGCTCCAACCGCCGCCCGCCGCATTCTCCTCCTTCCGTGTTCACAAACGCGATTTGCTGAAACCTCGGGTGATAATCACAACCTATAATCCACATGTCGGCTCCTTCTCCCGAGTCTTGGTCGTTTCTGCAAAAACAACTGTAACTCGGCTGCGGGAGCCGATCTCGTCATGAAATCACAAAGGGCACGAAGGTCCACGAAGGAAAAGCTTATACCCAGCCGGGACCTCGTGCTCTGGGCCGGATTAGCTCTTTCGCGCTTGCGCTGACTCTTTCAGGTATGCCAGGACCTCTTCGGCGTGGATGTTCGGCTTTACCTTTTCGAAGATGTGCTGGATCTTGCCGTCCGGGCCGATTATGAACGTGGTTCGAGCGATTCCCATGACTTTCTTGCCGTACATGTTCTTTTCCTGCAGAACGCCGAAGGCGATGGCGACTTTTTTGTCGGCATCGGCCAGCAGAGTGAACGGCAAGGCTTCCTTGTCAGCGAATTTTTTTTGCGCCGAGGGCTTATCCGGGGATATGCCAAGCAGCACGGCGCCGGTCTTTTGAATCTGTTTATATGAGTCGCGGAACCCGCGAGCTTCTACGGTTCAACCGGGCGTGCTGGCGCGGGGATAAAAGAACAAAATGACGGTTTTGCCGCGCAGGTCTTTCAGCGATACATCTTTGCCGTTCTCGTCCGGCAGAGTGAACTCAGGGGCTTTATCATTAACTTTCATGCAAATACCTAAGATCAGATCAGAATTGAAAATCCGAACCAGCCAATCAGCCTTTGGGCGAACACCTTTCTGGAAGATTCTACAACGTCGAATCACGGTGGGCAGTGCAGTGCTGGTTACGCTTGTCGCGTGTGTTGTGGGAAGCACGATTGCGGCGCGCGCGCAGGAAGAGCGGCCGCAGATTATCCCGGGAGAGAGAAGGGCTCCGAAGAAAAAGGATTCCGGGCCGCGGGCGGTAGGCGTGCTGCAGATGACGGCGAACGGCAAGGCGTCGCTGGTACCGATCGCGATTCTGATCAATGGGAAGTTCTGGGACGCGAGCGCGTACAAGGCGGATCCGGTTCCAATGTCGCTGGACTCGGGAACGGTGTATGAGGCGGAGCGCGCGGGCAATTCGCTGGGACTGTTCACGGTGTCCAGCGCACTGCACAGAAATAGTTCCGCGCCGGGCGCTCTGGCCACTTGGATCGGGACGGGGGCGTGGCATCCGAACGGATCGGAAGCGGAAACGAAGTCTGCAAAAGCAGAACCGGTACCGGTCGGAATCGATACGAGCGAAGGACCACCGAGATTGACGCGGGACCCGTCGGCGAAGGATAAGCCGCCGGACAGTGCAGCGCCATCATCGGGAAATGCTCCAGCGGGATCGAACGCGCCTTCGACTGCGCCCAAATCGAGTGGGCCATCCGGTTCCAGCGACGAGCCGCCGCGGTTGAGCAAGCCAGCTTCCGCTCCAGAACCGCCAGCCGATTCGGGTCCAGGTGCAAAGCCGTCGGGGCCGGACAGCGAGGCCAAACCTGGCGATGCGAAAGCGAGTGAGTCGAAGGCGGAGGACAAAGCGAAGGTGCCTGCGTCGGACAGCGGGGCCAGCGAAGGAAACCGTCCGCGCCTGCGACGTGGGAAGCCGCCGGAACCCGTTGCGGATGAAGATGTGCCCGGGTATAGCAAAGTGGGCGCCAAGTCGAAGGCGACGGCCGATTTGAGCAAAATCCCGGTCGCCACTCAGGGAGATATGCAATTGATCCCGGCGATCTCGGATGCGCGGGGTCCGGAGATCCACTCATTTGTCTTTCAGTGGCTGAAGGGCGAGGAGGACGACCGGCGGAAGCAGATGACGGATCTGGCGAAGGAACAGCTTCGCGGCTACATCGCGGCGAGAGCCAAGGCTGCCACATCTGCCACGACGGGGCGCTCGGGTTCGGCGAAGAACGTGACGCAAGAGCCGGTTCTCGAGAACGTGCACATGGTTGCGTATGATTTGTGGCTTTCGAACCAGCCGGTGATGGTTCTCACCGCGGAGGGACACATGCCTCCGCCGGCGGCGGGAGTGGCTCACTCCGAGGTTGAGTCGGAGATGCAATACTCGGTGGTGCTCGTGGCGTATCCGGATATTTACGGTAATTTGCACAAGCTGCATGTGGGGATTACGGATAAGTTTCATCTGGATATGACACCGCGGCTGGAATTGATTGACGCGCTCGATGCCGATGGAGACAACCGTGGTGAGTTGCTGTTTCGAGAGACCTCTGATCAGGGGACGGGATGGGTGATTTATCGGCCGACGGCGGACAAGTTGTGGAAGATGTTTGATAGCTTGAGCCCGCAGTAGGGAGTGTGGGCGCGGATATCGCAGCGCTGAAGCGCTGCGCCACCCAAAATCGATTGCCTGATGGAGTTTTCCCGCAACCTGTAAAGCCGTGCCCTTTCAAACCTGATCGACTAAGCTGGCCGATCAACGGTTCACCTTCTCAGTAGCCTTCTGTGTAGAATAGCTGCCCTACTGTGAACCAAACTCAAAGGACAGTCATGCGCAAAATCTC
Organism: Terriglobia bacterium; assembly: GCA_020073385.1. Lineage (GTDB taxonomy): Bacteria > Acidobacteriota > Terriglobia > Terriglobales > Acidobacteriaceae > Sulfotelmatobacter. The sequence continues at coordinate 88,991 of JAIQFH010000030.1, read as the reverse complement.
ACTGCTTCTCGCCGGTTTGTTCTTCGCATTGTGTTGGGCATCCGCCCAGGATCAGGATTTCAGCAAAGTGCAGATCAAGGTCACGAAGGTGGCCGGGAACGTGTACATGTTGCAAGGCGCGGGGGGGAACATCGGCGCGTCGGTTGGTGAAGATGGCATTGTGGTGGTGGACGATCAGTATGCGCCGCTGGCGGACAAGATTCAGGCGGCGCTGAAAGGGATCACCGCACTGCCGGTGCGGTTCATCATCAATACGCATTACCACGAAGATCACACGGGAGGGAATGCGTACTTTCAGAAGCAGGCGCCGATCATCGCGCATGACAACGTGCGCAAGCGGCTGGAGTCGGGCGGGGTGGCCGGGAACGGCGGATCGGTGCACTTTGATGCGAAGCCGGCGCCGAAGGAGGCGCTGCCGATTATCACGTTTGATCACGATGTGACCGTGCATCTGAACGGGGAGGACATTCGCGCGCTTTATTTTCCGGCGGGGCATACGGACGGCGACTCGGTCATTTTCTTTCCCAAGTCGAACGTCGTGCACATGGGCGACGACTTTGTGACTTACGGATTTCCGTTCATCGACGTCGATTCGGGCGGCAGCATTGACGGCATGATCGACGGCGTGGAGAAGGTGATTGCGCAGGTACCAGCGGACGTGAGGATCATTCCCGGGCATGGACCGATTTCGAGCGTGGCAGATGTTCGGGCTTATCTGGAAATGCTGAAGGGCACTCGTGAGGTCGTGGCCAAGGCGATCAAGGACGGCAAGACGCTTGATCAGATGAAGCAGGCGAAGGTGCTCGATCCGTGGAAGAAGTATGCGGGAGACATGATCAACGCGGATGCGTTTCTGGAGACGATCTACAATTCGCTAACGGGGCAGAAGAACGGGAAGTTCATCAAGCACAACTGAGCGGGATTCACTTCACGTGGGGATTTCAGATTTTTGATTTCAGATTGCAGATTGAATTGGGTAAATGAAATCTGCAATCTGAGATCTTCAATCTGAAATCGGACTTTACTTCCCCTGCATCACCAGTTCGCCGTTCTCGACCTTCATAGTGCCGACACCGTCGGGGAGTTTCATGCGATCGCGCTGCTCGGCGAGTTTCTTCTGGAGCGCCGGGTTCACCAGCGATACGGGGACATTCAAATCGCCGACTTTGAACTCTGTCGGATCGAAGGTGGCGTAGCCATCTTTTTCGCCGATGTGGCCGGAGATGGTGATCCAGACGTCTTTGCCGCCGATTTCGGTGAGGAACTGGCCGTGGACCTGGTCGCCATCCATACTTACCTGTTGATCTTTAATCACCGGGGCGCCGCTGCCGACGTTGGAGTTCGGAGTGAGTCCCTGGGCTCCTGCGCTGCCTAGCGCTTGCGCCAGCACAGCGCTGACTTCGTCGGAGTTGATATGGACCTCGGGCTTCGAGGGAAGGGATGCGGGCGGGGCAGCGTCGGATGAGACGGATGGCTGAGGGCTACTCGTCTGCCCTTGTTGCGTTTGCTGCTGGAACTCGGCCATCTTCTGGTCGAAAGACTGCGCGTGTTCGGCGACGGCCGCGGGTGCCTGCGGCTGGGCCACGGGCGCGGGCTTCTTTAGGACCAGGACGATGGCGACCAGGGCTGCGATCAAGGTCGCGATGCTGATGATGCGGTCGATTTTGAGTTTCATGGAGAACCCCTAATAGGTGGCCCGGAGACAGTCGAGTCCAAGGTCATGCTATCGGGATGCGGAGGGGAACATCAGATGACCGAAGTCACAGGTGGGCGTAGTACTGATTCATAGAGCGGCTTGTGACCTGACTGCTTCCCTCTGGGGCTATAAGAGTGTGCGTGAGAACTTTCAGGCGTCCCTCCGGGACGCGCTCAGTGTTCCACCTTACCCGGCGCTGAAAGCGCCGGGCTATTCTCAGACGCCCCTCCGGGGCGCAAATCCTGCCCGCTTGTCCCACAGCGCGGATTGAAAATGCGGTTCTCACGCACACTCTATAAGCCCGCATTATCTTGAGGCCTAACGCGGCCCTGAAGGGGCCGCTCTTCCACGAAGCATCCAACATTCGACGACGCATTCCACATTCGGAATCCGGCGCCCGTGATTGCGCAAACTTGAGTGTGCGCCACCTACCCCAGCTTCTTTGTTAGTAGGTCATTCACGATCTGGGGGCTGGCTTGGCCTTTGGAGGCTTTCATGACCTGGCCTACGAAGAAGCCGAGCATCGTCTTCTTGCCGGCGCGATATTGCTCAAGTTGCTTGGGGTTGGCGGCGAGAATTTCGTCGATCACTTTTTCCAGGGCCGAGGTGTCGGTGGACTGTTGTGGGCGGCCTTCTTGCTCGTAGACGGCGGGGAAATCCTTGCCGCGCTCGAAGCTGAGGTCGTAGAGGTCTTTGAGCATCTTGCCGGAGATGGTGCCGGCTTCGACGAGATCGGCGGAGACGGCGACGCCTTGCATGGAGATGGGTGACTGCTCGATGCCGATGCCCTTCGCTTTCAGGCGGCCCATCAATTCGCCTTGCACGAGATTGGCGACGCGCTTGGCGTTCTTCGCCGCCTTCGCGGCCTGTTCGAATTGATCGGCGAGCGACTTGGAAAAAGTGAGGACTTGCGCGTCGTATTCGGTGATGCCGTACTCCTTCACCATGCGGGCGCGGCGGGCCTCGGGAAGTTCGGGGAGGGCTTGGGCGATTTCTTTCTTCCAGTTCTCGTCAACGACCAGCGGAAGCAGATCTGGTTCTGGGAAATATCTGTAATCGTGGGCTTGTTCTTTCGAGCGCATGCCGTAGGTCTTGCCTTCGTTGGCGTTGTAGAGGCGGGTCTCTTGCGTGATCTTGCCGCCGGACTCGATGACGTCGATCTGGCGTCCGATTTCGTACTCCAGGGCTTCGCGAATGAAGCGGAAGGAATTTACGTTTTTGATTTCTGTTTTGGTGCCGAACTCTTTCTGGCCGCGGGGCCGCACGCTGACGTTGGCGTCGCAGCGCAGAGAACCTTCTTCCATGTTGCAGTCGCTGACGCCGGTGTAGAGGATGATCTCCTTCAGACGAGTCAGGTATTCGTAGGCTTCGTCAGGTGTTGAGAGGTCGGGCTCGCTGACGATTTCGATCAGGGGGGCGCCGGTGCGGTTTAGATCGATCGCGGTCTTCTCTTCGGCATCGGGAAAGCTCTCGTGCAGGCTCTTGCCCGCGTCTTCTTCGAGGTGGACGCGGGTGATGCCGATTTTCTTCTTGCCGCCCTCGGAGGGAACTTCGATGAAACCGAACTCGGCCAGGGGCTTGTCGTATTGCGAAACCTGGTATCCCTTGGGGAGATCGGGGTAGAAGTAATTTTTGCGCGCGAAGATGGAGGTTTCGTTAATGCGGCAGTTCAGGGCCATGGCTGCGAGCGTGGCGAATTCGACTGCTTTCTTGTTGAGAACGGGGAGCGCGCCGGGCATTCCCAGGCAGACCGGGCAGACGTTGGTGTTCGGGGGGGCACCGAAGCGAGTGGAGCAGGAGCAGAAGATCTTGGTCGCCGTCAGCAGGTGGACGTGGACTTCCAGTCCGATTACGGGCTCGAACCTGGGGTGAGCGGCTATGGATTTCTCGGCGGTGGTGGCCATGAAGTAACGATTATAGCGGCTCGCTTTCCCCTCGACGGCGCTCGGGGCGGACAGCCGAGGCGGCTGTCTCTACGCAGCTTGTAGGGCTATGGATTCTGCGGGGCGTTCAAGTAATTGTCCATCAGGATCTCGAAGAATAGGAGTTCATTTCCCTTTGCGTCTGCCAGTCCCGAGATATCGATCGTTGCATTGCGCAGCGGGGAGTTGAGGTCGGAGACATCGAAGAATACGAATCCGGACTGCGTGGAGTGCGGCTCAACGGCTCGAGCGGCGAACTGCGAGGATTCGATCTCGTCCATTTGCTGCTTGGTGACGCCACCCTTCACCTTGCGCGGGAAGGGTAGCGGAATGTTGGTGCTGGTCTTGGCTTGCGGGTTGGAGAGGCGACGATACAGATCGTCAGAATCGATCGGGGTGAGCTTGGAGCGATTGCCTGTGATCAGCTTGATTCGCATATGGGCGATGGATACGGGCTGATCGCCGTCATTGGTCACGATGAAGAAGATGGGAAGGAATCCGTGATCGGCGAAATTGATGGTGAAGATCTTGGCTTTCTCGGGATTGTCGTAAGGGTCGGCGGCGATTGAGACCTTTTCGTCGCGATGAAGATCGTGCGCGGGATAGTTGAATGCAGTCTTCGCGACCGGCTTCACAAAGCTCTTGCCGGCGATCAGCAGAGTTGGAACAAGCAAGGTGAAAACCACAATTGCAGAAATACGACGGCTCGAACGCAATGACATGCGCTGCATGCGCTCATTATAGAAGGCAAGCCGTCATGGTGCCGATGGCGCGGTTTAGAATGGCTCAACTTGAGTTATCTCTTCTACAGTCTGGCCCTGGCGCTGGCGATGCTGCTCAGCCTGCCTTTTTGGCTCTACCAGATTTTGCGCCACGGGAAGTATCGGCGCGGATTCTCGGAACGCATGGGGAAGGTGCCAGAGAAGTTGAAGAGTGGCTCCGGGCAGCCGGTCATCTGGATCCATGCGGTGTCCGTTGGTGAGGTGCTGGCAGTCGGTGGGCTGGTTGGACAGATGCGACGTCAATTCCCGCAGTGGCGGGTTGTAGTCTCGACTACGACGGACTCCGGTCAGGATCTGGCTGGCAAGCGGTTCGGCGAGGAGAATGTCTTTTACTTCCCGATGGATTTCGCGTTCGCGATCCGGCCCTATATGCGGGCGTTACGGCCTGAATTGGTTGTGCTCGCAGAGACGGAGTTCTGGCCGAATTTCCTGCGGATCGTGCACGGCAGCGGAGCACGAGTGGCTGTGGTGAACGGACGTATCTCCGACCGGTCGTGGCCACGCTATCAGCGATTTCGGTGGGCTTGGCGGCACATGCTCGCAAATGTGGACCTTTTTCTGGCACAGACCGAACAAGACGCGGCGCGGCTGAAGTCGATCGGCGCCAATGCCGGACGCGTGCATGTATCGGGGAATTTGAAGTTCGATGTCAGCTTGCCGGCACCGCCAGCGATTGTTGAGACACTTCGACGTTCTTTGGCGGCGGAGGGAGCGGGGCCGGTGCTGGTGTGTGGAAGCACCGTAGAAGATGAGGAACCGCCGCTGTTGCGGGCGTTTGAGAATTTGCTGGTGAGCCATCCGCGAGCGGTGATGATTCTTGCGCCGCGGCATCCGGAGCGGTTTGAGGCGGTCGCTTCTCTGCTGCAGCAAATGGGAATCCCGGCGCACCGGCGATCGCAATGGCAAGGAGAACCGCTGGCGGGTGGAGTGTTGCTGGTCGACACGATCGGAGAACTCGCTGCGCTTTACGCTCTCGCAGACGTGGCATTTGTGGGAGGGAGCCTGGTGCCGCGCGGCGGGCATAACATCATCGAACCGGCGCAGCATGGCGTGGCAATTGTCACGGGAAATCACACGGAAAATTTTCGGGACATTGTTGGACTGTTCCAGAGCCACGATGCGGTGCGGATCGTGGGATTAGCGGAGTTGCCGCTTATGTTGATGCACCTGGTGGATGACGACGTGGAACGCATGGCGCTGGGACGTCGCGCGAAAGAGACGATTCTGTCGCAGATGGGCGTAACATCGCGAACACTGGAGGCGTTGCAGCGACTGATGGCACAGGATGACGACTCGCGACCGGCCTCGGCACGGGCAGCACGAAAAGATTGAATCCACTCTCCAGCATCTACGGAGTTGCCGTGCGTGGGCGCAACGCGCTCTACGACAGCGGGCGACTGCGGGCTCGGCGTCTCGAGGGACCCGTGGTCAGCGTGGGAAATCTATCAGCAGGCGGATCGGGCAAGACTCCATTTGTGATGCTGCTGGGGGAGTTGCTGCAATCGCGAGGGGTGAAATTTGACGTCCTCTCGAGAGGTTACGGTCGCAAGAGCCGGGGAGTGCTGCTGGTGGATCCGGCGGGGCTGCCGCAGGAGTTTGGGGACGAGCCATTGCTGGTCGCTCGCAGGCTGCAAGTTCCGGTGATTGTGGGTGAAGATCGATACGAAGCTGGGCGCTTTGCCGAGGGCAGGTTCGGGTCACAACTGCATTTGCTAGACGATGGTTTCCAGCATCGGGCGCTGGCGCGGGATTTCGATATCGTGCTGGTTACGCCGCAGGATGCTAGCGACCAGTTGCTTCCGGCGGGGCGGCTTCGCGAGCCGTTGAGTGCACTGCGGCGGGCGGATGCCGTGGTGCTGGCGAGCGGGGCTTCGGAGGATGCATTTTCAACTCAAGGGAAGCTTATGTGGCGGCTAAAGCGCGGGATTGTTGCCGAGAGTGTCCCGGCGCGGCCGGTTGTCTTTTGCGGGATTGCGCGGCCGCAGAATTTTCTCTTGCAGCTGCGGGCGGCCAATGTCGAGCCGGCGGCGCAGGCGTTCTATCGGGATCATCATGCGTATAAGGAGAAGGACGTGCGAGAGTTGCTCGAACTCAGGCAGCGCAGCGAGGCCGGAGGGTTTGTGACCACCGAGAAAGATGCGGTGAATTTGGGGCCGTATTTGTCGGCGCTGACGCCGCTGGCGGTGGTTCGGGTGAGGATGGAACTGGTTGACGCGGCTAACGGCGTAGATACCATGCTGCGCAAGATTGAGGAACGGCGGGGCGGCGCATGAGAGAATTTGTGTTTGCAGGGAATCCTGCGGGGGCGAGACACGCCCGCGACAGCCAGCGGGACGCCGGCGCTACCATGAAACATCCTAAGGAAGGGGAACGGCTCCGGAAGATTGTTGAGGGGTTCCCCAACATCACGATCACAGTACTGGCGGATCTTGTCGCTGACGAGTTCGTTTTCGGCGAGATCTCGCGCGTGTCGCGTGAGGCGCCCGTTTTGATCTTGACGCACAGGGAGCGGACGATTGTTCCCGGCGGCGGAGCGAACGCGGCGAATAATCTGGCAGACCTGGGAGTGAATGTGCTGCCGGTGGGCATCGTGGGTGACGATGAAGCGGGGCGACTGTTGATTAAGTATTTCCGGCATAAGCGGATTGCGGTAAGCGGCGTGCTGAAGGACAAGAGCTACACAACCGTGACAAAAACGCGGATTCTCGCGGGCATGACGCATACCTCCCGGCAGCAGGTGGTGCGAGTGGACCGGGAGCCGCAGGAGGCTCCTAATAGTCATCTGACGCGTGAGTTGTATCTGGCGGCGCGGAATTATGCGCATGCCTCAGACGCGCTGCTGGTTTCCGATTACGGATATGGGGCGGCGACGCCAGCGATCGTGAGCACGCTGCGCGGGAAGGGCAAGCTGGGATCGGTGCCGATCGTACTCGATTCGCGCTACCGCATGCTGCACTATGAAGGGGTCACGGCCGCGACCCCGAACGAACCTGAGGTGGAAGAGGCTCTGGGGATTCGGATTGGGCAGGATTGGAACAAGGTGCTGGCCGCGGGGGAGCAACTGATGGCGCGGATGAAGCTGCAATCGCTGGTGATCACGCGCGGCCGCGACGGCATGGTGGCATTCAATCACCAGCACAAGCCGGTGGATATTCCGATCTATGGCTCGGACCAGGTTGCCGATGTGACGGGCGCGGGCGACACCGTGATTGCCGCATTCACGGCAGCGCTGGCTTCCGGAGCGACGACAGAAGAAGCGGCGCAGGTGGCCAACTATGCGGGTGGAATTGTGGTGATGAAACGGGGCACCGCTACAGTCTCGAGAGAAGAATTGCTTCGCGCCATTGAAGAAACACCTCCGGCCACAAGACCTCATTGAGCACTTCAAGCAAAATCCTGAGCAGAAGCGAACTCCGCCGACAAGCAGAAGAATGGCGACGGGCGGGAGAACGTATCACGCTGGCCAACGGGAACTTCGATCTGCTGCATGTGGGGCATGTGCGCTATCTGCGAGGGGCTAAGGCTCTGGGCGGGAAACTGGTGGTCGCCATCAATTCGGATGATTCTGTGCGGGCGCTGAAGGGGGAAGGCCGCCCGGTAATGCCGGAGCTGGAGCGGGCGGAGATTGTGGCGGCACTGGCTGATGTCGACGCCGTGGTGGTGTTTCCGGAGCTTGATGTCCGCGCCATTATTCACGAGATTCGACCTGATGTGCAGGCTAAGGGCACCGATTACACGGCGGACTCCGTTCCCGAACGCGACACTGTGGCTGAGTACGGGGGGAGAGTTGAGATCGTGGGTGATCCCAAAGATCATTCCACCAGTGAAATCCTTCGCACGCGTCTTTCTCCGAGGAAGGCTTGAGCGCACCCGGTGACGGAAGAGTCGAGCGGCTGCTGATCGTGCGGTTGAGCGCGATGGGAGATGTGATTCACACGCTTCCGGCGGCGCAGGCCTTGCGCGAGTCCTATCCGGACGCCATGATCGGGTGGCTTGTCGAGGAACGATGGGCTGAACTGTTGTGTGCGCCCGGAGCGCCGAGACGAGGTGCGCGGTCGGCGCAGCGGCCGCTGGTGGACTGGGTGCACACGGTTAATTTAAAAGGATGGCGCAAGTCACTTTTTTCGTTATCCACGATCGAGCAGATTGCGCGGGTCGGGAACGATGTGCGCACGGCAGGCTACCAGATCGCAATTGATTTTCAGGGAGCGATCCGGTCGGCGGTGCTGGCGCGGTGGTCGAGAGTTCCTGTTGTTTATGGAGCGAGAGAACCGCGGGAGAGTGCTGCGGCATTGTGGTACACGCGGCAGATTACGACGCGGGGGAACCACGTAATTGAGCAAGGTCTGTCGGTGGTGGAGTCGCTGGTCGAAAGCAAGTTGGCCGTACCTGCGGCTGAATTTCCCCGGGATGTTGGGGCTGAGGAAAGAATTGAGAAGAGACTGCGGGAGTTTGGGATCGAGAAGTTTGCGATTCTTAATCCGGGCGCTGGATGGGGAGCGAAGCAATGGCCAGCGGAACGGTACGGGCAGGTGGCGCGCGCCCTGGCGAAGTGTGGCGTGCAGTCAGTGGTGAATTACGGGCCGGGTGAAGAGGACCTTGCACGGGCGGCAGAGACGGCGAGTGAGGGTGCGGCTCGGGCGTTCCAGGGTTCTATCAGCGAACTGATCGCGCTCATGCGGCGGGCGTGGCTGTTCATCGGAGGCGACACGGGACCGCTGCATCTGGCGGCTGCGTTGAAAGTTCCTGCGGTTGCGATCTTTGGTCCGACAGATCCGGCGCGCAACGGGCCTTACGGCACGCGCAGCGTGGTGCTGCGGAATCCGGCTAGTATGACGACCCACGCGCGGAATCCGCGGACGGACCAGGCGATGCTCGGAATTGGCGTGGAGGAGGTTGTGAACAGCGCGCAGTCTCTGCTCGCCGGAAATAGTGCGGAGGGCGGGCGTGGCTGAGTGGTCGCGGGTCGCACGGCGTATTCGAGTTCCACTGGGCTTTGTGTTTGCAGTGCTGTACTTCTGGCTGGCTCGGCCGACGTGGCGATTCCTTGCGCTCGGGTCGGTGCTGATTGTGCCGGGACTGTTGATTCGGGCGCTGGCTTCGGGGCATGTGCGGAAGAACGAAGCCTTAGCGACTTCGGGACCGTACGCATATACGAGGAATCCGCTGTATCTAGGGTCATTGCTGATCGGGATCGGGTTCGCGGTGGCGGCGCGGAGTTGGTGGGTCGGTGCGCTGCTGGTCGTAATGTTCTTTGCGATTTATGTTCCGGTGATCCGCGGAGAGGAAAAATTCTTAAGAGAGAAGTTTCCTGAATTCGAGGAGTACGCTCAGCGCGTGCCGCGGATGCTGCCTCGCCTCACGCGTGCACCATCCGGCGAAGACGGGGGCGGATTCTCGTCGGAACTCTATCTCAAGCACCGCGAGTGGAACGCACTGCTGGGGAGCGTGCTGTTGGCTGGGGCGCTCATCCTCAAGATGAAATTCTTTTCCTGAATCTTCGAAACTCAGCGTACACGTTCAAATGGAAAACCGTTCAGCAGGACGGTTCGGGCGTCGCCATTGGGAGCGGCATCAATGATGCAGGCGATGGCCTGGGTGAATCCGTTCTGGAAGAACAAAATCATGCTGCCTTTGTGGACGTCGTAGGTACCGGAGCCGTGCGCCGGGAAGTTTGGGCTGACGATTTCGCCGCCCATGGTGACGTTGACGCCATCGCCCTCAAAGGTGCCGTTCTTGTGCAAGACGATCCATTGCGAGCGCAGGCCAGCTTCCATTTTTCTGACGAACGCGCCTTCGAGGCGCTCGCCCTCGACCAGTTGAAAGGGCGTCCAACGTTCGCCTTTGCCTTCCAGAGCGTTGCCCTTCTTGGCTAGATCTGTGGGCCCTCCGATGTTCCACTGAATGTGAATGGTGTCGCCGTTGTCAGTCCAGTGACCGTATGGTGCGCCGGCGACAGCCGCGGGGTTGGCGACGTCCATGGTAGCGAAGCCTTCGGCTTGGTGATGCCCGGCGAGGTTGTCGCCTTTCAAATCTGTTTTTGCGGCGACGCCGTTGGCGAACAGCAAAAGCAATTGCTGGGTGGCGCGCTGACCCCACGTCATGGTGGTGCCGACGCCTCCGTACGATGGGCCGAATGCGTAGCCTATGAAGACGTAGACGCCCTTGAGAGGCACGTCGCGTTCTTTGGGGATGATCGCTTTGGCGTGGTAGGTGAGATCGATGTCGGTTTTCGGGCGCCAGCCTGAATTTGACTGCGCGGGCTGCATGTCGGGTTGAGCGGCAGGCTGAGTTGTCGGATTTAGTTCGAATTTCTGAGCGGCCAACTGCAAGACATACTGAGTCGCAGTTACGACAAGCGGGTCGTTATCGGGTACTGCAGGTGGAACCTGCAAGATAGGAATTGAAATTCCGCGGGTGGAAGCATAGCCGTAAAAGACCAGGCGGAGCTTGATCCGATTTTGGTTTTCGACTTGGATGACGCGGAAGAGAATTCCGCCCTGCTCTTTGACTTGACTGGCTTCGAGTATGCGGCCCGATATCTGGGCGAGCGTTGCCGTTTGACTCGCGAACCAAGTCTTCAGCGGCCCAATCGGGCTTCCGGGCTGCAGGAGCAACAACGCGACGTGTGTTCCGGGATTCTGGGCCGGCGAGGTCATCACGATAGCGTCCCCGGTGCTCTGCATGTTCCAGCCCGAAGGAGGAGTCAGTTGCGCGGCGGAGAATGTGGTGAGCGCGAGAAGCAGACAGAACATCCAGACGAGTCGGCACATGAGCGAATCTCTCAGTTGTGTAGAGGTAAGAAGGAACTGCCCCAAGGATTGGTATTCTCCTGCGCTCCAGAGAGCGAGTCAAGACACATCTCAAGGGCTGTGCCGGCTCGTGAACTGTCGCGCAGAAAGCGTTAGTGGTGGAAATGCGGCGGTCCTAATTTCAACCAACTCAACCGCGGTAAAGGCATTTTGCTTTTCTCCGCGCTCTCTGCGAACCTGCTCGGCGACCTCCGCGATCTAAGTCTCTGTTTTCCCAAGCCTGACCAAAATCCCAAAACGCAGAGGCCGCCGAGAACCCCCGCCGAGTTCGCGGAGAAAAGCTATCTGACGACACGGTTCACCTTCTGCCAACAACCCAACCGCTCGAACCTATTAACGAAATCTATGCGAATGGCCAGCTAGCGGCGCATTAGAAATGATTTATTCGGGAGGCGGGAATTGCGTCGCCCGTGGGACAACGTGTCCCACGCCCAGGCTGATGGGACAGGATGACCCACATCTCGTTTCGGGACCGTTGTAAAGAGTTTGTAATGAGCAGTTGGAAGGAGCCGCATTGGCTCTCACATTGCAATAAGTCCTGTGTTACGTAACCTCGCACCGCAAAGAGAGGGCGTGCCACAGATGGCAAGCAGGAAGTCAGTTACTCCCGGAAGGCGTGATGAACGCCACAGCACAGCTTGGGGAAAGCGCCTGAGCATTGTAGTGCTTCTGCTCACTGGAGCCGTGTTCGGACAACAGAACGTGGCGAGCGAGCGGGGAATGAGGGTCTCGGACAGGTTCGATCCGGAAGTGACGAGAATCATGAGCCGTTTTGCGGCGCGCCCGAGCCAGCAGGTGAAAGTGATCGTGCAATACAAACAGGCTCCGAAAACCGCTGCGTTCTCGCGAGTGCAGAATATGGGCGGGAGAGTCGGGCATCACCTGGGCCTCGTGAGAGGAGCGGCCTTCACTGTGCCCGCGGGTTCGTTGCAGGCGCTGGCGAACGATCCGGAAGTGGCGTTCGTTAGCCTGGACCATCCGTTGAAGGGCATGGACGATTACACCGACGCTGCCATGAATGTGAGTGCAGCAGTGAACGCTGCATACGATGGAACGGGCATCGGAGTGGCAGTGATTGATAGCGGCATCAACGATATGCACTCGGATCTTGCCAAAGAGACTGTGTCCCGCGTTCTCTACCATCAAGACTTCACCGGAACTACTACATATCTGAATTACAAGCGGGTTTGGGACCTGTACGGACACGGCACGCACGTGGCGGGCATCATTGGCGGGAATGGGAATAAGTCGAATGGACGGTATGCGGGAGTGGCGCCGAATGTGAACCTGATTGATCTGCGTGTGCTTGACGCTAATGGCGCGGGCAGCGACAGCGAAGTGATCGCCGCGATTCAGCAGGCGATTGCGCTGAAGGACACGTACAACATTCGCGTCATCAACTTGTCTCTGGGACGAGGGATCTTCTCGGGCTATGCGCAGGATCCGCTGTGCCAGGCAGTAGAGTCGGCGTGGAGAGCGTGAATCGTGGTGGTGGCAGCGGCCGGAAATTATGGGCGCCTCAGCCTGAATGGGAGCAACGGCTATGGAACCGTGGCGGCGCCGGGGAATGATCCGCTAGTGATCACGGTTGGCGCGATGAAGGCGATGGGGTCGTATTCCCGGACGGACGATCAGATCGCGAGCTACAGCTCGAAAGGGCCGACGACGTACGACCACGTGGTGAAGCCTGATGTTGTGGCTCCGGGGAACCTGGTGGTCTCGACCGACTCGCGAGGCAGCACACTGGAGACCCTGTTTCCGAATAACGCAGTGGCAGGCAACACGTCGCAGCACGATTACCTGAGTCTGAGCGGCACCAGCATGGCGACTCCCGCCGTTGCCGGCGGCGTGGCTCTGATGCTGCAGCAGAATCCGAACCTTACGCCCGACCAGGTGAAGGCGCGGTTGATGAAGACCGCGTACAAGACTTTCCCGATGTACTCGATCGCGACGGACCCGGCGACCGGTCTGACGTACCTTTCTTACTACGATGTGTTTCACGGTAGGTGCCGGGTACGTCGATCTGGGAGCAGCGTTAACCAACACAGACCTGGCGCCTGCGAACGTCGGTGCGGCTCTGTCTCCTACGGCCACCTACAACAGCCGGACGGGGATGGTGACGGTATCGAATGGCAACGGCACCGTTGCCTCGTCTTCCGTGGTATGGGGCTCATCGGTCGTGTGGGGCTCATCCGTGGTTTGGGGCGCGAACCTATCGGGCAGTTCGGTGGTGTGGGGCAGTTCGGTTGTTTGGGGCAGCAGCACCGCGACAGGATTCAGCGTCGTATGGGGATCGTCGACGGACACGGCGAGCAGCGTGGTGTGGGGCGCTTCGTCGGACTCCAACGGGGCATTTTCCGCGACTGACACGGAAGAATAGCTTCCCTGGCCGCTTGCGGTTTAGGAAACTGGCCCCGGAGCTCTAGCTAGCAGGCTTAGGAAGAAGCCGCCGAAGGGGCAAGAGCGCACCTCGGGCGCTAAAGCGCGACGTCATTTTCAAGGACTTAACGGCACGACTGAAGAGGTTGCGGAAAAACCCCGATCGCCGCGATAGGCGACCACTGGGGCTGAAGCCCATTGTTGATTCTGCCCGCTTTACGCGGCGCTAAAGCGCCGCTCTTCCACGTTACCACCGGCATTCAGGAGTTCTTCCGCAACCTCTAAAGTCATGCCCTACCCAAAAACCAGGAAAAACCCCTCACGACTGACATCTCGACCCCAGTGGCTAAAGCCGCCATTCAAGACAAAGCGGTTATCGCAGCGCTTGAAGCGCTGCGCCACCCAAAATCGATTGGCAGATCGACTTTTCCCGCAGCCTGCTAGTGAATCAGGCCTCGCGCTAAAACCTCTTGACCGTAGAGTCCGCCGAGAAAAGCCGCGAAGGACGCGGAGGCGAGCTTCGTAACGGGCCCCAGCAGGGCAACACCTTGCTCCCACCTGCCGCGCTGTGGAAGACTACGTAAACACAATTCCATAAAAGGGAGTGCGGGCGAGACGCCCGCTCCACAGCCGGCAGGATGCCTACGCTACTATGATACGGACATTATTCGAAAAGATTTGGGATGCACACCTGGTGGCGACTCCGTCGGGGCGGTCGCCGATTGTCTACATCGATTTGCACTTGGTGCATGAGGTGACTTCACCTCAAGCGTTTGATGGGCTGCGGGCGGCAGGACGGAAGGTGCGTCAGCCTGCTCGAACGGTCGCGACTGTCGATCACAATATTCCTACCGAGCCGCGGGGAACTCCGATCACCGACTTAATCGCGGCAAAGCAGATTTCTGCGCTGCAGGCGAACTGCAAGGAGTTTGGGGTCCGGCTGTTTGATATGGATTCGCCGGATCAGGGGATCGTGCATGTCATTGGTCCGGAACTCGGGGTGACACAGCCGGGAATGACGATTGTCTGCGGCGATAGTCACACCTCGACGCACGGAGCATTTGGCGCGCTGGCGTTTGGAATTGGGACGTCAGAGGTGGAGCATGTGCTGGCAACGCAGTGCCTGGCGCAGCGGAAACCGAAGACGATGAAGATCGACGTGCGCGGAAGACTGGCTGATGGCGTCACTGCGAAGGATCTGGCGCTGGGGATTATCGGGCAGATCGGAACTGACGGCGCGACGGGCCATGTGATCGAGTACGCGGGGCCGGCAGTACGGGCGCTCTCGATGGAAGGGCGCATGACGCTGTGCAATATGAGTATCGAGGCTGGAGCGCGGGCGGGGATGGTTGCGCCGGACGAGACCACGATCGCCTACGTGAAGGGAAGGCGATTCGCTCCGACGGGCGCGGATTGGGATAAGGCGGTGGCGTACTGGCGGAGTTTGCCGTCCGATGAAGGCGCGGCGTTCGACAAGATCGTGGAGATCGACGCGGCGCAGCTTTGTCCATTTGTGACGTGGGGGACAAATCCGGGGATGGTAGCGCCGGTGACGGGACGGGTGCCAGACATTAAAGGTCTCGCGGAGTCGGAGCGGCGGGCCGCGGAGCTAGCGCTGGAGTATATGGCGCTGCAGCCTGGGAAGCGGATCGAGGATATTGGAATTGACCGTGTGTTCATTGGATCGTGCACGAACTCGCGGATCGAGGATTTGCGGGCGGCGGCGCGCGTCGCGAAGGGGCATCGGGTGAATTCGAAAGTTCGCGCGATGGTCGTGCCGGGATCGCAGACCGTGAAGCGAGCAGCGGAGCAGGAAGGGCTGGATCGGATTTTTCGGGATGCTGGCTTCGAGTGGCGGGAGTCGGGATGCTCGATGTGTCTGGGGATGAATCCTGACATTTTGCAACCAGGGGAGCGGTGCGCATCGACGAGCAACCGGAATTTCGAAGGGCGGCAGGGACGCGGCGGGCGGACGCATCTCGTAAGTCCGATGATGGCGGCGGCCGCGGCGATTGAGGGGCATTTCACGGATATTCGGAATTGGAAGTTTGAATAGCAGGAAGCAATAAGACATCTCACAAGGACGCGAGCCAGACGCGCGGTTTGTGCGTCGCAAAAAAACGCGACGCGTCGCGGGGCTCGCGCAGATCCTTCGGCGCCAAAAGCGGGCGCCTCAGGATGACAAGTGAAGGGGAGATCATGAGACCTTTTACAGTGCATCGCGGGCGGGTGGCGCCGCTGGATCGGGTTAATGTAGACACCGATCAAATTATCCCGAAGCAGTTTTTGAAACGGATCGAGAAGGCTGGGTTTGGGCAGTTTTTGTTTTATGACTGGCGGTTTGGGGCGGACGGGAAAAAGAGTGGTGATTTCGTGCTGCATGAACCGCGATATGAAGGCGCGACGGTGCTGGTGGCGGGAAAGAACTTTGGGTGCGGGTCGTCGCGGGAGCATGCCGTCTGGGCGCTGGCGGATTTCGGTTTTCGCGCGGTGATCTCATCGTCATTCGCTGACATCTTCGCCAACAACTCAACCAAGAACGGATTTCTGGCTGTCCGGTTGACAGAAGATGAAGTTGCTACGGTGATGAAGCGGGCGCAGGACATCGACAATTACGAGGTCACGATCGATCTGGAGAAGTGCGAGGTGCGCGACGATCGGGGCCTCTTGGCCAAATTCCCGATCGATGAATTTGTAAGACACTGTCTGCTGAATGGGCTCGATGACATCGGTTTAACGCTGCAACATGAGGCGGAGATCGCCGAGTACGAAAATCACCATCCTGCGCCCGCTCCGCTTAGAGTTTGACGAACAGTCAAGACAAGTAAAAGTATGTAAAACCTGTGCGCCAGTATTGACCCGCCATGGGCGCGCAGTTGATCCTATATTGGCGCGGTTCTGCCTATTGGTGGAACTGTGGGGCGTCCTCTCTGCTTCCACAGGCGCGGGCAAGAGGCCCGCGCGACAGCCGGCTGTTAGCCGGCGCTGCCCGGGACAAACAGCGAATTGCTGCAAACCGAGCCTACAATGCTTACGTCTAATACCTTGGGTTCACACCGGACCCGGCTCAAAGATGGTGACGGACTAACCTTGTGAAAAATATTGATTGTCATAAAAAACGACGCCAACTGCGGAAGGCGCAGAGCCTGGCGGTGGTTGCTGTTCTTGCGGCAGTTGGCGCGATTTCCGTTGGCTGCAGCAGTGCAGCCGATTCCAGGTCGAAGGCTCAGGCGGCGGGCCCGGCGAGGGCAGTTTCAGTGGCCGTGGCCCCCGTGCAGAAGCAGGACGTCCCGGTTTATCTGTCTGGGCTCGGATCGGTGACCGCGTTCAACACGGCCAATATCAAGAGCCGTGTTGACGGGCAAATCATGAAGGTGAATTTCCGCGAAGGGCAAGAGGTCCGCCAGGGAGAACTTTTGATCGAAATCGACGCGCGGCCCTTCGAGGTGCAGGTGGAGCAATTGCAGGCGCAGTTGTTCCGCGATCAGGCACAACTGCGGGACGCGAGGCTGAATCTGGAGCGGTATACGTCGCTGATTCCCTCGGGCAGCATTGCGCAGCAGCAGGTCGATACGCAAAAGGCGCTGGTCGATCAACTTGACGGAACGGTGCGCAACGACCAGGCGCAGATCGACTCGGCGAAGCTGAACATCACGTATTGCCATCTCACGGCACCGTTCACCGGGCGGATTGGATTGCGGCAGGTGGATTCGGGAAATATCGTGCATGCTTCGGATGCAAATCCGATGCTGATCCTGACCCAACTGCAGCCGATTGCGGTGATCTTTACGCTGCCTGAGGATGTACTGCCCAAGGTGGCGCAGCAGATGCGCCGGGGGACGCTGGAGGTGGATGCATTCAGCCGCGACGACAAGACGAAACTGGCGTCGGGGAAATTGCTGACGATCGACAATCAGATCGACCCTTCGACCGGGACGGCGAAGCTGAAGGCGGTGTTCGACAATAAAGACAGCCAGCTGTGGCCAAACCAGTTCGTGAACTCCGACCTGCTGCTCGAGACGCGCAAGAACAGCATCGTGGTACCGACGGCAGCGATTTTGCGCGGACCGCAGGGCCCGTTCGTATATACGGTCAATCCCGACAAGACGGTGCAGGACAAGCCGATCACGATTGCGCTGACGCAGGGCGATATAACCGTGGTGACGGATGGCGTCTCTCCTGGCGAGACCGTGGTCACCGACGGGCAGGACAAGCTGCAAAGAGGCTCGCACATTGAGCCGCGAGGCGGTCCACCGAGCAGGAGCACGACAGCTCCGGTCACAGGAGCGGTGCAACGTCCGGCGGTTGGATCGGAAGAATCGAGCACGCCGGAATCGGCAGGACGGCGTTCGCGTCGTCCATCGGAACCTGGAGCCGGTGGCAATTCGGCACCCGGCGACTAGGCCTCATGAATCCTTCACGCATATTTATTCTCCGCCCGGTTGCCACCACGCTGTTGATGGTGGGCGTGCTGCTGGTGGGCTGGGTTGCGTTCATGCAGTTGCCGGTCTCGGCTCTTCCTGAAGTCGACTATCCCACAATTCAGGTAGTGACGTTTTATCCGGGAGCGGACCCGGAGGTGATGGCGTCTTCGGTGACCTCGCCACTGGAGCGGCAGTTCGGGCAGGTGCCCGGGCTCACGCAGATGACCTCGACGAGTTCATCTGGCAGCTCGGTGATCACGCTGCAGTTCGGACTCGATCAGAACATTGACGTGGAAGAGCAGCAGGTGCAGGCGGCGATCAACTCGTCCGGGACGTATCTGCCTGCCGATCTACCCAATCCTCCGATCTACAACAAGGTAAATCCGGCGGACGCGCCGATATTGACGCTGGCCTTGAGTTCCGACTCATTGCCGCTGCCGAAGGTAGAGGACGTTGCGGACACCTCGCTGGCGCAAAAGATTTCACAATTACCGGGCGTGGGGCTGGTGTCGATCAGCGGCGGACAAAAGCCGGCGGTGCGGATTCAGGCGAATCCTACGGCGTTGGCTTCGTACGGGCTAAGCCTGGAAGACTTGCGGGCCGCGTTGGCGCAGGCGAACGTGGATCAGGCGAAGGGCGTGATCGACGGGAAGCGGCAGTCGTACACGATCGGGGCGAACGATCAGCTCTTCTCCAGCGAACAATACAAACCGATCGTGATTGCGTACCGGAATGGCGCGCCGGTGCGGCTCAGTGACGTGGCGAACGTCATCGACGGCACGGAGAACAATCAGCTCGCGGCGTGGATGAATCTGACGCCGGCAGTGATCGTGAATATTCAGCGGCAGCCGGGCGCAAACATTATCAGCGTAGTGGACCGCATTAAGAAGCTACTGCCGCAACTGCAGGCGTCATTGCCGAGCGCCGTCAAAGTGCAAATTCTGACGGATCGGACCACTACGATCCGAGCGTCGGTTAAGGATGTCGAGTTCGAACTGATGCTGGCCATCGGGCTGGTTGTGATGGTGGTGTTCCTGTTCTTGCGGAATCTCTCGGCGACGGCGATTCCCAGCGTGGCGGTACCGCTTTCTCTGATTGGGACGTTCGGCGTGATGTACCTGCTTGGGTACAGCTTGAACAACCTGACTTTGATGGCGCTGACGATTTCCACCGGATTCGTGGTGGATGACGCGATCGTGATGATCGAGAACATCGACCGGTTTCTGGAGGCCGGAGATTCGCCTCTGGATGCGGCGTTGAAGGGAGCGGGGCAGATCGGATTCACGATCGTCTCCCTGACGGTGTCGCTGATCGCGGTGCTGATCCCGCTGCTGTTCATGGGCGACATCGTGGGCAGGCTGTTCCGCGAATTCGCGGTGACACTGGCGGTGACGATTCTGGTCTCGGCGGTGGTGTCTTTGAGTTTGACGCCGATGATGAGCGCCAAACTGCTCAAGCATCGCAAGGCTGGCGAGAAGGGCCGGTTCTACGAGGTCACCGAGGACTATTACAACCGGATCATCGCGTTCTACGGGCGCTCGGTAAAGTGGGTTCTGAAGCATCAGACGGCGACCTTGCTGGTCACGGCGGCGACTCTCGTGTTGACCTTGTACTTGTACGTGATCGTGCCGAAAGGTTTCTTCCCCGTGCAGGATACTGGGGTGATTCTGGGAGTCTCAGAGGCGCCAGATTACGTTTCCTTTGATGCCATGGCGGAGAGGCAGCAGGAACTGGCGAAGGTCATCCTGAAGGACAAGGATGTCGAGAGCTTGTCGTCGTTCATCGGAGTCGATGGAACCAATGTGACTCCGAATTCGGGACGAATCCAGATTAACTTGAGAGCGCGGGATGAGCGTTCCGATTCTGCGTCGGCGATCATCCGGCGGCTGCAACCTGAGTTGAACAACGTGCAGGGGATCACGTTGTACATGCAGCCGGTGCAGGACCTGACGGTGGAAGATCGGGTCAGCCGCACCCAATTTCAGTATTCGATTGAAGATGCGGATGCGCAGGAGTTGGCGCAGTGGACGCCAAAGTTGGTTGCGAAGTTGGAGACTTTGCCCGAGCTGCGCGATGTCGCAACCGACCAGCTGAACGAAGGACTGCGGACCAATATCACGATTGACCGCGATACCGCATCGCGGTTGGGCATCTTTCCGCAGGCGATCGATAACACGCTGTACGACGCGTTTGGACAGCGACAGGTATCGACCATCTTCACCCAGCTGAACCAGTACCACGTCGTGTTGGAAGTGGCGCCGAATTTTGCGCAGACTCCCGAGAACTTGAATGACATTTACATACGGCCAAGTGTGGTGACACCCAACAGCGGGGCACCCACGGCGAACGGGGCGGCGGTCACGACGAACGGAGCACCGGTGCCGATCTCGGCATTTACGCGAATGAATTCAACGAGCGCGTCGCTCGCCGTCAACCATCAGGGACAGTTTCCGGTGGTGACGCTATCGTTCAACCTGGCGCCTGGGGCGTCTCTGGGCGACGCGACAAAGGCAATCCAGCAGGCGGAAAAAGACATCCAGCTCCCGCCCAGTATTCACGCTTCCTTTCAGGGCACTGCGGCGGCCTTTCAGAATTCGCTGTCCTCTGAGCCGTTCTTGATCCTGGCGGCGGTGATCACGGTTTACATCGTGTTGGGAGTTTTGTACGAGAGTTACATTCATCCGATCACGATTCTGTCGACACTGCCTTCGGCGGGCGTGGGAGCGATTCTGGCGTTGATGATTACCGGGAACGATCTGACGGTGGTGGCACTGATCGGAATCATACTTTTGATCGGTATTGTGAAGAAGAACGCCATCATGATGATCGACTTCGCGCTGGACGCGGAACGTGAGGAGCATAAGCCGCCAGAGGAGGCGATTTACCAGGCGTGCCTGCTGCGTTTCCGGCCAATCATGATGACGACGATGGCGGCGTTGCTGGGCGGATTGCCGCTGGCGCTTGGTACGGGGACGGGTGCGGAGTTGCGGCGGCCGCTGGGAATCACGATTGTTGGCGGGTTGCTGCTCAGCCAGTTGCTGACGCTTTATACGACACCGGTCGTGTACTTGTGGTTTGACCGGCTGGCGCAGAGGTTCTCGCGATACAGGATGGGAAACGAGATTCCGCGAGAAATGCCTGCGGATTAGCATTAAACAAGCAGCGGAGCTACGCTCCGCAGGACAGCCGATGGCGGCTGTCCCCACATTCGACGATGAACATTTCTGGTCCATTTATCCGGCGTCCGATCGGGACATCGCTGATGGCAGCGGCACTGCTGCTGTCGGGAATCCTCGCCTTCAATTTCCTGCCAGTGGCATCGCTGCCGAAGATGGATTTTCCGGTGATCAGCGTGGGAGCGGGACTGCCGGGAGCGGATCCACAGACTATGGCTTCGGCAGTGGCCACGCCGCTCGAACGGCAGTTCGGACGCATTGCCGGCGTGAATCAGATGACGTCCTCGAGCCAGTTGGGGTCTACCGGAATCGCGCTGCAATTCGATCTGAACCGGAATATTGATGCTGCTGCGCGTGATGTCCAGGCTGCCATCAATGCGGCCCGGAGCCAGCTGCCCGCAAATCTTCCGAGCAATCCGAGCTATCGGAAAGTCAATCCGGCGGATTCGCCGATTCTGTTATTAGGACTGACATCTGACACGATAACCGTTCCGCAGATGTACGATGCGGCGGATTCGGTCGTTGCGCAAAAGCTATCGCAGGTGCAAGGAGTGGGCCAGGTTTTTGTGTGGGGATCTTCGCAACCCGCGGTGCGCGCGGAAGTGAATCCTACCTTGCTCAACAAACTCGGCATTGGGTTGGACACGGTGCGGAATGCGTTGAATGCTGCGAATGCCAACCGCCCGAAGGGCAAGGTATCCGATAGCAGCCGGACTTATGTCTTCGACGATACGGACCAGATATTCACAGCGGATCAGTACCGGCCGTTGATTGTGGCCTACCACAACGGCGCGGCGGTGCGATTGGGCGATGTGGCCGAGGTTACGGATGCGGTATCGGACAGGCGACGACTGGGTTTGATCAACGGCAAGTCGGGAGTAATGCTGGCGGTTTTCCGGCAGCCGGGAGCGAACATCATCGATACCGTGGACCGGGTGCAGGCTATTATTCCTTTTCTTCAGGCCTCGATTTCGCCAGCGATGAAGCTTTCCGTTGTAATGGATCGGACGACATCGGTGAGGGCATCGGTCAAAGACATCGAGCGGACCCTGCTGATTTCGGTCGTGCTGGTGATCCTGGTCGTGTTTATGTTTTTGCGGACGGTGCGGGCGACGATCATTCCCAGCATAGCCGTACCGCTTTCGCTGGTTGGCACGTTCGGAGTGATGTACCTGCTGGGCTACAGCCTGGACAATTTATCGCTGATGGCGTTGGCCATTTCGACAGGGTTCGTGGTGGACGACGCGATCGTTGTACTTGAAAATATTACGCGCTATATCGAGCACGGCATGGGTGTGGTGCAGGCGACCTTCAAAGGGGCGGCGGAGATTGGATTTACCGTACTGTCGATGAGCACTTCGCTGGTGGCCGTGTTCATTCCTCTTCTGCTGATGGGCGGGATTGTGGGGCGGCTGTTCCGTGAGTTCGCGGTGACGCTGAGTGTAGCGATCGGAGTATCACTGGTGGTTTCTTTGACGACGACTCCGACGATGTGCGCGAAATTTCTAAGGCCACCGCTCAAAGGCGAGAAGCACAATATTTTTTACCGAACTAGCGAGTGGATGTTCAACGGTCTCTTGGCCACCTACGACCGGATGTTGAAAGTTGTGCTGAGATTCCAACTGCCAGTATTCGTGCTGACGCTAGTGATCGCCGCAGTCAGCGTGTATCTGTACATCGCTGTACCGAAAGGGTTCTTTCCCCAGCAGGATGCGGGCCGGATCGGGGGCACGGTAATTGGGGCTCAAGATGTGTCCTTCCAATCAATGTCCGAGAAGATGCGCCGGTACATCAAGATTGTGATGGCTGATCCGGCCGTCGACACGATGGCCGGCTTCACCGGCGGAAATACCGCACTCAATCAAGGGCGCTTCTTCCTGACGCTGAAACCTCTGGAGCAGCGCGGGCCTTGCCAGAAACAACATTTTTGGAACCCTTGCCAATATCCAAGCGCCGACGACGTGATCAACCGTTTGCGCGGGAAGCTGGCGGTTGTGCCGGGCGCGACGCTGATTCTGCAATCGGACCAGGAACTCACCATTGGTGGACGACACGGCAACGCGCAGTATCAGTACACGCTGCAAAGCCCGGACATCAACGAATTAAACGCCTGGGCTCCGCGACTTCTTGAGACGATGCGGAAATTGCCGGAGTTGCGGGACCAGAATTCCGATCAGCAGGATAAGGGCCTGCAAGCGAAGCTGGTGATCGACCGCAATACGGCGAGCAGGCTGGGGATCACACCACAGACGCTGGACAATGCGCTTTACGATGCGTTCGGGCAGAGGCAGGTGTCGACCATGTACCGAGCGCTGAACCAGTATTACGTCGTGATGGAAGTGGCGCCGCAGTTCCAGCAGACTCCGGAAGCACTGCAGAACATTTATCTGAAGTCGACGACCGGATCAGCGATTCCGCTGGCGGCATTCACAAATTTTGAGCCGTCGAATACGCCGCTCGCGGTCAATCACCAGGGACAGACTCCGTCGGCAACAATTTCTTTCAACTTGGCGCCAGGAGTTTCCCTGGGACAAGCGACGGATGCAATCCAGAGGGCTGAGCGGACGATCGGGTTTCCGCCAAGCATAACCGCCAGCTTCCAGGGGACCGCGGCGGCGTTCCAGGATTCGCAGTCGAATATGCTCGTCCTGATTATCACCGCGCTGGCTGCCGTATACATCGTGTTAGGCATGCTGTATGAAAGCTACATTCATCCCATCACGATTCTTTCCACGATTCCGTCTGCGGGCGTCGGGGCGCTGCTGGCGCTGCTTTTGACGCACAACGAGTTGAATGTGATTGGGATGATCGGAATCATCCTGCTGATTGGGCTGGTGAAGAAGAACGCGATCATGATGATTGATGTGGCTCTGGAAGTGGAACGCAATCAGGGAAAGAAGCCGGTGGAGGCCATTTATGACGCGTGCATCCTGCGCTTCCGGCCGATCATGATGACGACCATGGCGGCTTTGCTGGGAGGGTTGCCGCTGGCGTTGGGGAGGGGAACGGGATCGGAGTTGCATCGGCCGCTCGGCATCACGATCGTGGGCGGGTTGATTGTGAGCCAGATGCTGACGCTGTTCACCACACCGGTGGTGTATGTATATCTGGATCGATTCCGGTTGTTCCTGAAGGGCGAAGAATCGGACCATGCATTGCCCGACACGTCCGCGGGAGCCCGGCCCAGCCCGGCGCACTAGAGTGAACAGGAAAATCTAAGCGGCTGAAGAGTTGCTGAAGAACTCGGTTACGCTATTAATAAGCCGCGGATCAGCACGGATTCACACGGGTCGTAGAAGAAACTCTTTAGGGCGTATCTGTGGAAATCCGTGAGATCCGTGGCCAAGCTGGGTACGGCAAGAATGCGTATGATCGATAGCCGCTTCACCGCGGGTCTGTCCGTACCCCGCAGCGGAGCGTCGCTCCGCGGACAGCCGAAGACGGCTGTCCCCACATCTTGAGGGGTACAACCTAGCCAGAGAAATCGTGCATCGCAGAGGAGAGAAACCCAACGGCTGCGCGCGGAACCGCTTGTCCCGTATGATAGGGGTTCACGAGTAGAGCCGCCTGGGAGCGACCGAGGTTCAAGGCCGCCGGGCAGGCCAGCGTTCCGAATTTCGTTTTCAACAAATCCCTTGAGGAGTTACGGATGCTAAAGAAAGCAGCGGCTCTTTTGCTTGTTTGCGCAAGCATGGGCGCGTGGTTGGGTTGCGGCACGACGAGCAGTCGATTTCTGTTTGCGGCGATCCCTAGCGGTGCGGGTGGAGGCCAGATTGTTGCCTATCGCGAAGATCCGAATGCGGGGGTGCTGAACCAACTATCGGGCAGTCCGATTGCGGCGGGGTCAGCGGTTGAGTCGCTGGCGATTCATCCTTCGGGAAAGTATCTGTACGCGGCTAACTCCGGCAGCAACAACATTTCGCTGTACACGATTTCGAGCACAGGGGGACTGACGGAAGTGACGCCCAGGCAGCCTGCCGGCACGTCACCTACGCTTCTGGTAATGGACCCATCCGGGAACTTCCTGTATGTGGCGAATTCGCTATCAAATGACATTTCAGTGTTTTCGATCGGGACGGGTGGCGCGCTGACTACGGTCCAGCAGACTGGTGGCGCGACAGCACCGATCGGCCTTTCGGCGATGAACATGGCTTTGGCGCCCTCGGGAAATTTCTTGTACATCACGGGACAGGAAGCGCAGGGTTGGATTGAAGCATTTCCGGTGAGTCAGGGCGTGCTAGGGGCTCCGGCCGTAGTCTTGACCGGGAACAACCCGTTCGGGTTGGCAATTGATTCCACAGGATCGCACTTGTACACGGCGAACAAACAGGACAGCAGCATTTCGACGTTCACGATCAATTCCGACGGATCGCTTACTGCGCTTGGCTCGCCGATTGGTGAGACTTTTAACGGACCGGTGAACTTGCTCATCGACAAGTCCGGCAAATACCTCTACGTAGCAAATCAGGGCTCCAGCAATCTGGCTGCATATTCGATCGGGTCCGATGGAGGGCTGACTCTGCTCACCGGTTCGCCATTCACGACCGGAGCGCAGCCGAATTTCATCGCCTCTGATTCCAGCGGCAAGTATGTGTTCGTGGGAAATCAGTCCAGCTCAGTGATCCAATCGTTCAGCCTGAATACGAGCACGGGAGCGCTGACTTCGATTGGGTCGTACGCGGTTCCGGCAACGCCAACGTCGATTGTGATCACTCCTTAGTTCAGGTCGCAGCAAATGAGCACAGCTGTTCAAGCAGTTGAAGCGGAACACGTGTCAGCGCGGTACGCGCAGCGTGTCAATCCACAATGGGTGCGTCTGCTCAGATTGCTTGAGATGGACGTCCGGTACGAGAGGTGTGTGGGCGCGGAGTTGTTTACCTCTGACGGCCGCAGGATTGTGGATTTCCTGTCGGGCTATTGCGTTCACAACGTGGGTCACAACCATCCGGATGTCGTAGAGGCGCTGCGACGGGAACTGGCACGGTGTGGGCCGGCGATGATTCAGACCCACGTAGCGGACCTTGCCGGAGAGCTAGCAGAACGGCTATGTGCAAGAGCCGGCGGACGGTTGAGCAAGGCTTTCTTTGCTTCTTCGGGAAGCGAAGGAGTGGAGGCGGCCATCAAGTTCGCGCGAGCGCATACTCGCCGAAACGGGATACTGGCTGCGGAGCACGCCTTCCACGGGCTCACCTGCGGCGCGTTGTCGCTCATGAGCGATGAGTTCTGGCGAGAGGGATTTGGTCCGCTGTTGCCGGAAACCAAGACCATTCCATTTGGCTCGCTCGGGTCTCTGGAACGTGAACTCAAAGGCAAGCAGTTTGCGGCGTTCATTGTGGAGCCGATTCAATCCGAAGCCGGCGTCCGCGTTCCTGACGCGGATTACCTGCGGAACGCCGAGTCTCTGTGCCGTCGTTACGGAACACTGTTTGTGCTGGATGAAGTGCAAACGGGGATGTATCGCACCGGAACATTTCTGGCCGCGCATCAGTTTGGAGTCGAGCCGGACATGGTCGTGCTCGCGAAGGCGTTGAGTGGAGGGCTGGTGCCGGTCGGGGCGGTATTGATGTCGGATGAGGTATGCGATTCCGTTTATTCTTCCCTGCCCCGTGCATTCGTACACACATCCACATTCAGTGAGAACAGTCTGGCGATGCGCGCGGGGTTAGCAACGCTCGAGGTTCTGGAACGCGAAGCATTGGGACAACGTGCAACCGACACAGGCAAATATCTGCATGAGCAACTGACGGCAGCGCTGCGGGAATTCGAGATGGTGAAGGAAGTTCGCGGTCTCGGCCTGTTGATGGGAATCGAATTTCAGGCTCCGAAGCAGATTCGGCTGCGAATTCCGTACGAGGCGTTTGGGGCCATCCATGGCGGAATGTTCGGGCAGATCCTGGTGATGCGACTGTTTCGCGATTTCGGATTCCTGACCCAAGTTTGCGGAAATAACTTTATGGTGCTGAAGGTGGCTCCGCCGCTGGTCGTCGAACAAGCGCAGATGGATGCTTTCGTTGCGGCTGTGCGAAGCGTGGTGGAGCTAGCGAATTCCCCTGGCGCATTCTGGTCCGAAGCGCTTGGTCTCGCGCGGCGGGCGTTCCGCAGCTAGTTTCTAGGGTATTATCGTGTCCAGTTTCCTTAACCATCACGTCAGTTAATTTGACAATCGTTTGACAATTGCGTTTTTGTAGCATCATCACAATATAGAAGCGGCAGGGAGTGCACGAGTACAACCCGTATTCCGCGCGCGGCCATCTAACTGCTCATTCACGAAGTCCCGCGGGCGTACGGCGCTGACTCTTTGCCGGGACTGGGGATTCAGACCAACATGCAAATAGCCAGCGCCGCGAGCGCCTTTCCCAAGCATTACTACCCTCAGAAATTCCTGCTGGAGCAACTGCAACAGTATTGGGGTGATCAACTCAAGAACCCGCTGATGCTGGCGCGGCTGCACCGCAATGTTGCGGTTGAAGGACGGCACCTGGCGTTGCCGTACGAAGAATATTACGACTTGAAAACCTGGGGCTGCGCCAACGATGCGTGGATTCAAGTCGCGCAGGAGCTAGGCGAGCAGGCTCTGTGCCGTGCACTGCACCATGCAGGGGTTGATAAGAGCAAGCTGGGCGCACTCTTCTTCACATCAGTCACTGGCATCTCGAGCCCTTCGATCGATGCTCTGCTGATCAATCGGATGGGGCTACCGGCAAACATCAAGCGGCTGCCGATTTTTGGCCTTGGCTGTGTTGCGGGAGCAGCAGGAATCGCACGCGCAGCGGACTATGTGCGCGCGTATCCATCGCAGGCGGCGGCGCTGGTTTCTGTTGAATTGTGTTCACTGACGATCCAGAAACAGGATCTTACGGTCGCTAATTTGATTTCGTCGGGACTGTTCGCGGACGGTTCGGCGGCGGTCGTGGTCACAGGAAGCGAACTGAATGCGACTGGACCGGAGATCGTGGCGACGCGGTCAGTGTTTTATCCGGACACGGAAGAAATGATGGGCTGGAAGGTGAGTGAAAGAGGCTTCAACATCGTGCTGTCTCCGGAAGTGCCGGTGCTCATTCGCGAAAATCTGGGACACGATGTGGACGGGTTTCTGGCAGATCAGGGACATAAGAGAAGCGACATTGGAAGTTGGGTACTCCACACGGGAGGTCCGAAGGTGCTGGAAGCGACGGCTGCCGCGCTCGATCTGCACAATGGGCAGCTTGATGCTTCCTGGGACTGTCTCAAGAAGGTGGGAAACCTGTCGTCGGCTTCGGTGCTGGTCGTGCTGGAAGACGTGATGCAAAACCGGCGTCCGGAACCAGGCACGCTCGGTTTATTGGCGGCGATGGGACCGGGATTTTGCTCGGAGCTTGTTCTCTTGAAGTGGTGAGGATTTCGATTTGCTGAACTCTACCGATGTTTTCGTGATTGGAGGTGGGCCCGCAGGGTTAGCGATGGCCATCGCGGCACGTCAGCGCGGACTGCGTGTGGCTGTAGCTGATGGCCGCCAACCGCCCATCGATAAAGCGTGCGGAGAAGGCTTGATGCCGGACGGGCTTGCGTCGCTGGAGCGGCTTGGGCTTCAGTTGCCGGTTTCGGAGGCGTATCGGTTTCGGGGCATTCGATTCTTGAGTCGCGAGTTGTCTACGGACGCTTCGTTCCCGGTTGGTAGTTTCGGTCTTGCCGCGCGCCGGACCGTCTTGCACCGCGTGATGACGGAAAGAGCTGCACAGGTTGGCACGGAGTTGCTCTGGGGCGCGGCGGTGACGGGCATCAGCGCAGATGGAGTTAACGTCGGAAAGGACTTTGTCCGGGCGCGCTGGATCATTGGAGCGGACGGGTCGAACTCACGCGTACGGCGGTGGGCCGGTCTGGAGGCGGGCTATCGGCCTCGACTGCGTTATGCCTTCCGGAGGCACTATCGCGTTGCGCCGTGGACAGAACACATGGAAGTACATTGGGGCAAGCGCTGCCAGGGTTATGCAACTGCGGTGGGCGATGAGCAGGTGTGCGTCGCACTGGCATCCCATGATCCCAATCTGCGGCTGGAAGATGGTCTGAAGGAATTGTCATGGTTGAGTGCGCGGCTGGAGCGAGCTGAGGCGGTGACCACAGAACGTGGCTCTGTGACGGGCAACCGGCGGCTCAAGCGCGTGTGGCGTGGCAACATGGCGCTGATCGGCGATGCGGCGGGCACGGTGGATGCGATCACCGGAGAAGGTCTGGGCTTGGCGTTCAGCCAGACAGTAGCGCTGGCTGGCTGCATTGAAGCGGGCGATCTGAGTCCGTATCAGAGGATCCACGATCGGCTGGCTCTGCGACCGCTTTTGATGGCGCGACTGATGCTTACGCTCGATGGACGACCGCGGCTTCAGCACCGGACGCTGCAGACGTTTCAGAAGCACCCGGAAGTGTTTCAACGTTTGCTTGCGCTACACGTTGGAGCGTTGCCGGCACAGGATCTCGTCTGGGATGGTCTAACTCTGGGATGGGGATTGATTACCGCTTAGTCCATGCATGACAAGTACAGGAAGGTTCGTCGACCATTTCTGGGGCTCGCTTTGTTGCTGGCCAGCGGTACTGTGTTGGCAGCGGCTCAGGATGCCGACTACCGCGTCGATCCGGCGCAGAGTTCGGTAAAGTTCACACTGGGGGATGTGCTCCACACCGTGCGCGGAACGTTCAAGGTAAAGCAGGGAGAACTTCAGGTCGAGCCGGACGGGAAAGTATCCGGACAGATTGTCGTTGACGCCGTGAGCGGGGATAGCGGCAGCGGGATGCGCGATCGGAAGATGCACAAAGAGGTGCTCGAAAGCGCGCGCTACCCGGAGATTGGATTTCGTCCTGACCGGATCGACGGGGCGGTAGCGAGTTCAGGCAAGTCGTCGGTGCTGGTTCATGGCATGTTTAATATCCACGGGGTGGACCGAGAGATCACCGTTCCGGCCCTGGTGGAGACGAGTGGAGAGCAGTGGACGGCAACGGTTCACTTCACAGTGCCGTATCAGAAGTGGGGAATGAAGAATCCCAGCACTTTATTTCTGCGGGTCAGCGATACGGTGGAGATAGATCTGGTGGCGTCAGGCTCTCTCGCAAGACACACCGCGCGTTCTGCTCAGTAACGATCCCGCGGCACAATTCCCTTTGCTTCGGTGCAATCGTAGGCACGGCCAGTTGCAAGGTTCTTGTACTCCTCTGTCTGTCCACTCGGCCAATCGATGACGACGCGGTCGATGCGATCTCGCTTCTCTACGCCGAACGTCACAGGGAGTTCGGACTGCGAGAGATAGCTCGATCCCCCCTTGACCAGGCGCGACTGCTCCATCCCAGCGCCGAAGATTCGCACAGAGGCGCCGATGGCATCACGATTGGATTTCGTTCCGACGACATGGAAACGGATGCTGCGGTTGCCTGCAAGTTGGTCGTTGCGATACAGGTAAGCAGGACCGTTGTTGGTGGTGATCAACAGATCCAAATCTCCGTCGCGATCGAAATCGCCGTAGGCGAGGCCACGGCCGACTTTGGGATGGTCGAATCCGTCACCGGCTTCTGCGGCGACCTCGCGGAAGGTCCCCTTACCGCCGTTGAGGAAGAGCTGTGGCGGTTGGGCGTATCCGACGTTGCCGCGGATATTGCGGACAGTTTCGTCGATGTGGCCGTTGGCAACGGCAAAGTCAAGCCAGCCGTCGAGGTCGATATCGAGAAACGAACAACCGAATCCGAGGCTGTTGCGGGAAGCGATGCCAACGCCGGATTGCGGCGCAATGTCTTCGAAGCTTTTGCCGCTCAGGCGATAAAGACCAATCATTTCATTATCGAAATTGGTGATAGCGACGCCTGGCGCGCCGGAGTTATCGAAGTCGGCGACATCGACTCCCATACCGGCGCGTGCTTTGCCTTCACTGCTGAAGGCGATGCCGGCCTCGACTGCCGCATCTTTGAATGTGCCGTTGTGCTGGTTGCGATAAAGCTTATTGGGCTGGGTGTCGTTGGCGACGAGGAGATCGGGCCAGCCGTCACGATTTTCGTCCAACAACGCCACGCCAAGGGACTTGGAACTGCTGTCGAAGATGCCGCTGGTAGCCGTAACATCTTCGAAGGTGCCGTTGCCGCGGTTATGGAACAGCCAGCAGGTGGCGCCGCGATACGCTTCCGGCGTGCAGTACGACTTGTGCTTGCCGTCGAGGCTGCAGAAGATATCGGCCTCCAGAGACCACTTGACGTAGTTGCAGACGAAGAGATCGAGCAGGCCGTCGCGATCGTAATCGAACCATAGAGCGGACGTGCTGAAGCCTTCCCGCTTTCCGAGACCAGCGGCATTGGTGACATCGACGAACGTTCCCTTCCCGGTGTTGCGGAAGAGTCTGTTCTGGCCGACGCACGTGACGAGAATATCGGGATACCCATCGTTGTTGTAGTCGCCTACGGCAACGCCCATGCCGTAGAGTTCGACATCGAGGCCGGCGCGAGCGGTTACATCGGTGAAAGTGCCGTTGCCATTGTTGTGGTAGAGACGAAGCGTAGTTCGGGATTTTTTGTGGCCGGGCCAGTCAGAGCCATTGATCAGCAGGATGTCTTGCCAGCCATCACGATCGTAGTCGAGAAAGGCGCAACCGGAGCCAAGGGTTTCCGGCAAGAATTTGCCACCGAAAGCGCCGCTATTGTGCTGAAAATGGATACCGGCCTGGCTTGTGACGTCCGTAAAGCGGAATCCGAGGGCATTGTTCGCCGCAGATTGTGCGGCGAAAGATTGCAGTCGCGAAAGCTGCGACCACGATGCCAGTCCCGCCATTCCTCCCAGGAAAGACCTGCGGTTCACGGAACGTTCACCAGCCCGGCACGAATAGCATAAACAACGAGTTCGGCAGTCTTGTGAATGCCGAGGGTATTCATGATGTTGGCACGGTGAACGGCGACCGTGTTCGCGCTCAGTTGGAGCGCCGTGGCGATCTCTTTGTTCGACTTGCCGTCAACGATCATTTGCAGCACTTCGAGCTCGCGTTGGGTCAGGGCAGCGCTACGCTCGCCGCGAAGGGCGGCCTTTTGCTCGACTTTGGGATCGAAGACAGTCTCTCCCGCAGCGATTTTGCGGATTGCCGGGCCAAGCTCCAGATCCATTGCGTTTTTTAGAACATATCCTTTAGCGCCAGCTTCGATCGCCTGTCGAACCCACGTGCTCTCGCTGTGCATGCTGAGCATGAGAACGGCCGTTTCGGGAGAGTCTTCGATGATCTTGCGCGTGGCGTCGAGTCCATTCATGCCGGGCAGGGCGCAGTCCATGATGACCACTTGGGGATGGAGTTGTTTGGCAAGTTTGACGGATTCCTCGCCGTCCCCGGCTTCGCCAACGACTTCCATGTCGGGCTCGTCTTCGAGCATCCGACGGAAGCCGCGCCGCACGAGGCTGTGATCATCTACTAGTAACACTGTGATCTTCTTTTGCATAAGACTCCGCTTTCTCCCGTGGAACCGTCAGGTGTACCAACGTACCGCCATCACCATCAGTGGGACGCGTAACGACAAGTTGCCCGCCCATGAGTTCGGAACGCTCGCGCATCGCCACCAAGCCTATTCCGCGCCGGTTGGGACTCTCGGCAAAACCAGCCCCGCGGTCTCGCACTTCCAGCTCGAGCGTTTGCGCCAGAAAGCGTAACCGTACAGAAACCTGTTTAGCCCCAGAGTGACGCGCGACATTGTTCAACGCCTCCTGCAGAATGCGGTACACGTGAACGCCCGCGGCACCGTCTACTAGAAACGGTTTCCCCTGCTTCTCATAGGATATGGTAATTCCCGTTTGTCTTTCTATGGTGGGGATGTACCAATCGAGCGTGCTCTCAAGTCCGGCTTCGTCAAGCATGACGGGGTGCAGAGCCTGGGAGAGGCTGCGCACTTTGTCCAGGGTGGACTGGACAGTTTCCAGAACTTCCTGGAGATCGGCGCGCAATGAGGATCCCTCGGGGGCATGGGTTCCGGCGCGTCGGAGCATCGATCCTATTGCAGTAAGGATTTGGCCGAATTCATCATGGAGTTCGCGAGAGATGTAGCGCAGCGTGGATTCCTGGGTAGAAATCAGCTTCTGGGCCAGCTCGCTGCGGCGCTCGGAGATCTCGGCGAGACGCGCGAACAGGCGGCGGTTCCAGCGGATCAGCGAAAGGCCATTCAGCAAGATGGCGAGAAGCGTGGCGGCAAGGAAGAAATAAACCTGGCGCTGCACCCGGTCGTAAATCTGGACGATTCGCTGGCCAGCTTGCTCTTCATTCTCCGTGTTTTGCACGAGGAAGCGAGCTACGGCCGTGCTCAGGGCTGCCTGGCGCTCCTGGAGAGAATTCTGAATTTGTTTGCGAGCTTCTTTCTCCTGGCCATCGTGGGCCAGGGCGAAGACACGGTCAACGGCATCCCAGAACTGGGTCACGGAACTGGTCAGAAACGCACTCTGCTCGGGCGTGCGACTGGCGGCAGCGAATCCGGCCTCGAGGCGCATGGCATCGTCGAGGTCAGTGCGGATACGTTGGAACTGCGCCGACCACGCGGTCAGAGGGTAGGGTTCATCGCTGCTGACCATGTCGCGCATGGCCACAGCAAGCAGATTGAGATCATTCTGGATGCGGAGCAGCTGCAAAGAGTCCTTGCGATTCCGGTCGACCAATTCCGTCTGCAGCTTGCGGAGGCCGGTAACCTGCCAGGTGATGTACGCCGAGTATGCCAGCACAGCAGAAAAGGTGATAACCAGCCCCAGAACGAGGCCAATGGTCGGCGAACGGTCCGACGGAGACGGGCGGGACACGCCCCGAGCATACAACGGAGGGATGGCGCGTGTCACAGGGCCGATGGGCCGCAGCAGGGCCGGATGTGTGTGACAATGCTGCTGTAATAATGAAGCCATTGCCGTTGTCGCGGAGTCAAACAGTAGATTGAGTTCCCCAGGTAAAGAAACCCCGAAGGCGCCGAAGATCCAAAGACTGAGGGCAGTACTGCCAGAGGTCTGGAAGCTGATGCGTCCGCGACGAGGGCTGCTCGCTATCGGCTTCGTGCTGATGGTGATCAACAAGGTTGCGGGCTTCGTCCTGCCGTACTCTTCGAAATTCCTGATTGATAACGTCGTTTCCAAGAATCAAGTTTCGATGCTGCGGCCTTTGGTCTTCGCCGTTTTGCTGGCGACGCTGATTCAGGGCATTACCTCTTTTTCGCTCACACAACTACTTTCCAAAGCGGCGCAGCGCCTGATTGCAGAACTTCGCGAGGAGGTGCAAAAACACATTTCGCGGTTACCTGTCGCCTTTTACGACGCCAATAAAACTGGGGCCCTGGTGTCCCGCATTATGAGCGACGTCGAGGGCGTGCGAAATCTACTGGGGACAGGACTGGTCGATTTTTCAGGCGGCATTGTCGCGTCCGGGATTGCATTGGTCTTGCTACTTCGCACGAGCGTTCCCTTGACGCTGATTGCTGTGGGCTCGTTGAGTTGCTTCGCGTTTGTACTGAGTCGAGCGTTCGCGACGATCCGTCCGATTTTCCGGGAGCGGGGGAAAATCAACGCTGAGGTAACAGGACGCCTGACGGAATCACTTGGTGGTGTGCGCGTAGTGAAGGGATATCACGCTGAGGAACGCGAAGAGAAGACATTTGCCAGCGGAGTCCGGCGACTGCTGGACAATGTGATGCGCACTCTGACGGCGACCTCGCTCATGAGTTTGTCGGCGAGCGTGCTGCTAGGGTTTGTGGGCGCGGCGACCATGTATGTGGGTGGACGCCAAATGATCGGCCACACGTTAACCCCAGGCGGCTACATCTCCTACAATCTTTATCTCGTGTTTCTTGTCGCGCCGATTCTGCAAGTGGTGTCGATCGGTACACAGATTACCGAGGCTCTTGCCGGACTGGAACGTACGCAGGAAATTATGCGCGAGCGGCCCGAGGATCAAGACCCGCGACGTACGGCAAAGCTCGACGACATCGTGGGAACGGTCGAGTTCGAGGATGTGAGTTTCAGTTATGACGGGACACACGAAGTGTTGCACGACCTATCGTTCACGTCTCAGCCGGGAACCGTAACGGCGCTCGTAGGGTCGTCGGGATCCGGGAAGTCGACCACCATCGGGCTGATCTCTGCTTTTTATGTGCCTACAAAGGGAACTGCCCGTGTCGACGGGGTAGATCTGAGCACGGTGCGGCTCGATTCATTCCGAACAAGGCTGGGGGTAGTGCTGCAAGAGTCGTTCTTGTTCGACGGTACGATTCGCGAGAATGTAGCATTCTCGCGACCCGATGCAACAGAAGAGCAAATCATGCGGGCGTGCCGGATTGCTCGGGTGGACGAGTTCGCCGAGGCCTTCACCGACAAGTACGATACCGTCGTTGGCGAGCGCGGGGTGAAGCTTTCTGGCGGTCAGCGGCAGAGAATCTCGATTGCGCGGGCAATTCTGGCGGAGCCGCGGATTCTGATTCTGGACGAGGCAACTTCCAGTCTCGACTCGGAATCGGAACAGTTGATCCAGCAGGGGCTCTCTTATTTGATGCAGGGGCGAACAACATTCGTGATTGCGCACCGGCTGTCAACGATTCGCCGGGCCGATCAGATCATGGTGATGGAGCAGGGTCAGATTTTGGAACGCGGAACGCATGCCGAGCTCTACGCGGCGCGCGGACGCTATTACGACTTGTACACCCGGCAACATGGAGTCGAAGAAAACCTGTTTCTGGCCCCTGGCGAAGGAGACGCCATTGTGGTGGATGGAAATGGCGCGAGCGGGAAAAATGGCGATGTAAAAGCGGCAGACGCCCTGCGCGTCCTTCGAGGAGAGATGCGCTAGCTGCCATGACGACCGTCCCTGCAATTGCTGCCGAGCGTGGCACCGTTGCGATCCGCAGCCAGAATCTCTGCCGTCACTACCGCATGGGGGAAAACATCATTCGCGCGGTGGATGGAGTCTCGCTAGAGATTCGTTCCGGGGAGTTCGTCGCATTGCTGGGCAGTTCCGGATCCGGCAAGTCGTCGATGTTGAATCTGATAGCAGGGCTGGATCGACCAACTTCAGGAGTCGTAGTCGTTCAAGAGCGTGATCTCGCCCAGCTCTCACGCGAAGAACTTGCGAAATACCGGCTGCACGTCGTGGGAATGGTGTTTCAGTCGTTCAACCTGATTCCCAGCATGACCGTGACTGAGAACGTGGAGCTTCCCTTGCGCTTCGCAGAAGTCGATCGAGGCTGTCGCGATTCACGGGCTCGCGAGGCTCTGGAACGGGTGGGATTGAAGGCCCGCATGAGGCATCGACCGAGCGAGCTTTCGGGAGGCGAGCAACAGAGGGCAGCGCTGGCGAGGGCGCTAATCAATCGACCGCGGCTTTTGCTGGCAGACGAGCCTACTGGGAATCTCGACAGTCATACGGGGAAGGAAATCATGGATATGGTTCGCGATTTCAATCGTGAGCTCGGCATGACCGTGGTGATGGTGACGCATGAGCGCGCGCTGGCGGAGCGGTATGCACAGCGAATGATCTTTCTCGCTGACGGGAAACTGGTGGACGATCGGGACAATGATCCGTCGCCTGGTTCCGGAGCAGAGGGAGGACGTGCGTGAAGATTCCGGATCTCACGGAACTAGCATTGCGGAATCTGCGAGAGTCCTTGTTGCGGAATTCACTGACTACGATTGGGATTTCCGTTGGTGTGGCTTCGCTGGTCGCGATGCTCTCCTTAGGGACCGGTTTGCAGCAGATGCTTTCGCGACGATTGGAGAAGTCAGGATTGTTTGACACCGTTTTTGTCTCTTCTCGGCGTGATTTGCGCGGTGGGCGCCAGGAGGAGAGGAATGGTCCAACTCCGGGAGAAAGCCGAGTTCTTGACGAGGCAGCGCGTGTAGAAATGGAGCATCTGCCGAATGTCAAAGAGGTCTATCCAGATATCCGCTTCTCCACCGAACTGCAGTTCGAGGACAAGCCGCACTTGACGATGATCTCCGCTCTGCCTTTGTCCGCCAAGTCCAACGACTCTTTCGATGGCATGCAGGGCAGGTTCTTCTCATCCGATACGGCGTCCGAGGTGATTCTGCAGAAGTCGTTTGCCGAAGAGCTCTTGGGAAAGACGCCGCCGCTAGGTCAGCCTGAGCCGAGCGTAGCGGAGCTAGCGAAGCCGCTATTGGGGAAGGAACTTACCATGCGCTACGCGCAGCGTGGCGAGAGTGGGGATCAAACGAGCCTTCCAGGGCCTGAAAACAAAGAGAGCGAGCCGGCGGGTGCTTCCTATTCCGTGGTATCGCGTGAGCAGAAGCTGACGATTGCAGGGATTCTGGATCTTGATCCTGAAAGCCTGCGGGGACCGATGCGGGCTCGAGTGTTTCTTCCGCTGGGATTGGCTGAGAATCTCCACGTTATGCAGTTAGTGGACCTGCGCGAGATCTCGCGGGCAGCAAGCAAAGAGCCGGTGTATTCATCGATCAGCGTGCGGGTGAAAGATCCGTCGAGGATACAGGGCGTCGAGGATGCTATCAAGAAAATGGGTTTCACTACCTTTTCAATTCTCGATGCGAGCCGGAGCTTGCAGCAGGTTTTCAGAGTGTTGTACGCATTTCTGGGGATTTTCGGAAGCCTCGCGTTAATCGTGGCGTCCATCGGAATCGTCAACACACTAGTGATGGCCATTCTTGAACGCAGGCGTGAAATTGGAATTATGAAGGCAATCGGAGCCAGTGACAGCGACGTAAGAAAATTGTTTTTCGCCGAGGCCGGTGCAATGGGTATTGCCGGAGGAATCATCGGCGTTGTGCTTGGTTGGGCTATCGGCCAAGTAATCAATTTTGGAACCAACATTTACCTGAAAAGCCAATCCATTCCACCGGAGCACTTCTGGGCTGTGCCTTTGTGGCTGGTTGCGTTTGCTATCGGTTTTGCTTGTTTTGTCAGTCTGGTCTCGGGACTCTATCCGGCTGGGCGCGCGGCTAGACTCGACCCGGTGCAGGCCTTGCGTTACGAATAGAACGAATGTCTCCACGAACACGATTCTGGTTGGCACTCCCATCCGCCCTTTGCCTGATCGTGGGCTCTGCGACCGCGCAAAGCCGAATTGACTGCAGTGCGTTGAATAGTCGCATCCTGAAACGAGCCGTCCGCTATTGTGTTTTCATTCCTTCCGGGTACGACGCGGGTGTGACTCAGAAACCTCCTCGGCGGTATCCCGTGCTCTATCTACTGCATGGCTTAGGGGACAACGAGCAGACGCTTTTCAATAGCGGCGGGTGGACGCTTCTGGATGGTTTGCGCAGTCAGCATAAGATGGGGGACTTTCTTATCGCCGCGCCGGAGGGCCGCCGAAGTTTCTACATTAATTCTGCGGACGGATCGGAACGATACAGCGATTTCTTCCTGCAAGAATTCCTGCCACGAATTGAAAACAAGTATCGGGTCCATGGTGGGCGTGCGGGAAGGGCAATCACCGGAATATCGATGGGGGGGTATGGGGCATTTCGGCTCGCGTTCGCTCATCCGGAACTTTTTTCAGCGGTGAGCGCGCAGAGCGCAGCATTGATCACGGAGACTCCCCAGCAACTCAATGCGGCTTCGAACACGGGGCTTCCTTTGCTGGCTGTGCTGACTCCGGTTTTCGGTAAGCCCGTCGCCGAGCGGCACTGGAATGACAACAATCCCTTTTTGCTGGCAAAACGAAATGCCCTCGGAGTGCGGAAACTCACGATCTACTTTAATTGTGGCCAGGAAGACAACTATGGATTTGAAAAAGGGGCTGTGGCGCTGGACCACGAACTCTCCGACGAACACATCAAACATGAATACCACCCCTACCCCGGTGACCACAGCATCACATATTTTCTTTCTCATTTCTCCGAAGTAATGGAATTTCATTCCAAAGCATTCGGATTGTTGGCGCAGCCGTAACCTCACCTTCTCCCTGATCTATACATCAACGGTCTACATATCGACGCCGGGGATTGCAGTGGTTGGGTCATGTAAACTATTAAAAGCACCGACCGCTCCTCGGATCACGAAACAGGCCCTTTCGCACAGAGCGCCCGTACGGAGAGGTGGCCGAGTGGTTGATGGCTCCGGTCTTGAAAACCGGCGTACCCGAAAGGGTACCGGGGGTTCGAATCCCTCCCTCTCCGCCAGATCTTATCTGTCCGTTCCGAGACATCGGTAACAGATCGTTCCTTTTGAACGGTCTCATCTGCCCGCTTGTTCCGGCGGTCTAGGCTGTTAATACGTGTCCGAAATAGCGGGGCTGTCTGGGGCTAAGTTCCGCAATCACGCTCAGACTTTGGCTTGCATTTTGCTGAAAGATGCAACAGAATGTGATACTTCCCCACGCAGACGCGGGCGTGTGTCCGTCTCCTTTACATGGAAAAGATAGTTATCAGCTCTGCTGAAGTGGCAGAAACTCAGACTCCAGCGGACCAGCCTGCGCGACTGGAGCCGCGTCTGGCACCTGTCGTTCCCCGATGGGCGAAATGGACGTTATCCCCGCTCGTGTTGTTCTTGCCGCTACTCTGCCTGGTCGCGATCGTTTTGCGTGTGGCGATGCGAGGATTGCCACCACGAACGCGACATGAATGGACTTCGTTGCTGGCGACATTGCTCATCGTGAGCGGGATTGTAACCTCGGCCGCGACGGTGATGTTTTTCTCTGTGACCCCGCTGCCATCGATGGTAGGGGCGGGGTTGAGCGAACTGGACGAGCGGCTAGAATTCCCTACTTTGCCGGCGGCGCTGCCGATGTCGGCCAAGGATGTCTCGGAAAAACTGAAACCCCTGGTGGCGGTAATTTCGCCGTCGCGACGATCATGGCTCACTCATGAGGAAATGCCTACCGCGAGTTTCGGAGCAGGGACCTTGTTGCAAGCGAGCGCGGATGGATATCTGTTCGTTACCGCGCGCCATGTGCTTGATGGCCCTGCTTTCAATGCGGCGAAAGCCGGGACGCGCGGGCTGATTGCGATGTCGTCGGGAACGTGGGGAGCGGCTGATGTTGTGGCCCGTCATCGCAGTTTAGATCTGCTCTTGCTTTGGATGCCGCGGACGAAGGGGAATGCGACATTTGTACAGCCGGTCGCAAAAACGACGCCTCCGAGCGAAGGAGAGAATGTTTTTGTGATTGGGCATCCCGAGGGGCTCAGGTTCACGTTGAGTACCGGAATCATCTCTCGCATGAACGGCAGCACGATCCAGATGTCGGCGCCGGTGAGTCCGGGCAATAGCGGCGGACCCGTATTTGATGATCGAGGGAATCTGTTGGGAATTGTGACGTCGATGGTCGACAAACAGGGCGATCCCAATGCCGAAAACCTGAATTTCGCTGTGCGTGCCGATGCGCTGCTGGAAGATTCTGAGTGGGAGTTTGTGAGCTTTGGCCGTAGACGATTGGCCGACTACGTTACGCGCGACGAGGCGCTGGAGAAGGCGATGCCGGCCAGAGGGCAGCCGTGAACCTAATCCAGGATGGGGCTCAAGAGGAATGGCTAATATAAACGTTACCGTTTACGACTCGACCGAGAACAAGCGCGTGCCCGTAGAGCTGCCGGATGACGCTCCATGCAACAAGATCGTCGCCGTGCTGGTGCAGAAGTTGAGGCTGCCAACGAATGGTCCGGACGGCGCCCCGCTGAGTTACAAATTTCATCACAAGAATTCAGGGCGGCAAATTCAAGACGGGCAGACTCTATCGGAGGCGCAAGTGCAAGACGGAGATATCTTGCGGCTGCAACCGGAGATTACTGCAGGTGCGTGAATGCGATGACACCCGTCTTCGACAGTGACGTTCGCGAGGATCGCTTCAGCCGGCTCCGGCTGATTTCCTGGTGGGATCAGGAAAGGATCGCCGGTTGCAGGTTGCTTGTGATCGGAGCGGGCGCTCTGGGCAATGAAATCCTGAAAAATGCGGCGCTGCTTGGCTTTGCGAAGGTGATCGTGGTGGACCTTGACCGCATCGAGGAATCGAATCTTTCACGTGCGGTTCTTTACCGATCCGAGGATATAGGCAAGTTCAAGGCAGATGCCGCAGCCAGCGCATACTGCTCTCTGGCGCCCGATGCGAGGGTGCATCCCGTCATCGGAAACGTGTTGCACGGGTGCGGTTTGGGTCTGTTCGAGTGGAGCGACGTAATTGTCGCGGGCCTTGATAACCGCGAGGCGAGATTGTGGATCAATCGTTCGGCGTGGAAGGTGAATCGTCCCTGGATCGATGGTGCGATTGAAGGCATTAATGGAGTGGTGCGAGTATTTCTGCCTGGCGTTGCTCCCTGCTACGAATGCACCTTGGGCGAAGTCGACTGGGCCATCCTGCAGAAGAGAATGTCGTGCAACTTGTTGACCCTGGAGCCGACCGTTGAGGGGAAGGTCCCAACCACTCCAACGATTTCTTCGATCATCGCGGGAGTGCAGGTGCAAGAAGCTGTCAAGCTAATTCACGGTTTGCCGACTTTGGCGAGTAAGGGCTACGTCTTCGAAGGGATGAACCACACTTCTTATGTGGTCGAGTACACGCAGAACGCGGATTGCATGAGCCACTATACGCTGCCGCAGATCGTGCACCTGGAAGAGAGTTCAGACGGACTGACGCTGGCGGCGCTGCGCGAGCGTGCGCGTCAGGAAATGGGATCGGACGTGGTCATCGAGTTCAGCCGTGATGTGGTGCAGAAGTTCGTTTGCCCTGCGTGTAGCGAAGAAGAAGAAATGTACCAGCCCGTGGGAAGCATCCCGTTCGAGCGTGCGAGATGCAAGAACGATAAACATTTGCGCACGGTTGTTTCGGCGCACGCATACTCGGGGGAACCAGAGCTTGGTGGCAGGCTGCTGAGCAGGCTGGGATTACCCCTACTAGACGTTTTCGTAGCTCGAAGCAGAGAGCAGGAAGTTGCCTATATCCCATACGGTGATGCGCCGCGAGTGCTGGGAATACTGGCTTCGGAACCCGCTGGCTCAATGCCCTTAAAGTCATGAAGGCGAAAGCAAAACCTTCCGCTACACAGCCGACCTTAGTAGTCGACAGTGAAGTAGTGCGCCAGATTCGGCAGCATGCGCGCTCGAGCGGCAAGACCGAGGTCTGCGGTGTGCTCATCGGCCAGGATCGAGATCGCCGCATCGAGGTCGCCGCATGCATTGAGGGTGAGAACGCCGATGAAGCTGGAGCTCACGTAACTTTCACCCAGGATACCTGGGAGCATATTTACGCTGTAAAGGACAAGAATTATCCCCACGAGCGAATTGTGGGGTGGTATCACTCGCATCCGGGATTTGGCATCTTTCTCTCTGATCACGACACATTCATTCACAAGAATTTCTTTTCGTCGCCGGGCCAGGTGGCGTGGGTCTTCGATCCTCAGTCGGACGAGGAAGGGTGCTTCGGATGGGTGGGCGACCGCATCGAGCGACTGACTCGCATCGCAGTAGTCGACCGGCGCGGGGGCGAACCTGCAGAGATTACGGAGAGATCTGAGCCCGTATCCGACGACGGAGCGGACCCAGTTTCGGAACGGGTGAGTGAGAAG
Source organism: Terriglobia bacterium (assembly GCA_020073385.1). Taxonomy (GTDB): domain Bacteria; phylum Acidobacteriota; class Terriglobia; order Terriglobales; family Acidobacteriaceae; genus Sulfotelmatobacter. The sequence continues at coordinate 46,325 of JAIQFH010000030.1, read as the reverse complement.
CGCGAAGCCACCCGAATCAAGATTGGGCGGCTGGACGCGACTAAATCCGGTGATAGCGATGACTCGTCCCTGGAGCGGCTGGTTTTCCATGTCTTTTTCTATTTATCGGTGCTGGCGGTGGGATTCTCGCTGGCTTACTTTGTATTTCCCCGCGTGGTCCTCGTGCCAGTCATGCTGGATCCGCGGACCGGACAGTTGGTCGATGCACGAACCGGCGAGGTCGTCGCGGAGCCGCGCCAACCTTCCCCCGCAAATACGAAAGCCAATCCGAGCGGAAGTGCCGCAGGGAGCACAAGTGGGAATACGGGTGGAAGCGCGTCTCGACCCGAAGCCGGTCAGCCTGACGCTAGCGGCAAGAAGGAAGACCATGCCAAGCCCTAGTGAGCGAGAGTCCATCAAGATCACCGCGGAGGATCTCGCAAGCGTGAAGGTTCCGGAATCGGTGGTTCCTACAGTTACGCCATCGTCGGGGGCGAGAGTGTATGGAACGATCAACGAAACGGCGGAGCAGTTTGTGTCGGTTCCGACCGAACGTGGCAGCATCTTGCTGCAAGGCTGGTTCTACCTAGGGTTGGCGGGAACTGTCGGAGCACTTGCGGGCTGGGCAATCGCTGAGCCGGGTTTTGTGGATGGTCCCGATCAGCGATGGGGCAACATCGTTATCATTCCATTGATTATCACTCTGATGTGCATAGCCTTCGGAGTTTCAGAGAGCGTGGTAGAGCGCTCCATACGCAAAGCGATGCTCCGCGCGGCCCTGGCCTTACCCTTAGGAGTTCTGCTGGGTTTCGTTTTCGAAATGATGGCGAATATCATCTTCGCGGTTCTCGGGGGATTGGTTTACGAGGCGGGCGTTCAAACGTATAGGAATCCAGCGGTGTGGGTTGTGCGAGGCGTGGCATGGATGGTTTTCGGTGCGGCAGGTGGCGTTGTCTATGGAATCGTTGGGCAGTCCGCGAAGAAAGGAATGTATGGTGTGCTGGGTGGAGCGATCGGGGCAGGGCTCGGCGGAGTGATTTTCGATCCGATTTCAATGGCCACTCACGTCGGTTCAGTGAGCCGCGCGGTAGGCTTTGCCTTGGTTGGTATGGCGGTCGGGGTGGGCATGGGTCTGGTCGAAAGTGCGCTCAAAGATCGATGGCTATACGTCGTGGCCGGTCCACTTGCGGGGAAGCAGTTCATCCTATATAAGTCCGAGACCAGCATTGGCAGCCGGCAGGAGTCGGACATTTATCTTTTTAAGGATCCCAATGTTCTCCCTCGCCACGCTGTCATCAGTATCAGCGGTGCGCGCGTCATGCTCCGTGCGACCGGCTTGATGCTCTGGGGTGGTCAGCCCGTCCACGACCGCGTGTTGCAAGACGGCGACTTGCTGCAACTGGGGCGCTACGCATTCCGCTACAAGGAGAAGCATCGCTCATGAAAGCGGACGTCATGACCGAAGTCTGTCCCTACTGCAGAACGAAATTTGTCCCGCAAGACGAACCGGTCGTGTGTGAAGGCTGCGGGACATCGCATCATGCCGACTGTTATGCGGAGAATGGCGGCTGCACGATCTTTGGTTGCAGCAAGGCGCCTGGCGATGAACCCAAGTTGAGTGTGTCAACCCCCGATCTTGCCGCGGTGCAGGCGACGCCGCCGGCGGCGGTGGTGGGGACGCGGTTGCCTCCGCCGCCACCGCCCGGAGCTGCTGTGTCCCCCTCGGGGACCCAGGAACTACGTGACGCGGCGAACCGAGTGGTGCCGTCCATTTTCGGAGGATTTGCCGGCCAAGATGCGGTGGCGCCCATCGAGCAAGCCGAGGTCCGCGAGCCAAAACACCGCACCAGCTACATCATACTGGGCGCCTTGCTGGGAGCATTTGGTGCACATAACTTTTACGCGGGTTATTACAAGAAGGCAGGGATACAGCTAGCGATCACGTTACTGACTTTGGGCCTTGGAAGTCCGATGAGCTGGATGTGGGCGGTGATCGACATCTGTACGATCGATCGCGACAGTCGGGGAGTGCAATTCGAATCGTAAGTTGGAAAGGGAGCGTTTATGGAGTACTTCGTCAAGCGCGGCGATCAACGTTTTGGGCCCTACAGTCTTTCCGACCTGCAACAATACGTTCAGTCCGGCAACTTAGCCGTCGAAGACGTGGCTCAAAGTGAGGGCATGACGGATTGGGTACCTTTGTCCCAGGTATTGGGGAACATTCCCGTAACTGTCATACCCACAGGAGGAGCTACGGCCGCCGCCGCAGCGCAGCCTCAGGTGGTGCCACTGCCCCCGAATTGGCATTGGTCCATCGTGCTGATTCTAGGTATTCTCACGCGGCAGCTCTTTAATTTGATCTGGGCCTTGGTGCAAGGCAACTGGGCGCGGAAACTGTCGGGTGATAACAAGCCGCTGGTCTTAGTTGCGATGTACCCTGCCGGAATGGTTGCCGGCATACTAACGATGATCCTGTACCGGGACGCCGCTGCCCTCGGCGGGCTCTTCATTATTGGCGGGGCGATCGTCTATCTGTTTGGCGTTTTCAGCATTAAGGCCGCCATGGAGGAGTACTACACTTCAACCGAGAACATTGGCTTGAACATGAGCGGAGTGATGACGTTCTTTTTCAGTACGGTTTATATCCAATATCACATCAACAGCATTGCCCGGTGGAAGAAAACCGGAGTTCTCAGCTAGGTCTGGCACGAAGCGATATTATGCCTTCTCCGCGAGCACGCCGTCTGATGCTTGATGAAGAAATGTTGCAGGCGTTGCTGCGGGACTGGCCGTTGATTCAGATTACAGAGAAAGCGGGGATTCCTACGGAGATTTACAGGTTTACTTACAACCTGCGTGGGCTCTATGTTTCCGGATCGGGAGAGATTCTGGAGCGGGAGACTCACGTGCTCGAGGTGAACTTGTCCCTCGGCTATCCCAAGCGCGCGCCGCAATGCCGAATGCTTACGCCTGTTTTTCATCCCAACTTCGATGATTCTATGGTTTGCATTGGCGATTTCTGGGCTGCATCGGAGGGACTCGATGATTTGATCATCCGGATTGGCCGCATGATTACATATCAGGAGTACAACACGAAGAGCCCATTAAACGGACTCGCGGCGAAATGGGCAGCTCAAAATTCTCACCTGCTACCTATAGACCCGAGACCCGTCGCACCACCGTTTAAAGACGCGGCGTATGCAGAGGCAAAGGAACGCGAAGCACCTTCTCCGGTAGTGCCATCAGTATCGGATGCTTCCACCCAAGACGCCGATCCATGGTCGGGAAAGATTGTGCTCGGCACGGAGAGCTAACCGGCGCGAGGGCACTCAGTCCTCGAAATTGTTCAGGGTTTCGCAATGCGGGCTGGAGGATTGCGCTATTTGACTATCCTTTGCTCCACGACTTGCCCCATCTTCTCGAAGGGTGTGCACTTTTCAGGCACCGCGAATAGTTGCTTGTCAGGAGTCCCCGTTGAGATGTCACGGTAGACCGCTGACAGGGTGAATTCGCCGATGTGAGACTCGATCTTGACGGGAATGCCTTTGAGGTCTTGTGCCTCCCAGACCTTGGATTCGATCGTCTTTCCGTCGGGCCGCGTCACAATTACTTTTTCAATCTTGCATGGATGTCCGTCGACGACTTCCGTGCCGACCGCTGTGCGCTTCATGTCAGAACCCTGCAGTAGTTCGAGGGGGCTGGGCAGCATTTTCGCTTGTTCCGGCTTCATCACCACACATTGATGGCTGTGGTCCGGGTAGGTCGTCAGGTTGTAGACCTTGCTCTTCGAGGGCATATACAACGTTGAGAGCGCTCCGCTTCGGTCTACTCGTAAACTGTCGCCGGCGCGGTAGACTTTCATCGAGATGTCCGCTTTTCGCGAATCGAGAACCTGCGTCGCTGAGAAATCGGGGAAGTTCCAGGCTGCCTGTCCCTGAGCGAGAACACTTGATGCAATGATAAACACTATGATGGTTGCCCTGCGAAACAATTCCTGTAACCGCATGAGTCCTCCGAAGAATTAGAGTCCAGAATTTGAGTTAACACGCGAAGAGGCCCCGCGGCTTGCGTGGGACCCCTCCGCAATTTGTCTACCACAAACGGAACGACTTACTTACCAAGGCCTCCGCGCGGGCTGCCGACGCCCGTGCAGTAGTCCCACGACGCAACGGCTTTGACTCCGTTGGAGCCAGTCTTCACATCGTAGAAGTTGCTCTTGTAGGCCTTAGCGGTCGCCAACTGGGAATACAACAGGTTGTTTTCCCAGGTGCTGAACCAGTCGCCGCCACCCGTCGCCGGGGTGAGGAATACCGAGCCCAGCTTGTTTCCCATGCGGTTGACGATGCCGGCGAGCGCAGGAGAGGACAGGCTCGTGCCGCCTACAACACCCCATCCGCCCATGCCGAAGCCGCTGTAGACCCAGGCTCCGGAAGCGGGGTCAGCATCGAATGACATGTCGGGCGTGGTGCGATTGGACTGCCCGAAAATCGGATACTGGAAGTCCGCCCAAGGGCCAGTGTTGCCGCCGGTCCAACCCGTGGTGTAAGTCTCAACCGTACTCGTTCCGCCACCGGAACCTCCCCAGCAGGATTCGGAAGACATCTTGAGCGTCGCAGAGTTGCGCAGAATGGACGTGCCCCCGGCCGAGATCACCCATGGATTCGTGCTGGGATAGCCGACGCCGAAGCCGCCGTCGCCAGAAGAGGCAAAGGCCAGAATCGGCGTTTTGTAGCCGTTGGTCCAGTTGTAGGTGAAATCGGCGAACAACGAGTCATCGGCGATTTGACCAGCGAATTCGCCGCCCTGCCAGCTGTTGGAGACCTGTCCGCCTGCCGGATAGTTGGCGACGATGTAATTGAAGGCGACCTGCTCAGCGTAGAGAAGATCGGTCCAGGAGCTCGAGCAAGCCTCGACCAAGATGATCGCGGCGTTGGGAGCGAAGACATGCGCGTACTCGATGTCCATGGAGGACTCGACGGACCAGCCAGCGTCCGCGGGAGGCGTGGTGCATGAACCGTTGCCGTTCGCATAAACCTTCACGAACGCGGGCGGGAGCAGACCCCAATAAGAGTCAAAGGCTGCCAAGTCGGAGGCCGCATTGGGATTGTCATAAGCGTCGACCAGCGCAATCGCGCCGTACCCGGCAGCGGTTGGGCCACCGGAACCTGAACTGTAGTTTGGAATGCATCCGGCGCTAGCGGGGCTCGCGACATACAGGCAGCCCAGTGACTGGGGTGTCTCGGCCATTTGGGTTGTGGCGAGCGGCCCAATCAGACTCAACGCGGCGGGATTCAACGCCGCGGGAGCCTGCACTACGAGGGGCTTGCTGCCGTCGGCACTGCGCAGAACGTAAGTGGTGTGGACCCGTCCCGCCGGTTGCGGCTTGCTGCTTTCCGGCCTGAAGATGGATCCCGCTTGTGGGGTAGCCTCGCTGGTTTGAAGCGCCATAGGTTGCCCACTGCCTCGCGATGTTTCTTGAGCCAGGGCTCCCAGCGCTAAAGAAAACACTGACACTGCTACGACGATGCTTTTCATTGAATTCTCCAGTTTTGTTTTGTGTTTGGTTCAGAGAGATTCGCTGCGCGGGGAGCCACTGCGCTTTTCCGACCAACAGAACAATGGTGCTAATTGGTAGCGAAACGTATCAACAGAGCTGCAAGTTGCTCTGCAATCGATACTCGCCGAAGCGGTTCCGAATGCGAGAACAAACGCAAGCGCTCACCACAGAGGACACAGAGCGGCACAGAGGGTTTGTTCGTTCGATTTGTGAAATCGTACGAGCGGGGTCAGGAACCGGTATAGAGCTGAAAGGGCGCCCAGTAAAATGGTTTACGGAATGCGGTACTGGATCGAAGCAGCTTCAGCTTGGCATTCCGGAGAGCGGTGTCGGGAGTTTTTCCTTTTGCGAGTTCTCCGTAGAGTTCGTCCATGAGCTGAGGAGTAGAGACGTCGCTGACCTCCCACAAAGCTCCGATCACGTTGTGCGCTCCGGCGCGAAGAAATGCCCACGAAAGCCCGACGAGGCCCTCGCCTGTATAGGCGCGTGAGCCTGCTCCGTAACAGGTTGAGATGGTGACTAACTCCGCATGGAGTGGATGATGAATGATGTCGCGGGCGTAGAGCTTAAAGGAGTCGTCTTGCGCACTCGAGCGTGACAGGACGATGGCTGAATCGAGTGGGCTAATGCGGCTGGCCGTGCCGTGTGCAACGAAGTGGAGGTAGGAATACTGCTCGGGCTTGCTGGCAAGATATGCGGCCGGGGTCGCTTGCTCGCGGGCGAACACTTGTTGCTGTCTTGGCTGGAAGTGTTTTTCTATGCTATCCATCTCGGCTGCGGCTTTTCGCAGTTCGGGATAGTCGCTGTTCGGCGTTACAGCGTTTCCGAGAAGAAGCACATTGTCTGTGTGCTTGGGACTTGTGCGCGAAGCGGCGAGCAGGCGCAACGAACTGGCGTCGGTGATCGAGACGTCTTCGATCCAGTAGTGCGGAGTGGAACCCGGAACCAATAAGGTTTCGAAGTTCAGAGTATTCAGGCTGCCGTCAGGGATGATGAAGACCTTTGCATTCCGAGGCAGTAGATCGGCGGCCGGTTCGACCAGTGTGTGGTAGAGCGCAAGGCCGTCATCACTGGCGCGTTGCAGAAATTCCTGCTGCTCGGAGAGGGCTTTTCTGTATCGCTGGGCGAGGGGTTCGATTTCTGATTTCGGTGGCAGGGTGAAGATTGAGGTTTTTTGCGGCGTGATCGCCCATAAGTAGGACTGCCTTTCGCCGAGCCAGTAGAACAAAATCGTTCCGCTGACTTTGCGCGCGATCAACTGGGCGTTGAGTGCATCTGGTTTGAAGGTGGCCTCCTTCTGGAGCAATCCGAGACCTTCTGCCAGCGTGCGGCCGCGCTGATACTCCGCAATCAGTAGCGCTTCGTTCGTCTTCCCCTTATTCACCAGGAAGCGGATGTAATCGTCATAGATGCCCGCGGCGTTGGCCGGAAACGGGAGCGATGTATCTTCGTGCAGAGAGTAACGGGCGCCTTCGAAGGTGTTCAGAGCAGCGCGATACTCGCGTTCGGCGGCATCGGGCTTGTTCTCATCTTCGTAAAGCTGGGCGAGAGAGTGCTCTGCCTCCCATTTCAGAAAAACGTGGCTCTTGGGATCCTGCTCAATTTCGCGATAAATCTTTTCTGCCTGCTGGGTGTCGTGCATGCGGGCAGCCACGTGGCCCTTGACCAACATCGGATACAGCACATCGAGTCGGTTGCCGTCTTTGGGAACGAGTGCGATGGTTTTGTCAGCGTAATCGCGAGCTTGCTCGAGATGGCCTGTGCGCTCGGAGACGAGAGCGAGGGAGACCAGGGCATCGATCACATCCTGCTTGGTGGTTTGCTGTGCTAATGCGAGAGCCTGCTTGTAGTGCTGCTCGGCCTTGTCAAAGTCGCCGGCGTCGAGATAGATATAGCCCGCAGTGGTGAGCCAAGTTACTTCGTACGTGGTGGCACCGATTTTGTGAGCCCGTGCTCCAGCGTCTAGAAGCAGACTTAAAGCCTTTTCCGGCTCACCGAGTCTGTAGTAAGCCCAACCTTCATTCCCGAGTGCGGTTTGGGCAATATGCCCAGCGTCGATGGCTAGAGCTCGCTTGTATGCGGCGTCAGACCATTCCATGCATTCATCAAAATGTTCTTGCTCTAGTGCGGACCACCCAAGACTTAGAAGTGCATTCGCCTCGGCAAACCCATTGCCTCGCTCCCGCCCAAGCGTCAAGGATTGTCTAAAGGCCACCGCAGCCGCTTCGAAGCGGCCCCGCTGCATTTCGAGGCCACCTCTGGCGAGAGGCACATCCGCGCAACCCATATACTTTGATGATGCGCAGATTGCCTCAGCGCTTCGTAAGGCGCGATCCGCACGGTCGAAATCGGGAAGAGACGTGTATGCCACCCCTTTGAGCCTTTCCCGCTCCACCGCAAGTTCGGGCGAGGGAGGATCAGTAACTTCTGAAGAAAAAACAGCAAGTACTTGCTTGTGCATTCCACGCCAGCTAAGGGCGTTCGCCTCGAGAATGAGGAATCTCCAACACCAGTCGGATTGTTTGTGGAAGGTTCTATATCCTGCGTCTGCTTCTTCGGTGGCAGTAGCCATATCGCCACGCCTGAAGGTTTGGGTGGCATGGGAAAACATCAGTCTAGGGTCGTGTCGATTGCAGGCAGATACGAGTCCCAGAACCAGTGGAATCAGAAATAGGAAAAGGCGGGGACGTGCGGAACTCGCTACGGAGTTGTGCTTCCACCTCCGCCCGATGTCCCACCCCTGCCGTTCACGTTGCACGTCACGATTGAGGCGCTGCCGTCGGCTATGCAGCCCAGATCCAGTCTGATCATCGTCAGGTGAAACGAGTTGTGGTTCACCTTCAGTTCGGCTAGAAAAATCGTTCCGAAGTCTGGCACGTGGATCACGTGGCCGAGGCATCGCGCGGGAGGAGGAATCACAATCCGATCCCCGTCCTTCTTGTCGATCTTGATGTCGTCGATCACGACCTGTTCGACCAAAGAACATGTCACGCCATCCCACTTGGGGCCATTCGCGGCCGCGGCATCCTTAGCCTTTTGCTGAAGGGCTTCGTAATTGAAATCGGAGAACCCATGATACTGCTTTGAAAGCCAACTGTCCTCGACATCGAGGCGCATGACTTCGCGGTGCTTCGGCTCCAGTCCCCTGAGAGCTGTTCGCAGACGTTCGTACTGCTTCTCGATGGACGACATCAAAGACGTTCCCCGCGCCGGGTAGTAGGCGTCTTTTCCTTGCGGTCGATCTCCAGCAAAAGCAAGATTCAGGACGGGCTCGGTCTGATGGCGCGCAATCCGGAGATTCTCGAAGTGAGTGCCGAGAAAGGTGACCTGGGGTGAAGACTCGTTCGGATGATGCGTGGTTGAAATCTGCCCCACAACCCTGTCGGCGGTTACCACGTTCAGAACGTTCAGGTTTTCTACCGAGGACGTCGCGAGCGTCACGAAAGCTCTCGGATCCTTCTTGCTGCGATGACCCGAGACCTGCGTGTGAGCCGCGGAGTAGGAAATGATTCCTTCCAGCCGGTAGTTCTTGGAGTGCTGCGAGAGATAGTTCTCCTGCGCCTTTTTATCGCTGAGCGGCTTCTGGTCGCCTTCGAGAAGCAACCTCTCACTCTCGCCCTCGAGTTTCACGAAGGCCTGCTTCTTGATCTGCTGCTCGAACGGAAGCTGAAGCTTTCCGCTCAGGGCGTGGGCTTCCGCATGGAAATAGTGGGAGCTGAGATTGTCTTTCATGAGTTTCACTCGATCAAGGCTCGAACTGATCTGACTCGGCGCCTTGCCCTCAGGGGGCTGAAGCCCCCGTTCTCCTATGGCCTTGACGGCGCGGCTGTAAGCCGCACCCTTTCAAAGCGACTTCGCGATTTCAGATCGATCTAAGACGAGCCTTCAGTTTTGAATTTGCACGTCAATCGGATGACGGCTGATTTCCTTGCTCTCGCCCCCCGGGGTGATGCCATTTACGACGAGAGTGTAGGTTCCGGACTCAAGATTGTGACCCGGAATGTAAATCTGCCGGGTGTCTTCGTGGGAGGCAGTAGCAATCTGCCTCGACCATTCTTTCTTCCCCGCGGGATTATACAGGTCGGAGGTATAGGAAGCGAATCCATCTTCTGGAGGAAGGTTTACCAGGACTCCGAACCCTTCTCCCTTGTGCGCCTTGATGGAAACCGCAGCCGTGCCGCGAGTGCTGACGTTGACGGAGGTCCAGGGGCCGACCTGAGGCTGATTTGCAGTAGCGACCAAACTCGGATACGTAACGAAGTTTTGGTACCCGATCACCGCCAGCAGCAAGGCCAATACCGGCACGGCAAAGGCGGGACGCAGCCAGGCAAGCCATCCAGGCTTGGCGGCTACAGCCGGAACACGCGCCACCAAAACGGCGGGAGGCTCAGCCAGAATCACTTTCGCTTGTTCCACGAACATAGCGCCGGCGCGCAGGTCGAGCGCGCAATCCTGGCAGTCAAAGAGGTGTTCCTCAAACTGATCCCGGATCTCAGCATCGAGCTCGTCCAGAAGGTACCTCTCCGTGGCTTTTTGTCGGACCGCCTCATCATGGTCCATGTCGATTCCCCTCATAACAAATAGTGTGCGGCGGCACAAAATCGTTTCAGCGTTTTTCGACGGCCACAGCTCCTGGCGGTCGAGCCGCAACATTCTTTAAATACAATGACTTGAAGGATTGCTTGGCCCGGTGCAGCAGCACCCGGAGGTACTCGCGGTCGACGCCAAAGTTGCTGCAGACTTCATCCTTGTCGCGTTCCTCCAGGAAGATCTCCCGCAACAGCCTTCGATCTCGCTCGGACATCTCCTCCAGAATTTCGCGAATCTTCTCTCCCATTTGTTTGGCAGCAACGGCGCCAAGGACGTCCACATTCGTAGCCGGAAAGTCCTGTTGTTCCTCGTCGTCCAGCGAACTGTCGCGCGAAGATGCCCGATAGTGTTCGAGCAAGACGTTGTTGCACATGGAGTTCACGAACGCGCCAAGGCGATCGGGCTGACGGATTTTTCCGCCCCGCAGCGCAGCGAAGACGCGAGTAAAGGTTTCTTGTCGGACGTCTTCAATCGCCTGCGGTGAATGCAGACGCGAGCGCAGCTTCAGCTGGATCAATTCGCTGAAGTACGCGACGAAATGTTCCTGCGTTCGGAAGTCTCCTGCCTGAAGACGCTCTACATAAGATTCGTCAAAGGACTGGAGTTGCAAGGAAACGGGCCTCGCGGATGGTGGAGTGGCAGCTAGTTTAACACTTCGAACAAAACGCTGGGAGCAGATTGGCCCCGTGTAACGAAACGGCCGGAAACGGCACTATTGTCAAAGAAGGCGATGAGACCCGGTACCACAACTCGAGAGCGATCAGTGACTCACGCGTGTCCGTCACGCGCCCGGAGACCTGTTTCAGGATTACAGCATCCAGGGGCTTTCCAGTGCACGATCCTCAGAGCCCTTGAGTTGCCCAAGGCTCATCGCGAAGTGTTTCTGTTGAAAGAGATTCAGGGACACACCCTGACTGAGATCGCGGCCTTCCTCGGAATCAGCATCGCCACCGCGCGGTTGCGGTGGAAGCGCGCCCGCCGTGAAATCGGGCACGTGGCAGATTCCGGCGCCATGGGGCGTGCGCAATGACCGCCCTGGCGCATTCGCTCAAGCGAATCTGGTCCGCGAAAGACCGCGCCCCCCATCAAACCGGGTGGGGGATACGCGGTTCTCTGTGGAAAGAGAACAAGGAAACTACTCTGATTCGCTCAGCGTACGAGAGCGTTCTCACCCTTTCTGGGGCGGCCAAGCAGAGCGCGCCAACCATTCTCCTGATTGTCTGGAACATCCTGCGGTAGTCCACCTCAGTACACCCCGTACTCATCCAACCAATCCTGCAGTCCGGCAGACTTCGCAGTTTCGCGAGAGCTTTGCGATCATGCATTCACGTATACATTTGGTAGAGGAGTGAATCAGAGGGACGCCTTATGAAGACTCTGCTGCGGAATATTGAAGAGAAGGGATTGACGTGAGATTTCTCGTGTGAAAAAACCCCCGAAGATCGCCGGAGCCGCTTCCCCGTTCGGTTCCGGCGATCTGAAGAGCCCAAGCTTCCCCCCGGTTGCCAAAGGCCTTCCATGTCGGGATTTCGTAAGTGAGCGGCAGGTGCCACAAAGTGACTTCTACTGCTCATTGGAGTAGTGCCGCAACCGAGCTTTTCGTTTCAGGAGGAGCCGGAATTTTTTCGAACGCGAGGAGGCCTTTGTTGGCTAAGGATTCGCCCTCATATCGCTGGATGTTCCACCCGCCGCTGGAACGTAGCATTTGAGGCTGTAATCCATGACCATGCGGTCGGCGTTAAAGCGCCAGCCCAGAGTACGGATGGTGCGTTTCATGCGCTTGATCCAGCCACGAGGAAGGCCGTCGCGGTCGCGCTGGTAGTAGAGCGGGATCACTTCGTCGCGGAGGGTACGCATCAGATCCTCGCCGTCGCGGCTGTCGTGAACGTTCATGTTGGAGTGCGTCTTGCCAGTACCGATGGCGAAGCCGTTGACCCCGTCATAAGCCTCGGCCCACCAGCCATCGAGAACTGACAGATTCAGCCCGCCGTTCAGGACCACTTTCTGTCCGCTGGTGCCTGACGCTTCGAGCGGACGGCGGGGATTGTTGAGCCACACATCGACACCCTGAACGAAATGGCGCCCGACGTTGATGTCGTAATCCTCGACGAAGACGAACCTATCGCGGAATTTGGGATCACGCATGAGATCGGCGATTTGCTGCAATACCCGCTTTCCAGGCTCGTCGAGGGGATGGGCCTTGCCCGCGAACACGAACTGAACCGGGCGATTGGGATCATTCACCATAGCGACCAGGCGCTCGATGTCGGTCAAGATCAGATTCGCCCGCTTGTAGGTGGCAAAGCGGCGGGCAAATCCGATGGTCAGAGCATCCGGGCTCAGCACGCGTTCAAGGCGCTGCAAGACCTCGCGCGACTCTCCACGGCGCTCAGCTTGTTCAACGGCGCGCTTGCGAACGAATTCGATCAACTGCGACTTCAGGTTAAGGTGAGTCTCCCAGAGTTCGCCGTCGTCGACGTTTTCGATACCCAGCCAAATCTTCGCCTCGCTTCCACGTTGATGCCAGTCGGTGCCGAGGTGACGATCGTAGAGGCGAAACATCTGCGGGGCGAGCCAGGAAGGAACGTGGACGCCGTTGGTGATGTGCCCGATGGGAATCTCGTCTTCCGCTTTGTCTTTGAAGAGTCCGGTCCACATGGCGCGCGAGACCTCGCCGTGCAACGCGGAGACGGCATTGGCGCGCCGCGAAAGACGGAGGGCCAGGACCGTCATGCAGAAAAGTTCGTCGTTGTTTGAGGGATTCTCGCGGCCGAGCCCCATCAGGCTGTCCTGAGAAAGCCCGATGGCTTCGCGTAGGGGACCGATGTGTTCTTCGACCAGACGGGCGTCGAAACGGTCGTGTCCGGCGGGAACCGGCGTGTGGGTGGTGAACACGACTTCGCGGGAAACGCGTGGGACGGCGGCATCGAACGCGATCCCTTCATCTTCCATACGCATGCGAATCGCTTCCAGCACCGCAAAAGCGCTGTGGCCTTCATTGAGGTGAAGGACGCCGGGAGAAATTCCCAGGGCCTTGAGGGCGCGCAGTCCACCCACGCCGAGCAACAACTCCTGCCGGATTCGGATGCGAAGGTCGCCGCCGTAGAGGCGGGACGTAAGTTCGCGGTCCTCCGGAGCGTTGCCATCGACGTCGGAGTCGAGCAGGTAAAGATCGCGGCGGCCGACTTTCACGCGCCAGACTTTGGCTTGGAGCCTGCCGCTTCGAGTCTCGATGGAGACTACAACGGGGCGGCCGTCCTTTCCGATGGCCGACTCCATGGGCAATTGATTGACGTCGGTTTCGAGATACTCCTCGCGTTGCCATCCGCTGAGATCGAGATGTTGGCGGAAATATCCTTGCGGATAAAACAGGCCGATGCCGACCAGAGGAATATCAAGATCGGAAGAGCTTTTGATGTGATCTCCGGCCAGCACGCCGAGGCCTCCGGAATAGATTGGCAATGATTCGTGCAATCCGAACTCGGCGGAGAAATACGCGACGGGGTGAGGCCGCAGAACGCCAGCGTGGCGGGTGCCCCAGGTACGGTCGGCCTCGAGGTATTCCAGCATGCGGCGATAGGCGTAGTTCACCCGGCTGTGCAGCATGAGTTCCGTGGCGCGAGTTTCAAGCTTCGCCAGCGGCATCTCGTTCAACAGGGCAATCGGATTGTGGTTGAGTTCATTCCAGCGCGCGGGATCCAGATCCAGGAACAGACTTGCGGAGTTGTGGTCCCAACTCCACCACAGATTGCGGGCCAAGGTCCAGAGGCGTTCCTGCAAGGGGGCAATGAAGCGATCCAGAGTACGCGCTTCGCTGACGATGGGTGCGACCTGAGAGGCCGCATCAGTCAACATGCGTATCTCATCGGTACCGAAGGTACGAGCTTCGATGGTCTGGACGACGAGGACACCCTGGAGAATTCCTCGATCAATCAGGGGCACGCCAAGAAAGGACTGGTAAGCATCTTCCCCTGAATCGCGAAAGTACTTGAACCGAGGATGGTTTTTGACCTGGCTGACGGCGACCGCCTGGACTTGCTCGGCGACAAGTCCGGTCAATCCTTCGTTGACCGCCATGCGCAAATTCCCGATGCATTCGCGGCGAAGCCCGACGGTCGCGGCCAAAACGAGGTTGGCGCGATCGGGTTCGAGCAAATAGGCCGAGCAAACGTCGGTTCGGAACCTCTTGGCAATCAGAGCGACGACGTTCATGAGGGTCTCTGCCGACTGGCCACCCTCGACGGCCAGATGCTGAATCTCTTCGATCGTCAGGACATTCCTGACTTCACTGGTGCGCACAGCTTGATCCATGGCTTCTGTGGTCTCGTATCCGCTCAATTCTTTTTCTTAAACCCCCCACTCAGTATCCGCTACGGTAGTCGTTCCTTGATGATGTCACAATTGGGAGGACTCCGACTATTGTAAGTTGTACCTATTAAGAGTGCAGTCTTCAGAATTAAGGTTGGGAGCATCGCAAAACCCGTTTGCTTGCTGGCGGGAAGAAAGAGTAGAATTTCGGCCAAACCAGGTCGAGGTGAAGCATCAGCGGGATAGGTGGTCATTCCGGCGGGGCGATTTTCTTGCGGAGTGGCAACCGGCCTCGAAACGAGGATGGATTCGGCAGTCGGCCAACCCGTACTCGATTGATGCGGTGCTGCGCATTGTGCACACGCTGGTGCTGGCCAAGCAGGGAGGGTTCCTGCTGCATTCGGCCAGCGCGATTCGCAACGGGAAAGCCTTCCTGTTTGCCGGAGTATCGGAGGCGGGGAAGACAACAATATCGCGGTTGGCTCCTGCCGACGTTACCCTTCTAACCGACGAGATTTCGTACGTGCGAAAGTGCGATGACGGGTACGTGGCATTTGGAACACCCTTCACCGGAGAATTGGCCAAGCTGGGAGAGAATGTTTCGGCACCGATCAGCGCGCTCTACTTACTGGCTAAAGGACGCGAATACCGAATTGATCCCCTCCCGGCGGGTGAAGCGGCGCGCTCTCTGCTTGCGAATCTTCTGTTTTTCGCCGAGGATGAGGAACTGGTGCAAGCAACTTTTCACGCGGCATTCGAGTTTGTCAGCCGTGTACCGGTGTCGAGGCTGACCTTCTTCCCCGATGCCCGGGTTTGGGAGTTGATTCGATGAATAGCCTCTATGTGGCCCGCAATCCGCGCGTGGCGGCAAGAAGTCTCGACGGCGAGATGATGATCATGTCGGGGCGGGACTCGACGCTTTTTACACTGAACAAGACGGCAACCATTCTATGGCAAGCGGCCGATGGAGCAACTCCGCTCGAACAGATCGTTCAACCAAAGATCTGCACAGAATTTGAGATAGAGCCCGGCGAAGCACTGCGAGACGCGGAGACCTTGGCGCGGGATCTTGCGAGCCACGGAATCCTACAGATATCCGAAGAGCCAATCGTCCGCGGAGATTCGGAATGAACGGGTTGCTCGAACAAATGACTGAGAAGGCGCTGGCGCGGAACATCCCGCTCAGCGTGCAACTCGATCTGACCTATCGCTGCAACGAGCGGTGTGTTCATTGTTATCTCGACCACGAAGATCATGGCGAGATGACAACGGCGGAGATCAAACACCTGCTGGACGAGATGGCGGACGCCGGGGTTTTCATTCTGACGCTAAGCGGCGGCGAAATCTTTTTGCGCAAAGACTTTTTCGAGATTCTCGAATACGCGCGGCTCGAGCGTCAGTTCTGCGTGAAACTCAAAACGAATGCGATCATGATTCATGAGCGCCAGGCGGCGCGGATTCGGGATATCGGCGTCGAGTCGATCCAGATCAGCATCTACTCCCACCGGGCGGAGGTGCATGATGCGATCACCCTGGTGCCGGGCTCATTGCAGAGATCTTTGGACGCTGCGCGCTTTCTGAAATCGCAAGGGCTGCGGGTGATATTCGCCAACGTGCTGATGGTGCAGAATCTGCAGGATTACCAGGGCGTAAGAGCACTGGCAGAGAAACTAGGAATCGAGTGCACCCTGGACCCGACGATCACCCCCATGATGGACGGCGATCGCTCGGTATTGCAGCTCGGAGTGAGCCATGATGAGCTGCGCCAGGTGTTTCGCGATCGGGGGCTGGTCGGGGATGTGGAGGAGTTTTGTACGATCGCCGCTCCGGCGGATGAAGATGCGCTCTCGGCTTTGCCGTGCAGCGCCGGCCACACTACCTGTTATGTATCGCCGTATGGCGAAGTGTTCCCTTGCGTGCAGTTTCCCCTTCCCACTGGAAATGTTAGAAACCAGCGGTTCCTCGACATTTGGCGGCACTCGGAGCGGATGAAGGAAGTGCGCTCAATCCGCCTGAAGGATCTGACGACCTGTACTTCTTGCTCGCACGTTGGGAGTTGCTCACGGTGTCCGGGGCTGGCGTTCATGGAGGGAAACATGCGCGGGCCGTCATCGCAGGACTGCGAGAAATCGTTGGCGCGAACAGGAATCCCATCGGCAAACATGCTCGCGAAGAAGCAGGCGGCACGCGATCTGGTGCAAATTCGCCTCGTGCCGGCAAACTCGATAACTCAACCGAGTGGCGCAATCGCATGAGCACTTCTCCCATGTACTTTTAGCGGAAATATGCCTGGCTCTTCTGCGGCGCTTGAGACCGAGTGGTCTTTGCTGCGGGCTGCGTGCGCCGGCGTCTCTGCCGAAGAGAAAACGACTCGAATTCGCGGGCTGCTGAGTCCCCAAGTTCGCTGGAATGCCCTCCTTAGTCTCGCGGAACATCACGGGGTGCAGCCGATTCTGGCGCAGTCCCTTTTGAGTTTGGGGGGGCAAGTTCCTGCCGAGGCGCTCACTACTCTGAAACAAAGTTATCAGGCAAATCTTCATAAAGCGCTGTTTCTCTCGCGCGAATTTATTCGTATTGTCGACCGACTGTCGAAGGCTGACATCGAGTTCATACCCTACAAAGGCCTGGCGTTGGTGGAGGCTGTCTACGGCGACATTGCTTTGCGCCAGTCTGGGGATATCGACCTGCTGATTCATGCGAAGGACCTGAAACGCATTCGGGAGGCGGTGGGGGAACTCGGGTATACGCCTCATATGAGGCTTTCGGAAGACGAGGAAGCGGCGTATTTGAAATCGGGGTACGAGTGCGCATTCGACGGTACCGCCGGAAGGAATCTGCTGGAGGTTCAGTGGGGCATTCAGCCACGTTTTTATGCGGTGGATCTTGATCTCGGGGAATTATTCCGCCGAGCGCAGATGGCCAGAGTTGCGAGTTTAGAGGTAAAGTCACTGGCGGCAGAAGATCTGTTCGTGGTGCTGGCCCTGCATGCAGCGAAACACGTGTGGGGACGGCTGATCTGGTTATGCGATTTGGCGCGGATCAGCAGTCTGCCGACGCTCGACTGGAAGTGGATCGGCGATCGTGCACAGAAACTGGGTATCGTGCGGATTCTCCGCGTCACCCTACTGCTTGCCCAAAAATTGCTTGGCTCGCCTGTTCCAGCGCCGGCCGTGGAGAACCTTCCTGAGGACGTACCCGCTGGACGATTGGCAGAGGAGGTCGAAATCTACATCTCCGACGAGAAGACATACGATGTTGAATCGCTTGCCTATTTTCGGCTGATGCTGCGTTTGCGAGAGCGGCGCATCGACCAGGTGCGATTTGTCAGCCGATTTGTCCTCACTCCCGGGCCTGGCGAATGGGCGATGATGCGACTTCCCAAACCTCTGTTTCCGTTGTATCGAGCGCTGAGAATCACCCGGCTAGCGGGCAGAATGGTTAGCGGTCGGATTTGAAGGGGGCCAACTCCGAAGGTAAAGGAAGTACATCATTACGCATCCCAGCAGCGGCACGAACAATCCAGCCTTTAGTGTGCCGAATCGGGTGGATGAGATACCGACGATCCACGGGAGAAGACCGCCTCCGATGTTAGACAGGACGAACATGAGCGAGCCGATGCGCGGGGAGACGAACTCCCGGGACAAGAGTGAAATTGTAATGGGGTAGACGTATGAGAGACCGAAGCCAGCGGCGCATGCGCTGGCTACCACGCCGGGCAGTGCTCGCGAAAGGATCAGTCCAGCCATGCCCGCACACGCCAGAAGTAAACCTGTCTGGACCAACCGGGTTTCACTGAAGATCCGAAACAGAGCGGGCGCCAGCATTCGGCCGATCGTTAGCGAGGCATAGAAGAAGGAGGGAGTGGCCAAAGCGGTGGCTAGGGTTAAGGTTCCGAGACTCTTCACATAGGAAGCCATCCATTGTCCAAAGGCGTTTTCCACCCCGACGTAAAGAAAAAAAAGCAGGGCGAGAATTGAGAATAGGTGAGTGTTCGCACGAATCAGGGACAGGACTGGCCCTTTGTCCAATGTCGCTGCCGGTTCGACGATGCCGCTGCCCATCAACGCGATCCCCATCGATACGGTAAGAGAGAAACCGGACACGCATAGCAGAAAGAATGAAATATGTTGAGTCTTGGCGACCGCCGCTACCAGGAAGGGACAGGCCACCGCGCCTGTGCTCCAGAAGAAGTTCAGAAGATTCAGGGTTGCGCTTCTGCGTTCCGGATTCACTGCCGCAACCATCAGGTTTGCTGCAGGAACTGCCAAGCCGAGTCCCGCGCCATACGCTGCAATGCAAAGAGCGGCACACCATTTCGGGCCGGCAAGCAAAAAGGCCAGACCGATGGCGACGAGGAGAAGTCCAGCTTTCATTGCGAAGCGATATCCGCGCCAGGAAGCCAGGACTCCCGAGAAACCCACGGCACAGGTAGAAGCAACATACTGAACGGGGAAGAAAAGGCCTGCCTGCGAGTAGTTCAACGACCAGCGCGCCGAAAGCGTCGGCAACATGGGTCCGAGAAGCACGGTGGCGATTCCGATGGGAACGAATGAGACGTACGCGGCACATGTGAGAGCGCGGGCAGAAGCGGAGGTAGTGCGCGTTGCGGCGGCGGGCATGAGTGGAGCGACTGCGTCCCTGGGCGGACACACGGTCGCTTGTGTGATCCTAGCAGGAGCCGGGTGCGACCGCAGTGGATTCCCGCACGACTAGTTCGGGCTCGATCGCGATTTCCGAAGGATATTCCTTCTTGCCCTCAATGCGATCCAGCAGAGTCTGGGCAGCGACTTCTCCCATGCGGTTCAACGGCTGCCGCACCGTCGTCAGGCTGGGGCTATGAAAGGCCGCACCGGGGATATCGTCGAATCCGAGAACAGAGATGTCCTGCGGCACTCGCAAGCCGTGTTCCTGGAGGGCACGGATCGCCCCGATCGCAGAGATATCGTTGTAGGCGAAAATTGCGGTAAATGGCTTCTGACGAGCGAGCAGTTGCTTGGTGAAGG
Source organism: Terriglobia bacterium (assembly GCA_020073385.1). Classification (GTDB taxonomy): domain Bacteria; phylum Acidobacteriota; class Terriglobia; order Terriglobales; family Acidobacteriaceae; genus Sulfotelmatobacter. The sequence continues at coordinate 26,888 of JAIQFH010000030.1, read as the reverse complement.
GATAACCCAACATTGGCGTTGGATCGTCCATGTTGATCTGCACGGTTAGATCGGGATCAATATTGATCCCGATCTCGGCGGCCACCTGACAGATGGCATCCCAACGGTCCATTGAATCGGAACTCACCGGATTGCCCTTCATGAACGCAATGCGTTCATGATGCAGGTCCTTGAGGTGATTGAGTGCCAGAACAGCTGCCCGTTTGTGATCGAGCACGATATTGGTGATGCCCTTCAGTTTCTTGTGACCCGCGATCGCCACAGTGGGCAACATAGGTGCTTCCTGCACCGTAGTATCGACGGTGATAATCCCCTCGACGCCGCGCTCAGAAAGGAGTTGCGAATAGCGGCTCAGCAGCGCCGGATCGTGGCGATGGACAACTGTCAGAAAAAAATAGTCGCGCTTTCTCAGGTATTGCTCGATGCCGCTGATGATCGGTGAACTATAGGAATCGCCGATCTCTTCTGCGATCACGCCAATCGTGTAGGTGCGTTTGTTGCGAAGCGTACGGGCAAAGAAGTTGGGACGATAGTTGAGTTCCTTAGCGGCAGCGCGGATCCGGTTCTTGGTCTCCTGCGGAATGGAACGGGCAGACGGGGAATCGTTGAGGACGGCAGAGACTGTGCCTGGGGTAAGTCCTAAATGCTGCGCGACCGATTTGAGTGTGATGACCTGCGGCTTTTGGCCGGGCTTCTTGACCTGCACCATGGGCTTTTAAATCTTGTCCCTTACCGTTCAAGAACTAGGGCAATGCTACCAGACCGCTGCTCCTTGTCAGTGATTCCACACACGCTTTCGATTTGCACGGGCCCATGTCTCAGAACCGGCGCCCTCACACCTTTGCATGCCGTTCGCTGTTCGGTTTCGAGCCGCTCAATGCGTAGAAAAGGATGTACAGATAGCAGAATGTGGCTATGATGAGCGCGTAGTGAATGCCTTGGCCCCAGCTCAGTTCTCCCTGGGTCATCGTCGGATAGTGTGCATGATTGATAGCGTCAGCAACCTTGCCGACGATCCACGGAATTAAAGCTCCCCCAACAATTGCGGTGTTCAAGATGCCCGATCCATCGCCGGTAAGCTGCCCGAGCTCTGCGATACCGCTCGTGAAGATACAAGGGAACATGATCGAATTGAACAGGCCTACGGACAGCATGCACCACATCGCCACTCGCCCATTGCTGGCGACCGAAATCGTTACGAGTAACGTCGTCATAATGGCGCAGAACGCGAGCACGCGCGAGGTTTTCACTTTCTGAAGAACCGCCGATCCAATGAACCGGCCAACCATCGCTCCGAGCCAATAGATAGATATATATCGTGCCGCAACCGCTTTCGCTGCAAGGTAGCGGGCCGCAGGCTCTGCCACGTTCGATGCAAAATGCCCGATATTGTCCAGCGCCAGATAGTTGGATATTGAGCTTCCTATCGCAACTTCGGCGCCAACATATACGAAGATTCCAATGGCGCCAAAAACCAGGTTCGGATGCTTCCACACGGAATCTTCGACTTTCTGTCCGATGTGATGCTCGGCGGCCTCCATTCTGGGGAGTTTGAAAACAGCAAACAATATTGCCAACAGAACGAGAACGATCGCAAAGAAGTAGACATAAAGCTTGACCACTGCATCTTGCGATGCGCTTTGGGCCGCTGCGCTCACCGATTCTTTCAAGATCAGCCTAGCCCCCACCCACGGAAAAACGGCCGTTCCGAGAGAGTTGAAGGCTTGGGTCAGCACCAAGCGGCTTGAGGCGGTCTTTGGGCTGCCCAGCACAGCTACGTAAGGATTAGCCGCAACCTGCAGTACCGTGATGCCGGCGGCCAGAATCAACAGAGCTGCCAAGAAAAAGGGGAAGGATGGGATCTTCGCTGCGGGATAGACCAGGAGGCAAGCCGCCACCATGGTGCTCAGCCCCACAATAATCGCCCGTTTATATCCGATCCAGTCAATGATCTTCGCTGAGGGAATAGAAACAATAAAGTAGGCAAGGAAAAACGCTGTCTGAATCAGAAAACTTTCGGCTAGGTTTAATTTGAAAACGTTCTGTGCGAACGGAATGAGCACGTCGTTCAGCGACGTAAGCGATCCCCATATGAAGAACAGCGTCGTCAAGACCGAAAGCGCCGCGCCGTAGGTCTGCCCGTTGACTGGTGCTGTGGTTGTCGTAGAAGTACTGGGGGTTGTGAACGCCATGAGTTCTTATCCCCTCCGAGGGGTTATGAATTGCATGAACGCCGCCATCATACATCGCCGAAGCGCGGTTTGGCCGATTTTTCTTCTGGACGGGAGCGTGTCGAGCCTCTACAAAATCGATTCTGTAGCTTGACAATCCGCTACCATTACAGGAGACTCAGTCGTTTCCAGCAATCATCTTCAATCTTGCAGGTCCTCAAATGCCGGGTTCTTTTATGCGCAGAGCAATTCTATTCGGCCTCTTTATTGCCGCTGTCCTTGGCAGTAAGACTCTAGTGTTGGCTCAAAACGCTCTGGGTGATGTAGTGGTGTTGAGCGAACCGGGATTTCCGGCGGCGGATTCCGTCACCCCTTCCGAACAACAGTTGGCGGCCCTGTTCGCTGATGTGAGCAAGGTCGGGGCTGATCAACTTCCCGCAGCCCTTTCGTCTCAATCATCTCATGTACTAGTGCTGCCCTATGGCTCGGCCTTCCCTGAAGCGAGTTGGCCGGCGATCAAGAGCTTTCTGGATCGCGGAGGAAATCTTCTGGTGCTCGGTGGAATGCCGTTTACGCGCGCGGCATACCGTGATCCGCAGGGATGGCATCTGCGGGACTACAGCGTGAGGTTCATCCGCCCGCTGATGATTGATCAGTATCAGGAGACTCCGGGATCGGATGGTCTTCAGTTCCAGAGCAATCCCGAGCTAACGCTTAGAGTGCCGGCCTTCTCCTGGAAGAGAGCGTTCAGCCCGGTAATCCGCCTTAGTGCCGTGGATTTGTACCAACGGGGCGGCGCTGCAGGGTCACTCGATGCGAGGCTGGACACACTTGCATGGGGCGTCAAGGATGGCCGCAAGTTATCTGCACCGGCAATTCAGGTGGATCACGACCGAAACGGGTTCGATGGTGGACGCTGGATTCTGGTGAATGCGGAGCTCGGGCGCGAGTTCTTTGACAATAAGGAACTGATCCAGTCTCTGCTGAATCGGGCGCGGGAAGGCGAACTGCAATTTGCCGTGCGTCCTGTGTTGCCGCTCTATTTTCCGGGCGAGCCAGTAGAACTGCAAGTCGATTGGCATGCAGCAACACCCGGGAGTGGGCTGTCGGCGAAGGTTACGGCCTTCCCTGAGTCTGAGCCTTCGAATCGCGCGACTGTGAGCGGAGCGGTGCCTTCGATCGGACCGATGGTGTTACCGCCTCCTACTGGTAAGGGATTTTTCGTTGTCGAGGCGCAGTTGCAGGAGGGCGACCGAGTACTGGCCATCTATCACTCGGGATTCTGGATTCGCGACGAAGCATACCTTCGATCTGGTCCGCATCTCGGCGTCAATCGCGATTTCTTTGAACTCGACGGTCATCCCCTGGCGGTGGTGGGCACGACATACATGTCGAGCGAAGTGCAGCGGCTGTTCTTCGAGCATCCGAATGTTTATGTGTGGAATCAGGATCTCGGACGTATCCATGATGCCGGACTGAACATGATCCGCACCGGGTGGTGGACTGGCTGGGATAAGTTTTGCGATGAGAACGGGCAGCCCTACGAGCGGACGCTGCGCACGCTGGAAGCCTATCTCATGACCGCTCGCAAATATAGCTTGCCAGTGCAGTTCAATTTCTTTGCTTTCTTGCCCGATGTTCTCGGTGGCAGCAACGCATTCCTGGACCCAGCGGCGGTGCGAAGACAGCAAACTCTAATCTCCGCGGTGGTCGCGCGTTTCCACGACGTGCCTTTTCTCGCATGGGACCTTATTAACGAGCCGAGTTTCTCGCAGCATCTGTGGACGATGCGACCCAACGGCGATTCCATTGAGCTGGCGGCCTGGAACGAATGGCTGAGCAAACGCTACCCGGATCGCAGCAAGCTGGCTGCGATGTGGAATGTTCCAGCACAGTCCATCGCCGGAACGATTCCTCTTCCCAGCGAAACGGAGTTTTCCCCGCGAGGCATGTACGTGGGTATCAACTCTCTGCGGGTGAACGACTACGTTCTTTTCGCGCAGGAGTCATTTGCACAATGGGCGCGTACGATGCGGGAGACCATCCGCGCGACTGGCTCTCAACAGCTGGTCACCGTGGGGCAGGATGAAGGCGGGATTCAGGACCGTCTTTCGCCGGCGTTCTGGGGCTCGTCGGTCGACTTCACGACGAACCACTCCTGGTGGCAGAACGACTACATTCTTTGGGATTCGCTCGCGGCGAAGCAGCCGGGTGAGGCCATGCTCATCCAGGAAACGGGACTGCAGCGGGAGTTGAATCTCGACGAGGTCGCGCGGCGTACACCGGAGGATGAGGCTGCCCTTCTTGAACGGAAGGTCGCGTCATCGTTCATACAGGGAACGGGGGCGATTGAATGGCTATGGAATACGAATTCGGATATGACAGAGAGCAACGAGACGCCGATCGGGGCAGTGCGAACCGACTACACGGAAAAGCCGGAGGCTACACTGCTGCGGGAGTTTGCCCGATTTGCTTCTTCATTACAGGAGCACCTGAGAGATCCTCAACTTCCGCCAGTTGCGATCGTCACCTCGCAGGCGGCTCAATATTCGGTGCTGGCCGATTTCCAACTGGAAGCCCAGCGGCGCGCCGTGCGCGCTTTGACATATCTGGCCCGGCTGCCGGCCTATGTGGTCGCTGAAAATCAGATCGAACGGCTCGGAAATCCGAAACTCGCCATTCTCCCGTCGCCGCAGGCGCTAAGCGATGCGGCATGGACAGCATTGATGAAGTACGTAGACACGGGCGGGAATCTGCTGATTACGGGCCCCGTCGAGCGGGACGAGCATTGGCAGCAGAAACATCGAGCTCTCGAACTTGGGATCAAAGGGCATGCCGAGCCGCTGGTCTATCACAATGCCGAATTGAAGCTTGGCGAACGCCGGATCTCGCTTGCCTTCGGCCAGCAACAGCAGAATTGGCTGGATTCGTTGAAATTTGAAGATGACTCGACGTTCAAGGAGATTCCGCACGGCAAAGGGCGCATTTATTGGGCGGCGTATCCCGTGGAACTGGCGGAGGACCTGCAATCGACCGCTGACCTCTATTCCCGGGTGGCTGCGCGGATAAATTTGGCACCACCTTTCACGGCCAGTACTCCGATCCCGCCGGGCGTGCTGGTTTTCCCGACCGTAATGGCAGATTCGATTCTCTATGTTTTTGTGTCTGATTCAGACCAAGACGCGAGCCTTAACATTCGAGATCAGGCGACGGGCTCGCCGATTGTGTTTGCTTTGCGTGCACAGCACGCAGCAATTGCGGTGATTGGAAAAAAGGAGAAGAAGGTCGTCGCCAAGTACGGGTTCTAGACATCAACTCGTTTCTTATTCGCTTGTCCGCATTGGAACCGGCGCAACTGAAAGCGGATAGCCGGAAGCCTCCTAACAGCGTTCCCCTTACAGCATCTGGGGTATTGTGTGCCTCCGCACGAGAAAATAACTTTCGGGTATTAGCCCTGCGAAAGTGCTCCGCTCGTCGCTAGGGAAAACTAAAGGAGAAAATGCGATGCCAAAGGGTTCGCTGCGGGAACTCTATATTGATGAATTGATGGATCTCTATAACGCGGAGACCCAGCTGACAAAGGCATTGCCGAAACTGGCAAAAGCCTCTTCGAACGCCGAATTACGCCAGGGTTTCGAAGAACATCTCCGGCAGACATCGGAACACGTTTCACGTCTTGAACAGATATTCGACATGCTGGAGGAGAAAGCAACCGGCAAGAAGTGCCTTGGAATGGAAGGTTTAGTAAAGGAAGGCGCCGAAACCATGCAAGAAGACTATGAGGCCGCGGTGATGGATGCTGCCATGATTGGCGCCGCCCAAAGGGTTGAGCATTATGAAATCGCCGCCTATGGAACTGCGAGGGAATTCGCGCGACTGTTGGGAGAAGACGAACACGTTTCCCTGCTGCAGCAGACGCTCGACGAAGAGAAACAAACAGATGAGAAACTGACCCAGTTGGCGGCGGAAATCAACCGGCAGGCCCAAGAAGCCGGCGAAGGAAAGGAATACCAGGGAGCAGAGGGCGGAGAAGGAAAGAGAAGAACCAAGAGTTCATCCCGACGTGCAGCCTGACTGAAACCCGTGGAAGGGCGCCACGCCCTTCCACAAACTCCCACGCTGAGTAGCGGAAAAATACGGCGATTACCGTATGGGCCGCCTAATGGTGTGAGGTTATCTTACCGCATCGTTTGGACATTTCGCCGCTTCGAGAATTCAGATGGAAAAGCATCCTCCCCTCCTATTTCCTCGGGAAATTCCAGCACCTCCTGGCACGCTCTGTATCAGGCTGCACTGTTTGAGACGGATCGGCAGTTGATTCCCGCAAGAATTGCCGAGGCCCGAAAGGGCGATCCTGAATCGCGTAAAAGAGCTATTCGGAGTTGATTCCGACCACATTGAAGAAGCCCTGATTCTGGACGACGCATTGTACTTCTTGCGGGCATTACGGAACTGCGTGGACTCGCGAGCCAACGCCGCATAGTAGCCGCCTTCTAGTGCCGGGCCCGGATTCATGCTCTCCAGACAGACGCCTCCTAGGTAAATGCAGTGCTTCCAGTTGGTGCAATGCTGTATTGTTAGCCCTCGCCAGTCATCTTAGAGTGCAGGAAACCGAGAAAGTCGAGTTTCCCTCTAATGGCGAGCAAACCCGTGGCGCAGGTTCCATCAGCGCAAGTTCCCAGTATGAGCATCAATCTAAAGCGCACATTTGAGAATGCTGTGCGTGACATCTATCAGACCAGCGTGACCGGCAAAGCGTCGAACTATCGCAGGCCCATCCTGCAGCGACCGCGCGTCGCCGTGGAGTCTTCGGCGAACAGGGAGAAGAAGGCGCTGTCTGACGCGGCCAAGGCTCTTGCACAACTGTGGAAGATTGCGCCAAATTCAAGCCGCTGATCTGCTCGACCGCGCCTGGCGGGTTCAGAAGACCGTACAGATCGTCACGGATGGGTGAAGGGGCGGTTCCTTCGCAGGGGCAGTCCTCTTGCGAAGCGTGATGATTGCGGTAAGGATAATGATCATCAGCGCCACCGCGACAGCAATGGTTGCAGTTCGTTTCCCGGCATTTGGATTCCCAACGATCATTTCACCTAAGATGCGGGCTGGGATTGGGAGGGATATCAGATTTGTCCTGGGTCTTCTGGATCTGGTTCTCTGACCGGGGCATCAGGGTTTTCGGGCGGATCGACAGGATCCTGAATTGGCGAAGGATACGGCTCGGCCGAGTCCGGAACTGGTGGTGCGATTGAAGTTCTTTGTCGGGATACATGCCAGTCAGATGCTCGGGAATCTGCAACGGCAGCCATTGATTTTAGTCACATTCTGCAATTCGTCGGTATGGCGTCTTCATCTCCCTGCTGGCCATGTGCCGACGACGAAAGTGCGAACGCGGCCAAGGTCAAAGCAGCCGCCATTAACAAGCGAAAAAGGATGTCTTTCATTTCATCGCACCTCCGTGCGTTTAATCGCAACGCCAGAGCAGATCATTCACAACAAACCTCAACTCTCGGAAGCTATAGAAGCAACTTTGATCGTGTTTCCAGTGCGCGTACCGACGACCCGAGCGCGCTGGCCAGCAAGCTTCTTGAACGAGCCGGGGTCGCCTTCGAGGAGGTAGATGGATTCGTTCTGAATCAGCGCGAAAGCTGCGCCCCCGTGGACGCAGACTCGGACGCAAGTACTTGCTGAACGATCAAGAGCGGGCTGATGTCTTGCGCCGCAGCGAGAGCAGGTGATCATGCCTTCGAAGGACTTGGCTGTTACCGGGCCGGCTTGCGCTGTTTGACCGACTGCGACCAATGCTGCCGCTCCCAAGGTAGCAAAGAGCAGGGCCAAAGCAAGAGCGACTGCTGTCCCGAGCAGGACGATTTCGAGGCACACGTGTTTGGTCTTCATGCGGATCTCCCGGCAACGCGACAATTATGGATGCGTTGTTAAACGGAGAAGTTGGCACAAAGGAGACAGCACATGCCTTGCCATTCGCAATCAGAAGGGGCTTTCCGGTTACCTTCTCAAATGGAAGAACAAACCCATCAGTGCAAGCGCAACACCGGGGCATTGTTGGACAGGGAACAAGGTAGAAATTGCTCTCAAGAGGCAGTCTTTCCGATTGTTTGCTGCCGATAGGACCGTTCGCGGGCTAGGCTGCCGCCGCAGCGGCTTGGATTGCTCCGAGACTCGCCGCTTCCTGGGCACCAGTGCGCCGAAGGAGCTCAATTGCGCTCATCGCTTTCGCGTTCTCAGCGCATGAAACATACACTAGCGCGCCCACATCGCAGAGCTGGTGACCCAGCCTTTTCGCCTCGTCAGCTGAAAACCCAAGGTCTATCAAGGTTCTAGAACCACGCGAGAGCGCAGATGAATTCTTTTCTGCGAACAGGGCTTTCAGGAACGCCTGTGACCGAATGAATACGCCAACAGTGGGAATCACCACGGCCCCAAATTCCGAGAACCAGCGGATCATGCGTGCAGTTGTCGCGCTCCCTGCTCCTGTAACGTAGTTCGTCGTGTCATGGAAGATCCCCGCATCGGGGTGAGCGGGCGAAAGGACCATGCAGATGTTTTCATTATGGTAACCGGCCCGATTGAGTGCAGAAACAACCTCGGGCAACGCGACATTGCGCGAGTACATTCCGTAAGCTGCGGTTCCGTCAGTGATCATGATTGAACTCCGAAGCCGGGCTAAGCGGAAGGCGGTCTGAACCCTTCTACGGCGCAGGCAAGTTTGTAAAGGATACAAACATTCTTAGCTCCAGGCACTAGGGTGAATCATGTAAGGCTCTTACAGGGGAGGAAAGGCTCTTTGGGCTAGAAGAAAGGCTCAACTTTTAGGACCCGAATGGATCTGGCATTCGGATCGATATTCCCCACGACTTTTACATTCTGATTCGCGTAGACTCCGAGGATTCCATTGGCGTTGAGTTGATACTTCGTGTTGTCCCCCATTTGGAGAACATACTGATTTCCACTTTTGATGACCTCTCCCGCGTAAGACTGGGCAGGTTCCTGCTGCTTCTGCGGATCGGCGGGCAACTTAGCATGTTGGTCTTGAGGCTGCTCCGGTTGCGGTACTGGAGCATCCCGGGGCGGCAATGGCTGGGGCGTTGGTTGAGGATTCTGCAACTGGGACCAGGCAATCAACTCACGACTGGTATATGCATCTTCCGGGGTCTGAGGGGTTGATTGCTGAGGAAAAGCTCCTGGCGCAATCATCAGTAGACAGAATGTCAAATGTGTCGTCATTCGATTCATGATTTACATTCTCCGAACGACGAAGCTTTGCTTCGGATCTGTCGACCCTGTGGTGGGTTAGCGCCTGACCCAGACGGTAGTCGTCAGCACTTTTTTACGCGCTGCTCGTCAACGGGTCCATAGAGTGTTATCGGTATCAAGCCCTCCATCACCTCAAAATACGTGGACAATTCCGTTCCGTACGGCATAGCGAGTCAAATCGGCGACGGAATGTAGACCTAGCTTGCGCATGAGGTTGGTACGATGTGTCTCGGCGGTCTTGACGCTCAGATTCAGGGTCACAGCTACTTCCTTGCTTGTCCGCCCTTCAGCCAAGAGTTGGATCACCTCACGCTCGCGTGATGTGAGAAGGTTGTCCGAGGGGTCAGCGGTTTCATCGATGTTGGAATGGTTTTTTTCGCGGCTCAGGAACCCGTCCAACACCATCTGACTCACGCGGGGCGTGAAAAATGTTTTCTGGCTCTCGAGAGCATCCACCGCGGCGACCAGATCGCGGCCGGCATCGGATTTAAGAAGGAATCCGCGAGCGCCGGCGCGCAAGACCTCTCTGATGACGTTGTCCGAATCGTGCATAGTCAAAATCAGGATCGCTACATTCGGACTGGTTGCCAGAATTTGCCGGGCGGCTTCCAACCCATTCAAATTCGGCATGCCGATATCAAGCAGAACCAGGTCGGGCTTTATGTTAGTCGCCAATTCGACTGCGTCGCGTCCATCTTTGGCTTCGGCGCACACTTCCCATTCGGGATGGCTTTCCAAAAGAGATCGTATGCCGCGCCGGGCAACTTCGTGATCATCTGCGATAAGAATTCGGAGCATTTGTCCACCTCCGAGACGGACGGACTCCAAACGGATCCGTGCTGTAAGTTATTCGGAATCAGTCATTCAGACACCTGGAAGCATCTACCTTCTTCCCTAGTAGCACACATGCTGCCAAACGCCTATCCTCTTGCTACCGAATACCAACACCGAATCCTCGTCGAAGACTCTGTGTAAGTTTTGCCAATAGTGGAACGCGCGTTGCAGGCAGGCTTCTTGTGCCGAATCTACAGGGAAGACCGTAGTACCTCAAGCCGATGCGACTCTCCAAATAATCCTTGGACACAAATGCGTTAACCGAGGGCCGCGGTATTGCATCTGAAAATATTCACGGGAGGGCTGCGCATGTGTGCAAAATTCACATCTCGTCTCCACTCATTTCTACGACGCAGTTTTCCTCTGGCTGCGTTCGCGGTAATTTCGTGCGGATGGGCAGCAACTCAGGACGACCCGATGGCTCTGCCGCCCCGAACCTCGCAGCCACCCGCTTCCGCACAGCAGGAATCCAACCCATCGCAACCTACTGACCAGAAACCAGGGGAGCCATCGATTTCTCCGATTCAAAGCTCGGAGGATCAAGGCAGATTCGTTTTCAGGAAGCAGGTACAGGAGGTTGTGCTGCACGCAACCGTTGTCGATGATTATGGCAAGCTGGTCACGTCACTGGATCGCAACGCTTTTTCGGTCTATCAGAATGGACAGCCAGAAACAATTACTTCATTCCGAAGAGAAGATGTGCCGGTAGCGATTGGAATTGTGATCGATAACTCCGGCTCGATGCGCGATAAGCGCGCGAAGGTGAACCAGGCGGTATTAAACCTGATCCGGGCGAGCAATCCTGAAGATGAGGTATTTGTCGTCAACTTCAGTCAAACACCTTATCTAGACCAGGATTTCACGTCCGATGTAAATCTGCTCCAGACCGCCTTGCATCAAGTCTCGAGTCGCGGAAGCACGGCTCTCTACGATGCGGTGGTGTCATCGGATTTCCATCTGCGGAACAATCCACGGCCGGATAAGAAGGTATTGCTCGTGATCACGGACGGGCAGGACAACATGAGCCGTGAAACCTTGCAGGATGCCTTGCGGAAGTTACAGTCGAATAAAGGAGCTGCCCTGTATGCGATCGGTTTGATGAACCAGGGAATGACGCGCTCCGGCCGCGAAGCATTACAAAGCCTTGCAGCGAGTACGGGCGGCGGCGCATATTTCCCCCAGAATCTGGACGAGGTGGATTCGATCACCCGATCGATCGCACATGACATTCGAAGCCAATACACGCTGGCATACAATCCGGGAGGCAACATCGGGACGGGATACCAGAGGATTCGGGTGGAAGCGAGAGGCACAGCGCACAACCACGTCACCGTTCGTACCAGGACCGGGTACTATCCCGGAGAGGCCGTAAAGTAAGAAGCGGGCTGTATGGATCAGGCCGCGGTCGGTCCCGTTGGTGACTTCGGCGGCGGCGGCAGTTCAATCTGAATCAGGTTGTTCTTGATCGCATAGACAACCAGGTCGCGAATCGAATGGAAGCTTAATTTCCGCATGATATTGCTGCGATGAGTTTCCACAGTCTTGGTGCTCAGGTTCAGGAGCGATGCCACTTCCTTGGAGCTATTCCCTTCGGCAAGCAATTGAGTGATCTCTCGCTCGCGGGCTGTTAACGTCGGCAGCTTCGGGGCTTCGTTTCTCGATACCTTCTGACCCTTCTCCAGGAAGCCGGCCAGTACCAGGTCATTTACGCGCGGCGTGAAGAACATACGTTTGTTCTGGAGAGCCTCGACGGCGGAGACCAGATCCCGCGCGGCGTCGGATTTAAGGACAAAGCCACGAGCACCGGCATCGAGAGCCTCGCGGATCACCTGATCCGAGTCGGTAATGGTAAGCACGATGACCTTGAAGTGCGGATCATGCTGGAGGAGCTGCCGTGTGGTGTCCAAGCCATTCAGGTTGGGCATGCCGATGTCGACGATGACGACGTCGGGTTTAAGCTGCAAAGCTTTTTCTACAGCTTCGCGACCGTCGCTCGCCTCGCCGCACACCTCCCAGCCTTCGTGCTTTTCAAGGAGAGCGCGCAAGCCTCTGCGCACAATTTCATGATCGTCTGCCAGAAGGATTCTCAGCGCCATAAATCTGCCCTTTCCCCAGAGTCCGGTCAAAGCAGGCCACGCGGCCTAGCTCACATGCGGATAGGCTCGTTCATTGAGAGCGGTAAACACTCGATGCTGGCTTACGGCTTCTACGGCTGCCAGCAAATCTCGAGCCGCGTTGGATTTCACAACGTAACCGCGAGCACCCGCTTCCAGTGCTTCGCGCATCATCTGGGGCGAGTCATGCTGTGTCACGAACAGAATCTCCAACTCAGGAGATTGCCTTCGCAACAAGCGACACGCCTCCAAACCATTCATCCGCGGCATCGTGACGTCCAGCACCATTACATCGGGATTCAAGTCCCCGGCCTTTTCCAAGGCTTCGGCTCCATCGGAGGCTTCCCCAATTACTTCCCATCCCGAATGCCCTTCGAGAAGGGTTTTCAGCCCCTGTCTCACAATCGGATGATCGTCGACGACAAGAATGCGAATTGTCATTCGAATTCAGTTCCTCGGGGAGACCGACCAGACGATTCGCCACATTTTATCCCCAAACGGATGTGACAGCCTGACCAATGGCCGCTCAGTTTCCACGCCACAACTCAGCACGGGGGAAGCGTCCTAGATTTCCAAAACAGAAGGCTAATGGTCGGCTTTCCTCGGACCAATACAGGGAATCCTGTATTTGGCCGATTTTCGCGCGGAACCCCAGTGACCGCTTAGAGTCCGCTGCAAGTGACAGGAAAGTAGGTTTGGTCATGCAGTAATAAGTCAACAGCTTCAACGACCGCGCCGATATCCTGCTTCGCGCAAGCTCCGCGCACACCGGCATCGCGCGCGGCGTCGGCAAGCTGTCTGGAAAGATGTAGAGTCACCATCAGAATCGGAATTTTCGGGAACATCGCCGAGATTTTCTTGGCAACGTCGACTCCATTCAGATCGGGCATCTGATAGTCGAGAACGACCAAATCAGGAGGAGGCGATTCCACGACCCGGTGCAACGCCTCGCCTCCCGTTCGCGCTTCTCCACAAACTCGCCAACCTTCTTGCTGCTCGAGGATAGCTCTCAGATAGCGTCGGACTGAGGGATTATCGTCAACAACCAGAATACGGATCAAACCGAAAGCCTCCCCGCTGACAAATAAAAGCACGAATTCCGAGCGGGCAATGAGAGTGGTCTTTCCCGGAAACACAAGAAAGCAAAGTTACAATCACGTTGACGGACCAGCAACTTCGACCACTGCTCCCGGCTGATTGTCTTTCTACCGCGTTTTCTCAGATTCGCTCCACCCAAGCTATGAGAGGGGTAGACGAACAACAATCCAGTGAAAACAGTAGAGTTCCACAGAAATCATGCACTTTTGTTGGGCCTTGGATCTACCAGATACCTTTGTCGCTGCCAAGGATTTTCAGCTCGAGTGCGGCCGCAGTGGCCAATCCTGGCAGCAAGCTCAGACGGAGCGAGTTTCGAACTTCGCCTCGCATTAGAAGTGTCTTGAGCTCACCGGCATAAAGATTCATTGAATGCGGCAAGATGGGCACACGCAGAAAGTCTCGACGATAGTGAACCTTGTCCACTCCGAACTTTGTAGATCCTGTCACAAACGCCGGTAATGCGATCCCGCGGCCTCGAAACGATTTCACATAACCAGAGATGATCGTGAGATAAGTGGCGATTCCCTCCCAGATCCCGGCAGCCGATCCCAAACGGTGGAGATACGTAAAATCGACGCACTCGGATTCCACTAAGGTGGCATTGTCGATCACGTCACAGAGACGAATGTAGAAGTGCCGATACATGCGCTGCAGGGTGCTGATAATGATGCGATCTTCCGGTGCCAGTACGCGAAACGAATATTGTCCAACGTTGATCACGCGAGTACGCCGCGATAGCGACTCTGTCACCGCAGTCTGCTCTCCGGTCTGGCCCAGGCGCCCGATGTGTACTTCGACGAGCTCGGGCAATCCCGGTACGAGGAAGTTCCATTTGTTGGCCAGACGATCGCCCCAGCTTCGCTGTTCGACTTTTGCCGCGAGCTTCGTGAACATTACGTCCACTACGCGAGCTGGTTCAGCATCCGTGTACAAGTCAAGATCGCTACCTAGATCGGGCCAGTGATCTAGCGACTTGATCACGGTAACGGGGCATGCGTTCTGTTCCAGAGTGGCGCAGATACGATTGAGAAAACCAAGGGCGTGACGGATTCGTGAATTTTCCTTTTCGATGGCAAGCGACACCCAGTCCGCGACGTCCGTGCTTCCATTCATTTTCAGAAGCTGGCTTAATCGCGAGAACGCGCGGATGATGACATGGTTCTTTGCAGCGAGCTCCACGATAGCCTCGAGTCTGCCTGGATTAAGGTCCAGGACAGTTTCGGCGATCCGAGTCGCGGGCCCGGGTGAAGCGGGATCGGTGAGCACAAGTTCAGATAAGAAGTTAAAGTCGATTTCAGGTTGGCACGACGTCTCCATCAGCGAGGGGCTCCATTCGGGCTAAGGTGTGCTGTCGAGGCCTTTTGATGCGGTCCGTCCGAGCCGAGGTTGGTGCGTGAGCGAGCTTTGGATCACTTTCCTGCGGAGGCAGAAGAGGAGCTGTTCTGGCTGCACTTGGCAAAATTGAGACGCTCGACCGCCGTGCCTTCCTCGTAGTCGTTCCAGGTTTCGATCATGATGAAGGGAAGAGGGTGAGCCGCGTCGAAGTAACGAGTGTAGAGGTGCAGAGTGTCTTCGAACGTCTGGCCGCAGCGGCTCTGCATGTGGCGATTTAGTCCCCAGGTTGCGGATGAGTCGTCGAAGCCCGGCCACGCCGCACCGACAATGATCTTGTCCGTATGCTTGTTGCGCATGCTCCTGTAGAAATCATCCAAGTACTGTTCGCCCCAATTACTTCCATCTGGAGTCCACCCTTTTTGTCCAGGCTGTACCCAGGCGTACATTCCAGCGAAGTCCGAGGCGTACAGCGCGGGCGGCTCGTCTTTGTAGATCAGGATGGGAGACGACTCCCATGACTGGCAGTGCTCGACCACCCGGTTCCAGTCGACGCGGCCCCGCTTCGGAAAAATGAAAATCATCGGGTGTCCGTTATAGGTCAGATAGGAACGGCGATGAGGAGCACTGGGACCGACATAGGATCTATACGCCTTGTCGAAAGCTGCAATTGCGCCGTCAGTGGCCTGGGCGTCATCATCCGCAGGCTCGTTGTAAAGGAGCGCCACCTGAAAGCGACTTTCATCCGCAGCTTCCTGCAGCAATGCAAAATTGTGATCGGAAAATGGTGCGCCTTCTCCGTACCAATCGACGACGAAGGCCGAGATGCCCATGTGGCGCGCCTGTTGGATTTGTTTCCGAAGAACTGCCGGATCGTAGCTGGTATAGCCGACGTCCAGGTGTTGCCGATCGCCGAACCACGGCATGTAAACAGCGAGAAGCCTAGGGCCGGCATTAGGAGCCTGCAGATTGTGGTCCACAACGCGATGCATGCCGGGCGTGGTGCAACCCGTCCCTCCCATAAAACACACGATCGCCAGTGCCAGCAGTTTGTTAGACAAGAAAGGACTCCAGTTTGCGATGGGCTTTGGATGCCGCGCGCAGAGCCTAGGTTGGCGGGTGTCGATACTTCAGAACTGAGGGACGGCCTGAAGCTGGCGGACTACCCAGCGGTCTGCGCCAGGTGTCATCAGCACCACGTAGTGCACAATCGCATGGTCATTGTGGATGGTCTTGCCGCCATCGTGGATTTCAAAGTCGTATTCGGCAGTGTCATGCAGTTCGATCACGTCGCCTGCGGGCGCGTAGAAAATAGCATCGAGTTTGTGCCGCTGGTTGAGGTATCGCGAGATGATACCGCTTCGTTGCTGGCTGCTTACCGCCTGTCTCAGCCAGTCATTCGCAGTGCCGGCAAAAAGGCCGTTCAGCGGGCTAGCGGAATTTGATTCTAATGCTGCATCGAGATTGGTCCAAGCGAACTTGTAATCGCGTACGATGGCGCGCTGCGTCAGGACCTCAACAGACCGCGGACCGGCTTTGCTTGCATCCAGTGTGACCTGGGGAGAGTTGTCTGCCGCGAAAAGAGCGGATGATGACAGCAATACCAGCACAATCGTCGCAATGACTCTCACCTGGGAATGGTGCTCCATGTAGCGAAAATCTGTCTTCATCTCACTCCTTGCCTCCTAGCCGCAGCTCGTTTCCCGTCGCGACTCCTGACGCGGCCGAGACCACCACGGGGCCCTTGGCGACCATCGTAGCGCGAGCGATATCCTGCTTGACCGGAGCATCCACGAAGCTGACCTCATGGCCGTCTTTAGCGGTAAACGTCACAATGGTCCCGTCCGGCACCGGATTACCCGAGCAGTCGCGCACCGGTTCCGTCTCGACGAGAATGCCCTTCGCGGTTCGCTGTCCCTTAATTCGCAGATTGCACGGATCGGACGCCACCTGCTGCACGACCCTGCGCGCGACCAAATCGCTGAGCGATGCCGAGATCTGCAACGCGCCAGCAGACTTTCCAGAGCTAGTGCGGAACCAGGCAATGCCGTCGTGAGTCTGTACACGACGTGAGGTGGGAGCAGAACCCTTGGCGGTCAATTCAAACTGAACCGTGGCGGGTGCTAGAACGAGGTTGTGAAATTGGTCGAAGGGAAAAGCTACCCCGTTGATCACGTCATTCAATCCCACCGGAGCTCGCGAAGGGTGCACGAGAAACGTCAGGGCGGCTGCTTTGCCGGGGACGACAAAAAATCGCGCGCTGCTGCAAGTACCGGTGCACAGGACGGCGACATAGTCGCCGGAGGTTTGGAGCTCTTTTGCAGTCAGGTCGATGTTCTGTCCCAGCTCCACATCTTGCTTGAAGGAGATTGATGGGCCTACGAGATAAAAGGTTGCGGAGCCACCTCCTGTAGTTGCGATCGACGCCGCCTGCCCGGCAACGGCGTTGGAAGGAACATGGAGTGGCGCTTCCTGCGCTACAGCAACCATCGCCAGGCAGATGAAAACACCCGCGACCAGGGCACCATGCACCTTATGACTCTTGCAGGCTGTATTGATTGACGACGACATGAAAGTTCTGAACCTTTCCGGCCACGGATTGTGGAATCTCAACCGCAAACGACTCCGTTGACTGCGGAACCATGGCTTGCTCTACGTATCCGTCGGAGACCCAGACGACCTTGCCACTGTTATCGTAGAAACTCGCGATGACGTGCGGGATGTTGACCGTCTGTCCACTTTCATTCAGCAATTCTCCATGCAGTACCGAGTGACCTTGCGCATCCGTTTCGAGCTTCTGGTTCATCACTCCGATAACGGGGTCGGATGACGCCGGGACAAGCGTGGCTTTCACATCCATGCGGACATTCTTCACCTTGCTCAGGCTGACATGGGGAAAGTCGATGCGATACGGCGTAACTTGCTTAGGGAGCAACACGTGAAGAATCTTGTCGAAACTGTTTTCATCGTCGATCGCGCTTCCGGAGCCGTCGACCAACGTGGCATTTACATTGACGAATGCCGGAATCGTATCTTCATTCACGACTTCGCCCATAACCACGGCGCCTTCGGCGGAATCGACGGCATTCATGGAGACGATGCGCACATTCGGAGCATCGACGTTGTGTGCGCCCCACTCCTCGCCTGCGGTCCCAGTAACCAGATCCCAGCGCAGGTAGTTCACCGCGACGATTTGGGCAGGAACATTTGGTTTTGGTGTCTCATCCCAAATTACTTTCCAGGTATCGCCGCGGTGTGCGAGGTGAAAATCGCGCACGTCTTCGACTGGTCCTACCGGAGTACTCCAGTGCAAGCGCGCCCGCATTTGTGCCTCGGAGCTCGTGGCGTGCAGCGGACGCGTGTCGAACCGTTCCAGACTGGAGAATGAACGTAATCCGCCATTGGAACCAACCCATTCCTGGATGAACGCCTGCTCATTGAGTGTGTCACTGGTGCGTTCGACACTGGAAAATGCCCGATCCCAGTTCCGTCGCTGGACGTCGAGCAGGAAATTATTGAGAGCCTGTTCGGGGTTGGGAGCACTGGAGTTGAATCCGGGCAGCGCCACTCCCGAGGCTATTCCAACGGTTCCTGCAGATCGCCCCGTGGACAATCCAAGAAACATGAGAAAAACTGTGACGGCAACGATGAGAATGACAATTGGCAGAGTTCGCTTCATTCCATTTTCCTCAGGCTACGTAGTCGCGCACCGGTTCCGAAACCTCTCTGTGCGATTCGATCGCTTTTCGCGAGGGCTGTCTCGCGGGCAAGAGCAGCACCAGGAAGATTGCCGACACGCTCACTCCAATGGGAAGTGTGCCCCAGAGCAAGCCCATGAAGGCGGTCGGAATGGCATCGGAGTCAATGCGGTGGGCAGGAGGAACATCATCTTTCGACCATGCTGTGATTTCACCGTTGTCGAAGGTCTCAGTCTTGCGCCAACCGACAAAGGTCAGCAGCGGCTCGTAGTAGGAGTCGTGCACAAACACGTACTTCAGTCCATAGCGATTCGCATGCTCGAGCATGGCGCGGAGTGAAGCCATGCCTGCAGAGCCATAGAACTTGGCATTCGTGAGTTGCGCCGAGCCGTAGTGAGTCATCTCAGGCAGAAGTCGGGCGGAGTTGTAGTCGCCATCGACGCTACTGGCGTTGGTATAGGTGGAGACTTGTGCGAGTTCACTGCCGAAGCCAAGAGTGAGATAGCGATAAGCGTCGTGGCCGTCACGGTTGAGAAATGCGATCACTGGATTCACGTTTACCGTCGCAGCCGGGCGGTAGGGATTCGCCGTCAGCCAGGCGAGAGCCGCGCCGACCGTCCCCACCGCAGCCAAGGACAATGCAACGGCAGCTTTCGCCCGAAAACGATCGAGCAATTCGACGGCTAACAGACCCACAATCGGCATAGCCATCAGTGTTGCCCAGAATGTGAAACGCTCGAAGGTGAGGACCTCAAACGCGCGACCCAGCAGCCACCTGGGCAGCGGGGTCGTCCCCCCGAGCCCGAAGATGAGGGTGAGCCAGAAGCCGAATAGAAGCGGTCGGAGCCTTCGTACCGAGGCACCACGAATGACGATGAATGGCAATGCCAGAATTAGAGCGCCGTACGGAATCACAAAATAGTTGATTGCCGTGATGGAATTCAGGAGGAAATTCGCGCGACTGTCGTGGGGAATGGGAATCTGATGGATGGGATGCTGGATCAAAGTCATCCAATACGGGAACAGAACAACTCCAACCCCGCCACCGACGAGGACTGCGAACAGCACTGCGCGTGAGACCGAACCGGCCAGCGAGCCTTTTGTGCGGCCCTCTAGTGCATCCATACAGATCACCCAGAGCACAGGGCCGGCAAACAGGACCGTACCAAAGATAAGCGTCACGTGGTGTGCGGCTGCGGCAGCCCAACTCACTGCGATACCCTTGATCAAAGCACGTCCCGAACCTTGAGTCGACCATTCGTAGAAATAAGGCAACGCGTTCAAGTAGAGCGCAGCTGAGGTGATGGTTGCCAATTGCCCGGCCTGGTAGATCAGGAACGCAAGCGCGCCAAGAAAGATGCTGCCCAACGCCGCATACGAAGCGGAACGCTCATCGACCCAAATACGGGCAAAACGGAATACGCCGACGGGCAGCAGAAGAACGGCAACCAATTGGACGATCATGTACGCCATTTTCAGGCCAGCGACATTCGAGACGAGGGCGATCCACTGGTGCGTCAGTGGAGGATAGGCCGTCTGCGAAAAGCCTGCGAACCACTTCTCATTCCAAGGATTGAACCAGTGATGCGCATAATGCGAAGCGAGAAAAATATGGAAGTTCGCATCGAACGAACCCGAGGGAAGTTGCATGAGTAACAGCGGCCCGTGAACGGCCAAGGCCACCAGGACGATCGCTAGAAGCGGAATCGGACGGGAGTAGCTTTCGTTCTGCGTCATTCAACACACACTCCTGCGCTAGGCAGCCAAATTTGATTCGTAACCAGTCCGTAAGGTTTGCGCAATTTATTGCTCCTCGATCTCTACAGCCCTACCTTGAGGCAAACCTAATCGTTCCTATCGCATCTGAACTGGGCCGCAGAACTTCCCATGTGGAAGACACTCTGCGGCGACTGTTCCAGACTTCATTCGCATACGTGGTGACTCTGTGAAAAGCCGGTTTCCGCTCACTAGCTTTTGCCTTGTTACAGTTTTGGCGCTCCTGGGAAGGGGAGCAGGGCAAACCTACGATCTCGGTTCGGGGAAGAAAACGGACCAACAAAGCTCTAACGGTAACGATTTGAGTTGGGGTGCGGGTATTGAAGTCGCGCGCCAAGCCCGCGCAGCCGACGAGGCACTCAAGCGGAACGACTTCGCAGAAGCCGTAGCGCGCGCTCAGCAGGCTGTGAATGCAGCTCCGCAAGACGCGGAACTATGGTTCTTGCTGGGATATGCAGCTCGCTTGAACGAGCAATATGCGTTGTCGGTGGACGCCTACAATCGCGGACTAAAGCAGAAACCGACTTCCGTTCGCGGGCTGGCCGGCTTGGCTCAGACCTACGCCCGGATGGGCCGGGACAATGAAGCGGAGCAACTGCTACGCAAAGTCATCGAAGCCAATCCCAAAGACGCCAATAGTTTACAGCTCGCTGGGGAATTGCTGCTCAGCACGGATCCGAAAACCGCATTAACCCTTCTCGAGCGAGCCGATGCCGCCCAGCCATCTGCCCATGGAGACTTGCTGATCGCTCATGCCTACCAGAGGCTGGGGCAACCGGATGAAGCAACACGTTATATCAACCAAGCCAAGAGCCGTGGGCCGCATGATCCTGACGTTCTACGCGCGGTAGCCGAGCAATACAGAAGTCAGGAGAAGTACGAGGAGGCAATCGCAACCTTACAGGCGATTCCGAGCAAAAACGCCGACGTGCAAGCGGAAATGGCTTACACCTATGAACTCGCAGGCAACCCACAAGAGGCTGCGACGCTGTATGCGCGGGTGGCGAGGGCCGCAAAGGGGAACATTGGATTTCAACTGAGCGCTGCCCAAGCTTTCGTCAATGCTGGAAAGCCAGAAGAAGCGACGCCCTTCCTCGACGCCGCTCGCACGATCGATGGAAACAACTATCGTCTGCATGCGATTCTCGCAGCTCTTGCAGAATCTGAAGATCGTCTTCCCGAGGCAGATCAGGAGTACAAGACCGCATTGAGCAACTTGCCGGCACGCGTGCAAGAAGGACCTCTTTATCCGATCGAATTGCGACTGAATCTATATGAGATCTACGTACGGCAAGATGATGACGCCAGCGCCAAACAGCAGTTGCAAGCTGCTGCGGCTGCCATTCAGCAAGTTAAGGTACAGGATTCGGCTCGACCGGAGATGCTTCGCCTGAGAGCCGCCGTGGAATCGGCGTCGGGGAACCTGGATGCTGCCAACCGTGATTTGAAAGAGGCACTGGCTCTCACACCGGGCAATGTGAACTCGCTAATGAACTTCGGAACGCTGCAGTGGAAAATGGGCCAAAAAGGTGCCGCCCGCGAGACATTCTTGAAAGTTCTGGAACTGGACAAAAATAATCGGCAGGCGCTATCGGGCCTGGGATATCTGGCGCGCGATGCTGGAGATACGAAGCAGGCCGAGTCGTACTTCTCCCGTGCTGTTGCGGCGCACCCGAAAGACTACGCTCCACATCTCGCCTTGGGCGATCTCTACACAGCCGAACGGAACTTCCGCGCCGCTGAAACCGAGTACGAGAGCGCTCATGAACGCATGCCAAGCAATCCTCTGGCTGTGGCCGGAGGGGCGAATGCCGCGCTCGAATCGCACAATATGGATCTGGCTCAACGCTGGCTCGACCGGGCGAATGAAAAAATGAGCGCAAATGTGCAAGTACAGCGCGAACGGGAGCGATATCTCACTTTCCGGGGACAATACGCAGAGTCGGCTCAGCTCGGCCAAAGCGTCATTGCCAAACTTCCGAACGATCGCGAGGGTGTTGATTATCTTGCATATGACCTTTATTACCTCGGTCGCTACGACGAAGCCCTGTCGTTAGCCAAGAAACATGAGCTGTCCCTGCCGAACGATAAGGACCTTCCTTTGATCGCAGGCAATGTGTACGTTCACAATCACGATTTGGAGTCTGCGCTGGAGAGCTTCACGCGCGCTCTTGAACTCGATCCAAAGATGGCGACCGGATATGTCAATCGCGGCTTCGTATGGAACGACCTGAAGCAAGCGGCGAAGGCATCCAAGGATTTTCAAACGGCGTTGAGGTTACAGCCAGACTACGGCGAAGCTCATCTTGGACTGGCTTATGCCGACCTGCAGTTGCACCGACCCAGGCCTGCGCTCAAACAGCTCGAGTCTGCGCAGAGGACTCTGGGCAAGTCGCGGCCGTGGCATCTGGCGCGTGCGGAAGCGTTTCGCCAGGAAGTAGATTATCCGCATGCCGCGGGAGAGTACCGCATCGCGTTGGCTGAGGACGCCAACGATATGACCACTCAATTGGCCTACGCCGATGTCCTCTTTCGCATGCGCCAATACAGTGAGGCGATCGTCGCGTTGAATGCCGCTCTGAAGCTCTCGCCCTCTGAACCCGCGATCTACGCCTTAATGGCGCAGGTCCATGCGAAACAAGGAGAGAGGGACCAGACTCTTCGGGACATTCAATCGGCCGATCGTCTGGGCGGAAATCGCCTGGAAATTCTCACCGCCACGGGTGATGCGCTGCTGACTTTGGGCGAACGCGACGCTGCCATGCAGCGGTTCTCGCGGGCGCTGGAAGTGCCGGGAGGAAACCGAATCGGCATCCGGCTTGCACTGGCGCAGATTTTTCTGCGCCAGGGTCATACGGATGAAACTCGCCGGCAAATTGCACTTGGTTTTGCGGAAGCTCGGATGTACCCGGACTCTCCAGTAACCGGACAGGACTTCGCGGATGCGGGGAACCTGTTTCTCGCCATGCACGATTTTGATTTGGCCGAGCAATATTTCAACAGGGCGCAAATGGCGGGAGCGAATAACCGCGCAGTCGCTATTGGTCTCACCAATACCTATCTTGCCGAGGGGAACACGCAGAAGGCGGGAGCGACCCTAGCCAGTCTTGGGCCCGCCAATGATTACCAGGACGATTACGACTACATGATGGCGTCGGCGAATCTCTACCGCCAGCGCCAGGATCCACTGCATTCGCTGGCATCGTTCGCGCAGGCCAGCACGATCGCGGGACCTGAAGATCACGGCGTGGCGGAAAATTCTCAATACATTGAGGCCGAGCAGGAAGGGCGCCAGATCAACGAAAAGACCAGTTTTGTTCCAGAGGAATTATCCGCTCCTGCTTTTGAAGACATCAACGTTTACACTCTGGACGCGAGAATTCTCAAGGTAACCAATCCCGCTTTATTGCCGCCACCGCGTCATTCTTTTCAAAATCTGGTCGAGTCCCACTATCGAGTGCAATTGGGCAACCTCCCTGTGATCTCGGGATTTGTGGGTCAGAGCTTCACAACGGGACGGTTACTCTTTCCCAGTGTCGGGGTGGTTCAAGATCGCAATACTTTCGACACGATCATCAACGGAGGAGTCAATCCGATCCTGCATTTCGGGTCAAACTCAATCACATTCAACGGAGGACTTCAATTTACGGTTCGCCGCGACACCGTGTCCCCCGTGTATATGAGTCAAAACCTGTTTCGGCAGTTCCTGTACGTTTATACGAGTTCATTCTTCAACTGGATTTCGTTTACCGGGAGTGCCGAGCGGGAGACCGGTCCGTTCATCGCTCGAGACTTACATTCCCGCGACGCCTTTGCCAACATCGAGTTCACCGTTGGACGACCATGGGGTCGTACTTCGCTGATCACCGGATACTCGGTCCGAGATTTACTGTTCCGTCCGATGGTCTCGGAGTACTTCAGCACATCCGTCTACGCTGGCCTGCAACGTAAGTTCGGCAATCGGCTGACCTCAGCCCTTCTTGCGGAAGACCTGCGCTCGTGGCGCGTACAGGGTACGCAGTATGCCATTGCGCAGGCGCTCTTGCCGGGAGGGCGCTTCGAGTTTCGAGCGACTCCGCGCTGGAGCGTGCAGGGTTCCGCGGTCATCTCTCGCGGATCCGGCTTCCATGCGTACGACAATGTCCAGAGTCAATTCCTTGTATCGTACGTGCGACCTCTGCGCGGGCGCGTGAAAGATGGCTCAATGGAGACGCCGGTTTCTTTCCCGCTGCGCTTCTCGATCGGTGTGCAGCAGCAGAGCTTTTACAATTTTCCCGGGTCGAGCAGAAACACTGTGCTTCCGGTTGTGCATCTCACTCTGTTCTGAACCGGATTCACTTACTCCATGACTCTCGTCGGGAAGTTTCGGATACACGACACATCACGCAGCACACCTCCCAGCGCGACCCAAGCTCAAGCCAAGGCTCTACGTCAGAAGCTCTTGGGAGGCAGCTTGACAATGCTTGCCGGGTCGGGCCTGGTGGGCGTGGCCAACCTGGTTTACAACGTGGTCACGGCGCGAATGTTGGGCCCGACTGGGTTTGCCCACGTGACGGCGGTCTATACGCTGCTGATGCTTGCTTCCGCGATTACGCTGTCATTCCAAGCGGTCTGCGCAAAGTATGTCGCAAGTCACGAGTCTTGTGAAGACAAGGCGGCGATTTTTGCCTCGTTGCACTTGAAGTCATGGATGGCAAGCGTGGGCCTCGGTCTGCTCCTGTTCTTGTTCAATCGGGTGCTCACGATCTATTTGAACCTGCCGGATCCCGTATTGATTTCGCTACTGGCAGTGGGAACTGCCTTTTACATTCCGCTGGGAGCGCGGCGCGGTTATATCCAGGGAGTTCACGCCTTCAGATCTCTGGCCGCGAACTTCATGGTAGAAGGGCTGGTCCGCCTCGGAGGAGCCTATCTTCTAATCAAGGTCGGGCTCGGGGTTAAGGGCGCGGTACTTGCAAGCGTAATCGCCGTTGTCGCTTCGTACTTTCTGGCTAGGCCTCACCCCAGACGGGCATCTTTTGCAGGCTTAAAGATTCCTATCGCATCGGAGGAGGGCGTACAAGCAATCGTGTTCTTCGCGGGACAGGGCGCAATTAACAATTTCGATATCGTTTTAATGAACCACTTTTTCATCCCAGAGCAGGCGGGAATCTACGCGGCCGTTTCGCTCGTAGGTCGTCTGATCAACATGTTTGCCTGGTCGGTGGTGAACACGATGTTTCCAGTCTCAGCGTCCGCTCGTTCGAGCGATCGAGAGGCGCGGCCCGTGCTGTTCATGTCGCTGACCATGGTCTTCCTGATACTGTCGGCGTTGATCTTTGGCCTGTGGGCCATTCCCAGCTTTTCATGGAGGACGTTGTTTGGAGCGCACTTTGAAGTTGCCAACTCCGGTGGTCTGGCTACGTTGCTGATCCTCTATGCGGTTGCGACCGGAATCTATTCATTGAGTTCAGTGTTGATCAGCTATGAAATGTCTCGCAAAATCGCGAACACCAGCTGGGTTCAGTTGGCATTTAGTGGCGCCTTGATTCTTGGCATCTGGGCCTTGCACCATTCCCTTGCGCAAGTCATCTACGAGCGTCTATTTTTGATGGTCGTGTTGTTTGTGGTCGTCGCTTTGCCTCTTCTGCGGCGGGAGATCTCGCCGGCAGAAACGCTAGAAGTTCATCCTCCGCTAGGGTTAGCTCGACCTTTGAGTGAGCAAGTAGTAATCGCGGAGTTCCTCCGCAGCGAGTTCCACCATCCCGAGTTCGAAGAGTACCGCTCGGAGTTCGGGGGTCTGGTGGAGGCACCGGATCTGGAAAGTGACCGTGAGAACGCGCTGCGGCGAGCCTTGCTGTTCCTTCGCCGCGGAGCGATGTGGCGCGAGCTCCCGGACGACACGCAATGGTTCGAGGTGAAGTTCACCAGTGAAGACTTGGCTCGGGTCCGATTTTTTCCGCGCGCGCAGTGGCGGCGGGTCGCTGAAGGAAGCTTCTGTATAACCGACATAGTGACATGCCTCCGTCAAAAATGGCAGGAGTCTCCCGATGACGAGTTCTTCTGCAAATTGCGCCGCCTCAGCAATCCCGTACAAGAGGGTCAGGTCAGCCGCACTGTATTGCTGATTGGAGTGAACGCTGGCAGCCCGTTAACGATTCTTGACGGCAATCACAGGATGGCGGCGGCTATGCTCGCCCAGCCTCCGGCTGCACTGGAGACATTTCGGTTCATCTGCGGCTTGTCGCCTGCGATGACGCGTTGCTGTTGGTATCGAACCAATGTCAACACGCTTTCACGCTACTTGACCAACCTCCTGCGGCATATCTTCTCCGATCCCGAAACAGACCTGGGCCGCTTCCTGGAAAGCGGCTCTTAGAGAACCCTAGCAGCCCGTGGCGGAACTGCTTATGTTTCGTGACCTGTGACAAAGCCTGCGGCAACGCGAAGATGATCCGAGGCGCTGACTAACAGGGGCAGTAAATCGTCGGGCCAGTGAAATTGCGGTCATCAGGCACATCACAAAGCGCAAGAGTCGCGAAACTGCCTGTCCCGCACGATTTCTCAGTTCCCGCGGCGTTCCCGCTCCCAGCAATTTGCGCAGAATCAGACTC
>JAIQFH010000029.1 GCA_020073385.1 Terriglobia bacterium | reverse complement strand
TCAGATAACTCCGCGACAGTTCGCGCAGCATGCGCACCCCGGTCTCGCCATGGTAGACCGGCTTGAGTTGGTTTCCGCGTAACAGCTCTGCCAGTTTGTGAGCGTCGATGCGGTCACTCTTGTTTCCGTCTTTGAGCAATGCGTTCTTGCGCGGATTGCACACCACCAACTTATCGACACGAGGATTGAGCAGGTCGTACAACCAGACGGACCAGGTTCCTTCTTCGAAGGTCACCGACAAGGTTCCGCATAGTCCCGCAAAGAACTCAAGAATGGTTGTTGCTTTCGTCTCCAGGATGGATTCCATGACCACCTTGCCGCTGGCATCCATCACGGCCACCGAGATCGTTGCTTGATGCACGTCCAGCCCAATATACTTTTCATCGTTCACGAGGGTGCTCCTTTCGTAGGTGATGATGCGAACGATCACAACCTACTCCAAAAGGGGCGCCCTTTTATAATGCGGTTTCGACAGTTGAGTTAATTAGCGGCGAATAAAAAACCGCATACATACGTTGAGGGACATCAATGATCCCGCTGCCAGTCAGGATCAAGATCCTTTTCGAAAGCCGCCGCGTCGTTGCTACTTGCGATAATGCTCGCTGAGAGGAGAGCTGATGAAAAGGCTAATGTTCGCAGTATTCGTCTTTTCGGCAATTACGTTGATGTTGGCCGCCACGAACAACAAAGAGATAATCGCGTTCACGCCCCTACAAGTGCGATGGTTCACCCCGTCGTACTACACCGACGGCCGCCAGCGAGCGCAGTTGCTCGGGGACTCAAGTCAGGGCGGTGCCTGGGTTGATCGTGTCAAGATGCCCGCCGGCAAACGTGTTCTCGCCCATACGCACCCGCAGGACGAACTGGTCACCGTCATCGAAGGTACTTGGTATCTGGGCGAGGGAACGAAATTCAACCTCTCAAATCTGAAAGGGTACCCCGCGGGAAGTTTCATCGTCATCCCGGCCGGCGTGCCTCATTTTGTTGCGGCGAAGGATGGTACCGTGATCGTTCAACTCAACGGCAATGGCAAATTTCACACGGACTATCTTGAGAAATAGGGAGTGCTGAGCGTGAGTGATCGGGCGCTGCTCATTGCCTACGTAAGGCCCGATAACGAATGATAAATCCCCATCATTGCCCTCAAAACCTCTCAATGAGCGAAATCGCCTGGTTTCGTAAACCAACCTGCCATTGGTTCCCCGAGATATACAATCGTTTCGGGGCGCGCCATGCCAAAGCGACTTGTCACCGCCAGCCTGATCCTGTTCCTTACCTGCATCTCTTTCGCCGGAAAAAAGAAGCCAGAACCCGATCCTGTTATGCCCGATGTGACGGCCCGCGGGCGCGCACTTTATGAATATGATCAGGCTGCATGGCACGCCACGGATGCCGTCCAAGCCATGCACCCGCCCGATCAGTCGGTTGGGCGTTACTTCGCTCTCAAGTCGGATAAGGGTTGGACGGTTGTATTTGGTCATCTGAACGACCAGCATGACAAATTTCTAATCGGGTACGAAGCGACTCAAGGCGCAACTCTTCAGGAGTTCACAGTCAAGAAACTTGATCCGCCGGAGGCAGACACAGCTTTCTATCTCGCAGCTGCCAAGGCCTTCGACACCGCCCTCCACGACTTTCAGGGCGAAAAGCGACCGTACAACGTCGCCGTTCTCCCAGCGCCACCCAATCAACTCTATGTCTATGTCGTCCCGGCTCAGACGAAAACCGGGGTCTATCCTCTCGGGGGAGATGTCCGCTACCTAATGACGGCAGATGGCGGCACCATCGTCGAGAAGCGCCAATTGCACAAAAGTATTCTCGAAATCGACCCACACTCAGTACCAAAGGGCACGACGCCCGCCGGAGGCTATCACACGCATATTTTGAGCGACGTGCCTGAAGACACGGATGTTTTCCACGTGTTAACACGACAACCGTTGGAACCCGAGTTCATTGGCACACGGAACAAGAAGATGTACGAGATCAGCGTGGACGGAACCATCCGCGAACGCAAAATGTAAATCGGTCGCCACAACTGTTGCAAATCTCGATTACACTCATCATCCAAACGGACCCATGTGAAATGAAAGCGAAAGGGATTGGAATTTGAGTGAAATCGCCTGCTTACTCCATTCACCCACGAGGGCAAACGTTTCCGGAACCGCTGGGAGTGCTTGGCGAGCACCCAGAAATACGCAACTAACTGCCCAACAACGGCGGCCCAACCAGCTTCATGCCGTGCCTCTCGAAGCGGCCCGGGTCGTTGACCCTGGCGTCCGGCTTGCCGGTTTCCTCGAAGAAACTTTCAATCTTTGCCGCTGGCGTAAAGGCGAATAGCATCCGTCCAGGCTGTTCGCCCAGGTAAGCCCACACATGCGGGACATTTCGCGGAGCCAAGACCGAGTCGCCGGGTTTCAGCCGCAACTTCATTTCGCCGACCTCCATCAGCACTTCGTCGCTACCTTCGACGAAATAGAACCATTCCTCCTGCTCGTAGTGCACGTGGCGTGGCGGTCCGCCGCGCACCATATTGCGGTTTTCCATAATGAACAAAGCGCCGGTAGTTTCGCGAGTTAGGACTTTGAAGTCTAGGTGGCTGTTGGCGCGTGCGGCTTTGTGGGGTTGACCGGTGCGGTCAGCGCCTGCTTCGACGAGGTGAACGGTCACAGGTTTTTCGTCTGCGATCGCCCGATGGGGAACAAACGGAAGGACAGTGAGTATTTTCAGCAACGAACGACGGTCGATCTCGTGCATGGACAGTTCCTCCCAGCCAAGGGTGTAATGCTAGTCGATTAGAGGAAAAAAAGGGCAACTGGCGATAAATCCCCGTTTCACTCATCGACCCTCCACGGGGGACTCCACCTCACTCGTCCAATTCTGTCGAGCAAATTCTTCGCAGTCGTGTGCATCGAATTGCGCTTGGATTTCTAAAGAATGCTGCCCCTCTGCGGGTACCGTGTCGAGCGTGATGTGCCAATAACAACGCTCGCAAAACCACCCCATCCACGTTGGGCTGGCTACAAGAACGAGGCGACGCTCATGCTTCCATTGCAAGGCAGTGACCGGGTCAACCGGGTTCAGCTTTGACTGCACACGTTTGACCGAAGCCGAGACTCTAGCATCGAATAAGCTACTGTGCCGCCAAAATCCATCGTTGTTCGCAAACCCGAACACTGGCGAAACATCTTTATAGCACTCATCTGCTTCCGCGAGAGTGCGGAGCCAAACTCTTTTGACCACAATCATCAGTGATTAGGGTCACGGCAGTCTGTCGATTAAAGTGACAGTATTACATTAGCTCGCTGTGCTGGAACGGGTGCTGGCATCCTCAAGATGCCAGAAGGCGGAAAGGAGCGGCGCAAGGCTGCCTCCGTCTAATTAACGGCAAGTCCCCCGAAAAGTGCACATTCGGGGGATTTTTGCGATTCGCTTACCTGATTGGGTAGAGTCGAGAAGAGGCGCAGTGACAGTAGCCTCCCGGTGGCGATTGGCGTGGCTTTCGCCCCGCCGCCTCAGTCCGGTTTGACTTAGCTCTGGTTCCTCTTCCCGCTCATCGAACTGGACAGGCACATTTCGTGCATCCAGCTCTCGGAGAAAGGCTCACGAGGTGGCCCACGGAAAACTGGCGGCCCGTTCAAGTATACGAAAATCAAAAACTCGCGAGCGCGATCTGAAATGGGCCTCTCGCAACGATACCCCGGAGTCTCGCAGGAGTGCACCTCGTCTCGTGAGAGAGATAAACGGGCTGGATCGGATCCGGCCCGGCTGCGTATATTTATGAGGGAATCCTGATTAACTGACTTTGGGCAGTATTCGTCGCACCCATTTCATCCTCTTACCCTTACGGTCGAGAAGAGGATCATATCCGAAATCTCGCTTCAACGACTCCGCCCAGCGGCGAGGCCTGGGGCGCGGTCTGTGCTTTTGCCCCAAGAGAGCAGAGATAGCTGCAGAAGTCTGCCCGAGACACCTCGGGCCAAACAATCCAAAGCTCCGAACAGCGTGCTGATAAGGCTGGAGGATGTGTTGCGCCCATCTGTCGATGAATTCCTCCAACGAACAGTGCACGTCAACCCGACGACCCAGCTTTTTGTCCTTGTACCAGAATGTTATGGTTTGCTCCCCAATGTCGGTGATGCGGCGCTGAGCAATGGGTGGCCGCCTGACGTAACGACCGGCATAGAGTAGGAAATGTTCTTTCGATTTGAAAGATTGAATCTTGATGCTCCACCATAGGCGCTCCTCCTCTTCCAGCAGCGCGTTCACCCCCTCCACGTCCATATTGGTACGAAGATGGCCAAACCGTAGAGCAGTGCGGAGAAGCTTGATGACAGCTCTCTGCCAAGCCCTCATCAGGCGGTCCCTGACGTGGAAAACGCTCGAAATCCAGGTATTCCGAGATCCGACCCCACCGGCTGTCACCATGGCGTGAACGTGTGAGTTGAACTCCAATTTCCCGTTGAAAGTGTGCAGAATGGCGATGACACCGACCCGCACACCGTGCTTCGCACGAACCCTCGCCGCTATGACCTTTGCAGCAAGCGCTGGTAGAGCCTTCGCCAAATGGGGGTTGTCACGAAAAAGAGGCCAGAGCACGTCCGGCATCGTGAATGTGATGCCCTTATAAGCTACGTCCGGAAGTGCGGCCCACCGCTCACGCCGCCACTGTACCGACGCGCGATGCCCGCAACTCGGGCAGGTTCGAGACTTGCAGGGGTGATAGAAAGTGTGCTCCTCGTTCTCGGAAGCGTAGACTTCGGCGCCCATCCGCGGAGTACGGCACAGCACAACTTTGGCGAAGGCTGCTCGAACGACGGGATGTGTTCTATCGTGATTCCAGTAGGCACGTTTGAGAAGAAGAACCTGGCGAAGCGGCTGGGAGTATCTCATGCGAGATTCAATTTTCCTTGAGAAATCTGGCTGGTTAACGGATCTCGCCCGATGAGAATCACCGTGTGTGGAAGTCGACCGATTCGGATCACGACAGATCCGGGTTGTCGCTTTTCTTGCTGCTGGAGCGCTTCCAATACGGTGGCAGTGTCGAGCCTGGTATTTTCGTTCTCACTTCGAATGACAGCCTGACGAATGACTCTATCGGTTTCACGGTCCTCGCAGTACTGTATGAACTGTTCCAACTGCTCAGACTTGGGCCATTTGCAGAACTGCATCGCTCCGTTAATCGTCAGGGAGCCAATTATCAGAGCCTCGACCAACCGTGGATGTGCCCTATCCCAAATAGTTCTTACGTTCGCAACGTTCCGGCCGCAAGCCCCAGCTATATTCGCAATTTCCTTTCGCACATCGATATGTTGAGCTTCTGGCAATTTTGCCGAACCCTTGTATTTGCCCCCGGAACGCATGTTTTCTAGCGCCTTCAGCCGGAAATGGGGCTCCAGTGTCAGCGCGAGGCTAATACGGACGAAAGCATTGAAGAATCGGCGTCGGTGATGGTAAGTGACTAGGAATTGCAAGGATTCTTCCGCACAAAGCGCATATTCGATGCAGTCGATTTCGTGCCATCCACTCAGAATCGCCAATTGCCATCGTCCAAACCCAGCGAGAATCACACCGGTTGTCGTGATCAGAATCGGCTCTGGGACGCACAGTTCCTTCCGTCGACTGGCGTCGTTCAATTCGTCAACCGTGCACGTCCAACCGATTTTGTCCAGAGCGGGATGCAGCCGAAGTTCCTCAGGCGAACAGACCACATAGCGCCCTTGCCGCAGTGCCGGCGCACTCGGATCAAGAGAGTGCGTGTTCTGCGAGATCATGGCAACATGATCAGAATCGCGATAGCACGGGATGTGGTGTGGCGTTGCGGGGGCGACGGACACCGCTAGCTTCGGGGCCTGCTCCGTGCCAGGCACCCGCTGAGGCGGGTGGTTATCTTCGAATCGCAGTGCGGCCAAGGCTACGATCCCGTCTCCTGGCTGCCTTCCGATTCAGACGAATTCAGATGGTCCCGGCGTACGAAAGCTACGAGCGCTGCGTAGGGGATCAGTACCCGCTTCCCGATCCGTCGACAGGGAAGTTGTCTCCCTGCAATCAGGTTGTCGATGCTGCGCAGACACAACGAAAGCAATGCTGCGGCATCGCGTTTGGAAACGAGTAGCGGGGGACGCCTCATTTCGAAGTTGGTTAGCGCCTTGTCCCGGATTGCTTGCGATTTTCGAGATTCCATGCCTGCTCCTCCACGCGCATTTTGGAGCAATTGCAGGCAAGCTTGCTTTCCCGATAGTCGTGGGAGCATGAGCTAAGCGATTGAGGTCAATGGATTTACTTGATACGAAAGAAAAAAAGGCACGTAACTGGTTTACGAGCGTGCCTTTTCATGTACCTCGAATGATCTTCGAAGTTTATGCTGTTCGGCCCGCATCCTATTTACGAGACGAGGGCAAACTCGATGTTTTCGGGCCAAGAGAGCCAAGACTACCTGGTAAGCAGGGACAGTACCCGGATGATATAGGTGTTCGATGCTTTTGTAAGCTTCGCAAATGTCACCCAAGTCAGCATCGGTGAAGGAAAGACCCCGATGCTTCTCGCGGAATTTCTCTGCCGCCTCCTGAAGCAGAGCCGGACCTTTCTTCTTGGTCGCGAGAACTGGCCAGTGTTTGTTTAACCATCTAACGAAGGTTGCATGCCCGCTAAACCCGGGACGAACAAACAAATCTGAATTCTTGTCAATCACAAATAGGAACTCCAGTTCAAAAACCGCCGATGACGCTGCCCTTCTCTTTGGGCTCAGACAAAGGTCGGTCTCCCTACTCTGCTTCTTTTCTCGCTTCCAATACCACTTCAGCCAGTACTCAGCAGCTTTCTTACGATCGCCGGAGCACTTGAGTTCTCCTAGCATGATCTCAGCGATAAAGTCATTTTTCCATGAGCACACGAGCCATTCCAGTGGATGCTGTTCCAAGAAAGAAGCGAGACACGCAACTATCTTGTTCCCAGCGTCCTCGTCGAAGCGCAGTCCTGCACATTTAAAGTAATAATCCGCACAGATCTGGAGGTTGAGAGACCGATAGGAAACTACGCACATGGGATGCGGGGGCAAGGTCAAGCGCAATTTGGGAATAGTACGGTTGTACATTTTGATCCTCGCCTGCAGCTCCGCGAACGACTTTTGTTCTTCATCGGTTAGCGTCCAGCTCATGGCGAGTTTTCGGAGCGGATGATCCGCGGCAATAGTATCCTTTACGCTATTTTCGAATCGCTGTGACGGCGGGCGGTGACGGCACGGACGGGTTTCTCGGACGGCGCGCAGGTCTCGTGCTGTTGATTTTGGATCGCTTCCGAGACTCCTTTCTCTCCATCGGTCGCCTGCAATTTCTTTCGTACTAAGTATGTTCAGATGATACCTATTGCAAAACTTGCTAGCAAGTATTATTGTACGTCCATGGCGACTAAGCTCACGGCAGAAATCCGACAGCTCGTACGGAAAGAACTGGCCAGTTCCGGCGGGAAGGCCCGAGCCAAGAAATATGATCACGAGACACTCAGTACATGGGCAAAACGTGGCGGACGCCCGCGTAAAGCAAATTCAGGACGAGTGAACAGCATCAGCAGATAGAGTTGGGGATGAGCGATGCCGAAGAAGATTGTCAAGAAAATTCGCGGCGTGTTCGAGAAGGTACCTCGGTCTGGTGAATGGTGGATTCAATATTTCGATAGCGAGGGCCGGCGCAGACGGGAAAAAGCAGGCACAAAGGGCAATGCCATTGATTTGTACCGAAAACGGAAACTGGAGGCACTAACAGGCGCAAAGCTACCTGAGAAGTTGAGATTTCGTGTGGTCAAGTTCTCGGAAATCGCGGAAGATGCCCGCACCTACGTTAGAACCAACAATTCCGGCTTTAAGTTCGATGAGTATCGACTCAATCGCCTGATTGCGGAGTTCGGCAATCGGCCGGCGGAAATTTCCATTGAGGATCTGAGGCGCTGGATCGGTGAGCAAGATTGGAGTCCGGCGACGTGCAATCGGTACAAAACAATGTTGTCCCTCGTGTATCGTCTGGGCATTGAGCACAAGAAAGTTAAGACGAATCCAGCCAAACTCTTGAAGCGCAAACGTGAAGACAATGAGCGTGTCCGGTTCTTGGGCCAGCTTTTGCCAGAGAAAACTGAAGACGAGGATCTAAAGGACCTGAAAGATGAGGAGGCTCGGCTTCGGGCCGTCGTTGTCAAAGACTATCCCGCACATCTGCCCGAATTGATGATCGCGTTGCACACCGGGATGCGGCCTAGCGAGCAGTACGCGTTAAGGTGGGACCGCGTGGACCTGATACGCCACCTGATTTCGATTCCAAAAAGCAAAAATGGGAAGGCGAGGCACATTCCCTTGAATACGGAAGCCCTCGGAGCGTTCACTGAACTCTCGAAGCGGCGCAGTCCATCTGGTTGGGTTTTTGTTACTATGGATGGCGAACGGCTATGCGGCTACAAACATTGGTTTGGTCCCGCAGTCGAAACTGCTGGCATTCGAGATTTCACATGGTACAGCCTGCGCCACACGTTCGCTAGTCGACTCGTAATGGCCGGCGTGGATTTACGTACTGTGGCTGAGTTGATGGGACACAAGACGATTCAGATGACAATGCGGTATGCCCACCTGGCGCCGGAGCACAATCTGGCGGCGGTTGAGAAGCTCGTTTCGCTTACCTCGTACTCTGCGAAATCAGAGGAACAGCCTGGCGACAAGGCTGCCGACACTTCCGGACCAGAGTTACTCATTTCGGAACGAAGTGCCACCAGAACTGCCACCAGCGTTAAGGACAAAGCTTTAGTTGAGGTAGTCGCTGCCTCGTAAGTGCTTTTTAATATGTTATGTTAGGTAACAGTGGGCGCGTAGCTCAGTTGGTAGAGCAATGCCCTTTTAAGGCATGGGTCGCAGGTTCGAGTCCTGCCGCGCTCACCAAGATTTCAAAGTACTTAGCGGATTTCGACAGGGTTGAATTCGGGCACCCCCGGACACCCAGAGGCAGCGAAACTCTAGTTTCTACGCCGTTGCGGTAACGCTCCGCGCTTTCAGCTTCTCTGAGAATCCCGCAGGAAGAACCATTTGTACGACTTTCTTGTGGGCTTCCTGCTGATCGGCTGAAACCGCCTGTGCGTAAAGCTCCAGGGTAATCTTTGGGGTTGTGTGACGAAGCTGTGACTGAGCGACCTTTACATTCTCCCCGTTTGAGATCAGCAACGTCGCTAGTGATCGGCGTAGTGTGTGCCATCCGATCGGTGCTACCTTGCTGCTCTTTATTCCAGCAACTCTCTCGATCACGGGACGAATGTGTCGTCGGAAGAGAATTTGATAGGTGTATGGAGTCTTGCCATGATAGTGCGGACTGGCAAAAATCCAATCCTCGTCCGATCGATAGGCCGTGTTTTCCCGCCAAAGACGAAGCACTTGTAGTACGGACTCCGCCAGTGGCAGGGGGTTGTTTCTGCTTTTGGTTTCCTTCAGTTCGCCTTCGACCAATGCAAATTCGGACTGAAGGATTCCGGTCTCCCACCCGACATTTTTCCACTTCAATCCGATCAACTCCGAGGCGCGGAGAGCCGTGACTGCATCTACTAGCGCCATCGTCGCTTCTCGTATCGGCAATTGCTCCAGTGTTTGACGAACGACATCTGGAGCAAGAACCACACGCCGGATTGATACTGTGTTGCTTTGGCGAACGCCCGTTGAAGCTCCACGATGGCCGGGGCTCCCGCCTTGGCCGCAGACTGGATCGCGTTCTACCAACTCCCAGCGGACCCCGTGCGAAAAGATCGTGGACATCACATTCTTGATCTTCAGCTTGGTTCCATCCGGGCGTTGAATTTTGTCCAACCATTCTTGAATCTGCATGGTCTTCATGCCGCCGGCAAGATGACCGTGCCAGTCCGGTTCGATCCAGTTCTTGATGTACCGCTTGTTGGCTTTGCGAGTCGACTTCGATAAACGGGATAGTTCGTGGTTGAGATAGTGGTTGGTGAGTTCCCCAAACGTGATCGCCTTGAGGCTCAAGTACTGTTTGTTTTCGTTGAGCTGGCATCGTAGCCGATCGGCCTCTTTGTTCGCTGCCGCTTCGGTAGGGAATTCCTTCGTTGTGCCGATTACATCCTTGTGCTGGTGCCGCTGTCCGTTCACTTCCTCGCTCCAGCGAAACACCCACACGGTTCCAATTGCTCTCTTTTCCTTGCGAAGCATGCCGCGGTTGTAGCGGACAGGCTTGCAGTGATCGTGACTCAAATGACCCTCCTCTGTGTCTTGTCACGACCAGCTTCTCCATGAGCGGAATTTACCTGACCGCGAAGATGTTCCGCAAGCTCTGAAATGAGGAAATACCATCTCTTGCGAGCACCCGATCCGAACGGATGAGCGGGAATCCGCCCCTCTCTGGCCATCTGTTTTATTGTTCGAGGGGGATAGAACCAAAACCCGTGCAGACGAATGAGATTGTTCAGGGTTTGGGTCTTGGTTTGTGATGCAACATTTCCGAATGACATGCCCGGATAGCCAGAGCGTAGCCGAGGCCCGGTCTGTGTCAAGACTCTGCGACCGCGAGACGCGGCGGGCTTCGCCCGGTCTTGACACGGACCTCACCGGCCTCGGCTTAGGTTTCAGCTATCCGGGGAATGTCAGATTGTGCTGGAACACCATCAAGGCAATTCATCTGAGTTCGGTCACAGGTAGCGCTCGAAATCCATTCGCCAGCGGAAAGCCGTTTGGTGTGCGGCACACGACTGCCCCAGCGGCTACGCGTGATTTGCCCACCACGTTGCGCACGAAGTCGAGATTCACTGTATCGCCGACATCGGGTAGTTCCGTCCACTTCGCTTCAAACAATTCCAGACGTCCTCCTGTATCCACCACAAAATCCACTTCACGAGTACGGTCACGCCAGAAGAAGAGGCTGCCTGTGCGCCCGCCGCGTCGTTCGCGGTCCCGAAGCTGTGCGAAAACAAACGTTTCCCAAACTGCGCCCACCGCCGGTGACTGCCGAAGAGCTTCCTCGGACCGAATATTTAGTAGAGCGCAAAGCAGGCCAGTGTCAGAAAGATAGAGTTTTGGGCTCTTGACGATGGACTTGGTTCGATTGGAGAACCACGGCTCAAGCAAGACGATCTGACCGGAGGCTTCGAGCATGGACAGCCAATGGTTCGCAGTTGAAGGGGCAATCCCGACATCACGCGCCAGATCTGCTTTGTTCAATAGGTTTGCAGAACGGAGCGCACAGGCACGCAGAAATCTCTCGAAGTCGCGAAGGCTGCCAACGTTGGTTAAGGAGCGCACATCGCGTTCGAGATACGTAGCGAGATAGGAATTGTAAAAAGCTACCGCATCGATGTCTGGGTTGGCGTAAAGCTCCGGAAAACCGCCGCGCACGACGACTGTTTCGACATCGGCTTTCGGCAAGGCCGCTTGAATCTCGGCAAAGGAGAGGGTCTCCAGTTCCACGATGTCGGCCCTGCCTGCCAGAGATTCGGATACGTTCTTCATAAGAGTGAACTTCTGCGAACCAGTAAGCAGGAATTGCCCATTGCGGGTACGGTGTGCGTCCACGGCCACCTTGAGGTGCCGAAACAGGCCGGGCGCATATTGGACCTCATCAATAAGAACGGGCGGAGGATGACGCTGGAGAAAAGTGCCCGGTTCCTTTTCAGCCTGTTCAGCTTCGGCAGGGAGGTCCAGTGAGACAAACGCATGTTTCGGGAACAGGCGCAGAAAAGTGGAGGTTTTACCGGTCTGTCTCGCTCCAGTCAGCACGACCACGGGCCTCGTCTTCGCGGAGCCCGCCAGGCGGGGTTCAACAGCGCGTGGAATCCACATACGCTAAATATACGATATAATCGCATATTTTGCATCAGCCGTTTGGTTGTCTTTCTCGAGGATTGTCTTCCTGACAGGACTCGAAGACTTGCGCCAGAGTTGGAGTTGGAGCCAGGGGCTTCACCTTCAGGTTTTGCCTGTACAAAGATCTGGCGCTGGCCATTCTGGCTGTATTGGAAGGACGAACCTTTTGTTCGAGCAAGCGAGGATCAGATTGAAGGACACAGGTTGTGAGGAAGAATTCAAAAGGGGTTAACCCAAGACGCTCGACTGGGTCGAGGCACGTTGAGATCGCTGCTAGTTCTGACAGTTGTCGGGTATTCAACAGGCCCATAGACTCTCCCGAGACCACACACGCGAGGGCACCGGAGCGTGTCTCACGGAAGGACTTAAAATGCGCCCACACGGCTTGTTGCACCTTAGCCTCAGGATCCGAATTGCAATTGTGCTTTTCTTCGCACTGTGGATGTCGCCCGCGGTCGTCGCCCAGAAAGTGACTTCTGACTACGACAAACTGACCGACTTCTCTGGCTTTAAGACATACGCCTGGGGCGAAGGTATGTCGGTGCCGAATCCCAATCTGGATCTATACATCAAAATGGTCGTAGACCAAGACTTCGAGACACAGGGATTGAAGAAAGTCGAAGCCAACGAGGCAGATCTAATCGTTGCCTATCAGTGGGCGAGTGGCACTGGCGTGAACCTGCTTGGCCTTGTACAAGCCGCAATCGGCTTGATGCAAAAGATCATGGGCATCAAGCCGCATGTTGCCGTCGGTTACCGCGACGCCCATACTCAACGTTATAGTGCGGGCTTTAGCAGAGGACCCGATCGCGCTGGAGGACAGCGCGGAGCGAATCTGATCTGCTCTGACCAGCGCTGCCACCACGTCGCACCCAGGCATCAAAACGAGGAATTCCTCTCCCCCGTAGCGTCCCACTGAATCATAGGTCCTCAATTGCGATCTTAGTCTCTTCGCAACCTCTTTGAGAACTTCGTCTCCGGCGAGATGACCTAGTTGGTCGTTGACCATCTTGAAGTGATCGATGTCAGCCATCAGGACGGTGAGCGGTTTCTTTTCGCGGTGAGAGCGATCCAGTTCAAGGTTCAGAGCCTTGACGATCTCGGTTCGATTCATGAGGCCAGTCAGCCCGTCGTGGCTGGAGGCGAAGCGCATCGACTCTCTCGCTCGCACCAACTCTTGCTGTAGTCCCAGAATTCGCTTTCCCACCAGCAGTCGTGCTTTTAGCTCCTGCTCGTCGAACGGTTTTGCCAGATAGTCGTCTGCGCCGGCCTCAAGGGCTTTGAGAAGGTCGCTGCGGCTGTCCTTTGCAGTTAGCAAGATGATGTAAACATAGGCGTCCGCGGAGCCGGCCTCTCGAATCTTGCGGCACAGTTCCACACCGTCCATCCCCGGCATTACCCAGTCAAGCAATACAAGAGTTGGCCCACCGGGGCGCTGGAGAATCTTCCACGCCTCCAGCCCGCTATTGGCAAGAGTAATGTCAAACCCCCATCCCTTCAGATGTCCAGTAATCAGATGTCGATAGATTGCGGAATCGTCGACGACCAGCACTCGATTATCATTTTGCAGTGCCATCAAGTTTGTCCCGCTTTTTTCATCTCGGGGCCCGGCCTTTAATCGGCACATCGAGGGTTGCTTTGCAATTACCGGCGTAACCCCTTCCGTTATGTCTCGTTCCGGTGTCGGCTAACCCATTGGGCACTTGTGCTGTGTTGTGCGGCATGCAAATTGCTCCTAACATGCGGTGAGTCACTTCTAGTGGAGTCCCGCCAGCATCGCGGCATGGTTTCGATGCGGTGGATTAGAAACCCCTCATGTTGGCGGTAACAAAGAGTGGATGCCAAGTATGATGAAGCCACGATGTGAGGTAAGCGCATGAAACCTATCGCAACTTTCAAGGTCCGTCCCTCGTTACCTGAGGCCCTACAGCCACTGCTGCGAATCGCCTATAACTTGCGCTGGTCCTGGGATGCTGGCGCCGTGCAACTGTTTCTGCGACTGGACCGCGATCTTTGGGAGACCACTGGGCACAATCCCGTTCTTCTGCTGGGCAGCGTGGACCAATCTGTGCTGGAGGCCGCCGCTCGCGACGATTCGTTCCTCGCGCATCTGCAGGGAGTCGTCGCCAAGCTGGATGCGTACTCCTCCGGCGAAGGGACGTGGTACCGCCGCGAACACAAGCAGGATGGGATGACGGTAGCTTATTTTTCTGCCGAATTCGGCCTCACCGAATGCCTCTCCATCTTCGCCGGGGGTTTGGGAGTCTTAGCCGGCGATCATCTGAAGGCTGCCAGCGACTTGGGTCTTCCTCTTGTGGGCGTCGGCCTCGCCTACCAACAAGGATATTTTCGCCAATACTTGAACGCCGCCGGGTGGCAGCAGGAGGCTTTTGAAGACAACGACTTTCACACCTTGCCCATTCAATTGGTGCCCGGTGTCAAGATCGAGGTTGAATTGCCGGAAGGACCAGTGGCAGCACAAGTCTGGTCGGTGGACGTCGGTCGGCTGAAGCTCTATCTGCTGGACACGAACATTCCGCAGAACAAACCCGAATATCGGAAGATCACCCACCACCTTTACGGCGGAGGTCTGGAGATGCGGATCCAGCAGGAGATCCTGCTGGGTGTCGGAGGGTATCGTGCGCTGGAAGCTCTTGGCCTGCACCCGACCGTTTACCACATGAACGAGGGGCACTCCGCATTTCTCGGGGTGGAACGAATCCAGCGCCTGATGGAGAGCAAGGGTCTCTCGTTTCGGGAAGCCCGCCTGCTGGCATCGGCGAGCCTGGTGTTTACGTCGCACACTCCCGTGGCTGCGGGCCATGACTACTTTCCACCCGCGTTGATGGACCGGTACTTCTCGGCGGTGATCCGGCGTTTGGGCATCAACCGTTCCGAGTTTCTCGCGCTTGGCCGCAAGAATCCCGGCAATGAAGCGGAAGATTTCTGCATGACCGTGCTGGCGCTGCGTCTTGCTTCTTTCAGCAACGGAGTGAGCCAGCTTCACGGCAGTGTGACTCGCCGTATGTGGAACGAAATATGGAAAGGAGTTCCTGAATCGGAAGTTCCCATTGGGCACGTGACCAATGGCGTGCACTTTCGCAGTTGGGTCTCTTTCGAAATGAATCAGTTGTATGACCGCTACCTCGGTCCAAAGTGGCGCGAAGAGCCTGCTGACCATGCACTGTGGCAGCGAGTCGAAGCTATCCCCGCAGCAGAATTGTGGAGAACTCATGAACGGCGGCGAGAACGCCTGGTTGCCTATGCCCGTCAGCGGCTTCGCGCACAACTCGTCTCTCGCGGAGCGGCACAATCCGCTCTCGACGAAGCCGACGAGGTGCTGAACCCCGATGCGCTCACAATCGGATTTGGACGCCGCTTTGCCGCCTACAAACGGGCCAACCTTCTGATTCGTGATCCCGAACGTCTTGCGCGTTTGTTAAACCATCCGCAGAGGCCGGTCCAGATTATCTTTGCCGGCAAGGCGCATCCCCAGGACAGCGGCGGCAAGCAGCTTATTCAAAACATCGTGAATCTAGCCGGCCGCCCGGAATTCCGCCGGAAGATTGTATTCTTGGAAAACTACGATATGGCCATTGCTCGCTATATGGTGCAGGGCTCAGACGTCTGGCTGAACACACCTCTGCGTCCGATGGAAGCCAGCGGCACGAGTGGAATGAAGGCTCAGGCCAACGGCGTTATCAACGTCAGCACGCTGGACGGATGGTGGGATGAAGCCTGGCGCTTCCGCGGAGACAACGGAGGCGATGTTGGTTGGGCGATCGGCCATGGAGAGAACTATGAGGACCTCGCCCACCAGGATCAAGTCGAGGCTGATGCCTTGTACGAACTGTTAGAGCGCCAGATCGTTCCCATGTTCTATGAGCGCCGCTCCGACGGGATGCCACCCAAGTGGATTGGTCTGATGAAGACTTCCATCGCAAAGCTCTGTCCCGAATTCAATATGCATCGGATGGTGAAGCAGTACGCGGAAGCCTACTATAAGGTGACCCATACCCGCTATCTGACTTTGAATGGCGAAGACTCCGCCAGAGTTAGACGGCTCTCCAACTGGCTGGCCAAAGTGGACGCGGCTTGGCCTGCGTTGCGCCTTGATCCTGTGCCAAATGCTGTCTCTGAAATCCGCTTGGGCGACCAGATTCAGCTGTCGGCGCGAGTTACGTTGAACGATCTTACTCCTGAAGATGTTCTGGTCCAGGTCGTCGCGGGCTCGATTGATGCTGCCGGCGCAATCATGAATCCCGTCACGATTTCCATGCAGCCTTCGGGCAGAGATGGTTCAGCCGAAGTGTTTCAGGCAGCTCTGAGGCCGTCGACGAAGACCGGCCTGCATGGATATTCCATTCGCATCCTTCCGAAGCATCCGGATCTGATCAGCGCAGTCCTGCCGGGCCTGATCACGTGGGCGAACTGAACGCCAACGCCCACGTGATATCCATGTGGCGGCTTGCCCGAAACAGGGAACCGGGGTCAGTCTGTTTGCGGGTCCCCCAGGAAGCTCGGGCCATGACGAAGACGGAGCAGAGATGGCTCCGCTTTCGTCGTGCTCGTTTCAGTAGTGCCCGGCGGATGCAGCCATGACCGAAGCTTCCGGAATTGGACGATGATGCCCGTCCGCCTCAGCTTCCAGCTTGAACTTGGCCACCAGGCTCTGCAGATCAGTTGCCAGGTTCGACAAGTCCTTGCAGGCTCTGGCGGTTTCGCTGGATGATGACGCGGACTGGTGCGTCAGGTTCGAGATCTCCGTAACGCTCGCGTTCACGTGTTCTGTGGCACTCGACTGTTCTGTGGCTGCAGCCGCAATTTGGGTGATCATGCTGGCGCCTCGCTCCACAGCGTCGATGATCATTTGCAGTTTGCTCCCTGCCTCGTGCGTGGCATCGACTCCCTGCTGGACTTGGGTGGTTCCCTGATCCATGGCCTGCACTGCACCCTTCGTTTCTTCCTGCACCAACGCAATCATTTCCGCGATTTCCTTCGTCGCTTTGGTGGTGCGTTCGGCCAACTTCCGGACTTCGTCGGCGACCACGGCAAATCCACGGCCTTGTTCGCCGGCGCGAGCCGCTTCAATGGCTGCGTTGAGAGCGAGGAGATTGGTCTGATCGGCAATGTCGTCAATGACTCCGACGATCTTGCCAATCTGATTCGACTTGTTACCCAGTTCGCCAATACGTTTGGCAATGCTTTGAACCGACTCGGCGAGACTGCGCATGGTTTCCACCGTTCTTTCGACGGCTTTTCCTCCGTCCCGAGCAGTAGAGGCGGCTTGACGCGCATTGTCCGCGGCAAGATGACAGTTTTCTGAGACCTGAGACACCGTCGATGCCATCTCCTGCATCGACGTGGCAATCTGCGTGGTCTGGTTCTGTTGCGTGCCGGCGTGCTCCGCCATCTGCAGCGCTGAAGCAGAAATTTCTTCCGTGGCGCCGGCCAATTGGTGCGTGCTGGACGCCACCTGACGCATGATCGCCTGCAGCTTATCCATGAAGAGGTTGAAGGCGCTTCCGGTCTGGCTGAGTTCGTCGGTCCCCGTGATCTCCA
Organism: Terriglobia bacterium; assembly: GCA_020073385.1. GTDB lineage: Bacteria > Acidobacteriota > Terriglobia > Terriglobales > Acidobacteriaceae > Sulfotelmatobacter. The sequence goes on along the minus strand of JAIQFH010000029.1, from coordinate 75,406 downwards.
GCCGCCTGGTCAGGTCTCCCTCGCCCTCAGCGATGTCCCGTAGACGGCCCGCCAGTTGGTCGAGCGGAACTCCGATCTGGCGGTGAATGACTACCGCTGCCGTACCCGCTCCACAGATGACTGAGATCAGAAAAACGAAGATCCCTAGAGTACGCTGGCGTCGCGATCCTTCCGCAACTGTGTCCAATTCCGCCTGAAAGTTCTTCGAGAGCCCGTCGCGTAACTCGTGAAAGGCCACTTCTAACTGTTTGTTGTCCTTCGCAAGAGCGGCGACGGCCACCTGCGTCTTCGTCGAGATATTGTCCCCACCGTCGATCATCGCTGAATACGTTGCCTTCGACCGAGTCTGGATGTCGGCAAAGGATGCGAGGGCCGATGAAATCTGCTTCTGCAGATTGGGGTTGAACGAAGTCTTTTCCTGGGCAGACTGCAAGGCCGAAACCACCGCTTGCCCGTCCTGGCCAGCACTGGCCAGGACCTTTTTATCTTGCAGCAAGACCGCGTCGTTATAGGCCTTGTTTACCTTCTGAAACGCAGCTTCGGCTTCTTGCGCACTCAGAGCCGCCGGAAAACAAAGATCCGGACGCCAGTTTCATATGCGTCTGGTTCTCCGATGCGGTCCACTGCAGGAGCACTAAGAGCGCTACGTACCCTACCGCGAAGATGGCGATACTGAACCAGATCTTGGTCTTGATTCCCAGATTGCGCATTCCCGTCCTCACTTTACTGCCAAAGTTTTGACCTTGTCGTTCGCTGCCCCTTTGCTGACGTAGCCGATTGCGCCGGGTGTAGATGCCACGTAATCGAGCAACGCCGCCTCGGAGTCAAACGTCTTTGGCATGGCCGCCTGGCCGGTGAAGACCAGACTTCGCCATCCCGCGCGGAATGCAGAGTCAGACTTCCCGACGTACTTCTTCAGGAATGCGTCGTGCCCCGCTCCGGCTTTCAGGGTCACCGGCGTTACGCGGGAGCCATCCTTAAGACTGGATTTGGCGCCGGTGAAGACGTCGCGGAGATCGTCAGAGCTCACTTCGGCTGTTTTCACGCCACTGTTCGCAATTACCACCGCTTCTTGGGCGTTGGCAGCTGCAGCGCTGAGGACGAAGCCGAAGAACAAGATTGGCAGAAATGATTTGTTCATGGCGTTTTCTCCTAATTTTGTTCGTCGACTAGAAGCTGAATCCGATCTTGGCTGCGAGAATGTTCGACCGTGGCTGCAGTCCATTCGGATTCGAGTCGGCGTAATAGCCCAAGGACGTGCCATGGACAAAGTGCTCTTCCAGCTTGCCGTAGAAGTAGGAATTAAAGTCATAGCGGCCAGAGATCGTCCAATCTTTGGAATAGTTCTGGCTCAGCGACGTGTCGTTTCCTGAGCCAGCATCCACGTAGTGGCTGTAATAAGTTCCGACCTGGAACTTCTCCGCCACGCGATAGCTAGTCATGACGTACCAACTGCGCCAATCAAGCGGATACGGAATCACAACCGGTCCCGCGATCGCGCTGAAGTTCACAGGCTGCCTCTTCATTTCAGCCGCGACATAGAACTTGCCGCGCTCGAACTGCGCATACTGCTGAGTGACAGCGTTGGGAGCCAGGCGGAAGGCAACCGGTCCGGCGCTGCCCGACAGAGCCTCTACAAAAACGCTCGATCCGACGAGGAAGCCCTTCAACGGAGTCTGCCAGCGCACATCGCCGCCATAAGTCTTGCCGCCGGGCGCGGACGTGACGAGTGTGGTCGGCTGCCCGATCGCCTGATCGATCCCGGCCAGTGCCAGGTCAATTTGTTTCACGTAGCCGCCGTTCAGGTCCATGGGGCGGTAGCCCGCAAATCCGCGATACACCAGCGCTCCGGCTTTCTTTCCGAGCCTGAGGCTGCCGTAGACTTCCCCGCCCAACTGGGACAACGTAAAGCTCTTGTTGTCGGTGGGATAGATCGATTGAGGAAGAAGAGCCCAAAGATGAACTGCGTCCACATCCTGGGAGTCATTGAACAACCCAAAAGGAGTCTTGAATTTTCCTGCGCGAAAACCCAGATGGTCATTGACCTTGTAGTCGCCCGAGGCCCAGTCCACCTGGATGTTTGGGCCGCCGAAGTCGCCGAGTTGGTACATGTGCAACTGAATTCCCACTCGCAACTTGTCCGACAACGAGTCGCTCAAGCTGACAGCACCATCGGTCCATTGGAAACTTCCAGCGCTGGTGTTCGCGGAAAGATAGTTATTGGTGGAGCTGTAGAGAAATCCCTGAGTCGCGAACCCGTGGATCTGGATGTTGTCAAGATCCTGGGCAAACAGTTTGCCGGCACAGACACACAAGAGAAGCAGGGTAAGCAGTCGGCGATGCATTTCGATCTCCTTGGTGTTTTGAGGTTTTCGTCAAAAAGTCAAGACTTTAGACGGCACAGCCACTTTGGTTCACATGGCTCGCTGTCAGTCTTCCGTTAAAACGTCCACGTACTGTGGATTTTCCTTATCGGCACTCTCGCACCGGTTCCTTAGGGGACAGCGTTTCATCCGTTTCTAATTTGTTCTGCTGTCCTGCCGTCGACGCCGCACCTCGGTTGGGTTTGTCGGTTTCCAGGCTATGCGGAAACGGCGTCAAAGAAGCTGGTGAGGCTGTACTGATGCGCATGCAACAAACGTTCGCCAGACAGGATGTAAAAGGAACGGAGGGAAATGAGGCAGGGCGCCGGTCGGATGAACAGAGTCAGAAGAGGTCTTGCTCGTAGAACCCATACCAGGGTGATGCTGTGTGACCCTTCTTGTCTCACTCAAAGGCACTACCGATTTCTAACTGCACAAGCCCCGGCCTGCGCCACAAAGAAAGAAACTGTGAGTTGCGAGCGTCTGCTGCTGCACGTTGACGGCTCTGTATGCGATCAGCCAAACGTGATACTGAATGGGGTCTTCATTTGCGGCAAACGTCACGTAAATTCTCCCACCGGCTTCCGCCAGACCCGACCGATGATAGTGGTGTTGGGAATCGAATTTGACCATCCCATTCACCGCGCCATCTCCGGCTCCCGGAACGAACGCGGCAATCGTGGTGCTGATCACCACAGCGGCACGAGCTGGTGACACGGTGACGGCAGCCGCGCCGCGGGCGATGCCCAGACCATGATGCCGCCTACAGTGAAGAACAGGGAACTGAATCTTGAAACGCGCGCATACCAGCCTCCCCCAAAAAGACGGCACCCAGAGCCGAGAACGTGCGCGCTGCGTAACTCTACCTACTTAGCGGGCGGTTGAATCAGTTCAGTGTCGATTGTAATGCTGATGTCGTCTCCGACAACTCCGGGTGCGCCGTTGACGCCGAAATCCTTGCGATTGATCTTGGTCGAAGCCGACGCGCCGATGCGCTGGTTGCCCCATGGATCTTTGATAGGAGCGGAAGGGCCATCCACATCCAGTGTGACTTCCTTGGTCACGCCGTGAATCGTCAGGTCACCAATGATCTGCAGTTTTCCGGAGCCAGCCGCCTTCGTTTGCTTCGATTGGAATGTGATCGTTGGATATTTCTGAACGTCGAGGAAGTTGGGGCTGCGCAGGTCGTTGTCGCGCATTTGTACGCGCGTGTCCACCGAGCTCGCGTCGATCGTCACCTCCGTAGAATCCTTGGTGGGGTCCGCCGGGTCGTATTTGGCCGAGCCGGTCACCTTCATGAAAGCTCCGCGGACGGTGGATACGCCGAGATGCCGCACCGAGAATTGCGCGGCAGAATGATTGGGATCGATCTGCCAGGTACCAGCCTGCGCTGCGGCAGCGGCTGCCATCGCCAAAATAGCCGTGAGGACAAATGCGAAACGATACATAGTTAGGGCCTTCCTTTCAGAAACGAGTCCAGTCATGCTAAATGGATTTGACGGGAATAGCCAAGAGGTCGTCGACCAATCCAACCTCCTTTTGCAGGAAGGGCTCGCCGTGGGTGACGCCACCGAGCATGCCGTAAAAGCGAGCCATGGCATCGACGCGAGCGCGAATCTCCTGCTGAGCAGGGAACAGGTCATTGCCGGCTTCCTGATCGCTGAATTGCGATTTGTAAGCGAGGATGGAGGAAAACTTCTCCTCGTACTGATCGCTGATGTCGACCACGAAGGTCGGTCGAATGTCGTAGTAGAGCGTAGCGTAAATGATCTTGAACGGCCGGTGGGGTAGGGTAGCGTCACTTGCCCTGAGCGTAGTCGAAGGGTCCTGCGGGCTGTGGAGGGGGCTGCCAGTCCCCGCAGTGTCCAGCCTCGCCAATCCTGCCAAGAAGCAAGCCTCATAGCCAAGAGTCGAAGCCGTGTAGTGATCCGGATGCCGACCTTTCCAGTAGGGCAGAATCACCACGTGCGGCCGGGTCTCACGAATAATCGCCGCGACTTTCAACCGGTTCACCCACGTGTTCTCGACGCGCCCATCAGGAATGTCGAGCGCTCTCCGCCAACTTACGCCCAGAATCTTTGCAGCGTCGTTCGCCTCGCGCTCGCGATCCTCGGCGGTACCACGCGTGCCCATCTCTCCGCGGGTGAGATCCAGAATGCCGGTGCGCTGCCCGCGCTGGGCAGCCTTTAGCAGCGTGCCGCCGCAGGTCTGCTCGACATCATCGCGGTGCGCGGCGATAGCCAGAATGTCGAGGGATTGGTTCTGCGAAAGGGAAGTCATCCTAGTCGAGATTCCCCTGCTCCAGTACTACGTTCTCCCGCACGATCAGCCGATGTGCGGCCATTTCCTTCAGCGTGGGAAGAACGCGATTCACATGTTCATCCGTATCGACGAAGATGATGATCACCGGTAGCTTGCCGCCGGCTTCGACCAGGTGCGCGGTCTCGACCTGATGTCGTCCCAGAAATCCAGCGACGCAATGGATCGCCGTCGCTGCATAGACATTCTCCCGGCGCAGATAGGCGAGAATCTCCATGTGCAGCGGCCGGTGGTGCCACTGGTCGCCTTCATTCAAATAGATTGTGACTTGTACCGCCATCGCATCTGGCATTTTACTCGTGATCTCCCCCAGAAATCTGCCATTCCCGCCGCAAGATACCGTAAAGCTCCGAATCTACAAATTGATCCCACTTGCGCAAATGCTCGCGCTGGCACCCTTCGTACCGCATTCCAAGCTTCTTCAGAATGTTCCCTGACGCCGGAATGTGCTGGAAATGCGACGCAAAAATACGGTGCAGCTTGAGATCCTCAAATGCGTAACGGATTACTTCGCGCGCCGCCTCCGTCGCATAGCCCTGACCCCAGTAGGGAACCCCCAGCCAGTAGCCCAGTTCGGCGTGCTGATGTTGCAGTTCGAGGCGCAGACCGATCCCGCCGATCTGTCGCCCGTCCGCGAGGAGCGTAACGGCCAGCCACAGTTTGTCCGGCTCTTTCGCGAACTCGAGAAAAGCCCGTGCGTCTTGTTCGGTGTAAGGATGGGCGATGCGCAATGTCGTGGCAGCGACTTCGCGCGCGCCGATCAGGGGCAGGAGTTCCGGAATGTCGGCCTCGCTGTAGGGGCGAAGCCGCAGCCTCTCAGTTTGGAGCGTCGGAGGGGAAGTCATGTTCAGAGCGCTCGCGCCAGCGCCATGCCCGCCAACGCTCCCGCCAGGCAGAGCAGGTTGTTGCCCACGATGTTCGTCAGCATCAGTCCCCACTGGCCTTGCTCAAAGAACGACATGGTCTCGAACGCGTAACTGGAAAATGTGGTGAACGATCCGCAGAAGCCGACCACAACTAACAGGCGCCAGCGCGGATCGACCAGCACGCGCTCTGTCGTCCAGATCACGAACAGGCCTACGATGAAGCTGCCGAGAATGTTGATGATCAGCGTCCCGTAGGGGAATACTGGCCCGAACTCGCGGGCGGCTACGCGGCTCAGCAGGTATCTGAGATTGGCGCCCAGTATGGCGGCAACGGATATAGCGAGGAAGTCTTTCAAGCGCGACTCTCCTACAAAAAAGATTTCAATTCTGTAGGAGTTATCAGCCGTTCAGGCGGTTATGGCGAACTCCATCGCCGTCGAAATCATTAAACCACAAGGACACGAAAGAAAGAACGAATTCAGATTGCAGATTTGAGATTTCAGATCGTTTTCTCGCGGCGCAGGTTGTCAATCTGAAATCGAAAATCTGCAATCTAAAATCTATTCTTTCACTTCTTCCGCTCCACCAGAAACCTCGCGAGTTCCTTCAAAGTCTCCGCTCGTTCGGCGAAGCTTTGTAACTCCAAGAATGCATCGTTGACCAGTGCATCTGCCTTGCGAACGGAAGCGTCAATCCCAAATAACGCAGGATAGGTCGCCTTCTCTGAAGCGGTATCCTTGCCGGCGGTCTTGCCCAGTTGCTCGGAAGTCTGGGTCACGTCGAGCACATCGTCGACAATCTGGAAAGCCAGGCCAATCCCCAACCCGAAAGCGCGGAGCTTTCCTACTTCGTTGTCCTTTGCACCGGCGTATAACCCACCGCTCACCAGGCTCGCCGTGATCAGCGCCGCGGTCTTCGAGCGATGTATATACTCCAGCATCTCGGCGGTCGGCTTTGTGTGCTCCGCCTCAAGGTCGACTACCTGTCCGCCGATCATGCCATCCACGGTACCCGTGCCGCGGGCGATCTCTTCGATGATCTTTACCCGTGCCTCGGCGGGGCACTTCAGCCTAGCTAAGACTTCATAGGCCTGCGTCTGCAGCGCGTCCCCAGCAAGGATCGCGATCGCCTCGCCAAATGCTTTGTGGCACGTCGGACGCCCGCGCCGCAGGTCATCGTTGTCGAGGGCGGGGAGGTCGTCATGTATCAGAGAGTAGGTGTGGAGCATTTCCAGCGCGGCGCCAAGTTCATCGATACCAACCGGCAACGAACCTGCGACCATCCGCCCGGCTTCCATGCACAGGATCGGGCGCAACCGTTTGCCGCCGGCGAAGACGCTGTGCCGCATGGCTTTGTGGATAGAAACCGGATGTTCGGTTTCCAGAGGAATAAGCCGGTCAAGCGCGGCGTCCGCCAGTTGCTGTCCTTCCAGCAGAGTTTCCTTCAACATGAGGTGGCAGTATAACAAGCGGGGCAGGGAGACTGCCGTGATGCTGCTTCCAGAGCAGGAAAACAAAAAGGACGCCCGCAGGCGTCCTTATGCACAGCAAGCGAATTAAGCGGCAGCGCTGCGCGACACAGCGGTGCTTCGCAGCACGGAGGTCAGAACGTTTCCCACGTCATCGGTGGGGCAAACATCACTGGCGCCCGCTTCCAGCGCGGCCATCCACATCTCTTCGTCAGGAATGCGATGGGTGCAGACGATTGGCAGTTTAGGAAACTCGCGGTGCAGACTTTCGACGTCGGTAAGCCGCCAGTACTCGATGTTGAGAACCACGGCCTCTGGATTGTTTCGTTCTACCTTGTCCCGCAATTCCTCGCGAGAGCCAGTTACGTCTACGGAAAAATGAGGGCGAAGTCCACCGGCCAATGAACGCGCCACTCGCGGATCCTTCTCAAGTAACACTATGCTCTGAGCCATACATCCCCCGATCTTGAATCGTCGTCAACGGCTGGTCGTCAACGCTCGACTAGGCTGCGGGGTGGCTGGGAAAACCACAACACCACAGACAGCTTGGATTTCCGAGTCGCGGCAGCTTACCGGCGGTTGGATGCCTTTTCTACCGGCGGCTCGAATGGTTCGGCCTGGAGTTTCCCGTTCTTCTTCAGCAGGACTTCCACTTTCCCTTCCGCCTGCTCAAGTTCCTTCCGGCAGGCGGAAGAAAGCTGCATTCCTTCTTCGAAGAGCGTAAGAGATTTTTCCAGGGGAACCTCTCCCCTCTCCAGTTCCTGAACTATTTTTTCCAGTCGCTGGAGACACTCTTCAAACTTAGCCAACGGGGTTTCGCTCCGTCTCTATTGTAATGCCAATATTTCGTGACCGTGTCCAGTCTTTTTTGTGCAATGCATCAAAAAAACTGCGACTGACATGTTCCGATATGGAACTGTATAAGCCCGGAACATGCTGTAAGAGATTTGTAAAAGTCGCGCCAATCACGGCTTACAGCTGCAAGATCGATTTGGTGAATTGAGCGATTGATCACGATGCAATCAACAGAATGGAATCTAAGCGGAAGCCGCCGGCTGCGTGCCCAATGCTTCCAACACGTCTACTGCGGAGCTGTACCGTCCCATGGGCGCACTGATCTGCGCTCCCTGTACCATCTGCCGCGCGGCGATCAGCATTTCACGAGCGATCGCGACACCTTCGGCTCTAGCCAACTCTGGAGTCTGTGCGCGCGCCATGCGCTCCAGAATTGAATCGGGAACCGACACTCGCAGCTCGTTCTTCATGAACTCGGCGTTGCGCACGCTGACGAGAGGCCAGATCCCGGCCACTACCGGAATGCGGCAATGTTCAATGCGCCGCAGGAAATTCTCCAGCAAGCGAAGGTCGAATACCGGCTGGGTCACCGCATATTCTGCTCCGGCCTGCACTTTGTACTCGAAGCGGCGAATCTCCTCGTCCATGTCGGTCAACCCCGGATTGGCCCCGACGCCAATCACAAACCCGGTTCCCGTTCCGATGGGGTTGCCGCCGAGGTCGAGCCCGCGGTTCAGATTGTGAACGATATTCACCAGGCCGATGGCATCCACGTCGAAAACAGCTGTTGCATCGGGATAATTGCCCATCTTCGGGGGATCGCCGGTAATACAAATCAGGTTTCGGATCCCGACCGCAGCGGCGCCCAGCAAATCACTCTGAATGCCCAGCACATTGCGGTCGCGGCACGTGTAGTGCAGGATCGTTTCAATCCCCACTTCGCGCTGAATGAGCAGCGATAATGCCTGGTTGCTCATACGCGCCGATGCCCGGGGGCTATCGGGGATGTTTACCGCATCCACTCCCACCGATTTCAGAAAACGCGCACCCTCGACTTCTTTAGCGATGCCGATCCCCTTGGGCGGAACGATCTCGACCATGGTGACAAATTCGCCGCGCGCAATCTTAGCTCCCAGGGCAGAACGATTCTCGATTGGTACGGCCGGGGTTTCCTTTGGCGCGGCCACGGCGCCTGCGCCATGCGCGGCGGTGGTTCGTCCTCTTGCTTGGCCAACCCGCAGCTCCGCTTTCATCGCGCGAGTGTGTTCCGGAGTTGTTCCGCAGCACCCGCCTACCAATCGAACGCCTGCGGCAACAAACTGCAGGGCGTAATTAGCCATATATTCAGGCGAGCACAAATAGATGTTTCTGCCCTCCACCGATCGGGGGATGCCCGCGTTCGGCTGAGCCGACAACGGCAGGGAAGTGGCCGCTCGCACACGCTCGATGGCGCCCAGCATGGCGACCGGCCCCACACTGCAGTTGCAGCCAATGACGTCGGCTCCCCATTCTGCGAGTTTCGGCGCGAAAGTCTCCGGATCGGAGCCGTCCAGGCAGTTGCCGTCTTCATCGATAGTCACCTGCGCAACCAATGGCAGCGAAGGCGCTACGTCTCGTGCCGCCAGCATGGCTTGATGAATCTCTTCCAGGTATCCGAACGTTTCCAGAATGAGCAAATCGACGCCGCCATCTGCGAGCGCCTCAATCTGTTCACGAAAGGCATCGCGAGCTTCCTGAAACGAGGTTTTGCCGAGAGGTTCAATCCTTGTTCCCAGCGGGCCAACCGATCCGGCAACCCACACATCGAAGCTCTTGGCGGCTTCTCGAGCCAGACGGGCCCCAGCACGGTTGACGTCCTGTACTTTGTCAGCCAGGCTGTGCCGGCCCAGTCGAAACGAATTTGCACCAAACGTGTTGGTTTCAATAATTTCGGCGCCGGCCTGCAGATAGTCGTGGTGAATACCACGAATCAGGTCGGGCTGCGATAGATTTAGTTCGTCATACGATCGGTTGATGAAGATGCCCTTGGCATACAGCAGGGTGCCCATCGCCCCGTCGCACAATACCGGGGACTGCTTGATCCGGGATAAGAGATCAACTGCCATGATGGTTGAGAATACAGGATGGAGACGGGTTCGCGCATCCCAAGTCAGACCGGCGCGCTTGTCAACGCTCCGAAACGCGCACCTCCGGAAGGGCGCGGTTCGGGTCTGTTATAATCCACGATTTCACAGTTAAATCTACCTTTTTCATGTTCTTAGGAGCCTGCCGTTTGAAGAGACGCATTCTGATCGTGGTGGTAGCGTTGTGTACCGGCCTGAGCTTCCTCTCATGTGGAGGATCATCGAACGGTCAGGTGACCGTGCGGGACCGGGTTCTCGCGTCTCAGGGGGTTACCGCTACGCTGGTATTCGGTTCGTTAGTAGTCGTCAACGGCCAGAATGACACTTTGCCGCGCGTGTCTCCGCTGATTCAGGCGACGTCTCCCGGCCTGATCGCCATATCCCCGACCCGGAGCATTGTGGCCACGTTCGACTCGAGCTCGAACAACGTCATAGCCGCGAATACGGCCAAGCAGAATACGCTCGGGAACGGCATCCATCTCCCCGGCCCGACTTCGAGCATCGTCGTGCCCACCGCTGACCCGATCGGATATGCTGCTGTCCCAACCGCCACTGTGAATGGTTTCGCTTTCCTGGGAGCGGTTGAGGTTTTGAATTTCTCTACCAACAGTTTTACGACCATTGCCGCCAGCAACGCGCACACCGTTGTATCGAACTCGCAGGGGACCGAGTTGCTGGTTTTTAGCCCCGACTCCGATGCCGTAACCGTTCTGTTCCCCGCCGCCGCGGTGCCGCCCGTCGATACCAGTTGCTACACCAATCCTCCCAACTCCGTGTGCACCATTGTGAAGGATTCGCGGTTGAGTCGTCCCGTCAATGCCATTGTCAGCGGAAGCACGGCTTACATTCTGAACTGTGGTGCGCAATGTGGTGGCACGCAACAGGCGAGCGTTGCAGTCTTCGATCTGGGGAGCCTTACCGTCACACAAACCATTCCCGTCGATGCTGCGACCTTGGCGTATCTTAGCGGTTCTACGCTCTACGTTGTGGGCACTCCGCCAACCGCTCCGGCGAATTCTTGCACGAACCAGACAACCGCCGCGACGACCTGCGGGCGCCTCGACATCGTCGATCTTAGTTCCGGAACCGTCACCAGCAGCGTTTCCATTACCGACGGCTATCACACCCGCATGGATCTGACGACCAACGGCCAGCTCTTCATAGGCTCGAGCAACTGCACCAACATTGGCAACGTGAACAATCCCACAGGTGGCGAAATACGCGGATGTTTGTCCATTTACAACATCTCGACTGGGTCAGTGATTTTTCCTCCCGACAACGGCGACGTGACCGGCCTGCAAGGCTTTACCACCCGCTTCGTGGAATACGTAGCCGAGGGTGGCCAGTTGCGCGTTTACGACACCACCAAAGACGTTCTCTTGATCAACGATTTCGTGCCGCAGGGAACCATCGACATTGTGGGCTTTGTGGGCGATGTAAAGGCAATCGATTTCTTCTAGACTTCTACTTCGATGGCTGCAACACCAACCGGTGTGCTTTTGCCGCTTCCACTGCGTTCGCGCTGAAGGGCAGAGTGAACGTCGTGCCTTCGTACCAGGCCTTCCACTGATCCATATAGTACGGGCTCAGGAAGTTGCCTCCTTGCCCGGTCACAATATTCAAGGTCGACTGATCAAGATCGGCAAGGTTCGCCGTGAAGCGCTCTGACGGCCCGTGATGCCGTGTGACCGCCTTCACGGTGTAGCCGCTCCCAGACTGCTCCTGTACGTCCGGTCCTGCCCAGTACCTGACCAGGGGAATCTTCCCCAATATCGGATGCTGAATCTCGACCGCATTGAACGCGCCCCAGCGCCATGATGCCAAGTCCTTTGGCGCCTCCGGGTGATTGACAGCAGCCTCAACGGCCGCAGTCAAGAGTTCGTCATAATTCGGGTATTTGTCCGGCAGCCACCGCTTTGGACGACGGAGCAGGATGTTTTCCATCCACACGGACCGCTGCAGCCACGAATAGGTCTTCCAGTCGATGACGTTCTTCTGTGTTTCCTTATAGAGTTCGGAGTCAGCATCCTTGCGGGATTGTGGGGGCGCCATTCCCAACTTTGGCTCGAGAAGCAGGCGGCGAAGTTCGCCGATTGCATTCTCCGCGATCGTAGGTGCTGCGGAAGTAGCCAGCATGCGGCCATCCCAGCTGCGCATCAGATCGGCAGCCTGCTTGGCCCGCGGGGAAGGCTTCGCAGCGTGATCTACCGCGTAAACCAATCGCTCGGCGGCGAACAGGGTCGCCTCCGAGTGTATGTCCGTCTGCAGGGCGAGCATGTCCGCCGGTGAAAATTTCCTGCCCGACTCCAGTACGTGATAGATACGCTCCGTCCGCCAGGGCGCCTCCCACTCCACGCTCACCGAATTCGGATACCCGTCTGGGGTGATTCTCCCGTTCGCCGTGGCGATGATCCCCGACGGCGGATTGTAGATGTTCGGCAGCTTGTTGAATGGAATGTAAGACGTCCACTCGTGCGCATCGTCGGCTCCGCTCACCGGAAGGCTGCCATCCCCGGAGGCACGAATCGGAACTTTACCCGTGGTGTGATACCCGATATTTCCATCCACGTCGGCGTACACCACGTTCTGCCCAGGTGCATCCAATTGCGAGAACGCCTTAGTGAATTCCTCCCAGTTCTGTGCCGCATCCACGTCAAAGAACGGAACCCGCATACCATCGTAAAGCGTCCAACGCAGTGCCAGAGGCCGCGTTTCGCCCGGCACTAATTCTGTGACGATCGGGCCATGGCGCGTGATCGTTACGTCGATGTTGACATCCGGCTTGCCCTTGACGTGAATGACCTCTTGCCGGTGCTCGGGTTGCACCCATCGCTTCGGCGTCTGATATGCGCCCTGATCGTTGAAGTTCTCGACGTAAACATCAGTTACGGTGGGGCCGACATTGGTGAATCCCCACGCCACGCGCTGGTTATGGCCAACAATGACGTATGGCACTCCGGGCAGCGTCACCCCCGCCACATCGAACGGGCCGCAATGCAGGTGCGCCTCATACCACAGGTTCGGCATCTGGTGACCCAGGTGCATGTCATTCGACAACAGCGGTTTTCCTGTGATCGAGTGCGCCCCTGATACTACCCAGTCATTCGAACCATTCACTGGCAATTCTTCGGGCAGAGAATTAGCCACAGCAATGGGTCTGAAGGTATTCCGCGTCACGGAAGTGTCTGGAGAATCGTCGTCCTCATCGTCAGAGTCACCCGGAGGCCGGTCCGGCTCATTCACATCTTCACGCATGACGGTGGGCGGACGATCGTGCCAGGATCTGTTTACATACAAATCGGCGGTGAGTTCGGGTCCGAGTTTGGCCAGGATCTTCTCGCGCGCCAGGGCGTCGTAAAAATAGTGATAGTTCAGGTCCTTGACCATCTGGTTGCCGATCACCACCGAGTCCTCGGAGGTCCAAGGCTTCGGCGCATAGCCGAGGATCCGGAATTCGATGGGCAACCGGTTGCCGTGTGCGTCGATGAAGGCGTTCACACCGCGCGCGTAAGCTTCAAAGTAACTCCGGTCGCGCGGGCTCGCCGTCTCAAGCTGTTTACGTGCGGCTGCGCGCAGGCCTAGAATTTTCTGCTCACGGTCCAACTTCAGCGTTTCTGCGCCGAGTATCTCTGAGAGTTCGCCGCCTGCGAACCGGCGCATCACGTCCATCTTCCACAGGCGATCCTGGGCCGTAACGTAGCCTTGGGCGAAGAAAAGGTCTTCCAAGGTCGATGCTTCGACGGTTGGCACGCCATGCGTGTCTCGTGTCACCGTGACCGGCGCCGACAGTCCCGCGACTTGTAACTGCCCATCCAACTGGGGAAGAGCAGAGTGAGCCGCGTGATAGGCATAGCCGACGACACACGCCAGCAGCAGAAGCAGCGCCAGCAACAGCCAGAGGACGACGCGGAGAACAGGGAAGGGTCGGGCGCCAGGAGTCCGGATTTCAGCCATCGTGCTCATAAAGAACCTCTGATTGTATGCCAGCGGCGCCCGGGCCAGGTTGAAAATGAATTTCATTTTCAATATGGCAGTGGTATTCTGAATCGCCGCCCATGCTTCAGAAGCGCATCGACGATCAGCCCACACTTTCCCGCCAGATGGTTCGCGAGGCCCAGGACATCCTCCACCGCCATCTGAAAGGTGTAGGGCTGAAGCAGACAGCCCAGCGCGACACGATCCTGCGCACGTTTCTGGAGACCCGCGACCATCTCTCGACCGATGAACTTCACCGGTTGGTCCAGAAGAAGGATGCCGGCATCGGATATACCACCGTCTACCGCACATTGAAGTTACTCGCTGAGTGCGGCTTGGCCAGCGAAGTTGCGTTTCACGACGGCATCGCCCGTTACGAGCATCAGTACAACCGTCGCAGCCATCATCATATGGTGTGCACCGATTGCGGCAGTTCGGTCGAGTTTTTTTCCCCGGAAGTCAGCCAGTTGGAGCAGGAGATCGGCCGCAAATACCATTACCTGGCCACCCGGCACACCTTCCAGATCTATGGGATTTGCGAAGAGTGCCGCAAGAAGAACGACGCGCAGCGTAGCTGAAGATGGCCTGCGGTCAATGATGTGAGCCGTGGTTCCTATGAATTGTTAATCTCTTTCGTGGATAACTCGGTACCAACGGTGAAGCAGTCGTTCGGATTGCCGCTCTGCAGTACGCGGATGATGTCAGACTGATCGGTGCAATACGTACGGGCTGCCGCCGATCCCGGTTGAGCCGGATAGACCAGCAGTTGATACTTCGAGATAGGGCCGTCGGGTTTCTCGCTGGTGCAGTTTTTCAGCTCAAAAATGTACCCGTTGCTCCTGCCGGAAGCGAGACTGCGGGCTCCCCAGTTTTCTGCAAGCTCAGAAAGAGCGCAGGTGTAGCCCGCCTCGCGGTGCGCCTGCACATAGGCGATCTCCGCCATATTGACGCTACGCATCGAAGAAACGACCGACCCCTTGCCGCTTCCAGCTGCCGCGTTATTGAACTCCTTCTCCGTCTTCCAAACCCCGTAAAACCCCAGCCCGAAGAACGCCACAATGAACACTACGCCGACGTACCCGAGCACGATTCCGGTGATCGCCAGGCCGCGACCTTTCAATCGTCCGGGGCTCTTGCGAATCTCAGAAAGAGCGATGTATCCGAAGATCACCGCCACGATTGACAGCGGAAGAATGACGAAAAGGATGCCGCAGATCAGGCTGAAAATCGCCTTGCCGCTGGTCTCGGGAGGAAGCCCGAACGCCACCTGCGGATCGACCGGGGCCACACCAGGGCCCGCCTGCGAGTCGCGACCACACGCTCCGCAGAACCGCTCCCCTTCAGCAAGACTGTTGCCGCAACCCAGGCAAAACGACCTCACCGGGATTCTCCTTTGCCCAGAAGCTTCATCAGAGATGCATCGCCGACAGTCTCATTGCAGGGCGCCATTTTGCAGAGCTACATTGAAATTTGAACGAAACATACTATTCGCCATCGCCGCCGTCAATGCGCTAAATCGATTCCTGGCTATTTGTCGCCGGCACGCCGGTCTGATATGTTGCCCGCGATGGAAGAGACCGCAGTTGGATTAAAGTCGTGCCCAGACTGTGCCGCTCAGATGCCCGATTCCGCGGCCTTCTGCCCCGGCTGTGGCCGTTCCATGCGGATCGAATCAGCGGCTAAGCAGAAAACCGGTGTCCGCGGCGATGATTTTTTAGGTGCTCTTGCGTACGTATCGTTCGTACCTGCGCTTGTTTTTCTTCTAGTCGACCGCTACCGGAAATATCCGTTTGTGCGCTTTCACTCGATACAGTGCCTACTGTTCTGGCTTGTGTGTGTAGTCTTAGCAGTTGTTGTAAGAATTGTCTGGCTTGTCCTGCTCTTTATCCCGATAGTCGGTCCTTTACTTGCCGTTCTTGTTGTTGTGGTTGTGGCTTTAGCTGCAGTTTTCACGTGGATCGTTCTGCTGGTGAAGGCTTTTCAAGGTGAGAGATTTGCGCTTCCTGTGATCGGCGATCTGGCCGAGCAATATTCCAGCGCAGCGTAGGCTCTTTGTGAGGTTCAAATTGGCGATTGCTTTGACACTCGTTTTTTGATACCTTGCCGCGAATGCCGCTTGGGAGCGGAACCTCGTAGTCGTCCGGGCACGCCGGTCCCACACGATTCGGAGGACATCTCTATGGCTTTTTGCAACATGTGTGGCGCACAGATCGCCGATGGAACCACTACCTGCGCCGCTTGCGCCGGTCGCATCCCTGCCGCTCCCGCAGCCCCTGCCGCCGCACCTGCTGGGGGCATGGCCGACAACGTTGCCGGCTTGTTGGCCTATATCACCATCATCCCAGCGATCATTTTCCTGGTCATGGAACCCTACAACAGGAACCGCTTCGTACGCTTCCATGCCTGGCAGAACATCTTTCTGCACGTGGCTGCGATCGTCATGTGGATCGCTCTGATGATCCTGACGGTGGCAGCTAGCGTCATCCCGATCGTTGGGCATCTCATTGTAATGCTGCTCGGGCTGGTGGTTTGGGTTGGGTTCTTCGTGATTTGGATCGTCCTATTGATCAAAGCGAACCAGGGACAGATGTACAAGCTTCCCTTCATCGGCGACCTGGCGGAAAAGCAAGCCAACGCTATGTAAGCGGCATGTGAGCGGCTGGTCAAACCGAGGGCACGAACTCTACTAACGCTTCGCTTCGGATCTGCGTTCGTAGCCCTTAGTGTCCCTACAGTGTCCTATTTCGCTCCCGCCTCTTGACTTTCTTCGCTTAAGCTGTCAATCCTATTAGCTTTTACCTGCGTCGTGAGCCATCCATTGCTAGGTGCTCGCGGGCCGGAATCTGGAACGATCGGGGAATTCATTGCGAGTCCGGGTTTTTTACCACGACAAGTGTTTTGACGGAGCTTCTTCGGCGGCGTTGTTCTCTCGCTTCTATCGTGAGCGCATCCGCAGTGACGTCCAATTCGAGTTCACCGGACTGGTTCACCGTGCCGGAGCGCTGTTTGATGAGAAGCAGTTCGACGGTGACGAAAACGCCATCGTCGATTTCAAGTACTCCAGTTCACCGAACATTACCTGGTGGTTCGATCATCATGAGAGTGCTTTCCTGACTCCCGCCGACGCCGAGCACTTCGAGCAGGATCAGAGCAATCGCAAGTTCTACGATCCCGCATTCAAGTCCTGTACCAGTTTTATCGCAATGATTGCGCAACAGCGCTTCGGCTTCGATCCTTCATCTGTCGCTGATCTCGTGCACTGGACCGACGTGATCGACGGAGCTCTCTATCCCGACGCGAAGACGGCGGTCGAGATGGAAGCTCCCGCGATGAAGCTGACCATGGTGATCGAGTCGGCGCCCGACCACGGCTTCGTGCCGAATCTGATTCCCTTGCTCGCGAGCAAGTCGTTAGGCGAAATTCTGCACGAACCTTTCGTCGCGCCCCTGCTTCCGCCACTCCTGAAGCGCCACGAACTTTCGATTGGAATCTTGAAGGAACGCACGGAGTGCAAGGACGGCACAATCTTCTTCGACGTCACCGATCACGACCTCGAGGGCTACAACAAATTTATTCCCTATTACTTACATCCCGAGTCGGTGTACAGCGTGGGGCTCAGCAAGAGCAGCTTTCGTGTGAAGGTCTCTGTGGGATCGAACCCGTGGGCGCCGCAGGAGCCTGCGGTAAACCTCGCACGTATTTGTGAGCGCTACGGGGGAGGCGGGCACGCTCGCGTCGGAGCTATCTCATTCAACGTGAATCAACATGCCGCAGCGATCAGAGCCTCGCAGGAAATCGTTGCTGAATTGCGGGCGGCCATCCGAGAGAAGAGGAACTGACGAAACTCTGTGTTCCCTCGGTGTCCTCTGTAGTGATGCTGTTCTATTGAAGCTGCGTCCCGCGGGCGAAACAGTTAGCCGCGTTCCCGTCGTCCGATGATCGGATAGTCCCCGACTGATCCGCGCAGAATGCCTTCCGTCCGAAGATGTTCGCGTTCGGCCCAGCCGATAGGTGGAAGATGGTGGAGGGAGCGCCCCCGCAACCGGAGAGCGTGAACACAAATCCATACTTCTTCCCGCTAGCCAATCCACTGTTGATGAGCATCGCCTGATGCTCGTTCGGTTCGCCGCCGCCGAAGCCGTCGAGGTCCGACAATGTGCAGGTGAAGCCAACTCGTGGATAGCTGGCCGCGTAGGTCATCTCCGCCGTAAGAATCGTCCGCATCGCCGCCAGTACCTGCGCATCGCGTCCTGCTGATGACATAGCGCCTTGTGTTTGAGGTGTAGCGGAGACGGGTGTAAGGGAGACGTTCGCGGTCTCCCGTGCCTTCATGTTTTCAGTCATCGCCTTCAACAAGTCCGGATCCGCCAGGGGCAAGCGGATCGTGACCGAAATCTCGTTTAACTTCCAGATCCGAGCTTCTTGCTTCATCGTGAATGTCATGCGCGGCATGAAAGGAGTGCGTTGTGCCTCGCCATTCCTGTAAGTCTGAAAAGAAAGCTCGATATCGTCTTGTTCCCCGCGCAGAGCGTCGTTCTCCACGGTTACTTCCACCTTCTTCCCAGTTTTCGGATCTTCACCCGACAAAAGCACGGAGCCGGTTTCGAAAGTCTGAAAGTTTGTTCCTTGCGTTTGCAACTGGCTCGCTAACAACGCGTACTGCTGCAGACTCGCCAGTGCTCCGGATTTGTCGAGAGCGGCAAGCGTGACGGATGGAAGGTGCTTCACAAAAGTTCCCGATGTCTTGCTGAAGAACATTTCCAGGAGCGCTTGTCGCGCAGTCTGCGGAGTGGAAGCATCCTGCGCGGACACTGCCGCACTCCAAATCATTGCCACCGCGAGCACACCAACAGTTCTTCGCATGATGATTTCCTCGCCGCGATCGTGACATGCCGGCAGCGCGCCATCCAGTTACTGAGGTAAGTGCGAGCCTCGCGATCCAGGGGTGGCCGGCGACGAGTCTGCGGGATCGCAACTCCGTGATACCCTGCATCTTTATACTCATCAGTGTTCATGCGCCAGGACGTCAAGACAACTGATCCCCATCGTAATCAGCGGCGCGTGCTGCGAGCCGTAGCCACCTTGGAATTTTCTAAAGGCGTATTCGTGGTGCTGATGGGCTTCTGCGCCGTTGCACTTGTGCACAAAGACGCCTGGCTCATTGCCGAAAGGCTGCTGTCTCTGCTTCGCGTTAGTACAGACCGGCGTTCGGCGCAAATATTTCTTGACTTCGCTGATAGCGTCACCGATGCGCGCCTCTGGGCCGCCGCCCGTATCGCCTTCGCTTATGCTGCCTTGCGATTCACGGAAGCCTACGGCTTGTGGAAGGCGCGGGTCTGGGCTGAGTGGGTTGCATTCGTTTCAGGAACCCTTCTCCTGCCGCTGGAAGTTCGCGAGCTTTTTCGAGGAATAACTTTCTTTCGCTGTGCTCTGCTCGTCGGGAACCTCGCGATCGTCTGCTACATGCTCTATGTCATTCTTCAGAATCGCCGCGAACGCCGTAACGCGCTCACGACCATGCAATAACGCCAAATGCTGCTCCAGAAGCTGGTTTCAGCCATAGCCCTATGGCAAATTCTGCCGTGCTGGTTCATAATTGCCGGGCATACGTTTGGTTGTAGGAGGTGGATATGCGCCTTCACCGCGTGCTGCTCGCGCTCCTGGTTCTGGGAGGAATTTCCTGCGCGCAAGACACGAACTTTCCTGTTGGGCCGCAATACCTCGCCACCACGGGAAACCCGATGCTGCTTCGCCCAATCGCAACCCCGTCCCTGTCGCTCAGCGGAGGAGGCCTGGCGGGCACGAGTGAGGTCCCGACTCCTGCCGAGTCGCCTGCTTTTGCGCCGCTTGAAACCATCGTATATCTCGACAATGTCTACTGGGGTGCGCACAAACCCGCTGAAGTCGTGGCACGACGCGTTGAAACGCCAATCATGAGTCCCGACCAGACGGCCTGGTATATGAATTTTGTGACGTCTCAACTCACATCTCCGCCTCCATTACCTTCACCGGAAAGCAGTGAATCCGCAGCCGGATCCGGCGTTATAGAACTGACTGGCAGCCCCATGCCCAACAACTTGCCCGCCAGCATATTGGACGTGGGGGCAATAGGGAAGGCCAATCCGTTAGTTCTTCAGGAGCGCGGAGTATCTCTTGGAGACGTTGCTGCGTACTGGAAATCTCACAGGCGAACTGCTGCCCGCGCTTTTACTAACTCGGATGTCACACGTCTGCGGGGACAGTCTTAGAACGTACTGAGGAAACAACAGCGCACTACGCTCGGCCCGTCGGCGCGTCAGCCCTTCACATAGGCAAGCTTCGCGGCGACCTTCCCGTCTTTTACAGTAAAGACATCCACTCCCCGCAAGTGCCAGGGCTGGCCGTTGCGCTTCTTGTGATAGATCCACAACACCGTCGCTCGATTGCCGCTCACAATGATCTCCTCGGCTTCGAATCGCGCGTCCGCATTCCGTTCGAACCAGGCTCGCCAAAACTCGACGACCGCCTGCTTTCCCTCAACCCGTCGGCCGTCCGGCGCGGGTGAGGTGTCCTCGAATACTGTGTCCTCGGTCAAAAGTCCCGCCAGCGCCTCAGTGTCATGGCGGTTGAATGCGTCATTAAACCGATCGAGCGTCGCGCGCGTTGCTTGCTCCTGCGACGTCGCAGCTGGCTTGTCTTCCATGGCTTTCTCCTGAGAAGAGCACAGATTGGCGAAGGCCAACATCCAAATTACAGACGCAAGACTATAACGTAACCTGCGCATCTCGATTCTCCATCATATTCAGCGTCTAAAACGCGGAAGATCCGCGTTCATGTTAGCCTGAAACCCACATCCATTTCGCTTGAGGAGCTATGCAAGACGCGAATCCTTCGCACCTGGATCTACAGGCTACAGCAAAAGAAATCATGCAGCAGCACGGTTTCGAGCCGGATTTTCCTGCTCAGGTCGCGACACAGCTGGCGAATCTCGGGCAGCAGCCGCAAGTGTCGCCGTCTCGCGATGTGCGCGACCTGCGCAACCTCCTGTGGTCATCCATCGACAATGACACCTCTCGCGACCTGGATCAGATTGAGGTGGCAGAGCATGCCGCCAATGGCGATGTCAAAGTCATGGTGGGCATTGCCGATGTCGACGCTTTCGTGGCAAAGCTGACTCCGATCGATCAACACGCCGCCCGGGAAACGACCACCGTGTACACCGGCATTCGAAACTTTCCCATGCTGCCTGAGCAGCTTTCGACCGGTGTCACCTCACTTCTCGAAGACCAGGACCGCCTCAGCATCATCATTGAATTCGTCGTCGGCTCTGACGGCAACATCAAGTCTTCCGACGTCTATCGCGCGCTGGTTCGAAACAAGGCTCAACTCCAGTACAACTCCGTCGGCGCGTGGCTGGAGGGAATTGCCGCGCCTCCACCCAAGGTCGCCGCTTCAACTGAACTTCAAAACCAGCTTAAACTTCAAAGTGATGTCGCGCAGAAGCTCAAGAGCCAGCGCTTCCAGCACGGTGCGCTCAATTTGCAGACCGATGAAGTGCATCCGCTCGTCCTCAACGATCAGGTAATCGACGTCGTGAAACAGCAGAAGAATCACGCTACCGAGTTGATAGAAGACTTCATGGTGGCCGCCAATGGAGTCGTGGCCCGCCTGCTGCAAAACGTCTCGTCCTTGCGCCGCATCGTACGTACGCCCAAACGCTGGGATCGCATTGTGCAGCTCGCCGCCACCAAGGGCGAAAAGCTTCCGGCTCAGCCTGATTCGAAAGCCCTGAACGATTTCCTGCTGCGGCGCAAGGCTGCCGATCCCGATCATTTCGCCGACCTCTCGCTTGCCGTCATCAAACTCATCGGTCCCGGAGAGTATGTCCTGGAGCCCGCCGGAGAAACCGCTCCCGGTCACTTTGGCCTGGCGGTGCAGGACTACACACACTCCACGGCCCCCAATCGCCGTTTCGCCGACGTTGTTACGCAACGCCTGATCAAAGGAATGCTTGCGGGCCAAAGGAATCCCTATTCCGATGACGAACTGACCGCAGTCGCCTCGAACTGCACGCAGAAAGAAGACGCGGCTCGAAAAGTGGAACGCGAGATGTCCAAACGCTTGGCAGCGGTCGCCATGCAGCGTCGCCTAGGAGAAATTTTCGATGCGATCGTTACCGGAGTCACCGATCACGGCACCTTCGTCCGGGTCCTGCAACCGCATATCGAGGGTTTGCTCGCCCAAGGGGCGCAAGCCCTTGATGTGGGCGACAAACTGAAAGCCAAGCTCATCCGCACCGATGTGAGCAAGGGATACATCGATTTCGCCCGCGCCTAGGAGCCTATCCTAACCATCTCACGTTTGATGCCAAGGTTTGCCAGCGCACCTGAGCAGCCAATAGTCGACCCCAACTTCTGACGCTAAGCTCTTTGCAGGAGTCAGTGCGGAAAAAATTGGGATAGGTGCTTGCTGCGATGGAGCCATTTCGTGTGCATTTCCATGGCCGTCGTTCTCCCGGTGTCGCTCGACGCCCAGGAGACTGCGGCGGCCATCCTACGCAGCAGTGGCTCGGGCGTCCTCGTCAACAATAATTCGGCTCCCACATCCATCGCGTTGTTTCCGGATGACCTGGTCGAAACTCCCAAGAATGCGGTCGCGCGGATTGACCTCACCGGTTCCAGCGCCGATATCAACGCTGATAGCGTGGTGCAATTCGACGGCGACGAACTGGTCCTTGATCACGGCAGCCTGTCGGTCACCACCACGAGAGGTTTGCGCGTGCGAGTGGGCTGTCTGACCGTGGTTCCAGTCAACCTTTCACAGTGGACGCAGTACGACGTCTCGGATGTAAACGGCAAAGTAACGGTCAACGCCACTAAGAGTGATGTCTACATCGATAGCCGAGCGAAAAAGGCGCAGGAAGCTAAGAATCCCTCCCAGTCGTTCCCCCGCGATATCGTGCGCGAAAGCGAACAGAAGTCTCGTGAGGAGGAATGTACGCCGGCTGCCAAGAAGGCGTCGGCAATAGGCGCGGTGTTGAACGGTCCTTGGCCAATAGCCGCTGGAGCTGTGGCGATTGGCGGCACGACCGTGTGGGTTCTCTGCAAAGGCGATGACCCGATCAGTCCCTCGAGTCCATCGCGCCGTGGCCCCTGTCCTATTCCGTAACCACCGCCTTGACCAGGTTTCGCGGATGGTCAACGTCGTATCCCTTCTTCACGGCGACGTGATAGGCGAACAGCTGCAGAGGAATCACTTCCAGAATCGGCAGCAGCAGCTCCGGAGCGGCCGGAACATAAAACACCTGATCAGCAATCGCCCCAACTTCTTGGTCGCCGTCGGTTGCAACGGTCACCAACTGCCCGCGCCGCGAGCGCACTTCCTTCATCACGTCGAGTGTGCGACGGTACCGCAGCACAGAATCAGGATCTCTGCGATCGGAGGTCGCCAATACCACCACGGGCAGCTTTTCGTCGACCAGGGCGTTGGGGCCGTGTTTCAATTCTCCCACGGGATATCCCTCTGCGTGCGCATACGAGATTTCCTTCAGTTTTAGTGCACCTTCACGAGCGATGGCGTAATGCACGCCCCGTCCGAGATACAGGAATTTTTCGGCCGGGAAATGTACCTGCCCGAATTCCTCCGCGAGGCCATCCCAGGTGGAAAGATTCTTCTCGATCGCTTCGGGCAGACGCAGCAAATGCTTCAGGTACGATCGCGTTACCTCCGAGGTCATCCGGCCCCGCTTACGCGCCAGAAAAAGCGCCATGAGATAGAGAATCGTGACCTGCGTAGTAAAACTCTTCGTTGCCGGAATCGACCGCTCTGGCCCGGCTCCTGTAATCAGCGCCGCGCCGGCCTCGCGGACGATCGTAGTGTCCGGCACATTCGAAATCGCAATGGTTTTCACTCCACGCGTCAGCGCTTCGCGCTGCGCCGCAATGGTGTCGGCCGTTTCGCCCGACTGAGTAATGACCATGACAATCGGATCGACCGCGGCGTGTGTCGAACGGTAGCAGTACTCGCTGGCATACTCGACATCGACCGCCACACCGGAAAGATCCTCAATCATGATTTCGCCCGCCAGGCCCGCGTGGCGGCTCGACCCGCTGGCGGCGATAATCAGCTTCTCAAAGGTCAGCAGCGCGCCCTCGATGGGCTGCAGTTCGCCCGGGAAAATGATGTCGTCCTTGAGATGCTTCTCGATCGTTCGGGCAATCGCGTCAGGCTGCTCATAAATCTCCCGCCGCATCGCATGAGCAAAGTTGTCGCTGGAACCGTTCGTATGTTTGTCAGTTGGCATAAATGATAATGAGAGTTAAGAACAAGAACCTAGGACTAAACGACGCTGTGCATTCGATCCAATGTAGCGCCGGCGTCCTCGCCGGCTGTGGCGGGGCCATCTTGGCCCCTGCAGCCGAGCAATGCCGCTACGCCTTCGCCGCGCCCTCGAAGTGCGCTTCAATCTCCTCCAGCGTTTTCCCCTTCGTCTCCGGCAGGAACCAGGTCGCAGTTACGAAATAAATTACGGTGCAAGCCGCGAACCCGAAGAACATCGTCGAATACCCATACTTGCCGACTGTGGGCAGGAAAATGGCCGCAATCGTAGTCGAAACCGCCTGATTGAGCACCAGCGCAATGCTCATCCCATTCGATCGAATCCGCGTCGGCATCAATTCCGAAAGGGCCAGCCACACGCAAACTCCGGGTCCCACCGCGTAAAACGCCATGAAGATGAACAAAGTGATCGCCACAATCCACCCATTGCGCGGAGCTGGGACCGGAGTGATCAAAGCATTATCAATGCGCAAGGGGGCGCGTCTCGCTGCATCGAGGTTTCCAAACGGTTTCGAGAAGAAAGCCACCACCTTGTTCGCAGGAATTGAGCTTTCGCGTTTGATCTCGATCGGTTTGCCTGCAGGATCATCGGAGCGCAAAACCGGCGTGGCAGCGCGGAAGTCGCCATAGGAATAGATGACCACCAGTGATCTCGGCCTTGCATCATCACCGCTGAAAGGCTTGGCCCACTCCGGACTGTAAGTCAACGTCAGCGTTTGATCCGGCTTGACTAGGCTCTGCACGGCATTTTTCGCATCTACGCGCAGTTTCTCAGTCTTCAAGAAAATTGTTCCCGTGCAAAGAAGCGAAAGAATGATCCCGCCGGTGCCTACGGCTAGCAGGAACTTGCGCCCCTTGCGATCCACCAACACAACACTGGCGAACGTGACCAGGAAATTGATGATCGTAAACACGACGTAGCCCCAGTGCGCGGCGACGTCGGAGAGTCCACTCTGCAGGAGAATGTTGGTGTTGTAGGCAATAATGGAATTGATCCCAGTCGTCTGATTACAGGCGAGTATGATGCAGGCCAGTACAAACGGAATTACATACTTGCGCCGGAGCAAGCTGTCTTTAAGTTTCGCATCTCCGGAACCTTTCGCCTTTTCCGATGCATTGAGCTCTTCCATCTCACTGATTTCGAGATTCGCCTGTTCTTCAGTGCGAGAGCGCAGAAGTGAGGTGAGTGCTGCGGCTCTTTTGCCTCGCCGCAGCAGCCAGCGTGGCGACTCTGCGACCATGAAACTGCCAATTACGAATAACACTCCCGGCGGCATCGACACCCAGAAGATTCCTCGCCAGGCTGAGTCTTTGAAGGCCAGCAGCTTCGCAGCATCCCCAAGCTTTGCAACCACATCGACGCGATAGCTGAAATAAGCTCCAACCAGCGCTGCCGTTACGATCCCTAACGTCAGAAGCCACTGAAAGATTCCGGTTCCCTTACCTCGGCTCGAAGCCGTTAGACACTCCGCCAGATAGAGCGGTACCACCACCCCGATGAGTCCTGCGCTCACACCCTGCAATAGTCTCCCCAGAACAAGTGGCGTGTATCCCTGTGCCAGCGCGATCATGGGGATGCTGATGACAAACAGGACACCGCTCAGTGCCATCAGCCATTTGCGCCCAATCCAATCGGCGAGCAACCCTGCAAACAGGGTTGAGATCACGCTACCCAGGAGAACGGCGGCGACCACAATGGAAAGCTGCCCCGCATTGAGTCCCGAGGTTGCTTCCAGATACGGAAGCGCCCCCGCAATGATTCCTACGTCGACGCCATACAGCAGCCCTCCGAGGCCGGCAACGATCAGTAGAAAGCGGTTGTAGAAGACTTTCTTGTCGTCGAGAACCGACGAAGCGCTCGTGGTCATGTGAGCCATCATCATATTTGTCGTTCACACCCGCGTGCGCAGTATGAACTACCCGCCTCGCTTTGATTGTTTGTGAATTGCACCACGAATTGTAGCCCAGCCCTTACCAGAAACTCTCAAAAGTGCTATAGGCGCTATCGAAAATATTCCTTGGGGGCGTTGTTTCCGCTCGGTCCGTGAGGAGTAATCCAGGGAGTTGCGTAACGGGTGCAGCATTGTCCCGAAGTGATTAATTCTAAACATCTTCCACCCATGGCAATTCCCGGCCCTAACTGCTATACTGCGTCTCTGAATTAGCGGTATTCGCGTCGCCTCCGTCCGCTATCTGGTTAATCCCCCCTCGGACAATAATCCTCCAGCGATGCGGGCTTTCGTCCCACTACGCCATGGCGGATAAACTTGCGCGCGCTGCAGTTCTGAATGCCCGACTGAGCACCAGCCTCAGCCAGAAGAAAATCCCATCTCTCGACGGATTGCGCGCGGTCGCCGTACTACTGGTGATCTTCCACCACTTGCATGTTCCGTTTGCTCCTGAAGGCCGCGGCGTTCTGACATTTTTCGTCCTCAGCGGTTTTCTGATTACCTGGATGCTGCTCAATGAGTCGGAAAGAACCGGAGATGTATCCATACGCAACTTTTATGTCCGCCGCATCCTCCGAATTTTTCCTGCCTTCTACGTCTTCCTGATCCTCTCGATAGCCGCGCGTTGGATTACCCTCGCATGGCCCAATCGATCGCTGCTCTTCGACTATCTGAGTGCCTTCTTTTACACCATCAATTACCGTCTTGCCCTGACTCCCAACATCGCCCACACCGCCCAGCACACCTGGGCACTGTCCGTCGAAGAACAGTTTTATCTTCTGTGGCCCTGCGTGTTCGTGGTATTTCATAAGAAGCTTCGACGGCTCACGTACGTTCTGATTGCCGCCATCGTATTGATCAATATCCATCGCCTGGTTCTTTTCTTCGGCCTTCACGTCCGCGAAAAATGGCTGACCTATTCGTTCGACACCAGGGCCGATCACATCCTGATCGGCTGCCTGCTGGCTGTTCTTCTGAAACGCGGCGTAGGAACATGGTTCTGGAACTGGATTACTGCCCGAACCTGGTTTTCACTGGTTCCGTTGCTACTGGCGATTGCCTCCATTGCGATCTCCTTCCATCGCGGTCTTGCGTACACGTTTTCCGTAGGTTTCCTCCTGGATCCGCTGCTTACAGCGGTCTTGCTGGTGCAGGTTATCGCCCTGGGACACTCAAGGCTATGGGGCTGGCTGAACTGGAAGGTGACTGTGTATCTGGGAAAGATTTCCTATGGGATGTTTCTCTACCATATGCTCGCCAACCGCCTGGTGATCGTGCTCTTTGGAACGCACTCTCTGTGGTTTCGCCTTCCGGCGGTGGTTGCCATGTCGGCGCTCTTCGGCACTTGCTCGTACTACTTGATCGAAAACCGGTTCTTGCGCCTGAAGACCAAATTCGAGCGTAGAGATCCGAGGAAAGCCACTGCCGCTCCCCTCCGACCCGATTCGTTATGGCCCTTGCAGGCTGCCCCCAGTCCCGAGAACTCGTAATTCGCGTGAGATAATTAGGGTGCTCCCTTGGCCCCGTAGCTCAGATGGATAGAGCAGCGGTTTCCTAAAGGGCCATAAAGGTCACGCGGCCTTTCTTGTCAGTAACTTGCAACCGCACGTTTCCGCTGAATTCTGCTGTTTCCGGGGGTGTACGGCAGACTTTAGCCGACCATTAGCCGACAAGTCTAGCGACTTAGTAGGGTTTAAAGTTGTGGCCGCAACGATATACTGCGAGCGCAAAGTAAGGATGCAAAATGGATAACCAACCATCAGAATCACACACACTCGGGCTCGAATGGCTTAAGAGTCACGCTTCTTGGGAACTGGCAAGGTTGATCTTTGAGAGATTCATCATGCCCCCTGTGTGGGCTTGGCTCATCAGCATTGGTATTGCGCGACTGATGCATTCCGCTCTCAGCACAGCATTCAATATCTTCCTGATGTTGCTTGGGATTATCGGTCTAATTTGGAGCTTCGGGTTTATGTCGAAAGGTCGAAGCGAGAAGGCCGCGAAAGATCATGCTGGCAAGCTTGCACTGCAAAAACTCAATGAGCTTAGTCGAAGGAGTCAGTGGCTCGATGGGCAGGCCCCGAGGACTGGAAATGCAGGTGAGGGCAGGTTCTGTCAGTTCTGGGCTGAAGAAGTTCAGGCTTGGAGTCAGGCAACGGGAAAAATCCTCTGGGACAACTGGGGCGAGGATGTTGCTCGTGATTTTTTGGGCAATGTGGGACTGAACAATAACGAGAATGTTGGCAATGTACATCCCGAAGCTGCATCTGCCTATCGCATGTTGCTACATCAAATCAGAACTATGCAGAATATCAGGCGAACCCTGCCAACCTGAGGACTCACTTCGGCCCGAAGGCACGATCCCAATGACTGAAATCCTGACCGTTGCTGAGTTGGCTGCGATGCTCAAGATGAGCAAAGGCCAGGTGTATGAGATGACGCGGGCACGCACGCGCTCAGGTGCGATGCGCGAGGCCCCATTACCGGTTTTGAGGATCAACGGCAACGTGCGTTTTCGCAAGAGTGATGTTGAGGAGTGGATTGAGAAGTTGGTAGCACACGGAAGGTGAAGAATGAACGAGGAAGCAATCATACGACAGATAGGCAACATGGACGCGGCTGAGGTGAAAACAAAACTTCACGTAGTCCATCAAATGCAGGATCACTTGAACGCCATCCGAAGTGGTGAAATTCAGGCACATAAGGAATGGGTCAACTCACAGTTGATCTTCCCCGAGGATTTCACGGAAGAAATGAACAAGCTGAGTTCCGATTTGCACCCCATTGAGAAACTTCTGAAGCAAACAGATCGCATCGAAAATGCACTTAAGAAGCAACTCGAAAGGGTCAAGAAAAGCAAGTGAACCGAGTTTGAACAATTGTTTGATAATCAACCTGCGAGGCCACATGAAAAAACTGATGCCGAAAAACCAGCAAGTACAGGTCGAGGTTGACCCGAAAACTCACGTCAAGTACCTGAAGATTCGATTGACAGATAGCCTCAGAAGGCAACTCGCTCCTATGAAAGGCAAGCCACGCGGCAAGAAGGCGTAAGCCCATCACCGCTTCGGCCCGGATTCCTCAAAGTCACTCTGCAATTGTGCCAACATCTTCGCGGCCCCTTCCCAGAGGCCGCGTTGCTTCTTTACCAACTCACCCGAGCACCGCGAAGTCGGCACCCGGCCCACCCTTCAGAGCGACATCAACTTTCTTGTCAAGCACACTGATGAGGGTGACCAACCCGCGTGTGGCCTGACAGAGTTGTGCGACCTGCAACCTTAGCAACTCAACCTCTTTGGCGAGGCTCTTACCGGGTTCACCCATCGGTGGTTCAACATCTGACTGCAACTTGACGTGGAAATCAGCAACCACTTCGGGTTCCTGCAAGCGTTCTGTGCTCATAGTCTTTTCCTTTCAACGTTGATTGCTTCCCGCAGACCTGCGAGGTCTTGACCGGGGAATGCTGCTCGTAGTCGTTCCTGTGACGTGGTTGGTAGGGCTGCGATGCGTTCTTCCAATCTGATCTGCGCATCAAGCAAGCGATACTGACGGAGTGCCTCTCGCAGAGAGGTGATGAGTCGTTCGTAAAAGTTGATGGTTTCAAGGGCCTGATGGAGTCTCGCTTCAATGCTCAGCATGTATCACCCTGCTTTAGGTTTTTGATTGCTACCTGTGCATTTGCACCAAAGACGCGGCCTTGTCTGCCTTCGTAGCGTGCAACGAAGACTTTCCCATCATGCTCAACGATGGGGTGAAGTTGCTTGCGACTGCGGCCTTGAAATCGTTTCGGGGTGATGTTGGTGGTTGGGGGTTGGTAAGGGTATAGGGTTGATAGGATCATGATTGCTCCTCAGTAAATAAGAAGCCTGCCTCTGCCGGGGCAGGCACACGCAATGGATATTGCGTGCAGGTTCGGTCAGCGAGTTGCGACCGCCGTGCGGTATGGTCGCTGAAGACCAGTCAGCTTTCTATGACATGGGTGCTGCACCATGGCCGGATAGTTTCGCCGCGTGAACACGACCGGCACGTGATCGAAGCACAGGGATCACTCCCATCGCGGCAAACTTGTTAGTCAATTCCGATGGACTTCAACCAAGCTTTGTCTTCCTCGGTTGGTGCCACTCTGTTTCTGATGGTGGAAGTTGGTAAGAACTCAATGCCGGTTGCATCGTAGTACGCTTGCCGCAACTCGTTGTAGAACCCAACCACCTCATCACGTTGTGCTTTGTAGAGGTCTGCGATGTTGTATCCCATGTGATTTTCCTTTCAAAAAGGCCGTCTAGAATGCCCTAGGAGCGGCGATCTTCGCTGTCAAGGTGTCTGAGTACCACCCAAAATGTGTGAGGCCGCGTCCTCAACTGAATGATGTACACGCGGCCTCTTCTGTGTTGGTCTACTTCGACCCGGCCAATCTGCGAACCTCATTACCATTCGCAGACGGCACTTGTTGCTTTTCAACCAACAAGCTTGCTTAATTCCTCAACACGCTCACGATGGGGCCACTCTTTGAGAACGACTGCGGCACCGGCTGACACCTTGCGTGCCCGCGTGAACTCTTTCACAAGGTCAGTCTGCTCACGCTCAAGACGTTGAATATTGTGCTCACAGTTGCGCTCGGCACCAAGGTTGCCTGCGGTTGATGCTTGCTTCTTGGCCTTGAGTGCATCATTGATGTTTGTCTCAAGCAACTTCACTTGCCCTGCGATTTCATTGGTGTAAATCTCGGAATGTTTTGCATGAAGTTCAAGCTTGAACAACTCATTCCGCAGGCGTGCCAACTCGTTGACAGGTTTGTCTGACCCATCACGTGCCGCACGTTTCGCAGCGTTGACGACATCAAGTGCCTGACGCTCCTTGGCACCTTTTGCGAGTAGTTCATCCAACCCGCTCATATCGAAAATCTCGGGGTTGCGTTCTTGCAAAACTTGCCGTGCCATTCCAAAAAAGTTCTGTTCACTCATAGTGTTGCTCCTTAAATGAAAATCCCGATGGGTTGGTTGACCACACCCATCGGGGTTGGTTGTTACGCGACCTTCTTAGCAAGCCTCAGGCTGTCCTGCTCGCTCAATTTGATTGCCAGACCCCAACGGTATTCCCGAAGTTGCGAGGCCGTGAGAGTTTCGCCCCCTGCGGGTAGTCCCTTGATTCGTCGGATGTCAGACTCGCTCAGGCCCCAAGACTTGTACATAACGGCGTCCGACCGCGCACGCCACTTGTCAGCCGCAGCAGACTCGGTGATGGTGCGTGCAGACTCCGTGAGGTCGGTGATGTGCCCATTATCTGAAGCACCATTATTTTTGACAGCGGGTGGTAGAGACTCCTTGACGGGTGCAACAAGCAAACGCTCGGCGCATACGAGTTGGGCTTCAACCGACATGCAGTCTTTGCTCGCTTCGCGGTACTGTTTGGACTTTCCAGCATTGGCGAGTTTCTCAACTGCCTCACCCAACCTCTGATAGATAGAACGCATTTTGTTTCTCCTTCTGCGGCATGTGCCGCTCACTGCTCGAATAGGTCGCCTACTCCGAGGTTCGCTCGGGATGTTGTTTACTTCTTGAACTGTTTCAGGTCAGGGTTGGCCTTGATAAGTGCGGCTTCAAGGTCAGCATCCGATGGGTGAGGCTTCATCCGCTCATCATCAAAACCATCAACCAACGGGCCTTGCATGGCACGCCACTCAACCGCTTCCTGCTTTGCTGCGACAATCTTTGCAATGTGCTTGCCGTATCGGACAGCCGCACGAATCGCAACGCTGAAGTTTTCGACAGGAAGCTTGTCCTTCGGTGTGCCTGCGTTCTTCGCTGCATCAACCTCGGCCTGAGTGACAATAGGGCCGTGATGCTGGCACCACTTGTCAAAGAACAACTCCATTTGGGTTTTGACTGCGTTGTTCCCTTGTCGAATGTGCTTGAACATCACATGCACTTGCCGGTTGGTTTCGTGCGACTGTAACGCATCCTTGCGGAGAAACGTGTCCATGTGATCTTCGATGGTGAGGGCATCAACAACTTTCTTGTTGTTTGCTGTGCGGCGAGAGTCGCTCACGCCACTTCCAAAATAGTCTTGCATCTTGTCAAGTAACCCCATCGTTGGTTCTCCTTTAATCGTTCCAATCAAAATCATCCATGATGTGCTGACACTCGGCTTCAAACTGCCTGCGGCCACTGTCTGCACGGCCCGGTGCCAACATGTATCGTGCGTTGAAATTGTGATGGGGGTCTTTCATGTTGCCATCACTGATGTAGGCCCGCAACGCATGTATCAGGGCATCTGCCCTATCGTCAAAGCGGCCCCCACCGGGGAAGCAAGCAAGTTCCGAGATGAAGTCATCGTGCCAATCACCCGGTGCAAGACTAACCAACCCTGCATTGACAAAGTGCGAAACACTCAGCCCGCGTTCCTGTTTCGACTTGACCGGCAGAACGGCGATGAGAGGGATGTCTGCACGTCTGACCTGCAATACTTGAATGGCCTGCGTTCCTGCACTCGCATCTTCGATGATGAGCAACGGCCTGCAACGGTACTTGGCTGTGATCGCATCATGTCTTGCTGCGATAATCTCTGGCAGTTCATTGAATGACAGCTTGCGGGCGAAGCAATCCAACACCGTGTAACCACCGGTTGCCATCTGAGCAAGCACCACGTTTGCTGAGAGGTCATGCTTACCTGCACTCAAGTCCCAAGCACTGACAATGTGCAGGATGTCATCAGTGTTGATGTTGTCTAACCTCTGCCAACACTCAGGTGGAAACAACTGTGTGTCACCCGGCATGGGCGAACCCATGAAAAGGCTATTCCACACAGCCTCACCTACCGTTGCCCTGCGTTCATCCAACCACTCACGCGGAAACAACGTTGGGAACACCGAGCGGTATGCATCCAAGTACTGATACTCATCGGTGGCCGTGTCATAGATGTACGAGTCCTTCCCCACCCCATCACCTGTGTCATCGTTGGTTGCGGCGAGGCACAACACCGTCCACTGTGGGGCCTTGGGATTCTCCTTTGCCAAATCAATCACCATGCCTGACAGGTCACGTGCGTGCCAACGGGTCTGAATGATGATCTGCTTACCGAACACAGATGACCGCGTAACAACTGCGGCAATGTAATTCTCATAAGTGCGTGTTTGAATCTGCTCTGACCATGCGTCGGCCCAATTCTTGATGGGGTCATCTATCAACGTCCAATCAAAACGGTGACCTGTGATCGAACTCAAGATGCCACGCGGCACACACGTCAACCGGCCATCCTGCCCCGGTGCTCTCATTGACCAACCTGTTTCACCCGTAGACTCAAACTGCAAGCCGGGGAACCTCTCACCTACCCATGGGTGCTCAAGAAGGCCACGCACAGCGCGTGAGCATCGTCTTGCAATATCGTCTGAGTAACTGATGACACCGATATGCACAAGCGGGTTCTCGGCAACCAACAAGGCCGCAACACGTTCCAACGTGAGCGACTTGCCGAGGCCCGGTGGTGTCCAAATGGCAAGGTTGGCAATCTCCCCATTACGCAGCCGGTCACACTGCGTGGTGATGTGGCGCAAGGCGAGGGATTCTTCCATCTCACCCGGCCATGTGCCCTGCACAAAGTTATAGGTCTTCATTCATAACCTCGTTTCATGGCCTCACTCGGCACCATCAAGTGTGCCGGTGTTTCTGATGGGGGCAGGGAATCACAGTATGGAAACACTTTCGCGTTAACATCCTCTTCACTCAGGTGCCGCGTGTGATACAGGAACTTGCGATAACCAACAAGCTTTGCCGGGTCAATGTCCGCATCAACATGACCAACAACTTTTCGCTCAGGTGCATTCAAACCAAGCAACCGTGCGACTGAATCACGCACACGCACCAAAGCGTTTGCAACGTCAGGCTCAATGCTGCCTTCGGCTGTTGCTGACTCAATCCGAATCAAAGCCTCGTACTGAGATTGCTTGAAGGCTGCGACGTCTTCTTGGGAACCTTCAACGTATCGTGCTTCGATGGCCTGCAAGTCGCGCCAAAAGGTCATACGGCTGACACCAAGCACCTCAGCGATTGACTCTTGCGTTGCACCTGTCTTCATCAATTCCAGTGCCTTCGCCTGACGCTCGGCTCGCTCGGCCTTGGATGTTTTGTTTCCGCGTGGTCTGCTCATGCTGCAACCTCCTTCTGCCGGTTGATCCAAGCAAGAACATCTTCACGCACGAACCTGATGGTGGAACCAATCCTCAGGACAGGGAAAGGGTTGTGTTGTAGTCGCTCGATGCCTCTTTGAGAGGTCCACTCGTACACGGTCTTCTTGCTGACACGCAGCAACGAAGCAACTTCATCAATGGTTAAGATTTCTGGCATGGTTCCACCCCTTGTGACACGTCGCGATACACCAAGATCACCGCGCTTTGCGGGCCTGTCTGCTTGGTGAGCGTTCCTTCTGCGGCCATTTCATCCACGACTGCGTTGAAGAAAGTGAGGTCACCTGCACGCAGCGTGTAGAAGAGATGCGAGGAATACTCCTTGCCCCACTTCAACAGGTACTTGTTGATTTGCAGCTTAAGCTTCAATCGCTCAAACTGACGAACATCATCTTGTAGACTCATGGTCTTTGTTCTCCAAATTCTGCTTGCTGATTCATCAGCAACCTGATTCCTGAAAAGCCTCGGATGCGATCTTTTCCGATATACGGCCTGCCATAGTTCAAATGGGGTCGCTTCTGTTTGAGCGAAGCGGCAAACGTCGTTGTTGTGCCGATTAACAACTTGTCTGTGTATCCTTGTCGCTCGCACCATGCCGCATAGCGGCGAAAACCCGCTTCAGTCGGCAGGAAGACATCGGTGCCTTTGGCTTCCTCGGTTTCGTCCTGCAAGAACTGCTCAAACAGGTCTGCGTCTTTGAAATACCGTTCAGTCGTCGCCGTCACCGATGGGGGAGGCCTCAAGCCTTCTTTCTGATAGGCAAGGCAACCGTCCACCATCCACGCGAAAATTCCCTGCAAGTTTTCCGGCTCACAGAAGATTTCCCGCAGACCTTTTTGTTCTCGGTCGGTGTCTCGAAATTTCTGAGTGAACGGAACCACATGCACTCGTTGCTTCATCGCGTCATCAAGTTCAAGCACCGGGTTGTCGTTTGCCAGCACGACAATCTTGTGCGTGGCCTTGAAATTGATTGGTTGATACCCGAGCCTGCGACCTGTGAGCCAACCACCACCGGTGAGCAACTTGATTCCGCGCGAATCAAGCCTCTGCATCTTTGAGCCTTCGTTGCAGATCGCGAGCCGTGCACCCCGCAGCGAGGCGATATAGTTCAATCGGCGGTCTTCATTGGTGGACTCAAGCAACATTCCAATGGGGATTGAAACGCAGTAGCCGCCCAACAACTTCTGCAATGGCTCTGCAAAGGTTCCTTTGCCGGAACCACCAACACCAATCAGGAACAGAATCATGTCTTCCTGTGTTCCGGCAGTGAGGCAGTACCCGGCCCAACGTTGCAGATACGCAATCAACTCTTCATCGTTCGGATGCGCCTGCCTCAGATACTCCAACCAACGTGAGCAGCTTCCTTTCGGCGCAACCGGCAACGCACGTGTAAGCAAGTCGGAAGGTGTGGCCGCGCGGCGATTGCCGGTCCTGAGGTCAAGCACTTCACCACCTGGCAGGCCCAGTAGCATCGGGTCATGATCAAACTCGCTTACCGTGATACCGAGTTCGGGCCGAGCTTCAGCAAAGAACGTCACGGCTGCAACTGCGGCCTTTGAGTTCAGGTGCCGATGAACGCGGGCTGCAAGTCTCGGGTCAGGAATGTCTGCCGGTTCCAACTTCTTGAGCACTGACCCTATTTCGTGTGTCGGTGTTTCCTTCGCCAACCACAACCCATTCAAATAACCGACCCAACCTTGTTCATCAGTCACGTACTTCAAGAGCGGTTTCGTAGCCAGAAATTCAGCCGTCAAACCTTGGTCGCTCAGGTCAAGCGTTGATACGTCCGGCTTTGCAATGGGGGTGATTGGTGGGGGTATATCCGGCATCTGTACAACTTGCGTCTTCCCACCCGGAAGATTGATTGTGAATTCCTTCATGCGTAACCAACTTTCACTGCAAAATGAAAAAGCCCCACGGTTTGCCGTGAGGCCGTAAACAACTTGTGTTGCTAAAAGTCTTGATCGAACGTTTTGAACGGAGAAGCGTCTTTATCTCTCAGCTTGCGTGCTGCCTCTACGCTCGGCTTGAAGCAAGGAGTCTTGAAGACACTCGGTACGGGAACGATGAAACTCTTTCTTTTGCCCACGCTAAGGAACTTGCTCGCTTTATCGCCTTTACGGGTCACCCGCCTCTTTTCGCGCTCGGCTCGCTGGTACTTCTCAACTGCTCGCTCCTTGCCGAAGTCAGCATCTCGCGCTGACCCTGCACCGGGCCTTATGAACTTCAGACCAAATTCTGATTCCTGCGACCGAGGCCGCTGCAAGTACTTGTCCTTCAAGATCACGCGAGGCATCGAGGCTGACAAAAGCTTGGGGCAACGCATCAGTTGCGTAATGGAAGCACGGTCACGGTTGGCTGCGATTTCAGTAGCATGCTTATTTGTACGTACACGCTTTCGGGGTCGGCGGTTGCGCCGGGGCGCAGCTTCGCCATCAAAGAGTTTGAGCTGTTTCAAAATCAGGCTCCAGAGTTGCGCGAGTCTTCGCGCTACTCGATGCTCTGGCGGCCTCTTTCACCTTGCGGTGGCTGTTAGAGTCGGTGCTGACTTGAAGGTGTTCCCGGTGCTGAGTCGCGCTCTTTACGTCGCCGTGCGGTCATCTTGCCGGAATTCCAGTTGCAAAAACATTGTTGCAGAATGAAGGTATGTACGTCAAGGACAAAACAGCTCGGAAGCCGCGATGGGTGCGGGTTTTGACGTTATGGGCCAGGTGGACCGACTAGGCCACCGATTTCCTACGGACATCTAACAAAAAAATTTGCCCTACCATCACGAGCCTTTTTGATGGCCTAGTCGGCCCAAACGGGTCTTCGTGATACATACGTGATACATTTTTGGGCCGGGTGGGCCAGGTGGGCCGGGTTCAAAAAGTCGTTTTTGTGTTTTTGAGGCGCGGTGAGCCGGGTGCGGCCTGAGTCTCAACCCGGCTAATGTTAGATTTTGGGAAGGGTACTTGGAAGCTTGAGCAGCGGTCTAAACAACGGCATGTCGGCTGTAAGTGGTTGATCTTTAACCATCGCAATAGGCCTGTCGGCTAATTGTCGGCTAATCAGTGATGAGTGTGTGGTGTTAGGTCAACAGCCGATTACTATCGTCTACCAAGGGCAGTGTTCCTTCTACTTCGCAGCTACCAACGTCGGGTATCCTCGAAACGAAAGGGATGTCTTAGTCGGGATTTGAGGAGCCATTTGTGCGATATAAAACCGCTGCTATTCTGTGCTTCGCCTTGATCGGGGCAATGTTCGTTCTGCCGTCTATCATTCTGGACATTTTCCCTTCCTTAAACCAAAAAATTGTTCATCCGATTCCATTCTATGAGGAAATTCTTCTTCAGATTGCCATGTTCTGCTCTAGCTTCAGATGGTTGCTGTTACTTCCGGCCATTGGGTTGGGTGTTTCGTTCACCATCGCAGGAATGACCACGTCGCGCATGCGGAGGTGAACTCTACGTTTCTCTTTTGCCGTTGAGCCGTTTCATACCATCCAAGAACATGGCATCAGGCATGGCCTTGTGGTAGAACGCTGACGTGGTTGCCGATGATGCGTGACGCGCCAACCGTTGACCAAGGGCGATATTGCCACTGACGTTGATGGCGTGAGTGATTGCACCTCGCCGTGCGCTGTACATGCCGCGCCACTGCACGTCTGATGCTTTGGGCACGATGTCACAGCGCGTGCAACGCTTCTGTGTCGCTGTGTTCTTCTCACCCAACACGTGCGGCTTGATGACCCTGTTGATGAGGTTGTGCAGGTCTGGGATGATCCTAACCCCATCACCAGTGTCTTTGCATTGCTTGCGCCACAACTCCAACGGCACGCGCACTTCATCAAGCAATGGGAGTGATGCTGCACGCTCAATGGTCTTCGTGGTGCCTTCTTTGCCGAGCACAACGTTGCGTCTGATGTGCAGCCAATCTTTGTCAACGTCACCCCACTCCAAACCTTGAATCTCTGCCGGTCCAAGAGCGAGGAAGCACGCAAGACTCAAAGCAAGTTGCGCGTCAACATGGTCAACGAGTGCTGACACCAAATCTTCACTCTGCTCACGTGTGTAGTGCTGCGTTTCACCCGGCTCAATGGCATCATCCGGCATCTCGACTGCGGACCAAGGGTTGACGGTGATGATCTGATCTTTCACAGCGCGTCTGAAGATCGCACTGCCCACGGCTCTGATGTGCTTCAGCACGTAGAAGCCTTGCTTGGCTGTCAATGAATCCAACAACCGCGCACCCATCGCAGGTTGATACTTTTGCAGCGTCCATTTGCCGAAGTGATCCTTGAGGTGCTGACGGTACACCTGCTTGTAGCCGCGCAGAGTGCTCGGCTTCAGACGCTGTTGCCCTGCACGTGGGCCGGTCTTCAATTCCTCTTCGCAGTAGGGAAGGAAGCGGTTGACCCAATAATCAACGATGCGTTGATCATCGGCGGTGATCTGCGGGCCGGTGCTCAGCTTCGTGAGTTCCGAGTCTCGCAGAGCCTTCACTGCCTTGCACGTTGCTGTGTTGTGCTCACGGTCCTTGTCGTGAAGGAACACCGACCTTCGGACCTTAACCAACTCCCCATCACGATTCTCGGCCTGATAAAATTGCAAGTACCATGCACCGTGCTGAAGATAGATGTGACCTCTGCCTCGTTCACCTTTTTTCTGACTCATGGGGTCATGATAGCACTTTAGCCGACAATAGCCGACAGCACCAAGGTGCTACGTCTTCTAAACTGTTGATTCTAAATGTGGCCCCGTAGCTCAGATGGATAGAGCAGCGGTTTCCTAAACCGTTGGTCGGCAGTTCGACTCTGCCCGGGGCCCCCACCTTCAATTTTCGGAAATCACGACGAGAACTTTGTGAGGGAATCTCAGTTCGGCTGGGGCGTGTTGTCGGTAGGCTGCGCCGCTGGAGCTTTACGCTTTTCGTCCGCGTCCACCGCGAACAGCATGTAGTGGTCAAAGCTGTGTTTGCGGTAGTAGCGATGCCGCCGGAAATCCAGATAGATCTCCGCGCTCTGCGGAAGCCAGAGTTGCACCTTCTTCTTTGTGAACGGTACCGGGCCGTACTCCACGACCTGATGCTCTCCGGCCAGGCGGATCTTCGGCACCGGACTCACCAATTCTGACTCGATTCGCACGATTTGGAACTTGTCAGCGGTTATCCACGCCCGCCCCTTGAGCTTCAGCGAGTAGAGATCGCCGCCTACCCGGTAGTCGTGCATTTGTGCCGGACGATCTTCGCGCTGTTTGAAGTGGACCAGCCAGGTCGGCTGACCCCGCAGTTCGCCGAGTCCTTCACAGACCATTTCGAAGCTATCCCGCATCTTCGGATGAAATACTAGCGCCAGAGTCGCGAATCCGCTGCTCGAGATCTGATCGGGGAAGTCGGCCAGCCCGAGGTGCTCCTGCCGGTATTCATCCACCGCGATCGAGCCCTGCTTCGATTCCGTGAAAGAAGCGACGTAGTTGAACGTGCGCGTCTCCTTGGTAATCGCATCGCCCATCTCGTCGAGTTGCTCGTGCAACAGATGTTCGATCGCTGCAATGCGTGACACATCATCCACAAATTCCTCGACCCGTCTGCCGGTCGTCTCAGCGATGTCCGCCGGACAACTCACATTCGCTGCCACAGATGGCTTGTTTTGGTCAATCGCTGGAGGCTGCCATGGCCGCACAGAAAAAGTTGGTTCGGCGGCCGCCATCAACGGATCTACACCGGCAACCGCCGCGGCTGGAAGTGAGACTTTCGCTGTGCTCGCAGCCGGTACCGGTTCCGCCTCCAGTCGCGCGATCAACGCCTTGACCTGTGGCACGCTCGGATTCTTAGGGGCGGCGGCCACGAAATCTTTGAGCGTCTGTATGCCCTCCTGCCTCTGTCCAAGATTGATCAGCGCCTGGCCCAGAACCAACTGCGACGCCGTCGCTCCTCCCTTACCTTTGCTAATGGCGAGCTGTGCCTCGTCGCGAGCTT
This sequence comes from Terriglobia bacterium, assembly GCA_020073385.1. Classification (GTDB taxonomy): domain Bacteria; phylum Acidobacteriota; class Terriglobia; order Terriglobales; family Acidobacteriaceae; genus Sulfotelmatobacter. The sequence goes on along the minus strand of JAIQFH010000029.1, from coordinate 35,094 downwards.
TGTCATACTGCTGCTGCTTCAGATAAGAGGCCCCCAGCAGGTCGTGCGCGACCCAGTAATCCGAATCCGCCAGTACCGCCTTCTCCAGATTCGAAACAGCCCTGCCGTAATCTTCCTGCTGCAAGCTCAATCGGCCCAACAACGTCAGTGCCTGCACATTATGGGGACTCAGATTTGTGGCACTTCCCAGAAAATCCGCCGCCCGGCTGAAGTCCTTCCTCTGAAAATAAAGATATCCCAGCAGGAAATTTACGTCGGGATTCTCAGGTGCCAACTTATAGGCCGCTCCCAGTCGCTTGTTCGCCTCGTCCCACTTTCCAGATTTCAGCGCCGAAACTCCATGCTTCGCTTCTTTACGCGCCTTCAGCGGCATCCCCTCACTGATGTTCAGTTGCACCGCTGCGGGATCCTTTTCGAGAACAATCTCTATGTTAATCGGCGCGAACGAACTTATCGCCTGGAACTCCTTGGTTCCGGTACGATACCCAACTGCACTTACTTCCACCTCATAGTGTCCGAGCGGGATATCGCCGAATCCCACTTCGGATCGATCGTCGGTAGTTTGCCAAGTGATGATGTGTGACGTCGTATTGCTCAATTTCACGATCGACTGCCTATCGAGCCTGGTCTTGGCTGTCTCACCAAATACCGTGATTCGCAACATAGTGCCGCCGCGGTTTTCGTAACCCGGGGTACTACTCGTTGTGCTCCCGATGTTATTGAATACGTCGCCGTGTTGACCCTGAGCGCGAGAGATGGCCAAGCCCGGAAGGAGCAGCAACGCCAACAATGGCCAGAGTCGGTGAGGTGCCCGTGTTGGAACTAAACGGGTCATAAACAGGGTGGCACAAAAGTCTCTCACCATGGTGAGATCCAGTCAATCCGTTTTGCTTGTAGGCCATGCAACGTTTGACCTGACAAACAAAATGCCTGTTGTTCGACTGTTTTGTTGTCCTCGCTGCGGTAATCCTCATCCGGATCAGCCGCAAAGAAGGACACTCCTCCCAGAAACATATGGCAACCATGATTTTTGCATTCCGCGGGCCGTGGACTTGCCAGTGGGAAATTCTCCATGCGATCGTTCCGACAATCACCGGGGAAGAGGTTTTGGCACGGCGAATCCGGCTGGCGAAGCGAGAAAACAGGATCACGAAATCGGACGATCCGGTTCCTCTGCATGATGGCTTTCTTCCGACAGCTTGCGCAGGGACAGCCTCTCTCTGTGTGCCAGCAGTAGACCCACCGGCACAACGGCTGCAAACGTCACCAGCCACAGCAGGATGCCGCAGCTCGCCGCCATCTCCGGAGGGACATCGAACACGTGCGAGAGAATCGTAATGGTTGCCACCTGCGAACCACCTCCGACGGCTGGCAGTTGCAGGATCGATCCCACCATGCTCGCCAAAATCACGATCAGCAGTTGCGAAACTGGAATCTGTAAAGCATCGACGCCGTAGGAGTGCGTGACCTCTTGATAGGCCAGCGCGATTACGTACCACATTCCCACCGAAACCGCCGTCAGCAGCAGCAACGAGACTGCACCATGAATCGTGTTCAATCCTGTCCCAAACTCGCGCACTTTTTCTGCCAGCTTGTGCCCGAAGTTCGAAGGCAGATGAGCGAACCGCATTTCGACCCAATCCGCAACGGAGTCACCTTTTCGCCGCACCACTACCGCGGTAATCGCTCCTCCTGCGACCAACGCGGTCAGCAGAAACCCCGCCTTCTGAAACCACGCGTAATACTCGGGATGCGGAATAGATTGCAAGGCGCTGGGCAGAAAAATAGCGAGAATCGTCAGCACCGCAAATGCGCCTGCGTCGAAAATTCGTTCGATCGCCCACACCGCCAGTTGAGAAGAAACCGGCAGGTCCGTTCGCCGCGCGATCAAGTATGGCCGAATGAATTCGCCGGCCCGGCCTAGAAGAGCGAGTCCAGTGAAGCCGATCAGCGTCGGCGACAATAATTCGGCCACCCTTGTTTTCGGTCGCACCGGTTGCAGAAAAATCTTCCACCGGATCGCGCGCATGAAATAGCCCAGGTAAATCAGCGCTATCCCGTGCAAAACATGCCACTTCTTGATGCGGTGCGTCTGGCTCCAGAACGTGCCCCAGTCAAAAGTGCGCCAATGCCGGTATTGCAGATAAATAAGAACTGCCAGGATGCAGAACACCACCACGCTGGCCAGAATACGTTTCTTGTCCATGAAGGGGAAGGCTCCGCGCCGCGGTCCCCGCAACGCGAAGTGGGAAACGGCAACACAAAGGTAAACGACCCCGCCATCAGGGTCAAACCCGTAACCCGCAAGGGAATGACTAAGAATGGAGTGAACTGAAAGACTGCGGAGGGCACTGCGAGATGAGATTCACTTGCCTTGCGTCGAGGCCACGGTAGTCTTACTGACGCTCTTGGAATTGCTCTTCGCCGTGACAGGTGGATTCGTTCTGCCGCCTTTCTTCTGCGCCACATTATTCTGCGGGGTTACGGCCTTCCCCTGCGCGATCTTCTTCTTGTTGAAGTCCTTCACGATCCTGGCGACGTAAGCTCGCGTCTCATAATAAGGAGGCACTCCGCCAAACTGTTCCACGCGTTGCGGCCCGGCGTTGTAGGCTGCCAGTGCCTTCACCAGGTCGAAGTTGTACCGTTCCAGCAACTCTCGCAGATACCTCGTCCCGCCCTCGACATTCGCCTGCGGGTCGAAAGCATTCGGGACTCCCAGTTGCGAAGCTGTTCCCGGCATGAGCTGCATTAAGCCCTGCGCACCCTTCGGCGATACCGCTCGCACGTTGAACCCGCTCTCCGCCTTGATCACACTATTCACAAGATCGGGATCTAGCCTGTACCGCCCGCTTGCCTCATTTACGACCTGCGAAAGATTAGTCACGGGCCGTGCAGAAAAAGCAGCAGGTCTGCCACTCGAGATCGGTTTAGCTCCCACGCCCCTTGCGTTGTCGGGGGAAGGTGGATCCTCTACGGGTTCCTCTGGAGCCTGCTCGAAGTGTTCTATCTCGGACGTCGGAACATCTATGAAACTCGATCCGTCCGCGCTCACGTACAGCCGCGTCAATTCGCCCACGATCTCCCGCCGTTCATGCTTGATGGCGAATCCATTCTTGAGCACAGCAACTTCACCCGCAAAGCAGGGAAGTGCCGCCACGATGATCGTGACGATCCACGCGACGGATTGTGAAGAGCGAATCTTCATTCGAAAACAGCGACCGATTTGAAAACAGCGGCCAATACCACTGCAGCATTGCTCACGACGAACTACTAACGACCAACGACGCTTTGCCCCAATGCCAGCTCCACCGCCGCCGCCACCCCGCACTCATGGTTCCCGCGTGTCACCCGCCACCCCCGGGCCCGGAGCTCCTCACACGCATTTCCCATGATAACCGGATGCCCCGCAAACTCAAGCATCTCCACGTCATTATGGTTGTCACCGACGGCCATGACCTCTTCGCGCCGGTACCCCCGGTAAGCCGCCCAGCGCTCCAGGGCATGCCCCTTGGAACAGCCTGCGTTCAACACGTCAATCATCGACAGATCCCGCACCGGATACTCGGTCCGTAGCACCGTCACCAGCCCGTCCATGCCCACCTGCTCCAGGGCCCGCAGAGCCGTGTTCATACGGACCATGGTCCCGCAAAACATTGCCTGGACTGGATTTGTGACCAGAGCATTCTCGATCGGCACTACGAACTCAATGTACTCCATGTTCTTCTCGAGCCAGCGCCGGATGCTGGCCCCGAGTTCATCCATCCTCTCGAGCACAATGGCTCCCTTGGTCTCCTTGTCAAAGGTCAGAACGGTGTTTCCCCGGAACTCTTGCATGGCCCCACATAGTTTGCGGCAGGTCTCAGCCGGCATCATGTCCCGGTGAAAGGTCTCCCCGCTCAGCGACCGCGTCACCGCGCCATTCGAACTGATCAGCCACAGATCGAATCCCAGCTGCTTCGCGATCGGCAGCGCGAAAGTATGCCGCCGCCCGGTAACCAGCACAATCTCGATTCCTGCCGCTTGAGCCCGCCGCAGGGCGGTCAGATCGCCCTCGGAAATCTGGAATTGTGGGTTCAGCAGCGTCCCGTCGATATCGGTCGCCAGCAGGCGGATGTTGGAAAGCGTCACCATCCTTCATGGTACCACCCACTCGCAGCCCCTCTTTGCGCTGTCGCGAACTTATCCCGTAAAGTGTTTTGGGTGGGGCACGACTTCAGTCGTCCCGTTCAGACCCAATAGATGCGCAGGCTTTAGTCTTTGAAGGAATGCCGGCATTTAATTCGTCGGCTGATTGTGAGATAGGATAGTTTTTCGGTTATGAAAATTCGTCGCCCACCTATTCTCGGATTTCTAATCGCGCTTCCGCTCATCTCCTGCAACTCCGTCAACCCTAATTCCGGCCGTGTTCTCACCGCCATCACGGTCACGCCCACCGCGGCAGATGCCGTCAATTTTCCAAACGGCCAGGTGATTTTCACCGCAACCGGCCAATTCAGCCTTCCGCCCCTCAGCGGCCCGGTGACATTCCAGGGTCCGTATTCCGGCAGTTTCTCGGTAGCCAATCCCTCCAACCAGACCATCGCCAATGTAGTCTCGACCGCAACCGGAACCGTGACCGTGCAATGCGTTTCGAACGTTACAGGAAGTGTTGAGGTCGTAGCCAGCGCCTCTGCCAACAACGGAACCCAAACGGTAGTTACCGGCCAAGGAACGCTGACCTGTCCGTAGTGGGCTAAAGCGGGGCAGCCTCTGTTCTTGCGAAAGGCGGGATGCTCGCGCAGTTGAAAATGTTGGTGAGTCCGTGGAAGAGCGGCGCTTAAGCGCCGCGTTATGGCGAAGGTACGAAGGGCTTTAGCCCCGGTGCTATGCCGGCAATCTCCCTAATAGCCCGCTGGCCTTGCGAAACCATGGCCGCTCCCGTCGCCGCAGATATCGCGGCATCGTCGGTTTCTTCTCCAGAATCCTCTGCGCCCAGATCCTGGCCTCCGCATTCCGCCCTTGCGACTCTAAGTACAACGCGTAGTGGTAATAGGTCTCCGAAAGAGTCGAGATCCGCGTCGCCTCGCGAAACATCGCATCGGCCTTGTCGTTCTGTCCGGTCTTCGCATACGCCCAGGCCAGCAGTCCCTTGGCCCGATGAAAGTCGTAATCAGCATCAGAGGTGACCGCCCGCTGCAGGTCGGGCACCGCGGCCGCAAAGTCTCCCAACTCGATTTCGGCGATTCCGCGCCGGTAAAACGGATCCACATGATCGGTTCGCGACGAGATGGCCCGGTCGTAGCACGCTCGCGCCCGGACAAAATTCCCATCGTCCAGGTACAGCAACCCGAGCTCCTCGTAATTTCCCGCCGACGGATTGTCGAGGATTACCCTCTCTAGTTCCTGTATCCTTCGGCGCCGCGGAAACACCTGAAACGAACTCCGCAGCAGCCCCGCGTCCGGAATAACTTCCACCGCGATGTAGATCAGCGCTCCGATCCAATGAAAGAGAATCACCCAGATCCAAAAGAAATTCGGCCGCCGCCGGATGAAGTGGATGATGGCCACGATCCGAAGCGCGATTGCCCACCACGAAAACGCGAACAACAGAAATGATCCCATGCTTGAACGCGCACTCTAGCGCGCAGAAGGTATGCCCGGAACCTCGGGAGAATGTGTTTCTGACCTCTGGCCCTGCTTCCTCTATTTCTTCACCACGGGTGCGGCCGCGGGAGTCGGCGGAACTCCGGTCAAAATATCCTTTACCGCTGCCGGCATCTTATCCGCATTCGCGCACAGCAGACTCACCTGCCACATCTGCGCGGTTGAGAGGGTCTTCTCAAATCCTGGCATGCCCGTCATCCGGATGCCTCCCGACACTTTCCAATACGTCTCTCCCGGAGCATCATCCGTCACGCCTTTCCCCTCCATCAGCTTTGGCGGATCCGGAAACATCCCACGGGCGATCGCCGTCTGCGGCTGCCCGGGCACCCCGTGACATACCGCACAATTCTCTTTATAAACCTGTGCTCCAGCGGTGTATGCCGCTTCATCGGCGGCGATCGGCACTGTCTTCGGCATCTCTTTCTCCAGCCGCGCGTGCAGAGCCATGCGCGCAAGCGTCTTCTCAAACGGCATCGGAGGTGCCGACGTCCCCACCGGCGCGACTCCCTTCGAGAAATAGAAGTACACCGCGATCGGAAGCAACGCCAACCCGATGATCACACCGAAGAGGAACTTTCGCATTCATGTTCTCCTGTGAGTATTCGATACTAACCCAGCTCTCTCCTTTGGCGCGACGACCAAAAACAATTGATCGGTATTTTGAACGTTTCCCCTGGGACCCAGCCCGTGATCCTACTCACAGACTGCCCTTCAACTCGGCCCTACGATTCAATCAGGAAGCTCGTGCACTGAAGAACGTTGCTGCTGAGGAGGCACGTCATGCTGCTGATATTTGGTCTTGCGTTCTTCCTATTGATCTTAGCGCTCATCCTCCTTATGCCGGCGCTGTTGGCGCGTGAAGTCCATCACAAATATTCCGCTCCGCGCGCAGTTGTCTGCCCAGAAACCCATCAACAGGTCGGCGTCACGATCGATGCGACACAGGCCGCTGTGGCCGCCCTCCGCGACGCTTCCAACTTCCGACTCTCCGACTGTACCCGCTGGCCGGCTCGCATCAAATGTGCCCAGGGATGCCTTCCAGAGGCCCTGTGCAACCAACCGTACACCGAGGGAGAAGTCCAACCGTCCAGGGCGATCCGCCAGATCTACCATTTCCCGATCTTGATCGCTGCCTTTGCCGCTTGGTATGTCGGCATGATCTGGCATTCTCCGTACCTCTTCCGCGACCGCTGGATGTCAGCCCTCGACCTGAATCCGGCTCAGTTGAAGCAGTTGCTCATGTGGTACTCACCGCATCTGCTCAGTGTTGCTGCTTGTCTGCTGTTTGCCTATGGAGTCGGATGGCTCCAGACTTGGCTATCGCGAAAGGGATTCTGGCAGGGAATTCTGTCTGCCATGCTCCTCTGGGCCGCGCTAGCGCTGGCAACCTTGCCTTCGATGACAAGCCTTCCCCGGGACCTGCTGATTATCGAAGGCGGATACACTCTCGTCGCGACAATCTTGGTTGGGGCCATCGTCGGAGGCCTGAGCGGTAAACTGGTAATGCCGGCTCTCGAGAAGAGCGGGATGGAGGCATAGCTATGCCAGATCGGCAGGCGGAACTACTCAGGTTCTTCCGCGAGTTCATCAAGGCAGCAGAAGAAGGCGCCCCCATACCGGCCGTCGATGAGCACGACTTGAAGGCTCTCCACGAATTGTGCGTGGAAAGAGCCAAGCGCTATTGCGGTAAAGATGGAGTGATCAGCATCGAGATGACCGCCCGCGCTTGCAGCCGCACGGCCAACCTTCCGGCCGTATGGTTGCGGCATACGCAGCTCCGTTCTCTCTACAGGCAAGGCTTGTTGGCAGAATGGCAGCATGGAACAGTACTGGATGACGCTGTCTTCCGGCTGGCCTCTGCCATCCCGATGAATGGCACTCACCTGGATTCTCACGTTTTCCTTGAACGCCTGCGTGCCCTCGCCGCAGTCTGAAGGCTGCCCGACCCACCACGGTTTGCCCTGTCGAACCGTGCAGTGATCCCGCTCTGGACCAACCTTTTACAATCCTCGGACTCGCTGATGACAAGCGCTCAGCGGGCCCAACCTACTCTTGCCTCACCGTGACCCGAATCCCTGCTGAAATCGCGGAATTCAACGCAAGCATTTGGAGTATGGAACCATGAGCAACGAAGTAACGCGCTCGACCGCAGACGCGAACCGACCTTCAACGGACACGGCGTCCGCCCGCCGATCGAATCGCCGCTCGTTCCTTAAGAACACGATGATCGCCGGCGCCGCGGCCACCGCCGGGAGCGTCCTCCTCAGCAAGGGCGTACCCGCCTTCGCTCAAGAGAAAAGCGGCTCGCTCAGAAAAGGCGATGCCGCCATTCTGCGATTCGTCGCCGCTGCGGAAATCATCGAGAGCGACATCTGGCTGCAATACAACGAACTCGCGGGTGTTCAGGACGGAGAGGTCTCGAGATTAGCCAGCAAGTTGATTCCCGGATATCCATCGCACCCTACCGGCGGAAACACCACTTACACCAATGCCATCCTGCAACTCGACGAGGATATGAACCAGTACATCTCCGACAACACCGAGGATGAACTGAGTCACGAAGTCTTCCTCAACGCTTATCTCGCTTCCAAGGGCGCGGACACGGTCAATCTTGATGCGTTTCGTACTTTGCCTTCGAGCCAGGCCACCGGGTCGAACAAGACTTTCGGACGCCTCACGAATCTCACACAACTCACTATTCACACCGATTTCTGGACTCGTTATCGCAGCCGCAGAGGCAACCCCGATCTCGGCGACAAATTCCGCAACGCCATTCCCACGCTTGCCGTGGGCCAGCACACCGCCATTCCCCGAACCGACGCCGATACGGCCGATGCCAATTTCATACAGGCAGTCGGCTACACCGCAGGATTTCACTTTCCGTGGATCGAGCAAGGAGGAAGCAGCCTGTATCCGATGCTTGCCCAGCGTGCAAGTAATGTGGAAGTTCTGCGCATTCTGCTGAGCATCGGCGGAACCGAAATCTGCCACTTCCAGACCTGGCAGGACAAGGCAGGGAATGCTGTTCCGCTGTCGGCGATCGACCCCGTAACCGGCGTCTCCGTCACGTTCCCCGATCTCAACTCTCCGCCCTTCGGTGGCGAGAATTTCCAGACCAACCTGATCATGCCCGAGCCCACAACGTTCCTCAGCCGGCAGCTTCCCCCGTGCTCAATCATCCGTCCGACGGAAACCGCCGGCGCCGCCATGGGCGCCGTAAAAGCTTTGACGAACGACGGCCTCTTCATCGGCCAGTCGACCCAGTTCACACAACTGCTCCAGGACTTGGCCGCAGACGCCGACGCAGCCCGTCGCTAACCTTCACGTGCAGGGGCGGACGCCTTCGTCCGCCCCGCGACCCTGGAGCGAAGCGAAGGGGAGCGTGCGAGTATTGCAGAGGTTTTGAAAGCCAACTGAATGTAGTTTTACTCAAAAGCTAAGAAGGAGAATCCATGTTTGAAGGCCTTTTTCAGCCGCTACACTTATTAGTCATAGCCGCCATAGCCCTATTGATCTTTGGACCCAAGAAACTCCCCGAACTAGGCAAAGGCCTCGGCGAAAGCATCCGCGGCTTCAAGTCCGCCATGGCGGCAAGAGACGAAAACTCAAGCCCGAAGCCGCAACCCAACGTCGAACGGCCAACGACCAACTACGAGCGACGGGGTACGATGTACTGAGCAATGCGTATGGAGTACCAACAACTGTCTCTCTGCTAAACTCGCCAGTCATGCTGACGCATCTGGAATGCACCCGCTGCGGCGAGCACTATCCCGCCGACCGTCCGCAATCTGTTTGTCCTAAAGACGCCGGCATCCTCTACGCGCGCTACGATCTCGCTGCGATCAAGCAGTCGTTCTCTTCCGCCCGCCTCGCCCTGCGCGCACCCACGATGTGGCGCTACGACGCTGTTCTCCCCGAGGCGAATCCCGTCTCCCTCGGCGAAGGTTTCACGCCCATGCTCCCCAGCCGCGAGTATCCCAACGTCTACATCAAAGATGAAGGACTCAACCCCACCGGATCCTTCAAAGCCCGCGGCCTCTCCGCCGCCGTCACCATGGCCCGCCACTTCGGCTTGAAGAAACTCGCGATCCCTTCTGCCGGTAATGCAGCCGGCGCGCTGGCGGCCTATTCCGCCGCAGCCGGTTTGGAAGCACACATCTTCATGCCCAAGGATGTCCCCGCAGCGAATCGCATCGAGTGCGATTACTACGGAGCACATGTCACGCTGGTCGAAGGCCTGATCAGCGATTGCGCGAAGAAAGTCGTCGAGTTGAAAGACTCGGATTCCTGGAAAAAAGACGGCTGGTTCGACGTGAGCACGACTAAGGAGCCATACCGCGTCGAAGGTAAGAAGACCATGGGATACGAAGTCGCCGAACAACTCGGCTGGCGCTTGCCCCAAGGCATCATCTATCCGACTGGTGGCGGCGTCGGCCTGCTCGGCATGTGGAAAGCCTTTGAAGAGATAGAAGCCTTAGGCTGGATCGGCCCCGAGCGTCCCAAGATGATAGTCGTCCAATCAGCAGGATGCGCCCCGGTTGTTAAAGCTTGGGATGAAGGGAAGCAGTCGGTCGAAATGTGGACCAATGCGGCTACTCTCGCCTCCGGTCTGCGCGTTCCCAAGCCCTATGGCGACTATCTGATCCTCGACATACTAAAGAAGAGCAAAGGAACAGCGATCAGCGCCACGGATGAAGAAATCCTCGAAGCCACGCGCCACTGGTCCAGAGTCGAAGGAATCTTCGCCGCCCCGGAAGGCGCCGCCTGCCTGGTCGCCTACCGCAAACTCCGTGCCAACAGTTTCTTCAAACCCGAAGACACAGTAGTCCTCTTCAACACCGGCACCGGATTGAAATATCTCGATGTGCTAGACACCCGCGTGGCCTCGGGCGACTCGCTCGCGAAGCCCGTAGCGCCAGCCAAGCCCGCAGCCCGCCAAATCGGCGGAATCATCGGCCCGTACTGAGCGTTCCCCGGGGTCCTCATCCTGAGCCGCAGTCGACCGCAGACCCCCCTGTGCTCCTCCGTGTCCTCTGTGGTGAAATAGTCTCTCGCCATGACCACTCGCCTCTACTATCACGACGCCTTCCTCTACGACTTCGAAGCCGAAGTCCGTGAAGTCCAAGAGGATCCCAGGCCTGCCCTGATCCTCGACTGCACAGCCTTCTACCCGACCAGCGGCGGCCAGATCTTCGACACCGGCGTGATTTCAACGGAGAACGAAAAGCTAAAAGTGACCGAAGTCGCCGACTCTGAAGACGGCCGCATCATCCACTATCTCGAAGCTCCCTCAAAATCCCTGCAACCGGGAAGCAAGATTCGCGGCGAGATTGATCGCGCCCGCCGCCGCGACCACATGCAGCAGCACACCGGGCAGCACGTCCTCTCCGCCGCTTTCGTGCGCCTCTTCAACTTGCCCACAGTCTCCTTCCACATGGCAGACGACTACTGCTCCATCGACCTCGACACGCCGACGCTCTCCAAAGATCAAGTCGAAGCCGCCGAACGTCTCGCCAACGAGATCATCCTCGAGAACCGTTCGGTCGATATCCGCTGCGTCACTCGCGAAGAAGCAGGGAAGTTGGGCCTCCGCAAACTCCCGCCCGCCGAGCGCGACGAACTTCGCCTCATCGATATCCATGACTTCGACCTCAGCGCCTGCGGCGGCACGCACGTCAACCAGACCGGACAGATCGGCTGCGTCCTTTTACGCAAGACCGAAAAAGTCCGCCAGGGATGGCGTGTAGAATTCATCGCCGGACAGCGCGCCGTAGCCATCGCCCGTCGCGATTTCACCACGCTCACCGAAGCCGCCGCGCTCTTCTCCGCGCACATCTACGACGTCCCGCAGCAAGCCCGTAAGTCGCTCGACGAAGTCCGTTTCCTCCGCAAACAGAGTGAACAAGCCCAGGAAGAACTCGCCGACGCCCAAGCCGCCGTGCTCCTGGCTGAAACACCCGAGTCCGGCGGCCGCAAAGTCGTAGTCCGAACTTTCGCGGACCGCGGCATGAATTCGATTAAACTCCTAGCCCAGAAGTTGACTCGCCGAGCACCGAATGTAGTCGCTCTCCTCGCGACCGCCTCCCCGCCGCCATCCCTCGTATTTGTGCAATCCGTCGGCCAACCCTACGACATGGGCGCGCTGATGAAACAAACGCTGTCGAAACTAGGCGGCCGAGGCGGCGGCAGCAAAGACATGGCTCAGGGAGGAGTTCCCGATTCCGGCGGAATCGAGTCTGCTCTTCAAGACGCAGCGGCGTCTCTCCGTGCCTGACAATCGCGCCTTTCATCCAATTTTCAGGTTCGGCTGATCTAATGCAGTCCATTGTGTACGCGATCCTGAATGAGGGCGGCAGCCCCGGCCCTAGACCATGAGGAATGATTTCGCGTCGGCTAAGCCCTCCCCCATCTGAGCCGAAGCGTGTCGAGCGCCGCTGTCGGGTTTCCCTCTAACGTCGACGGCGGCGCCACGGCAGCGCTGGAACCGCGGTGCTACAATGCCTTGTAGATAGACTCTTCGTCCCAGAGGAGGTTCCTGTGTACCGCTTGGCACTGGTTCTTCCAGCACTTTTCTTGCTCGCCATACCTGTTCTCACACAACAGCAATCACCCGGGACCGCCGCTCAGAAACCGTCTCCTTACGCCGCGATCCCCGTCGAAGCCTCCAAACAGCAGAATCCGGTGAAACCGTCTCCCGAATCCACCGCCCGCGCCAAAAGATGGTGGAGCCTCGACTGCGAAATGTGTCACGGAAAAAACGGCGACGGTAAAGGCGAAACCGCCAAGGAAATGAAGCTCACGATGATGGACTTCACCAATCCCGATACGCTGAAAGACCGCACCGACGGCGATGTTTTCTACATCATCAAGAACGGCCACAACGACATGCCTGCCGAGGGCCCGCGCGTCAAAACCGAAGAGGCTTGGGACCTGGTGAATTACGTCCGCGCCTTCGCTAAGAAAAAAGACGCCGATACGAAGACGCAGTAGCAATTGTGGAAAAATCAGAGGGTGCCCCATCTTGTCGCGTTGTGCGCGACAGGGCGGGGATTTTGACTCTATTGGCGAATAAGCGAAATCTGAGAACCGCGCTCGGAGAGACATGCGCTCCGCCTGTCCCCGAAGCGAGGTGACCGAGGGCCGATCCTGAGTTTCTGGCCGTCACCCCGCCGGCCGATACCGCCCGCCAGCGCTTTTCTCTTCCCCCGATCCCAGCAGCCCCACGATCCCCCGCAGACTCTCCCACGCGGCCTCATTAAGTGAAGGCTCCGCGCTCACCAAGTCCCGGATCATCTCCCAAGCGGCCATGTTCAGCGCACCCTCCGGCGGCAGCCCCATCGCCAGCGACACCGCACACTGCGGACAAAAGCAGATCCGCTGCGCCGTCGACTTCTGCCGTGGCCTAACGCCTACGGTCTGCGCAAACATGTAAACGGCAACCGACTTGTCCCCCATTTCAATCTCGCGCCTGCAGCGCAGACAGAATATAGCTTGCAAGTTCTTCCCCCTGGAAAATCCTGGGTCTAATCTCGACGAGCCAGTCTGCAGGTCGCAAGTATTCACGTAGATTCCGGGCGTCATGCCCTCTAGCCCAGCAAGAGAACAAAAACTTGGGTGCCCCACTTCTCCCTGGTTTTGGGAGAAGTGGGGATTTTTGCCAGAGTTAAAGTGAGAGAGCAAGAAACGACGCCGCCAGTGTACGTCAAGCGAAGGGCCACCAAACCTTCGAGCAGCCGCGTTGAACGAACTCTCACCCCTTCGACAGCTTCACGTCCGAACCATAGTTGACGCGGCGCAGTTCGAGAATCCGGCCGCGCTCCACTATCCCCTCGACCATCTCGTATCCGAGCAGCGCGATAACCCGCCCGCGCAGGAACAACGGTTGCGAATTGCCATACCAATCCACACAGGACGCGCGGCATCCGTCGTCTTTTGCGTTCTCCGGCTGCGCACCAAGCTGCCCGAGTTCTTCCAAGTGCAATGCGTCATTCCGGAGGAAAACAATCGCCGCTGAGTTCTCGAACAGATGCCGGTATCCAGCGCGGCCAGGCACGCTGATCGGCAACCCCAGCATCCCCGAGTCCTCGTCCTCCGGCTTGTAGAAGAATCCGTGACTGCGTAACTCCCCTTGCGAAGCGCCCTTCCCCACGTAATCATCCACGGCCGAGGGCACGTCGCCCAAGCGCACCGCCGTGAAGTGCAGATCGCGTCCATCGGATCCCACAACTACCGCATCCGACCCCATTGCCTCGATCCGATCCACGCCGTGTTCGAGAATCACCGGATGTACATCGCCAGTCGCCCATCGCACAGCGTACAGCCGCTCGCGTTGCGCCTTCTGCGGTTCTCCCCAACCGCTGCCTGTGCCGTAGAGTAGATAGTCACCGACAAATCGGTTTTGAAACGCATATCCATTGGGTGTGGGCAGCTTGCGGTAGCCCGCCGCCGGCACCTCCGCGCTGCCGTCGGTAAAGCTATCGATCGAAACCCGCATCAGCTCCGTAATTCCGCGTGTTCCTTCCGCGCTCCACATGCCATCACCGGCGCCGTCCGATCTCACCAGCACATTGAGGAAACCATCTTCGCTCTCCAGGAACGAGAACTGATCCACAGGGCTTCCCGAAACCCTCAGCGCGCTGGGCGCCGATCCGTCGAGCGGCATGCGGTACACCATCGACTTCGTCCGCGCCTCTTGGTCGCCGTACGTCCAACTTGTAACCCAGATATAGACCGCATGCGGCGACACGTAGAACACTCGCCCCGAGGGCCCGATCACCGACGTCGCCCTGCAATCGAAGTCGCCGCTGGCCAGATCGCAAACCGTCACCGTGTGCAGCGCGACGTTGTAGTCGTAGTCGAGCGCATACTCCGGCTTGTAGACCTGGGTCGCGGGAGCGATCCGCTTGAACTCGCTGGGGATCGCCCCCTTGTGCCATTTGCGCACCGCCGGAAACGCACCGAACGGATCCTCCGCGCTCGGATTCACATACAGCGGCGAATAGAAGATCAGCTTGCTGCCGATCAGACGGCTGGCGTAATTGCGTGACGAGTAGTAATCGTTCGATCGCAGATGATAGGTCGACCGATACGTCAACTTGCCCGCACCGTCGATATGAAACAGACCAACCTCGGTGCCTCCGCGCTCATAGCTGTACCCGATCACGACGATGGTGTTGTTCGAAACCAGCATTTCGTCGTACCAGGTCCCGTTGGGATTGATGTCCGGCCCGAATGCGTCGACCACCGAAGTAGGCCGCAGATCTCCATCTTCAATCGAGACAGTGAACAATCGCCCGCGCCGTAGCACCACCAGATAATTTCCGTGCGCCTTGACGATCCCGCCTTCGTCGACTCCAGCGTGCTGGACGTTGGTGATGGACTCGTCTTTGTCAGCGCCAGCGGAGGCCTTTTCCATTGCCGGTGAAGCGGGAGCCGGGCTCGCAGTAGAGTAGGCGAGCCCCGCGCTCATGCGCATCACGTGCCGCTGCTTCGCCGCCACCTCGCGTAGATAGCGCGACAGTTCCGCGTCGGAATGAAACGCCGTCATCGTCTTCGCAGCTTCCTTCACGGGATTCGCCGCGTGAACCGTCGGAACGTTCGTTGAGATGCCACCGCCAGACTCATGCGAACAACTCATTGCACCCAAAACCACGAAACCCAAACTGATCGCAGCTACTAGAAATCGCTTCATCGTCCACCTCACTATCGGGCATTGTGAGAACGTGCCTGCCCATGAAACTTGCAACCGAAAAAAGTCACCTGAAGTAACGTATGGCCATGCATGTATGGACACCGCACGCGCCCAGATTGGCTGAATAAACAGCGGCCTAAAAGCACACGGCATCCCGTGTTCCGGTTCACCTTCGCGCACCTTCGTGTCATTAATGGTTATTGCTCTAGGCAGCGATTGGACCCGAACGGCAACCTCCCACACCCGCTAAGGCATCTGATTTCCGCGCTGTGTCAGGCGGGGGACTAGACACTCACGATGAATTACCAAACGGTTCGCTGGATTTCCTGTGGGGCTCTGATAGCTGCGATCTGGGGCTGTTCTTCCTGTTCGACTTCTTCAAAAAAAGCTGCTCCAACCATCACCTTCTCAGCGAGCACCACTGCGATCAGCAGCGGGCAGAGTGTCACGCTGAACTGGCAGGCCTTTAACGCGACGTCAGTCACCATCACTGCGTCCGACGGTTCCTCCAGTCGACCGGTCGTCAGCGGTTCGCCAACATCCGGCAGCGCGCAGGACTCGCCGACGCAGACGACAACCTACACCGCAGTCGCTTCCGGGCCAGGTGGCTCCAGCTCGCCGCAGACCGCCACAGTTCAAGTCGCGACCAACGTGCCCCCGCAGATTACGCAATTCACCGCGAAGCCAACCGAAGTGAGCACAGGACAGACCACCACGCTCACCTGGACAACCACCAACGCCACGTCGATCACTATCAGTCCCACCCTTCCTGTCGGAGACGATTCCGGTCCACTCCCGACCTCTGGTTCCGCCACAGTGCCGGTGAGCGCGACGACGACGTATTCGATTACCGCGACAGGCCCTGCCGGCACAACCGGACCTCAGACCCTCACCGTCACTGTTCCCTTCACGCTGAGCCTAACCGCCTCGCCCGGTACCATCACGCCCGGCCAGACCTCCACTCTCTCCTGGCAAATCACCGGAGGCGCTGCCACCGCATTCACGCTCGTCGATGGATCGAACAACTCGGTGTGCAGTCCGTGCTCGCCCAACCAAGGCACGGCGACTGTTACTCCGGCTGCGACGATCACCTACACCGCGACCGCGACCGCCAGCGACGGCACTCCCATCACACAATCGGCAACCGTTACCGTCAGCAGCGTCACGACCGGAGTCATCAAGCACATTTTCTTCCTGCTGCAGGAAAATCGTTCGTTCGACATGTACCTCGGACAACTCGGCGCCTATCGTCCCACTCGGCTTGCACAATTCGGCATCACCGATACGCAGACCATCGACGCATTCAATCCCACCGTCACTCTCACCAACTCTCACACCGGCGCCAAGGTGCAGCCTTTCCATGAGCCGACTGTCTGCACCGAAAACCTTTCGCCTGCGTGGGACGAGAGCCATCACGACACAACGCTCAACGGCGGCGATGGAGCCTGGGCCACAGCCAATACTTTCTCCAATAGCGATTTTGGAATGGCGGGATTTCTCGATACCACGACTTCAGTTGCCGAGAAGTACGATCCCAATGGAACGCGCGCGCTCGGCTACTACAACCAGCAGGACATTCCTTACTATTACGATCTCACCACATTCTTCCCCACCAGCGACGCCTGGCACTCGCCCGTCTTGGCCAACACAGTTCCCAACCGAATGTACCTGATGGCGGGAACCTCGTTCGGTCACGAGTATCCCGACGGCTCTTCGGGACACCCGCAGTACTCGGCTCCCACGATCTTCCGCGCCATGAACACCGCCAACGTAAGCTGGCTGTACTACTACCATGATGGTGTGTTCCTCGCGAACTTCGCGGACTTCTTCGATCCTAAGATTCAGGGCAAGGTCTTTCCGGATAGCGATCTGATTAACCGCCTCGCCGGAACCTGCAGCGGTGGCGCGTGTGATCCCGATCAGGCCCTGCCGCAAGTCATCTTTATCGATAGCCCCTCGGGTGGCAGCGGCCTCGATGAACACCCCGACAACAACGTGCAATCCGGAGCCGCTCACGTTCAGTCAATCATCTCAGCGCTCATGAAGAGCGATGCCTGGCAGGATTCCGTATTCATTCTGAGCTACGACGAAGGCGGAGGGCTCTACGATCACGTTCCGCCCTTTACGGTTCCGCTGCCCGACGCCTACGCACCCGGACAGTGCCCGGATCCGAATAATGGTTCTCCGGGATACTGCACCGTCGGTAAACTCGGAGGGACCTTCAACCTGACTGGATTCCGCGTGCCCCTGATCGTCATCTCTCCGTATGCGAAACCGAACTTCGTCTCGCACACGCCGCGCGACTACACGGCCATTCTCGCCTTCATCGAGAAACAGTTTGGTGTCGCCTCGCTCACCGCGCGTGACGCCTACTGGCAAGACCCGTCTCGCGATATGAGCGAGTTCTTCGACTTCTCGACTCCGGCAATGCTGAATGCGCCGAACGGTCAACCCTGGACACAGGTCCTGGCCACACAACCGACCAACGGCACGTGCGACCAGACAAAAGAAGCCGGGCCCACGCAGTGAGCGGGCCTGGTTTCATCGCGAGGGAAGCGCTTACCTAAGAGGTCGATTCCAGAAGCAGTTCGTTGGGACTCTGGACGTGCGTCTTCGGGCTCAAGAACCGCGCGGGATATGCGCGGCGATACGGTTTGCTTTCACGGTAAGACCGTACCAGTTCCAGATAGATTCCCAGATCCCGATCCAGATCCGATTGCTGCCCATCAAAATAGAAATTGCGGATCGGAATGCCGTGGTGTTCCCGGCTTAGTTTGGGATAGATGGCCTCACTGACCACTCCGTTCATGCAGGTGAATGGGCTGATATCGACGATGCCGTCCACGCCGTGCCGCGCCAGATACGCGCTGCGTCCCATGTTCATGACCATCTCGCCCTCAGCTCCGGGGAAGGGAAGATAGGGCTGTGCCAGATTCAGAACCTCCTCGACGGCAGGCTCTTCGTATCCGAGAGAATCTTCGGAGAACAGTCGCCGCAGCGCGTGCTCGTCTTTGTGCTGAATTTGCGAACGCAGCTTCGACTTCAACATGTCCCAGGAAAACGTGCGGCGCGCCAGCCGCAGATTCCGCACCTCTTCCATGTTGGTGTAGGCGATCCACTCGGAAATGTCACTCATCCAGCATTCGGCGCCTTGCCCCTCCAGTCTGCGCATCAATTGCTGATTGCTGAACTGGTTGAGACGGCAGAAGATCTCGCCCACGATCCCGATCAGCGGACGGGATCGGTCAAAGAGCGCCGGCACCGAGTGGAATCGTTCGCGCCCCCGCAGCAACGACGCCTGCACCGCCCGCATCTGACATGACGTGTCAGAGCAACTCCCTTCCAACGTTCGGCACAAATCATCGAGCGACTCCCGAAATGCCCGGTCGGCTTCTCCCGCCTGGGTTTCGTAAGGTCGCGTCTGCAGAAGCAATTTGCGCAGGATGTCGGCAGAGACTAGGGCACGCCACGCCGTTCGTACAAACGCCGTATCGAAACCCTGAAAATCACTGTAGCCATGTTCTCCCCGCGGAGAGAAGACGCGCACGTCACCGTGCCCCTGTTCGCGCAGAACCTTCCGCAGAAACGGTGCATACTGCCCGAAGCGGCAGGGGCCGTCGGTTGTCCCCATGAAAAACACTGTGCGCTTTGCGTCGAAACCCGGGCTTTGCGCGATCTTCAGGAAATCTCCCGTCGTGATCTTGGCGGGAAAGCATTCGTCCCCATTGGTGTGCTTGCCCCCAAGTTCCATGGTCTGCGAGTCCGGTGGCGGTGTAGGACGTGCCTCAATCCCCATCCAACGCATCACTGCGCACAGCGCCTCGACGCTGCCATCCGCCATATCAGGAATGTAGACCGTCTTCCCCGCCAGGAGATGGTCCGCGCCAACCTTCCGCGTTACGCAGCGATGTTTAAGGACTGGCATCGCAAAAATCCCGTACTGTCGAGATAAGCTTCACACCGGGTGATATAACCCGCGTCGTTCGAATGTCCGTCAAACTGCAATACCAGGCTCGGTTTGCCGCACGCATCTTCGATGAACGACTTCAGATACGAATCCGGGCCACACTTGAAATTTGAAATGTAAATCAGGTGCAGCCCGGGAAACTTCTTAACGATCTGCGCAGCCGCCAGAATCATCCGGCCCGAGTGCCAATACATGTTGTCGTTAATCGCAGAAACGTCTTCGCCCGCCAGAGGCAAGAAATCCAGGGGTAGCACGTTAATCCCGTACACAGTTCGCAGCTTGCGCGGAATGTCACAACACGCTGCCCGGTCATAGATGTTGTACGGCCGGCCCAGCAGCACAATTGCGG
Source organism: Terriglobia bacterium (assembly GCA_020073385.1). Taxonomy (GTDB): domain Bacteria; phylum Acidobacteriota; class Terriglobia; order Terriglobales; family Acidobacteriaceae; genus Sulfotelmatobacter. Next base: position 15,444 of record JAIQFH010000029.1, on the reverse strand, counting down.
GTTCGCCCGTCTTTCGTAGGGTCTCTACGGCTGCATCCCCGGCACGCCGTAGACGCTGGGAAAAGTTCTCCTGCGCCCGAAACGCCTTCTCCACGGCTGCATCGCTATCCGCCTTGCTCCGTCCTATCTTGCGTGCCAGCGCGCGCAACTCTTCCCGCACATATCCCACTCCTTGGCGGAAGTGAACCGTCGGGCACAACAGCCTCGTCTCGAGATCGCTCTCCAACCTCTCCACTGCCCGCACTACGAACGGCAGAGTCTGGTTCCACGGACACAGCTTCGACTCCGCCTGCATGAAAGGTGTCTCTGCGTCGACGACATTAGGCAGCAGAACGTAGTCCACACCCTGCTTCAGCAGAGCCTGTGCGTGCCCGTGCGCCACCTGAATCGGAAAGCAAGGCTGTGCGATCGCCAACTCTTCCCCATGGGCCGCGATTCCCGAATCCGTCGGAGGCGAGAGCGCAACGTTGTATCCCAGCTCTTGCAAGTAGGTGCACCAGAAAGGGAAGCGATCGAAGAAGAACATTGCGCGAGGAATCCCGATGGTCTTCTGATCCTCGCGGGCCGGCGTCAAATCCGCCTGCAGCCAGCCGTCGCGCGCTGTAACCAGGTCTTCAATCACCGGCTGCCGGTCGGTGCGCGCACGCTTGCGGAATTTGTCGGAGCACTGATCACCCCAGTAACTCTTCTCCCCGTCGATGACGAACTCTTTCATCTCGCAGTAGTTCGAACACGCGCGGCAGACGAAGTCACGGCTGGTGCGTTTCACCTGGTTCAGATCGAAGCCACGAAACTTGCTCTCTCCTCCGCTGGCCAGCATGCGGTCGCGTGCGATCAGCGCCATTCCGATCGCCCCAATCACTCCGTTATGCGGGGGCACAACCACATGCTTCTTCAAAATGACCGCGAATGCCGCCGCCACCGCGTCGTTGTACGCGGTTCCGCCCTGAAAATAGATTACGTCGCCGATATTTCTTCCTCGCACCACCCGATTCAGATAGTTCAACGCCACTGAGTACGCGAGCCCCGCGCATAAATCGGAAACCGCGGCGCCTTTGAGCAGCAAGCTGCTCACATCCCGCGCCATGAAAACGGTACAGCGTTCTCCCAACCGGATCGGCTTTTGCGACGACAGCGCCAGCCGCGCGAATTCTCCTTTGATGGCTACTCCCAGCTTCTCGGCCTGCTCTTCCAGAAACGAACCCGTCCCCGCCGCGCAGGCCTCATTCATCGTGAAATCGACCACCACTCCGTGGCGAATGCGTATGAATTTCGAATCCTGACCGCCGATTTCAAAGATCGTGTCCACGTCCGGCATGCCCAACTGGCGGCAGACATGCATCGCGCCTGTCTTGTGCGCGGTGATCTCATCGTTCACCGTGTCCGCTCCGGTCAATTCGCCAATGAGTTCTCTTCCCGATCCCGTCGTTCCCACTCCGCAGACGTGGATTCTCCCGCCCAGTTCCTCCTCGATCTCCTGCAACCCCGCAGTCACCACCTCGATCGGACGCCCCGCCGTCGGAACGTAAATCTCCTTCAGCAAATTTCCGGATGAATCGATGACAACAAGATTCGTGCTCACCGATCCAACGTCAATTCCCAGGTAGGTGTCGACAGGTCCTTGCGGCGGCAGGCGCAACGACGATGACGCGCGATCCCGCAGCAGAGTCACGTTCTCCAGAGAGAGGACATCTGCGCTGGGGAATTCAGATGCTGACGTTTCCTGGTGATCTTGGCTCACCACAATTGCTGGGGTGTTGCCGTTCTCCTCTTCCGCCAACATGCTGGCTCCCAGCGCCGCCATCCAACACTGCAGTTCCGGGACCAGAAAATCCGATTCCTTCAGGTGGAATGCTGCGCGCAGCCCTTCCCGCACTCCCGCATTCAGCGCCACTCCACCCACAAAGGCAACCGGGGGAACGACCTGCCTGCCCTTGATGATGCTGGACTTGAAGTTGCGCGCTACAGCTTCGCATAGGCCCCGCAAGATCTGGTCGGCTTTGTATCCCTTCTGCTGCGCGTGGATCATGTCGCTCTTGGCAAATACCGAGCAGCGCCCCGCCACCCGCGCCGCGCAACGTGCGCCGCATGCCGCCGGGCCGACCTCCTCGACCTCATACAAAAGCCGCGACGCCTGCTGATCGATAAATGACCCCGTGCCCGCCGCGCATTCTGTGCTGGACTGGTAATCCAGAATCCCCAGATGATCGTGACCGTTGGTTGCGCCCAGGCGAATGTACTTCGAAGTCTGTCCGCCCATCTCGAACACAGTCCTCACCTCGGGATAGAACGCGCGTATCCCTCGTGCCAGTGCCCCAAACTCATTCTCATATTTGGTGCTGAGGGCTTGGGCGACAGTGCGTCCGCCGGACCCGGTGACCCGAATCTGGCAGTCCGATTCTTCTCCGGCCGCTTCGCGGAATTCCTGCAGCAGGTCGGAGGATGCGCGCATCGGATTCCCTTGCAGACGGCGGTACCTGGAGAGCACGATCGGCCGGCCGACAATGCCGTTAGAGTACTGTGGAATGAAGAAGGACGGATGGTTACCCGCCAGGCGTTCGAACAGTGGAGAGTGCCCAGGCGCCCCTAAGGCCGCCAATTTCACGCTGACCGCACCGACATCTAAGCCCAAGCTGATACGCAAGCGTCTCCTTGCGGAACACGGCGCCCACCGAGGACGAAATTTGTTGACTTAGGCGGAAACTATAAGCGGGGAAGACCCGCTTGGCCGTGATTGAAATCACATCATCGCTGACCCTGCTCACATTGAAAGGCTTAGTAGGACCTTGCGTTCTTTGGAAGGGTGGGAGCCAACTGCGATGGATCTGGCCGATCTTTTATTCCGAGATTATGGCGCCGCTCGATCGGCGGGATTTTTCCCACCAGACTTTGGAATCCTGAGGTCGGTCCAGCATTTTGGACAGTTCCTGCTTAATCTCGCGCAGGCGATTGGTGCGGAGTTCGAGGGCCGCTTGGTCCACTTCGCTGTGCACCGCCTTTCCTGAGTAACGGACATTCATGTTTTGGAGGTCGCTGATTTCCTGGCGGAGACCGGAGAGGTGCTCTTTGATATAAGGCATCTGCTTGATCATACGCTCATTGCCCTAGCGCTGCCCGGTCACTTCGGTCTCTCCCTTGACAAAGCCGCTCTCGTCTCCTACAATTAGCACTCGACAGGCGCAACTGCTAACAGTGCCGCCTAGCCCATCTAAATCATAGGGTTACAGAGATTCAATCAAACCTTCTAACTAACTTGAAAGGAGTTTGAAACCATGGCGAAGTTTGCACCGCTCCATGATCGCATTCTGGTACGTCGCGTGGAGGAAGCAGCCACCACCCGCGGCGGCATCATCATCCCCGACTCGGCCAAAGACAAGCCGCAAGAGGGCGAAGTCATCTCTACCGGCAAGGGCCGCACCAACGATGAAGGCAAGACTTTCCCGCTGGCCGTCAAAGAAGGCGACCGCATCCTGTTCGGCAAGTATTCGGGCACCGAGATCAAGATCGATGGCGAAGAGTTCATCATCATGAAAGAAGATGAAGTCCTCGGCATCCTGACCGGCGCCGCCGCTCCCGCAAAGAAAGAACTCGCCGGCTCGAAAAAGTAGCAATTCGTAGAGACGTAGCTTGCTACGTCTAGCGGCGACCGGTTTTCAGGAGCCGCAAGGTTTAGCTAGGAGCTAGCAGCTAGAAGTTGGTTGCTCATAGCTCGCAGCTCAAGGCTCATAGCTCGAATTTCACAAGGAGATACAAGCAATGGCAAAGCAAATCGTTCACGGAGAAGAATCCCGTCAGGCGATCCTCCGCGGCGTCAACCTTCTGGCCGATGCCGTGAAGGTCACCCTCGGCCCTAAGGGTCGCAACGTTGTCATCGAAAAGAAATTCGGTTCGCCGACCATCACCAAAGACGGCGTCACCGTAGCCAAAGAAATCGAACTTCGCGACGGCCTCGAGAACATGGGCGCGCAGATGGTTCGTGAAGTTGCCAGCAAGACCTCCGACGTCGCAGGCGACGGCACCACCACCGCTACCGTTCTCGCACAGGCCATCTTCCGCGAAGGCGTTAAGACTGTTGCTGCCGGAGCCAATCCCATGGCCCTGAAGCGCGGCATCGAGAAGGCCGTCACTACTATCGCCGGGAAACTCGACAAGGAAGGCAACCGCCTCCCTGGCGAACTCGACAAGCTGTCGAAGCCCGTCACCGGCGAGATGATCGCGCAAGTCGGCACCATCTCGGCCAACAACGACGAGACCATCGGCAAGATCATTGCCGAGGCCATGAAGAAGGTTGGAAAAGACGGCGTCATCACCGTCGAAGAGTCGAAGACGCTTGAAACTCAGCTCGAAGTCGTCGAGGGCATGCAGTTCGATCGCGGATACCTCTCGCCCTACTTCGTGACTGATCCCGAGCGGATGGAAGTTGCTCTGGAGAACGCCTACATCCTGATCAACGAAAAGAAGATCAGCTCAATGAAGGACCTGCTGCCGCTGCTCGAGCAGATCGCGAAGAGCGGCAAGCCGCTGTTGATCATCGCGGAAGACGTGGAAGGCGAAGCGCTCGCCACCCTCGTCGTCAACAAGCTGCGTGGCACGCTGCAAGTCGCGGCCGTGAAGGCTCCTGGGTTCGGCGATCGCCGCAAGGCGATGCTGCAGGACATCGCGATCCTGACCGGCGGCAAGGCCATCACCGAAGATCTCGGCATTAAGCTCGAGAACGTCCAGATCTCCGACCTCGGCCAGGCCAAGAAGATCACCATCGACAAGGACAACACCACCGTTGTCGAAGGCAAGGGCAAGCACGCCGAGATCGAAGGCCGCGTGAAGGAAATTCGCAGCCAGGTCGAGAAGACCACCAGCGACTACGACCGCGAGAAGTTGCAGGAGCGGTTGGCGAAGCTGGTCGGTGGCGTAGCCGTCATCAAAGTCGGCGCCGCAACCGAAACCGAAATGAAGGAAAAGAAAGCCCGTGTGGAAGATGCGATGCATGCGACCCGCGCAGCCGTGGAAGAAGGCATTGTCCCCGGCGGCGGAGTTGCTCTGGCCCGTTGCGCCGCGGCGCTCGACAAGGTGAAGGCCGAAGGCGATGAGCAGATCGGAATCAACATCGTGAAGCGCGCCATCACCGAGCCTCTCCGCCAGATCGTCGAGAACGCCGGAGAAGAAGGTGCAGTGATCCTCGGCAAGGTGCTCGAATCCAAGGAATCGAACTACGGATTCAACGCCTTCTCCAACGAGTACGAGGACCTGGTCAAGGCCGGTGTGCTCGATCCCACGAAGGTCGTGCGCACGGCGCTGCAGAACGCCGGCTCCATCGCCTCATTGATGCTCACCACCGAAGCCCTGGTCGCGGAGATTCCGGAAAAGAAGGAATCTCCGATGCCGGGCGGCCATGGTGGCGGCGGCATGGGCGACATGTACTAAGAAGCTGTCAGCTCTAAGCTGTCAGCCATCAGCAAGAACGGGTGCCCCACTTCTGGCCGGTTTTGCCAGAAGTGGGGCTTTTTCTTTCGCAGACGTGCGACATCGAGACAGACGTTCTCGAATGGCCGCCCGAGCTATTGCAAAGAACGCAAAGGAATTGGGGTATTAGCGTTATAATCCGCATCGCAAAGTACAATCGATCATCCAACACGCCGAGCAACAGCGGGGGAAGCCAGATGAGACTCAGCGAAGCGATCCTTTTGGGCAGCACCGTGCTCGCTCCGAAAGCTGGTGGACAGCATTTCTCCGAAACACAGCAAGGTTGTGCGCTTGGCATGGCGGCGGTGGCGCGGGGGTGCACATTTCGCACTGTCATCAGACCCGTCGACGACACAGAGCGACGAACCCTCGGCGTCGAGGGGGTGTGGGGAGATTGGGTGCTGGAGAGAGTCGAGCGTCCTTGCGATTGTTGGCGCATCTGGATACGGCGCAAGATGCGGATCAAGGACGTCATCGCTCACCTTTTCGATTACCACATCATGGACAAGAGGAATTGGACACTGGAGCAACTGGTGGCGTGGGTGGAGACGGTTGAACCCAAAGAAGTTCGATTCGAGGACGGCCCGAGCCTGGTGATTCAGCGGCGAGAGTCACTCGCGCTCGAACTCCAGAGGTCGAGGCAGGAGGCTGAAGAGTGGCAAGCCGTCCGCGACGCCTTCGAGACTCGGCGTGCCTCACGGAGAAAACGGGAGTTGAGCTGAAGAGAGATGGTCTCCGGAACTGACAAAAGAGCGGGATAGATCCGACGTCCATCATTTCTTGTTGCTCGGTACCTGAAAAACCAGTAAATGTCCCGTCTGTTGCGGGTTTTTCCCGTCCTCATACCCCCACTCTGAAGGCGGGTCCCCCACTGCAACAGAAAAGACACCAGTAAGATCCCAAAACGTTCAGACTTGGGAATACCCACCCTTTGCAGACAGCGCAAATTATGGGCCACCCTAATTTGTGCTGGCTTCAAAGGGTGCGCTACCCGTCCCCGGCTTGCGAAAGACAAATCTAGCAACGTTTGTTTCCAGATTGGCTCCCTCCAAATCATTTAGAAACGGGAAGAGCACGACTCCACTCCCCAGAAACCTCCCGCCCAGGGCTTATCCCAAATATCCTTCCATGTCCGCACGAATGTACTGGACCGATTCGCGCGGCGTGTCGATTGCACCCATCCACAGCGATCCGTGTGATGAAGCCGGATTTCTGAGGAGCGTTTCATGAGATTTCTTTTCGTATTGTGCCTGGGATTTTTCTGTACCTGTATGTTTGGGCAAGCCCCAATCTCGAATCAGAGCACGCCGCCACGAACTCTGTTAGCAGGTCTCTCATCGCCAGCAGAATTAACGAACGAAGATAGGCAAGCCCCAGTTCCCGATCCGCAGATGTCCAAGCCGACCAAGCTGGTCGATGCCCCGTCGGTCACGCAACAGTCGAACTGCACGCAGAACAGCGGGAAGCCATGTCCTGAATGGGTGCATAAACTCATTGGCCCGTATCCGCCGATCGATGTAACCGAGCGCTGGAACCGGCAACCGGACCACTTTTTCACCTTCGGGAATGCCCGGCGAGCGCTCCATCCTGACAAGAAATCCTGGATGCTGTTTGCCGCGGCGCATGCGGGAATGTGGGCCTCCACGGTGATTGCCGTCAGAAATCATCGAACCAGCAAGGAAGAAGCGCATTCGGAGTATCCCGCAGCAGCGTTTATGACCGGCATGGACCTTCTGGTTTTCAAGACGATCAGCCCATCACTGTCAGTGGGGCCTGCGATGTACGCCATGTTCCACTACTCCAGGGCGGCGGCGAGGTGATGGAAGAGTTCTAAATTCTTCCTTACCTGCAGATGGCCGGGGACACGGATCAATGATCTCCATCGCAGTGGCGCCTGCGAAGATGTAGAATCCCAGGAACCCGGGGGATGGGGCCCACAACATGAATGCAACTCTGCCCATCGCCGAAGGCGACGCGGTCCGCGCGGCTGCCGTGCCGGCAGCCACCGCGTGTAAGCGGCATTCTGCACTTGTGCGAGCGACGCACTGGCTCACCACGCTCGCCTTCCTCGCGCTGCTGCTTAGCGGAGGCGAGATCGTCCTCTCGCATCCGCGCTTTTATTGGGGAGAAACCGGCAACGTCAACATGCGGCCGTGGCTCAATTTACATCTTCCGTCCTCGCGCAGCACGGTCCCCACCGGCTACGGTTATGTGCTGCCCGACCAGAACGGATGGAGCCGCTACCTTCACTTCCAGGCCGCATGGGTCGCGGTGGCGACGGGTTTGCTCTACTTGCTGTGGGGCGTGTTCAAGGGGCACTTCCGGCGCAATCTCGTTCCGCGCTCTTTCAAGGGAATCGGCGCATCGATCATTGAGCATCTGCGCTTCAAGCGGCCGGCAGCCGAAGAGGCGTGGTCGTACAACGTGCTGCAGCGGATCACATACCTGGTGGTGATCTTCGTGTTGTTCCCGCTGATGATCTGGACGGGGCTTGCGATGTCGTTTGGTTTCGATGCGGCATTTCCGCTGGCGGTGCGGCCCCTGGGAGGTCACCAAACGGCGCGCTCGCTGCACTTTATCGTAACGATCTTGCTGGTGCTTTTTCTTTTGGTTCACATTCTGATGGTGATTGTGGCAGGGTTCCGAGCGCGGATGAGGGCCATGATCACGGGCCGCGCTACGCCCCCGACGGAGTGAATTATGAGCCAGATCTCTCGACGCAAACTCATCACTGGCGGTATCGCGGCTGCGGCCGGAATATCCAGCATAGCCGTCGCGGGCGCACTCGCCCGGCGTCACGGACTGATTCCGCCAGACTCGAGCGGCATCTACGGGCCCGGCGAAACGTTGACCTATGCGGCGCAGCGGCTGTTGACCCGCCATTCGATGGCCCGGGAATTTTCCCGCGGCGACATTTCGCAAAATCCGTTTGCCAACGAAGTTGCGCCTCTCGGCGATGAATTCAATCGCATCCAGGCGGCCGGATTCGCCGACTGGAAGATTACCGTCGACGGCATGGCTGCCCGCCCGACTGCGTTCTCTCTGGCAGAGATCAGGAGTTTCCCGACCAGCACGCAGGTCACCATGATCGGCTGCGAAGAAGGCTGGACCTACATTGCCGAATGGACCGGGGTGCCGCTTTCCTACATTCTCGATCGGGTGGGCGCACTGCCCCAGGTCCGCTATGTCGTCTACCGCTCTATTCAACCCGATTGGTGGGAGAGCATCGACATGGCCGATGCCTTGCACCCGCAAACCGTGGTGGCCCACCGCATGAATGGAACCGACCTTCCTGTGCCTTTCGGAGGTCCATTGCGCCTGCGCCTCGCGCGCCAACTCGGTTACAAGAACGTCAAATACATCACTCGCCTGACTCTCACCGATACCCTCAAGCCGTTTGGCAAGGGCCTGGGCTCGTCTTCCCCCGAGGGCGGATACGCCTGGTACGCCGGTATCTGAGCGATTTGTGTAGGGGCGGACGCCTTCGTCCGTCCCGCCGAGCGCAGCGAGGCGTGTTAGCGCATGCAGCCTCGACGCACAAGATTTTGCGAGGCTACCGCCATATCGATCTCTCGCAACCCCAATAAAATGAGGATTTTATGAGATCGATAAGCAACAAAATTGCACCGCGACGACAGGGGCGTGGGTTTCGATCAGAAAGCCAGAAGTGCGACTAGAACGCAGAGCGGCGAATCACTTACGCGAATTCCAATCGGTGGTGTCTGGCGGGGCTTTGGACTCGCGCAGTTCTAATTCGTCCTGCCGGAGTTTTGTGGCTTCCGCGGGGTCGGTCCCGGCGGCTACGGAGGTTTTCTCGAAGAAGTACCGCCAGCCCTCATGGTGGTCCGTGGAGCTTTGTGATTCCTGGAAAGCCTTCAGAGTGGATTCCGCCTTCTGTTTCCCGCGAACGACCGCGATCACTCCGGCCGACCGGTAGGTTCGGACGTTGTGCAGGATGATGGCGTACGTAGCGTTGTTGTCGTCGCTTGTCAGAAGGAATCCATGTGCGATGGAGTCAACAGATTAGTACCACCGAACTACGTCCAAAAGAGAAGAGGCGATCTCCGTGGATATCGCCTCTCCGCAGAATTCGTCGGCTTAGAGAGCCTGGACGTTTTCGGCCTGCAAGCCCTTGGGGCCCTTGGTGACATTGAATTGCACCGTCTGGCCCTCTTGCAGGCTCTTGAATCCGCCCGCCTGGATGGCCGAGAAATGCACGAAAACGTCTTCGCCCGACTGGCGGCTGATAAAGCCGTAGCCCTTGGCATCATTGAACCACTTTACTGTTCCTTGTTCCATGTGTGTTTGTACTCTTGTTCCTTTGTGATAGTTACGCTGGAGGGATTCGGAAGAACTTGCGCAGGTGACTGGCTGTTGAGGCGAGAGCTGCTCAAGACCGATTCGGTCTAACGCACACATTAATCCTACGTGGAACACGCGGAATTAGCAATCGAATTCCGGTTCTGCATGCACGCAACTCAATCGAACACCAGATTGCCGCGCGTGCAACCATACGTTTCTCTTTCGATCCCGCAATGCCTCCGCAGAACGCGTCGCAAACAGGATATACTGAAGATACTTAACCTCGAAGATACGCCACGCATTTCGCGCCTTCGCGATTGAGAGATCGAGAGGCGTCTCTTTATTCCCGCGATTTCACCTGAGCCAGTCGCGCAGTTTTACGATCGTCGGCAGCGGCGCTCGGGAGTGTTCATGGTGACGCCGTTCCGTTTCCGTTGCCGCCTGGAGCATTGTCATCGTCCAGCGGTTCATCCTTTACCCAAACGAACAGGAGTCGATTATGTCCGCACGGAATGGTGATAAGTCCAGATTCCACCGCGAGCGCAAGCAGAAGATCGCGCGGCGCAAGCGAACGCAAGAGCTGCTGCACCGCCCCGGGACGCTACAGAAGCCTGCTGCCGCCTCTTCTCGCGTGAAGCCGCAGACGGTGGCGCAATGAATACTCCGGTGATCGCCACCTTCGGGCTTCCGGTTAACGTGCCCGTCGCCGACAAAAAGAAAAAGGTGCTTCTCGTGGATGCATCTTCGTCCAAGCGCGACTTGCGCGCCGAAGTCATGCGCAAGCTCGGAATGGACGTCGATTGCGCCGCCGACATCGACGAAGCGCGCTCCTGGTGGCGCGCCAATCTCTATGACCTCGTCTTGATCAATCTGGAAAAGGGAACTGGCCGCCGCGACAAGTTCTGCGAAGACATTCGCGCCGCGAAGCCTCCGCAGCGCATGGCGTTTCTGGTCGGCGAACCTGCGTATCTCGGGGATTCACCCAATGCGGATGACCCGACGCCCTCGCACAATTCGGACCACCGGTCGACGGCCGCCGATATCAGGGCTGCACTTTCCGTAAGCATGAAGGATCTCAGTCAGCGCTGGGGCATCCTCGAAGCATCCCGCAGAATTTCCGCGGTTCGCGCCGCTTGCACTGCGCGCTCCAGAGCGATGCAGGACAGGCCCGCGCCACCACGCGACTTCGAAGGACGTCCGCCGAAGAACGCAGCACCAACCCTGGACGATTTACTGAGAGAGGAAATGCAATGAAGAACCTTTATGTCGGCAATCTGCCCCACAGCACTACGGAAGCGGAACTGCGCAACGTGTTCGAGCCCCACGGCGCCGTAGAAAAAGTCACCCTGGTCACCGACCGGGAGACGGGCCGCTCCCGCGGTTTCGGATTCGTGGAGATGACCGATGCTACGGCGGCCGACAAGGCCATTGCCGCGCTCAACGGAACCGAACTCGGCGGACGCACGTTGACCATCAACGAAGCCAAGCCGAAGACGGATCGTCCCAAAGGCCCGCCACGATTTGGCGGAGGCGGAGGCGGCGGAGGACGCGGACGCGACCGCGGTCACGCGCGCGAACGCCGTGAGCCGCGCTGGTAATTTCCGCCGGTAATCAGAAGGCCCGCGAAGCTGCGGGCCGCCGGCAAGCGAGATCGTCGGCAGCCATAGCGCCGGCAAACATGAAGAACTAACCAATGAGGGGACGAGTATGCCACGAGGCCGATCGACATTTACCAAACGTCAAAAAGAACAAACCCGGCAGCAGAGACAACGAGATAAGGCCGAGCGCCGGACACAGCGAAAACAGGACAAGCCCGAACCCGGCAGCCAGCACGAGCAAGATGAACTTCGCGCCGCCGCCGAAGCCCAGGCCGCGCTGTTCCACATGGGCCACGATGAGTCGTCATCCCAGGAATCGACTCCGTCCGCCGACGAGCCGGTCAAGTAGACAGCCGCTCCTGAACTGAATCCAAAACTTGAACCCTTACGTGCGGGGACGATCCTCCCCGCGCCATAAGCCCGATGCCGGTGTAGGGACGGACGCCTTCGTCCGTCCCGCCGAGCGGAGCGAGGCGTGCAACGCAGAATATGTCCGACATCGCAGATGCTTTAATCTTGATTGCATGAAAAACTCCCGTTGCTTGGGCCTGATCGGCGGATTGGGCATTGGCGCCACCGTTCACTACTACGAGAATCTGGCCCGCGGATGCGACAAGCTAGGCTTCGCCCTCGACATCGTAATCACTCATGCCCAGACACCACGTGTGTTCGCGTACGTCGAAGCCAAGGATCGTACTGGACTTGCCGAGTATTTGAACGGATACATCCGCCGCATGAAAGCTGCAGGAGCCGAAATGGCCGTGATCCCCGCAATCACTCCTCTTTATTGTGCGAAGGAACTAGCCGCAACGTCCGCCCTGCCGATTGTCTCGCTGCTAGATCCTCTGATCGGCGAACTGGCAACCCGCAAGGCCCGTCGGGTGGCCATCTTCGGCACGCGCTTTGTGATCGAGTCCGATTTGTTTGGCGCGCTGAGTGGCGTTGAAGTCGTCCGCCCCGCGCCGGACGAAGTGGACCTGATTCACAAGACGTACGTCGAACTTGCCGCAACGGGCGAGCCGTCGGCCGAGAAACACGAGAAACTCACGTCTCTCGCGCAGCGCCTCGTGAGGCGCGAGGCGGTGGATGAAATTCTCTTGGCAGGCACTGATCTCACGCTGCTGTTCAATGAAAGCAACACCGATTTCCCGCATATCGATTGCGCCGCGTTGCACATTCGCGAGATTTTGCGAGAGGTGACAAAAGCGTAGAAGATCTGGCCACGGGCCACACCTAAGTTTGTTCGCTGGCCGGTACACAACGGAACCCCAGCTAAACGACCTGAATGCGAAAAACGCAGCGACTGCTGCCGCGCAGAATCGACTCTTCCAATTCCGCTTGGACCGGTTTGCCCAGGATGGCCGAATAAGTCTGTTTCTGCCAGCCCAAGGTACACTCGCACTGGTCGGATGGGGTCAGTCCTTTTTCGACCAATGGACAGGTACAGTTCTTCGACCGGTCAAAGATCCGGATGGTGCCTGTTTTTTCGTTGTATTCGGCTTTCTCCACCCATCCGTCTGGTGCCTGAATCACCGCCAGAAACCCGCGAATGTCATTCTTGTACTTGTCATAGGTGATGGCGCGGAACTGATCGGCACAGGCGCGCCCCAGCCGTTCAAAGATGCGCTTCCGAGTGGGTGGATCGACTTCCTCGTCCAGTATGCCAAGCAATTTCGCATAGCGTATCCGGATCGCCTCCCGCTGTGCTTTCAGTGCCTCGACCTCCGAGTTGCCAATCTGTGCGACTCCTGTTTCAGTCGCTGACAGCGCGACCAGAGAACATGAACACGCCCCCAAGGCACAGCACTTCATAAATTCACTTCGTGTGATCTCAGCCATGATTGCCCTCAACTGCAGAATTTGCGCAGGTTCCGAGTCCGCTCGACACGCCTCACCTCACATAGAAGCATGAGCGCCCTGAAAACACGCAGTTTCAAAGGGTACCCCTCCCCCCTCCGGTCTACTGGAATCATCGACTTGGAGGGAGATTTGGCGATAATCTATGGGGCTCAGTAGTTTAGGGGCAAAATCTTGATCCGCAAGGACTTAGCTCCTGCGCGCTGATTTCTTCTCGCACCGCTTTTGCCTTGGCTAGGATCTGCTTTTTATGGGTGTCAGCGCAGTGATGGAGATCACATCGGGCTGTGGATTTCTTTCGCCGCGTGAGCGGTTCCTATTCGGAAGTTGTGGTACCCGCACTTCGCAAACTGCGCGAAGAGCGGGGCACCCGCAGTAGTGGTCGGATCGTAAAACTGAAAACGTCCATCCCGCGACCGCCGAATTTTTCAATTCCATCAGTGCCTGTATTCGGGCGATGCGATCTGATCGTAGGAAACGTCGCGCGGGATGTTGTTACGCGCCATGATCTCCTGCATCTTGCGCTCGTCCTTGCGAATGTCGTCGCGGTCGTTCTTGCGAACATGCTTTTCCCACTTTTCGTAGGCCTTATCGAACTCGTGCTGATCGTCGGGTGACAGCCTGCTCTGGGCATAGCCCCGGTAATCATTGTTGTATCCCGGAGTAGCGATCTGCTCGTAGGGAACACTCGGCGCAATATTGTTGCGCGCCATGATGTCCTGCATTCTGCGGACATCTTTCTCGATGTCGTCGCGATCATTCTTGCGGCTGTCGTTGACCCATTTGTCATACGCTTTATCGAACTCACGCTGGTCGTCGGACGAGAGGCGGCCCTGGTTGGCCCCATACGGCGGATTCTGCTGGTAGGCACCGTTGTAGCGGGCGTCCTGCCGGTATGCGCTGCTGGCGATCTGCTCGTAGGGAACGTTGGGCGGGATGTTGTTGCGGGCCATGATGTCCTGCATTCTGCGGGCATCCTTATCGATGTCATCTCGGTCGTTGTTGCGGCTGTCGTTCACCCATTTCGTATAAGCTTTATCGAATTCGCGCTGGTCGTCCGGGGAAAGCCGTCCGTATTGGCACAAGGCGGGCAATACGAGGGCGGCGATCAGCGCCATCAACTGCAATATCCGTGTCATGGCATGACCTCCGAATGAAATCGCACGAAGCGGCGGGCACACACAATCGCTGCGCCCAACAGTTCAGATGGTCACGCCAGTGTGGTTGTTGTTTGGGGGAATGCGGTAGGAGAGCATACCTTGGATTGTGTAGAGGGCTAGCTAGAGGCGCCTAATTCTGCGGACAGCCCGGACTTCCTCTTTTTTTCTAGAAAGCCGAGATTTGCGAAGAAATCGGTGACGTCCGGCTGCCTACGATTTCGAGGGCCGAGCTACCCGCCCGAGTCTCTTTGCTTCAAAGCCGAGACAGCAATTCTGAGGGCCTCGTGTAAGGGAACGAAAGATCGCCAGGACAAGAAGCGTGGCCCGCGTCACAGACTAAACGTCACATTAGGCGTATATTGTGGGCGTTTCGGAATACCAAAATAGAGATTCCAGTTCAAACATGTAATTGTACTTCCTGATCGGTGCACCATCTGACCGACGGCGACTTAGCCGCTCTCGATGGTTTCCTGTGTGCCAGGAGGTAATGCTTGAAAGAGCACAACTGGAGGACGTTGATTGGAGCACTTCGACATGGGAAATGCGTCCTCATGCTGGGGCCTGAGATTCCTGCGAAGGCACGTCCGGAAGATCCGAACGCGGTACCGGATGAGAGCAAAACACTGACAGACGGTCTGCGCGCCGAATTGGCTGGAGAGTTAGAGAATGAAAGCCAGCGCGTTCGTGGACATACCCTTGCAGCTATCGCGCAGCAGTACGAGGATCTTCCGCAGTTCGGCGCTAGTGTTCTCCGCGCCACGGCGGAGGGCTTCTACAGATCAGGCGTAAACAGCCCATCCTCAGTACACAAAAAGCTCGCAGCGCTTCCTTTTCCCCTAAGGTGGGTATCTGCTTGACTCACCAAACCACAATCCCTAGTATGCGGGGATGGAAGACTATCCTCGCAACCTGAAGGAGTTCGATGTCCGCTTCCGGAGTGAGGAGGCCTGCAGAGAGTATCTGTTGCAACTGCGGTGGCCGGATGGCTTTCGTTGTCCACGCTGCGGGTGCCGAGAGAGTTCGCCGGTTAGAGCGGTACTGCTGCGCTGTCGTGACTGTCGACATCA
>JAIQFH010000028.1 GCA_020073385.1 Terriglobia bacterium | reverse complement strand
AACCGAATCCATTAAGGAACGAAGCCCAACTGAACTGCGTTGCGCTTCGTTCCCAGCTCGATTGTCAATGACGTGGGGAGCAGTCAAGGGTCAAGATGAACGCCCCCTGTTCAGGGGCGCCCTTGACAGCTCCCCATGTCACCACCGGAGGGTTATGCAGATGGAAAGCAATTAATTAAGGTAGGCC
The DNA here is from genome assembly GCA_020073385.1 of Terriglobia bacterium. Classification (GTDB taxonomy): domain Bacteria; phylum Acidobacteriota; class Terriglobia; order Terriglobales; family Acidobacteriaceae; genus Sulfotelmatobacter. The sequence continues at coordinate 160,940 of JAIQFH010000028.1, read as the reverse complement.
GCCACGTCGGCCTTGACTTTTATGACCTTCTCATAGAAGGCCTTAACACTCAAATTACGACTTCTTTCGGTTAAGTCCACATCCTTTCATTCTTTACTAGAGAGTTGTCGCGCCCCCCTCGCGCACGCGTACACGCGCGATCCCCGCGCACGCTCGCTAGCACGAACGAACGCACGAGCCCCCGCGCACGGGCGAGCCCCAGGCCAAAGTCAAAATCGGTCGATTCTGGGGGTGGAGCCGTTTGTCCCGTCGCCACATCCTACCCCTGCGCTGCTTGACCCTGGGCAGAACTCGCCCCTAACATCAAGTGGGGTCCATGCCATTTCAAATCTCTTGCGTCTGGGCGCGTTCCACATTCTGGTTCGCAGTCATCGGATTCATCTTGTTTTCGGGACTGCTGCTCTGCGCTCAACAATCCAAGGCAGCGCCACCTGCCCCGATTGCGAATTTCACCGACATAGCCGAGAAGGCGGGCCTTACGTCCCAGAACATTTTCGGGGGGCTCGATACAAAGAAGTACATCATTGAGACCACGGGCAATGGTGTCGCGATTTTCGACTTCGACAACGATGGCTGGCCCGACATCTTTCTGGTTAATGGAACGAGGCTCGACGGATTTCCCGCTGGGAAGACCCCGACGAGTCGTCTCTATCGCAACAACCACGATGGCACATTCACGGATGTGACCGACAAAGCCGAATTGACAGGAACGGGCTGGGGGCAGGGTGTCTGCGTGGGCGACTACGACGACGACGGTTGGGAAGATCTCTACGTGACGTATTACGGCAAGAATCGCCTTTACCACAACGATCACGGTGTGTTCACCGAGGTTGCTGAGAAGGCCGGCGTCGCTGGATCAGGCAAGGATTGGGGAACCGGTTGCGCATTCGTGGATTACGACCGCGATGGCCGGTTGGACCTGATAATCGCCAACTACGTGGATTTCGATCTCGCCACCGCACCTGCGCCTGGAGACCGGCCGACCTGCTTCTGGAAGGGTGTTCCGGTGATGTGCGGACCTCGTGGACTTGCAGGATCGAAAAACATTCTTTACCACAATCGGGGCGATGGAACGTTTGAAGACGTTACGACGAAGGCGCACATCCTTCGCACTGACGGTCATTACGCGTTCAGCGTTTCCACATTCGACTTCGATGAGGACGGCTGGCCTGACATCTACGTTGCCTGCGACAGCACTCCGGCGATTCTCTACCACAACAACCACGACGGGACTTTCACCGACATCGCGGTGACGGCGGGTGCGGCATTTAACGAGGATGGACGCGAGCAGGCGGGAATGGGATCGACGATCGCCGACTACAACGGCGATGGGCATCTGGATATCTTCAAGACGAATTTCTCCGACGATACCTCAACGCTCTACAAAAATAATGGCGATGGAACTTTTACGGATGCAACCTCTGCCGCGGGTCTGGGCCTCTACACGCAATACCTGGGATGGGGAACGATGTTCCTCGATGTCGACAACGATGGCTGGCCGGATCTGCTGCTGGTGAACGGCCACGTTTACCCGGAGGTCGACAGCCAGCATCTTGGCAGCAGCTATAAAGAGCCGCGAATTCTGTTCCACAACAACGGGGATGGGACGTACAGCGACATCTCGGTATCAGCGGGTGCCGGCATCACTACAGCAGCATCTTCTCGTGGCTTGGCCGTTGGCGATTTATGGAATGACGGCAGGATATCGGCGGTGATCAATAACATGAACGCGGCGCCGAGCCTGCTGGTGAATCAGCTTAAGAGTGCAAATCATTGGATCGCCATCCATACGGTGGGGGCGAAGTCGAATCGCGATGGCATTGGGGCGCGCATTCGCGTGAAGGCCGGTTCACGCATTCTTGTAGACGAGGTGCGCAGCGGCTCCAGCTACATCTCGAACAGCGACATGCGCCTGCACTTCGGGCTGGGGAAAGTCGACAAGGTCGAATGGGTGGAGATTCGCTGGCCCAGCGGATTAACGGAGCGATTCTCAAATTTGCCGGTCGATCAGATCCACACAATTGAAGAGGGCAAAGGCATCGCAGTCGAGCCTGACTCCAAGAAGTAGCACTGCATCTATTTTCCGCTCTTGGAGTTCTTGGAAAAGTCCATCGTGCGCGCGATGCCTGCGCCTTCCTTCACATAGATCACTTGGTTCGCCTTTATGTCCTTGAGTGTATCGATCTGGCCGCTTGGCCAGCGGATCTCGAGCAAATCTACCTTCTCGGCCTTGCCTAAGCCGAAGTGAACTCGCAGATCATTCTGAGAAAAATATCCGCCGCCGCTGCGCACTTCATCGATCTGGCGGTGCGGCTTTGATTCTCCCGGAGCCTGACTGACGCAGGTTAAACGCGCTCCGATGCCGCTGCGATTTGATTTGGTTCCGACGGTACGAACCTTGATCCAGTTGTGGGCGAGTTTCGAATCGCAACGCAGGAGTTGCGGATAATCGTTGACCGTGTTGACCACGATATCGATGTCGCCGTCGTTGTCAAAGTCGCCGAAGGCCGCGCCTCGAGACGGGCTCGGTTCAGAAATTCCCGGGCCGGCCTGAAACGACACATCTGCGAAGTGGCCGTTGCGCAGATTCTGGTAGAGCAGCTTGCGCTGGGCATAGCCTGCCTCGGTTTTCAGTTGTTCGACCTCCGGATAGACGTGGCCGTTGCAGATCAGGATGTCGGGCCAGCCGTCGTTATCCATGTCGAAAAAGCCGCACCCCCAGCCCAGGAATTGGGTATGTGCGCCGAGTCCGGCGGTGAAAGTTGTGTCTTCGAAATTTGCCCCGCCCTGGTTGTGATAGAGCGACGGCGTATCTCCGGCGAAGTTCGTTTTGACGATGTCGAGATTGCCATCCATATCGTAGTCGGCGGCGGAGACGCCCATGCCGGCTTGGGGCTTCCCGTCCGGGCTCAGCGCACATCCGGCTTCAATGGCGATGTCCTGAAACTTTCCGTTCTTCTTGTTCTGATAAAGCGCACTGGCGGTGGAATCATCAGCGACGTAGATATCAGGCCAGCCGTCGTTGTCGAAGTCTGCTGTGAGCACGCCCAATCCGTAAGTGCCGCTTGCCCCGAGAATTCCGGTGGCGTCGGAAACGTCGGTGAAGGTGCCATCCCCGTTGTTGTGGTAAAGGATGTTCTTGCCTCCCTGCAGTCCGGGAGGGCCGCACGCCACCATCACGCTCTTGTAGAGGCATGGACCGGACTCCGGAACTGGAGCCGTGGCCAGATCCATGTCGATGTAGTTGGCGACGAAGAGATCGAGTTTGCCGTCGCGGTCGTAGTCGACAAAGGCGCAACCGGTGTTCCAGCGCTTGCCGTTGCCCGCCACGCCTGCCTTTTGGCTTACGTCGGTGAATGTTCCATCACCGTTGTTGTGGTACAGGACGTTCTTGCCGAAGTAGGTGACGAACAGATCGTCCCAGCCGTCATTGTCATAATCGCCGACGCAGCAGCCCTGGCCCCAGCCCGAATGAGCGACTCCGGCTTTCAGAGTTACGTCAGTGAAGGTGCCGTCACGATTGTTGCGAAAAAGGTGCGACGTGGGCTCGCTGCCAGCGGGAAAGCCTTCGAGGCGTGTGCCATTCACCAGGAAGATGTCGAGCCAGCCATCGTTGTCGTAATCGTAAAAGGCGACGCCACACCCGGTCGTTTCCAGCAGATATTTATTCTTATGCTCTCCGCCGAAGATGGTCTTTGCGTTCAGGCCCGACTCACGAGCTACATTGAGAAAGCTGATGCCGAGATCTGCGCCCTGCTCTTTCGGAGGATTCGCACTCTGCCGCGGACTCCCGAACAACCATCGGGGACGCACCAGCGCGAGTACGCTTTCCAAAGAAAGAACGAGCGCGGAACGGCTGAGTGACCTGAGAAAGACGCGGCGTGAAGAAGACAAGAGGTTGCTACCTGGCTCGCTTGGTCATGCTAAGATTCGCCCTTCCCTCTTATATGCAAGGGAACCGCGAGTTTGCAAGCGTCAGCGGAGCCAAATTCCCCCATGCAAAAGACGACAGCGGTGAATTACAGGATAATTAGACGCTCGATGATGAGGCTTTGCGTTTTGTGCGCTTGCGTGGGAGCGATGTGTCTTCCTTGCTCTAAGTCGCATGCGCAAACAACGCAGAGCCTGGAGTTAACGCGGACGATCCGCACCTGGGAGTTCCTGCCAGTTGTGGGAACGCGTGCCGGACTGTTCGGGAACGAGACCGGGCGCCTGGAGGCGTGGGTCTATCCTCTGAAGATCTTCCGTGAGTTTCACCTTACGTTTCACGTGGGAGATCGAGCCCTACCTGCCGAGAGCCTGGCACGCACACTTACGGTTCGTCCCGAATCGGCGTCGATCCTATATGTCGGAGACTCATTCCGTGTGCGTGAGACTCTGTGCGTTCCGGTCCACGAACCGGGAGCGGTGATCACGTTGGAAGTCGAAACCGAGCAACCTCTCGAGATCGAGACTGCATTTACCCCAGACTTCCAACTTGAGTGGCCTGCCGCTCTGGGTGGTACCTATGTGACTTGGGACGCGAATAAGCACGCATTTTACTTCGGCGAGGAAGCACGCAAATTTGCGGCATTTGTCGGGTCTCCGACCGGACAAGATGCGCACGTTGCCTATCAGACGAACTATTCGGCGTCCGACGAAAACTCGATGCGCTTGGGAGTGACGCAGAAAGGCAAAGAGACCAAGGTCATTGTAATTGCCGCTTCGGTGGCGAGTCCGAACGATGCGGCGAAGGCGTACGAACACTTGCTGGCTTCCTATGCGGATCTGCAGCGCGAATCCTCGGATTATTACCGTGCGTATCTCGACAAGACGGTAGGTCTTGCGCTGCCTGACGCCGCTCTGCAAGAAGCCTACGACTGGGCTCGTATCAGCACGGTGCAAGGCGTGGTGAACAATCCTTATCTCGGCACCGGACTCGTTGCCGGGTACAGAACTTCAGGCGTTAGTCAGCGTCCGGGATTCGCCTGGTTTTTCGGACGCGATTCGGAGTGGACTTCGTTCGCTTTGAACGCGGAAGGAGACTTCACCACGAGCCGGGCGGCGCTCGATTTCATCAGCAAGTTTCAACGTGACGACGGCAAAGTTCCGCACGAAATCTCGCAAAGCGCCAGTTTGGTTCCGTGGTTCAAGGATTTTCCCTACCCGTGGGCATCAGCCGATGCAACACCACTGTTCATCATCGCGGTCAATGATTATGCGGTCCAGAGCGGGGACGCGGCTTTCGCCCGCGAGAAGTGGGACAACCTGTGGCGCGCCTATCAGTTTCTTCGATCGACCTACGATTCGAACGGCTTGGCGCAAAACATGGGCGTAGGCCACGGCTGGGTTGAAGGCGGGCCCTTGCTTCCGGTCAAGAATGAGTACTACCAGGCCGGGCTTGGAGTTGAGGCGCTAAGGGCACTGTCCAACCTGGCTCGAACGGCGGGAAAGGATGACGTTAGCAAGCAGCTCGCTGCGGAATTCGAGAAGAGCCGCGCGGTGCTCGAGCATGCTTTTTGGTCTCCCGAGACAAAGAACTACGCCTTCGCACTCAATCAGAACAATCAGCAGATTGATGAGTTGAGCGTGCTCACGACGGTGCCGATGTGGTTTGGTTTAGCGGAGCCAAATAACGCCAGCCAAACCATCTCGAAACTCGCGGCCGAGGATCACCAGACGGACTGGGGCATGCGGATCATCTCCAACCATTCGAAGGCCTACGACGGTTCGGGATATCACTATGGCGCGGTATGGCCTTTGTTTACTGGTTGGGCATCGGTCGGCGAATACCGCTACCATCACGCTTTCCCGGCCTATGAGAACTTGCGGGCGAATGCCTTGCTTGGCTTTGATGGCGCGCTCGGCCATTTCACAGAAGTGCTGTCGGGAGATTACTACCAGTCGTTTGCCACGAGTTCCCCTCACCAGATCTGGTCATCTGCGATGGTGATCAGCCCAATCTTGCGGGGGCTGTTTGGACTGCAGATCGATGCCGAGAAGCATCAAGTCACTCTGGCGCCGCACATTCCGGCGGATTGGACCTCGTTCACGATGCGCAATGTCCGCATCGGAGACATTGGACTGGATCTTCACTACAAAAAGAGTGCCGACATGGTAACGCTCGAAGCCAAGCGCACCGGAACGGGCGACTGTTGGGTCGAGTTCTCGCTTGCCCTCAGCTTGCGTACCGAGGTTCTCGGCGTGGAACTGAACGGACATCCTCTTGCGTTCAAAGTGCAGCCGAATCAAAACGATCAGCACTTGCTCATTCGTTTTCCGGTTTACGGTGGACCGAATACCCTCACCATTCGCGTGAAGAATGACTTTGGCCTGGCGTTGACGAACGAGTTGCCGCCGCTCGGGAGCGCGAGTCGAGGCTTGCGTGTGATTTCGGAATCGTGGAATGCCACCAAGAATCAGCTGACCGTGGAAGTCTCGGGGCGCGCGGGAAGCCGCTACGAACTGGGAGTTTGGAATCCCGGCCAGATATCATCCGTTAACGGCGGGACCCTCAACAAGAGTGGAAGGCTGGAGATCGAAATGCCGCAGGGGACTCCCGATTCCTACACGTCACAATCCTTGATCATCCATTTCGCACACTGATGGTGGCCCGTCGTCTGCCCTTTCCGCAGAAAGCGTTACACTGCTGTATGACGGCCGTTCGCGGCAGGGACACAAATGCACGAACTCTCGATTGCCATGGGCATCGTGGAAGCTGCAATGGACGAAGCCAGGCAGCGCAACGTGCAGGTGAGCGCCGTGCATCTCAGGCTTGGTGCCTTGTCTGGGGTCGTGAAAGATGCGTTGCTCTTCTCGTATGAGGTAGCCTGCCAGGATACGCCTCTCGAGGGATCTCGACTCCTGATTGAGGAAGTTCCTGTCATGGTGTTTTGTCCACGATGCAAAGAGAAGCGCGTGCTGCAGTCGGTGCAGTCGTTCACCTGTCCGGAGTGCGCATCGCCAACCCGGGAAGTACTCCAGGGAAAAGAATTAGAAGTCTTTGCGCTGGAGGTGGAGGAATGAGCGAGCCGCGTCTGGTGGAAGTTCGGCGGAACGTCCTGAAGCAGAATGATGTAATTGCGCGCTCTCTGCGCGAGCAGTTCCGCTTCGCCGGTGTGTTTGTCGTGAGCCTGGTTTCAAGCCCCGGCTCGGGAAAGACGACTTTTCTCGAAAAGACACTGACGCAGTTGCAACCGCGTTATCGGGTCGCCGCTCTTGTCGGAGACCTGGCAACCGAGAACGACGCTGCGCGCCTGGCTCGCAGCAAGGCTCCGGTCAAGCAGATTACGACAGGAACACTGTGCCACCTGGAAGCAGCGATGGTGCAAAACGCGCTACAGGACTGGGATCTGCATCAGCTCGATTTTTTGTTCATAGAGAATGTCGGCAATCTGGTCTGCCCGTCCTCCTATGACTTGGGAGAAAATCTCCGCTTGGTATTGATGTCGGTGACCGAGGGTGAAGACAAGCCGCAGAAGTATCCGACGATCTTCAACAGCGCAGACGTCGCGGTGATCACGAAGAACGAACTCTCCGGCGTCGTGGAATTTGATTGGGACGCGGCGCGCAAGAGCATCGAATCGGTGCGGCCCGGAATGAAGATCTTTCGCCTCTCGGCCAAGACCGGGGAGGGCATGCCAGAGTACCTGGACTTTTTATCCCGTCAGTTGGCCGAACAACGGGCGGTTGTGCATAGCTGAATTCCCGCCGCTTCACCCCTGTGGCACTTGAGCAAGGGCAAGCAACGTTCGCGCTACGTAAGTAATCAGAAGCGCCACGATGCAGGCGAGGATTACAGGACGGTAGCTTGTCTCCAACAAGTCAGCCAGCACTCCGGAAACGAAGATAAATATAAATGGAACGGCGGCAAGCAGAAATCCTGCTCCGCCGGTGTGCGGAGTGGCGATTGCCAGGACCACAAAGAGCACGCCCACAAGCAACGGGGCTGTATTGCCAAAGTACCGTGACCGCGGCCAAAGGAAGTAAGTTGTTAGTGCGACCGGCAGGATTATCACAAATGCGGGGCACGCTCCTCCGAGTCGGATTGCCACTTGCTTGTACACCGGGAGCACCGCGAAACCTCGCCAGGTGAGTCCCAGAAAAACAGCGTGGCGCATGCTTTCGAAAAACGTCCGCACATGGAAGAAGTAAATTCCTACTAGGACGATAAGTCCGACGACGCACGCTGCGATCCAGATGACCAGCCCGGCTCGCTTGCGTACCGGAGCAACATAGAGCAGGAAGATCAGCGCCATCGGCACAACAATCATCATGGAAAATTGAGAGCCGACTGCAATCGCGAGCGAAACTCCGAGCAGTACGATCCGCCGCCAATTCCACAGCACCACTTCGCGTGGGGCGTAGAGCGTGTGAGCCACGGCGATGGCGGTGAAGATGCTGCCGAACGCTCCCCAAGCGGCCACAATTTCGGGTTCGGTGTGCCAAACGGCGGCTGCCTGGAGCAGCGAAGGAGAGAAAGCATAAAGCGTGAGGGCGATGAATCCGCCGGTGTTTCCACAGAGGCGTCGTGCAACGTACCAAAGCGACGCCCCCAGGAACAAACCGCACGCCAAGAACGGGAGTTTGGGAAGCCATCGCCAATAAGTCGCCGACTCCAGACTGAGATGGGTTGGCCAGAGCAGGAGTGGAGCAGCAGAAACAAGAGAAAGCAGGGGCGAATGCTCGGTATCGAATCCATTTTCACTGCTTTGGGATAGATGCACAAACGGATCGTCGGCTGGATCGGTCAATGGAGCGCCGGCCACACCCCGTCCGTGCCATTGCTTCATCCCCTCGCTGATGCGAAGCGCTTCTCCCCCTTCCATGTTTTGCGCACTACTCAGCTCAACATGAACCAGCCATAAAGCCTGTGCCAGGAATGCCAGCAGGATCAATGCGGCAAGAAACTGAGGACGTCCAAAACGTTCGCGGATGAAATAAGAGCCCATAAGGTCAAGCCGAGTGTTTTACCATGTCGGAGGCTACTAAAGCGAAGTTTCACGGCATGAGCGATCCTGGCATCGATACAAAGGGCGAATCCGCGTCGGCACGCCCATCAGGTCCTGCATTCGCGGCGGCAACGGCTCCTTCTTACATCGATACTCTATTTTGGGGTCCTGACGGACTTCGTCCCGGATGGGGCTTCGCGTTCTATGGCATTGCCTTTCTAATGCTCCAACAATTCGCCGTGCAACTGGCGTGGATTCGGGACCTAGGAGACAGCGGCCTTTGGTCGAGGTTGTTGGAAGAAATCGGAAATGTGGTCGCCGCCATCATTCCTGCGGTGATCCTGGCCCGGGTCGAACGGCGTTCCTGGAGCGCATACGGCCTCCCGCTGAAACAAGCCTTCGGGGGCCTGTTTTGGTCGGGAATGTTATGGGGCTTCGTGGCAATCAGCCTGCTCGTATCCGCTATCTACGCAGGACGCGGCTTCGCTCCGGGTCACGTCATACTGCACGGAGTACGACTGCTCCGCTTTGCGGCATTCTGGGCAGCGTATTTCGTATTTGTAGGGCTGTTTGAAGATTTTTGGCTGCGTGGGTATTCGCAATTCACGCTGACACGAGCAATTGGGTTCTGGCCTGCGGCGGTCATACTCTCCTGTGCTTTTGGTCTGATGCACCTGAGGAATAAAGGCGAGCACTGGACGGGTGCACTGATCGCGGCCCTCATCGGCCTTTTCTTCTGCTTAACCCTGCGCCGCACCGGGAGTTTGTGGTTCGCGGTAGGATTTCACGCTGCGTGGGACTGGGGCGAGACCTTCTTCTATTCGGTTCCTGATAGCGGAATGGTTTCGCCAGGACATCTGTTGAGTTCTTCTCTGCATGGTCCTGCTTGGCTGACTGGAGGCTCTGTGGGCCCTGAGGGCAGCCTATTATGCTTCGCCGTAATCACGCTGGTTTGGGCAGCTTTTGAACGGATTTATCCCGGGGCATCCCAGACGTCCTCATCATCCCGGACGTCCCCATCCCAATGATTGATGCTACCCGCCGATACCCGTCAACAGAGTTGCGCCCTTCCTTTTTTGGGAGCCAAAAAGTGAGAATGGCGGAGCGCCAGCACATCATCTAAACGGCACACCTTATACTGAACCAATGACCCCAGAGGTGGATCTGCTCACTCCCTTGCGCCATTATTGGGGTTACAGCACGTTCCGACCTCTACAGGAACGGATCGTTAGGAGCCTGCTGGCCGGTCATGACGCCTGCGTCGTGATGCCGACCGGGGGAGGGAAGTCCCTCTGCTATCAGTTGCCGGCAGTCATGTCGGAGAAGACTGCTGTGGTGATCTCCCCTCTGATTGCTCTCATGCAAGATCAGGCTGCACAACTTGCTCAGATGGGGATCCCGGCTGCGGTTCTCAACAGCACTCTGAGCAGCGAAGAACAGAGCCGCGTCATGCATGAGGCTCGCCGTGGTGCATTTCGTCTGCTGTATCTTTCGCCGGAACGTCTCCAGCGAGGCGACACGCTGGAGTGGCTGCAGCATGTCCCCGTCTCATTCTTTGCGATCGACGAAGCCCACTGCATTTCGGAGTGGGGCCATGAATTCCGTCCCGAATACCGGCAACTGAACCGCTTGCGCAACAAGTTTCCCGACCGGCCGATTGCCGCTTTTACCGCCAGCGCTACGCGCCAGGTGCGGCATGACATCCTTGCTCAGCTGGCTCTAAAGAATCCGGATAAATACATCGCCAGTTTTCACAGGCCTAATCTGCGGTATCTCGTCCGCGCATGCGATAACGGCAACCAGACTTCTCTGCTGGTCACAGCGCTTCGCCACTACCGTGAGGGCAACGTGATCGTCTACTCTCCCACCATCAGTCGAGTCGAGGAGACGGTCGATTTCCTTGCAGGCGAGGGCATTGAAGCGGTTCCGTACCACGCCAAAATGCAGGCGGACGAGCGGCGGCGAAGTCAGGAACGCTGGATGTCGGACGAAGTGCGAATACTGGTCGGCACCATTGCGTTCGGCCTCGGGATAAACAAGGCCACGGTTCGGGCGGTGATCCATCTGGCCCTGCCCAAGTCGGTCGAGCAGTTTTACCAGGAGGCAGGACGAGCAGGACGTGACGGCAATCCGGCGGATTGCGTCCTGCTCTGGCGCAAACAGGATGCCGGGCTGCTTGGATTCTTTGCGAATCAAATTAGCGATGCGGCCGAGCGCGATCGTGCCTGGCAGCGATACTACAGAATCCGGGATTTTGCGGAATCGAACCACTGCCGCCATCGCCAGATCTGCACGCATTTCGGCGAGACTCCGAAATGGAACTCATGCGAAGCATGCGACGTCTGCGCCAGTGTTCCCGAGTGGATGACCATCGCCGCCAGTAAAGCGGCGGTGCGAAAGGCCGTGGCGGTTCCCTCGCACTCCCCGGCTGCGATGGAGCCAGACGCCGATTTGCGAGACTATTTGCGCGAATGGCGACGGAAGACGGCCAAAGAACAGGGCATGCCTGCATATGTTGTTCTGCACGATACAACTCTGGAAGAGATCTGTAGGATTCGGCCTTCCTCAATCACCCAGCTGCGGACCATCACCGGCATCGGCGAGCGCAAAGCTGCCACGTACGGGCAGGAGATTCTTGCAACTCTTCAGCGCTATAGCGATGGCGCCCGCGCCTCGGCGCTGCCACAACAGAAAACAGCTCCGGCCTTGGAGACTCTGCAACTCCTTTCCGAAGGGAAGACTCTTGAGGAAATTGCCCAGATTCGCGGGCGCCAACTCAGAACGGTAGTAAATGCCGTGGCCACCTTGCTGGAAGCTGGTGAGGTGGAGTACCAACCAGGGTGGATCGATCGCACCAGGTACTCGGTAATCGAAGCAGCGTGCATTCGTGTCGGACTCGATAATATTGAAAGACTGAAGCCCCTGAAAGACGTGCTGCCGCCGGAAATCACCTACGATGAAATCCGCCTGGTGCTGGCTCATCTGAAGCGCAGTCAAGCGCAAAAGAAATCGGTACCGGCCTAGGTAAGCAACTCCTTTGCGGCTTCGCGACCTGAGCGCACGCAGTCGGGGACACCAATTCCACGATATCCATTCCCCGCCAAGGCCAGGCCCGGCAACGCCTTCCGGAGGATCTCAATTCTCTCGAGCCGCTCAAGATGCCCGACTCCATACTGCGCCATGGCGGACTTCCACTTATAGACACGGGCAAACAGCGGCTCAGCGCGCAGGCCTCGGATCTGCGGGCCAAGAATCTGCTGCAGCTCCTCACGAACGACGCCAACGATCTGCTCATCGGTCAAGTCCCAAACACTCTCCGCATTGCTCCCCGCGAAAAAGCATCGAAGCAGGGCCCGATCCTCGGGAGCCCGCTGCGGAAATTTGTTGTGTACAAAGGTCGCGGCGAGCAGGCGCTTTTCTTCGCTGCGTGGAACGAGAAATCCGAATCCGGGGGGAAGCGCCTGCCGTACCTCCAGGTCGTATGCGAGAGCCACCGTGATGGAAGAGCTATATTGAATCGCGCCGAGTTCCGCGGAGAGATCACTGCTCACATCGTGCAGAACGTTGGCTGTAGCAGAAGCAGGCAGCGCAACAATCACGGCGTCGAAGTGCTCGGCCTGTGCGCCAAGGGAAACGGTCCAACCTCCCGACTCTGGCTGAATCGCTTTGACAGGCGTATCTGTCCGAAGAGATGCCGCGTTGAGTCGCGACACGATAGTCTCGGCCAGCGATTGCATCCCGTTCCTGAGCGAGGTGAATAGCGGAGGCGCAGGCTTTCGCGGCCCGGACGACATCCTCTTGTGCGCCGCCAGCATCGCTCGGCCGAGACTGCCATGCGTGCGCTCCATCTCAGCGAATCGTTGAAGCACGGCGCGGACACTCAAGCTCGAGGATTCCCCTCCGTAAATGCCCGACAGCAGGGGATCAGCGAGGCGGTCCACCATTTCCTGGCCGTAGTGGCGCTCCACAAAGTCGGCCACTGATTCATCGTGATTCACCGCTCGAGGAGGATGAAACAATTCCTGCGCCATCCGCAGCTTGGTCTTCCACGAGAATAGCGGTGAGAGCCCCGTGGGCAGGATCTTCGTCGGCACCATGAACATCAGCCCATCGGGCATCTCGACCAGGCGGCCACGAGTCAGGATGTAAGTCTTGCGGTCAGCGTCATTCGAGCCGATCAACTGGTCGCCGAGCCCCACAGAACGGCACAGATCGGCAGCCCACGGCTTTTCGGTGACGAACGAGTCTGGCCCGGCCTCGACCACGCACCCGTCGACGCATTCCGTGCGCAGAACACCGCCCAGCCGTGAGGAGGATTCGTAGAGAGTGTATTCAACGTCGTGCGCCGTTTGGCGGCGCTGCTCAAGGTCGAAGGCGGCAGCCAGACCAGAGATACCTCCGCCGATGATGGCGATGCGAGTCATCGCCGGCGAGTTCCGGCCTGCGGCTTACCGTTTCCCGAAGGCGAGTACTCCTGCACAAAGCGTGCGAGGTTCTTGACGTTGTCGACCGGAGTTTCCGGGAGGATTCCGTGCCCGAGATTAAAAATGTGGCCGGGGCGTCCGTCCGCGCGCTGCAGGATATCTTCCGCGCGTGATTTCAATTCATTCCACTCCGCGAACAGCAGGACCGGGTCAAGGTTTCCCTGCACGGCGGCTTTATAGTCGAGCCGTTCCCAGCCTTCATCGAGAGGAATGCGCCAGTCGAGACCGATGACATCCGCTCCGGTCTCTTTCATTGCGGGCAGGAGCGTCGCGCTGTCGGTGCCGAAGTAGATGATAGGTACTCCGGTCTTCTTCAACTTCTTCACCATGCCGCTGACATGTGGGAGAACGTACCGACGGTAATCTTCCACACTCAGGCATCCCACCCAACTGTCGAAAATCTGGATGGCATCTGCACCAGCGCGCACCTGCTCTGCGGAGTACTCAGTCGTAACCGAGACGAGCTTAGTCATCAACGTGTCCCACTCGCCAGTGTGGTTGTACATCATCTTTTTGGCGTGGACGTAGTTGCGAGACCCTCCGCCTTCAATCATGTAGCTGGCGAGCGTGAATGGAGCACCACAAAATCCGATGACAGGTACGCGGTCGGCGAAATGTTTCGCCACTGATGCCACAGCCTCGGAAACATAGCCGAGTTCGGCCGCGCGATCCGTGCGGAGGTTCGCGATATCTTCCTGACTGCGCACAGGTCTCTCTATGACTGGACCTTCGCCAGCGGAGAAGTGAAAGGGCAGCCCCATGACCTCAAGGGGAAGGAGCAGGTCCGCAAAGATGATTGCTGCGTCGACTCCGAGAATCTCCGCTGCCTCGATCGTGACTTGCGCGGCCAGTTCCGGCTTTTTGCATATCTCAAGCAATGAATGCTGCTTGCGGATGGCGCGGTACTCGGGCATGTAGCGTCCAGCCTGGCGCATGAACCACACCGGTGTACGGTCGACTGGCTGAGATTTGCAAGCGCGGACAAAGATGGAATTTGGGGCAGACATGAATCTTTGAATGTAGCATTTCGGCGCAGGGAAGAAAAACGCGACCGGACGTTGAAGAACAGTTGATCGAATTAGAATTGCCGTATGGCGAAGTTTGCAGGGACCCTGGGAATCGTAGCTCTGGTCATGTGCTCCCTCGGACTCCAGCGGACTACTGCGCCCGCACCAGCGCCGACTTTCTATAAAGATGTGTTACCCATTCTCCAGGATCACTGCCAGAGCTGCCATCGTTCGGGAGAAGTCGCACCCATGCCGCTGGTCACTTACAAGCAGACGCGCCCGTGGGCAAATGCGATTGCGCGTGAAGTCCAGATGAAGATGATGCCGCCGTGGTTCGTCGATCCACGGTACGGCCGATTTTCGAATGATCCGTCGCTGACGGAGCAGCAGATCAGCACGATTTCTGCTTGGGGCGCGGCTGGCGCGCCGCGCGGAGACCCGCAGGATGCCCCGCCGCCAAAACAGTGGGCCGAAGGATGGAACATTGCCCGTCCGGATCTCGTGTTGAAAATGCCGAAGCCAGTGCCGATCCCGGCGCGAGGGGAAGTCGAGTACACCTACGATATTGTGCCAACGCATTTCACGGAAGACCGCTGGGTCCAGATGGCGGAGTTTCGCCCGGGAAGTCCGGCGCATGTGCACCACGCGGTGGTGTACATCCGCCCACCGGATTCGCAGTGGCTGCGACACGCCCCGATCGGCGAGCCGTTCACGGCTTCGACCCTCAAGGATCCCGTGGAGCAGCATCAAGCGCATGAAACGACCAGCGACCTGCTTCTGGTGTATGCACCCGGCAGTTCGCCGGATCAATGGCCGGATGGAATGGCGAAATTCATCCCGGCTGGCTCGGACCTGGTTTTTCAAATGCACTACACGACCAACGGCACTGCAGCCCGCGATCAAACCGGCATCGGCATTGTCTTTGCGAAAACTCCACCCAAGCAACGGGTCATCACACTGCAATTGAATAATCATGCCCTGATCATTCCTCCCGGCGCCGACGATTTCCGGGTGGAAGTTCAGGGCACGCTCCCCAACGATGCGACCCTGCTCAGTCTCTTTCCTCACATGCACCTGCGTGGAAAGCGCTTCGAGTACGACATTGTGCATGACGATGGCAGTGTGGAGGTTCTATTGCGAGTGAACTATCACTTTCACTGGCAACTGAGCTACCGGCTGGCCGTGCCGCGCCTCCTGAAGGCAGGAACGAAATTGCGCGCGATAGCCTGGTATGACAATTCGAAGAACAATCCGCACAATCCTGATCCCACGAAGACCGTGACCTGGGGCGATCAGACTTCCGATGAGATGATGGTCGGTTTCTTCGATGTGGCCGTACCCGCGGGGATGGACAAATGGAAGTTCTTTGAACGAAACGGAGAGTCGCAGAGCCGTTAAGTGCATCCCCGCTTGCGGGGTGCTGTCCATCCTCTGTACCCTTGTATGGGTCCACTCCATTTGAGCGCTACCTCCACAGTCCAAGTCAGTGAAACTCAGGCCAGCGTGCCGGCGGGATTGCGCGCGGCATCCTATTGGATGCTGGCTGTCGTCTTTGCCGCCGTCTTTTTGGGATCCCTGTTTTCTCCGCCTTTGCTCGATGACGCCGATAGCACCCATGCCGAGGCCGCCCGTGAAATGTTCGTCAGCGGCGACTATGTAACGTTGTATGTAAACGGCGTTCGATATCTGGAAAAGGCACCGTTGCCATATTGGCTGGTGGTGGGCAGCTATCACCTGTTTGGCATCAACGAATTTTCTACGCGCCTGCCCATGGCGGTTTCCGTCCTTCTCCTTGGCGTGCTGGCGCTGGTTTGGGGCCGCAGGGCCTTCGGCGAACGCGCTGGAATTTATGCCGCTCTCTTCGTGTATACGGCTGCGGGAGTTTTTCTGTTTACGCGAATCCTGATTCCTGACGTGCTGCTCAGCGCGCTGGTCGCAGCCTCCTTGTATTTCTTCTTGACCGCTCTCGAATCTCAAGCAGATCGCTGGCGCTGGTATGCCGGATACGCGTGTATAGCGCTTGGAGTCTTAACGAAGGGCTTGATCGCGCTCGCGTTTCCCGGCGGCGCGGCTTTTATATACCTGGCGGTTACAGGGGAGTGGCGTCGCTGGCGCGAGTTCCGCCTGGGTACTGGTCTTGCGCTGTTTTTGCTGATTGCGGCTCCCTGGCACATCATGGCCGGCCTTCGCAACACTGGAGGACAGGGTGGTCACGGCTTCTTCTGGTTTTACTTTGTCAACGAACACTTCCTCCGATTCCTCGGAAAGCGCTATCCGCGCGATTACAACAAGCTTCCCTGGGCACTGTACTGGTCTCTGCACCTGGTTTGGCTGTT
Source organism: Terriglobia bacterium (assembly GCA_020073385.1). Classification (GTDB taxonomy): domain Bacteria; phylum Acidobacteriota; class Terriglobia; order Terriglobales; family Acidobacteriaceae; genus Sulfotelmatobacter. The sequence goes on along the minus strand of JAIQFH010000028.1, from coordinate 144,183 downwards.
TCCCTGGAGTTTGTATCTGCCCGCGGCCATTCGAACCATAATCGATGTCCGGAAAGACCCCCGGCGCGACTTCTCCGCCCACACGCGCCTGCTTTGCTGGATACTGGCCGGCCTCATTCTTGTCTTCTTCGCGATCTCAACGAATCAGGAATACTACACATTTCCCGCTTATCTTCCCTTGTTGATACTGATCGCAGACGGTGTGGCTCGCAGTGAATGGAGTGAATACCAAAGCGGGGTTCGAAAAGGATGGCTTCGAATTTCTTCCGGAGTCCTGGCCGTGGTGGGCCTCGCGGCCGCGGTAGTCCTGCTTGCTCTTTTATGGCAGTCGCGACACCTTCCCTTTGAGCCGGATATCGGCAACGTGCTCGCGAAGCACGATATGAGTTCCGATACGCTGTCTACTTCCCACATGCTCGACCTCAGCCATGAGTCCTTCGCGGCGCTTAGACTGCCGGCTGCGCTTGCAGCTTTGACGTTGCTGATCGTACCCGTGTACTCCTTCCTGCTGAGAATTCGTCGCCGGTATTACGCCGCCACCTGGGCAGCGGCTCTGGGTATGACGCTGTTTCTTGTAGCCGCGCACATCGCTCTAGGGCGATTCGGACCGTATCTTTCATCGAGAGGTCTCGCACAAAAGATCGCTGCTCAAGAGCGCCCGGGAGATTCCGTCATGATCTATGGCGATCAGGCATTCGGCTCGTCGCTCTTGTTTTATCTGGACACGCCCATAAAGCTGGTCGAAGGACGGACGACGTCGATGTGGTTCGGCTCAACTTTCCCTGATGCTCCTCACATTTATCTGACCAGCGCTGATCTGCAGCGGGATTGGAGCGGCACCAGTCGGATTTTTCTTTTTGTGCCGGCGCATCTGAAGGCAAAAGTCGACTCTCTACTGCCCAACCGCGTTGTGGTGGGAGAGGAATCTGGGAAGTACGTGTACAGCAACAGGCCGTAACGCACAGTCGCGTAGAATCTGAACTTTCTGTGGGAGACAAATAACCGAGATGAATCTGAAACGAATGCATGTGTCCCTGGTCGCGCTGCTGATGGCGTTGTGCGCGCCCGTTATCGGTATAGGGAAATCACGGCTGCTCACCCCCACTCCGGCGCGCCAGGCTGGTGTCACTGTCCCGAAGAAGGCCGAGGAGCAATTCAAGAACATACAGGTACTCAAGGGCACTCCAGCCGAGCAGGTATTCCCGACCATGCAGTTCATCACGGCTTCGCTGGGGGTTGAGTGCGAGTTCTGCCACGTCCAGAATGCTTTCGACAAAGACGACAAGAAGCCAAAACAGACAGCGCGGAAGATGATGGAGATGATGTTCGCCATCAACAAGAATAATTTCGATGGCCATCGCGAAGTAACCTGCTACTCCTGTCATCGCGGGAATGCCCATCCCGTCGCCATTCCGGCGGTAATAGCGGATGAACCTCTTCGCAAGCCCGGAGAGCCGCATGGGATGGAATCGGGGCCAAACCCAGGGGAGGCGAAGAACAATGAGGGCCCAACCGCTGAGCATTTGATCGACAAATACGTGCAGGCCGCGGGCGGCGAGGCTGCGATCCAGAAAGTCAACAGCCGCGTCATGAAAGGTACGATTGACTTCGGCGGCATGTCGCTGCCGATCGACATCTATGCGAAAGATCCACTCAAGCGCATCTCATTCACTCACATGGCCGAGGGCGACAATATCACTGCATTTGACGGCCGCGAGGGATGGTTGGGGATGTCCGGCCACCCTCTGCGAGAAATGCACGGCAGCGATCTCGATGGCGCGGCGATCGATGCCGATCTGCATCTGGCCGCACACTTGAGGCAGATGTTCAGCGAATCACGGACCGAAGGGACTGAGAAAATCGGCGATCATGATGCTTATGTCGTAGTAGGGCAACGGGAGGGCAAGCCGCCGATCCGCCTGTATTTCGATAAGCAAACCGGGCTGCTCGTCCGGTTGGTACGATTCGGCGAAACAGCGCTGGGATGGCTCCCTACTCAGATCGACTATGCTGACTACCGCGATGTGGATGGAGTGAAGGTCCCCTACCGCTGGACGCTGGCTCGGCCGAGTGGACGGTTCACAATTCAGGTGAACGAACTGAAGCAAAACGTCCCCGTGGACGACGGCAGATTCGCGAAGCCGCCCGCCACTCCCGAGCCGCCCAAAAACACAGCGAGGTAGGAGAAATGCAGCTGCGCAGAGGCCTACTTCCGTCACCGAATCTGCCTAGCTGCCCTCGTCCGTTGCTGCAACCGTGTTTTTTGCCGGCTCGGCCTCGATGGTTACGTCGACTTCGGGTCCCGGCTTTAGCTTGACTTTCTGTCCGTTGTCGTCGACCAGTCGATTGGGAACTCGGATCTCTTTGTACAAGTGATCCGCACCCTCGACAGAAATCTGCGCCTTTTCAGGCTCCCCGCTTTGTGGGTGAGGGCGGATAACTTTTTCGACCCTGCCGGGAAGTGTAGTGACCGCTTTCGCTTTACTCTTTGACACGAGGCCCTCCGCTGGGGGAACCCGCAAAGCGGGCATGAATTCTGGGGATCCATTCAGACTAGTGGGACGTCTAGGATCTCCCCATTCGACTGTACCTGCCATCGGTAGAATCCTGTAGGTTGTTCGGTTGCCTCCCTGCCGCCCAGCCTCCCCGCCGCTTGCAACTCGATGTGCAATTCAAGTTCTAAGATCTGAAGTCGTTCTCCGAGGGCAAAATTCAATAACAAAACCTGATAGGGACGATAAATAGTTTCGATTTCCGCGAAGGGATGGCGGACGTTACAGTGAGGCGTCGTTGAATGAGTGTGCAACGACGCGACTCCGGTCCGCGGGAGAACATTCCTACAGTGTCCATCCGAGAAAAGCTGATCGCCGCTGCGGTGACAGCTGTCTTGATTCTGACGTTCGCGCAAGTGGTCTGCGCACAAACCAGCGGAGTAAATCAAAGCCCGTCAACCGACACCACCGCCCGTCTGGCCAAGCTCGAGCAACAGGCCGCCGAAGCCAAGAGTTCTGCCGACAATGCATGGATGCTGACCAGCGCAGCTCTGGTTCTCCTGATGACCGGCCCGGGTTTAGCCCTGTTTTACAGCGGGCTCGTGCGCAAAAAGAACGTGCTCGGCACCATGATGCAGAGCTTCGCGTTGATGGCGGTGATTACGGTCTTATGGGGTCTCTTCAGCTATAGCCTGTCATTTGGATCCGGCAACAGCTTCATCGGAGGTTTTCATAACCTCTTTTTGAACGGTGTAGGGGCCGCACCCGACCCCGACTATGCCGCCACCATCCCGGCGCAGACTTTCATGGTCTATCAGTTGATGTTCGCGATCATCACTCCCGGCCTGATCGCAGGCGCATTCGCAGAGCGCATGAAGTTCAGTGCCATGCTGGTATTTACGGTGCTGTGGTCCATCATTGTGTATGACCCGATGGCCCACATGGTTTGGGGCAAGGGGGGACTCCTGAATGCCTCGCTGGGCGGGCGTTTCCCGACTCTGGATTTTGCCGGTGGCACAGTTGTTCACATTACATCGGGAGTCTCGGCGCTTGTTTGTGCGTTGTATTTGGGCAAGCGGCTGGGGTATCCGAAGCAAGCCATGCCGCCGCACAGTGTGGTGCTCAGCTTTATAGGTGCCTGTCTGTTATGGGTGGGATGGTTCGGTTTCAATGCTGGCAGCGCTCTGGCAGCAGGAAGCCTCGCCACGAGCGCATTCGTAGCGACACATTTCGCCGCCGCCGCGGCGGCTTTGGGTTGGGCCGGGGCGGAGTGGCTCCGCAATGGTAAACCGAGTGTACTGGGCGGAATTTCGGGCTCAGTGGCAGGGCTCGTGGCCATCACCCCTGCGGCGGGGTTCGTGAAGCCTATGCCAGCATTGCTTATTGGTCTCATCGCCGGCGTGTTCTGTTATTGGATGGTGGCAATGGTCAAGGCGAAATTCGGCTACGACGATTCGCTCGATGCCTTCGGTGTTCACGGCGCAGGCGGGACGCTAGGCGCGCTATTGACGGGCGTTTTCGCGGTCAGTGCCGTTAATCCGATCTTCAAGGATTCTCAGTCCAATACTCTGGCGTCTGGTCTGTTCGAAGGAAATGCGCACCAGTTATTGAATCAACTGGTTGGCGTGGCCATGGCGTGGGGCATCGCCATCGTGGGGACGCTCGCGATTTTGAAATTGGTGGATGTGACTATCGGCTTACGAGTTTCAGAGGAGGAAGAACTGCAGGGCCTGGATCTCTCCCAACACGGAGAAGAGGGGTACTATTGGGAAACGCCTGCTTGAGGTTGGGAGAATTTCAGAACCCGGAACCAGAGGCGGCGAGCAGATTCGAAGACAGGACCCGCAAATATCATGACAAAGGTCGAAGCAGTTATTCAAAACTCCAAGCTGGACGCGGTCAAGACTGCGTTGCAGGAAATCGGTGTCGAAGGTATGACCGTGCTTGAAGTACGCGGTCACGGACGACAGAAGGGGCATACCGAGGTTTACCGCGGACGCGAGTACAGCGTGGATCTCATACCCAAGACCAAACTCGAGATGGTCCTGCCTGACGCCCTGGTGGAGAAGGCGGTGCAGGCCATTCTGGGAGCAGCACGCACGGGCAAAATCGGAGATGGCAAAATCTTTTTGTCGCGCGTCGATGAGGCCATCCGCATCCGCAATGACGAGCGCGGGGAAGGGGCCCTGTAGACTTCGCGGCCGCTTGAACGGTACAAAGAATCTTGCCGGGACATGTAGGGACAGCCGCCTCGGCTGTCAAGGGGTCGGCTTAGCACCCGGTGGCAGGCGCTGCGGGGTGAATCTTTCATGGTGGCAGCGTCCTCATTGATCGGCGAACTCCGGGGTTCTATCAGCGACGAATCAGCACGTATCCAGCGGGAGTTTGAGGCCACTGGAGATGGCCGCGCCTGCGTATCTCAGCGCACACGCATGGTGGAGGAGATTCTTGCCAGGCTGTGGCGCGATATTGTTTCACCCGACGAGTCCCGCCCCGCGAATTTCACTCTCGTCGCTACAGGAGGGTTTGGGCGAGGCTGGCTGTTTCCCTATTCCGATATCGATCTCCTGTTCCTTTTCAATGATCGAGACGCCGAGCAGGCTTTCAAAGATCCCGTCCGGCGCTTCTCACAGGAACTGTGGGATCTTCGGCTGAAATTGAGTCCGGCTTCGCGCATGCTCTCCGAGTGCGAACGCTACGATCCTAACAATACTGAGTTCACCATCTCCCTGCTCGATTGCCGCTACTTAGCGGGAGACCGCGACCTGTTCCGCAAGCTCCACGACAAAGTGATTCCCAAGCTGGTGATGAAGGAATCCAAGGTTCTGCTTCAAGGCCTGGCCGAGGTGACGCGCGAACGTCACTCGAAACATGGGATGACTCTTTACCACCTTGAGCCGAATCTGAAAGAGGCCCCGGGCGGGCTGCGCGACTGCAATGTCGCCAACTGGCTCGCTCTGATTTCCGCCATGGACAAGCTGCATGACTGGCCCGAGGCCAGTTCGCTGCGTCCGCCGGTTCGCAAGCACCTCGATGCAGCTATTGATTTCTTAATGTCTGCGCGATGCTTCCTTCACTTTCGCCACGGACGCGATGACAACACCCTGAGCTGGGAATCGCAGGATGAAGCAGCTGTGCGCAAAATCGGAGCGCCGGGTGCGGAAGAACTTTCGGCGGCCGATTGGATGCGAATCTATTTCGGCCATGCTCGTGCTGTTCAACGCACCGTTACACAGTTGCTGGAAGAGATTCCTGAAGCCTGGTCGGCACTGTATCGCCAGGTGCAAAGCTGGAGATCGCGGCTCACGACGGCGGATTTCTCCGTCGTCGACGGTCTCATCTTCCTGCAACAGCCCTCTGCCCTGCAGGATCCCGAGGTGTTGCTTCGGCTATTTCACTTCATGGCACACCATGGATTGAAGCTGAGCGCCACCACGGAGTACCGCATCGAACAAGCGCTTCCGGCGCTTGCCGCGACCCCACCGCGCGGTGCGGAACTATGGCTGTATTTGCAGGAGACGCTGTTGCAGCCGTATGCCGCTGATGCTCTGCGGGCGATGCACTCCCTGCGCCTGCTCACGCTGCTGCTGCCTGAGTTGAAGTTGATCGACTCGCTGGTGGTGCGGGATTTCTATCATCGTTTCACTGTGGATGAGCATTCGTTTCTCGCGATCGAGTCCTTGCATCGGCTGAAGCAATCGCAATCGGAGTGGGATAAGCGCTACGCCGGATTGCTCGGGGAACTCGAGGATCCGGAACTGCTCTACCTCGCTCTGTTATTGCACGATACGGGAAAAGGAGTGCCGAACGGCAATCACGTTCAAGCCAGCTTGGACATTGCCAATCGGGCCATGGACCGGCTCGATGTCGATCCGAAAGAACGGGCCGAGGTTTTGTTTCTGATCGGGAGTCATCTGGAGCTGTCGGCAACACTGCGGCGCGACATTTTTGATCCCGGTACAGTTGCTGCCTTCGCAGAGAAAATGGGAACTCCCGAGCGCTTGAAGATGCTTGCCCTGCTTACCTATGCGGATATCAAGGCAGTGAATCCAGAGGCACTTACGCCGTGGAAAGCGGAGAACGTATGGCAACTCTACATGGCGGCGGACAATTACCTGAACCGCAGCGCTGATCAGCGAGTGCACACGGAGGTTAACGACGAGAAGCTGGCGCGGTTGCGTTCCCTGGCGCCCGTTACCGGCAGCAAATTCAAGGCATTCCTCGAAGGATTTCCGCAAAGATATCTCCTCGTGCACACGGCGGAAGAGGTGATGCGCCACATGCAGATGGCGGACGAACTCGGGAATGATCCGGTGCTGGTGGACCTGAAACGCGGCCGGCACTGGTACGATCTGACCCTGGTCACGAAAGATCGCCCATTCCTCTTCGCGACTCTTTCAGGCGTTCTGGCTGCCTGGGGGATGAACATTGTAAAGGCCAATGCATTCTCGAACGCAGCCGGCGTGGTGGTCGACACCTTTCACTTTACTGACCGCTTCCGCACACTGGAGTTGAATCTTTCCGAGTGGGCGCGATTCAAGAACAGCGTTGTCAGCGTCATGCTGGGCGAGGCTGATCTTGAGAAGATGCTGCGGGACCGGCAACGCTCCGAGAAGGGCGTCATCGCCAAAGTGAAAGTGGAAACGAAGATTGAGTTCGACGATGCCAGCTCAGCGACTACTACACTCGTTCAGGTGATCGCCCAGGATCGCCCGCGGTTGTTACACCGAATCGCCTCGTGCTTATCTGACGAGAAGTGCAATATCGAGATCGCCCTGATCGATACCGAGGGACAGATGGCGATCGACACGTTTTATCTGACCTCGGGCGGCAATAAACTCAAGCCTGATCACCAGAAGCAGGTGGAAAAGGCGCTGCTTGGCGAGTTGAAGAGCGAATGAAGTGATAAACAAAAAGGAGATGGTTTCTACGCCCCATCCCCCTTTTTTTGGTAAACCAGAGGCGGTCTATTTCGCCGAAAATTTGAACACCGTCGTCTGATGGAACTTCTCTCCGGGCTTCAGGATCGTGCTCGGGAAATCAGGATGATTCGGCGAATCCGGATAGTGCTGCGTTTCCAGGCAGAGTCCGTAGCGTCGCTTGTAGACATGCCCTTCCTTGCCCGTAACCGACCCGTCGAGAAAGTTGCCGGTATAGAACTGAACCGCCGGTTGAGTGGTTGAGACCTCGAGTACACGCCCGGTTGTTGGTTCATAGACACGCGCAGCCAAGCTAAGTCCAGCGCCCTTGCGGTTCAGAACGAAGTTGTGATCGTAGCCGTGTCCCAGGACCATCTGCTCATACGAATCTTCGATGCGAGCGCCAATTTTGGTCGACGTGGTGAAGTCGAACGGAGTGCCTTTGACCGCGCGGAGTTCGCCGGTAGGAATTAGGTTTTTGTCCACCGGAGTGAATTTGTCGGCGTTGATCATGATTTCATGATCCAGAATGTCGCCGTTGCCTTCGCCCTTTAAATTGAAATAACTGTGTTGGCTCACGTTGATCGGTGTGGCCTTGTCCGTCGTAGCCTGGTAGTCGATGACAAGTTCGTTCGAGTCCGTCAGAGTATAGGTGACTGTGACTTTAAGATTGCCGGGAAAACCTTCCTCATCGTCTTTGCTGAGATAGGTGAATGACACGCCATTCTTCCCTTTGAGAGGTGCGCCATCCCACAAGACTTTGTCGAACGTTTTCGTAATACCGCCGTGCAGCGTATTAGGCCCGTCATTCTTCGGCAACGTGTATGTCTTTCCATCGAGCGTGAACGTTCCGTTGGCGATGCGGTTGGCGTAGCGTCCAACAATCGCACCCAGGAACGGCGGATTCGGCATGTAGCCTTCGGCCTTTTCGTGGCCGAGAACGATGTCCGCAAGTTGCCCCTTGCGGTCGGGGACGCGAAGCGACAGGATGATGCCACCGTAATTCATGGCGCGCACTTCAACACCGTGAGCATTGGTCAGCGTGTACAAGATGATGGGCCTCCCGTCCCGCGTGCCGAAGTCTTGTTGTTGCACTCCGGACTTCTGTTTCGAAGAAGTTTGTGCCAAGAGCAATCCGCCGATGGCGGTGATGAAAACAAGAGCACATGCAAGGATCAGCCGTCTTGGGATCATGGCGAAGAGTGTACTACGGGACCGGCAGTTTGTGATGTACGTGAAACCGCGCTTACGCCAGAGCGCCACAGGATTCGAGTTCATATCGACAAGCGTCGCACATCCGGCTCTCCCGCAGATCGATCCACTCTACTGAGTGGGACGATGCCATAACGCACTGATAATCCTGGCAATGACGAAGGTGTAGCGTGTGCCCGAGTTCATGAATGGATTCTTTCAGCAAGCGCTCCCTCAGCAGGGAGTCATCTTGATCCAAACCATAAAACTCCTGACGCAGCCGAAAGGTCGACACCACGGCGCAAGGCCCGCCCATCTGCGCCTCGCCGAAAACATATTTAAGAATCGGGATATAAAGATCGACCTCAGCTACTGCGAGAAGGCGCCAGTCTCTCGGCCGAACCAGGCTCTGCATGCGCTGCAGGATTTCTGAGGAGTGAAACTGCTGGCGCTCGGGATGATAGGAGGGAGTCGGGTCGAGCGTGAGCGGGAGAATTTCGCAGCGAACCGGCAGTCTCTTGGGAATCGCGTCGCGCAAGTCGTCGAGCAGGGAAGCGGCAACTTTGCCGACCGGGAGCAGGTGAACGAGATTCATGTGAGGCCAGCTCGCGTCGATCCTAGTTCCGGCTCTCCGCCGTAGCGCGCGTCCAGCCGTAACGCTTCAGCTTGTGGTGCAGCGTGACGCGGTCAATATCAAGCACCTCGGCGGCCCGGCTTTGGTTAAAGCCGCACTCCTCCAGCACGCGAAGAATGTGCGCGCGCTCGATTTCATCCAGACTCTTGCCCGTCGTGCCCGGTGTAGTAACGCTCTGCTGCTTGAAGATGAAGTCCTGCTCGCGCAGTTCGGGTTCCTGGGCAACCACCATCGCGCGCTCCACGGCATTCTCAAGCTCGCGAACGTTTCCCATCCACGGCTGCTGCTGAAGTTGGTTCATCGCCGCCGGGGCAACGCGCGTAATGTGCTTGTTCATCGCCAGAGCGAACTTACGCACGAAATGTTCCACCAACAGCGGAATGTCTTCGCGCCGCTCACGCAGTGGCGGCAATTCAATGTGGAACACATTCAGCCGGTAATACAGGTCGGGTCGAAACGTGCCTTCCTCAATCATCCCCTCAAGATTCCTATTCGTAGCGGCGACGCAACGGAAGTCGACCTTGATAACCTGATTCCCTCCGACTCGGGTGATCTCGCGCTCCTGCAACACCCGCAAGAGATCCGTCTGCGTCTTCAAGCTGATGTCGCCGATCTCGTCCAGAAAAACGGTGCCGCCCTCGGCAATTTCAAATTTACCTTTCTTGCGGTATTGTGCGCCCGTAAACGCGCCTTTCTCATGCCCGAACAGTTCGCTTTCGAGCAGCGTTTCCGTCAGAGCCCCGCAGTGAATCGCCACTAGCGGATGAAAGCGGCGCATGCTGGCGGCGTGAATCGCGCGCACCACGAGCTCTTTGCCCGTGCCGCTCTCGCCTGTAATCAAAACGTTGGCGTCCGTGGGACCGACGGTCTCAACCGCCTCATAGACTTTGCGTATGGCGGGGCTCTGTCCCACCAGATCGCCGGGACGCGTTGCTTCGGCGACTGTCTCGCGCAGGCGTACGTTCTCCTTCTCCGCCCGCTTGTGAGCGAGCGCTTTCTTCACCAAGTGCGCGATCTCATCGGGATCCAGCGGCTTGCTCACGTAGTCGTACGCGCCATTCTTCAGCGCTGTAACCGCAGTCTCCACCGACGCGTAGCCGGTCATCATGATCACAATCAGGTCGGGGTCCATCTCGTGCAACCGGCGTTGCAGTTCGATTCCGTCGGTCCCGCGCATCTTGATATCGAGCAGGGCCAGGTCCCACTTGTTCTCGGCCATGCGGGTCAGCGCATCGCTGGCGCTTTCGGCCGTTCCGATCTCATATCCTTCCTCTCGAAACCACTTTCCGAGAGAATCGCGCACGCTAAGTTCATCGTCGACAATCAACAGCTTTCCTTGTGATTCCACGAATCGTCACCTCCCGCTGAGTGCAGCGGTAACTTCCTTTGCCGGAGAGAGTTCGACATCTCCATCCCACGGCAGGGTTACTGTGAATGTTGTTCCGCGCCCAACTTCCGATCGCACTTCGATGTCTCCGTTGTGGCGCTCCAGAATGCTGCGGCTGATCGCGAGTCCGAGTCCGACGCCGCGTCCGGTCTCCTTCGTCGTGAGGAACGGCTCGAAGAGCCGCGGAAGGATCTCGGGTGGAATGCCGCTGCCATCGTCACGCACTACGATCCGGACCGCGTTATCCTCCCGATTCAACCTGGTTGTGACCCACAGATTGCCTCCCTGGGGCATCGCATCCAGAGCATTCATCATCAACGCCAGCAGAACCTGTTCGATTTGCGCGCCGTCGCAAGTAATCAGTGGAAGTTCGGGGTCGAGATCGGGCTGAACCTGGATTGCCCCGAGATCGAGTTGGTGTTGAATTAACCGCAGCGCCCGGTCGATTACCTGGTTCAGGTTGGTCGGCTGAAGGTTGATCGGGGTGGTGCGGGAAAATGTCAGCAGGTTTTTGACCAGATCACCGCAGCGGCGGCTCTCGCTGGCGATCAAGTCGAGCGAGTCACAGATGTCGCGGTGGTGGTTCTTCCCACCATCCTCGCTATCCATCCACTTGTGCAGCAGCTTGGCATAGGTGAGGATGCCGGACAGTGGATTGTTAATTTCGTGGGCAAGCACGGCCGCCATCTTGCCGATGGAGGCCATCTTCTCCGTGTGCAGCGCATGCTCGTGCGCTCGTTTCAGCTCACGCGTCTTCTGCTCGACGCGCTGTTCCAGGGTTCGCGTCCAGGCGACGTTTTCGTTGTGCTCTGCCTTGAGCTGATTGCTCATGGCGTTGAAGGAGTGGGCCAGTTCTCCGATTTCGTCGTTGGAGCGGACATCGATCTGGAATCCCAGATCTCCCGCCGCGAGACGCTCCGTGCCCCGTTCCAGAGCCTTCACCGGTCGGCCTACCACTTCCCATACGAAAAACCAGCTCAGCAGCGCAATCAGCAGAAGGGCGCATCCGGTGTAGGCGATCATGCGCCGGCTGCTTTCGGCGAGTTGTACGTCGGCCTTGGCGAGCGAGAGATTCGTGTCGAGAACGCCAAGAATCTGCTGTTCTGCCGGATGCGCGTGACAGCTTGCGTTCGAACACGATGCCTGATTCTCAATTGGAGTGATGATCCCAAGCACGCGGGTCCCCGCCACATTGCGGTAAATGCGGAAGCGGTCGGGCCGGTTCAGCCGCGCCAAGGGCTGAGATTGTGCGTGACACGCATAACAAGCCTCGGCGGTTTTATCCACCACATGGTTCTGTTCCCCCGGATTCGTCGTGTAGGTGATTCTTCCTTCCTGATCGAAGATGCGGATCTTCTCAATGCCGGGCTCGGCTGCCATCGTTTGAATCGAGCGATAGAGGCCCTCGCGATCGTTCCGCAGCATGTAATCGGTGGTGCCCTGCTTGATGACGTCGCTGATACGCTCGGCCGACAGCAGTGTGTTCTGCTCAAGGTGTTGGCGATGCAGTCGAACGTTCAGGTATCCCAATAGGGCAAAGATCAGAATCATTGCGCCGAGCAGAAGTATGTTGAGCTTGGCGCTCAGGGTCTGCGTTACCCGCAACAGGCGAGCCCGGGTTGGTTCAGTCTCCGGCATGCTCCAGCACCGGCGCAGCGATCGGCATGGTGGATCGCACAGTTGTTGCGCGCTGTTTGACTAGGTCGTCTTTCGGGAAGATCGGCAAATATTGCACCGCCACGCGGAACAGGGCGAAGCCCATCGCGACAATCATCAGAGTGACGGAGAACTCGGTCCACTTGGGCAGATAGTGGTGGCCGACATATGTCTCAAACCCGATCAGGCTGACGTTCAATCGGTTGGTGATGAAACCGAAGAGGCTGATCACCGACGCGAGGTAGAGCCAGTTTGGCGAAAGCCGCACCTTTTTAAAGCTGAGCAGCGTTATCGGGATCACGAACGAGAGCGCAAGTTCCAGCCATAGGAAATATGCTTCATAGCTGGGCTGAAGGATCTGGCGCAGAAGTCCGCGATGCAAGTAGTCCTCGAACCGAAGAAGTGCATTGACCCATAGGGCAACCAGTAAGGCTCCGCCCAACCGAACCAGCACCGACAATTCAAGGTGACGCCCCAGGGCCTTCGCGCTCTGCGTCGATTCGAAAATCGTCATCGCCAAGCCCACTGCTACTGCTGAACCAAAGAAGAAAAACGGCAGCGCCGGCGAATACCAGAAGGGATGAAGCTTGCTTGGCATGATCAGGTACAGCGACCCGAGCGAACTCTGGTGTAGCGTGGAAAGCAAAATGCCCAGCACAATCAAGACTGGATAGACTTTGTGGATCCATTTGATTGGCGTCTTCAGATGGAGTCTCTCGAAGACGTTGGGAAGGAATTCAAAGAAGAGCACGGCCGTATAGGTCATGACGCAAAAACCAACTTCAAACATGACCGAGTGCGGATTCATGTAAATCAGTTGGTGCCATATGAACCACGGCCGCCCGAGGTCGAACAGCAGTCCGACGATGAAAAGCAGGTAGCCAAGGAAAGCCGTCAGCACCGCAGGCCGCACTACGCTGTGCAGGCTTTCCACGTTGAACAAGTACACGGCCCCCACCATGCAAAATCCACCGGCCGCCAGCATTACGCCGCACAGACAGTCGAATCCGATCCAGAAGCCCCAGGGGAATTGGTCGGTCATGTTCGAAACTGCGCCCAGTCCGTGCAGGTAGCGAACGTAGGTGGAGTACAGCCCCAGGGCCATGATCACCAGGAAGACGACTCTCCAAAACGTAAGCTTGATCTTCATCGCGCGCTCCCGTTCTTCTTCTCTTCTGCTTCCGCGGCCGCCACTTCAGCGCGGCGATGAGAAATCCAATAGATGCCTCCCAGCACCAGCGACCATATCGGAATGAAGTCTGGAATCCTGTCCATCACCTTGCCCGTGTACTCGGGTAGCGGAGTGTCGCCAACCCTTTCTGACGCGGGATAGCCGAACTCTTCGACCTTGACGCTCGCAAGAATGAAGACGCTCGTGCCGCCGACTTCATGAAGTCCGTAAACGCGAGGCAGATAAGCGGATGGATTCTGTCGGAGCCGGTCTTGCGCTTCTCGAATCAGATCATCGCGTTCCCCGAATTTCGTCGCGCCGGTAGGACAAATCTCGGCGCACGCCGTTTGTTGCCCGGCCTTGACTCGGTCCGGGCACATCGTGCACTTGCGAACCCGCGGATTTAGCGATCCCCATTCGTACTTGGGTGTGCTGAAGGGGCAGGCGGCCATGCAGTAACGGCACCCAATGCACTTCCACACGTCGTATACGACCGGACCCTCTTTTGTCTTGTGGAAGGCGCCCACTGGACAGACAGACGCGCATGCCGGATTCTCACAATGCATGCACAGTCGCCGCATGAATTTGTCGCCGTGGGTGAGGACCGCTGTGAACTTATGGGCGGACGAAACCTCCTCAGCGGCCACCGAATCGTTGTAGGGAAGATTGTTCTGTGTCGCGCAGGCCTGTTCACACTGCTTACAACCTATACAAAGAGTCGAATCATATAGGAGTGCTTTACTCATGAATTGATCTCTGCGGACGGAACAGACAAAACCGTCCGAAATCCTTTCGATCGACGCCTGAGCTGAGTGAGGAAGAAGGGGCGATTACCTGCCTAAGCGCCGCAAGAACCGCAAGCTGCTCACCTCGTTCAGATCAGAGACTGTCGCGAAATTCAGCAGCTTCAGACAGGTTGAGTTTCAACGATTAACAAATTCTCAGCCGTGACTGGTATCACGGTTCGAAGTGATGGTGGTCAATAAGGTTTCTCCGGCCTGGGCCCCGCTGTAGATGCGTTTCACATCAAGTTGCTGATGCGGAATTCACCAACTCCGCCAAATAGGCCTAACCCGTTGAAAGGCCTGCGAAACGAGGACTTTGGGTCGGGCGAGCGGCATCGAATCAATTTTTTACTGTTGCGATCTTTAACGGGACCGCTGCGCTGCGATTCTACTCACCCTCGTTGCCATGAAGCGCCTGCATGTCTGCATCTCCTTACCTTGGTACAACATGCACCCTTCCAGCTGTACGTTGGATGTCCGCGATTCGCGTTGGCACGACAATTGCCTCTAGTGATATGTGAGTGGACGAGATGTAAGCAAGCCACTCCGGGCGAGGTGGAGTTATGACAGTCATCATGGTATTGCTAACATTCGCAATCTTCCTACTGATCGATTATGTGCGCAGTCAGAAACAGCTGGTAAAGCAGCCCGCAGTGCAGCCGGTCGTTCGTGAAGTTCCTTCTCATGTGGTCCCGGCCATGGTTGCTGGATTTCAGGTGCCGGAAAATGTTCGCTATCACGCCGGCCATACGTGGGCGTTGAGCGAGAGTCGCGAACTGGTACGGGTCGGCATGGACGATTTCGCATCCAAGCTCATCGGCAAGATCGAGAGCATTGCTCTGCCGCAGCGCGGGCGCTGGGTTCGCCAAGGTCAGAAGATTTGGACGATCTTCCGCGATGGCAAGTCCGTCGATATGGTTTCGCCGATCGAAGGCACGGTCAGCGATGTCAATGAAGCCGTAGTCAAAGATCCGAGTCTCGCGCTGACGGATCCATTCGGCGAAGGCTGGATCGTGACGGTGCAGGCTCCCGATTCAAAACTCAACTTCCGCAATCTTCTCGGCGGAGCACTGGCGCGCATGTGGACGGAAGATTCTGCGCTGCGGCTGCGCAAGAGAATGCCGGTCGCCATGGCCGCCGCGCTCGCCCAGGATGGCGGAGTTGCAGTGGATGACATCACTGCGCACCTGCCCAATGAAGACTGGGCCGCTCTGACCAAAGAGTTCTTCCTTTCGTAGACCCAGGACGAGGATAGGCCTCGCCCAACCTCCTGTGAAATTGCCGCCCGGGAAAGATTCCGGGCGGCTTTTTGGTTATTCTGGGGAAACTTCGGAAGGCAGCGCCACCGGCACATTGGCAGGTCGTGAATGAGAACGGACGATCAAGATGCCGAGGCCGACGGCCGCACTGAGCATCAGGATCCGCAGATATTGGGCTGGGGGAAGTGCATGATCCCCGAAGATCGTGCGCAGCAGTCCAGAGCTTGCGCTGACCGCGCATAGCGCGAAATAAGCGCGCTCCACGAGACCTCGCGAAATGCTCACCGACCATACGAGGATCGAAGCCACCACTAGGTAGATCGCAATCAGAATGAAGTCACCCGTTGTTCCGGACCGGTGCAGAACGCCAGCCTTTGGCGAAACGAATCCGTGAAATGCGATCCCCAGAAACACAATCGAGTGGATCAGGGCGATCACAGCGCGCTTTCGATTGGTGAGAACCCCAAAGTCATTCATAACCAGAATCTAGTCTGACCGATCAGTTCCAAATGGTGGCGTGACCTTTCACACCAACTCTTGTGATCGTGATCACAGATGGGTCAGAGCCCATCTGGAATCAGCCTCTTCCAGGTGTTACCATCGCGGGCCATATGGCGAACCGAAACCATCTTCTGGCCTTGTCTTGCTGTCTGGTCCTGGCGCTGAGCGCTGCCAGCCAGTCCCCGGTCCCTGCACCCCATCCCATCGTGCTGCGTGCCGCACGGTTGCTCGATATCAAGGCGGGGAAGCTGATCAAGCCAGGCGAGGTTCTCATCCAGGGAGATCGCATCGTAGAGGCCGGAACGGCGGTGAAACATCCCGCAGGAGCCGAGGTCATCGATCTGGGCGATCGGACTCTCATGCCCGGACTCATCGATGCCCATATTCATCTCTTCCTTCATCCCGGCGCTGAAGACCTGCAGACCGTGCAGGAGTCTGTCTCCGAACGCACGATCACGGCGACTCTGGCGGCGCGTGATGACCTCATGGCCGGATTCACCGCCGAGCGTGATATGGGAACCGAGGGCGCCGGCTCGGCCGACACTGCAGTCCGCAACGCCATCAACGAGGGACGCATCCCGGGCCCGCGTCTGCGCATTAGCGGAAACGCGATCAACATCCTCGGAGGACACGAGGACGCTATCGGCTACAACCCAGCGCAGCACGTTCTCGCAAACGCCGACTATGCTAATAACGCTGACGAACTGGTTGCGGTAATACGCCAGCAATTCAAGGAAGGCGCGGACTTCATCAAGATCTACGAAACCGGGGCTGATTCGGTCCGGGACGGCAAGCTTTCAACCCCATATCAATACTCCGAGCCCCAGCTCGAAGCGGCAGTCAAGGAGGCCGCTCGGCTCGGCAAACACGTCGCGGTTCATGCGACCGGAGAGCCTGGAACGCTCTACGCTGCGCGGGCAGGCGTAGTCTCGATCGACCACGCCGATCAGCTGAGCGAAGAGACCATGCGCGTGATGAAGGAAAAGCAGATCTTCGCCGTTCCCACGTTTACGATCTTCGAATACTTCGCCGAGCACGCCGCAACGCCGCAACAGAGCGCACACGAGCATCAGATCCTCGATTTGAAGGTACAAGAGTTCAAGAAGCAAATTGCCGCAGGAATTCCCATGGCAGTTGGCTCCGACGTGGGCCCGTTTCCCCACGGAACGCAGGCGCGCGAACTCGTGCTCATGGTGAAGTACGGCATGACTCCACTCTCAGTTCTACAGGCTGACCTTCTAAACGGAGCGAAGCTTCTCGGATGGGACGGGCAAATCGGCACGCTGGAGCCGGGTTATCTAGCAGATGTGATCGCAATCACAGGCGATCCTCTCGAGGACATCTCAGCAGTTACCAATGTCGGATTTGTGATGAAGGGTGGGACAATCTACAAAAAGTAATTCGTTTCCCGAAATAGAAAACGTCCAGCACTTACCCGCAAAAGAGTGCACAATCGACCGCAATTTTAATGAGAAACAAAAGCTAAGCGGCGCATCCTGAGCAGCTTGCCTCGATTCCCGAATCGGTTCGTTGGCTGCTGGATTGCCCCCTTCCATATTGCTCGCCGAACTCGCGCGAGCACTTATGATTCCTGGTAAATCCTCTGGCCTGGTGATTCAAATTGCGGTCGTTCTCATTTCTGTCTTTGGCGTTTGCCCCACGTCCGTTGCTCAAGGTCCGCTGCCCGATGCGCCTATGCCGGTTCCAGCGGTCGAACACGGATCGGCGTTCGTCTCACTGCCTCCGCCCATAACAACTGACCACACGTTCTGGGATCGTGAGAACAAAGTGCTATTCTTCGCGGCTGCCGCGTTGAATGGAGCCGACTTTGCCATCACTCGATCAAATCTGCAGGGCGGAGGACGAGAACTAAATCCCGTGGTCCGGATTTTTGGACGTTCGACTGCCGGGCTTGCCGTCAACTTTGCAGGAGAAACTGCGGGTGTCGTAGCCGTAAGCTACCTCTTCCACAAGACAGGTCACCACAAGCTCGAGCGCTGGGTCTCCTTGATAAACATCAGCTCGTCCGCGGCTGCCGTCAGTTTCGACCTGGCACATCGGTAACCCGCAAGCCGCTCATCTCTCGCGTTGGACTGCCGCCATCTCTACCACCTTGGTAGTATTACCGGGTCAGCTATTCTGACCCGAAGAGGCAGACATGAAGATCGCGAAAGACGTTACAGAGTTGATCGGCAACACTCCGTTGGTTCGGCTGAATAAAGTTACTCAAGGCTGCGTTGCCGAAGTCGTGGCGAAACTCGAGAGCCAGAATCCTCTCGACAGCGTCAAGGACCGCATCGGCGTCAGCATGATTGAAGAAGCCGAGCGCGCTGGCAAGATTCAGCCCGGCAAGACAGTACTCATCGAACCGACCAGCGGCAACACCGGGATCGGTCTCGCCTTCGTCGCCGCAGTGAAGGGTTACAAACTCGTTATCGTGATGCCTGACACGATGAGCCTGGAACGTCGCGTGCTTCTACTCGCGTTCGGCACCGAGATCGTTCTCACGCCGGGTCCGCGCGGGATGACCGGCGCCATCCTCAAGGCCAAAGAGATCCTCGCCAACACGCCGAACGGCTACATGCTCCAGCAGTTCGACAATCCGGCAAATCCCAAGATTCACTTCGAAACCACCGGCCCCGAGATCTGGAACGACACCGATGGCCGCGCCGACATCCTGATCTCCGGCGTCGGCACCGGCGGGACCATCACCGGCGTCTGCCAGTACATCAAACCGAAGAAGCCATCCTTCAAAGCCGTCGCGGTCGAACCCGTCGATAGTGCCGTCTTGTCCGGTGGAAAGCCATCGCCGCACAAGATCCAGGGCATCGGGGCAGGCTTCGTTCCCAGCATTCTTCGCCGCGAATATATCGACGAAGTCGTTACCGTGACCAATGACGAAGCTATCGCTATGGCGCGCAGGCTTCCGCTGGAGGAAGGATTGTTCGTCGGCATCTCTTCCGGAGCCGCCGTCGTCGCTGCCATAAAAGTGGCAAAACGCCAGGAGAATGCTGGAAAGATGATCGTCGTCATTCTGCCTTCTTTCGGCGAGCGCTACCTCAGCAGCATTCTGTTCCAGGAGTTGCGGGAAAAGGCGCTGCAGATTCCCACGGCCGAACTGCCGCCGGCCTGATAGATTTTCATGCCTCACCTGCTATCGCTAATTCGCGAAGACGTGACCAACGTGATGGATCACGATCCCGCGGCCAAATCCCGTCTCGAAGTTTTTCTCTGCTACTCGGGCCTACACGCAGTCTGGTTCTACCGAATGAACCACTGGCTCTGGAACCATGGCCTGTTCCTAATCGCAAGATGGCTTTCCCAAGTTGCGCGCTGGCTGACCGGCATCGAGATTCATCCCGGTGCGAGGCTTGGTCGCCGCCTGTTTATTGATCACGGTATGGGAGTCGTGATCGGCGAGACCTCGATCATCGGCGACGACGTGACCCTGTATCAGGGAGTCACTCTCGGAGGCACCGGCAAGGAACACGGCAAGCGTCATCCCACGCTCGAAGACAACGTAGTCGTCGGCGGAGGTGCAAAAATCCTCGGCAACATCATCGTCGGCAAGAACTGCCGCATCGGCGCCGGCTCGGTCGTGCTGCGCAATGTTCCCGAGAACTCGACCGTTGTCGGCGTCCCCGGCCACATCGTGTTCCGCGAAGGCAAGCGTGTCGTCATCACCGATCCCAAGCAGATCAACGATCCTCTCTCTGAAGCTCTGGCATCCGTGGCCAGTGAGGTAAACAAACTGCGCGAGCGAGTCCAGCAGCTTGAAGGCGCAGAGCACACCACCGAGCCCGTCCCCGAATCTCTGCAGCGTCTGATGGACGATCTCGACTACCAGATTTGAGTTCGCCGACGTAAGATGATCCGTCCGCGTCCATCTCATCCGGAGGACCGCACGGTGAAAAAGATCGTCTCGGCCGTTCTCTTCTTCTTGTTCTTCATACCTCCCATTGGCGCAGCTGAAAAAAAGGAGGAGAAGCCGAAGCCAGCACAATCCATCGACGAACTCCGCCAGCAGCTAGAGAAGATTCTCAAAGACACGCATACTCCCGGAGTCTCAGTGGCGATTGTTCACAAAGACGGCCCGGAGTGGGTTGCCGGCCTGGGTCTGGCGGATGTTGCCAGCAATCGCGCCAACACAGCGGATACTCTGTTCCGCATCGGATCCACCTCAAAGGCATTTGCATCCTTGTCGATCCTCATGCTGGTAGATCAGGGAAAACTCACTCTGGACGATCCCGTTCACAAATTGGCGCCCGGGGTCTGGTTCGAAAATCCCTGGGGATCGACGGATCCTATCCGCATCGTGCACCTGCTCGAACACACCACCGGTTGGGACGACATACATCTGCGCGAATATGCGAAGCAGGCACCTGACTCGATGACTTTGCTCCAGGGCCTCGACTATGACCACCACTCCCGCACTTCGCGTTGGCGCCCAGGAACACGCATGGCGTACTGCAACGCCGGTCCCCCCGTTGCCGCCTACATCGTAGAAAAACTCACCGGCCGGCGCTTCGAAGATTTCGTGCAGCAGAACCTGTTTAGCCCAATCGGCATGAAGACCGCCACCTACTTCGAACCGCCGCCGGGCACGGCGACCACGCTCTATCACGCGGACGGCAAAACACCCTACCGCTACTGGCACATCCTGTTGCGCCCGGCTGGATCGATCAACGCCTCTGCCAAGGATATGGCTGCCTACGTTCAGTTCTATCTAAACCGAGGCGCAGTCGGAGGAAAGCAAATCGTGCCTGCGGCTGACATCGACCGCATGGAAATTCCCGTGAGTACCTGGGCCGCTAAAGAGGGTCTGAAGATCGGATACGGCCTCAGTAACTACGTGACCATCGCAGACGGTTTCGTTTATCACGGGCACAATGGCGGTGTCGAAGGCGGCCTGACCGAAATGGCTTACATGGCCGACTATGGCGTCGGCTACTTCTTCAGCATCAACAGCGGCAACGGCGCTGCCTTCGAAAAAGTAGGCAAAACGATCCGCGCCTACATCGGGAACAAGCTGCAGAAACCGGCTCTACCACCCGTTGCAGCACTGCCGGCGAGCGCCTCCGACTACAGCGGATTTTACGAACCGGACTCGCCACGCGTTGAACTGTTCCGCTTTCTCGAGCGCCTGCTCGGTCTCAGTAGGGTCCACTTCCGGGATGGCAAACTCGTCATCTCCTCTCTGGGTGGGAACGAAACCTTTTTGCCCGTTACCGGAACACAATTTCGCCACGTGCCAAAGGACGACGCTCCGTTCCCTGTTCCCACGCTTGAACTGCTGAGCGTCAATCCCGAGGGCCGATTCATCCAGGCGGAACAAAATACGATGAAGAAGATTCCCACGTGGATGGCATTTGGAGAAATCCTCGCCACAGGTTTTGTGGCGCTCTCCATCGTTTCGATTGTTGTGTACGCGCCCTTCTGGGCTCTAGCCGGAATCAGCAAGCGGCGCCGCCGTCCTGCCGAACGGGCTCTGCGTTTGTGGCCGTTGCTTGCAGTGCTTAGCCTTGCCGCAATCGTGGGCCTCGTCATCCTTTGCGGCGATGATTTGATTGGCCGCCTGGGAAATCTCTCTGTATGGTCTGCCACTCTCTGGGCGCTAACTTTAGCTTTCGCCGTCACTTCTATCGCCAGCGCGTTCTACTCCTGGCAAAGTCCCGCACCCGGCGTTCGCCGCGGCGTGTGGAAGTTCTCCATCATTGTGTCGGCTGCTCTGCTGATCACAGCCGCCTATCTGGTGTATTGGGGCTTTATCGGAGTGCGAACCTGGGCCTGACCAGTCCTTACTTCACAACCGCCGCCGCGCAAACACTTTGACAAAGATGGGCACGCCCGTTTAATGTTCCGTGCGTAAACGTTTACGCAAAAAAGTGCTCCTGAACGGTCTCAGGCCGTAACGTCCCACTTTGTCCCATGCTGCTTAAGACACTCCGCGAAGAGGTGCTCGAGGCGAATCTGGAACTAGTCCGTCGCGGTCTGGTTGTTTATACCTTCGGCAACGCTAGCGGCATCGATCGCAATGAAGGCCTCGTCGCCATCAAGCCCAGTGGAGTCCCTTACGAGGAACTGAAACCCGAGCACATGGTCGTCTGCGATCTTGAGGGCACGACCGTGGAAACCAAGCTGCGACCCTCCTCCGATCTCGCCACGCACCTCGAGCTCTACAAACACTTCCCTAATATCGGCGGAGTCGCGCACACGCACTCAGAATTCGCCACCGCCTGGGCGCAGGCTGAAACTCCGATCCCGTGCTTTGGCACCACGCACGCAGACTATTTTCACGGACCAGTTCCCGTCACCGAGTCGCTCACTCCTCGGGAAATTGCCGCCGACTACGAACTCGAAACCGGCAAGGCCATCTGTCGGACGTTTGCCAAAATCGACCCTGATTCGATTCCGGCGGTCCTGGTCGCTGGCCATGCTCCCTTCTGCTGGGGACCGACCGCCGCCGATGCCGCTCACAATGCCGTCATCCTCGAATACGTTGCTCGCATGGCATCGCATACGCTTCTGATCAACGCTGAATCGCGGCCCATCGCTCGCGAGTTGCACGACAAGCATTTCTTGCGCAAACACGGTCAAAACGCCTACTACGGACAGGTCAAGACACAATGAATCTTGCTCTGCTGCTCCTCAGTTCCAACACGCTGGTACATCTCTCAGCAGTCGACCTCGTGATCATCGTCTTCTACTTTGCGCTGGTGCTGGGCATTGGTCTGTACCTCAAGGAACAAGCCAACACTGGCGAAGACTTCTTCATGGCCGGGCGCGAGATGACCGCCTGGGTCGCGGGCCTCGCCTTTCTTTCGGCCAACCTCGGGTCCCTGGAACTGATGGGATGGGCCGGCAATTCCTATAAGTACGGAATTCTTGCGGCGCACTGGTACTGGATCGGCGCGATCCCCTCGATGCTCTTCCTCGCGCTGGTGATGATGCCCTTCTACTACGTGTGCAAGACGCACTCCGTCCCGGGCTATCTCAAGCTGCGCTTCGGAGAAGGCGCGCAAACCATCTCTTCCATCTCGTTCGCCTTCATGACGGTCTTGATGAGCGGCATCAACATGTATGCCATGGCGGTGGTGATGAAAGTCGTGCTGGGATGGAACATCCATTTCAGCATCATCGTCTCATCACTGACCGTTGCCGCTTACGTTGCTCTTGGAGGACTGCGGTCCGCCATTTTTAACGAAGTGCTGCAGTTCTTTCTGATATGGGCCGGCGCTCTCCTGATTCCGATCCTTGGGCTGATTGAGGCCGGAGGCTGGAGCGGACTGCAGGCCAAGATTTTGCAGAACTTGACCGAGTTGCACGTGGCGAATCCTGGGTCCTACACCCACCTCTGGTCGACGCTGGGCAACTTCAACGCCAACCCGATGGGCATCAATTGGGCCGGCATCGTCTTCGGACTGGGCGCAGTGATCGCCATGGGCTATTGGACCACTGATTTCCTCGTTGTTCAGCGCGTCCTCTCGGCAAAGGATCTGCGCTCTGCAGAACTGGCGCCCATCATCGGCGCGGCCTTCAAGATGATGGTTCCCCTCATTGTGATTCTTCCCGGACTGCTCGGCCTGGCACTGCTGCGCGACCCGAATACGGGAGGACTGATCCGGCTCGTTCCGGCCAACCTTGCGTGGTCCGATGCAGGACAGGCCCAGGGCCTGCACGGTTATGACGAGGTTTTGCCTCTGATGCTGGCCCGCTACTGCGGGCCGGGCCTGCTTGGATTAGGCATCACCGCTCTCATTGCCGGTTTCATGTCTGGCATGGCTGGCAATGTCAGTGCGTTTACTACTGTTTGGGTCTACGACATCTATGGAACTCTGATCAACAAGAATGCTACCGACGAGCAGAAGGTCAGGATGGGACGCCGGTGGACTGTCTTGGGTGTCGCTATCAGTATCGGCACCGCGTATCTCGCTGCGCGCGCCCCGAGCATCATGGACTACGTTCAGGCGCTGTTCAGCTTCTTCATTGCCCCGCTCTTTGGGACGGTGCTGCTGGGCATGCTCTGGAAGCGCGCCACGCCGGCGGGAGGTTGGACAGGGCTGTTGGCGGGAACGCTGTCGTCAGTTGGCATGTATACGTGGGTCAAGCTCGATCCCAACGCAGTGCGCTACGTCGCGCTCTCCATGGATGCTCAGGACCAGGCGCAAAACATGTTCCGTGCCCTCTGGTGCTGTTTGATTTGCGTGGTTGTGACGGTCGTCGTCAGCATGCTGACGAAACCCAAACCGGACTCGGAGTTGAAGGATGTCGTCTACGGCCTGACACCGATTCCAAAAGTGGAGCATGTTTCGATTTTCCACCGTCCGATTTTCTGGGCCGTAGTGGTGGCACTCGCATTTGTAGTTTTGCAGATCATTTTCTGGTAGGAGAATCGCATGAAATCTGGAAGTCACCTCTCAATCTGGTTCTTCACGGGATTGTGCCTTGGCGTGATCGGTGCGCTCATCTTCGCTACCGGAATCTACGAGATCATGAGCCCTCCCGCTAATAAGGTCGTGCTCTATGATCTGCACGCGAATGTGTGGTGGGGCGCGATCCTGTTGGTGTCGGGCCTGTTTTTCGGCATTCATTTTTCCCCGGCAAATGAGCGCAAGCGCATGGCCGGTAAGTCTTAATCGATACAGTTCATATCTCGAAAAGGATTCTTATGTCTGACAAAAAGAAAATGACGATGGGTGTGATCGTCGGGAATCGCGGCTTCTTCCCCGATCAGTTGGCGAAGTCAGGACGCGAAGAGATGATCCAGGCGCTGGCCAAGGCTGGCATGGATGCGATCGTCCTCGGTCCGGAAGACAGCAAGCACGGTGCAGTAGAAACGCACGAGGAGGCTAAGCGCTGCGCGGCGTTGTTCAGGAAGCATAGCGAAAAGATCGATGGTGTGATCGTTTCACTGCCAAATTTCGGTGACGAGCGCGCTATCGCTGACACCCTGAGGTTGGCTCGTCTCGACGTTCCAGTCCTGATTCAGGCGACACCGGATGACGCCTCGAAAATGACCATCCTGCATCGCCGCGACAGCTTTTGCGGAAAGATGTCAGCCTGCAACAACCTGCGCCAGTATGGAATCCCCTACTCGCTGACCCGCCTGCACACGGTCAGCCCCGACTCGCAGGATTTCCAGAATGATCTCGCTTGGTTCGCCGCCGTGTGCCGCATCGTCAACGGATTCCGCAACCTGCGCATCGGCAGCCTCGGTGCACGGCCTACCGCGTTCAACACAGTCCGGTACAGCGAGAAGCTGCTGGAAAACAACGGAATTTCAGTTGAGACGCTCGACCTCTCGGAAGTCTTCGGCCGCATTGCCAAATCAAAAGACGACAACCCCGGCGTGCAGGGCAAGCTTGCTGAAATCAAGAAATATGTCACCACGCAAAGCGTCCCCGATGCCGCCCTGATGAAAATGGCCAAGCTCGGCTACGTCGTCGATGAATGGATGAAGCAAACCGACGTGCAGATCACTGCCGTGCAGTGCTGGACGTCAATGGAAGAGTACTTCGGTGTCGTCCCTTGCACCATCATGAGCATGATGAGCAACAAGTTGCTGCCTGCGGCTTGCGAGGTCGACGTGTGCGGCACGCTCAGCATGCACGCGTTGGCACTCGCCTCCGAAACGCCGAGCGCACTGCTCGACTGGAACAATAACTACGGCGACGATCCCAACAAGGCTGTCTGCTTCCACTGCAGCAACCTGCCAAAGCATTTCTTCCAGGATGTCCGCATGGACTTCCAGGAAATTATCGCGGGTACGGTGGGCAAGGAGAACACCTTCGGCACGGTAGTCGGACGCGTAAAGCCGGGCGCGATGAGCTTTGCCCGTTTCTCCACCGACGATACTTCCGGTGTCATGCGCGGCTATGTCGGCCAGGGAGAATTCACCAGCGATTCGCTGAACACCTTCGGCGGCGTCGGCGTGGTGCAGATTCCGCAATTGCAGAAGCTGCTGCATTACATCTGCGAGAACGGATTCGAACATCATGTCGCGGCGAACTTTTCGTCTACGGCGGGTGCCGTCCACGAAGCCGGCGTCCGTTACCTCGGCTGGCAAATGTACTGGCACGGAAATCAGGCTTAGCATCCTTACGGATGCGGTTTGTTGCACCACAGATGACGCAGAGTTTCACAGAGGAATTCCTCTGTGTTCCCCTGTGTCCCCGGTGGTGAATGAAGATTCGCTGGCCGTATGCTGGCGCAGGCAGCTACCGTGGAAGAGCGGCCCTTTAGGGCCGCGTTAGATGCAAATGAATGGGGGCTTCAGCCCCGGTGTGGGAACCACATGGCCATCGTAGCGGGAGTAGATTTCGGCACCCTCAGCGTTCGCGTCTCGATCGTCGACAGCGAGCGCGGACTTCTCGCGTCCGCCGTCTCCGAATATCCCCTGCACCGCAAACGCGAGGATCCCGACTTTGCCACCCAATCCCACGCAGACCACATGCGGGCTTTAGCCGAAGCCACCCGCCAGGCGGTGACATCAGCGGGCATCTCGGCCGATCAGGTTGCCTCCATTGCGCTCGACACCACAGGCTCAAGCGTAATCCCCGTCGGCGAAGGCATGGTTCCGCTCGATGACTACTATCTTTGGTGCGATCACCGCGCGAAACTCGAAGCCGCGCTAGTCACAGAACTAGCCAGAATTGAAAAGCTCGAAGCCATCGAGTGGTGCGGCGGGATCTACTCGTCCGAGTGGGGATTTGCCAAGCTGCTGCACTGGCTCCGGCATAATCCCGACAAGCGCCAGAAGTTCGCCAGCGCCTTCGAGCACTGCGACATGGTCGCCGCGACGCTGTGCGGAATCACGGATCCCCGCCGCGTGAAGCGCAGCGTTTGCGCCATGGGCCACAAGTGGATGTGGAATGCATCCCTGGGCGGACTCCCACCGGAAAGCTTTCTGGCGAAAGTCGATCCGCTGCTAGCCGGAGCGCGCGACAAACTGGAGGGCGAGTATGCCACCTCCGACAAGATCGCCGGAAAGTTGGCACCGCACTGGGCTGAGAAACTCGGCCTGCGCGCAGGGATTCCAATTCCTGTCGGCGCCTTCGATGCGCACTGGGACGCGATTGGCGCGGGCGCGAAAGAAGGCGACGTTGTGAATGTGGTCGGTACGTCTACCTGCATCATCGCTTACGCGCCGAAAGCGCAGCTGATACCCGGTGTCTGCGGCGTTGTTCCGGGCAGCGTGCACCCGCAGTTCACGGGAATTGAAGCGGGCCTCTCGGCGACGGGTGACATCTTTAGCGCGATTGCCCGCCGCGCAGGCACGACGGTCGAGGAACTAAGCAAGGGATTGGACAAATATCGCGCAGGACAGACTGGCTTGCTGCGCATGACCTGGGACAATGGCGACCGCACGGTGCTGGTAAATCCGAACCTGGGTGGTATGACGCTCGGCTGGAATCTCGTTCATACCGCGCAGGATGAACTCTTCGCCGCAATCGAAGGTACCGCATTCCACACGCGAATCATCCTCGATCGCATGAGCGAGTACGGAGCGCCCACGCAGCGTGTGATCAACGGCGGAGGCATCCCGCAAAGCAATCCGGTGCTGAACCAGGTCTACGCCAACGTTCTCGGACGCCCGGTGCTTGTTCCGAGCGGCAAGGTAACAGGCCTCGGCTCAGCCATCTTCGCCTTCATGGCCGCCGGTGTGTTCAAGACGATCGGCGAAGCGCAAGATAAGATCTGTCCCAAGCACACAGTCTACGAGCCCCAGCCGGAGACGCAGAGTGCCTACGCGGCGCTGTATGAGCTCTACCGCAAGATCTATTTCGAGTTCGGCAAGCCAGAGCGATCACCGTTCGGCGATGTCCTGCCAAAACTAATCCAGATCGCTCGTGGATGAACGTCCAGCAGAGCTC
The DNA here is from genome assembly GCA_020073385.1 of Terriglobia bacterium. Classification (GTDB taxonomy): domain Bacteria; phylum Acidobacteriota; class Terriglobia; order Terriglobales; family Acidobacteriaceae; genus Sulfotelmatobacter. Next base: position 116,315 of record JAIQFH010000028.1, on the reverse strand, counting down.
AAGTGGAGCAACCGGCAATCCGCCTGGCGGCCATCCACTGCTCGCCCAGTCCTAGTGCTCCGATCCACTTGTTCAAATAGGACTTGTCCAGCGTGTTTTCTTGTATCCGCAAAATGGCGGCAGCGTCCTCAATCTGGCGCGCAGATTCGCCCAACTTTGCCCACTCGAGTTTCGCAACGATAATGTCCTCCGGGCTGGCTACATAAAATTGAAGCCCAAGCAATTCGATCTTGCGCCGGCGTCCGAACTCTTCCAGACCAAACGGTGTGGACTTACGAAAAATAAGGTCAATCTTCCAACCCGTGTTCAGGTCAATGATGTTAAACAGAGATTCGCGCCGGTGGGCATCAAGCGCAGAATCGAGGTCAACATAGTAGCTCTTGCCGCTCAGATCATGGATCAAGGACCGTAGTTGCATTGGAGTGGCTGAGATCACGATATCAATGTCTTGCGTTGCGCGCGGAGAGCTGTAGCGAGTGCTGGCAAAAGAACCAGTCAGCATGTACTCAATATGGCGCTGTCAAGTGCTGTCGTGATCCGTAGAAAGACCCCGGTCACAGTCATCGAAGGTCGGCAGGTAACGGGTCAGGAAGAAACGCGATTCTCAACAGCTCGCGCTGTACCTGCCATTCCTCCCAATCAGGGTGCTCCGAACAAATCCGCTCACGTGCGACCTCCCGGGCGAATAGGCTCATCTCGAGTGCGATGAGAATTCGTTGTTCTCCTGACATGGAGCGGTGAATTCGCGATTGCACCTCACGCGCTTCCGGGGTGGTGTCACTGATTGCCATAAACAGATGCTATCACTGCAATCTTAGCGGTACGAATCGATCTTCGTGTCATCCGCCGGCGATTGCGCCGATGATCAGGAACGGCTCTTTGCCTGAAACGACGGCTTCGGGCAGCGGCGCATCTGGAGACTCGTGCGTCAAGTCTTCCTGACAGGCGAAGAAGCGCAAGAAAGCGCGACGCTGTTTGGTGACGTGGTCGCGGATCGCGCCCCTCAGCATGGGATATGCCGATTCGACAGCGTCGAGCACAGAGCGCTGCGTCACCGGACCCTCCACCTGAATCTCGACCTCGTGCCCGACATGAGCCAGCGTTCGAAGATGTTGGGGAAGTTCAACACGAATGATTACCGTCATCTCAGGAGCACCTTCACTTTATGTACGTCTCTTGCATATAGAGATCTTTCCATTCATTACCGGTCCGAATCCAGACTTCTCCAAAGACGCTTTTTGCCTTCGAGACTTCGCCGCCGGTTTTGCCCTCATATTGCGCTACGTAGGTAACCAACGCCGTGTTTGGCGCGGTCGATTTTACGGTGAAGTCGCTGAGGGTGTAACTGATGAGTTCGAACTCATCCACGGCATTGACTTCGGCCTTCTTGTCACCGAAAGTGCTGAGACCTTCCTCGAACTGGCGGAACTGGTCGTCTAACAAAGCTGAGAGAGTTGCTTTGTCTTTATTCTTAAATGCCTCCCAGAGCTTGCGCACCTGCGCTTCGAGTTGGCGAGGCACAGTTCCTGACTTGATTGCCTGCGGCTTTTGCTGCGCTGCTGCTGTGCCTGCTAATGACAACATCAAGACTGCGATTGCAACCAATTTTGTTTTCATGCTTTCTCCGCAACGCGACCAACGGCTACGCTTACAGCCCGATGCTTGTGAGAGTCGAACGACACCCCCGCGCCAAGAGCGCGCGCGAGGGCGCCCCGGACGAAGGCGTCCGGGGCTACATTATGCGAGCGTTTGAACTTCTACCGACAAAACTGCGGGCAAGTCGCGGACTATTGGCGACCAGGAGTCGCCTGCGTCCGGGGACATATAGACTTGGCCTCCTGTCGTGCCGAAGTAGATGCCGCACTTGTCTAGCGTGTCCACCGCCATGGCATCCCGCAGAACATTCACGTAGCAGTTCTCCTGCGGCAGGCCTTTCGTGAGTGCTTCCCATTCGTTGCCGCCGGTCTTGCTCCGGAAAACGCGGAGTTTGCCTTCGTGGACATAGTGCTCCCCGTCGCTCTTGATGGGGATGACGTAGATGGTCTCGGGCTCGTGCGAGTGGATGTCGATGACGAATCCGAAGTCGGTGGGCAGATTACCGCTGATCTTTGTCCACTCATCGCCGGCGTTATCGGAGCGCATTACGTCCCAGTGCTTCTGCATGAAGAGAACACTAGGGCGTTTCGGGTTCATGGCGACGTGGTGCACGCAGTGGCCGATCTCGGCGGTTGGATTGGGAATGTACTTTGAGTAAAGGCCTTTGTTGATCGGCTTCCAGGTCTTGCCGCCGTCGTCGGTGCGGAACGCACCCGCCGCGGAGATCGCGATGTAAATCCGGTTTGGATCTTTGGGATCAAGAATGATGGTGTGCAAGCACATGCCTCCAGCACCGGGCTGCCACTTGGGGCCGGTGCCGTGGCCGCGCAAACCGGGTAGCTCTTTCCAATTCTTCCCCCCATCGGTCGAACGAAACAACGCCGCATCTTCGACTCCCGCATAGACGGTATCGGGATCGGTCAAAGACGGTTCGAGATGCCATACTCGCTTGAACTCCCACGGATGCTGCGTGCCGTCATAAAACTGGTGCGTCGTGAGCGGGGCGGCTGCGGTGTCGTAGACGAACTTATTGCTCTCGCCCTTCGGCATGCCACCGGGGCCAGTCGTTTCTCCGGGAGGTGTGCCGGGCTGGTGCCAGGTCTTGCCGCCATCGTCGGAGCGCTGGATGACTTGGCCGAACCATCCGCTGGTCTGCGATGCGTAGATGCGATTGGGATCGGCGGGCGATCCTTTCAGGTGATACAACTCCCATCCGGCGAAGTGTGGACCGCTGACTTCCCACTTATCGCGCTTGCCGTCAGCAGCAAGAATGAAGGCCCCCTTGCGCGTCCCCACAAGAACTCGAACTTTGCTCATGAACCGACTCCCTGTCCTGGTTGGATTGCCCCACGTAGGAGGAATAGAACCGAATTCTATCGAAGTCCGCGACGGAGTCAAACTCGGAGATCGTTTCTGTGGTCTAGGCGATGCGTTTGCGGTCGGTGTGGACGCGTTCGAGATAGCGGCCAGTTCTCAGATCGACGCGCACACGGTCATCGGATGCGATGAAGAGAGGAACGCGAATCGACACGCCGTTCTCGAGCGTCGCTTCTTTCCATGCACTGTCTTGCTGAGAGTGGGCCGGTGGCGCAGTCTGAACGACGCGGGCTTCCACGATGTCAGGCACCATGGCATAAATGGGTCGACCTTCGAAGAACTCCACAGGAACTGCGGTGCCTGATCGCAGAAATGCCGCCGCGGGGCCAACGATGTCGGCCGGAACCTCGATCTGCTCGAAAGAGTTGGGATCCATGAAGGTGCAGATTTCACCCCCGCGGAAGAGGAATTCCATATTGCGGCGATCCACCGGCAGATCTTCAAGGCGTTCCTGAGGACGGAAGTGGACATCCCAGAGTCGTCCGGTTTTGACGTTGCTGAGTTCGGCTTTGACGACGCCGCCGAGTTTTGCGGCGGCGGCTTTGGCTTCGACCTCGAGCACGCGATAGATCTGACCTTCGACGCGGACGACCATTCCTCTTTCCAGTTCTGACGCATTGATCATGGGAGTTCTCCAAAACAGATTTCAGTAGTCAGTTCTCGGTAACAATCTCAGATCGTTCTTTGCTTGGCGCGTGTCGACCTCAGGGGCTAAAGTGTGTGCGTGAGAACTGTCTTTCGCCGCTTCGCGGCTAAGAATTGCTAATTCGTTCCGCTGCAAAAGACGAGGCTTAGTTCTCACGCACACACTTAAGCCACGCCCTTAGAAACTATTCACGATACAAAGTCAATCACGGCGATCGGGTCTCAAGCCGCCACGGGATGTTCTTTGTCTTCCTCCAGAGGAGTTTCGATATCTTCCAGGCGCTGTTTCGTGTGCAGGACGACATAGGCAGCGAGAAGCGACAACATGAGCAGCGCAAGAATCATCACGAGCAGAGCAAAAGCGATCATGTTGCGAACCGGGCCGGTTACCTCTCTGGCTTCCTGGCTGGCCAGCACCGTCCAAGGCAAGTTCGGGTACGCGTCCTTCAATCCGGCATCGGCAAAACCGATGAGGTAGGACTGGCCATTGGACAAAGTGGCAAACAAATAGCCGGTTTGGCGGCCGCGCAGACTGCCCAGGGCGTCGTGAATGGCCACGTATTCCTCGGATCGGATTTTCATGGAAGGGGTGACGCCAGGAGCCTCTATGACGGTGCCGTCCTCGCGCACTAGAAACAGCCGGCCAGTGCGCCCGATCCGGTGTCGGTTCAATTGCTCGAACAGAGGTGACAGATTCACCGTCGCGGTAACCACGCCGATGAAACGTCCGGTCCCCTCCTGCTGAATGGGATAACCGATGCTCAGGTAATAGAGCCGGTTCTGGTCGTCATAGCGCAAATCTGAAATCCGGATGGTGCCGGGTCCGCGGGCGGAAAGTTCGCGCCAGAGGTCGGGGTCATTCAATGTGTAGTGCGCGGGCCGGTCGGTGGCGGCCACGATCGCGCCGCTAACATCGGCGATTGTGATCTTCAGCAGTGTGGGATTGAGTTCGCGCAGGCGGCGCAAGTGGCGGGCCAGGTCCGAGGTGAGAATGTTGGCGGACAAGGCATCTGCCTGCGGAGTCTCCCAGCTCTGGTCAATGGCTGCGATCTTCGCGCTGACGGCATCTTCCGGGAGATTGTCATACTGGTGGTTGGCCGCGGTGACCGCCTGCACGGGGCCGGGTTGATTGGCGATCATGCTGACGTCCTTGACAGACGCAGAAATGAATTGGGAGGCAGAGTCAGCGGCGGTGAGAGTGAGCGAGCGAACGCTTTCGCCGGCCGCTTGTCGAATGTGGGTATCTCCTTGCAGCGCCACGTAGAATCCGAAGACGGTTAGGGGCACAAGGATCAACATCAAAGCCACGAGCAGCTTTTGTAGGGATGTGCGGAATTCCAGGCTGTCGAGGGGCACGGGGAACCTCCTCCACTGCTTCGGCCGCGAAGAAATCGCGACACGCTAGCGGCCCGGTCGGGATGCACCCGGCACGCGCTAACCGAGAGCAGTTGCCGTCAACGTAGATCGAGAGCGGCGTTCTGTCTGTGATGCCCCGCACAGGAGGTGGTGCGCGGGTACGCGTGGCGAACGGAAGATGAAAACCGGACAATCCCAAAAGCTAATCGCCGAGGACGCAGAGGGCTCGCCGAGTTCGCAGATGGAATCGTTTGCAGAGGCCTGCGGCCGCTATCAATGTGACTCGGCGGTGCGACTAGAGCGTTTGTAGACGCGGACGTAATCCACAAGCATGGTTTGCGGGAATACGGTTGTCGCGTCCGGATTGCCGGGCCAGCTGCCTCCGACGGCAACGTTCAGCAGTATGAAGAATGGATGGTTGTAGACCCACTTCGCGCCTTTGGGCAGACTGGCGGGAGTACACGTGGCATAGAGGTGATCATCGGCGTAGAAACGGATCGCTTTGGGTTCCCACTCGACGGCGTAGAGATGAAAGTCGTCCGCGAAGTGCGGATCTGCCGGCAAATTGTAGGACGAACTGATGCCCTTATCGCCGGAGTATCCCGGTCCGTGAATCGTGCCGTGAACAGTCGCCGGTTCTTTGCCGATGTTCTCCATGATGTCGATCTCGCCGGACTTGGGCCAGCCGATTTTGCCAGTGTCATTGCCGAGCATCCAGAACGCGGGCCAAATCCCCTGTCCCTGAGGAATCTTGATGCGGGCTTCGAACCGTCCGTAGGCTTGTGAGAACTTGCCCAGGGTTTTCAAGCGCCCCGAGGTGTAGTCTCGGGTTACTCCGTCGGCGCCGGTGTACTTCTCCTGTAACACCTTGATTACCAGGTTGCCGCCCTGCTGGAACGCGTTTTCGGGACGGGTCGTGTAGTACTCCAACTCTTGATTACCCCAACCGTTGCCTCCGGATTCGGAGACCCACTTGGTGGTGTCGACCGGTGATGCGTCGGAACCGTTGAATTCGTCACTCCAAACCAGCTTCCATCCTGGGCGGCCTGAAGGTTCAGGCTTGGCTTGTGCTACTGAAAACAAAGAGACAAGAACGAAGATTCCTAGAAATGAGAACTGCCGCGCGGAGGTGATCATGGATGTCCTCGTGTGAAATTGATGATCGTTGGCACTATACTCACTGGTTCGATTTGTTGCCAGGAGAACTCGAATGTCGAGCAAGCGGACCAGGCGGGACTTTCTGAAAGTGAGCGTGGGCGGAGTGGTTGCGGCCAAGACTGCTAAGTTGGCGCGTGCCTTGCCGGCATCGGTGGTGCCGCCGCCGTCGCGTGATATTTCGATTCATTCGACTTCCGGCGCGCTCCGTTATCATGCCGAGCCGGCGGTCGCCTGGAAAGCCGGCACGGCGCGCGGAAACGTGATTGAACTGGACCCGGGCAAGAAATATCAGGAGATCCTCGGTTTCGGGGCAGCGTTCACCGATGCGGCTTGCTACACGTTCAACCGGCTGGAGCCGTCGGCGCGGGAAGCGCTTTTTCACGAGCTTTTTCATCCCGCCGAACTGGGACTCAACGTGTGCCGTACCTGCATCGGCTCAAGCGACTATTCCACCGAGGTCTTCAGCTACGACGAAGGCGAGCCCGATCCTGAGATGAAGCGGTTTTCGATTGCGCATGATCAGCCTTATGTTCTCCCGATGATGCGCGAGGCGCGCAAACAGAATCCGGATTTATTTCTCTTCTCATCGCCGTGGAGTCCTCCGGGGTGGATGAAAGCCGGCGGATCGATGCTGGGCGGGTCGATGCGGCAGCGTTACCTGGCTCCCTACGCGAAGTACTTTGTGAAGTTTCTGCAGGCGTACGCGGCGGAGGGCGTGCCGGTGCAGGCCGTCACGGTGCAAAACGAAGTCGACACCGATCAGGACGGGAGAATGCCGGCGTGCTTGTGGGCGCAGGAGTATGAAATTGGATTCGTAAAGAATCATCTCGGTCCGGCGTTGCAACAAAACGGACTGTCGACGAAGATCTGGATTCTCGACCACAATTACAACCTTTGGGGAAGGGCTGTAGCGGAACTCGATGATCCCGCTGTCCACAAGTTCTGCAATGCAGTCGCCTTCCATGGATACGTCGGCTCGGCGGAGCAGATGAGCAAGTTCCACGAAGCGTATCCCGACGCCCAAATTTATTGGACAGAAGGTGGCCCGGACTACACAGCCCCGGACTATGCCACGGACTGGGTGAATTGGGGAAAGACATTCACAGAAGTCCTTCGCAACTGGGGGCAGTCTATTACAGGATGGAATCTTGCGCTGGATGAGAAGGGCCGGCCGAACATTGGACCGTTCCCCTGCGGCGGGATGGTGACGATCCACTCGGAGACGAAGGAGATCACCCGTAGCGGGCAGTACTGGGCCTCTGCGCATTTCTCGCGGAACATTCGACGTGGGGCGAAGCGGTTTGAGTCTGCCGGCAACGTGGAGGGAGTGGATCACGTTGCGTTCGAGAATCCGGATGGGGGAAAGGTGTTGGTATTGATTAATAAGGGCGCAGCGAAGAATGTGGTCATCAGGTTGGCGGGCAGAGTGGCGGAGGTGGCATTGGCTTCGGACTCCGTCAGCACACTTTCTTTTTGAGACTGAGACGTTATCCCGCTGGTTCGAAGAGTGTGCTGAGCGCTTCCTCAGGGCTGAAGAAGGTGCGTGAGAGCCGCATTTCAATCCGCGCTGTGGGACAAGCGGCAGATATTTGCGCCCCGGAGGGACGTGTGAGAATAACCCGGCGCTTTCAGCGCCGGGTAAAGTGGAACACTCAGCGCGTCCCGGAGGGACGCCTGAAAGTTCTCACGCACACGTCTTTTCTGGCATTTGGACGGTGCGGCTAGAAGCCTCGCCCTTTCAAGACCGCCTTCCCAAAACCGCCTTATAACGGACCGCCCTCAGCAGGACATTCTCAAGCTTTGTCTTTCCCAAGACATCAAGGCCATGAGATAGCTGATGGTTGCTAACCGAATCGTGGTGGCCGTGGAAGAATTACCATCTTACTGCCTTGCCGCTGGTCAATCCGTTGAAAATAAGAGACTTTGGTTTGGCAAGCTCTTTGCAACCCTTTCATACTTTCTATCCTCATAATGGTGCTGTATTGTTACAGCACAATGCGGAGGTTTGCATTCTCTTGAGTTCGCGGACCCCCGAAGACCGCCACTCGTTGCGCCTCGTCTTCTGGCGCGGCCAAGGAAATCGCGCAGGAGACTGTTTAGAAACCGAACCGCTCCACCTGTGAACCTTCCGCGATGCCAAAAAGGTTCCGGGGGTGGGTTTCGCTCTCGCAGTCTTTGTGCCAGGACCTGTAGATGAGACTCCTCAGCGCCAGACTCATCATCTCGCTTATCGTCGGCATTACCCTCGTGTCCCTATGTACTTCTTACTACCAGGTCCTGATGCAAAACAGGAGCATGCGCAAAGACCTGGAACGGCGGGCCGAGGTGCTGGGAGAGAGTCTGGCAGGGAATGTGGAGCGAGATCTGGAGAGGGATGCGCAGACCAGATTGAAGCGAACAGTTCAGCAATTCGCGAACCGGGAGCATCTGGCCGGACTCGCTGTTTATGATCCGCAAGGCCATCCGATCGCTGTCACGACGAACCTGGAGCCGCTGATGGAGAGCGCTCCGCCGATCGTGCTGGAGGCGCTGAAGCAGAATCACGATACCGCGGCGTTCCTGCGGATGGGGATTGCTTCCATCCACATTTATGCGTTGCCGTTGCACAACGGCGACGATCTGGTGGGCAGCCTGGCGATTGTTCATGACTCAGGGTATATCCGGGCGGAAAGCATGCGGATCTGGCGCGAGACTTTTCTGAGCGCGCTGATCCACGTCGTGCTGATCGTCCTGATTACCCTATTGATCGTGCGCTGGAGCATCGCGGGGCCGATCGCGCGGACTGCCAACTGGATCAAGGCGCTGCGGACAGGGCGCGCCGTTTCGGCGCGCATCAAGCCGGTAGACATGGAACTGTTCCGTCCTTTGGCGCGGGAAGTCGCGACCATGGCCGAAAGCCTGAACACGGCCCGGACGGCCGCGGAACGCGAAGCTCGACTGCGCGATAGCGGGGAATCGATCTGGACGGCGGACCGGCTTGCGGTGCATGTCCGCTCGCGCCTGGCGGATGGCCGGCTGTTTGTGATCTCGAATCGAGAACCTTATACGCACGTGCAGAAAGGGAAATCGATCGAGGTCAATGTTCCCGCAAGTGGACTCGTGACCGCCCTTGAGCCGGTGCTGCGTGCATGTGGCGGCACCTGGGTCGCACATGGGTCGGGAGATGCCGATACGGAAACGGTGGACGTGCACGATCGACTGCTGGTTCCGCCGGACGATCCGCACTATACGTTGCGCCGAGTGTGGTTGTCGAAGGAAGAAGAGGAAGGCTACTACTACGGGTTCGCCAACGAGGGGCTTTGGCCGCTCTGCCACATTGCGCACACGCGTCCGCTGTTTCGCGCCAGCGACTGGAATCACTATCAGGAAGTGAACCAGAAATTCGCCAAGGCTCTGCTGGAGGAAATGGAAGGCGTCGCCAATCCGGTAGTGCTGGTGCAGGATTATCACTTTGCGCTGCTGCCGAGAATGATCAAAGAGCGCAGACCCGACGCGCGGTTGGCGATTTTCTGGCACATTCCGTGGCCGAATCCTGAGGCGTTCGGAATATGTCCGTGGCAGAAGGAACTGATTGATGGTTTGTTGGGCGCAGACCTCATTGGGTTCCATATTCAGTCGCACTGCTCGAATTTTCTGCAAACTGTCGATCGAATTATGGAGTCGCGGATCGACTGGGATCATTCGACCGTGCAACGCCTCGACCACGGCACGACCGTGCGCCCGTTTCCCATCAGTGTGAATTCAGCTGATCCGCAGACCAAGGTACTGCGGGAGTCAGCCTATGAGGAGAGGGGGTCGCTGCTGAAGAGTCTTGGGGTTCGAGCTGCGGTGATGGGAGTGGGTGTGGACCGGCTGGATTACACCAAGGGGATTCTGGAGAGATTCCTGGCGATCGAGCGGTTCCTGGAGAAATATCCACGCTACCAGGGCGTGTTTACGTTTGTTCAGATCGGAGCGCCGAGCCGGACGCACATCAAGCGCTATCACGATCTGCAAGCCGAGGTGGAAGCCGAGGCGGAGCGAATCAACTGGAGATTTCGCTCGGAGCAATGGAAGCCGATCGTTCTGCTCGAGCGGCAACACAGCCATCAGGAGATCGCGCCTTACTATCGGGCCGCCGATCTTTGTCTGGTGACTTCGCTGCATGACGGCATGAATCTTGTGGCCAAGGAATTTGTGGCCACCCGCGACGATGAGCGGGGAGTGCTGATCTTGAGTTGCTTTACGGGAGCGGCGCGGGAATTGCGTGATGCGCTGCAGGTGAATCCCTACGACATCGACCAGACGGCCGAGGCGATCCGGACGGCGCTGGAGATGAACGCGGAGGAGAAGCAACAGCGCATGCAGAGAATGCGAAAGACCATTCGGGAACAGAATGTTTACCGGTGGGCCGCGAGTTTGATTGGGGAAGTTTGCGACGTACGTTTGGATTCCGCGGGGGATGGTCAGTTTCGGGCGAGTACAACGGTCGGATAAGAGCTAAAGAGATCGGGCGGACAACCCTGCTGATCAAGAGCGCTACCTACTAAGAACATGGATACCGCTGAGAACATCGCGGAGAAGCCGGTTCTACGCAAACCGCAGAAGCCGTTTTACTTCAATACCTCGGAACATCTGTTACGGATCGGCAGGCAGAGGGCGAGTAATCTTTTGGAACTGCTCGAAGCCTTGCAGACGGTTCCCGATGACTCGATTTTTCAGCACACGTTCCGGACGCTGCAGGAACATCATTTCATTCGACAGGGCTTCTCGAACGACTTCGCTCATTGGAGCCTCTTTGCCTGCAATGAACCGGCGCTGGCGGAGCAATTGGCGAGCGTGGATGTCCGAGAATTTACGGCAATTGAGGGACTGCGACGGCGGATGGTGGAGATTCTGGACGAATTCCTGGAATCGCACAAGATGAGCGGCTCGCGTCCAGCGCATGAACCATTCTATTTCTGCTCCGCGGACATCGTCGTACTGCCCACAGCTTTTTGTGCGGATACGCTTAAAGCCTTTCTCGATGGCCTCAATCAAGTGAGCGTACATTCCATCCATCATCACTTCATTGAGGCGCGACTACGTCTGCGTCGCATGTCAAACGATTTCTCACAATGGCTGGAAGTAGAAGTGGGACTGGCGGAAGCAGCGGATGCCATCGAGCGCATCGACATTTACACGAACACGATGGAGGGTGTGCGGCGTCAGATCGCACGCATCGTCTCCCAAGCCATGAATTAGGAATTAGGACCGAGAAGAGAATGAGTTCTGACGATCCGCAGACCATTTCTGCAAGTTCCACCGTCGATACCCCGGCGCCCGCCGAAGCCGCCGGTCGCGAGGTGGAACGGCGATCACCCCATCTTCCGCGGCGGGCCAGCGACCGGAGAAGCGCGCGGCCGCTACCAGCGAGCGTGCTCACGCCGCCAGCGCCGCCTCCGCCGCCCCATTTGGACGACTACAAAGCGATTGTCGGCCAGAGCCAGTTGGATACGCTGCGGTATCTGGCGAAGGAGCTCAAGGGGAAGACGATCAAGATGATTAACTCCACCGCCGTGGGCGGAGGCGTCGCCGAAATGCTGAACCGGCTGGTGCCGCTGCTGTCGGAACTGGAGGTTCCCACGCATTGGGACGTGATCACGGGCGGAAACGATTTTTTCGAAGTCACGAAGGCATTTCATAATGCGCTGCACGGAGCGCCGTATCAATTGACGCAGGCTGCCAAAGATATTTTTCTGATGTACAACGAGCAAAACCGGCGCCGCATGCAGTTTGGCGAAGATATAGTAGTGATTCACGACCCGCAGCCCGCCGGCCTGGTTCTCTCACGCCCCCAAACGCCAGCTCACTGGGTGTGGCGATGCCATATTGATTTATCGAATCCTAATGCCGAAGTGTGGCAGTTCCTAAGACCTTTTGTAGAACAATATGACGCCGCGATTTTTTCTTCGCAATCGTTTACGCAGCAACTCTCCATTCCGCAATATCTCTTTTATCCGTGTATTGATCCCTTATCGGAGAAGAACAAGGAACTGCCCGACTCGCAGGTGCAGGAGATCTGTGACGAGTTTGGCATCGACCGCTCCCGGCCCATCGTGACGCAGGTGTCGCGTTTTGACCGGCTCAAAGATCCGGTCGGCGTGGTGCAGGCCTATAAGCTCGCGAAGAAATATGTCGATTGCCAGTTGGTGTTAGCCGGCGGCGGGGCGAGTGACGATCCCGAAGGTGCGGCCGTACTACAGGAAGTGAAAGAGGCGGCGGGGAACGATCCTGACATTATCATTCTGGATCTCCCGCCCTGGTGCGCGGTGCAGATCAACGCGATCCAAAGAGCGTCGACCATCATCGTGCAGAAATCGCTGAAAGAGGGATTCGGGCTGACGGTGACGGAGGCATTATGGAAAGGCAAGCCGACCATTGCGGGTGCAGTCGGAGGCATTCCGAATCAGATTATTCACAAGCTCACGGGCGTGCTGGTGCACTCGGTTGAGGGATGCGCTTTTCAGATCCGATATCTGCTGACGCATCCGGAATTTGCACGCAGCATTGGGTCGAGCGGGCGCGAGCACGTGAAGGAAAACTTCCTGATGACCACAAACGTGAAGCGCTGGCTGCTGCTGTTTCGAATTCTGGAGCACACAAAAGGGCGACGTGGCCAGGTTTCCTGACCTTACGCGCTCTCCGCAGCCGAAAATCCGCCATCGATACTTTGCATGTCGACGTATGCAGCAGGCATAGCCTGGATCTGCAGCCTTTGACTGCTGCCCTCATTCTCAATCTGCCGCATGATGGCCTCGGCGGCGGCAGTGCCAAGTTCGGGGAGCCAGACTTGCGTTTGATCTGAGACAGTCATCGCCGATGTCTTGTAACCGAGGTCTACGGAAGTGACCGGCACGGTCATCTGCGCTGGAAGGTTGACGTCAATCGAGATAACGCCTTCGATTCCTCTCTGTTGAAGTTGCGCACACAGGTGGCTGGGATCGCCGCCATCGTACGTAGCGAGGACAAGCAGGTAGCCGCTTTGATCCAGTCGATGCTGCGCGGCCGCGACCACGCGTGCGACGCCAGGCCGACTGAGGCTGGGCGCGATGACAGCCACCATGCGCGTACGCTTCGTGCGCAAGGATCGCGCCAGGATGTTGGGACGATAGTTCAGTTCGGCGGCGGCACGATAGACGCGGTCCTTGGTTTTTTGCGGGATGGCTCGCGCCGCCTCCGTGTTGTTCAAAACGGCAGAAACTGAACACGGCGCAAGGCCCACTCGCGCGGCGACAGTTTTCAGATTCACAGCTTTTGTTTTCGGCAGCATCGCTCTCCCTGAAAAATGTGAAGAAGCCTGCACCCGTCCGCATGTTTTTAGAGACGGGTGCAGCGATTCTTGTTGGAACGTCTCGGATCGATGTACGACTGTTGAGTTCCGTCGCGCGAGGAGAACCAAACGGGGGGTCTCAATGCCTTCTGCCACGATGCAGAATCAGCAAAAATACTCTGCGTCAGATGAGGACTCTTAGTCCAACTCAAAAAATCCATTGTAACGATTGAAGATCACGTAGCAGCGACGCGGCATTTCCCGGGATGAGGTATCCTCTTCGGTGTGGCGTATCATTTTCCATCCTCCGGGGATCAGAGATTGATTCAAATCGTCGACGCTGCATTGGCGGATACGACGCGCAAAAGCAAAGGTGGGCTCGTTTGCCGGAAAGGATGTACGCCGTGCTGCATAGGCGTGTTCGCCATCAATCAGCTCGATGCCGCACGATTGCGGCAAGGCGTAGCCGAGCTTGCGGCGAGGGATCCTGAGAGGGCCGCAGCCGTCCGGCAACGTGCTCGTGATTCGGTCACGCGACTGTCACGCGACTTTCCGGGCGATCCCAAGACTGGCCTGCTCGGAAAGACAAAAGAAGATCGTCGGCGCTTTGAAGACTTCGCCAACGAGGAGCCTTGTCCGGCGCTCGACCTCGATGAGGGCACTTGCGATCTGTATGACTCGCGTCCCATGACCTGCCGCACGTTCGGACCTCCGGTGCGCGCCGAAGGTGGATTGGGCGTCTGCGAACTCTGCTATCACGGTTTTTCGGAGAAAGAGATTGCGGCTTGTGAAATGATCCCCGATCCAGAAGACCGGGAGTCGCGATTACTCAAGGAAGTCGAAAAGGGTACGGGACTCCGTGGGGAGACGATCATCGCTTTTCCTCTGGCGGCCTGATGCGATACCGCTTCTGCAGTTCCACCATGGTTTTTCTTTTAGCGCTGATCTCCTTCCTGATCGTCACGCCTTTATTTGCCCAGGCTGATCCTGCAATCGAGACCGCGGCATGGCTGCGTTACGCGCCGCTGGATTCGAAAGCGGCGAGGAATTACGAAAAATTGCCGGGCGCGTCCGTTTTGTTCGGCAAATCTCCTGTGCTCGACACCGCGCGGCAGGAACTGGCCATTGGTGTGGAGAAGATGCTGGGGCGCACTCTCAAATTGAGCGGCGGCATCAAGGGCAGCGTAGTCGTGTTGGGCACGATTCGCGATCTTCACGATGTTGCCCCATCGCTGCGGCCGCCTAGCCCGTTGGAAGCGGATGGATATTGGCTCACGACCGACGAGATCGGGCACGCTGAATGTCTCGTGATCACTGCCGCGAATGATCGCGGCGTGCTGTATGGAGTGTTTGCGCTGCTGAGCAAGATCGCCCGGGGAGAAAGTCTCGGCGGCATCAATGAAATCCAGAATCCGTATGCCCCCATCCGGTGGGTCAATCAGTGGGACAACCTTGACGGGCGCATCGAGAGGGGATACGGCGGGCCGTCGATATTTTTCGCGGATGGGAAGGTCCGCAGCGATCTGACGCGCGCAGGGGAATACGCGCGGCTGCTGGCTTCGATTGGAATTAACGGATGCACGATCAACAACGTGAATGCAGCTCCGGGTGTGCTGGAAGATGACTTCATCGCACAAACCAAGCGCATCGCTGATGTGTTCAGGCCATGGGGCGTGCAGATATCGATGTCGGTCGATTTGAGCAGCCCGAAGTTGATCGGAGGGCTGGACACATTCGATCCGATTGATCCGCGTGTGGCGGAGTGGTGGCGCAAGAAAGTCGATGGAATCTACCGGCAGATTCCGGACTTCGGCGGCTTTGTGGTGAAGGCCGATTCCGAAGGGCGCTCCGGGCCTTCGACTTATGGACGCAGTCACGCTGATGCCGCGAATGTGATCGCGCAGGCGCTCAAGCCGCATGGAGGCGTGGTCTTTTATCGGGCCTTCGTTTACAACCATCATCTTGATTGGCGTGATCCGAAAAACGATCGCGCGAAGGCGGCCTACGACAATTTTCATCCACTCGATGGCAAGTTCGACGACAACGCCATTGTTCAGATCAAGAATGGGCCGATCGATTTCCAGGTGCGAGAGCCGGTGTCGCCGCTGTTTGCCGGATTGCGCCGCACCAACGAAGCCATCGAACTGCAGATTACGCAGGAATACACGGGGCAGCAGAAGCATCTCTGTTTTCTAGTTCCCATGTGGAAGGAAGTTCTGGATTTCGACATGGGCGTGGATGGTGGATCGACGCCGGTGAAAGACCTGGTCAGCGGACGCGTCTTTCATCGTCCGGTCGGCGGCTTTGTGGGAGTGGCGAATGTCGGTCTCGACGCGAACTGGCTGGGGAGCCCGCTGGCTATGGCGAGCCTTTATGGCTTTGGACGGCTGGCGTGGAATCCGGACTTGAGCAGCGAAAAGATTATTGATGAGTGGACTCGGCTTACATTCGGCAACGATCCGCTGGTGGTCAAGACGATCGCGAATCTGCAACTCGGTTCGTGGCCGGTCTACGAAAGCTATACCGGGCCCCTCGGCGCCGGAACTCTCACCAACATTTTGGGAAATCACTACGATCCGGGGCCCGAGTCATCAGAGGAAAACGGTTGGGGACAGTGGCATCGAGCGGACCATCAGGGGATCGGCATGGATCGTACTATCGCCACGGGAACCGGGTACATCGGCCAGTATCCGCCGGAGGTGCAGAAGATGTATGAAGCGCTGACGGCCTGTCCGGACAACCTGCTATTGTTCTTTCATCACGTCCCGTACACGTACGTTTTGCACTCGGGAAGAACCGTCATTCAACACGTGTATGACTCGCACTACGATGGAGCCGAACACGCCCGCGATTTCGTCGCCCAGTGGAAGACGCTTGAGGGTCGCGTCGATCCCGAACGGTATGGGGACATCCTGGCTCGCTTCGAGTTTCAGGCGGGAGAAGCCGTGAAGTGGCGCGACGCCATCTGCAGGTGGATCTATGGTCTGTCGGGAATCCCGGATCAAAAAGGACGTTTTCGACCGTAGAGAGGGACTTTATCCATTAAATTCAACTTTTTGGGCCCTCCGGCTTGCGGATTTTGCTGAGTTCCGTTAACGTTTACGGTTCCGGAGGAAGGGTGGCTAACCGCCTCCTGAAATTTCTGCTGGCTGTAGATGGCCGGCCCCGACGCAAGGCCTCAAAAATGGGAAAGCCTCCCGCCACTCTCGGCGACATTGCGAAGTCGCTGGGCACGTCCATCGGCACCGTTCACCGCGCACTACACGACCATCCGGGAGTAAGTCCTGCGACCAGGGCCAGAGTCTTGCAGATGGCGAGGAACCTGGGCTACCGGCCGAATCTGGCGGCTCGATACCTGTCGTCGAAAAAGACTCTGCGAATCTCGGTGAATACGCTGCAGGGCACGACCTCGTTCTGGGACGAAGTGCGCGCGGGGATTCGAGAAGAGGCTGCGGGCATCCTTCTTGAAAATGTGGAAGTGGAATTTAGAACGTCTCCCAGCCTGGGAGAGGGCGAGGAGGAGGCCTTGGAAGCGGCCATCGCCGCGAAGGTTGACGGGATCATTACCTTCCCGAGCCGTCCGGAAACTCTCAGGCCATGGATCCGCCGCGCCTCGCGGTCGCATATTCCGGTGGTGTGCGTCGCGACGGACGCGCCCAACAGCGGGAGATTGGGAATCGTCGCGATCGATACGCTGGCGAGCGGTGCCATCGCCGCCGATCTGATGGGAAAGTTCCTCGGAGGGCGGACCGGGTCGGTCGGGATCACCGTGTTCGATATGGGGATTACCGAGCACGCGGAGAAATACGGAGCTTTCGAATCCACGCTGAAGTCGTTTTACCCCCATCTGGAACTGCTCAAGCCGATCGAAGACCACGATGTAGAGCGAGAAGCGTATCGAAAATGCCGCAAGCTGTTTGAAGAGCGGACTGACCTCGCCGGAATGTATGTGACCACCGAGGCGTCGATACCCGTGCTGAAAGCGGCTTGCGACGCGAAGGTGCTGGATCGGCTGACGATCATCACCACGGACTTGTTCCCAGATCTCGTGCCTTACATACGTTCGGGCAGAGTGGCGGCCACGATTTACCAACGCCCGCGAGCGCAGGGGCAGATGGCTCTCCGGCTCTTGCATGAGTTCCTGGCGGAGGGCGGGCGGAGGTCGAATCAAGTTTCGCTGGCGCCCCACCTGGTGATGCGGGGGAATCTGGATTTCTTCCTGAGCCGGCAATCGCAGGAATCCGCCAGCAAGAACGGGCAAAACGGACAGGAAGCGCGCAGGTTGGTGCACGATCTCGCTTAGCAGCCCTTGCGTGGAATTGATGTCTTGAAAGGGCAGGGCTTTTAGCCGTTGCGGAAAAACTCCTGAATGCAGGTGGTGACGTGGAAGAGCGGCGCTTTAGCGCCGCGTAAAGGGCGCAGCATCAACAATGGGCTTCAGCCCCAGTGGTCGCCTCGGGGCTCCACTTCCACCTTGGCTGTTAGCCAATTTAGCCAATCAACGAAAGGTCAGATGGAATCATGGCTTTCCTAGGCATCGATGTGGGAACAGGCGGAACGCGGGCGCTGGTGATTGATGCGCAGGGAACCGTTGTCGCTTCGGCATCGGCGGAACATCAACACTTTGCCAGCCCGAAGCCTGGCTGGGCGGAGCAGGATCCGCGGGACTGGTGGCAGGCGTGCGGAGCGGCGGTGCGGAAGGCGCTCGAAACCTCCGGGATTCGCGCGGAGGAAATTGCATGCGTGGGATTCTCGGGGCAGATGCATGGGGCAGTGCTGCTCGATGCTTCAGATGAAGTGGTGCGGCCGGCGCTGATCTGGTGTGATCAACGGAGCGAGGCGCAATCCGTTGAACTGGAGAAGCTTTTTGGGCGGGATGCGCTGATTCGACTCACCTGCAATCCTCCACTGACGAATTTCACATTGACCAAATTTCTTTGGGTGCGCGAGAACGAGCCCCAGGCTTGGGCGCGCGTGGCGCATGTCATGCTGCCGAAAGATTACGTGCGGTTTCGCCTCACGGGGGAACGCGCCATCGATATGGCGGATGCTTCCGGCACGCTGCTGCTCGACGTGGCCCACCGGCGCTGGTCGAAGGAAGTGTTGGCCAAGACCGGCATTAAGGAGAGTTTGCTGCCGGCGCTGTTCGAATCGCCGGAGGTGTGCGGCAAGATCTCGGCTGCCGGAGCGGAAGCTACCGGGCTGCACGCGGGAACTCCGGTGGTAGCGGGCGCGGGGGATCAGGCTGCGGGCGCGGTGGGGATGGGCATCGCACGCGTGGGCGCCGTCAGCGCCACGATTGGAACGTCGGGCGTGGTGTTTGCTTCGACCGATCGTCCGGCGATGGATCCTGCGGGACGATTGCATACGTTCTGTCACGCGATTCCGGGACGCTGGCACGTGATGGGAGTGACACAAGCGGCGGGACTGTCGCTGCGCTGGTATCGCGACAACTTCGGAGCAGCGTCGCCGGGAGTGCAGAAGAAGGACGGGCGCGATCCCTACGATGTGTTTGCCGAGGAAGCAGCTGCTGCACCGGCTGGGTCGGAAGGTGCGCTGTGGGCGCCATATCTGATGGGCGAGCGCACGCCGCATCTCGATCCGAATGCGCGGGCGGCGCTGGTGGGCCTGACGGCTTCGCACACGCGGGCGCACGTCATTCGCGCGATTTTGGAGGGCGTGACGTTTAGTTTGAAAGATTCCTTCACCATCTTCGAGGAGATGAAGATTCCGGTGACCTCGATTCGGCTGGGTGGAGGCGGCGCGCGTTCGCCGTTGTGGCGGCAGATTCAGGCGGATGTCTACGGGCACGAGGTGGAGATTGTGGCAGCTGAAGAAGGCGCCGCGTACGGGGCAGCGATTCTGGCGGGGACCGGTGCGGGCGCGTGGTCGTCGGTGGAGCAGGCCTGCGATGCGATTGTGCGGGTGGCGAAGCGGATCGCACCGAATCAGAAGGATTCGGCGACGATGCAGAATGCGTACCGCAGTTATCGGAAAGTTTATCCGGCTTTGAGGCAGGTAACGTGAAATCGCCGTGCTCGGTAGTATTCCGGCGGATCCAAGTGAGCGTTGAGAGATTGTCCCACCGCAAACCCTCGATCAGACCAGTCGCGGGCCGCTGAATTGTGGTAGGGGAAGCCCGAGCGCAGTTGTGTCGAGCCACTCCGTTTGCTAGTTTGGCGTAGATGCCGCCGCCTGTGCCCGAACAACTCAGCAGGACCCAACTCAGCAGGATCATCGACACTCTTTACCGGGCAGAATCGGGCCGGGTTCTGGCGACGCTGGTGCGCCTCCTCGGAGATCTGGATCTCGCCGAAGAGGCCATGCATGAGGCATTCGCCGCCGCTCTGGAGTCCTGGCCTCAGACTGGTATTCCGGACAAGCCGCGCCCCTGGCTGATTTCAACGGCACGCTTCAAGGCCATCGACGGGATGCGCCGGCGCGCCCGTCTCGACGGAGCACAAAGAGATTTTGCGCTCGACACGGAAGCCCGCCTCAACGGAGCTTCCCCCAATCACGACGACGATGATGACGAGATCGAAGATGATCGCCTCCGTCTCATCTTCACCTGCTGCCATCCCGCTCTGCCTCCAGAAGGGCAGGTTGCGCTCACCTTGCGCGAAATCTGCGGCCTGACCACGGAGGAGATTGCCCGGGCATTTCTGGTTACGCCGGCAACTCTCGCCCAACGCATCGTGCGCGCGAAGGCGGTCATCCGTGAAAAGGCAATTCCTTACCAGGTGCCAGCGTCGCAGGAATTATCGGCGCGGTTGGGAGCTGTCCTTCTAGTCGTATATCTGATCTTCAACGAGGGATACTCGGCTGAAACGACCGGCGCCGAACTCAGCCGCGAGGCGATCCGTCTGGGCAGACTCCTGCTCGATTTGCTGAAGAAAGACCTGCTCCAGCTTCGCTCAATTGATGAACCCGAGGTGATGGGCCTGTTGGGGCTCATGCTGCTGCATGAGTCGCGCCGCGCCGCCAGAACCTCTCCCGAGGGAGACTTGATCCTGTTGGAGCAGCAGGATCGGTCGTTGTGGAACAGGGATCAGATCGCCGAAGGCATCTCGCTCACCGAACGCGCTCTTCGATCGCGCCGCTTCGGCGCCTACACGCTGCAGGCGGCCATTGCGGCCGTTCACGCCGCGAGTTCCTCCGCGGCATCCACGGATTGGCGCGAGATTACGCTGCTCTACGACCGGTTGCTTCAGATTCATCCATCGCCGATTGTCGAACTGAACCGCGCCGTGGCCGTTGCCATGTGCGATGGGACGCGCGAAAGTCTGGAGCAGGGCCTTCGTCTTATCGATGATCTGCTGGCCCGCGAGCATCTCTCCAACTATCACCTCGCGCACTCTGCCCGTGCCGATCTCTGTCGCAGATTAGGGCGGATTCCCGAGGCCCGTGCTTCGTATGAGAAGGCGCTCGCCCTGGCGCAGCAGGAACCCGAGCGCCGTTTTCTCGCCATGCGTCTCGAGGAATTGAAAAAAAACTCGAGGAATTGAAAAAAAGTCCGTCTAGGATGTCGATTTTCCCCGTAGGCGACGACTATAGGATGAACGATCGAGCTTAGAACGATCCAGCGCGCCAAGCTGTGCTGCTGGCTCGAAGACCTTTACAGGAGAAGACATGCCACAATTTCTGGTTGCAGGTTACATCCCAGACAACTTCGACCCGTCCCAAGTAGACGAAGCGACGGGCCGCGCGATCCATGCGCTCAACAAAGAGATGATTGCTGCCGGCGTCAGGAAATTCGCTTGCGGCCTTGGGTCCGCGAAGTCGCTGCGAGGCCAACCCGATGGCCGAGTCCTCATCACCGACGGGCCCTACCTTGAGACCAAGGAACACATCGGCGGTTTTTGGATATTGGAATGCGCTGACATGGACGAAGCGTTGGCATGGGCGCGCAAAGGCGTCGCCGCCATCCGAGGGCAGGTCGAAGTGCGGGAGATCTTCTTCAATCCGGCAACCGACTGAAGCAACTGAGCGAACTCGAACGAACGAATCACAAATGAACGACGACAGCGGCAGGACTCTGCACGCAGAAGGACGGTCTGTCCCCCAAAGTCGATCCTCAGGAGGAAAACAATGCGGAAAAAGAAGGTTGGCGCAATCGCAATCAAAAGCTTCGCGCTGCTGGTTGTGCTCAGTACGGCGTACCTCGTTACGGCGAACCATGCGATAGCACAGGATGCCAAGACAACTTATCCGAGCATGGCTCCGATCGAGCAGTATCTTATGGACCGGACTGCCGAGATCGCTCTGGCGCGCAGCGCAGCACCGGAGTCCATCTCAGGCGATGCCGAGGTCCTGGTTCTTGGACGTCATGGCTTCGAAACAGCGGTCCAGGGCAAAAACGGTTTCGTCTGTATCGTGGAACGTTCGTGGACGTCGGCAGCCGATGCCGACTTTTGGAATCCGAAGGTGCGGACCCCGATTTGTTATAACGCGGCAGCCGCGCATTCGCTCCTCCCACGCAATATCAAAAGGACCGACTTGATCCTGGCGGGACGCACCCAAGCTCAGGTCGACGAGGCCATCGTCGCCGCCGTTGCCAAAAAAGAACTGCCGGCGATGGAACCCGGCGCAATGTGCTACATGATGTCGAAGCAAGGATACGGCGGCGACAGCGTCAAACACTGGCCCTCCCACCTGATGTTTTTCTATTCGCAGATCGCCCCCGCCACCTGGGGGGCGGGTCTCCCGGGTTCTCCCATCCTCGCCATGAGCGACGACCACGAGCACCTGACCATGTTCGCGATTGGCGTGCAACGCTGGTCCGACGGAACAGAAGCTCGCTAAATGTTCTCGAACAAGGAACTGTCTCCTACATGATGTCCAGGTCCTCCTACCTCACGGACAGCGGCGACCACAACATGCCTCACCTGATGTTCTTCCAAACCGACAAAAACGACACAGCCTGGGGCGCCAATCTCACCAACTCCCCAGTCCTCTCTGTAAATTACTGGTACATCTCCGCCGAAGCCTACCCACAACTCAAAACCTTCCCACCACTGTCCGTCTTCCTGGTAGTAGTAGACAAATGGTCCGATGGAACGCCGGCACCGAGCATGTAAAGACCCAGCGGCAAACGTTAAGGAAGCCGGGTGGCCCACCCAAGCCGGTTATTCAGCCGACACTCCTAACCGTTTGTCATCCTGAGCGAGGAGTGAGCTGAGCAAAGCGAAGCTCACCCGCAGTCGAAGGATCCCTACTTGGTATCAACTGCGGGTGGCGGGCGGGTGTTCGCTAGGCCGTTGGCCCACTCAAGCCCGGTTTTGGCTTGAGTGGGGCTTGGGACGTGATCCGTGCCTCCGTGGTGGACGCTTTTCTAGCCAACGCTCCGGCTGGCCCGCCCGTCCGGGTCAATGGAGGTTGTGCCTTGAAAGCTCATGGAGTTCAGTTTCCTGAGATGGAGACCGCGGCAAAGCCTAGCTCGCAGCCGCGTACCGAGTCTTGCGTGATGTCCGGCAACGGCCATTGCGAAGCGGAGACAGGGAGGTTGCAGGCCGGAATATCAGTGAACGACAAAATAGCCCCGAAATCGATCGAGATGGAAGTAGCCGACCTAATCCCCCAATGGGGAAGGCAGGAACACTGGATGCGATATGGCAAGTATCCAGGGATGCTTCCGGGGTTCGTACCGCCAGCATGCAACCAAAGGATTCTATGGGAACAAGGGAGATCCGACGGGTTCAAGCTGAACTAGCTTGTAAGGTCAGACAAGCCGACAAAGCAAGGATGACCTGATGGCTCGCCGGAAGTCAGACTGACTGATATTACTCTGCGGTCGGGAGAGCCGACTACATGGGGAAGCGGTCAGCGGAAGTTGAATAGTTCGAAGGAGACATGGGCTCCATTCAAAGGGAGGATTCGGCCTTCTATGCAAAGAGAAGAATCGCCAACCATGACAACAGGATTCGAACGAATAGCAGCGAGAGCTCGGTGTGAACCAAAGCTCCGGTTTACGTCACTGGCCCATCACATCACCAAGGAACGAGTTTGGGAGAATCTCTGTCATTCTGCCCTGCTCGTTTGGCGGACGGCCTGGGCGGGGTGCCCATCAAGCGCTGGCCAGCTTGCACGAAGTGATCTCTGGCCGGAAAGTGGAATGGGTGCTGGAGGCGGACCTCAAGAACTTTTTCGGGAGCTTAAGTCACGAATGGATGCTCCGCTTTGTCGAACATCGGGTGGGAGACCCGCGTCTGATCAGCCTGATCCGACGCTGGCTGAAAGCAAGCATTCTGGAAGATGGAGAGGTGCGTGCGAACGAGGAGGGCACGCCACAAGGTGGTTCGATCAGCGTCTTGCTGAGTAATGCGTATCTGCACTATGTGCTCGATCTGTGGTTCGAGCGCGTGGTCAAGCCTCGGTTGCGGGGCGAAGCCTACATGGTGCGGTACCTTGACGACTTTGTGCTGTGTTTCCAATATCGCGCGGATGCTCTACGTGTCCAGAAAGCACTGTGCCAGAGACTGGGGAAGTTTGGTTTAACTCTGGAACCGTCAAAGACCAAGCTCGTCGAATTTGGTCGCTTTGCGCAGCGGCACTCGAGCAAGCGTGGCCGTAAACGCCCGGGTGACGTAACTTTGATTGTGTAAAAGGCAAGAGGGTGTAAGTTGGCTTTGGCCTCGCAAGCTAAAGCCTTTTCCGAAAAGGAGACCTACACCCAATGGCGAAGATAATCCCGATCACGGAGCATTTCCAACATTTTCTGGCCGAGATGAAAGAGAGCTTTTGGGGAGACCTGTATGGGCAGACGCGGCAAGCCTGGCAGCAGTTCTTCGAGCTGCAATCGGAGCGGCAACGCGACCGGTTTTCGGGCTGGGGACGGTATGAGCGCAGACGGGGGAAGCGGCGGGTCTATCGCAATGGTTACTACGAGCGGGATTTTGTGACGCGGTTTGGGACGATTCGGTTGCGCATCGCGCGCACCCGGGAAAAAAGTTTTCTGCCGGTGGGGCTAAAACGCTTTCAGCGGCGGGCCGAAGAGGTTTCGCTGCTGATCCGGGAGGCTTTTTTGCGGGGGATCTCGACTCGGCAGGTGGGACGGGTGGTGGCCACGATCACGGGCGAGACGGTGAGCGCCCAGACGGTGTCGAAGCTGACGCGGGATCTGGATGAGGCGGTACGCCGGTTTCATCAGGCGCGGTTGAGCGACGACTATGTCTATCTGTTTCTCGATGGAGTGAGCTTGCGAGTGCGGCGGCCGGCGGGACGCAAGCAAGTGCAGATGCTGGTGGCCTACGGCATTCGCCAGGACGGCAGCCGGCATCTGCTGGCGTTTTTGCGCAGCCAGGGCGAAGGCCATGCCGACTGGGAGGCCCTGCTCCAGGATCTCTACCGTCGTGGACTGGAAGGCCAATCGTTAGGTCTGATTCTCAGCGACGGCTGCGCTGGCTTGGCGGCAGCGATCCGCACAGTCTATCCGCGGGTGCGGCATCAGCGCTGTTGGGTCCACAAGATGCGGAACATTCTGGAGAAAGCACGCAAGCGCGACTACGACGAAGTGAAAGCCGGAGCCCAAGCCATCTATCGAGCCGAGGGCCGGAAGCAAGCCGAAGCCGCTTTCCGCAGATTTCGCGCCCGCTGGCAACGCGCCTATCCCGCCATGGTGAAACGGTTGGGGCGAGACTTGCCAGAATTGCTGTCGTTCTTCGCTTTCCCTCGACACTTGTGGCGCAAATTACGCACCACCAACGTCATTGAGCGCTGTTTCGTCGAGGTGCGACGCCGGACCAGGCCGATGGTGTGCTTCGTGAATGTGGAAAGCGTCGATCGCATCATCTACTCCATATTCCAGAGATTCAACCTGGAATGGAGATCCCGCACCCTCAACCTATTTACACAAGCAGCTTGACGTCACCGTCGGACAAGCCATCCTTTACCGTGCGCAATCTGCCGTGATATTCTCATAAACGTCACATAGACAATCGATTAAGAACAGGAGTGCACCAGTTTAGTGTTAGCCAGAGAGCAAAAGAAATCCCTCATTGACCAGTACGGAACCCATGCAAGCGACACGGGAAGCCCAGAAGTCCAGATCGCTCTGCTTAGCGAACGGATTGGCCAGTTGACGGAGCACTTCAAGACGCACCAGAAAGACCACGGCTCGCGCCGGGGACTTCTCATGCTGGTCAGCAAGCGCCGCAGCTTGCTCGACTACCTCAAGAAATACGATTCCGAGCGCTATAAGACCGTGATCGGCAAGCTCGGTATCCGCAAGTAACGCTTGACCTTGGGTCTTTCCAGCAAAGAATCTGCGCTGGATCATGGAAGTCAAAATCTCCGTCCTGTCGCACGAAACGCGACAAGGATGGGGCACCCATTCCACCCTGGGTATTTCTGAGCACCGTCTCTGGTGAGACGGCCAGCATCGAGGAACTCTCCACAAGTGCGTTTTTCAAGCGCAGCGAATTACTCCGATAGCACCCAAACGGGGGTGCCCCATTCTTCCTTCGCGTTTTTTGCGAAAGAGCGTGGAGCCTTTGACTTGTGTGTCCGCAAGACCCGAAGTCAAAATCCCCACCCTGTCGCAAAGAACGCGACAAGGATGGGGCACCCGATTTATTGCTCACTGCTCACCGCTCACTGCTCCCGCACTCCGAAGGACAATCAATGAAACCAGAACCAACGACAGTCACAGTTACCCTCGCCGGCGGCAAAACCATCTCATTCGAATCAGGAAAATTGGCCAAGCAGGCCCACGGATCCGTGGTCGTCCGGCTCGGCGAAAACGTCGTGCTGGCCACGGCCACGGCCAATGCCGATCCGCGCGAAGGCATCGATTTTTTCCCCCTCACCGTCGATTACCGCGAATACACCTACGCCGGCGGACGTTTCCCCGGAGGCTTCATCAAGCGCGAAGGGCGCATGAGTGAGAAAGAAGTTCTCACCAGCCGGCAGATCGATCGGCCGATCCGCCCCATGTTCGCCGAGGGATTCAAGTGCGAGACGCAGGTCATTGCGTTTGTGCTCTCTGCCGATAGCGAGAATGATCCTGACGTGTGCGGCATCAACGGCGCATCGGCCGCATTGCATGTTTCCGACATTCCGTTCCTCGGACCCATTGGCGCGGTGCGCGTGGGGCTGATCAACGGACAGTTCATCGTCAATCCCACCTACGACGAGATGCGCGAGAGCCTGCTGAACATTATGGTCGTCGGCACGGCCGAGGGCATCGTGATGATCGAGTCTGGCGCGAAGGAAGTGAAAGAAGAGACGGTCGTCGACGCCATCGACTTCGGTCACGCCGAGATCAAGAAGATCTGCAAGGCGATCAATGAACTGCGCGACAAGGTCGGAAAGTCGAAGCGGAAGGTTGAGCCCCCGGCTTTCGACGACGCGTATTACAACGATCTGAAGAAACGCATCGGGGCGGAACTGTCAGACGCGCTCGACACCAAGAAGCATCCGAAGGCGACCAGTTACACGCTGGTCAAGGAGCTGAAGAAGAAACTCGAGGCCGATCTTCCCGAAGACGACGAAGACGCGAAGAAGAAGCTTGATCATTATTATGAGACCCTGCGCGAGCGCATCTTCCGCGATCAGGTGACGCATCAGAAGCGGCGTCCGGATGGGCGGGCGTTCGACGAGATCCGCGAAATCTGGATCGAAGCCGGAGTCCTGCCAAGAACTCACGGCAGCGCGATCTTCACCCGCGGTGAAACCCAAGCGCTGGTAACGACAACCCTCGGCACCAGCGACGACATGCAGCGCCTCGAAGGCTTCGAAGGCGAAGCCAAAAAGCGCTTCATGCTGCACTATAATTTTCCACCGTTTTCGGTGGGAGAAGTGGCGTTTTTGCGTGGAGCGGGACGGAGAGAGATTGGGCATGGGGCGCTGGCGGAGCGGGCGGTTTCTTCGGTGCTTCCGACGGAAGAGAAGTGGCCTTACGCGATGCGCGTTGTCTCGGACATTCTGGAGTCGAACGGGTCGTCGTCGATGGCCACCGTGTGCGGGGCGTCGCTTTCGCTCATGGATGCGGGCGTGCCGTTGAAAGCTCCGGTCGCCGGTGTGGCGATGGGCCTGGTGAAGGAAGGCGACGACTACGCGATTCTCACCGACATCGCGGGGGCGGAAGATCATTACGGCGACATGGACTTCAAAGTTGCCGGAACGAAAGACGGGATCACCGCGCTGCAGATGGATATCAAGGTGTCGGGGATTACTTCTCAGATCATGCGCGAAGCGCTGGCCCAGGCACAGCGGGGAAGGATGCACATTCTCGGCAAGATGGAGGAAGTGATCTCCAGCGGACGCGAGAAGATTTCCGACTACGCTCCGCGCTTCTACACCGTGCAGATTCCGACGGACAAGATTCGCGACCTGATCGGGCCGGGCGGGAAGATGATCCGGTCGATCGTCGAGCAGACCGGAGTGAAGATCGACGTGGAAGATTCCGGGCTGGTGAAAGTCGCGTCGAGCGATCAGGCGTCGGCGGCGAAGGCGCTGCAGATTATCGGTGACATCACGGCGACGGCGGAAGTAGGGAAGACCTACCTCGGGAAAGTGACGCGGCTGGCGGATTTCGGCGCGTTCGTCGAAATCATTCCGGGAACCGAAGGATTGCTGCACATCAGTGAAGTCGCGGAGCATCGCATTGCTGATGTTCGCGATGAGCTGAAAGAAGGCGACCAGGTGCTGGTGAAGGTGCTGGCGGTGGAAGGCAACCGCATACGGCTCTCGCGCAAGGCGATTCTGAAAGAACAGCGCGCGAAAATGGCGGCGTCGGGCGGCGGGGAAGCGGCTGGAGCGGCGCCTGTGGCTGACATCGAGCCAGTGCAGGGCGGGACGCTGGTGATCGAAGGCGGCGGCAATTTTCCGGATGATCCGGAGGAGCCGAACTTCAACCGCGAAGGTGCTCCGCATGTCGGCGGCGGCGATCGTCCGCATGGTGGGGATCGTCCGCACGGCGGAGATCGCGGTGGCCGTGGGGGACGTCCGGGCGGCGGTGGTGGTGGTCGTCGCGGGCGCGGTGGTCGCGGTGGAGGCGGTGGTGGTCGTCACGGTGGCGGGCACGGTGGCCACGGCGGCGGTGGAAGGCATTAAGCCTCGGATCGTAACTTACAAAAGTCAAAATCCCACCCTATCGCACAAAACGCGACAAGGGTGGGGCACCCGGAGTGGGGAGCTGCGATTGGTCGCGGCTCTTTTCTTTTGGGAAGATTTTGCGTAGGTGAGCAGGAAATGCTCAAGGCATTCCCGCTGGCGGCAAAAGGTAACATTTTCCGTCTACGGCCTTCCATGTAGCGGACGCGGGAAGTTCGCCCACATCGGCTGCGAATGTTCCTGAGCCGCACGGCTAACTCTCGCAGATACAACACGCAATGCATCCCTGCTGGCTTCGTCACGATTTCACGGCAGGGCGCTTGCAACAACCTGCGCCTAAGAGCCGCACTGGCTTCTGGAGGACTTGTGAAAATACGGATTCAGAATCTTTCGTTTATTGCCGCCTTGGCGTTTGGCATGATTTGCTGGGGTAGCACGCTGAACGCACAGAACGCACCATCGACGTCGCCGGATCGGCAGGCGCAGCAACCTTCTTCGTCGCCGGACACGACACCTCCGCAATCGACGCCGGACACGCAGGCTCCGTCGAGCCAGTCTCCGTCGTCGCAAACCCCAGACACGACCACTCCTCCGCCGAGCAGTCGGACTCCGGAGTCGGGCGCGCAGGGATCTGCGGCCGACAGTGGAGATGCTGCGGGAACTCAGACCTTCTCCGGTACGGTCGTGAAGCAGGGAGACAAGTACGTTCTGAAGGACGATTCTGGAAAGACCTACGACATCGATCATCAGGACGAAGTGAAGAAGTTCGAAGGCAAGCGCGTTCGTGTTCAGGGTACCTTGGACCCGAGCACCAATAAGATCATGGTGAAGTAAGCGTCCGAGACCCGGGTAATTCCGCATGGCGAAGCGCTGGAGGAGATCCTCCAGCGCTTTTCATTTTCGACAGAATCCGACAGTTCCACCGCTGATCCATGAGCAAGGCTTGGACGACCGGCCGCGAAGGCGGCCCGTATAATCACATCCTAGGCTTTTTATGATCCAGACTTTGTTTGGCAGTCTTGAAGAAGAGAAGAAACCGAGTTTTCTAGACCGCATGAAACAGGCGGTCACGCGCACGCGGGAGAATCTTACCGAGCGGATCGACGATATCGTTTCGATTGGCAAGGAGATCGATCGCAACACGCTGGATGATCTTGAGGCCACGCTGATCGGGGCTGACCTGGGTTCGACGACCACGCAGGAGGTCCTGGGAAAGCTGCGGGAGAAGGCTGATCGGAAGCAGATCAAGAACGTCGAGGAGTTAAAGCGGCTGTTGAAAGAAGAACTCCTCGCCATTTTAAACACTGCTAATTCGCGTCCGGTGAGTAGAGTGGAAGGGACGCCGGAGGTGATTCTCGTTGTTGGCGTCAACGGGACCGGGAAGACCACGACAATCGGCAAACTGTCGCAGTTTTTTCGATCGCAGGGGAAGAATGTGCTGCTGTGCGCGGCGGACACGTTTCGCGCGGCGGCGATCGAGCAGCTTGAGATATGGGGACAGCGCACCGGGACGGAAGTGATCAAGACCAAGGCGGGTGGGGATCCGGCGGCGGTGTTGTTCGACGCGCTGCAAGCGGCGGTTGCGCGCAAGACGGATTACGTCGTGGTCGATACTGCCGGGCGGCTGCACACCAAGACCAGCCTGATGGCGGAACTGGACAAAATGCGGCGGACGGCACAGCGGATCATTCCGGGCGCGCCCCACGAAACTCTGCTGGTGATGGACGCGACTACGGGGCAAAATGGGTTGCAGCAGGCGCGGCTTTTTACGGAGGCGGCAGGGGTCACCGGGATTGTTCTGACCAAGCTCGACGGGACTGCGAAGGGGGGAGTGGTCGTGGCGATTTGTCGGGAGTTGGGGCTGCCTGTGCGGTATGTGGGCGTGGGAGAGAAGGCCGGGGATTTGCTGCCGTTCGATCCGAAGGAGTTTGTGGATTCGTTGTTTGCGTAGAAGAAAAAGCTTGAACCACGAAGGACCGTAAGGTACACGAAGGAAAATCGTGGGCTAGGGGAGTGATTATGAGTGAGGCTGGGGAAAAGCGGTCGGGATTTCGCGTGGTTCTTGATTTCTTGAGGCGGCTGTTGGGTCGCAAGCCTGCGGCGCCGGCCTAGGGGGCGGAGTGGGGCGGCGGTGGCCGAGATTGAAGAGGATTCGTTTCGGAGTTTTCCGCCGCGGCACGGGGGCTAAAGCCCGCAAGGTCAAAGAACGTTCACGCGGCCCTAAAGGGCCGCTCTTCCACGGTCCTTTGGGCAAAGAACTCTGCTCAGGATGACAAGCACTGTTGTGACGGTACGGGTTCGGTTCGTCCGTTCGGCATGACAGGTTTTGTTGTAGTGCCACGTGTTGGGTTCGTCCGTTCAGCATGACACGCTTTGTTGTGATGCCACGTGTTAGATTCGTCCCTGTTAGATTCTCCTGAATGTCCGCTCACTCCTCTGACGAACAGCACCTTCATCGCGCGCTTGAACTGGCGCGGGGCGGGATGGGGCTTGCTTCGCCGAATCCGTACGTGGGCGCGGTGATCACCGATTCCCACGGTAACGTCGTCGGTAGCGGGACCTATACCTACGACGGCGTGAAGCACGCGGAGATCCTCGCGCTGGAGCAGGCTGGGACTAAGGCTCGTGGCGGGACGCTCTACATCAATCTTGAGCCGCACGCGCATCAGGGACGCACGCTTCCGTGCACCGAAGCACTGATAAAGGCTGGCATTCATCGGGTTGTGGCGTCGATGGTTGATCCCAATCCGAAAGTCAGTGGACGCGGATTTGAGCAGCTGCGGGCGGCGGGTGTGCATGTGGAAGTGGGGCGACTAGAGGAGCAGGCGCGGCGGCTGAATGAGGCGTTTGCGCGCTACACACGGCACGGAACACCGCTGGTGACACTGAAGGCGGCGATGACGCTCGACGGGAAAATTGCCCCGCCGCCTACGGAAACTCTGCTCCAGGGGAACGGAACGCCCGCGGGGGGATGGGTCACGAGCGAAGTGGCGCGGGCCCACGTACAGGAACTGCGGCATCAGAATGACGCGCTCATGGTGGGCGCGGGAACGATTCTCGCGGATAATCCGTTGCTGACGGATCGCAGCGGGAAGCCGAGAAGGCGTCCGTTGCTGCGGGTGATTCTCGATTCACGGCTGCGGTTGCCGCCTGACTCGCGGCTGGTGAAGAGTGTCGCGGCGGAGCGGAAGAATGATGTGCTCGTGTTCTGCTCTTCGGCGGACGAGCTGAAGAAAGCGGAATTGGAGAAGCTAGGGGTACGCGTCGAGACAATTCCCACCATCGAGATGGATGGGCGTCCCGACATGCCTGCGATTCTGCGCGAGCTGGGGAAACTGGAAATCACCAGCCTGATGATCGAAGGCGGGGCCACGGTGAACTGGGCGGCACTGGCGGCGAATGTGGTCGACAAGGTGTTCCTTTATTACGCCCCGAAAATTCTCGCTGGGACGGGCTCGGTCCCTTTTGCAGCAGGAGCGGGATTCCGGCACATGAGCCAGGCCGCGCATGTGAAGCACTTGCATCTGCACCGGTTTGGCGAGGACTTCGCGGTCGAGGGGTATGTGAGGGATCCGTATGGGGAGTGAGGTACGGGCAATTGTTGATTGCTGATTTTTGATTGTTGATTGGAAAACCAAGAGCGGCAGGTTCCGATTTTCATTCAGCAATCAACAATCATCAATCAACAATCATCAATCAACAATTTCTCATTCTGCGGGACTATGATGTTTCGTTCGGAGGGCACTCATGTTTACTGGCATTGTGGAAGAAGTTGGACGGATTACGAAGATTGAGCAGCGGGGGGAGAATCGGCGGATCACGATTACAGCGGACAACACGCCGAAAGAGCTTGGCACAGGGAATAGCGTGGCAGTGAGTGGGGTTTGCCTGACGGCGCTCGACATCAAGCCGGGATCGTTTTGTGCGGACTTGGCTCCGGAGACCTGGGTCCGGACTTCTTTTTCGCGCATTCATGAAGGCGCGCTGGTCAATCTGGAACTTCCTATGAAAGCCGACGGGCGTTTTGGCGGGCACGTTGTCCAGGGGCACGTTGACGGCGTGGGCAAGTTGATTTCCTTCGACCGCATCGGCGACTCGGAAAACTGGTGGCTCAACATTGAACTGCCGGATGAGGTGGAAAAGTACACCGTCTATAAAGGATCGGTCTCCATCGAGGGCATCAGCTTGACCGTGGCGAAGCTGGAAAAGAATCGCTGCGCGATCGCCATTATTCCGCACACTGTGGAGATGACGAATCTGCATTCGCTGAAGCCGGGGGATCCGGTGAATCTGGAGGCGGATCTCATCGCGAAGTATGTGGAGAAGATGATGAAGGGGGAATCGTCGCAGAACTCGCTGACGATTGAGGATCTGGTGGAGCAAGGATTTTAGTCGTAGAGACGTAGCTTGCTACGTCTCTACGACGTGGGTTGTTACGCTTCCAGTTTCAATTCATCCAATTCCAAGAATTCCTGAATAATCGGTTCGGGGGACTTTTCCATCTCGGCGTATAGTCCGAAGAAGATGGCTCTGGCCTCGTGCAGAAAGACTACGCGGTCGGCCAGTTTCTTGGCGAGGCGCATGTCGTGGGTGACTACGATGCTGGTCAGGTTCAGCTGAATCCTCAGGCGCTTGATCAGGTCGCCGAGCAATTGCGCCATGAGAGGATCCACCATCGTCGTGGGCTCATCGTAGAGCACGCATTCGGGGCGCGCGGCCAGAGCGCGGGCGATGGCTACGGAGCGCTTCATCCCGGTAGAGAGATCGGACGGCAGCAGGTCGCGCATCTGTTGCACGCCGACCATTTGCAGCAGGCCATCGACGATCTGGTAGATCTGTTCTTCGTTGAGATCTCGATTTTCGCGGAGTGGGAAGGCCACATTTTCGCCGACAGTGAGGGAGTCGAAGAGGGCTCCATTCTGAAACACCATGGTGACCTTCTTGCGGATGGGTTCGAGTTGCCCTTCGGTGTAGTCGGTGATGTCCTCGTTGGCGACGATGACGCGGCCGGAGTCAGGCTTGAGGAAACCCATGATGTGATGCAGCGAGACGGATTTGCCCACGCCGCTACGTCCAAGGATACAGACAGTCTCGCCGGGCAAGACGTCGAAGCTGACGTGTTCGAGCACGACGTTGTCGCCGAAGGCTTTGGAGACGTCGCGGAATTCGATGTAGGGGGCCATGAGCAATGAGCCGTGAGCTATGAGCGTCTAGCTCCTTGCTTGTAGCTACGGCTTAGTCTTCTCAAACTTATCAGATTTCGGGACAGGCTTCGCTGTCACTGGGCCCGGAGGAAATGAGTTAGCTACCTTTCTGAGTAGCTGATCGCGGATGAATCTCAGAAAAACCGGGACGCAGCGTGATTGCCAAGAACGGATGAGCCAACATCCAGGCGCACTTATTGAGAGAACTCCCTCACTGATGCGCTTGGGCCAGTTCTTCAGGTGTATTGAGATTGCGGAAGATTCGCGGGGAGAAACCGGAAGCTTCCAGTTCCGCTTCTTCGATCACTTGCGTGGTCGTCGGCGCGAACAGCGCGTCGATTTTGTAGTGTCCGGCGCGAAGGGCATCTTCCGCGGCATCGGCGAAGGGGCGGCGGTAAATGGCGCAGAGAGGCTGAAAACCTCCGGCGGCGCGGGCCAGGATTACGTTGGCGGTGCACCTCTTTGCGCGGGAGATGAAGTAGTCAAGGAGAGCCCGGGAGACAAAGGGGACGTCCACAGCGAGGATGGCGTTCAGATCTGTCGGTGAGGAGCGGAGAGCGGCGTGGATTCCCCCAAGAGGACCGCAGCCGGGAAAGATGTCTTCGATGGTGGGAGCGAAGGGCGCGAACTTTGTGGGGTCTCCGATGATGTGGACGTTGGAAGTTAATTGCCGCGCGAGATCGAGCATGCGGGCCAGGAGCGTGCGTCCTTCGAGCAGGACGAAAGCTTTGTCTGTGCCCATGCGCGTGCTTTTGCCGCCGGCCAGGATGAAGGCGGAGACGTCGGTTTCCATGGGGCGATGATACAGCGTCGGTAGTTGGCCCTCCGGAGTGAAAAATCTCTAACCACCAAGGACACTAAGGTGCACGAAGGAAAAACGTTATGCTTCGGCAGGTTTTAAAGCCTCCGGCGGCAAATTGGTGTTGTCCGGGGCGCCACGTGCACGAAAGTAACCTACCCAAAGTTAGGGGTTCGGGCGATGATGAGCCTGCGTCCGGCTGTTTCTCTGACCCGGAAGTAAACAATCATGCCGCAAAAGCTCATGGATGTGTTTATGCTTGGGCGCTGCTCCCACGAGTTCTCCTGGCCTCGCCGAAGTGCCGATGGAAACTATTACCAGGTTTGCCTGTTGTGCGCCGCGGAATACAAGTATGACTGGGCGACCATGCGTCGGACCGAGCGCGTGGAGCATGCCAAGCCCGAGACGGGGATCCGGCGGAGTCATCCGCGGGAGAAACGTCCGTCGTGGGTGCCGCGTGCCCGCCGTTTGAAGCTCGACATTCCTCTGCGTTATCGCGTCAACAAGACCAGCTTGTGGTATGAGGGGATCATTGAGAACATCAGTCAGAGCGGCGTGTTATTCATCGGGCCGCAGGGGCTTCCGGTGAATGCGCTGATCGAGATGGTGTTCGAGATGCCGGAGGAAATCTCCGGGCAGAAGAACTCGAACGTGGTGTGCCAGGGGCGCGTGATGCGGGCGAAAGGCACGCTGGAAGTCGAAGAGGGTAATGTGGGGCTGGCGGCGTCGATCGTCGACTACAAGTTCATCCACTAGCAGGCGGGCGAAGAAAGGTTCTCTCAAACATCTTCACCGCAGCGGCTGAAGCCGCCGTTTGAACAAAGCGGTTATCGCAGCGCTGAAGCGCTGCGCCACCCAAAGTCGTTGCGCTGCCCAAAATCAGTTCCTGATCGACTTTTTGGCAACCTGCCAGATTTCCAGTGCAAGAACTTCCGTTCACCGGAGCGCCAGCATAATTCTCCGCAGCAGTGTGCTTCAGGGTTGTTGTCCTGTCTTGAGGGAAGCGAGCGCGTTGCGGACACTTTCGGCCTCAGGGCTGTCGGGCTTTCCGCTCGTCGGTGGTGCGAACACTCACCATTAGATCAGCGTCGTCCCGGACGTCGGTTGCGCGACAAGGAAGGACGAGAGCACCAGGAGTACCAAAACGGGCGCAATCGATCGAGTCATGATTCCTTCCCCAAGCCCGCCCTTGCGATGGGTCCCGCGCGATGAGATTGGTAGGCCCGGCAGGAATCGAACCTGCAACCCTCGGATTAGAAATCCGATGCTCTATCCTTTTGAGCTACGGGCCCTCGCGATAAGCCAGTTTAACCTATGTGGTTCCGGGGTCGCTGCAGCGGGTTCCCGCATTTACATCTGCATGCGAACCTCAGAGCATCTAAACTAAGAGGGGGCGCCGCAGGTTTGTCATAGGCACGGTGTCGGGAGTCGAACTTATGAAAAGAAATTCTCCGCTTATTATCAGTTTCTTATTTGCCGTTATTTTGGGAATCGGGGTCGGCTGTGCGAAGAAGCCAGACGACACGAAGATATCCAGTGAAATTCAAAGCAAGTTCAGCCAGGATTCGGGCTTGGGAAGCAAGCAACTCGCGGTAAAGGCTGAGGGCGGTGTGGTGACATTGTCGGGCACGGTGGATAATGACGCGCAGCGGGAAGCGGCGGGTAAGCAGGCCGCTAGCATCGCCGGCGTCAAGACGGTGATCAATAATCTCGAAGTCAGTAATATCGGCAAGCCGAGCGCGGTTGCGGATATGATGCCCACGGCAGCGGCTGCTCCAGCGGGCAGCGCTCCTGCAGATAACCCTCCGCCGCCCAGCGCTAGCAAGGCGACCAAGGCTTCCAAATCCAGCAAGGCCCGGCATGATTCAGGAGCAAGCAAGAAATCGGCGGGTGATTCCGGTAGCAGTCCGGAGGCTAACGGCGACAACTCTCCGCAGCAGGCATCGAATGACAACATGGCGCCTCCGGCCGAAAATACAACGACTGCGCAGGAGCCGCCTCCACCGCCTCCTGCTCCCAAGAAGCTGATCATCGATCAAGGGACGCAGTTGACGGTGCGGCTCATTGATCCCATCGACAGCGAGAAGAATCAGACCGGAGACACGTTTCATGCCACGCTGAATGCGCCTCTGACGTCTGACGGCGAAGAAGCGGTGCCGGCGGGAGTGGAAGTGGTCGGACACCTGATCGAAGTGAAGAGCGCCGGCAAGTTTGCCGGGCAGTCATCGGTGGTGATGCAGCTCGACAGCCTGACGTCGGGCGGCAAGACCTACAACATCCAGACCGATCAATACTCGAAGAAAGGCAGCTCGCGCGGGAAGAATACCGCGGAGAAGGTCGGGGCGGGTGCGGCCATCGGTGGCATCATCGGAGCCATTGCCGGAGGCGGCAAGGGAGCCGCGATCGGCGCGGCGGCGGGAGCCGGAGTTGGCGGCGGCGTGCAGGCTGCGGGCAAAAGCCAGCAGATCAAATTGCCGTCGGAGACAGTGCTGAACTTTACCTTGCAACAGCCGGTCACAGTGGTGCAGGCGGTGGGTGACGCTAACCGGCAGAAGTTGTCCAGTCAGCAGTAGTACGGCTTTGAACGAGTCGGCGGTTTCGGCGTCGGTGAAAGAGATCGTTCCGTCCGCTTTAAGTGGACTCTGTTGGCTCCAGTTGCGGGGCGGCCGCTCAATTCATTAACCACGAAGGACACGAAAGAGCACGAAGCAAAATCAGCATTCCTTCGTGTACCTTCGTGATTTTTAGGTTTTCGCTTTTTAAACGACTATTGAATTCGCGTACACTCTGTGGCAGGTCATGCCTAGCATCACGGCGCTGCTGCATACACACAATGACGCCCTGCGGTTAGGAAGGGCGCTCGAGATGCTGTTTCCGTGCGACGAGATCGTGATCATCGATTATGACTCGAACGACGGAACCAGCGAGGTGGCGCGCGAGTATGGCGCAAAGATCCTCAGCGCCGGCGCGGGAATGCCGAATCTCCAAACGATACGCGGGGAATGGATTTTCAGTCTGGACCCGCGGGAATCGGTGACGGAAGCTCTAGCGGCGAGTTTGTACGAGTGGAAGCTGGAGGCGATTCCGGCGAATGTCCGGGCGTTTGCGGTGTATCGACGCGAAGAGACGGTCGAGGGGTGGATTGCGAATCCGATCGCGCAGACGCGGCTGGTGAGGGCGGACTGGAACCGGTGGGCGGGTAAATTTCCGGAGCCAGATGCGGCGGCGGTTGCGCTGGAAGGCGAACTGCTGCACTTTGTGTTTCCGTAAGACAAATACGGGGGCGAGACGCCCCCGCCACAGCCGGCGGGACGCTGGCGCTACAGGGCCTGCTGGCGTAGTCCTTCGTCTATATTCGTAAACCAAGTCGGTGATTCTGCGACGTTTCAGCGCCCGTGTTTACTTTAGCGCTCACCCGTCACATCCGATTGTGATTTCAATCACATTCCTCTCATTGGGGCACGCCTAGACTGCGCTGTTGTGGCTGTATTGGGCGCTAAAGCCCTTGGAGGAAGCGTATGCGTGTAATGAAATTCATCAGTGCGGCCGTAGCTCTGGCGATGCTGTTAACCCTCGCCATCGCGCAGCAGGCGGCCCCAGCTCAAAATGCTCCGGCTGTGAAACACGTTCCAATCACCAATGCCCCGCCAAACTCGGGGAAAGAGATGTTCAACAGCTATTGCGCTGTTTGCCACGGAAAAGATGGCAAGGGCAGCGGTCCGGCGGCTTCGGCGATGAAGACTCCGCCGACCGACCTGACACTCTTGGCAAAAAACAGTGGCGGAAAGTATCCGGCGTCGCATGTGGCCGCTGTCATTCGTGGACAGGCGGTGACGGCCTCCCATGGCAGCCAGGATATGCCGATATGGGGACCTCTGTTCTCCAGCATCAGCCAAGGGCATGAGGCGCAGGTGCAGCAACGGATTACGAATCTGGTTGGCTACATCGAGACGCTGCAGGCGAAGTAAGATCGGCACCCGTTTTCGAGCGCAAGGCGTCAGGCATCGAGCTTCAGGGGCTTGGCCTCCTGAGGCCCCAGGCCTGACGCCCGACGCACCACCGGGGCGACCAGAAGGCATCTCACCCCCAAATCGCTGGCGAGAGGTGTAAGCTTCGAACGGTCAATGGCTTACTGGACCCTGGCCGCATGGCCAGTGACTTCGGTACCTTAGTCCTCACCCGAGTGGTCGACTTATAATCCAACCAAGAACTGAGAATTTCTGCGTTCTTCGGGAGAGGCTTGCGCGCTTCGTGTAAGCCGTTCCTAGGAGCGCTTTTCGAGACTGAGTGGATCCTGTTCTGGCAGCGGCGATTTTTGTCCTCGGGCTGGCCTTCGGCAGCTTTCTGAATGTGTGTATCTACCGGCTGCCGCTGGGGATTTCGGTTGTGACGCCGCGCTCGGCGTGCCCCAAGTGCAAGAAAGGCATCGCGCTTTACGACAACATGCCGGTGTTGAGTTGGCTGATTCTTGGTGGCCGATGCCGGCATTGCAAGGCGAAAATCTCGCCGCGGTATTTGATCATCGAACTGCTGACGGGCTTATTGTTTCTGGTTTGCTATTGGTATTTCGGAACCACGGTTTCAACGTTGAAATACTGCACGTTTGGATTCCTGGTGCTGGGGCTGATCTTTACTGACGCGGAAACCAAGTTGCTGCCCGACAAGTTGACCCTGACAGGATTGGCACTGGGTGTGGTTTTTAGTGTTTTCGTGCCAGTCAATGATCTGGTGTCGCAGTTTCTTCCGGGAGTGGTGAACCTGCCGTTCAGCGGAGATATTTCCTGGCGGCTGTTCTCATTGCTGGACTCCTTGCTGGGGGCTGCGGTGGGAGCGGCATTCATCTACGGAGTGGGCGCGATCTATTTGCGCTGGCGTGGCACCGAAGGCATGGGTTTTGGCGACGTGAAGTTGATGGCGATGGTGGGGGCGTTTCTGGGCATCAAGCTTACGGTATTGACGATCTTCACCGCCTCAATCGTGGGATCGATCTTTGGACTGAGTGCCGTGTTGATCGTGTGGCTGAAGCGGACGCGTCGTTTCGCCAAGCGATTTGCCGATGCGGCAGCGGCGCGACGCCGGGCGTGGCAGTCGGCACAGGTGGTCTACCGCAATTATCAGATGCCGTTTGGTGTCTTCCTTGGAAGCATGGCGTTGGTGGCGCTGTTCTTTGGCGACCGGTTTCTCCACTGGTATGGGAGGTTCTTCTGAAGATTCTGGCGAGTCCGGTGTTCCTGCGCGCGGCCATCGTGCTGTTCTGCGCAGGGTTTGCCTTCTTCCTGGCGTTGTTTCTCATGCGGCGGATGCGCAAGCGCATTGCGGACGAATCGGAGATCCCCGACGGGACGGCACTTTCGCTCGAAACTTTGCCGCTGCACCTGTACAACACAGTGATCCAGCAACTGAAGCAGCAAAAACATGAATTGCTGGTGCAGTCGCAGGCGGAACAGCAGAGGGCGCGCACCAGTGAAAACTTCAGCCATGCGGTGCTCGCGAATCTTTCCTGTGGAGTGCTGGTGTTCGGGGCAAACGGGCTGGTGAAGACGGCGAATCCGGCGGCCAAAGCGATTCTTGGGTTCGCGTCGACAACTGGAATGAGTGCACAAGACATTTTCCGCGGCGCCGAGGTTTATGGTGCGAAGTCCGTGGCTGGCATTTTACCGGACGAGACCGGGGAGCAGGCGATCGGGATCGCCGCTGAGATCCATACGGTGCTTCGTGAAGGCTTCAAACGACGTCAAGTCGAAGCGGACTACAAGACGCCGGCGGGAGAGAAGAGGTATCTCTCCATGACGATTTCGCAAGTTCCGGCGGCGGATGGCAACCTGCTTGGAGTCACGTGCCTGATCAACGATTTGACGGAACTCGCGAATATTCGCCGGCAACAGGAACTGCAGGGAGAGATTTCTGCTGAGATGGCGCTGCAGTTGCGCACGTCGCTGACCACGATATCGGGCTATGCGCAGCAGTTGGCGAACAACCGCGATCCGGAGATGGCGAAGGACATTGCAACCGACATCGCGCATGAGGCAGCGCAACTGGACCGGACTATCGGAGGATTTCTGACGACGAAACCAGTAGCAAGTGCGTCATTTGCTGGTTCGAAATAGTGCCGTAACGTTCGAGGGGCACTATGCCCCGGAAGCAACGAGACTAAAGTTTAGGAAGAAGAGGTGGGGACCATGAAACATAGCGCAGCGTTCGGAATCGGGATCGCACTTTACCTCAGTGTGACAGGCCTTGGTCTGCAGGCCCAAACTGGATCGAACTCACAGGCTTCGCCCGCGGGGCAGTCGTTGGGCGAGTACGCACGCCAGGTCCGCAAGGAGCCTGACGGCAAGCCGAAGGCAAAGGTTTTCGATAACGACAACCTCCCCAAGGTCGACAAGCTTTCTGTTGTGGGGAATGCCGCTGCACCGGCGGCGGAGGCCGCAGCCCCTGCCGAATCGAATCCCCCAGAAACGGCGAATGCCGCTTCTGGCAGCCAACCAAAGGCCGAGGCTGGCGCGCCGCCCGCCGATACCAGCAAGATGGATCAGGCGCAAAAAGAGGCTGCCTGGAAACAATGGGGCGACAAGCTCAAGGCGCAACAGGAAACCATCGATCTGCTGACGCGCGAACTCGACGTGGTGCAGCGCGAGTATCAGATTCGCGCGGCGGCCATGTACGGTGACGTCGGTACCCGGCTGCGCAATTCTGCGGAGTGGGATAAGCAGGATACGCAGTACAAGCAGCAAATCGCCGACAAACAGAAGGCGCTGGATGATGCCAAGCAAAAGTTGGAAGATCTGCGCGAGGAAGCCCGCAAAGCCGGTGTGCCGAGTTCGGTTCGCGAGCCGTAGGTCATCTTACGAATCGGTTTGCATCGTGTTAGCTTCGTTTGAGAATTCCCGAAAGTCCAAAATCCCCACTCTAAACGTTCGCAAAGTGCACGACGTTTAGAATGGGGCACCCTCAGATCTCTCACTTCCTATCTGCTCAGGAAAGCTTGTTCATGATCGCGTAGGTTAGTCCAGCGATCACGGCGGCCGCGGGGATGGTGAAGATCCATGCCCAGATGATGCGGCCGGCGACGCCCCATCGCACGGCCGATAAGCGGTGTACTGCTCCCACGCCGACGATGGCTCCCGTAATGGTGTGAGTAGTGCTGACCGGGATCCCCGCCATGGCTGTCCCAACCAGCGTCAATGCGCCCGCCGTTTCGGCACAGAAACCGCCCACAGGTCTCAGCTTAGTGATCTTCTGACCCATGGTTTTGACGATACGCCATCCGCCGAAATACGTGCCCGCTGCAATGGCCGCATGCGCCGCCAGGATGATCGGCCAATGCAGGTGTCCCCACCTTCCCACCATGTCCTGCTTGGTCATGAAGCCGCCGGTGTAGAGCGCTCCGGCGATGATGCCCATGGTTTTTTGGGCGTCGTTGGCGCCGTGGCCCAGGCTATAAGCGGCCGCGGAGAGCAACTGCAGGCGACGGAATAACCGATCGACCGGCTGTGGCGCGGAGCGCCGGAAGATCCAGTACACCGAGAGCATGAAGATGAATCCAAGCGCCAGCCCAATCATGGGCGCAATGACGATGAAGACCAGAGTCTTGGTCCAGCCGTGCGGAATTATGACGTTCGGCATAGCTGCAATCCCGTAGCGCAAGGCCGCCCGCGCCATTGCCGCCCCGGCATAGCCTCCGATCAGTGCGTGCGACGACGAAGTCGGCAGCCCCCACCACCACGTCAGCAGATCCCAGGCGATTGCCCCGAACAGTCCCGCCAGTACCACGTACTGATCCACGAACTCCAGCCGAATCATGCCGCTGCCGATGGTGTTAGCGACCGCCGTGCCGAAAAAAAACGCGGCCAGAAAATTGAAGGTCGCCGCCCAAACGACTGCCAGTCGTGGAGACAACACCCGCGTCGACACCACGGTGGCAATGCTGTTCGCGGAATCGTGAAATCCATTCACGAAGTCGAAAATCAGCGCCACCAGAATGGTGATCAGGACCAGCAGAACGTCGGCATGCAT
The DNA here is from genome assembly GCA_020073385.1 of Terriglobia bacterium. Lineage (GTDB taxonomy): Bacteria > Acidobacteriota > Terriglobia > Terriglobales > Acidobacteriaceae > Sulfotelmatobacter. The sequence continues at coordinate 73,822 of JAIQFH010000028.1, read as the reverse complement.
GTGGGAAGTGGGACTCGTCTCCGTTGTTGCAGATCTTGATTACGCGCTCTTGAGCACGATTGCTTCCAGGACGTTGGCGGCATCCTCGGCTTTATCGGTGGCCATTTCCAGCACCTCATACAACTCTTTGAACTTGATGAGCTGGATCGGATCCTTCTCGGTGTCGAACAGCAGCGCAATGGCCCGCCGGCTGATGTGGTCCGCTTCATCCTCCAGGCGGTTGACTTCGTCACAGTGCTTCAGGACCGCGCCATTTTTCTCCAGCACTGATACACCGTGGGCCAGTTCTTCGCTTTGCAGTACGATCAATCCGGCAAGTTCGGCGGCGACTGGCGGCGGTTGGGTAATCTTGTAGAGCACCAACCGGTGAGCCGCAGCATTGGTGAAATCGAGCACGTCGTCCAACGAGGACGCCAGCCGGTGAATGTCCTCCCGGTCAAAGGGCGTGATGAAGCTCTGGTTGAGCTTGGCGATGATGGCGTGTGTCGTCCGGTCCGCCTTGTGCTCGATTGCCTGTACCTGCTCGACCCGCATTCCCAAGTCGCGCGGATCCTCCAGAATGCTGCGCAGCAGCTTTGCTCCTTCCGTCAGGTAGCCGGAAAGCTCGGCGAACAACTCGAAGAACTTCTCGTCGCGGGGTAAGAGTCTCAAGAATCCTCCATCAGCACGAACTGCGATCAGCACACGCGTCCCGCGGACAAACCGCTCCCGACACACGAATGGGGATGATCAGCGTGACCAACGCACTCATGAGCCTTTGCTCGGTGTTGTCCACGCAAGGAAGGGCCGCGGACCGGGGCTCGAACACAGAGCGCCTTGGAAAACTCTGCATTATACCCTGTGGGAAGTCAGCTCGACACGAGCGAGCCGTCGAGCAGTTCCTCGGTCTTCGCCGGGAGTCCAAATCCGTCGATCAGATTGCGGCGGTGCGCGAGAATCTGCCGCATCTCTTCCGGAGTTCCCCGCGCTGGTGGCTGGTTTGCCATGGCGTCATTGAGCATCGCCCAGCTGACTTCTGAGGCAATCACGCTGTCGCGGGCCTGCGGGAATCCGAGGTTCTTGCCGGCGATCACGGAGCGGGCAAAGACATCAACCATCACATCAAGTTTCTTGTCATTGAACGGCGCAGTTTTGTAGACCGTTTCCCCCACGCCATATAACTCAACCGCGGCCATGGCAAAGTCATGCCGCATGCGGGCGACGCCTTTGGTGCCAATCGCGTCGAGGTAGCAGTTGTGGGGCTGTTGCTTCGCCAGGTGTCCGTAGACGAAGCCTTGCGTTATATCGAACACGATTCCGTTGGCAAACGTGCCGTGTACCTGAACCCACCAAGGATCCTTGTAGTCCCACATGCGAATGCCTTGCGCGTGCCAGGTCTTGTATTCGCTGTTGGCGTACCAGCGGGCGACATCCACATAATGCATGCCGCAATCGTGAAAAGGCGGCCCCTCGGGATCGTGTCCTTCCATGGGCATGTGGCCCGGCGTCATGTGGCAGACGCGGATCACGGCCAGGTCGCCAATCTGGCCGTCGGCGATAAACCTCTGTATATCTTTGTGATACCACGCATTTCTATTGAAAAGGTTGACTGCAACGAAGCGGTCGCTGGCCTCGATCTCGTGCACCAGTTGCCATTCCGTGGCCACGTCGGCGCCGAGTGGCTTTTCCGCCAGAACGTGTTTGCCGCGGACCAAAGCCTGGCGGATTTGTTGCGGCCGCGCGTCGGCCAGCGTGAAGAGGCCGACCACATCAATGGAGGGATCGGCGAAGATGGGATCGGGAGCGTCGTAGATGGCAGCCTCGGGTAGATTCTGACGCGCCAGCTGTCGGGCGGCTGCGCTGATGTCGTACACCGCCGAGACTTCCCAAAGCTCGCTCTGCTGCAGGGCAGCGACAAAGGCACGACCCATGCGTCCGTACCCCAGAATCCCTGCCCTGAGTCTGTTCGCCATTCGCTCAACTCATCTTAGGCGGTCGCTGGGAGGCTCTCTGTGACCAGCATCACACTGCAATGTGGTCCGGAAAACGTAGCCGGACATGCCCATCCTTACCCGATTCACCCGATTTCGTCCGGTCCGCCTTGTAGCTAGTCTGGATTTTACGGGTCATCGACGCCTTCATAGCCGTGCGCTGGATTTCGGAAGAGGCCATGTCCACCGAGCGCAACTTGAAATTCGCATCCAACCCGCATCCTCCCGCCACGAGCCAGAAAAAGCGGAAAGAGCGTATCTGTGCACTCTGCGAGCTGCCTCTCCAGAAACAACCTCCCGTACTTCTCAAGTCGGGCCAGAGCTTGCACGTCGAATGTTACTTCCGAATGCAAAAGCGGCCGGGCCGCGGTCGAACGAACTGAATCAGGTACTAACTCACGGCGCAACGCGTAAGGTAGCAAAAGGGAATTGACGATAGATGGCACTCTGCGCGCAGGCTGGTGGACCGCGCACGCGCCCCGCAATTCCGAACACTGCTTCCCGTGACTCAGATCACAGCCCGATATCGTCCTTGGGCCTATAAAGGTCGGTGAGGAACGTATGCGAATCGAGCAGACTACGCGGTAGCCGCCCGCTCATTTCGCGTCGAGGTCGACCGCTCCTTCCTGACATCCCCCCTGCCGGACCCGTTGGGCTGCCATGTTCGGAAAGGGGGGCTTAAGCGTTGTTTGCCCTTTACATCCTCCCTTTTCTGGTTGTGGCGTTGGTGCTGCTTCTTGGATTCTGCAGGGCGCAGCATCACGACAGTGAGAGTCTGCGCGAGGAACTCGAACAACTGCAGGAGACGATCCGGCAGCGGGAGAAGGAGCGTGATTCCGCTCTGCAAGAACTGTTCCTGCGGTTCTCCGAGGATGGCAAGCTCAACAAGGAAAAGAGCCAGTTTCAGGCCAAGCTCGCGGAATACGAGAAGTACGCCGCGCTGACGCAACTTGCGCTCGGAGCCGCGCACGAAATCAATAACCCCTTGCTCGGAATTCTCTCTCATCTCGAATTGGAGCTGAACAATGCTCCGCCCGAAGGACGCCATGAGATCGAGCAATGCATCGAGGCCGCCCGGCGCATCTCGGTGACACTGCGCAGTCTGATGAATTACGCGCGGCCGAGCCCACTGATCCTGAGCAAGCTCAACCTGCATCGTCTTGTGGCCGAGACGCTCGCATTTCTGCAGCATCAGCCCATGCTCCACGGACGCATCCTTGAAAACCGCGTGCCCACGGATCTGCCAAACATCCGCGTGGATGCCAACCAGCTCTCGCAGGTGCTGATGAACCTGCTGCTGAACGCCGCTCAAGCTACTCCCGAAGGAGGCCGGATTACGGTTTTCGCCGAGCGCTTACGTTCCGGCGATAGCGTCGAGATCCGCATAGTCGATACCGGCTGCGGCATTCCACCCGACGTGCTGCCTCATGTCTTTGAGCCCTTCTTTACGACCAAGCGCGGGAAGGGAACCGGCTTGGGGTTGAGCATCAGCCAGACCTACGTGCGTAGTCACGAGGGCGAGATCCAAGTCGAGAGCGCACCGAACTGTGGCACGACCGTGACGATCACTCTGCCTCTCCGCCAGCCCGAAGCCGCGCACGTCGAAGGCGCCAAGAGCAGCGAGGTAATCATTCAATAGCCATGGCCTATTCCGTCTTAATCGTCGATGATGAAGAACTGACGCTATGTACCATCAGTCGCGGACTTACCGCCGAGGGCTTCGAGATCCTGAACGCTGCCTCGGGTGAAGAGGCGCTGCAGATTTTCAAGGACGAGAAACCCGATCTGGTATTGCTCGATATCGTGCTGCCCGGAATCGATGGTGTCGAGGTTCTGCGCCAGATCAGGGCCGCCAATGGCGCATGCATCGTCGTCATGATGAGCGCCTACCACATGGTCGACCGCGCTGTCGAAGCGATGAAGCTGGGCGCGTTCGACTATCTCATCAAGCCATTCCACTTGACCGACCTGACAGCTACGCTGAAACGCGCTTCGGAGATGCTGTCGCTGCGGGTACGAGTGCGCGACACCGTAGAAATCGCCAAGGGGCAATACGACTTCGGACGGGTCGTCACGCAGAATCCCGCCATGCGCAACATGCTAGAAGTGGCGCGCAAGGCGTCCGAGACCGATCACACCACGATTCTCATTCAGGGCGAGAGTGGAACGGGGAAGGGCGTGCTGGCGCGCGCCATTCACTACTCCAGTCCGAGGGCGAATCAGCCGCTGCTCGAACTGAATTGCGCCACGTTGCCGGACGCGCTGCTTGAAAGTGAATTGTTCGGATTTGAACCCGGCGCCTTCACCGATGCCCGCCGCCGCAAAGAGGGGTTGCTCGAGCGCGCCCACGGCGGGACTCTGTTCCTCGACGAGATCGGCAACATGTCGCCCAGCGTGCAGGCCAAACTGCTGCGCGTGCTGGAAGAAGGAACATTTCTCCGCCTTGGCGGGACCAAGTCCATCAAAGTCGATGTCCGCGTGGTCACCGCTACGAATACGAACCTGAAGGAGGCCGTGGCCCAGGGACGCTTCCGCGAAGACCTCTTTTATCGCCTCAACGTAGTGCCACTCTTTATTCCGCCGCTGCGCGAGAGACGGGAAGACATCCTTCCGCTGGCCCTCGATATGGTGCAGAGATTCAACGAAGAGCTGAAGAAGAACTTTCTGGGATTTACGCCCGAAGCCGCTGAGCTGATCATGAACTATCCCTGGCCGGGCAACATCCGGGAATTGAAGAACGTGGTGGAGCGCACGATGATTCTCGCTCCCGAAGGCAACATCGACGCGATCTCACTGCCCGAAGAAATTCGCGAGTCCAAGAATTCGAACCATCTCGAAGTTTTCTCCAACGATGGAGAGCCCGGGGGCGACTTCCTGGTCAGCCTGCGCGAATTAGAAGAGGACTACATTCGCAAAGTCCTGGCCGCCACCGGGAACAACAAGACCCAGGCCGCGAAGATACTTGGGATTCACCCTACGTCGCTGCTGCGGAGGTTAAAAAAAGAGCCAATCCTGAGTTAAAACCGGTCCGACAAATAATGGGGCTTCGAGTTTTTCGATGAACGCCTAGAGCGAGAGTTCGAAAATGCCGATATGTGTAACGGCTGCAACTATTGACAGGTTTCGGACCGTAAGGAGCGGCTTAAGCTGGGAATCTCCTGATCTCTCCCGATTATGAGATAGGTGGAGGAATCGATTCGATGAGGAAACTACTCATACCTACGATACTTTCCGGATTCTTGTGCGCGTCGGGTTTTGCGCAAGCAGCGCGAGTCTTTGGAGAGTCCGTTGCTTTGCATATCCATTCGAGCAATCGCGCGGCGCCAGATGGGACGCTCGGAGGCAGAGCAGGCGAATGCGCACGGGCGGATTCGATGGTGTTGGACATTGTCGCTCGGGATCAAGGCGATCAAGAAGCGCAGCGCTTTTATGACGCGACGGTCTGGAAATTGCCGAACACCCGGGCATTCTTTTTCATTTCGGGTATGACGATTGACGCGGACGGCGCCCCGAATGCTTACAACCCCGATGACACGGGGCTTGATGAATTGGCGAATGCGGGCGCGCCGGCCCGTTGGAACGGCCTCGTTACGGGTCGAGACGGCAACCCGTTGACTCAACAAGAGAGCGATCCGTTTCCCGGCTACTACATTTCATGCACGTCTCTTTCGGACAAAACCAAGTTGTTCGATGACCCCACTGGATACGTAGACGCGTCGACGATCCCTTATGTAGCCTTGCCAAGAGATGTGGCGGATTGGGGAGGGGCGCGGCTGGGTGATTTCGCCGTTGTCATGAACCTCCGCAACGCCAAATGGTCATTTGCCATTTATGCAGATATTGGGACCCTAGGGGAAGGCTCAGTCGCACTGGCCGATGTCCTGGGTATCAGATCTGATGCACGCCACGGAGGCGAGTCTGACGGCATTCTGTATCTGCTGTTTCCCGGCTCCGGTAATCTGCAGCCGCGGACGGTAGGTAAGATCCAAAATGAGGGGGAGAAGGCGCTGCTCGACCATTGGAGCGGAACCAGGGGCTCGTATTCCTGTGCAGCGGGTGACACACCCTCCGCACCAGAGAATTCTGAGGAGTGCTCCGAACGCACTGCATGGGGTTGTGTGATCAACGCGCAACCATCTGTGGTTGGTCTCTCCGGGAAAGCACCTTAAATCCAACGTGACCGCTGCCCTCAAGGATCTCGCTCCCGTGGTCTGACCACTCCCTTATTCCAACCCTGCAAAACGCAGCGGCGATTTGCAAAACGCAGTGGCGTCTCAGGCTCAGCGAGATGGTCTCGATCGTAATGATCCGTTTCTAATCAATGGGTTGCAGAGTACGTACAAATTGTTACTGACGTGCTCTCTGTTTAGTGGCGGTCGCCTGATCCGAAATGGGAGACTCCGCTAGACCGAGGGCATCATGTCCATACTTTTTGTATTGCTGACCTTCCTCGTAGTCATCTCCGTTAACTACTTGTGGTTTCGTCCGGCGCAGGCGTTGCCGGCAACGGCGCGTCCCTCGCTTAAGCCCCCAGCTCCGTTGATGACCAAGCAAGCTGGATTTGCCATTCCGCAGGACTATTGCTTTCATCCTGGCCACACCTGGGTGCTGCGGGAAGGGCATGAAGAAGCGCGCGTCGGATTCGACTCGTTCACCGCCGATCTGGTCGGAAAAATCGATCGCATCGAGGTGGCGAAGCCGGACCGCTGGGTGCGACAGGGCCAGAGGCTGATGACCATCTACGCCGACGGGTTCGCATTCGACCTGGTCTCGCCAATCGAAGGTGTTGTCACTCACATTAATCAGGACGTCATCCACAACCCCGCGCTCGCCTTGGGCGACCCTTACAAAGACGGCTGGATCGCCACCCTTAAGGCACCCGACTTCAACACCAACCAGCGCAATCTGATGCAGGCGTCCATGATCGCGCCTTGGATGCACTACAACCAGACTCGGCTCAATGCCGAGGTGGCAAAACTCAATCCTGCCCTCGCGCAAGATGGAGGAGTTCCGGTCAACGGTCTTCTGCAGCGCGTTGACGCGGAGATGCGCCAGAGGATCATCAGCGAATTCTTCCTCAACTGAACTGCCGGGGACGAAGGAGAATGGAATGCCCAAGACCAAAGCAATCCTGATCGACATCACCAAGTGCATTGGCTGTCTCAGTTGTGAGGCGGCCTGCAAACAACTCCGCGGTTTTTCGCAGGACCCAGAGCCGAAACTCTCGCCGACCGCGTTTACCGTCGTCGAAGAGCACGGCGACCGCTACGTCCGGCGGATGTGCATGAACTGTCAGGACCCGGCGTGCGCGTCGGCGTGCCTAGTCGGGGCGCTTAAGAAAACCGACCTGGGCCCGGTCACCTACGATGCTTCCAAGTGCATCGGGTGCCGCTACTGCCTCGTGGCCTGCCCATTCAATGTGCCGCGCTATCAGTGGTCGAAGCTCGCGCCCTTTGTCACCAAGTGCGACATGTGCTACGCGCGGCAAGCGCAGGGACAGCCTCCAGCTTGCGTCGAAGCCTGTCCCGTGCAAGCTTCCATCGTCGGCTGGCGCGATGAAATCCTCGAGGAGGCGCAGCGACGCATTCTCTCCGACGCCAAATACGTGAAGCACATTTACGGCAGTGAGGAAGTTGGAGGTACATCGGTCTTCTACATCTCTGATATTCCTTTCGAAAAACTGGGATTTACCAAGGTCGAGGCGCAGCCGATGCCCGTGCTCACCGCGAACGCGCTGGGGGACATCCCAACCGTGGTTATGGTAGGCGGCGGATTGCTCGCCGGTCTCTACTGGATCACTAACCGCAGGAAACTCGTGGCTCTGGCTGAGGCCGAAGAAGCGAGTGCGCAGTCAGGCAGCGGAAAGGATCCACATCATGTCTAATACCCGGCTTCCTAAACTTACATTCTGGCGTACGATTGTCGCCGTCATATTTCTCGCAGGAGCTTATGCCGCCTACGCGCGTTTCGCGCTGGGCTTTCAGGCATCGACCAACCTGGTCGACTCACAACCATGGGGACTCTGGGTTGGCCTGGGCACACTCTGCGGGGTGGGGATTTCGGCGGGTGGTTTCGCGATCGCTGCTGCCGTGTATCTGCTCGGTTTCGAGCGTTACCGTCCGGTGGTCCGTGCCGCCGTGCTGCTGTCGTTCCTCGGATACCTCACGGTCATCGTCGGGATGATGTATGAACTCGGTCTGCCCTGGAGGATCTGGCATCCGATTGTGATGTGGAACCGGCGGTCGGTGCTGTTCGAGGTTTCGTGGTGCGTGATGCTCTACACCACGGTCCTGTCTCTCGAGTTTTCTCCTTCCCTGGTCGAGAAGATCCCCTGGGTGAGGCTGCGCGAGCTGTATCTGAAATGGCACCATCATCTTCTGATTGCTCTGGTCCTGACCGGCGCCATCTTGTCTTCGCTCCATCAATCGTTTCTTGGCGGGCTCTATCTGCTGGCGAAGGGCAAGGTCGATCCTCTCTGGTACAGCTCATTTCTGCCGACTCTTTTTTATCTCTCGGCAGTGCCGGCAGGATTGGCGGCCACCATTATGGCCGTCTATCTCTGTAATCGGTCTTTGCATGCGCGGGTCGATCCCCGGGTACTTTCCGAGATGAGCCAGATCATCGCGCCCATGCTGTACGTCTATGCTCTGCTGCGGGGCATCGACCTGGTTACGCACGGAGGCGCCGCTTATTTGTTCAGATGGCGCGAGGAGAGTCTCCTCTTCTGGTTTGAGATAGCCATGTTCGTCATCGTCCCGGTATTCCTGCTGAGCCAGTCCAAAGTGCGCAACAATCCGAATGCGCTCTATGGGACCTGCGCGCTGGTCGTGATGGGATTCATGGCCAATCGGCTGAATGTGTCGATCACGGCGTTCCAGGCGAGTTCTGGCTTCTACTATGTTCCCAAGTGGACCGAATTCGCACTCACGCTCGCAACAGTTACGGCTGCCGGGGTGGCGTTTCATTACGCCGTGATCTATCTGGAAATTCTCCCGAGAGGTGTGCCACCGAAAAACTGGATGACCACACATCCGGCCACTGCCTGATATCCGGGAGTCGTTCGGGGGCCCCGCCTTTCACTCGCAAACCAGCGAGACAGGGCGGGGCTTCTCGTTTGGGAGGAATTATCAGCGGAGGCGCTTACGAATCGTGCTTGATGTAACGACAAAAGCGCGGCTGCCCGCGGCTCTTCCAGTATTGGTTCTGGTAGTCGTCAACGATGGGTCCTCTGCTCAACAGGCTGAGGAACTTGTGCCTTGAAGGACGAATCACGATCCCCACATGCCCGTGCCAGACGACCAGATCGGCCGGTTGGGGCTGTGCCACCTGGCGAAATCCGGGCACACCTGCATACAGATCGTCGGAATCGGCATAGGCGTAGGGGAATCCAGCGCGTTCATAAATGGCGTGCACCAGATGCGAGCAGTCGCGGCCAGCGTCGCGAGTCCCTTTAGAGTGCAGCGCGACGGCGATCACCGAGGAACGGTCGCGAGTGCTTAGAGTTCTGCGATTTGCCGGTACGCGTGCGGGTTTCACGCCAGGAGGCGAAGCCTTATTCGTTCCTTGAGCTTGCGACAGAGCTCCGCCGCAAAGCGCGAGCGCACAAGTCGCGGTCATCACGGACTTGAAACCACTCTGCATCGCCCTATTTTGATGCCTTCTTGCGATCGAAGGGCAGGTTACTTTTGTGAAGGCCCTCTTTCGCGGTGCACATTCTCCAGCCTTGGTTGAAGGCGGCGCAAGATGTCAAAATAGTAAACACTGCCGAGAAGGAAGCTTAGTGCTGGGCACAGTTCCACATGTGCCAGGAGGCAGGGGCTTGGAGTACGTTCGAGATCTAAGCACGCGGGGGCAACCGAGGGTGGTCGCCCCCTGCACCCAGTCTCCTCTGTCGTTATAATGGCAGAAAAAAAATGGAATGACGGGGTAACAGAACTACGTGCAGTCTCAGCATAGATCGGCCAGGAAGGTGTTTCAGTGATGCCGATCACACTGATGAGTCGTCGAACTGCTTTATCTCATGCGCACTATGTGATGTGCGTCAGACCATAACGGGTCTTGAACGGTTATCACGCGACTCGGTGCGTACCTCTGGAGCTAAAGCCTTGCGCTTTGGGGCCGGACCTCTACAACGCCGCCTTCAAGCCGCGCTTTCTCAAGACGGTTTCACAAACTGCATTGTTCAAGCTGTGCATCTCTGCGCCAACCACAAATCGATTGCCTGATCGAATTGTTCTGCAGCCTGCCAGTGGTAAATACGTCATATAAAGAGAGGCCACGGTGCCAGTTCGAGTAGCGAGATAGAGACTTGCTAAGGCGGTGGCTTTCGAAAGCGCAAACCGTGTGAGTTAAATCACTGTGACTTAGATCACATTCGTTTACAACATAGGTCGATCTGTGATCTCAATCACCGTAATCAGCCTCACAGTATCTTGCTAGTTAAGATAAGTAATTCGTATGTTAGCGCTCTAACAATATTTGTCGACTAACTGCCAATTCCGGTCACGATGACAATGTAGCTAACTAATGTGACCTATTACTTAAGATAGCCTTCCTAATAAAACAAACCACTTGCACCAAAGGCCCGTGAGCCTGGAAGGCAAAGTTAAGTGGTGGCGTACGTGCAGCGTGTTTAGTGACCGAGTGAGCCCAGATAGGCCGAGTGGAGGCTGGCGCGCACGAGTCGAATCAAGGGAGTCAACTTAATACTTACTAAGGAAGGGACAATGAAGAAGCAAAAAGGTTTCTCGCTCATCGAGCTGTTGATCGTCGTGGCCATCATCCTGATTATCGCAGCTATCGCGATTCCGAACTTACTCCGTGCGCGCATGGCGGCCAACGAGTCGTCTGCTGTCGCGTCGATCCGTACCATCAATACGGCTGAAATCACCTACGGCTCGACCTATCCGACGGTCGGCTTTGCTGCGAACCTGCTCGCACTCGGCGGACCGATCGGCGCGGCTTGCACCCCTGGAACGGCCACTGCTTGCTTGATCGACGCAGTTCTGTCCCACGACGGCAACCCGCCTGCCAGCGGCAAGAGCGGATATCATTTCTCGACTGGCGCCGGCACAGTGTCTGGCGGTGTCAACGTTGGCTACACCGTTCTTGCGGTTCCGGTTACCATCAACCAGACTGGTCTCCGTGCCTTCTGCGCTGAAGAAGATGCCGTAGTTCGCGTCGACCCAGCTGGTGTGTGCTCCAACGATGAAGCGGGCATCCTGACATTCAATCCGCTCAACCAATAACCACCTGCGGGTGAAGCTAAGGCAGGGAAAAGAGCAGCAAGCCTGAGGCTTTCTGCTCTTTATTTTGTGAGCATGCGACGATCTTCGGTTCGTTTACGGTGGACCGAAATTTCGGGAGGACGCTATTTTTAAGGCGGATCGCCGTGAAAGTCAAATCCCCCGCCCTATCTCGCCAAAAACGCGAGACAAGGACGGGGCACCCGATTTGTCACCACTACTGGCGTTCAAGACGATGAGCCGCCGGACGGCGACGCTACGGCACGCGTGTCAAGAAAAAACGCACCGTGGGCTGCTGACGAGCATCTGAGTCTTGCTGAGCTCGACTCGTGCGAAGATATAGACCTGAACTGTGGCCGCATCCGACCAAATCCAAACCTCGACGTTCCGCCGAGTCTTCAAGGCATTTCACTACCGCGACTTCCGCCTCATGTGGATCGGCGCCTGCATGTCCAGCATCGGCACGTGGATGCAGATCGTCGCCCAGGGATGGCTCATCTACCGGTTGAGCCATTCTGCATTCCTGCTGGCTCTGGATCAATTCCTGGCGGGGATTCCGATCTTCCTGTTCTCCCTGATCGGTGGAGTCGTCGCGGATCGGACTGAGCGCCGCAAGATCCTGCTGGTATCGCAATACATACAGATGGCGAGTGCTGCGACGTTGACGATTCTCGTGGCCTTCGGGCTGACGCACGTGTGGCCGATCCTCTGTCTCTCGTTCGTTTCGGGCTTCGCACAGGCTTTTGGCGGACCCGCATATCAGGCGCTGATTCCGACGTTGGTCGATCGCGAGGATATGCCCAACGCCATCGCGCTGAACTCCATTCAATTCAACTTGGCGGTAACGGTGGGTCCGGCGCTGGCGGGGATTACTCTCGCCCGTCTCGGAGAAAAATGGTGCTTCGGCCTGAACGCGCTTTCGTTCCTTGCTCCCGTCATTTCCTTATCGATCATCAGCGCGCGCTACCTGCCCGAGAAGTCCGGCGAATCGATGTTCAAGAGCCTGAAGCAGGGAATTCACTTCATCTGGCGTCAGGGCGCGATGGTGGCGCTCATCATCCTGGCGTTCGCGATGACGTTCCTGAGCATGCCGATGCGGACGTACATTCCCGTGTTTGTGAAAGACATTTTCCATCGCGGCCCCGAGACGTATGGCAACCTGCTGTCGCTGATGGGGGTGGGATCGATCATCGGATCACTGGGCGTGGCGAGCCTGGGAAACATATCGAAGAAGGGGCGCTTTGCGCTTAGCATGCTGATGCTGCTGGGGGCGGGAATTGCGGGATTTTCGCTCTCGAAATTTCTGCCCGTGAGTTACGCCATACTGATCCTGGTCGGGGCATCGATGATGGCGGTCTTCGCGACTGTAACTTCGCTTGTGCAATTGAACGTGACCAATGAAATGCGGGGCCGGGTAATGAGTGTTTACAACTTCGCGTTTCGTGGCGGGATGCCCATCGGGAATCTGGTTTCAGGATGGCTGGTGCCGATCTACACGGCGCCCGTCGTTTTGGCGGTGAATGGATTCCTGCTGATCATGGTGGCGCTTTATTTCCTGCTGATGCAGCGGCGAGTAGCCGCATTGTAGAGTTGCGGGGTAAAAGGCAATAACCACGAAGGCCACGAAGGTACACGAAGGAAGCCCGAGAGTCGTTTCCCTTCGTGTCCTTTGTGGTGGTCGCTCTTTACCGGGACGCCCGCGTTACGGTTGAGTGCTATCGTGACTGCCAGTCTACCGAGTAGACGTCCTGTGCTCCGGTGTCACGGAGCAGAAGGGGTTCGTCGTTGGGAGTCAGAGCCAGTGCTCCGCCGTAGCGGCCGGCGGCGGGGAAGTCCTTCACGTCGGCGACTTGCTCAATTTTCCCGTCGCTGACACGTACCCGCATCACTGCGCTTTTCTGTCGGTAATCCAGCACATAAACAAATTGTCCGTCATGTGACCAGGAGAGCCAGCCCAGGGAGCCTTTGACTAGTTCCGTCCACTTGCGTGTACCTAGATCGAACAACAGCAAGGTTTTGGAGTCGGGGGAGAATGCTGAAATCCGGCGGTTGTCAGGAGACCAGCGCGGCGAATACAAGCCCTCAGAGCCGGGGAGAGAGGAAAGCTGGTGGGTGGCGACATCGAGAATACGGATCGACGAGGCCGGATTGTTCGACTCGCCGGAAAAGATGATTTTGCTGCCGTCGGGCGACCAGTTGGGATCAAGCTGCTGGCTGGAATCATCGGGCAGTAGAAGGCGGGGGCTTCCGCCGTCAGGAGAAACCTGGTAAATCCTTGCCGGCTTGTCCGCTCCTTGAGCGAACTGGAAGAAGAGGATGCTTTTTCCGTCGGGCGACCAGCGCGGAAGAACCGGCGAGATGGGCGGGAACGTGAGCTGGAGGCGTTCGGAGCCGTCAATCCGGCTGCGCCAAAGCGTGCCTTCAGGATAGGACGTGTAAGTGATCCACTTGCCGTCTTTGGAAAAATCGATGTACTCGGCGGAGATGCCATTCAGAAAAGGCAGGAATCGAGACGTCTTTGCATCAAAACGAACTAACTCGCCGCGGTATGTGCGGCCGATGACAAACAGTTTCTTGCCATCTTTGCTGGGAAGCGGTGACGATAACGTCATCGGGCTTGACGTCAAAAGGACCGGCTTGGGAGCGGATTGAAAGATGCTCGCGTTCGCCAGGGCCCAGATCTGGCCTTGAGACTGGAAAACGAAATACTTGCCGTCGGCAGTCCACTTGCCGCAGCACTCGTCGGGTGGATTGTGCCAGCCAGGTAGCAGGGGATGGAGGCCAGTACCATCGACTGAGACTTCGCGCTCGATTTGCAGGCCCACGGTTCCGGCGGTCTCCGAGGAATCGAACCGCAGGTGAGAGCTGTCGGGCGACCAGGTGACATTGCGGATGTCGCCGCTAACGCTGATCAGTTTGCGCGCCTCGCTGCCATCGGCTTTGGCAACATACAAGTCACCGAGGTTGGTATAGGCCAGGAGTTTTTCATTGGGAGACCACGCAGCCGTTTCGGCGACGAAATCGCCGATCCTGCGGGACGTTCCGCCAAGAATTGGGACGCTGTTTAAGGGACCTTTGGGAGGAGCGCCCTGGCCCTCGATGAGCAAAAGTTGCGATCCGTCGGGCGAGAGGCTGAGCGGGACCATATCCGCAGACGTCATCACATCGATCTTCTTTGGCAATCCTCCGGCGGTTGACAATTCTGCGATCCCGCGTAGTGAGAAGCTAGCCGAGCTTCCCACGCCCATCGCCAAGAAAAGCCGTGCACCGTCGGTTCCTATCAGGCTCTTGGGCTGGCCGTCGTGCGTGAGTTGAACGTAATTCGCCACGCTGGGCCCTTGGCTCGGCTGGAGCCAGAGATATCCGAGAAAGCCGCCTACGAGGAGAATGACTAGAGCAACAGCGATCGACAAAAGCCGGCGCTGTTTTGGCGGCTCGACGGGGATGGCGTGCGCGCCGGTGTGCGTCCATGCCGGATCCGACAATGCCTCAAGCGCGAAGGCCAGATCGGAAGCGGAATGGAAGCGCTGCTCCGGATTCTTCTCGATGCAGCGGCGAATCACTCGCTCCAAAGCCAAAGGCATATCGGGTGAGAGTTGCGAGATGGGCGGGGGCTCTTCGTTGAGAATGGCGCTGACGGTATCGGCCTCGGTGGCTCTCTGAAAAGTTCGTTGGCCCATGACCATCTCGTAGAGGATCGCGCCGAACGCGAAAATGTCAGTGCGATGGTCGGTCACTTGTCCGCGGACCTGCTCGGGAGACATGTAGCCCACGGTTCCCATCGCGACGCCGAGGCGCGTGATGGTGGTTGCCAGATTTGTCGCCGTCTGCTGCGATGGGGCGACCTTGGCCAGGCCGAAGTCGAGAATCTTGACGCGTCCGTCTTTGGTGACGAACAGGTTTTCTGGCTTGAGATCGCGATGCACGATGCCTTTGCTGTGCGCAGCGGCCAGACCATGGGCGATCTGCACAGCAAACTGAATTGCCTGACGCAAGGGCAATGGGCCGCGCCTCAGGCTTTCGCCGAGGGTCTTGCCTTCCAGGAGTTCAGTTACCAGGTAGGGCGCTCCCTCGTGAGTTCCCATTTGAAAGACCGAGAGAATATTGGGATGGCTCAGAGCGGCAGCGGCTTTGGCCTCGATCTCGAAACGCTGCAGCCGATCAGGTTCGGCCGAAACCAACTTGGGGAGGACTTTAATGGCGACGTCGCGATTCAGGCGGGAATCGCGGGCACGGTACACCTCGCCCATGCTGCCAGCGCCGAGAGGCCCGAGGATTTCATATTGGCCAAGCTTGGTGCCAGGGACCAAGGACATGCGGAGGCAATTATATCGTGGTGGTACGACGAGAAGGTTGCGGGGATGCAACTATACGGGAGTTTCTGTGAAGATTCAGGCAGGCGGGCGAGACGCCGGGCGCCACGGTGCGATAGCTACACTCTGGTGCGTTCTAATGTTGCGGGTTCTTGAGGCCCTGCCGCTGCCGCAGCCGCAGCTACGGCCGGCGATTGGGGCTGCGGTTGCGGTTGGAGGATGGGGCGTTTGATGGTGAAGCGCTGGATTTTGATTTCGCCACGTTCGTAAACCGCGAGCAGGGCGGCAACGGCGGCAGGATCGAGGCGCTTGCCGGCCAGGTTCTTGATGATCTGCAAAGCCTGATCGGGTGTGTGCGCCTGCTGGTAAGGACGGTTCGTGGTGAGCGCGTCGAACGTATCAGCTACGGCGATGACGCGCGCGAGAAGGGGAATCTGATCGCCCTTCAGGCCATAAGGATAGCCGCGGCCGTCGAGCGCTTCGTGGTGTAGCTCGATGCCAGGTAGCATTTCAGCCAACTGAGTGACCGGCCGCAATATGTTGGCGCCTTTCGTCGTGTGGGTCTTCATCACTTCGAATTCTTCTTCGGTCAGCGCGCCGGGCTTTTTGAGAATGTGATCTTCGATGCCGATCTTGCCCACATCGTGGAGCTGCGCGGAAATCTGCAGGATCTCCATGAACGCGGAGGGCAGGTTCATCTCTTTGGCGATCATCAGGGAGTAGCGCGTGACGCGATCGGAGTGGCCGCGCGTGTAAGGATCCTTTTCGTCGACGGCGCCGGCAAGCATCTGAATAGATCCCATAAACAGGGCGCGGTTCTCGTCGGCGGCGCGCTTTAGATCTTCGACGAAACGTTCGAGCTCTTCCGACATGCTGTTAAACGTTTGCGCCAGTTCGCCGATTTCGGTGCGGCTCCACAGATGTACGCGCTGTGAAAAATCTCCTCTAGCGAGAGCGCGGCTGGTTTCGGTGAGCACCTGCAGCGGGTTGGTGATGCGGCGGGCGGCGAAGATGCTTACGCCGATACTTAACAGCACCATCAGAATGGCCAGCAGGCGGGCGGTGCGCTGCATGTCGTAAACGTCGCGATAGGCCTCGCGGAGCGGCTTTTGCACGATCACGGCCCAGTCGAGCGAAGTGACGGGGCTGTAGGTGCCTAACATCTCGATGCGCTCTGGGCCAGACTTCATGTTGAATTCGCGAGTTTCGGCGAGCTGGGCCTTGTTGCCGCTCTCGACGAAGTTGCGCACGATATCGAGATTCTTCATATCCTGGCCGGTGGCGAATTCGGGAGTGGCCGCGGCGACCAGGCGTCCCTGGGCATCGACGACGTAGGGTGTGAGACCGCCTCCGACTTCGCGCAGGCGGCGAATCAGGAATTGCAGATCGACCACGGTGGCGATCATGCCAAGAAAGCGTGGGCCGTACTGCACCGGGGCACTGACGAGGAAGACGGTGCGGACATTCTTGCCCTCGCCGACTACCAGCGCCTGGCCGTTGTAGACGCGGCCGTCGCGAGCAGCGGCGTAGGCGCGCTCGAATTCGCGCTGCAGAAAGGCATCAGGAGAGATTTTTCCGGCGCGGATGCCCTTGGCTTCAGAGTTCAACAGAGTGGCGTAGGCGATCTCGTCGGAGGAAGAGACGAAATTTTCGAGGAGGGCGCGCAATTCGGGGGCTTCGATATTCTTCTCGCCGATGTCGCCGCCGGAGGCCACCTGAATGGCCGATGACAGGTTGGCGAGCATCAAGCGTAGCGAGCGTTCGTGCTGTGAGAGATCGTCAGCCAGAGAGCGCGTGACCGTGTTCTGCAGCAGCTTTTCGTTGGTCTTCAGCCGTTCGCCGTTGCTGCTTTCTACCTGCGACGAGTAGAAATACATCGGGACGATACTTATCGCCAGCAGCACCCCGAGTATGAGGTAGAGAATCGGGATGCGGGCGTGTTTGGAAGCGGTCGAGGACAAGTCTCTCCCTTCACTCGTCGCAGACGCCGGGGGCGGAGTGGCGGCGGACTTCACTATATCTACTGAATTTTATAGGGGAATGGGCGGGATTGAGCCATGGGCGCGGGGTTCGGGGGTTACGAAAGTACCTGAAGGGATGTGCCGTCTGGCGCAGGGGTTGCGTGCATGGAGCGTTAGGACTACGTGGGATGCGCGGGGGCGAGACGTCCCCGCCACAGCCCGGTGGGACGCCGGCGCTATTGGCTCTGAAGCTTCTTCAGGTCACTCCAGTGGAGCAAAATCACGTGATTGTCGTCTAGCGCCTTCTTGAACTCCGGGCTGGTGATCACGTCGTAGTCGCGCTGGCGCCAGGCTGCGCCGTAGTCGGGGTGGTCGACCATCACTGCCTGGGATTCGGCGTCGTCATGGGCGAGGTGGACGATGAACTCGGTCAGGCCAGGCTTCATGTTCCTGATCGCATCCAGGTAGAAATTCTTCCAGTTCGCGGGCTGGACGGTTGGGTTGGCGATGACCACCGAGTCGAGCATGATGTCTTTGTCCGAGAACACGCCCGCGGGCGCGTTGGGAGTGAGCATTCCAAGGAATGGGAGTTTGTAATCGTGCGCGACCTTCACGTAGACGGCGATCAGATCCGGGCGCGCGAAAAGCACACCCATGTGGCTGTCGAGGTGCGTGGGATGGATACCCACAGCGATTGCATGTTCGACTTGGGCGCGGATTTCCCGTTCGGCTTCGTCGGCCTTGATGTGCTGGATAGCGGGGCCGGTTTCGGGCCAGAGGTATCCATCTTGATCGAGCAGGCTCGGGACCTTATCTTTGGATTCGACCGGGCCCCAGCGGTCGGTTTTCCATTCGGCAGTGAGTGTGAGGTGCAGGCCGAGATCGGCGTCGGGATGCGCCTTGGCATAGGCAGCGACTTCAGTGAGCCAGGGGCAGGGAACCATGATGCTGGCGGAAGTCGCGGCGTGTTTGTCGAGGGCGTCGAAGCTGGCAGCGTCTTCGGAGTGAGCGACTGCGAGGTCGTCGGCGTGGATGATGAGCAGCTTCGAGTCGTGGGGATAGCCGAGGCGCTCGGCGAGGGTTTTGGATTGGGCTGATACGTTGGTGCACCAGAGCGAGATTATGACGGCTGCGATTGGGCTCAGACGCATCGAGGCCTCCCGAAAAATCCGGTAAAGAGTAACACGTGAACACAATATCGAGATGTGATTGAAGCTTGAGCGTCGCTGGACGCCTCCAAATCTTCAACCACTAAGGACACGAAGGAAAATCTTAGGTCGCGATCTCACTTTTGCCGGTGCGCATCATGAGTTCCTGAAGGGCTTCTTTTGGAGATTTGCCTTCGTGCAGGATGGCATGCATCTGTTCAGTGATCGGCATCTCTAGACCTCGGGCACGAGCCAGGCCGACCGCAGCGGTTGTGGTGAAGACTCCTTCGGCGACCATACCGTGCATGCCGGCGATAATTTCGGGAAGATTCTTGCCGCGCCCCAGTTCGACGCCGACGCTGCGGTTACGTGATAGGCCACCGGTGCAGGTGAGGACGAGGTCGCCGAGGCCGGCGAGTCCGGACATGGTTTCGGCGCGGCCCCCGCAAGCGACGGCGAGACGCGTCATTTCCGCGAGGCCGCGGGTGATGAGGGCGGCGATCGAGTTGTGGCCGAGTCCGAGTCCGTCGCAGATGCCGGCAGCGATGGCGATGATGTTTTTCAATGCGCCGCCAAGTTCCACACCGACGATGTCACTGTTCGTATAAACGCGGAAGCTAGTATCGCTGAATTCCTGCTGGATGGTGCTGAGCAGTGCGGCACTTTGCGAGGCGATGGTGATGGCGGTCGGATCGCCACGCGCCACTTCCTGGGCGAACGAGGGACCGCTGAGTGCTCCGACAAGTGGCGGCAGACTATCGTCACGCTTGAGAGCGTCCGCTATCACCTCGCTGATGCGGAGAAGGGATCCTTCTTCGAGCCCTTTGGTTGCGCTGACTATCAGTGTTCGCGGGCGAATGAAAGTGCGCATGCGGGCGAACAGGGCACGGCAGTGCTGCGAGGGCATCACACTGACGATGACTTGTGCGCCTTCGAGGACGGAGGCGAGATCGTTGCTGGCTGTTACCGCCTCAGGCAGGGGACGGCCGGGCAGAAATCTCTCGTTGACATGCTGGTGGTTAATCGAGTCGCAGACGTCGAGTTCATGCGCCCAGATACGGACGCGATGCGATCCCTTGCGTCCCAGCACGACGGCCAGGCCCGTGCCCCAGGCACCGGCGCCGATGATGGCGATCTGGCTCATTTGCGCCTCAGGGAGAATCGCGGTTCTTCGCCAGACATCAAGCGAAGAATGTTTTTGTAGTGACGGGCAATGATCAGCAAAGACGCCACCCCGATCAAGGCTAGAACAGCAGGATCCCTCGATAGCTTAAGAGTCCACACCGTGGCTGGAAAGAATGCGGCAGTCACGATCGATCCAACAGAAATGCGGCGCGAGATGAGTACGACTACTACGAAGATGATAACGGCAACGCCAACTGCCAGAGGAACGAAACGCAGGAGCGCGCCGAGGGCGGTGGCGACACCTTTGCCGCCACGAAAACGGAGCCAGACCGGGAACATGTGTCCCGTGATGGCGAGCAGGGCTGCGGCGGCCAAGAGGCGGGGATCGGCTGTGGCTCGGCCGAAGTACGCAGCTAGCTCAACGGCGAGGAATCCCTTGGCGGCGTCGAGGATAAGTGTGAGGACACCGAGCGTGGGCGATTTGCGGGAGACATTGGTCGCGCCAATGTTGCCGCTGCCGGTGCGGCGAACGTCTTCGCCGCGGAAGGTAAGGACCAGGAGATAACCGAATGGGATGGAGCCGAGGAGATAGGCTGCAGCCAGGATTAGGAACGATTTCGACATGGTCGCTTTGGGCCGGGTGCGCGGGCAAGTTGCCCGCGCGACAGCCGGCAGGCTGCCTGCGCTACCCTAGTGCGAAGTTTGCCAGCTTGGTGTATTTGGATCCTTTCGGGGAGAGTTGGCTTTGGTACAGAAAGAACTCGCGGGGAGTCATAGTACCAAACTCGGGGACGGGAAGCGCGGAGAGCTTTTCTTGCAGATACGAAAAAGCGCGATTGGGGCCGTCTCCTTTGCGCCAGCGGGGAGAGCCTGATCCTCCTGTGGCGCGAGCCAGGGTCAGGTGCGGGCTGAAGGCGCGGTCTTCTTTTTGAATTCCGAGCTTCGCCATTCTTTCATCGATTGCCGCCGCCAGTTGCGCGAGTTGCGGGCCAGACTCCATGCCGATCCAGAAAACCCGCGCTGATTTCGATGTCGGGAAGAAACCGTAGCCACGAAACTTAATTTCGGCAGTGGTGTCAGAAACGTCTGTCAGAGCTTGCTTGATCTTCTCGACGGCTTCGTCGGGTTGCTCGCCGATGAATTTCAACGTCACGTGAAGGGACTCCGGTCTGACCCAGCGGGCGTCGGGGCAGAAGTTGCGGACTCCATCGAGGAAGCGTGCGATGCGATCGCGAATGGGGTCGTCGATATCGAGAGCAATGAAGAGGCGCATAAAACAGGCTATGAGCAATGAGCTGTGAGCAATTAGCGAGAACTTGTACTTTCATCGCTCGTAGCTCACCGCTCACCGCTTTACATCAGTTTCCTTCTCACCATATCCAGCGCCATCGTCGAGGCGAAGCGGCGGATGCGTTTGCGATCGCCGGGGAAACTGCGTTGGATGACTTCGGTTCCGGTGTCGCTGGCGACAGCGTGAAAGACCAGGCCAACAGGCTTTTCGGGCGAACCGCCGCCAGGGCCCGCGACTCCGGTGATTCCTACACCCAGCGTCGATTCGCAGCGATAGCGGATACCTTCGGCCAGGGCGGCGGCGACTTCGCGGCTGACGGCTCCGTGGCGTACGATCATGTCGGCGGGTACGCCGGCGAATTCTGTCTTCAGATTATTTGAATAGACCACCGCTCCGCCGACAAAATAGCGCGAACTGCCGGCAACGGAAGTGATGCGCTCGGCCAGGAGCCCTCCGGTACAAGATTCCGCTACCGCCAGCGTCGCGTTACGCATCTGGAGCCAATATCCCACAATTTGCTCAAGGGATTGACCGTCACGCGAATAGACGGCATCGTCTAATTCATCTTCCACCAGGTCCGCAACTTCGTCGGCTCGAGCCTGTGCGTCCTCCAGAGTCGCCGCGCGGGTTTTGAAGTGCAGTTCGATCTCTCCCGCGCCGGCGAGAATGGTGGTGTCGACATCCGGGTAGCGCTTGTAGATGGGGGCAACGCGTGCGTCGACCGCAGACTCGCCCAGCATGGCGACTTTCAATGTGCGGGTGAATAGATGCGCGGGCGGAACTTTGGCGCGCAGGCGATCGCGAACTTCCTGCTCGAAGAGCGCTTTCATCTCGTGTGGCGGGCCGGGTAGCAGAATGACAATGCGCTCGCGTCCCTCGAATTCTCCTGAGAGCCACTGTCCGGAGGCGGTGCCGTTTGGATTGGGAAGGACCGTAGCGCCCTCGATAACGTCGGCCTGTTTGGCGTTATTCGGTGTCATCTTCCAGCCGCGGTCGGCAAAGCGCTTCTCCAATTTGCCGATAATCTCGGGATCACGCCGGAGACTGACGCCCAGCGCTTCCGCGACGGCCTCGCGGGTGAGGTCGTCTTCGGTGGGGCCAAGTCCGCCGCTGAAGATGAGGATGTCGGAACGAAAAAGGCCATGTTGCGCGGCGGCAACCAGGTGCCGAAGATTGTCACCGACGATACTTTTAAAAACTACATCGACACCGAGCAGGTTAAGTTGCTCGGTCAGGTAGAGCGAGTTGGTGTCGATGCGGTGGGGAGTGAGCATCTCGGAACCCACCGCGATGATTTCGGCGTTCACGTTCTTAGAAGTTTAACAGTACAAAAGATTGAAACGCAGAGAACGCTGAGAACATCCGTAGAGGACGCAGAGAGACTCGAAATCATTCTGGAACCAGACGCAACCCTTGAATGTTCCACGAGAGATGATGAACGGCACTTGTTGTGGCCAGGATCACGCTACGTCCCGGGGCAAAAGCCAGACCTACCAGGCCGTGGCCGGAGACTTCTAGCTTGGCTTTGCCGTCTGGGGCGATCCTGACGATGCCGCGCGTGCCGGCGAGCGAGGCTGCGACGTAGAGGTTGCCATCCACGTCGAATGCCAGTCCTTGTGGGCGTCCGAGCCCTTTGTAGAAGGTGCTTACTGTGCCGTTGGGATCGATTTTGAAGACGCGGTCGTTGGGACCGGTGACGAAGAGATCTCCACCGGGGCCGAACGCGAGGTGATACGCCGAGACGCTCATCTCGAGCGTGGCGAAAACGAAGACCTGCTGATCGCGTGCAATCTTGAAAATGGTGCCATTGCGGTCGCCAACGTAAAGACTCTCGTCGCGGTCGAAGGCGATGCCCGTGGCGACTCCCATGCCTTCGGCGTACGTCGTCATAGTGCCGTTTTGAGCGACGCGGTAGACAGCTCCGTCGAAGCGGGAGGAGACATACATTTGTCCCTGTCGGTCGAAGGCGATGGACGTGGGGTTCATCATCTCCGAGACCAGCGGCTTCACATCGTAGTTGGTATCGATCTTGAAGATCGAGACGGGAACTTTTTGGCCGCGCGATCCGGAGAATGTGACATAGATGTTGCCTTCGGAATCGACTGCGGGATTGGTGACCGGATGGAGATTCTCGGCGATCGGCACTGCGACCTTGACCGTTTGAGGATTGCTGACGTGCCCGTCGGTTGCGACCACAACCGGACCGGAAGTCGCGCCTTCGGGAACGCGTGCCACCACGAATCCGTCGGAGCTGACGACGATGGATCCTTCGTGGTCGCCGAACTTTACTTTGGGACGCGCCAATTGTGGCGGGCGCAGGCCGGAACCGATAATGCGCAGCTCACCGCCGGCCAGCGCTGCGGAAGGAGCCACCGATTCAATGTGCGGAGCGCCGTTAGCAGTTTTCTTGCCGAGGATACGATTAGAAAATCCCATGGATGAATACCGAGTAGTGAAGGGAAACGGTAAAGCCTGGTTCCTCAGAGCTGAAGCCCGTGCCCTTTCAAACCTATTTTAGTCGACCCCAGTGAAGTAGAAGTTGCATGACTATGAGCGCGTATATTCCGGCTGCGACATCGTCGAGCACGATCCCCGTTCCTTCTGGCAGTCGTTCCAATTGTCGGACGGGAGGAGGCTTGAGGATGTCGAAGACTCTAAAAAGTATAAGACCGGCGAGAAAAGTTTTCCATTCGAGCGGAACGGCGACCAGCGAAATAAGTTGGCCGGCGACCTCGTCGATGACGACGAAGCTGGGGTCTTTTTTGGCCGAGGCTCGGGCGACGCGGGTAGCGGCGGGAATGCCCACGAGGGTGACGACGACCGCGAGGGCAATCAGTATCGGTGTGCGCAAGGGATATGCGAGGGCGTGAGCGAGTGCGGCCCAGAGGAGCATGGTTGCAGCTGATGCCCATGTGCCGGGGCCGGGCCGCATGTGGCCGATGCCGAAGAAGGTAGCGGTCAGGGTAGCCCAGCGCGGGGCGCGGAAAGCTGCAGAGTCGGCCATTTAGCTGTCTCTGTCCTGATCTTCCACGTCGCCCTCCTGGATCAATTCTTCGGCGTCCTTCACTGGCGACGAAATCACATAGGAGCCGCTGGACCATTTGCCGAGGTCGATCACGCGGCAGCGGTCGCTGCAGAAAGGGAAGTCGGAGTCGGTGCTTTTGACCGCTTTCTTGCAGATTGGGCAGCGAACTTTGACGGTGCGCTTGCGGGGCATGGACCTAGCCATTGTAGAAGGAAGACTTTAGATTGCAGATCGAAAAAAAATCACCGCATTGCTCTGATGATCTTTGCCACCAGATCGTAGTCGTGGGCTTCGGTAATCTCGCAGCGGTAGAACTGGCCGGGCTTCGGGTCCAGGTCTTCGGGAAATTCGTTAACGAAGACCTTGCCATCGATTTCAGGAGCGTGCATGGGAGTCCGGCCCTCCAGCAGGAGTTCGGTTTCTTCGGATTCGCCTTCCAGCAGAAGATCGAATTCGCGTCCAATCAGGGCTTTCTTTTTCTTCTTGCTGATCTGGCGCTGGATCGACATCAGATGCTTACGGCGGCGTTCGATCTCTCGCGGCGAGAGCTTCTTCTCAAGGTCATAGGCGCGCGCGCCGTCCTGATCGGAGTACGAAAAAGCGCCCATCCAGTCGAATTGAGCCTCGCGCACGAAGCCGCAGAGCTCTTCGAATTCTTCTTCAGTTTCTCCTGGGAATCCGACGATGAATGATGTTCGCAGCGTGAGATCGGGAATCACCCGGCGCATCTTCTCAATCGACTTGAGGAAGACGTCCGCGCCGCCACCACGTTTCATGCGCTTGAGAACCGAGGCGGAGGCGTGCTGCAAAGGGACGTCCATGTAGGAGCAGATCTTCTCGTGAGACGCGATCGTTTCGAGAAGTTTGCCGGTGATCTTGTTGGGATAGGCGTAGAGAAAGCGGACCCAGCGGAGATCGTCAATGCAGGCAAGTTTCTCAAGCAATAGCGCCAAGCCGTCTTTTAGGCCGAAGTCCTCGCCATAGCAGGTGGTGTCCTGCCCGATGAGCGTGATTTCGCGGACTCCCGACTGGGCCAGGCGTTCGGCTTCGGCGATCACCGACTCGAAGCGGCGCGAGCGGAACTGCCCACGCAACTGCGGAATGATGCAGAATGTGCAGGGATGATCGCAACCCTCGGCAATCTTGATATAGGCCATGTGCCCGGGGGTGGCGAGAATGCGCGGCGTGTCTTCGTCGTAGAGATAATTGGGCAGGTCGGCGATGGCGCCATTCCAGGATTCGCGAGAGAAGCGTCCCTGCGCGGCGCGGGCGTCACCTTCGGGCCGCGAATTCAGGACGACCAAGGGTGAATTCGGCTGCGTTTGTGCCGGTGCGATGCCCGTCGCCGAGAGAATGTTGACTAACTCGCCGGTACCTACGACGGCATCGACTTCGGGAATGTCTTTGCGAATCTGGTCGCGGAAGCGTTCAACCAGGCATCCGGCTACGACCAACTTTTTTGCGCGGCCTGCGGCTTTGTGTCCGGCCATCTCGAGGATGGTGTTGACCGATTCCTGCTGGGCGCTGTCAATGAACGAGCAGGTGTTGACGACGATGACGTCGGCGTCCTCGGCGCGGCGGGTGAGTTCGGCGCCGGCGCGGGCGAGCATCCCCATCATGACCTCGCTATCGACGAGGTTCTTGGGGCAGCCCAAGCTCACGAACCCGACTCTTTGTGGGCGGGGTTCGGCGGGCTTCGATGGCGTATTCTCCTGAGATTTCCGACTTTTAAACTCGGGGGAACCGCTGACAGTGAGGTCTTGTACTGGCATGCAATCTTTTCATTTTAGCATTCAGTGAAGCGCTCGTTCCGTTATCAAACCACTCACCACAGAGAACACAGAGGTGCACAGAGATCCTCCGTGATCCCCTGTGCCCTCTGTGGTTATTTTTTATGGTTTTTTGTCCCGCACCACCCGCGCAACTCAAACCACTGACCACCGGGATTTGAACAGCCTTCCACGGATTTGAACAGAAAGATTAGTTCTCCTGGGGTCCAAAACCGGCTTGATCGTGCTAGGCTATGTCTTACCGCCGTAACAATTTAGGATAAGGAACCTCGCTGGGAGGGGAAATGTTTGGCAAACGGCTTTGTCTTGCACTGCTCACCGTGGCGACAACACTTTCGATCTCGGCGGTTGCACAGGACGAAAAGAATGAAGTCGGCGGACTTCTGGGACGTACGTTCATCAGCGATCAGGGGATTCAGAACGCGACCTACTTCGATCCCATCATTCACAGCGGCAAAGGCCTGACATTCGAGGGCGAGTATGCGCGGCGCTTTTTGGTGACTCCCATCTACTCGGTGTCTGCCGAAGGCCTGTTGGTATACAACTGGGACGTCGATCTGAACGCGGGTGAATACGGGCACTCCGTGGTCCCTTCCGATATGAAGAAGCTGTTTGTCACTCCGGCGGCGCGAGTGAACCTTTTTCCCACCACTGCGGTTTCCCCGTGGATCAGCTTTGGAGCCGGTTTCGGACACATCAGCCAAAACAACCAACTGATTTATGGGGGCACCAATCCTGGAAAGTCCACCACCAGTGCGGTGATCGAGGCCGGATTCGGGCTTGATGTGAAAGTCTGGAGCAAGCTCAGCATACGCATGGATGTGCGCGACTTCTGGGCAGGCGAGCCGGATTTTCCGCTGGCTCCGACGGGCAAGACGCGTCAGCATAACTTCTTCGTCGGTGGCGGAGCGTTCTGGCGGTTCTAGCGACTGTGCCACTTTCCCCCGGCAATGATTCAACTCTCGGACATCCATTCCGCCCTTAACAGGATTCGTGCAGACATCCGCGTCTCGCCGTGCACGCATTCAGAGACGTTTTCCGGGCTCACGCAGAATTCCATCTTTCTTAAGCTCGACAATCAGCAGCGCACCGGCGCGTTCAAAGAGCGCGGCGCGCTGAATAAATTGCTCACCCTGACGAGCGACGAGCGTGCGCATGGTGTGATTGCGGCTTCGGCAGGCAATCATGCACAGGGCGTCTCGTATCACGCGGGCCGACATGGAATCCGGGCGCGGATCGTGATGCCCTTGCCCACACCGCTCACCAAGGTTTCGGCCACGCGTGCGTATGGCGCCGAGGTTGTGCTCTATGGCCCGAACTACGACGAGGCATATGGCAAGGCTATCGAACTGAGCGAGCAGGATCACCTGACTCTGATTCACGCGTTCGACGATGATGCCGTGATTGCAGGGCAGGGAACGCTCGGGCTGGAGATTCTCTCACAGCATCCGGACATCGAGGTCATCGTTTCTCCGATCGGGGGAGGCGGGTTGATCGGCGGCATTGCCTGCGCGGTGAAAGAAACAAACCCCAAGGTGAAGGTGTACGGAGTGCAGCCGGCGCGGATTCCGTCAATGAAGGTCGCGGTGGCACAGGGAAAGCCGGTGACGCTCGAACCGGCCAAGACTATTGCCGACGGGATCGCGGTACGCCGTGCCGGAGAGAAGACGCTGCCGCTGGTGCTGAAGTATGTAGACGATATCGTGACGGTGGAAGAAGAGGAGATCGCCAACGCTATCCTGCTGCTGCTGGAGCGCGAGAAGACGCTGGCCGAAGGGGCGGGAGCGGCGGCGATCGCAGCAGTATTGAACCGCAAGCTGCCGCTGCAGGACAAGCGGGTGGCGGTGCTGGTGTGTGGCGGAAACATCGATGTGACACTGCTCTCGCGCATAATCGAGCGCGGCTTGGTGAAAGATGGACGGCTGGTGAGGCTGCGCGTTCACCTCCCAGACTATCCTGGCGCGTTGCACAGGCTCACCGGAATTCTGGCGGATCACCGGGCGAATATCGTGGAGACCTCGTACGACCGGGCCTACCACGGAGTCAATCTTGGCGACACGGCGATCGACATCACGATGGAAACGCGCGGCCCGGAACATATTTCAGAACTACTGGCTGCTCTGGTATCAGCCGGCTACACGCACGAGAGAATTCTGTGAAGGAATTGGCTGCGATCAAGGCAAGCCAGAGCTCTTTTAAGATGGAGCGGGAGACCGGGATCGAACCGGCGACATCCAGCTTGGGAAGCTGGCGTTCTACCGCTGAACTACTCCCGCTCAGCCGCGAACGAAACTAGCTTATCACCTGAAAATAGGGCCTCACAACTGCAAACCTTTTAACCACAAAGGACACGAAGGACCACGAAGGAAAATCGCTTGACCATCCTTCGTGCAATTTCGTGTACTTGGTGGTTGAGGATTTTGGCGTTCCCTTGTGAATCCAGCCTGCCATTCGTGTTTAAATAGCCGAATTCTCTCCGCACCCAAAGGACAACTATGCGCTCGACCAACCCATCGCGCCGTAAGTTTTTACAGAGTGCTGTGAACGCCAGCGCTGCCGCAGTTGTCTATCCTGCGCTGGGCGCCGCCCGCGAGATCACGCCCGCGAAGCCGGTCACGCCCGAGGTGAAGTCTTTTGAGCTCGATGAAATCACCATCCCCGAATTGCAGGACGGTATGAAGTCCGGCAAGTTCACGGGGCGCGCGCTGGTCGAGAAGTATTCAGCGCGAATCGATGAGATCGACAAGCGCGGCCCGGCGGTGAACGCGATCATCGAACTCAATCCTGACGCGCCCGCCATTGCGGAGGCGCTCGACCAGGAGCGCAAAGCCAAAGGACCACGTGGGCTGCTGCATGGTATTCCTGTCCTGATCAAGGACAACATCGACACCGCCGACCGTATGATGACCACCGCCGGTTCGCTGGCGCTGGTCGGCTCCAAACCACCAAAAGATTCGTTTGTGGCGCAGAGACTGCGGGCGGCGGGTGCGGTGATTCTGGGAAAGACCAATCTCAGCGAGTGGGCCAACATCCGTTCCAGTCATTCAACCAGCGGATGGAGCGGCCGAGGCGGCCTCACAAAGAATCCCTACGCGCTCGACCGCAATCCGTGCGGATCGAGTTCCGGCACCGGCGCGGGCATCTCGGCAAATCTCGCCGCGGTTGGGATCGGCACGGAAACGGATGGCTCGATCGTCTGCCCGTCCTCCTCCAACGGGCTTGCCGGAATCAAGCCTACTGTTGGATTGGTGAGCAGAAGCGGTATCATTCCGATCTCGCACAGCCAGGATGGCGCCGGCCCCATGTGCCGCACGGTGCGCGATGCCGCCATTCTGCTGGGCGCGTTGACCGGGGTCGATCCGGAAGACTCGGCGACCGCAGCGAGCGCGGGAAAGTCACAAACCGACTACGCCCAATATTGCGATCCCAACGGGCTGAAGGGCGCCCGCATCGGCGTGGCACGCAAGTATTTCGGTTTCAACGATGCTGTCGATGCTCTGATGGAGGAGTCGCTGGATGTCATGAAGAGACAGGGAGCCACGCTCGTCGATCCCGCTGACATTGAAACTCTCGGGAAGTTCGACGACAGTGAGTTGTTGATCTTTATGTACGAACTCAAGGCTGACCTGAACGCCTATCTCGCGCGCTTGGGAGCCAGTGCTCCAGTACGCACTCTCAAAGGGATCATTGAATTCAATGATCGCAATCGACAGAAGGAGATGCCCTACTTCGGCCAAGACCTATTTGTGAAAGCGGAAGCGAAGGGGCCGCTTACCGAAAAGGCGTATCTGGACGCCTTGGCCAAGAACCATCAACTGGCGCGCACCGAGGGCATTGACGCCATCATGGATAAGCATCGCCTGGACGCATTGGTGGCTCCAACCGGCGGCCCGGCTTGGCTCACCGACCTGGTCAACGGGGATCACTCCGCGGGAGGCAGTTCGAACGCGGCCGCGGTCGCAGGATATCCCAATGTCAATGTAACTGCGGGTTCGATCTTTGGACTTCCGGTAGGTATCTCATTTTTCGGCCGCGCCTGGAGCGAGCCTACGCTGATTAAGCTGGCCTATTCGTTCGAACAAGCCACCAAAGCTCGACAAGCTCCGCGATTTCTGGCAAGCATTGGGCCGGCGTGAGCGCAGGAGCAAAATCTGCGGAGATTCAGAAGGCCCGCTCCTCAGGCAAGTTCAGGCTGCAACTTGATGTTCGGCTCCTCGGAACAAGCTGCGCATGGCGCGAATTACCAGTTTCGTGAGTAGCACAATGATCGCGATGAACAATGCGGCCAGCGTACCTGCGATATACGGATGCCTGGTCGCGAGCCATGTCAAGCCGATGGCAAGCACATCTTCTCCCAGACTCAGGGTGATGTTTGAGAATGGCTCTGGCGAAGGTGTGACGGCTGCGCGAGCGGCAGTTTTGCCGCCGTGCGCAATGAGGGCGACAAGGGCTCCGACGAGTGCCGCGAGCAATTGATGCTCTGGAGAGAGTTGGCTGGTGGCGCGGTAGGCCAGGAGTCCGGCGACGGGAACTCGGATGAAGGTGTGAAGGGCATTCCAGATCAGATCGAAGGCGGGGATCTTGTCGGCAAAGAACTCGATCGTGAATAAGGCTGTGCTCCCCGCAATCACGGGCCAGCTTTCTAGTACCTGCAGGCCCGGGGGAAGCGGGAGATGGGCGAAGCGGGCCATAAGTCCCAGGACGGCCACAGTGGCATAAACGTTTAATCCGGCGGCAAAGCCGATGGCGACAAGAAGTGCGAAAAGTTCAGTCGGCGGGATTTTGAGGACGTCTAGCATCGGAGGCAGTGTTAGGTCCTGGGTCTTCGGTGCGAGGAAGCCGAGCACCTCAATCAGGTTCCGACCTGCTTGAATCTTATCGCCGAATTTCCTAACACCGAGACCAGACACCCTAGACCGAAAACCTTGCCAAAATGCGAAAGGTCGCTCCGAGAAGCGACCCCTCAGTCGTACTCAGTCCAGGTTAGAGCGTAGACTCGATTTCAAATCCCCACGCTTCCAGAAGCGGTTCGGGAATGTACTTCGAGTTCTTATTTCGGCGCGCCCACTCCCGCAGACGAGTCGACCGCAAATACTGGTCGGGTGAGAGCTTGTATTCGCGTACTACCTGTTCAAATTCGGTGATGGTGGGGGTAATGGGCCCGATGGGCTCCGGCTTGCCCCAGTTCGGATTTCCGCGTCGCTTTGCCATGAACGATTGCCTTTCCACTCGGGGGAATATGAACTCAAAACCCTTGTAACTATAAGATTCTCCTCGACGGCTCGAGGATTCTCCGAAAAACTAGTTTCGTGGACGAGGCATTCCTCAGCGCCCACGAGAATCCGCAAAACTGGTCAGGAAGACTCAGTATTTTCCGGTAACTTAAATAGAAAGTCAATGATTTTTTGCAGCCACATCCTCGAGAGTGTATCTGTAAGCCTCTGTGGAATTGTGCTTTAGCTGTCTAAACGGCTTGCGCCGAGGGTTTGGGAAGCCTGGGCCTGCGTAAGGCTGGCAGGTGATTGGTTCAATAGTGCCGGACCGCCAGGTTACGCCCGTAATCAGCCTACGCAGTGGGGACATTGCCCCGGCTTGGTCGATGGAACTACAGTTCAGTCATAGGCGTCGCCCACCTTTATCGGCCAGGCAGGCGGCCGCCAGCACTCAATCGATCGGGAATGGTTTACCCATGGGCCTGAAGTCGCTATTGCTGTGCTCGGACGAGAAGATTGTGCGGGTCCTGCGGCGCGTTCTCGGCGACCTTGAGATCGAAGTGGATCTGTGTCCGAATTCCGATGCTGCCTTGAGGAAATTGACCCGGCAGCGTTTCGAGGGCATCATCGCCGACCTGGCCGATGACGGCGCGATCGAAGTCCTGCGAAGTGCGCGCTCGGCTCCGTGCAATAAGCAGGCCGTTGCTGTCGCCATCGTTGAACCGATTGTCGGACTGAAGGCGGTCTTTGAGGTTGGCGCGCATTTTGTGCTTTATAAACCGGTATCGAGCGAACGGGCGAAATCCAGTTTTCGTGCGGCGCGGGCCTTGATGAAGAGCGAACGTCGGCGCAACGCGCGGGCGGCTGTGCAGATTCCCGTGGTCATGAGAAGTACCGAAGCCGGCGCAAACATGAAAGTGACAACGGTCGACTTGAGCGAAGGCGGCATGGCGGTTCTTCTGCCAAACCGCAGGCGCCCCAGCGGGCATTGGCAGATTGCGTTCACCTTGCCGGGAACGAGCACGCCGTTGGAAATATCCGCTGACTTTGCATGGGAGGGGGCAAAAGAACAGGCCGGACTTCGGTTCCAGCAGATTTCTCCGGAGGTGACCCTTCAACTCCGCGAGTGGCTGAAACAGAATTCTCCCGACGCCGAGCCGGATGACCCTCCGATCCGTTGTCAGCTCACGGATCTGAGCGTGGGCGGATGCTATCTGGAAATCTCATCGCCATTTCCGGTTTCGAGCCGTTTGACACTCTCCATGCGTGCGGGCGAGGCCGAAGTTCGCGTGCAGGGAGTCGTGCGGGTCATGCATCCAGATCGTGGCATGGGAATCGAGTTCACGCAGAACACGCTGTCGCATCGCGCTGCGCTCGAGAAATTCCTGAAGGTGCTGACGGAGAATCGCACATTGCTGCCCGAGTTATTTGTGCAGCCAGAGGGGCTCGACATGGAGATGCGCAAAACCGAGGCGGTCGCGGCGTATAGCGATGATCCGCTGCTCCAGCTCTTCTACGGAGAATCTCTTTCCGCTGAGGCCTTTCACGAAGCCCTGCGCAGACAGCGCGCTGTCCCTCCAGTGGCTGCTAGCACACGAGCAACTGCAACTCACGCCTGAGTCACCGCAACGTCCCGCTCGTCTCGGCGTCGTTACGCTAGAATGAACGCGAGCCGGGATGGCGAAATTGGCAGACGCAGCGGACTTAAAATCCCATAAGACCCATCCTCTTTCACGATATCTTGCTGTAGACAATAATCTTATTGACATCATCTCCAGCCGGAGTTAGCTTCACACTCATTACACATTTTCGGGTTTCTCGCGCCACTTCGCGGAGGAACGAAAATGACGGAACACCACACGATCCTGGGCGGCAAAGTTCACGTCTACAAACGCCCGAACAGTAGCCTCTGGCAATGCTCAAGTTTTTTCGCGGGTAAGAATCGCCGTACCAGCACGAAGGAGGACAGTCTCTCCAGGGCCAAGGAAATCGCCGAGGATTGGTACCTCCGACTTCGCGGAAAACTCCGCGACGGCGAGATCAAGAACGAAAAGACCTTTCGCGAAGTGTCAGAGCACTACCTACGCGAGTTCGACATCATGACGCAGGGCCAACGCAACAACCGCTACGTAGAAGGCCAGCACTGGCGGTCTAGCGGACGCCTAGTTCCTTTCTTCGGAAACATGGGCATCTCCGAGATTACCTCTGGAAAGATCCAGGAATATCGAGTTCACAGGCACCAGGAGTCAATTACGAAATATGGCAAGCCGCCCGCCCACAGCACGATGCATCAGGAAATCGTGACGCTCCGCCAGACTCTGAAAACGGCGTTGCGCCACGGATGGCTGGACCGTCTTCCCGATTTTTCTGAGCCGTACCGTAAGTCACCGAAAATCTCTCATCGGGCATGGTTCTCGCCAGACGAATACAAACAACTCTACAAAGCAACTCGAATGCGCGCACAAGAGCCGAAGAGACGAGGCGGGAAATGGGAGGCAGAACAGCTGCACGACTACGTGCTCTTTGCAGTGAATACCGGGCTGCGGCCCGACGAGGCTTGGCGACTTCAGTTCCGCGATATCACAATTGTTTTCGACGACGATTTAAAAAAGACAATCCTGGAGATCGAGGTCAGGGGAAAACGAGGGGTTGGATACTGCAAAAGTATGCCGGGTGCGGTGTTGCCTTTTAAGCGACTTCGAAGCCGGCTCCGCCCGGCGCGCGTTTATGGCGCGAACGCGCACACAGAAACCTCCGAGACATCTATCGATCCGAATGCACATTGGCACATGCCAGTACCTACCGACCTAATTTTCCCGAAGTGGCAGCGCGAGCTCTTCAAAACCATCCTTACCGAAGAAAAGCTCCGCATCGACCGAGAAGGCCAGCCGCGCACTGCGTACAGCCTGCGCCACACATACATCTGCCTGCGTTTGATGGAGGGTGCCGACATCTACCAAATCGCCAAGAACTGCCGCACCAGCGTTGAGATGATCGAGAAGTACTACGCGGCACACATCAAAACTTCGCTCGACTCCGTTGCAATCAACGTAATGCGACCGAAGAGGAAGAAGAGGACGAGCGACGCTAGCGTTGGCAACGTTGCTTAACGAACGTGAGCTTTGCGGTTACCGTTTATTCTCCCCGGCTGCCTATCTTCGTTCGAATGAGAACGTTCGAATTGCTTTTCAAAGCGGGGCCGTAGTTCAGCTAGAGCAGCCGAACGGCACGACGCGGAGCTTCAATAGCTCAAGAAGTCCTCGATCGTGTCGAAGCAACCGTCCATGTCATCCTTTACTTGGGAATTTGAGAACTCGAACAGCAGCCAGCCACCCTGGGCTGCGAGGTTTCGCTTCTCCATCAGCAGGGACTGTGCCGCCGCGTCGACTGACGAGGGTTTCGCGAGGCATTGGATCAGGATCTTGCTTCTGCTTGCGACGTTCACCAAGCCGAAGCTGAATTTCGCTGGAAACGCGGTATCACCCGATGGTATCCACATCTTTCCTGTCGTGTGGCCCCATACCTGAGGGAAGAGCATCGGTCTGTCGCCATCGTCCGAGAGGTTCCACCAGGCTTCGAAGAATTCCCCTTCTCGGGAAGATCCAGAGTCGGCCAAGATCGACTCCGCATGCTTGCGGAGCTTCTTTCGTCCACCCAAGGTCGCAGCTGCATGCGCGACTGACCAAGGCTTGTACTGCCGGAGTTCCGCCGCGATGTCGACCTTCTTTTTCCAATTCGTGTCAACCGAGCCGAAGTTAATGGTTTGGCCGTCATAGAGCAGCTGCTTGAACATGATGTTCGCCTGAAGCGTCGGAAGCGCTTCGTTTTCCGCCACGACCGCCAGCTTCTTCTCGGCCCATTCGGTCAGTTGCTCTCGCACTGCCTTGGAGCTATTCACGAACTCCTTGTCAAGGTCTCGGGGGGACTTCTTCCATCTGGGCTGATATCTTACGAGAAAGCGCTCGACCATATCCGACGCTGTTTTGAAATGCCGGTCCCGGATCAGGTAGAAGTCATAGCTTCCCCACAAGCCCGCCAGAGACTTGATTGCGGAATCACTCAAGGCCATGTCGATAAGTTCTCCTCCATCGATTATCGCTGATTTTGCACGGCATGGCTTCGCCTCGCAGTCCCGAGTCGGCGGAACCGGCTGACCAGGAAACGGATGTGTAAAAACGGGCAACGTGCCCTATCATAAGTAAGGCAGCCGCGCGCGGGCGTGGCGGAATGGCATACGCAGCGGACTTAAGGAAAACTTGAGTGCTCGCCTGGGAAACCGGCGATGCAGAACTGCTCAAATTCGGGGAAACCTTAAACGGCAATCCCGAGCCAAGCCCGGAGAAACCCAACCGGGAAGGTGTAGAGACTAGACGGGCAGCACCCTAAGCTCTGGAGCTTCCGGGGGAGGGTGAAGGGATAGTCCAGACCGCAAACCTGACGTGAGCCCTCCAAGGGTGTCACATTCGGGCGGCGAAAGCCGTAGACGGTATGAAAATCCGCAGGGCTTAAACGGCCCATGAGGGTTCAAGTCCCTCCGCCCGCACCACGTCTTTTTGGGGCAGCGCAGCTGCCCGGATGCGTGCTGATCCAGCATCTGAAAATGCTGGTTCGCCTCAGTTTTGAAGGCGCTTAAGAGCTAAGCTGAGCAGCCTGTCATCAAAAAGGCTTAGTTTGCGTTTAGCTGCTGTTTTCCCTCCCGGCCAGGATGCGAGCCCTTCGCGTATCGATGTGACGCTAGGGCCAACGCCGCCGACAGAGAGCAACCAATCAACTGTTGCCAGCAACTCCATACCGAGCGGCGATTCGAACCCATCAATAGTGTTAGCGGTCCTTTCTAGTGCGGGAAGGAAATCTTTGGCTGAACTGCTATGGAGATAATCGTTGACGCGTTCTCGCTTGGAGTCTTCAAACCAGATCACGTCAAAGGGACCAGCATCACTCAGCCGCTTTTCACAGTGAAGATAGCTGCCATCTAAGCCGTTTAGCAAATGGCGAAGCTGATCGGCGTAAGGACCATACTTGTTAGCGACGAAACGGAGTTTCAGAGGGTCTGGTAGATCTAATGTCGTAATGGCCCTTTGAAGGAACCACGCGAGTTTCTGGACTTCGAGGTTTGTGCATTCGATCCCGAGTACGGCATAGCGGCGAACGAGTTCGGCTATGAGCGCTCTTGCAGGCGTCAGTTCCTCAACACCATCTCTCTTCGGAGCGTTTTGGTAAGCGTTGGTTGGCGCGAACACCAGAATGTCTACTTCTGTAAGATCGGCTAAAGCTGCCTCGATTTCGCGGCGTATCAGCTGCCAGTCTAGCCCCCCATTTCCGCAACCAAGTGGGGGCAACGCGACCGAATGGATCTGTTTTTCCTGAATCACCTGGACAAGGTCCCGCAGTCCTTCGCGAATCCACTCCAACTTCGATGGGTGTCGCCAGTGCTTCTTTGTGGGGAAGTTTATTACCCACCGCGGGCTTATTAGAGAAGGATTTTCCGTCACGAACATATGTCCTACCCGGACTTTTCCGTCCTTGCAGGCTTCCTGATATGCACGCGTGTTCGCCGGGAACGCCTCACTGAACATCAGGGCAATGCCCTTGCCCATCACTCCGACCTCATTCACTGTGTTAACCAAGGCTTCAGCGTGAGCGTCAAGTAGATTTCCTTCTGCGTAGCGAATCATCAGAGATACCATCCTGGTAGTGCTTTGATTTCCACCTTGCGATCAAGGGTTGCGGCGAGTTCCGTGACCATTTGCTGCTGCGCAGGCCCGTAGCAAATTATGCCAAGCAAGGCTTCGATGGGTACATGTTGATATATCAGAGCCTCGGCTTGATAACGCTCAACTTTGCCGAAATCGTTGGGATCACGCTTAAAATCGCGTGCTTGAAGAATTTTCCAATCGATCTTCTTTAGATCGTCAAGATCACTCGAAAACTCAGCAGCCATCAAATAAGCGTGCCTATCGGAAAATACGAATTGGATGCCCATTTCATGAACTTTTCGCAATGACGAAACCAAAATAGCAATATCTCGCATTGGCGTCTGTTTGATGCCGTTGTAGCCAGTCTTGATGTTCAGCATCATTGGAGAATACGGAGTAAAGTAGAAAGGGATGTAGTCACTCAGTGTGCCACCTGGCGGGATTGGCATCGCGCGATGTGCCCGCATTGCTATCAAATCTGGATTCCCAATTTCTTCATAGTCCGGGTCCAAAACCCCGGAGTTTCGACAGTGCAGACCGTTTGCCAGAATCCAGGCCACGTTCTTGATATGCGTAATTCTGAAAACTAGAGCCTTCTCTGGCGTCAGTGAGCTCATCTCGCTTCACATACCTGCTCGTTGCTCGTCACACGCTCAATTGGTACTACTTGTCCCCTCGACACCGCCACATTGTTCTTGGCCCGAACCGTTCTAGAGAGAGGTCCAACGAAACTCTAGTCGACGGGTGATATGAAGCCTAGATTAACAAGCCTAAGCTCCATCGCCCGTGTGCTCACCTTATATCTCACAGCAAGAGACTGAATCGCGTTATCGAGTGTGCTGCCGTCAGGCTTCAATCGAAGTAAGTCTCGGCGGAGGAAGCCTTCGGGCATCAATAGTGCTGCGGCGAATCGATTAGCTTCAATCTCGTCCACATTAGTGGCTTCCGACGAAACCGCGTTTCTGAAATTTATTCGGAAATCTTCATCGAAGTGAACCTGTGTGCCTTTATGAAGAACGAAGTGGCCAATTTCGTGCGCAATTGTGAATCTCTGCCTATTCTCATGCTGGGCAGAGTTAATGGCTATTACGACTGAGTCGCCGTCTCTTATCAGAGCACCCGACACGTCCTCCTTGGCTGGCGAAAAGCGCACGTCGATACCAAGCGCTCTAGCCAGACTCTCGACCGGAACTGGAGGACGTTCGACTCCGCTAGTCTGCAACAGCTTTCTTGCTTCGTCTTCTAAACTCTTTCTCTTCCCTAGCATCTGGTCCTCCCGGTAACTTAACATTCATCTGTTCGAGCCATTCCGACCGACTCACGCTAACCTCTCCAACTTCGTTGGGCAGATCCATGGTTTTCTGCGAAGGCAATAGCTCCTTAATGTCAATTGAAAGCAAACGCGCAATCAAATAGAGAGTGTGCAGCTGGACGGGTTGCCGTCCCTTTTCAATGTTCGTGATCGAGGTGCGTGAGAGTCCGAGCTCATCCGCCAGCATTTCTTGGGAGATTCCACGCTTACGCCTCATCTCCGCAAGCAGCTTCCCGAAGGCGGCGTAAAAGGTTTTTTCGTAACCGTCGGATCCCATTCGCTTTCAATTCTGAACAGTATTGCCTCATATGTCAACCCCATAAACGTGTTTACAGTGTTGACAGCAGAGGAAATGGGCTCTGACTGTTTGTAGTGCTGACATAGTGCTTTGCCATCTTGACATCATGCGAATGCCTGCGGAATAATGGTTACGCAATCAGGGCCGGCGATGTGCAGCAAGTATGCGGTCGGGGCCAACTGAAGGGAGATCAATCATGGCAGATGTTCGGGTGACGTGCATCAGTAAGCCCCATCCACAGAGCCCGCATGAGCACATCACGCACCTGGGGAATCCCCAGGCGGGCTGGAAATGGAGCCGCGAAGATGTTATCCGCAGCATCGACGGAGGAACCAACACTTTCTTTGTTCTTGATCCCTACACAGGCAAGCGTTCCGACGTTGGCGTCATACGCCCCGCCGGCCGTGCGCCTTACGTTCGCACCTACGCTGACGGTGACTGGAACGACAATCTCCTGTCTCTCGATCAATGCCCCATTTAGCCCAAGAGAAAAATATGGAAAACCACGAGCACAAACACCAAGCCCGTATCCACATTGACCAGAAGCCGTACGAGTCGCCCAACCCGACTACGGGTGAGGCGCTCTACAAGCTCGGCACGTCCAGTCCAGCTTACGACCTTTTCCGCGAAGTCAGGGGCGACAAGGAAGACCCTGTCGTCGAGAATGACTCCGAGGCTTATTGTATGTTGCAATATGTCATTAGATATTATTAAGTAATGACATATTGAGACCACTCATGGCAGAGGCACTTCAGAAGATTATGCGGTATGTTGGCAAGCACGGGCTCGTTAGGCCGCGCGAAATCGGGGCGATCGGCCTTCCGCGGGGGTATCTCGTTCGTCTCCACCGCCAAGGCAAGCTGAATCGGCCTGGACGTGGAATCTACACGCTCCCAGACGCCAACGTGACGGAACACCATTCTTACGCCGCAGTAGCCAAGCGAGTCCCGGAAGCTGTTATCTGCCTGCTTTCGGCTCTCGCCTTTCACGAGATCACAACCCAGAGTCCCGCCTCGGTTTGGATCGCTCTCCGCAAAGGGGCACGAACACCTGCTGTCGTTTCGCCAACACTCAGGATCGTGCGCCTCTCCGGACCTTCGCAGACTGAAGGAATTGAAGACCATAAGATCGAAGGCGTCCATGTCCGCGTCTACTCCGCCGCGAAGACGGTAGCCGACTGTTTTAACTTCAGGAACAAAATCGGACTCGATGTCGCAATTGAGGCACTGAAAGATTGCCTTCGCCAAAAGAAGGCCAGCATCAACGAAATCTACCGCTACGCGAAAATCTGTCGTGTTAGCAATGTCCTTCGCCCCTACATGGAGGCGCTGTGAAACGCGAAAAGCCCAAGAACACTGCGGCTTCCTTGGAGCGCTGGCCAATGCCGAGACACGTCTGTGGGTTCCAAAGCTCAATTGGCAGGATGCCATGACGCCAGAAACTCAGTCCGAAGTGACGTTCGAGCGTTGATCACGCCGCTGCGAACTAAAAACCCTCAATGATCATGCAACTGCCGCTGCGGCTGACACTAACCGTGGCTGGCATTGGCGGTCGTCCTTCCAAATCGCCTCCAGCCTGCACCGCACCACCTGGCCGGCCTGGACGTTCGTGAATGAGCGATTCCAGCAACTCCTCTTCGACACCGGTAAAGATTCTGAGGTCGCGTGCACCTAGAGCGGGGAAAAGGGGTTGCTCGACTCCCCGGAAGATACCAACGTTCGTTCTCTTCGTTTCGAGCGGCGCATTCGGCATGTCGAGTAGTGCCGGCTGAATTCTCTCCAGACGCCTATCTCGGGTCGTGGCGGTCTGAAACTGCCCTGCCCACTTCAGCAGGTTAGACTCCTCGGCAACCACGGTACGCTCGCGGAATGCTTTAGGATTGCTAATTCGCCAACTGCGCTTGCCTGTCCTCTCGGAGACCTTTTCCGATGCCTCGTCCCTGGGCCGGTCGTCATCGGGTTTATCGGGAGGCGGGTCGAGGACGAGGACCTCGGTGCTGTTATCCAGCAAGCAAGTAGCCACGACGACTGTTACAACCTGTCGTGGCCCCGCTCCCACCACTACCGAGGGAACTTGTTCCAACCCCCTGCGCAACTGATTGTGACTCTCGCTCCGGCTGCTCTGCGTACCACTCGTTTGTCGTCAGCCGGATGGGCTGCCCGCGCCGCCGACCTTTGACCTCGATGCGCCGAATACCGGTGACCGGATCACGGTAGCCAGTCTGCGGATCAGCCGGGCCGATGCTGCGAATGTCGAAACCGATTTTCAAGTGTCCTACCCGTTCACACTCGAAACCACGCGCGGTCTCGTGCGCGATAACCACATCTTCCGCGGCGATCTCGGACCTGCGCCGCACCTCGGGGTCTAGATCGTCGAGCGCCGCCCCGATTTGCTCTTCTACGATCCGCGACGCCTGTCGGGTGTGTCTGTACACCGAGAAGCCGACCGCGAATTCTCGAAGGGCGACCGCGTTCAGTTCACCGCACCATCACGAGAACGGCAAATTGCTAACCGTGATCTCGGTACTGTCGAACAAGTCAACTCTAGGGGCGACGTGAGCATCCGAATGGACTCGGGCCGCGAGGTTCGATTCAACATACGCGAGCATCCCCATCTTGACCACGGATACGCTGTCACCAGCCACAGCAGCCAGGGACAGACCGCGGACCGAGTTCTGATTCACGTGGACACGGAAAAAAGCGAACTGTTGGTCAACAACCGATTCGCATATGTGTCCGTCTCGCGAGCTCAGCACGACGCGCAGATTTACACGAATGATGGCAGCAAGCTGTCCCGTAGCCTCAGCCGCGAAAGCTCGCAACGAACGGCAACAGAGGTCGAGCAACAGCCGACAACACCGAAAACTGAACCCGTCTCTGTGCGAGGAGTGCGGCCGTCTGAAGAGGAGCAAGGCCAAAGTCTTGGAATAGGACTCGCCTAACTGCGGGAAGGTCGAAATCCAATTGCACCTAACGGCAGCGGTCAGAGAGTAGCCGGTCCGGCTTTACCTTCGTTGGCAGGATCGGACTGCGCGGTAGTCTTACCCACGTTCATGGCAAGCATGATTTTCAGTCGGGCTCCATAGTGGGCGAGTAGTTTGTCCTGTTCGATTCCGTGCTCGGTGGCTTTCTGAGCCACTTGTGCGCGTATGCTCTTCTCGAATCCTTCGTTTGTTCGAGTCATCACTGCTCCGAGCGTTAACATGGCAGTGTCGATGTCCAGTTCGTCGCCTGCTGCAGTCAGAACAAAGTTGCCAATTGGCTTTCGCAACTCGCCCGGTATCCGAATAGAGGCAATTTGCTCGCTAGGTCGGACGGGGTCCGCGTGTTGTGCGACAACGAAGACTTCGACCTCCGGTGCGCCAACCACCGCACCGAGAACGAAGTAGGTGAGGCTTCCAAATAGGCTGCGGGAATTGCCTTTCGAGGCCGCGATGTTCGGAATTAGCTGGTCTAAGTGGTCGGTCCGATTCCGCAAGACATGCACACTACTGGTGGCCGACATGAAGGCGTCCACGTCATCCCCGTTAAAGGCGAGGCTGCGGAGAAGCTGTCGCAAGCTGTAGATTTGGTCAACTATCGACCAAGCGTGCTGGAACATTGCGATGTCGAGGTGACCAGAACGCTGTTCCTTATTCTGCGTCTTTTCCCATTTGGATCTGAGCGCGAATTCGATCATTTGCGCATAGGCGGACGCCATGATGTCAGCGCACATCACCATCGCATCGACCCGGAAGCGTTGAGTTTCGTCCACAACGAACGGCAGCGCGCGAATAAACGCGCCTTCGGGCAAAGAGACTTGAGTTCGCGCAATGATCAGCGGATGTTTTGGCGGGAATTGCAGCTGCATGGCAGTATTCTAGGCCGGCTGCGCGCAATTTCGGCTACTCACCGATGCGACGCTGTGCCTTGTGGCCGCACAGAACCTAGATCAAACCGTAATCCGAAGCACGAACCGCAAATTGATCGCGATTCTGTGGCATCGGAAGGATCATAGAACCCCCGCCCCAGAAGTGAATCCCGTTTTGGACACTGAATAGCCGCAGGTCTTCGAGGGCCTGATGGCTATAGTGCAACATCGCGGCCGCGCTTGCCGAATAGTGACGCAATTGACCTCCGTCAGCCACGTACACCATTGATTCGCCCTCATCCGTTTCGATCAGGAAGTGGGAGATCGCATTCCGGGTCTCCCGCAGCTTTTCGAAGAGGTCCCGCGCGCACGTGATGCCAGTACTGAATTCAGGACTAAAGCCGAGCTGGCGTAGGTCTTCGGTCGTGATCGTCGGGTCCGCCGGCAATTTCGCCGGCAGGTTTCGCAGCTGGCATTCCTTCCTCACGATGCCGCGGATCTTGCCCGAGCCTTCATACATTTTCCATCCGCAGATGAGTCGGTAGAACGGACTATGCGAGGTCAGGCCCTCGCGATAGAGAGCGTCGTACGGCGCGAAGGGCGTCGCTTGCACGATGCCGCCGAGCGGCCCGATCGAAACTCCTCTCGGCTCCGGGATCAGGCATTCGGACACGAGAACATCACCGTCCGTTGGCGACATCAGGTCCAAACGATGAATCAGGAGCGGCATGGGATAGTTCCGCACCATGACATCGAGCAGCGCATTGATGGGCCCGCGCGCGAGCAGGAGCGCATTGCTCGGCAAGGCGGATTGGACTTTCACAACGATGTAATCGAGCTTCCCGTTCGCGTCATTGAAGAGCCCGTAATAGACCGCTCTCCGCCCTCCCGCATGCAGGTAGATCCACAGCGGGTTCTCGGGCGGATTGACGTGCAGAAAATGATGACCTGTTTCCTTGAGCGTATCGGGAGGATTCCCTGCGAGCGGCACGTGGTCAGAGATGAACGCACGAATCTCCCAGAGCCGGGACGTTTTGATCTTTTCGAGTTCCTGTATCTCGTTGATCTTTTCGGGGCGTGTAAAAGCTCCCAACGCGCCGGGCGTCGGCATATCGGGAAATACGCTCACTACAATATTCCCTCCCGCAAGGTTCATGAGCCCTCCAAACCTACACTTTATACCCGACATTTCCGCAACTGCTTCCACACCTAGACGAGGGTCTGTATCTGCTGCCGTTTCAGTGAATCTCAGGATGTAGTGAAGCATGGAGGGGTTTGAGGCAGGATTCCGTTCATCATACAATGCCGGGTCAGAACGTCAATGGAGGTCTCCTTGGAGGATGACATCAGGGGACGGCAGATCTACGGAAATCCTTCAGCGCTCAAAAAGGCTCGGGCAGATAAGAAATTCGCCTACGTCGTGGCGTTGGCGCGGGCGGTAAATGCGCTGAATTCCGCCCACTCGCTGATGATGACCACGGCTAACCGAAATACTCCGGCCGCAATTCGGGACCGGATGAATGCCCATTTCTTCGTGTCGGGAATCCTCTACGAGACATTGAAGCTGATCCGTACGATGAGCAGGACCTTCATGGGGGACCAAAGCTATGAGACGAGCTTGCGGTTGGTCCTCAAGGACGCGTCGGGGCAGGCGCTGGAACAAATACACTTGAAATCGGTGAGGCACGGTGGCGTATTCCACTTTCTGCCAGAACGACTCGCGGAGGCGATCGCGAAGACACCGATGACCGAATGCGTGTTTGCCTCCTCTGGCGCGGGAGAGAAGCGGGGCAGTATTCACTACGATTTCGCAGACCTCCTCACCGCAGAAATGATGGTGGGCAAGCGGCTGGATGACGAGACGGTGGTCACGAAAATGCTTGAGAAGACGCTCG
This sequence comes from Terriglobia bacterium, assembly GCA_020073385.1. Taxonomy (GTDB): domain Bacteria; phylum Acidobacteriota; class Terriglobia; order Terriglobales; family Acidobacteriaceae; genus Sulfotelmatobacter. Next base: position 29,691 of record JAIQFH010000028.1, on the reverse strand, counting down.
ACCTCGTGCAGAAGATCATCGGGCACTCCGAGAATTTTATCGCTGACCAGTTGCACGTGTGGGGGTTCGAGATCCGTCCTTCACCGCCGGTTCCTTCGCCGCCGGCACCATGACGATCCACAAAAGCGCCTTCCACACGAACCGCCGCATGAGCTTCGGTTTCGGCCTGGACGTACGGCCCTCCGCGATTCAAGCGCGTCGTTTACCTGCAGGAAACACGGGGCTCGATTACGTCTGACGAGCACGGCGTATATCTGTGGAAAACTGCCGAAACTTTCACACTTGCTTACACACTGGCACAGCTATTACAACTTAAGTGTTTTTATTTCAATGCGAAATTGGCAGACGCACGGGACTTAAAATCCGCAGGTCCGAAAGGACTGTGGGGGTTCGATTCCCCCTCCCGGCACCAACGATCTCCTAGATTTACGCGGGTGCCACGCAGTGACTCAGTTTCTCCTTTCCCACGGGTACCGGTCCTTGAGCACGGAAAAGAGGCAAGGCCGAACCGAGCGCTCAAAATCAAGCGGTTATACCGTACGTGACATCCACGGTCGTGGCACAATCCAGAGAGACCAAGGTTTGGCCACTCCGGCCGAGGATGGTGGGTACCAATCGTAGAAAGGAATCCCAAGATGGCAAATGCAACACGCCGTGCCTTGCTGCGAGATGGCTTTATCGCCGTAGGGGCCGTCTCCCTCATTTCACTCAGTTCGACGGAGGCGGCGAGAGGGGAAACTGAGTCGGCGAGCGTTTTTCATGTGTTCGCGTTTCAGTGGAAGCAAGGAACGTCTGAAGCTCAAAAGGACAGAGCCGCAAAAGAAATCGCCGCTTTCCAAGGGGCGATTCCTGGACTTCTTCAAACCCATGTAGGCCCAAATCTTTCGCCGCGAGGGAAGGGCTACTCTTTCGGTGGCGTCATGCAGTTCAAGGACAAAGCATCACTCGAGGCTTATGTTCAACATCCGGCACATCAAGCGCTGCTCGCGTGGCTCGTGCCGCTGATCGACGCAATTGAACTAGACCTTCGCGCCTGAGTGCAGTGCGTTAGTCTGCGAATATATGCAAGAAGACGGTGATTCGTGGGCGAAGGCTGGATGGAAGCGCTTCGCCCTCGTGCTCAAGCAGTGATTTCTTGTCGGTGGACTGGGCCCGGCCTGATTACCGTCGTAACGGCAGATACCGAACGGCACTTGTTCAATTAAAGTGCGGGCTGCAACCTAGTGCCAGAGGCATAGCTGCAGAAGAATTATGGCGCTGGCAGACTCATCTTCGTTCAAAGCCAACCTTGTGGGTAAGCGCGTGATCGTGAAAGTCTCTCTTTTCAGCCGGGCCTTCCCCGGCACAATTGCTGCTACAGACGAAACCGGCTTCTGTTTTCATAGCGATGAAATGCTGCAGGCTTTACGCGAGAGTACGGGGAGCGTCATGAACAGTCTCGATGCCCCCAGCCTCTATCTGCCATTCTCAAGCTTGGAATGGCTCGTATTCTCGGCGCCAAAAGCGGCGGCGGCGTCCGCATAAAACCTCTTCCTCTTCCCCTGAATGTGATCTTTACCAACACCGTTTGGAAAGAGCAGATCTCACAATTCAGCCGTCGCGCCAGGAGTTGATTAGGGTTCACGAAATTTACATCGCCAAAAAATGAGGTGGCACAGCGTTGAAAGCGCCGTGCCACCAGGGTGAATAGATTTGAGCTGCGGTTATGCTCCGGCGCCTGCTGCTCGAACCAGAACCCCAGGACGCAGAGTTTCAACCATCGCATTGAAATAGAGACGATAGGAGCGGTGGATGACGTACATCACAGGGAACACCGCAAGCGCGAGTCCCCATGCTGGATGGGAAGTCATCGCCTGGACCATGGAAGTCACCCCCGCGCTAACGACGTAGTACGGGAACGAAAGTTGAGCCAGGCTCAACCAGACGTGCCCGGGGGACTTCGCCTCACTGACGGCAACGATCCCCGCCACAGGGGCGGTCTGCCCCAAGAACAAAGTTGCGGTCGCCAGAGTGAGTCCGAGCGTGGAGGAGTGCCACAGCGTCGGGCTTTGGGCCACAGCATGGAAAATCAGGCTTGCCGTGGAAGTGGCGAAAACCATCATGCTCAGGTTGAAAGCCATGTTCTGCGGATTGAATTTACCGTCTTTCCGAGGCCAGCATTGCACCGCGGTTGAGATGCAGGTGATTGCAACCGCCTCGGCGCCGCTCAGATTCACAGCCGCGGTCAACAGGAATGGCAGGTTGACCGACATGTTGCCATTAACTCCGGGCAGCTTCACTTTCATTCGTGAAGTCGCCGCGGCCAAGGCCAGGACAGCCAGTGCGAAGTATGCGTGCAGCGTATGACTCGCGAAGCTCGCGTATCCGGCGATGCTCAGGCCTGCCAGCATCATTGCGCCGATGAACGTCTTGGTTTGCCGTGTAGTATCCATAGTGTCGTCTCCTTTCTTTGCCATTTACACGGCTACTATTGTTCATCGTCTCCGGCATCGGAGAAGGCGCTGTTGGCATCGCTCACCGACGAACCCCAGACCACACTCGTGGCTGAAGCTGTGCCGGTGCTCGATCCCCATACGACGCTAAATGCGCTGGTGGTATTGTCGTTCCAGGGAAGCGAACTACCCCAGACGACGGACGATCCCCACACAACGGAGCTACCCCAGACCACCGAACTGCCCCAGACGACGGAGCTGCCCCAAACCACCGAAGTGCTGGCTACGCTGGAGTTCCCATATACGATCGAAACCGTGTGAGTGGTCGGGTCGTACAACGCGGACGGCGACAGGGCCGCTCCGACATTGGAAGGAGCCAGGTCCGAGTTGGTCATGGCGTCCTGCACGTCAAGCAGTCCCGAACCGACCGAGAACAGATCGTAGAAATCAACGAAGGAGCGGGAAAGGTGAGGGACGTAGGCCGATGTGGAGAAAATGCCCATCTTGTGGGCGGTCTTCATCAGGCGAGCCTTCACCTGGTCTGGGGTAAGGGTGCTTTCCTCCTGCAACATGAGAGCAACGGCTCCGGCGACGGCAGGGGTCGCCATGCTGGTGCCGCTCAACCGGAAGTAGTCAGCATTACCGTCGGTTCCGGTGATCACATCACTGGAGAACTCTGACTCCAGAGTCGCTCCTGGAGCGGCAAGAGAGACGATCCCGTGTCCAGGCGCCATGATATCAGGCTTCACCACGTGGTCGTAGGTCGTGGGCCCCTTCGAACTGTAGCTGGCTTTGGTTTGAGCGGACAGCGCGGCGGATCCGTTGTTCTTGGTTGCTCCCACAGTGATCACGAACGGGTCATTGCCGGGAGCGGTAATCGTTCCGAAACCATTGCTGCCGTACACGCTCAGCCGGCCATAATTGCCCGCAGCTACCACCACCGCGATGCCATTATTCCAGGCTGCTTCTACTGCCTGGCAAAGAGGATCGAGGGTATAGCTGACCGGAATTCCGCGGCCAAGCGAGAGGTTGATGATGCGAATGTTGTAGGCGTTTTTCAAAGCGATCGCCTGCTGAATGGCCGCGATGACGGTGCTGTCGGTGCCGCCGCCATTAGCGTCGAGCGCCCGAAGATCGACGAGGGTCGCGGCAGGCGCGACACCCTGATATTGCCCGCCCGAAAGATAACCATTGCCCGCGATGATGCCCGCGACGTGCGTGCCGTGACCGTAAAGGTCATAGTGCCCGCCGTTCGAATTGCTGGTGGCGGTTCCGGTGAAATCCTGGTGATAGATCACGCGCGAAGAGGTTTCCGTGGCGTCAAAAAGATCTGGATGGTTGTCATTGATGCCGCTATCGATGACGGCAATCCCGACTCCGGCACCCGTGAAGCCGGAATTCCACGCCGAGGGAGCGCCGATGACGTTGTCGGTGATATCGTCCATCACGCTCATCGGGTGGTCGATGGTCACCGACGCGACATCAGGATCGGCCTCCAAGGCAGGCAGAGCACTGACCGGAATCGTGAAGGCCGCGCCCTTAATCATGTGCAGTTTCGCATGGAGGCGTCCTCCACGGCCCTGCATCCTGGAATAGTGTGCCGCGCTGGGAACCTGCTTGTATTGCACGATGACTCTTACCGTCTGGGTCTTCGCAGATCCCTGCTTTGCCTTGGACAGCAGACTCGAGAGTTCCGGAGCGATGCGCGAGAACCGGCCGTTTGCGGTCGGATTACTGCCGCGCTGTCCGAATGCCATCCCTGTGGCCAACACCAGGACCAATACCGAACTGAGACGCTTACCCCAGGCCGCGCTATGTCGTTCGTTACGGCCCTCCCGTCTCTTTCGTTGTGTGGTCGCCATAGAAAATCTCACCTTTCTTCGCTGACTGGGGGAAAGGTCGAGCTTCGTACCGGTGTTCTTGTTGCACGGGAGGAACCAATCGTTTTGTGTTAGGTCATTGAAAACAAGATGGTTGTAGATTGGCTGACGAGATCCGGATGGGCCAATCTGTCCCGCGCAGGGGGCATGGGACAAGTTGTCCCGAAGTACAGGTCGAAGATTCGAGGCGGGACGATGACCCTTGTATCAGTAGGGTGTTACTCGACACACGCAAACGGGTGCTGAGATTGGAACCCGGTTCAGACGATTGTGAAAACCGCGGAGGAGGGCCTAACGCGCTGCTGCTTTGGCGGCGAAACTGGCCTGCGGCATTCGCGGCATTGCGGCCAGCAGCCGCTGCGTATATTCGTGACTTGGGCTTGTGAGAACCTTCTGGGTATTACCGAACTCTACGATTTCGCCCTGATGGAGAATCGCAACTCGGTCGCAAATTCCAGCGACTGATGCTAGGTCGTGCGAAATGTAGAGAATCGCCATCCCGAAGTTCTGATTCAACTCGCGAAACAGCTTCAGGATTTCGGCCTGAGTGATCACGTCGAGAGCGCTGGTGGCTTCATCGGCAATAAGGAGTGCGGGCCGATGAACCACCGCCATCGCAATCAAGACTCGCTGTGCCTGGCCGACACTCATCTGCGCCGGATACTTGCGCAAGAAATCGTCGTCGGAGGGCAAGCTGACACTTTCCAGAGCCTTTCGAATCGTAGAGTCGCAATCGGCGGAGGACCCGGAAGCGTGAGCCCGCCAGGTTTCTCGAAGCTGGGTCCGGATTTTGAGGGCCGGATTCAGCGAGGAGAGTGGGCTCTGCAACACCAGGGCGATCTTCCGCCCGCGTAAACTGCGCAGCGCAGCTTCACGAAGAGTCAACAGATCGGATCCTTCGAAGAAAATCGAACCTTGAGCGTCCACTCTTTTGCGATCGATCAGTCCAAGAATGGCCATTGCCAGCGTGCTTTTACCGGATCCGCTTTGACCGATTAATCCAAGAACTTCGCCGTGCTGAATGTCCAACTGCACGCCCCGCAGAACTGGCGGTTTATTGCCATATTGCACCGAGAGGTGCGCGGAGAGGAGAGCGTCGCGTTGAGATTTATCAGTCAAAACTCTGTCGTTACGGAACAATGGTTTCTACTTGCTTCACTCTTACTTCAGCGAGAGCCGCTCTACGTTCCAGTAGGTTTGGGGAACGAGAATCACCGGGCTCGCGTTTTGCACATTGGTCGAAATCGCCGACAGAGCATTGCGGTTCACCAGGTAAATGAAAGGCGCCTGCTCGACGGCGATCTCCTGCACGCGGTCAAAGCTTTCCTTGCGCTTTTTTGGATCGGCCGCGGAGCCTTGTGCTCGCATGAGGTTGTCGATCTCGGCTTCCCACGGGGTTTCCGGAGTTTTCTCCGCTGGGTTCCACTGATGATTCTCCGAAGAACTGAGCCACACATTCATCTGTTCGTTAGGATCGAGGCCCACGTTGGTTAATCCCAGCAGGATTGCTTCGTAATCGAAAGTCTGGGTCATGCGCTCGATCAGAGCAGGGAAGTCGAGCGTCACCACGTTCACGTGGATGCCGATCTTCTGCAAGTCTTCCTGGATCATGGTCGCCATGCGCTCACGATACTTGTTGCCTGAGTTCGTGATGATTGAGAACACAACTTCATTTCCCTGCATGTCCTTCAGCGTGCCGTTCTCCAGGTGGAAACCTTCCTTTTGCAATGCCTTGAGCGCCGCGTCGGGGGAGCATGTTTCGGGTTTCAGTTTGGAGTTGAACCAGAACTTGTTCGCCGGAGATACAGGTCCCACCGCCGGTTGCGCGTGTCCGCGAAACACGACCCTTGCCAGATCGTTGCGATTAATCGCTTGAGAAACGGCGCGCCGGAAAGTTGCCGAGCGGAACCAGTTTTTCTTGTACCCGGGGATGGGAGCTTTGGCCACTTCGTTGAACCACATTTGCTCGCTGTCAAGAGATGGTCCTGCATCATGCGCGACGTTCTGCGAGGTAGACGCGAGTTTGTCGAAGTATTCGCTATCGAGAGCGTTGATCAAGTCAATTTCGTTGCGCTTGAAGCGGAGCATCTCAACGTCGCGGTTTGGTTGAATGTCCAGCTGGATAGAGTCAAGGTAAGGCAGCTTGCGCCCCTGCTCGTCGGTTTTCCAATAGTTCGGATTTCGTTTCAGCAGGACGGTTGTGCCCGGTTTGTAGTCGGCCACCATGAAGGGGCCAAGCACCGCCATCTCCTTCTTGGGCGAATGCGCGGAGAGGATTGCAACCTGATCGAATTGACGGTCGAGCCCGGCCACCGGGGCTGGGAACGTGATGGAGATTTCGGTCGGGGAGACGATCTTCGTTTCTACTTTGCCGGCGCCGGACCGGAATGCGTCTCCCGTAGCCGAGTGAAGTGCGGGATCCATCAACTGCTGGACGGTATAGGCAACGTCTTCAGCAGAAAACGGTGTGCCGTCGGAGAATGAAACTCCGCTGCGAAGCTTGAAGGTGATCTGCTTGCTGTCCTTCGAGATCTTCCATGACGTCGCCAGTCCCGGCTCAACCGCCTGGGTCTGGCGGTTCAAACGAACGAGCACGCCGCCGGTCAGATACCGGATCGCTACCGAAGCATCGTCCTCGACTTGCAGCGGGTCAAACGTCTTGGGTTCCGAACGTAGACAGAAACGCAACTGGCCCTGCGCCAGTGCGGCACCCGTCAATGCCGCGAGGCAGAACGCTGCCAAGGCGATCGCTTTTCCGAGCCTCACCATCATTGACCTGCAAATTCTCGACGGGCAACTTCTCGGACGGCTCACGCGGCCACCTCATCCTGCTTCGAAAGCACAAGTTGGAACGACGTCACGACTATCACGAGTAAAAGCAAGGGGACAAATTTCCATGGTTCTTCCCCCACCGATACGAGCCCTTCTAATTCCTTCAGCAAACTTCCCCAGGAAGGCAGCGGCTCAGCCACTCCCAATCCGAGGATCCCCAGATTCGCCTCGCTCAAGATGAACGCGGGAATCGAAATCCAGAACTGCGCATACAGCACAGGCTTCATGTTAGGCAGCACGTGAATCCAAAACAGCCGCGTGCCGCGGATTCCCGAAGCGCGTGCCTGCCGCACAAAATCGGTGTTCCGCAGCGAGCCGCCGGTTGCGCACAAGACTCGCGCTGCCGCGGTCCAACCTAGCAGGCCTAAGATCAGGAACGTTACGAGCACAGAGAAAGCCGGCGACACGTTCAAGGGCAACAGGGCCCGCACCGTGATCAGTAAGAACAACCACGGCAGGGACAAAAACAAATCTGTGATGGCCATGGCTGCCCGAGCCCATGCGCCGCCCAGATATCCCGCCAGGCCACCGACCAGCGCAGCCAGCAGCGTGGAAATCAGAGCTGCAGCCGGAGCAAGAAACAGAGAGATCCTCGTACCGTAGAGCACGCGGGCAAAACGGTCTCGACCAATCTCATCGGTTCCCAGCCAGTGTGCGTGCGACGGAGGAGCCCCTGCGGCCTCACGATCTTGCTTTGCATATCCGGCAGGTGCCAGCGAACTTGCTCCCAGAGACACAGCCACAACGAGCAGCAGCACGGCACACGCTACCCTGCGCCAGAAGCTCATGCTTGCTGGCCTCGCCATACATGTCCGATTACATCTGCGCTGGAATTGGCGAGCAAGGTTACCAGCGTCACCAGGACCGTGATGTTCATCAGCAGAGGAAGGTCACGGGCCAGGGCTGCCTGCCATGCGAGTTGTCCGATGCCCGCGAGTCCGCACAAGGCCTCAACCGGAATGGCCGCTCCAATGGCGAGGCTGACCGAGACCCCGGCGAGGGCTAGCAGTTGCGGGCCAGCAGAAGGAACCACGTGCCAGAAGAGGATGCGTCCTTCGCTTAGCCCCTTGGCTCGCGCCGTAACGATGTGAGGCAGGGAATAAGCTTTGTCGAGCAAGTTACGCGTGAATCGATAATCACGGGGGAAAATGATCAAGGCAATGGCAAGGGCTCCGGGGATATTCCAAAGCACCGACAACAGGGCGAGGACTGCGGCGGGAACACAAATCAACAGGCCAGTCAGGACGGTCGCGCACAGATCGCAGGCCATAACTCGCAGCCATGCGGCGGTAAGCGCCAGCGCCATTACAGCCGCCCAACCCATCAGTAGCCCGAGACCTACCAATCGCAGCGTGAGTGGAACACGATCGTGCAAAAGCCTGCGGACAGGCTGTTTCAACGAGATGGAGGTTCCCAGGTCGCCGTGCAGCGCGCCTTGCAGCGAGTGAAGGTAAAAGCGAAGGATGTTGTGCTGTTCAGTTCGAGCCTGGTGCAATGCTTGAATGCTCTGAGAACTCAGGTGAGGATCGAGGGCGGCTTCATCGGTATTGAAACCAGGAGCGAGCCGGACCAGCGTGGCGGAAAGCAATCCGCCTAATAATGCGGTGGCGATGAGAGTCAGGCCATGCCGCGCAATTGTCCGCCCCAGCATGGTGTGAGCCTCCTAGTTCGCCGTCGCCCCGAGTTTCTGCTGTTCACGCGCAACGGCTTCGGCATGATGGACCTGCTTCATGGAGTACATGCGGCGGTCAGCTTCCGCGAGCAGACGTTCCACGTCGTAGCCATCTTCGGGACAGAAGGCCATGCCGACGCTGAGGGTAATCAAATCGCGTCCGCAGACGTGACGGCCGGACTCGATGGCCGCCTGGTTGAGCCGTTCGGCTTTTTCCTTGGCCGCTTCCGGAGTCAGTCCGGGGGCAGTGATGACGAACTCGTCGCCGCCCATGCGGGCTACGTAGTCATATCCTCGACAGACATCCTTCAACCGGGTGGTGAATTCCCGCAGCAGTTTGTCGCCCTCGAGGTGGCCAAAGGAATCATTGATCTGCTTGAATCCGTCGATATCGCACAGCAGCACCGCCAGCGAACTCTTCATGCGGCGGCATCGAGCTACTTCCTGCGCCAGATGTACGAACAACGAGCGCGCATTCGGAAGTCCGGTGAGGTAATCGGTCGTGGCCGAGCTTTCCGCTTGTTGATACTTGAGGGCGTTCTCTACGGACAAAGCAACCTTGGACGCGACGGCCAGGAGAATTCGCAGATGATCGGGCGTGAACGCATCGCGATTCGTCTGATACATCGCCAGAACGCCCACTACGCCGTTGAGGCCCTCTAAGGGCACGACTAGGGCCGATTGCAGCGAAGTCGTATGCTTTACGGGGTCGGCAGAGTATCCGGCCTCGACCTGCGGATTGCCGTTTACGATCGGCCTGGAGTTCTCTGCGACCCAGCCGCACAATCCCTCACCAACTCTGATTTTGAGGGACGACAGGGCGCGGAAATTCTCGCCGCTCACGAGTTCCGGCAGCAACCAGCCATTGCGGTTTACAAAGACGGCAATCGAGTCAAAAGGAATCATCCTTCGCAGCCGCATCGACAAGACCGAGAGCGTTTCGCTGAGACTCAACGAAACGCCAAGATCCTGGCTCAGTTCGAACATGGTCTGAGCTTCTTGCCGGGCGGACGCGATCGAGGTTAAGAAGTCCGCGTTGTCGACGGGACCATGGGTCGGTTCGGTACGCTCAAATCCAGCAGCGGGAGCCAGGCCACGCTCTACTCGAACCGTTCTCGACAGTCCTGTGACTGCCGTGTCTTCCGACATCTGCGCCATGCGCTCCAGTTCAATGTAGCGGCTCTCCAGAATCGCAACGATCTTGGGATCAAACCAGGTGCCCGACTTTTCCTTCACCTTCGCCATGGCCTCTGATAACGGCAGGGCTGGCCGATATTGGCGATGGGAGGCAAGTGCATCGAGGCAATCGACGGCAGCGAGGATGCGCGCTCCGATCGGAATGTTCTCACCGGCCACTCCCTCCGGATATCCGGAACCATCCCATCGTTCGTGGTGCGCGCGCACAATCGGGGCGACGGGATAGGGAAACGCAACCCGGTCCAGAATTTCCGCTCCGACCAGCGGATGCACCTTCATTTTTTCGAATTCTTCCGGCGTTAACTTTCCCGGCTTGTTGATGATCTGTTCCGGAACTGCGAGTTTGCCGATGTCGTGCAGCAGCGCCGCGGCTCGTAATGCCTCAACTTGTTCTTCGCCCAGCTTTAATTCCCTTGCCACTTCAACGGCGTAAGTGCGGACGCGCTGCAGGTGCGTGTGAGTGGTGTGATCTTTTGCTTCGATGGCGAGCGCCAGGGCCTCAATGGTACGCATGTTGAGCGACGCAATCTGTTCCACATGCCGCTTCTCCACCTCGACCCGTTCTTTTTCCGCCTCCAAACGACCGAGGTAAAGACGATAAGAACGATATACCCAATAAATCAGCGGTAAAACGAGCAGGGAGGTTTGCCATCCGGCGCTGCGGTTTATGATTCCCACCAGACCCACCGCAGCCGCGCCCACCAGGTAGTAAGGGAAAGACCAGAAGTAGCATTCGGACCAGACTTTGCGGCTCGACTTTCCCTCGGTCAGAGCGATCACGATCGAGATCGGCAGGGTGTTCGCGAAGAAGAACACCAATGCCGAAACCATCAGCAGAATGGGCTTGTTCGATCCGAATCGCCCCACCAGCGAGTAATAGGTCAAATAAGTGAGGGCACTGGCGTTGGCCATCATCCCGCAAACGTTGAACAAAACCTTCACGGGGTCCAGTCGGCCGCGCAGTTGCCAGACGCTCTGCGCCAGGCTGGCGGTGCAACCAATCACCAATGTTTCGGGGAGACTCAGTTCGAGTACGCCCAGAAGGATGAAGAGAAAGTTCACCGACATGGTGCCATCGATGCCGGGCAGTTGTACCTTCAGGCCGGACGCCAGGACGGCGACAACGAGATAGCAGACGAATCGGGTGGGGTCCTGCGATTGCCAGTGCGAAAGGCTGAAGACCAACACCACCGCGCCGACCAGTGCAGTAATGCCAATGAAGGCCTTTGTCTGGATCGATAGTGCGCTGGCTTCCGGTTTCATTGCTTACGCTTTACCCGCTTGAGCCCTTGAAGCACCTGCCGCGGCTTCGGCTGTGCCGTGAAGCCGCAAACAGACTTTATTATCGATACCCCTTGTGAATCCGCACTTTGTCGGGAAGACGGTCTTCTCCCACTCGGGCATCGCACGAATCGTATTGCAAAGACTAGGCTTTCAGAAGCTTACTTTGGTAACACGCGCGGGTCATACTGGACTTTGCGGATGAGGAAAAACTGAATCGTGTATTTCGTCATCAGACGAAACATCGGGTTACCTTCGTTATGTCCTTTGGAATACCCTTGTGGGCGAAGCTGGAGTCGGCGTGTCACCATCATCCCAAACCCTCTGTCATGCCGACTTCGCGCTACAGTTCGCCGCTTTCCAGTTCACCTGCAACGTCTCCAACAGAGGGTGTGGCCGGTTCTGAAGCTGCTGGCCCGGCTGTCTTTTGCGTTGATCTTCACGGGCAATTCAGCGCCTGCAGTTCCGGTTTTGCGCGCCTGATCCGCTATTCTGCGAGTGACGTGATCGGCCGGGACTTTGCGGCACTGTTTACGCCTGGCAGCGCGACCTTCGGAAGAGACAGGGACCAGCTGCGAAAGACAATCCTGAGCACCACCTTGTCTGAAGGGGAGTATCGCTCTCAGCTATTCGCGCAACCGAAGAGCGGGGCGAGCTTTGGGGTGGAATTCTCAGCCACTCTGCTTCGCGATGCGGCCTCGGCGCCCGCAGCGATCGTAGTTGTGGTCGTTCCTGTGCCGCACGAAGGAAGCGAGTCGCCATTAGCGGGAGTGACCAAACGGGGCGCAATCATCTCGCGCAAAGTGGATGGTACCGAATTCATTCTCGCCAGCCCGGTTATGCAAGATTTCATGGCCCTGGTCGATCGCGTCGCGGGCCACACAGAAACAGTTCTTGTCACCGGTGAGACTGGGACCGGCAAGGAACTCATCGCGAGGACGGTCCATCAGTCATCCAATCGCCGCAGCCGGCCGTGGGTCGATATCAATTGCGCCGCCCTGCCAGAAAACCTGGTGGAAAGCGAATTGTTCGGATACGAAAAGGGTGCGTTCAGCGGCGCCGACACATCCAAGCCGGGCCTGTTCGAACTTGCAGACAGGGGCACGCTTTTTCTCGACGAAATCGGGGAATTGCAATTACAGACTCAAGTGAAGCTGCTGCGGGTGCTCGACGGACAACCGTTCTACCGTCTGGGCGGGCATCGCAAGATCAAGGTTGACGTCCGTATTGTCGCCGCAACCAACCAGGACCTGGAAGCCGCGGTAAGGCAAGGTCGCTTCCGCCAGGATCTGTTTCACCGGCTCGGCCAGTTTCAGTTGAGGGTTCCGCCGCTGCGCGAGCGACCCGAGGACATCGTCGCACTCGCTGAACATTTCTTGACTCTGAAGGCACCTAAGAAACATTTCACCGAGCAAGCTATTTCCGCGCTCCTTTCGCATGCATGGCCGGGCAACATTCGTGAACTGCGCAACCTGGTCGCAAGGATGGCGATGGAATCTTCCGGCTCAGAAATCGATTTCTCAAAACTCACCGCCGCGCTGACGGGAGAACCCTCGGCCCTCCGTCAAACCGCTTCCATGCCGGTGAGCAATCTCGACAGCATGGAAGAGCAGATGATCATCAAGGCCTTGGAGCGAACCGGCGGACAACGAACGCTGGCAGCCGAGCAGTTGGGAATCTCGCGGCGCACGCTCAGCCGAAAGCTGAAGGAATACAACATCAGCTTCGCTCCCGGGGATACGACAGCCTCTCTCGGGTTCATCAGCAACGAGCAGCAGAAGTTCTTCCGTGCGCGTGTGGAGATTTCAGTCACGATCAGGAATTCTCAAGGCGAAGAAACGCAGGTGCAGGGGAAGAATCTCAGCACCGGCGGCATGGGCCTGGACGGGCTGAAGGAGCCGCTACGATTCGCCGGCATGGTTGATGTGAGCTTTGTCCTGCCGGATAGCGACGTCCAGTTTCAAGCGAAGGCGCGGCTCATGTGGGTAGGGGACGAGGGACGCGTCGGAATTCGTTTCGCCGTGATCGAACCGGCTCTCTTTGAACAACTCCAGCACTGGACCAACCGCAAGATGAAAGATGAGGGCTGGGATTTCTCCTCGTAACTGGTCGTTGCCTTCGCAGAGTTCGACAAACTACAACGCGATACATCTTCGATACTTCAGGCGATTTGCCACACCGTGTCGAGCACCGTTCCGTCTACCCATTTGACGATGGCTACAGGTTTGTCACTTCGTCGCGCACGGCGCGGTTTCCCTCCGCAGATGCGCTCGACCTCTTTCTTGATGTCTTCAATCGGTCGAATCGGCAAGGTCGATCCTTTTAAGGTATCGATCAAGTCCTGACGCCGCGGATTGATGGCAATGCCGCGCTCGGTGGCGACCACGTCGATCAACTCTCCCGGCCCGCACAAGGTGGTGACCTCGTCGACGATGACCGGAATGCGGTCACGGAAGGAAGGCACGGCGAGGATTGTGCATCCGGAGGCGAGGCAATTCTGCCAGCCGCCGATGCCGTGCAACAGGCGGCCATCGGAGTGGGTCACCACGTTTGCGTTGAAGTTCGTATCGACTTCAGTCGCGCCGAGCACGACGGCATCCAGCATCGATGCGAAGTTGCCTTTGCCGTGATAGTTGTATGAGGTGAAGGGAGAAGTCGCGACGTGGCGCGGGTTGCTACCAATGGAGCGCACGCCATCGAGATCGAAAGTTTGTCCGTCGAGGATGTAGTCGGTGAGACCTTCTTCGAGTAGTTCGACCAGATACTTCGTGGAACCACCACGCACGAAGCGGGCTTTCACGCCAGCTTGCTTCATCATCTGCTTGAGATAACTGACGAATGCCAAGGCGATTCCGCCCGATCCTGCCTGAAAGGAGAAGCCGTTGCGCATGATTCCGGCATCGCGCAGGAATCGCGCAATAAATTCGGCGATGCGCAGGCGGTCAGGCGAGCGCGTGATTTGGGTGCTTCCGGAAACGATTTTTGCGGGATCGCCGATCGAGTCCACCTCGACAACGTAGTCAACATTGTTGCCCTGGATTTGCCACGGGACGCAAGGGAAAGGAACCAGGTTGTCGGTGACGACGATGACATGATCGGCATAGATCGAGTCGGCAAGAGCAAAGCCGAGAGAGCCGCAGGCAGATTTTCCGTGCGAGCCGTCGCAGTTGCCGAATGGATCGGCGGTGGGCGCGGCTATCACGGCAACGTCGATGTGGACCTCGCCATCCTGAATCGCCTGCCAGCGCCCTCCATGAGAGCGCAGCACGCCCATGCCGCGCATCTTGCCCTGCGTGCAGTAGTCGCCGAGCGGGCCATTCATGCTGCCTTCGATGTGATCGATGATGCCAGCTTCCATCAGTGCGATCGCGCTTCGTTGCGAAGGGAAAGATGCGCTGGGGAACCACGTCAGATCCTTTACTCCGATCAGGGACGCGCCTTCGAGCGCCATCAACGCGACGCGGTCACCATCGCGAAGATGGTGATGCGATGAAATGACCATGCCGTCGCGCAAGCCGCACTTGCGCAGCGCAGTCTCGAGATTGGTGACACGCTTGTCGCCGTTGGCGGGGTAGTCGGCGGCAGTACGGATGGGAGTCGCGGCTTTTCTGCCAACAGGCTGATATTTGCCGACGCCCATGTAGGCGACCTGCGGACGACCGTTCACCGTCTCTGGAACGTTCCGTCCAACCGCGTTCAGAATTATTTCGATCTTCTCAAGGATTGGCATGAACACTCCTGCAACCGCGACCGGATCGGCTAGGACACGAGTCCCATTGCTTTGGCGCGCGCCATCAGCTTAAGAGCGCGTTGCACGACCGGTGGATCGATCATCTTCGAGCCGAGGCTTACAACGCCGAGTCCTTTCTCCTGCGCTTCGTCGTAGGCAGCCACGATCTTGCGCGCGCGTTCGATCTCGGCCGCTGAGGGTGCGAACGCTTCGTGAATCACGGGAATTTGCATAGGGTGTACACATCCCATGCCTTCGAAGCCCAAAGCGCGCGAGTTCAGCGCCCAGGCGCGCAGACCTTCCAGATCGCCGACATCGCCGAATACGGAATCGATTGCCTGGACGCCGGCAGCACGCGCAGCATTAACTACCCGCTGCCGCGCATAAAGGGACTCGTTGCCTGTCAAAGTCTTTACTACGCCGAGGTCAGCGGTGTAATCCTCGAGGCCGATGGTGAGTGCGACGATTTGTGGGCTGGCCTTCGCGATTGAAAAGGCGTTTTCGATTCCCAGCGCCGATTCCAGAATAGGCATCAGCCAGATGGGCCGGGTGATGCCGTAGTCTGACTTGATCTCTGCGATGCGGCGGTCAGCTTCGATGATATGTTCTGAGCTCTCAACTTTCGGAATGAGAATCAGGTCGGGGGATTCGGGGACAATCTCGTCCAGGTCCTCAAGGCCGAGGGGAATCTGATTGATGCGCACCATGCGCTCGCAACCGAGGAACTCGATCGCTCGAAGTGCGTTGCGGACCAGCAGGCGTGCGGCGTCTTTCTCGCCCACGTGCACGGAGTCTTCGAGATCGAGAATGATGCCGTCGGAACCATGCAGAGCCGCATTAATGAAATATTTGGGCTCGCTGCCGGGAACGTAAAGCCGAGAGCGACGCATGCGGTCGCGGGCTGAAGGATCTGGAAGCGCGAGCCGATCAGGAAGGACGCGTGTGCCCACTCCCAGCCCGGCTCGGCGCGCCGCAGCTTCGATGCGGGCGGCGATGACAAAGGGCAGAGCGCCCTCGTCATGGATCTCCACGCGAGCATGCCGTACTCCAAGAGCTTCAAGCACCTCTTCGGCCTGTCTGCGGATGGAGTCGCCGTAATAAATGTCTACGCGCGATTCGATCTCGATCTCAAGGCCGCCGCGCTCCCGCGGCTGCAGAAGCACTTGAAGATCAGAGCGGATCTCAGGTCCACAGTGCCCGGCTACGGCCAGGAATGGGCTGCTGGTGACGACAACCTCGCTCATGGCAGAACCTCCTGCGTTTCCATGATGGCGATGGCTTCCTCCTTGAATCCGTTGAAGCTCTTTCCGACCCACTCTTCTTCATGCCTGAGGGTGTGGAAACGCACCGTGCAACTGACACCGCCCTCGGAAGCAACGATGATTCGAAAGTGTTTGGTGCCATGAAGGCGGCGCAGGCGGTCGGCCAATTCGTGGGCGAAAGCCATCCCGCGGCCTAACAATTCGATGGGAGGCAGGCCGCCATTCTCGAGATAGTCCTCGACATGAACGTGGTTGACGAAGCACTCATACGCGGTGCGATCGGGAAAATCGAGTCTCTGGACTTGGGCAGCCTCCTTAAGGCGGGAGAAAAAGACGCACTCTTCTTCCTCGACGAATCCCTCGTTGAGCAGGGCGAGTAATTTTTGAGGCAATGCTCTCGGGTCGTCGAGGTTGTCGTCTCGAATCTCGGCGAGAAACCCTTCCATTCTGGGATTTGTTTTCACGCTCTCTCCCGTGTCGAACCTGCGCAGGCCAGTTCCCTACTGGTTTCCAGCTTGTCGAGCACCGCGTCGGTCATCTGCGTGGTGCTGGCCGCGCCTTGGCGGATTGCATTCGCGCCTCCAGGAATCCGCATCATGTCGTAGGTGCGTACCTTGCCTTCTTTCACTACCGAAGCGATTGCGTCGCGGATGCGGCGGGCCTTTTCCACTTCGCCCACATGTTCAAGCATCATGACGGCTGACAAGAACATCGCAATCGGATTCACGATCGGCGGATTGAGTTCGGCATACTTAGGTGCGGAACCATGGGTCGGCTCGAAGACGGCGACCTCGTCTCCGATGTTGCCGGATGCGGCGAAGCCCAAGCCGCCGATCAGGCCGGCGAAGGCGTCTGAGATGACGTCGCCGAACAAGTTCGAGGCGACGACAACGCCGTACTCCTCGGGATTCTTCGTAAGCCACATGGTTTGGGCATCGATGTTGGTCGACCACAGAGCGATACCCGGGTACTCCTTGGATACGGCCTTGGCTTCGTCTTCCATCAATCCAGAGGTCTCGCGCAGCACATTCGGCTTTTCGCAGATGGTGACTGACTTGTAGCCGTATTTCTTTGCCCACTCGAATGCTGCTTTGCAGATCTTGCGCGCGGCGTTGCGGGTGATAATCCGCACGGAGATGGCGAGGTCCGCCCCGGGAACCGCCGCGAACGGCTTGAATTTGGAGTGCGTGGCGAGAGCCGCCCGAACCTGCTCCGGCGGATTGGTCCACTCGACCCCGGCGTAGAGGCCCTCGGTGTTTTGACGGAACACCACGACGTTCACGAACGGCTCTTCGAACCCGCCATCGACACGCTGGCGAATGAAATTCAGCGGATTGTCCGGAAACGAGATGCACGGACGAATGCAGGTGTCGAGGTTGAAGCGCTGCCGCATCGTGACGATCGGGCTGAAGTAGGAATATCCCTTGCCGCGCAGTTCGGGGCTGAGTTCGGCCTCGGCTTGCTTCTTGGGCTTCGACGTAATCGCCCCGAAGAGTCCCAGTTTGTGCTTGGCCAACAGATCGACGGTGCGTTGCGGCAGGGCATTGCCCTCGCGACACCAGCAGTCCCAGCCAATATCGGCATGGACGTATTCTGCGTCGAATTCAACGGCCCTGAGAATGCGCAAGGCTTCGGGAAGAACCTGATTGCCGATACCATCTCCGGGCATGGTGACGACCGTATGTTTTGCCATGATTGCTCAGTCTCCTGATACGCCAACGATCTCTGGATGCTCTTTGCGATCGAGTCCCAGCTTTTGCGTGACCACGTTTTCTGCACCACCCGCGATGACCAGCGATTGCGGGACTGCGCCGAGTGGAGGAAACACGAATCGCTCGCTCCGCCAGGTCACGGTGCTACCGGTGAAATCGATGTCAAGTTTTTCGCCGGGAATGATCGTTTTCTCTTTCGCACCAATCTCCAAGGCGAATTGCTCGCGAAGCCGCTTGATCAGCTCCGGGACCTCGATGCACAAGAATCCATTGTTATAGGCATTGCGTAGATACGTTTGCGAGAAACTGGCCGCAACAATCAGCGGAATGCCTTTAGCTTTCAGGCAGGTGACAGCTTGCTCGCGACTCGATCCGGTGCCGAAGTTGAATCCGCCGACGATTACGTCCCCGGCGTGCGTGCGCAGCGAGAACTGCGGATCGTAGTTCTCCATTACGACCCGCGCCATCATTTCGGCCGTCATATCGTCGCGATAGGTGTAGTCCTTGCCGTAGATCGCGTCGGTGTTGATGTTGTCCTGCGGCATGAATACGAGCCGGCCCTCGACGCGCTCAGGGAATCCCGGCAGAATCTCGACGCGCTCAGCAGTGGGGCCATTGGTTGCGAATTCCTCGTACTGTCGAGCCGGGACACGATTCTGGAACTGACGAGGTCCGGCGATGTAGCCCGCGATAGCAGATGCGGCAACGACCTCGGGACTGGCGAGATAACACTGCGCTTCGCGCGATCCCATGCGGCCTTTGAAATTGCGGTTGGTGGCGGAGATGCCGACTTCGCCTTTCTCCAGTAATCCGGTGCCGAGACCGATACAAGGCCCGCAGCTTGGTGGAAGGGGAATGGCCCCCGCGGTGAGCAGCGCCTGCCAGACGCCGCGCTTCTCGGCTTCCTGTTGTGTCCACGCGCTGGCAGCGCCGACATAAAGTTTCACTCCTGGAGCCACTTTCTTTCCGCACAGCACCCAGGCTGCCGCTTCGAGATCGTCGATGCGCGAGTTCACGCAGGAGACCAGGTAGGCTTTTTGGATCGCGATCCGCTTCTTCTCAATCTCCGCAAGGGATTGCATGGTCTGTACTGTGTCAGGGCCGGAAACGTGAGGCGTGACCTGGCTAAGGTCGAGGACTATCCGGGCGGAGTACTCCGCGTCGGGATCTGATTGCGGAGGATTCTTGCTCCAGCGTTCGATGTCGGCCTCGGTGACTCGCTCAGTTCCTTGCTCGAGCAGACGTTCGCGCGATCGGCGCAAGTACCGGATGGTGACTTCATCGACAGGGAACCAGCCGACGATCGGTCCCCATTCGGTGCTCATGTTCGAGATGGACAGACGGGCATCCATGGGCAGGCTGGCGACTCCCGGCCCGCAGAACTCGACGGCCGCGTTGAGTGCCTCGTCGTGGTTATAGAGGCCGCAGAGGGTGATGATGACGTCCTTGCCGCTCACGCCTTCCGGCAGTTTGCCTTCCAGAACAACTTGAATGGTACGAGGAATTTGCCACCAGAACTCTCCTGTGGCCCAGACTGCGGCAGCGTCCGTCCTGACGATCGGCGTGCCGACCGCGCCCAAGGCGCCATACATATTGGAATGGGAGTCGGAAGCGACCACGAATGAGCCGGGGACAACGTATCCGCGCTCGATCATGAGTTGATGCCCGATGCCCGAGCCAGCGGGGTAGAAATCGACTCCGTGCTCTTTGGCAAAAGCCTCGATCGAGCGGTACTTCTTCAGGTTCGCCTCATCTTGATTCTGAATGTCATGGTCGAGGGCGAAGACGAGTTGTTTCGGATCGAAGATCCGTCTCGCGCCGATGGACTTGAATTTGCTCATTACCGCCGACGTGTTGTCATGGGTCATGACGTGAAACGGGCGAATCGAGAGGAAGTCGCCGGCGCGCAACGGGCGTTTTGGACCATCGGCGAGATGGGCCTGGGCAATCTTTTCGACAATGGTTTGAGGCATGAAACCTCCTGGCGCCGTCAGCACCGTCGCCAGAGCCTAGGTGCTAAACGAACGCAGATCTGCGGTTCTTGGAAACCTTACTTCGGGAGCGTCTCTTGCCGTTTCCTTTCACGTATCTGGCCTCGCGGCTATCGGACTCCATCAGCGCCATCAAGTCGCTTACGGAGCCAACGCGCTCCAAGCCCCAGACGGCATCTTTCAGCTTCTTCTGGGCCGGGGCCGAGAGCACTCCGTCGGCAAGCGCGGAGAATTTCTCTTCGATTTCCTGATCCGTTAGTGGATTTCGCGGATCACCTTTTGGGAAATCAAGCTGTTTCTGGAGCGAGCGTCCGTCTCTAGTTTGAATTTGCACAATGACCCTTTGTAAAGCTGGAAATACTTTTTCGATCTCGGGATCTGCCACGACCTCTACCTTGTTCAATTGCTCTCGAATCTTGCCGTCCATGATCTTCTCCATCGTGAATTGCACGGGAGTGACCTGGCGGTCGACTAATGCAGCCGCGATGACGTAAGGAAGGGAATGATCCGCCGTTTCCTTCGTGCGCGGGTCGTACTTGCTGGGATCGGAGAGAATGTCGGCGGCGCGGGCCAGCGAGCGGATCTGAATTTTCTCCACGTCATCGGGCCGCAGATCGTTGCTCTTGACCAGATCGAGAACGGCCGAGATCGGCGTGTGGGTCAGCGCCTCGGTTGGGAAGGCTTTCATGCCGCACTGCGTGATGCGCCAGGATTCGCCCAGGCCGTCGGTCAGCAGATCAAGCTTCCAATCCGGCTTGAAGACGTGAGTCAGGCCTTCTTTGCCGTCGATCACATGTTCCGGGCCGGTGTAGCCTTTCCTGGCTAGCAGCGCTGCGAAAACCCCGCTCTGCGTCGCCATGGGATCGACTGTATTCTTCATCATGGTCAGCTTGCCCGCAGTGACCGCGCCCAACGTGCAGTGCCGGCTCGCGGAGATGCCGATCGCGTGCTGAATCTGCTCCCAGGACAGATGCAAGGCTCGCCCAGCAACGATCGGGGAGACGAATGCGGTCAGCGTGGCGTGATGCCAGCCGCGCTCGCGAATCCCGGGGAAGGCCGCTTCACACAGCCGCATCTCGAATTCGTGCCCGAGCACCAGACCGACAATCAATTCCTTTCCATTACTGCTCGAACGTTCGCAGCACGCAATCGCTGCCGGGAAAATGTCGGAGGGATGGGAGGGGTCCTGCTTCCAATAAATGTCGTTGTAATCCATGCAGCGGATCATCAGTGCATTGGCGAGAGATGCGGAGACGGGATCGATGCGCCGCCCGGTTCCGATCACGGTGGCATGTCCAATGGCTGCGATCTCGTCGAGAACTTCGAGCGCAATCTTCACATCGTGCTGCTGAAATCCACCGAGGGCGCATCCGAGGGAATCTAGCAGAAATCTCTTTGCCTGATAGATGGCATCAGCGGAGAGGTCTTTGAATTGCAGATTCGCGGCCCAGCGCGACATCTCGGCTGTTACGGGTTCCTTCGGAGGAGTGGTGGTATTCGTCGTGGGCAATTTCGGCTCCTTACTCAGCTTTCACCTTGATGTTTTTCGGATTCTTGAATGGCAGAAATGCCATGAAGTCGGCGTGATGCACGATGAAAGCTTCTGTGGTTCGCTTGACCAGGTCGCCTTCGGCGGCATGGGCCGCAATAATGTGGCATACGGAATCAGGAACTCCGCATTCGAGGGCCAGCGCAACTCCGGTGAACGGATGACGCAGAGCTTCTCCGCGCTCACTCTGGCGGCTCTTGCCGTCCGGCCCCAGTTCGTATTCCAGTAACTTCCCAACGTCGGCCAGGATCGCCCCAGCGAGCACGGTGTCGAAGTCGATCGGTAGAGCGCGACCCATGAACGACTGCATAGCTTTGGCGCTGTCGCGCGCGATGTGGACCACGCAGCGCTTATGCTCCATGAAGGTGATCGGGCAGTTGGGGACGAGAAGCGTGAAGGGTATCTGGTTCAGGTCATCGGGTTTGAGCGCACTGCGTTCCAGCGCCTTGATCCAGGTTTGTGTAACTTGCTCTCGCAGTTGGGGATCCTGAATCCAGTCGATCTCCGGCCAAAGGCGCTTGACGGTCTCTCGCATACCGGTGTCCGAGGGGAACTATTGAGGCTAGCTGGCTGACTCGACCAAGGCCGCGACTGAAATCACAGCGGCCTGTGATTGGACCACACGAACGGTCGCGGCAGTTGGGGAGGCAGTTTATGTAAGTTGTTGGCTGGAAGCAGGTAAGCGAGTCTAGCGGGTCTGCAAGAGGGTAGTGATGTCCTTATCGAATACCGCAGCATCCGTGGCGCCTATGTGCTTGGCGTAAATGCGTCCCTCGCGGTCGATCAGGAAAGCAATGGGCAGGCCGAGAACTCCTCCATAGGCTCCGCCGACGTCGGCAGTTCCCATGACAACGGGATAGTTCATGTGGAACTGCTGATAGAAGGTGCGGACTGGATCGGGGCTGTCGTCCATCGAGACTCCGACAATCTGCAGTCCTTGGCCGCCGTACTTCTGTTGCAATTCGACGAAGTGCGGAGTCTCGTCGCGGCAGGGAACGCACCAGGTGGCCCAGAAATCCAGCAAGACGACTTTACCCCGATAGGAAGATAGCCGGAGCTGTCCCCCATCAATCAGCGGCAGCGTGAAATCGGGCGCGGGTCGATGCTGCTTTGCGACCAGCGAGTCAGTCCGTGTTCCCCGCGACTGCCTGTAGGAGTAGACACCCACTCCCACCCCGACGGCTGCGGCGATGACGATAGCGGCCGACTTGATCCCGGGTCGCAGAGCTTACTCCCCCTTCGCCGTCGGATAGCCCTTGTCGACCCAGTTGGTTCCGAAATTGTCGGCGATGTAGAGCACCTTCACGTTGGTGAAGCCCATGGCGTGCAACGCATCATCAGCGGGTTTGACGTTGGGGCAGTGATTCCAGGGGCAGCATCCGCAATAGAGAACGATGAACTTGTTGCGAGGCAAGCCCTCCACGCGCTTGCGGAGCTGCTGCAGGCCCGCTTCGTTTGCTCCCGGCCCGACGTACTCGGATCCCGGAATATGGGCCTGCAAAAACAACATGCGAGATCCGACCTGCAGCATCAGCGGCTTCTCTTTACCGGACTGCACCATCTTTGCTAAATCCTCCGGACTGATCAGCCGACCGGGCGCGATGGAGCTCCACTGTGCAAATGCTGAAGTGGTGATTAGGCAAACGGCGGACAGGAACAAGAGTGCGAAGCGTTTTGCAGTTCTCATAAGTATGAATCCAGTTGCTATCAGCGTACGTTCAAAGCATACACGCGATGGGCGCGCGCTAGAGCCCTGACAATTCCCTCAGCCGCGCCGCTACGATTTCAGGCGTGATGTCGCGCTGCGCGTTCCCCAGCATTTCAAATCCAACCATAAATTTCCGTATGGTCGCCGAGCGCAGCAGCGGCGGATAGAAATGCGCATGAAAATGCCATTCGGCATGTTCGCCGCCATCGGTAGGGTTTTGATGAAAGCCCATCGAATACGGGAAGGGAACTCCAAACACTTTGTCGTAGGTTGAGGTGACGCGATGGAGCATGTGGCTGAGAAGACGCGCGTCCTCTGGTGTGAAATCGTTCATGCTTCTCAGGTGGCGGCGGCTGCACACCAAAATTTCGAAGGGCCAAACCGCCCAGTAAGGCACTAAGGCGATGAAGCCGTCATTCTCAAAGAGCAGGCGCTCCCGCTGGCGCTGTTCAACGGCGACATAGTCACACAGAAGGCAGCGCTGCTTCGCCCGCCAGTATGCGCTTTGAGCGGCGAGTTCTTTTGCGGGCTCGACGGGAATCGATGCTGTCGCCCAGATCTGGCAGTGCGGATGGGGATTGCTCGCTCCCATCATGGCGCCGCGGTTCTCAAAGATCTGTACGTGGTTGATGGTCTCCAGGCCACCCAACTCGCGGAACTGTTCCATCCAAGTGTGGACCACGGGTTCGATCGCTTCCGGCGTCATGGTCGCCAACGTAAGGTCGTGGCGAGGAGAAAAACAGATTACTCGGCAGATGCCCGGTTCGCCCTGCGCCACCAGCAGACCGAGCCCTTCCACATCCAGGCTCTCACGCTCCGTTCCAGGTTTCAGAGCCGCGAAGTCGTTGTCGAAAACGAACGTGGATGTGTACTGGGGATTCCGAATGCCTCCAACCCGGGCGTTCCCCGGACACAGATAGCAGGTGGGATCGTACGCCGGTTCGGTCCCGGTCTGAAGCTGGGCGACTTCGCCCTGCCAAGGGCGTGTGGCGCGATGCGGTGAAACCAGCACCCATTCGTTGGTGAGTGCGTTCAGTCTGCGGTGCGGATCTTCGGTCAGCTTCAAGGTTTCAGCCTCGCAGCATTCTACGATGAACGAGGAATTGTGGCGAAGAGTAGCGGCCGACAGTCCCTTGCGCACGACCCCATGTGACCTGGCGCACATCCTGCGATTTCTTCGAGACCTAGAATTTTTGCTGATCACGGAAAAGGAGTCGCCATGGCGTCCTCGGAGAAAGTTCGCGCCCTCGTATTTGCGCTTTTCTTCATCGTCCTCATTGCTTTCGCTGCTCTCTACCGACCTGTCAACGCATTGAGCCGCCCGACGGACCAAGCCATCATGCCGTTAGGCAAGCCGCTGCAGATCAAGGCACCGCTCGGATTGCCGCCGGTACCGATTCCGGCTGACAATCCTCCGACCGCCGATACGGTAGCGCTTGGCCGCCGACTCTATTACGATCCTGTCCTCTCATCCGATAACACGGTCTCTTGCGCGTCTTGCCATGGGCCGCAGATGGGCTTCACCGACACGCACCCGGTCTCGCTGGGCGTCGGAGGCAAGCAGGGAGCACGGCACTCGCCGACGGTGATCAACTCGGCCTACAACACGCTGCAATTCTGGGACGGGCGGGCGCCAAGTCTGGAGGAACAGGCCAAAGGGCCGATCGCGAATCCAGTCGAGATGGCCTCCACTCACGTGGATGTCGTCAAACGACTGCAGGCCGATCCCAAGTATGTCGCTCTCTTCAAGCAGGCATGGGGTACCGAGCAGATCACGATCGACCTGGTCGTGAAGTCGATTGCATCCTTCGAGCGCACGGTGCTATGCGGCAATTCATCCTTCGATCGCTTCTACTACGGCCACGACAAGAAAGCTCTCTCGGCCTCCGCTCAACGAGGGCTCAAGCTCTTTATGGACCCGAAGAAGGGAAACTGCGAGGTCTGTCATACCATCGGCAAAGACTACGCCCTGTTCACCGATAACAAATTCCACAATCTCGGAATCGGTGCGGACGTGAATGGCAAGATGGTCGATCTCGGCCGCTACGAGCAGACCAAGAATGAAGCCGACTGGGGCGCGTTCAAGACACCGTCCCTCAGGAACATTGCGTCCCGTGCTCCGTACATGCACGACGGGACGTTCCCGACTCTAAAAGATGCTCTTGGACATTACATCGGCGGTGGCAATATGAATCCACACCTCGACAAGGAAATTCACGCGCTCGATTCTCTCGGCTTCGATGAACGTGACGACCTGCTTGCCTTCATGGAGTCATTGACGGTCTCAATGCCAGAAGAACTCGGGCCGCCCCCGGACATGGCCAAGAATCTGGAGGGAAAAAAATAGCTGAGAGCTACTATAGGAGTGCGCGCTTAGGGCTTGACCGAGTTGCTCATCATCAGCGCAAAGAGCAAGGGCAGGTAAATCACGGTCGCTTGAAGAACGTGGCGCGCGTACATTTTAGAACGGGCGGTGGCTAGAGGAAGGTTGAGGAAGGCAAGTCTAACCCCGAAGTAAAGCATGGCAAATCCCAGAACGATCGCTCCGACCAGATAAATCTTTCCCGCCATGCCCATGTAACTGGGCAGGAGACTGATCGGGATGAGAGCAATCGAATAGGCCAGGATGCGGCGGGCGGTAGAGCGTCCGTCCTCTTCCACCACCGGAAGCATCTTGATTCCACCCTTTTCGTAGTCTTCGCGGTAGAGCCACGCGATCGAGAAAAAGTGCGGAAACTGCCATACGAAAAGGATGGCAAACAGCACCAGCGTTCCCCATTCCAGCTGTCCGCGAGCGGCGGTCCAGCCCAGAACACCCGGCATGGCACCGGGAAAAGCACCCACGAAAGTGCAAATCGGGGAAACACGCTTCAACGGAGTGTAGGCCACGAGGTAGACCGCGGACGTCAGGAAGGTAAGCAGTCCGGTTAAAGGATTCGTGAAAATTGCCAAGTAGAAAGATCCACCGATCGACATCAGCAAGCCGACGATCATGGCGTGAGCCAAGCTCATGCGTCCGGCCGGAATAGGGCGCAGAGCCGTGCGCCGCATGTGACCATCGACATCATGCTCCATTACTTCGTTCAGCGCTGCCGTGCCGCTGGAGACGAGTCCAATGCCGATCAGAGCATTTAATAGCCCATAGCTAATCCACGATTCTCCTGCCTTGTGCGCGCCGAAGAAATAGCCGCACCATGCGGTCATCACTATCAAAGAGGTGACCCGCAGTTTGGTCAATTCAGCATAGTCACGAAAAAGGGAGGTTGCGCGTGTGCGGAAACCGGTGAGAGGCAGGATCAGCGAGCTCATGAGTTAGGCCGTGTCATTCGGGAAAGCTGTTTTGCGAAACAAGCCCGCCCGGACCCCATCCGGAACGGCTCAAGGAAAGCATACGTACTCTGATCACTTTCGAAAGTCAAGTGAAAATGAAATCCTTCACTCGCTCTCAGGCTACCATATCCGATGTCGAACATGCATCGAATGGTTACCAGCTTCCGGAAGAGCCTGACGAGTCAAAGGTCTCCGGCGGATCGAAAAAGCATTTGTGCCACAGAGCCGAATCGGTCAGCGTGCCCGCTCTCCACTGCTGAAGAGCCGGCGTGGTAGCCGCGATCATCCCGCCATCGGCGGAGTCGAAAATCACAACCACTCCCGCGAGTCCGGATTTCTTCTCCGCGATCTCGCTGTAACTCTTCTCCAGCAGAAACTTCGCGTACTCCCAGCGCTCCTTGGTGCCTGTTTTTCTCTCCGCTTCGTCGATCTTCTGGACAGAGATAATCTTCACGCTCTTGCCTCGAAGGGGTTCCCAATCTCCGGGGAAGGGCGCTGTCTCCTCGCGAACTACATGAAACAAATCGGCGGCTGTGTTGAGCGCGCCAGACGAAGGCGCATTATCCGCAATGCCCTCCGGCATCTCCACGCTGTTGCGCCAGATCCATCCTCGGGAAAGGCCCGAGATGCGCACGTGAACCCAATCGGCGTTAAAGTCTAGCAACTCGAATTCATCGTGCAGGCTGGCAAGAAACTGAGGTTTGGCCGTCAGGCTCGGAGTAGGAACGACCGGAGTGCCCGATTTCTTGACGGCAACCAGATTCTTGGGATGGGCCGTGTTCTTCAGAATCTCCTCAAGGTTATTGGCTTCGGCCTGCAATGAACTGTCTGGTTTCGCGGATGGCTCCGTAGACTTGTCCGGGGCGGATGCCGAAGCGGCCCACTCCTTCACCGACGAAGAGATCGTGTTGTTCGCTTCAGGGAATTTCCGAACAGGTTCCGGGGCAGATGGCTGCGCATCCTTGGATGCCTCCGGCGAGGCCTTCACCGCGGTGCTGCTGGCAACGGTCTTCTCAGAAGCAGAAGTCGCAAGTTGTTCCGAGAGTTGATCCAGCAGGTCCGACTCCAGTCGCCCGTTGGAAGTGAGCAACTGATATCCGGAGCGCGACGATGATGGATCGGAGTACCAGGCGGTCACTTTGGTCTTGATCCTCACCAAGGAACCGCCTGAGGGATTCGGAACAACTTCGGCGGTCGCCTGGTAGTAGCCTCGCTGATAACGATCCAGTGGATGTTCTCCGGGTTTAGCGAATCCCTCCAGGGCCGGCAGGCGCCCCGCCATGTTGGCCTGCATCGCTTTGAGGGCTTTTTCAATTGCGGCCTTGGATTGCGGGAACGTTCTTTCCGCTGGATTTGACTGCGTCCATGCGACGACCGTGGAAAGAATCACCATGCATCCGCACAGCGAGAGTACGTAGTGGCGAGCGCCCGGGCGGATCTTCACGGCAACATCTCCAACTCGTCGCGCAGAATCCATCCATGCTGGCCGTCATGAGTTTCCACGCCGAACCAGTAAGGCGTCGTGATCACAATCAGAACCTCGGCACCGCTTGGCAGAGCCTGCAACGTGCTCGCGGAGTGAAACGGCGCAGACTTCAGAGGTGCTCCAGGCGCCTTCACGATTCTCTGGACCTGTTGCCTGAGATTGTGTACGCGCTGTTCGATACTTACCGGGGGAGTTGGTTCCTGGCTCTGTGGTGATGTTGGCGATGGTTGGTCGACAATGGGACTTGGTGGAAGTGGGTTCGAGGGTCCACTGGTTTCGTCCCTCAATGCAACTTCCTGTTTCCTCGACGACGATTCTTGCTTTGCCTTCTCGGACTCAGCGGCCTCGGTCTTCATCAACGCGAGGGAATCAAGATGGTCATGAATGTCTTTGTACTCCGCAGTTTCGACAGAGCCATTCGATGCATGTGCCACGTGGCGGAAATCTTCGACGAAGATCGCGTCAATGCGTAGCACCGTATGCTTTTCGTCCTGACCCTGGACCACGTAACGGACGGCGAGAGTCCCAACATCACCGCTGTCCTTGAAATTCCGCGGATCCAGGGCGTTAAGGCGAACCTTGTAGAAAACTTTTCCGCCCTCGGTCCAGGCAGGGAAAACGGGGGTCGAAGTAGCCACCTCGGCGCCCGACACAAATTCGTCTTTGTTGTACTCTTTGGTACCCCGAATCATTCCATTTTGTACAATTTCCTGAACAACCCGTGATACCTCAGCCTCAGGAAACGGAAGGTTTCCGATGAATCCCATTCCATATTGGGTGGCGTCTTTTTTTTCGCGCGCTGCCAGACCAGGCGGCCAAGCCGTGAGCCCGAGAGCCAGGGTGACTCCCAAAATTGCAGGAAAAAGGCATCGGAACTGGCGAAGGAAGCCTAGCGCGTTTCCTGAGAGGGTCTGAAGATGAGGTCCGGACTTTTCCACAGGTGTGGCCCCGTTCGACAAAGAGTCTCAAGTCTGCCCATTTGTGTCAACTCCCGGCGCTCGGCGCTGATTTTGCATGCCAAAGAGAAACCCACTTCGTTTTGGCGCTGTAAAAAAAATGTAAAAACACCTCTTGCAAGTCGCTTTCTCCGCGTAGTAGGATTCCGCCCCGGTACGGTGGTAGGACCTAAACTGGAAAATCGGTTTAGACTCTGCCACCAATGCGGCCCGTCCTGGAAGGGGTTCCGAGCCGGGTTCGCTGCGGTTTTCTCGCCTTCGCATTTGTGGGAATGCAGTTTTGCCAAATAACACAATTGCCTGAGGAGTGCGGCATGCATATGGGAATGAAGTCGAACCACACAGGAGTGCCGGTTAGTAGGAGGTACTTCTTTACAGCCACTCTAGTGATCGTTTTCGTGATCCTGAGCGGCAGCCAATCCGCGAATGCCCTTCCGGCTTTCGCTCGCAAGTATGGCCTTCGTTGTTCCGCCTGCCATGAAACCTGGCCCATGCTCAATTACTTCGGCCAGAAATTCAAAGACAACGGCTATCAACTGATGAACGACAAAGATGCCCCGATCTGGCAGAACCCGGCGTACTGGCCGATCACGTTGCGCATGACGCCGTTCTGGAGCCGCGAGAGCACTAACAAAATCGCTGCCGATACGGCCAGCGGCGTGGCCAGCCTGGC
>JAIQFH010000027.1 GCA_020073385.1 Terriglobia bacterium | reverse complement strand
CGAACCTGTCGAACCCACGCTCCTCCAGCACCTGGTTCAAGCGCTGGTAGAACGGATGCGCCACTGTCCGCGGCAACTCGTTGTGCGCCACCCAGAACTGTTTTTGCTGTTGCCGTTGCTTCGCTCGTCGTCCCATCGCCATGCACGCAGTCTACGAACGATGGCTGTGGATCATGCAACTAATTCTTCTCAGGAAGCTAGACTTTCACCACGGACTGCTAGTCTCCTAGCCAGGATCCGAAACCCCGCAGAGGATCGATGTGATCGCAGATGATTTTTAAAGCTCCGACGATCGGGATGGCAGGGATGAGGCCAGGAGCTCCCCAGATCCACGCCCAGAACAGGAGAGATAAGCTGACTGCGAGCGCGTTGAGCTTCAGACGGGCACCGATGACTCGCGGATAGATCAGATTCATCGTGATGGCATGAATTCCGATGACGGTCACAATGACGGTAATGATCCCGCCATGGTGCAAGGTGCCAGCGCCGCCGGCGAGCGGTGGCAGCAGGGCGAGGAACATTCCAAGATAAGGAATCAATGTTACGAACCCGCTGATAGCGCCGATGAAGTAGAAGTACTGGATACCCAACCGCCAGAATACGATCGCGGAAATGATCCCGCTCACCACACCGACAGCAAGGTTCGCCAGAAGGAAACTCCGCATCATCTTGGAGATGTTACCGACGGTGCGGTGCGCCGCCAGACGATGCTCCTTGGGAAAGAGACGCACCGTGCTGACGTAAACATTCTTTTCGACGCGAGCATGAAATAGACGAGGAAGGGAACAAAACCAACCGCCATCAAGATATCGAGAATTGCGCCACTGTTTTCGGAGATCATTTGAACGATGCCCTGCGGTTGGTCAATGCGCACCGGCACCGGCTTCTCGCGGTCCTTCGGGGGTTCGACGACAGAGCGCGCCTGATTCGCTAGTTTGTCGGCGTTTGAGCGAAGACTGCTCACAGTTCTGCGCAAAGTGGCTGTGTATTGAGGCAATTCGTTCGTAAAATCAAGTGCGCGATTGTATGAGAAGTAGACAACGCCAAGCGTCAGCACAACGGCCAAGGTCACCACGACCCCCGATCCTAGCCAGCGAGGCAACCGCCACCGAACCAGCAACAAAACGGCCGGTTCGAGAATATAGGCCAACAGGATTGAAACTAGGATGGTGACGAGAACCAGCTTCAAGAGATAGAGCAGTCCGATCATCGCGATGAGGGCGGTGACGATTTGGGCGACCGTGCCGATCTTAATGGAGGCGTGGAGAACTTCGACTTCTTCCGCTGCCTGTTCAACGGCTGCCGCAATCTCGGGCTGTTGTGAGTCGGGGGTTTCGGGGTTCTGCAAATCAGACCCGTTGGCCGCTTCCGTTTTCATTTGCCCCATAGCTCCCCTGAACAGTTTTGAGGCAGGCCGATTATCGATCCATACCGCGCTTTCGTTAGTCGGGCGCGTAAGTAACCTGACGGGAGCCCTCCCGAAGTAGACCTGTGCAACTCCCGATCAGTATCTGGCACCCAACCGTCAAATGAGTTTGCTGGAGGAACGTTCAGTGGCTACATGCGAAAAATGCGGGAATGAATACGACAAATGCTTCGAAGTTGTCATTCAGGGGCAGCGGCACGTCTTTGACAGCTTTGAATGTGCCATTCAGGCTGTGGCCCCGACGTGCGGCCAGATCATAGACAGATTCGTATGCGATATAGGCGGACAACGCAAGAAAACAATCGCCCACGATCCGTAGGCTGAGCCTTTCATTGCGTTCTCGGGTAGTCTCTTCTGAGTCAACAGTCATTCTCCATAGCAAGATTGCGCCGGATGTGACTTCAATAAAGCTGTCGATGCCGAAACCAACCAGCGAGATGCTGCCTGCAAGGAGTCCAGCTACAAGTGCAATCAAACCCTCAAGGCTATTCCATGCGATCGTGAAATACTCCAGTCGCTTTCCGCGCAGCGCAACGCCTTTACGGCTTGTAGGGGCCTCAAGCACGTTTGAAACATATCAATCGTCGCTGCGATTCCATAGTTATGAGGAGGGTTGATGGGTACACACCAACGTTTTAGGGCTGTGATCGCCGTCACTGCCCTTGTCGTCTACGGCGGGCTAACATCGGTTGTCGGAAGTAAGAGTGGGTTCGTAGTAGTCAGAAAACGCAGTACACTTGATGCAGGTGACTAGGATTCGAGCATTCGCGCTGCTGACGATCGCCTTGTTGTGGGCAATCACGCCAGCCATGGCGTGTGTTCTGCCGGGGGCGACAATGACACCCGCGGAACGGGAGTGTTGCAACCACATGGCGGAGCAGTGTGGAAGTTCCATGATGCCGGCCAGTCACTCCTGCTGCAAGGCTCAGGGACCAACAAATACGGTTCTTCCCCAGGCCTTGGCTGCCGGGCCGGTTCGTCCTCTCACAATTGCTGTGATACCGCCGGTCGCCTCGTTAGGGGCATTGCCCGCAGTGACAGTGCGCTCCCATCTTTCGTTTCTTCATGCCCCACCTCCCGAACCATCTCCCGGCTATAACTCCGTCCTGAGAATTTAGACAACTTTCATTGCACTAAGGAGGCCGTACGCTGCCTTGCTGCGCCTTGGTGCAGTTAAATGCAGCCACGCCTCCTATCCCTCTACTTGTTAATTGTTTACGGAGGAACAATGAAAGCTCTACGTGTAGGCATCTGTCTTCTGATCGCATTCAGCCGTGCGCGCGGTTTCGCGAGCGAGCCAATTGCTGACGCCGATCCTTTAGCTGGCGTCACTGGCCTTCTGTTGGTGCAGGAGCATCGACACTCTCGGCCATCCACGCCACCGATGAGCCTTGCCGAACTCGAAGCTGCGGCCTTGACCAACAATCGAGAAATCCGGGTGGCTACCCGTCGTGTCGCCACAGCTGCGACACGAGTGCGGAGTGCCGGGTCCCTCAACGACCCCGAGTTCATGTATCGCGGATGGGGCACACCACTCGCCAAGCCCTGGGACCTGAACCAGACGCAGCACATGTTCATGTTCAACCAGTCGCTGCCCGGTCCCGGCAAGCGGGCGCTGCGCACACAACTTGCTTTCGAGGAAGTGGAGCAGGTCAAGGCGGAACTGGAGGCCAAGCGGCGCGATGTGACGGCTGAAGTCCGAAAGATGTTCTACGACCTTCTCCGCAATCAGGACGAACTTCTGCTGCATGACGAGCAGGCGGCGCTGGCTCGCCAGTCGTCGGAGTCAGCGCGCATCAAGTATGTTGTCGGTCGCGTCCCGCAGCAGGATGTCCTGAAGGCGCAGATCGCACTCACCAAGTTAGTCGAACACTTGGTGATGCTCGAACAGGACGGCGACCTCGCGCGAGCCCGCCTGAATACGCTGTTGGGACGGGACCCCGGATCTCCACTCGAAGTTCAGGGCCAATATTCGCCACCGCAGAAGCTTCCCCCACTCTTGGATCTGGAAAAAAGCGCTCTGGAGAATCGGCCCGAACTGGCGATGTCCTCCTCCGGCGTGCGGCAGGGCGAGGCTCGAACCAAGCTTGCCGAGAAGGCGTACACACCGGACTACAACCTCAGCGCGGGTTACATGCTCATGCCGGACGGTGCCCGCTATCGGAATACTTACATGGCGGAGCTCGCTGTCACACTGCCCTGGCTGAATCGCGGGCGCCATGACGCCGAGATCGCCGAAGCGCAGGCGGATCTTTCGGCTGACAAAGCCGAGTACGACAACCAGCGTGCGCTCGTCTTCGAGGAAATCCAGGAAGCTCTGATTCGCGCGCAATCTGCCAAGCGCCTCGTCGATCTTTACACCCAGACGCTTCGTCCTCAAGCACAGGCGACACTGAAGTCAACCGTCGCTGCTTATCAGGCCGACCGCACCGACTTCCTAAACCTGCTCGACAGTCAGAACACGGCTCTCGAAGTTGAACTCGATTACTACCGCGCCGCGTCCGAACTGGAATCGCGGATCTCGGATCTCGAACACGCAGTGGGAGTTCCGTTGACGCGGGACGCTCAAGAATTTGACGCAACAGTCCCTCAGGCTTCTCTGCTTCAGATCACTCCGGAGGTGCGCTAATGACGCAGCATGAAAAGAAATTCCTCGTAACAGGACTCACTCTCGGCCTGGTGTTGGCCTTTGGCGCCTACGCGGCAATGCGACTTTGGCATCCGGACTCTAGCGCTGCAAAGTCTCAGGAAGCCCCGATTCTCAAGTATGAGCCAGCATCGGAACCAGCCGCCTCTCAGCGCGCGGAGCAAGAACAAGTACAGGCGGAAGTCTCTGGCTCCAGCATTCAACTCAATCAGAAGGAGCAGGCGAACATTGGTGTCGAAACGGTCGAAGTGAGGCGACATGGACTCGAACGCGCTTTGATGGCCGTCGCCAAGGTGGACGAGCCAGAAACGCAGCTGGCTTCGATCAGTACACGCATCGGTGGCCGCATCGACAAGCTCTACCTGGATTTCACGGGCCAGCAAGTCCGCCGTGGTCAGACCATTGCATCCCTTTACAGTCCTGAAGTCTTTTCTGCCGCTGAAGAATACAGACTCTCGCTTGAGAACCAAAAGCGTCTTGGCACTGCTGCCGAGCCCCTAGCAGTCTCAGGTGCCGAAGATCTCGTCACCGCGAGTCGCCGCCGGCTGGAACTTTGGGGCCTCACTAAAGAGCAGCTTGATGAGATCGCATCGTCGTCGAAGCCGCAGATCGAACTCCCCATCTACTCGACCGTCAGCGGCATTGTGACCGAACGCAGGGTTACGCAAGGGCAATACGTAAACGCAGGCGAGGTGCTCTTTACGGTCACCGACCTGAGTACGATTTGGGTGAAGGCAGACGTTTACCAGCCGGACTTGCCTTTCGTGCACACCGGCCAGTCCGTTGAGATCACTTCCGACTCACTGCCCGGCACTACGCTACATGGGCGAGTCAGTTTTCTCGATACTTCCATCAACCCTCAGACCCACACAGGCTCCGCTCGCATCCAGGTTCCGAACCCCAGCATGCGTCTTCGTCCCGGCATGTTCGTGCAAGTCAAATTCGCCGCGCCCGCAGGACGCGACGTTCTAGCCATACCGCGCTCTGCTGTTCTCGATACGGGTATGCGCAAGATCGTCTACGTGGCAAAAAGCGATGGTGAATTCGAAGGCAGGCAAGTACAACTTGGCACACCTGGCAACGACTACTATCCCGTGCTCTCCGGCCTCAAAGAAGGGGAACGTATCGTCAGCCAAGGCAATTTCCTGATCGACTCACAAACCCGAATCACTGGCGGCATGACTGGACTCTTTGGCGGATCGAAAGAATTCGATCATGGCCAGGCGCAAACGCCGGCAGTTTCTCAGATCAAGATCACCTTCCGTTCTGACCCGGAAACACCGCGTGGTAATTCCGATGCGACCTTACACGTGGCGTTACTCGATCCTTCAGGGAAGGCGGTGACCGATGCGCACATAAAGGTCACGCTCATTATGCCGGCGATGCCAGCGATGGACATGGGCGAGATGCGTGCCGCAAGCGACCTCACATGGAAGGGGTCCGATTACGTGGGCACGATCAAGGTCCCGACAGCCGGTTCCTGGAATGTCGAAGTGAATGCCAGCCGCAACGGGCAACTCCTGGGTAGCTATCACGCCCGGCTGAATGCTCAGTGAAGAGGAGAAACCATGATTAACCGGCTCATTGAATTTTCGCTAAAGAACCGCTTCCTCATTTTGCTGGCTTACGCGCTGCTGGCCGTCTGGGGTTACTGGGCTCTGCTAAGGACGCCGATCGACGCCATTCCCGATCTCAGTGAAAACCAGGTGATCGTTTACACGGATTGGGCGGGCCGTAGCCCGCAGGAAGTCGAAGACCAGATCACATATCCCCTGACCGTCAACCTGCAAGGACTGGCGGGAGTAAGGGACGTGCGTTCCTCCTCAGCATTGGGCTTCTCGATGATCAACATCATTTTTCAAGACAAGATCGATCCCTATTTTGCCCGCACGCGGGTCTTGGAGCGCCTGAACCTGGCATCGGGTTTTCTGCCCGAGGGAGTCGTACCTGTTTTGGGACCGGATGCAACCGGTGTGGGCCAGGTCTTCTGGTACACGGTCGAGGGACCCTACGACGGCGGGACTTTGCATTCTCTGCAGGACTGGTTCATCAAGTACCAACTGAACTCAGTGTCCGGCGTGGCAGAAGTGGCGAGCATCGGGGGTTGGGTACGCCAATATCAGGTCGACGTTGACCCCATCAAGCTGCGTGCTTACAACATCCCCTTACGCACCGTCATCGAGGGTGTTCAGCGCAGTAATACCAACGTCGGCGCGAAGGTCATTGAAGCCAGCGACCAGGAGATGGCGGTCCGGGGAATTGGCTTGATTCGCTCGACGGAGGACCTTGAGAACATCGTCCTCACCGCCACGGCGGGCACACCCGTCTATATCCGTAATGTCGCGAATGTCCATTTGGGGCCGGAGTTCCGCCGCGGCGTTCTCGACAAGGACGGCAAGGATGTCGTGGGCGGCGTCGTGGTTATCCGCAATGGAGCCAACGCGCAAGAGGTCATCAGCGGTGTCAAAGCGAAACTCGCCGCGCTGGAACCAGGGTTACTCAAGGGCGTCCACATCGTTCCTTTCTACGACCGCAGTACTTTGATCCTTCACGCCGTGAACACTTTGAAGTCGGCGCTACTCGAAGAGATTCTTCTGGTCACGCTCGCGCACGTGATCTTCCTGTGGCACTTCCGCAGCATCCTCATCGTGACCCTCCCGCTGCCGCTGGCCGTACTGGGGTCATTTCTGTTCATGCACTATGCCGACATCTCTTCCAACATCATGTCGCTCGGCGGGATCGCGATTGCGATTGGGGTGCTGGTCGATGCTGGCATTGTGATGACGGAAAATGTGCTACGGCACGCAGAGCGCTACTACGAAGAACATGGCGAGTATAAATCGGCGATTGGCCAGATCACTCTGGAAGCAGCCAAGCTCGTAGGCCGGCCGATTTTCTTCGCGATGACCATCATCATTCTTGCTTTCGTCCCAGTGTTCGCCCTCGCAGGAATGGAAGGCAAGATGTTTCACCCGCTGGCCTTCACAAAGACATTCGCCATGGTGTGCTCCACCCTGATCGCGGTCACTCTGGTGCCGGTGCTTTGCACCTTCCTCATCCGTGGAAAACTGCACCGCGAGGACGCCAATCCCGTGATGAACGGTCTCGGGATGATTTACAAACCGGTACTGCGCTGGGCCCTAAAGCACAGGATTATGACTCTGAGCGCGGCAGTTGCAATCTTTGCCTCTGCGCTCTGGCTGGCAACTACGATCGGCTCCGAGTTTATGCCTCCGCTCGATGAAGAGACCGCCCTGTTCATGCCCATTACCGACCCCAGTATTTCCCTCACCAAGGCAGCCGATATTCTGCGCTGGCAGGACAAGATCATTGCGCAAGACCCGCTCGTCGAGAGCGTTGTAGGCAAGATCGGCCGCGCAGAAAGCGCCATCGATCCGGCGCCAGTGAATATGACTGAAACGGTGATCAACTTCAAACCTAAGAATGAATGGCCTGCTGGAACGACCAAGGAAAACATCCTGCAAAGACTTGATGAGAAGCTCCGAATGCCGGGGGTGACCAACATCTGGACCCAGCCAATCCGCAACCGCATCGACATGCTTTCGACCGGCATCCGCACGCAGGTGGGAGTCAAGGTCTTTGGTAACGATCTCG
The DNA here is from genome assembly GCA_020073385.1 of Terriglobia bacterium. GTDB lineage: Bacteria > Acidobacteriota > Terriglobia > Terriglobales > Acidobacteriaceae > Sulfotelmatobacter. Next base: position 85,418 of record JAIQFH010000027.1, on the reverse strand, counting down.
CGACCATCGAGCAGAAGGAAACCGAAATTGAACGGGCTCTACGCCCGGTTCCTGGTGTCGCTGACCTCTATGCCGAGCGCATCACCGGTGCGCCGTACCTTGAAATCAAAGTAAACCGCGAAGCCGCAGCACGCTACGGCATCAACGTTGGTGACGTGCAGGACGTGATTGAGACCGCGATTGGCGGCAAGAACCTCACGACCGCCATTGACGGCCGTCAACGTCTGCCCGTGCGGGTGCGTTACGCCCCTGATTTCCGCCAAGATCCCGAAGAGTTGCGTAATAACGTGCTGGTCACAGCCAGCAACGGCGCGCAGATTCCTCTAGGACAAGTAGCTGACCTTGGCGTGGTGATGGGACCCTCCATGATCAGCAGCGAAAACGGGCTGCTGCGAGGCAGCGTTCTGATGAACGTCCGCGGGCGCGATGTTGGCGGGTTCGTGGACGAGGCGCAACACGCGGTCGCCCGCGCGGTGAAAATGCCGCCCGGGTATTACGTCGAATGGAGCGGACAGTACGAGAATCAGATCAGCGCAAAAAGACGCCTTGAACTTGTCATCCCGGTCGTGTTCCTGATCATCTTCCTGTTGCTCTACAAAACCTACAACTCGTTCAAAGAAGCCTCGCACGTGATCCTCGCCGTGCCCTTTGCGTTGAGCGGCGGAGTATTTCTCCTGAAGCTGTTGGGGTACAACTTCTCCGTTGCCGTTTGGGTCGGGTTCATCGCCCTGTTTGGAACCGCTGTGCAGACCGGCGTTGTGATGGTGGTCTACTTGGAAGAGGCAGTGGAACGAAAGAGAGTCGCGATGGGCGGACTCACTGTACGAGGTTTGCATGAAGCGGTGATGGAAGGTGCCCTGTTACGTTTGCGTCCTAAAATCATGACGGTATCCACGGTTGTGGCGGGCTTGTTGCCGATCATGTGGTCTACGCGCACCGGAGCCGAAGTGATGAAGCCGCTCGCCACCCCCGTGCTCGGAGGCATGGTCAGCTCTCTGTTGCATGTGCTCATTGTGACTCCCGTGATTTTCACATGGCTGCGAGAAAGAGAACTGTCGCGAAAGGAAACTGCACCCGCAGCGTAGGGCCGAGTCGACCCGCTGCGTCTGCTCGCTGAAATTGCCGAGGGTCTAAAGAACAAGAGATCCCTTATACATCAACGGCCACCACAGCGCTGTCTCTTGGCGCTTCAGTTCCTCAGATTCAAGTGAGCCGACCCGGTTCAGACTTTGATGTGATTCTTGGCGGATCGTTGGCCATGCATCTGATGAAGCACTCTAAACTGTCGCGCGAGCCGGAGGCCCCGGATCGGCGCACACCTGAGCTCAAGCGTTAAACGCCATCTCTTCTCGTCCACTTGTTGTACCGCTGGCAGCAAAGAAATGCCGGGAGCGACGGTCGCGCACAGCCTCATCGTTGTTGCTTAGCAGGAATAAGAACCGGTTGTATCTGTTGTACACCGAGTACTCCGGAAAGACCGGCCTTCGCAATATCCAAACCGCCCTTGACTCGCGATTCCCCGGCTACACAATCGACCTGAAGGCACTCAGTAGATATGAAGGTCATTCTGAAAACAGCGCGATCATCCACGTACTGACGCATGATAAGGACGCTGTTAGGAACGCCGCCGCCCATCTTGGGAATGCGGCTTGACGCGATCAACAATGACGTCGCCCAGCGATTGAATTTTACCGCTCAGCGGCAAACACCAACTGTGCGTTACGGACTCTGCGACGCCTTCTGCACAAAGCTGAGGAGTGGAAACTGATTCGGAGAGCTCCCAAGATCAAGCTTTGCCAGAGAAAGAGCGCTCACTGAGGTTGGATGATGAGGCCGAACGGAAACTCTTGGCCACCACTGAGCAATGCAATTGGCGGCCTAAGACGCTCCAGTTCTTCCGCTGGCCCGCGAGAATTCGCCGGAGCGGCGTTCGCCGCGCGAAGAGGAGGGTTCAAGAGGACAGCATCATCATCGACGTTTGTTACGGCGAATGTCGCGATTCCAATAAGTAGAACCTGAAGGTATCGGTTCAATCATCAACTCTGCCTTCCCTTACGTTGCATGGATCTTGGAACATTCGACCAGGAGCGCACCTGCTTGCTACTGGCAGGGTGGGTCGGTCTGCGTCTGGATTCGTTAGCCTGGTACTACGACATTCACAGTCTTGAAGCCATTGCAAAAGCGGCAGCGCTCTCCTTCAAGGAGCTTGCCGGACCCGAGGCACTCGCGGCACCGAACCACGATCTGAAATTGGGCGGGATCGAGTTGTGGTGCCTGCTCCGAGACCTGCTTGACGATTTCAGCACCATGATACTTTCGCAACCAGGAAGAGAGTTGCATCGCGATTCGATCTCGATCTTCCGCGCCGAAATGCTGCGACATCTCTTGCCACCAGGCAGGCACACAACCGAAGCAAATGATCTTCCCGCAATCAAAGAGCGCACCCTGATCGGAACAGCGGAAGAACTTGTTGCACGCGGAACAGCGTTTTACGCCAAGCAGTGCCAGGGCCTCAGTCAGATCCTTGAGGTCATGTTGGATTTGCGAAATGTCCGGAAATAGTGGGTGATCTGGCAGTTGATCGTTGAGACTGTCATGCGAGTTGCGATGTACTTCCATACGGTGCCTCCCTCCAGGCGCATTGCCCCGTGATTACTCGTCGCGGGCGCTGTTAACAAAATTGGTGAAGCGACGTGCCAGCTCCGCAATACGGTCTGGCTGCCGCCGGTGGATTGCTTCCCGTGGGATCAGTTCCGATCCAATACCAAGGGCGACTGCGCCCGCGAGAATGAAACTCGATGCCGTGGCCTGATTCACGCCGCCGGCCGCGATCATGGGCACGTCGGGGAACATAGCCTTTAGGTCGCGAATGTAGTTGTCGCCGCCAACCCGTCCGCAGGGGACGACTTTCACGAAATCGGGACGCAACTTCCAGGCCGCCAGGACGTCGCTCGGTGTGAGCGCTCCGGGGATAGTGACGACGCTGCGAGCGAGAACAAATTTGGTCGTTTCGAGATCAAATCCGTCGCTAGTCACAAATTGTGCCCCTGCCTCCAAACAGTGACTAGCGGTTTCTGCATCCCGGACACTTCCAGCACCCACGATCAAGTCAGGAACGTTCTTGACGAGATGAGAAATCACTTTAATAGCGTCAGGGACAGTAAGTGCCACTTCCACGATGGGGATTCCACCCCGCGAAACGGCTTCGGCGGCGAACATCGCGTCCTCGGTCGAAGACACGCGGACCGAAGGAATAATTCCCACTTCCTCAATACGGCGCCTGATGTCTTCTCTTTTCACCTAGGTTGCTCCTTTGATCTGTCGTCTTTCACGAAAGCGAGCGCACACCCACCGCTTCGCGTAACTGCTCCAACGCCAGCAAATAAGAAGCTAGCGCCTGCAAATACGACACCTGCGTCGCGCGATAGCTGCGTTCAGCGTCAAGGAAATCGAGCAGACTGACGGCTCCGCGCTTGTACGCGTATTCGGCTATGTCGCGGTCCTTTGTGGCTACTTCGAGATAGCCCGAGCGATACAACTGGACGACCTTCTCGCTCTGCCGCAGATTCTCGTAGGCATCGCGAATGTCGGTCAGGACCTGACCATTCGTGGCTTTAGCCTGTTCCTCCGCCTGGGTAATAGCATATTGAGATCGTGCGATCTCTCCCTGGTTACGGTCGAAGATAGATAAGGGGATACTTGCGCCGAATGTGGCGGTGTTGATTCCGCTCACGTGCGAGTAGTTCCCAGAAACGGTCACATCCTGTTTGCTGATGGAACGTTGCACTTCATACGCACTCCTGGCAGCGGCGATGCCTTGTTGTGCCGCGCGCAGGTCCGGCCGGTTCTGAAGCCCCTTGAGTTGAAAGTCCTCGAGATTGCCCTTTACAGACTCATAGTCGAATGGTCCCGCCACATCGTAGTCGGAAGCGACGGATTCATAACCGAGCAACTGACGCAGGTCGGAAAGAGCTTGGGCGCGGGCGAGTTCGGCCTCCTGCAAGTCAGTCTCGAACTGCAACAGTTGTAGCTTTATCTTCAGAAAATCGTCTTCACTGATCGCTCCGGACTTGTAGCGCCGCTCCCCAAGTTCCACAGTCTGCTGGAAGCTCTTCAGATTGTCCTGTGCCACACTCAGGGTGGACTCGGCTAACTGGACGCCAACAAACTGCGAAGCCACGCCAAACACCAGGGTTCGTTCGTTGTCCGAAACCAAGGAACGAGTTTGCGCGGTGATATCCTTGGCCGCTTGCAGGCGGTGCTGCCTCTTCTTGCCTCTCTCAATCAAATAACTGAGACCAAGATCGCCTTCGGTAGAGTTTTGCAGGTAGTCCTTGTTCTGATTGGAGGGCGAAAACAATGGAAGATACGCCCAGGTCGCGAAGAGAGAAGGATTCGGGCGGAGGTTCGCCGTTGTTTCGGCTGCCTCGCTCTGCTGAATCGTAGTGCGGGAGGCGAGTAGATTGTGATTGTGCTGGAGAGCCATTTGAAGGGCCTCATCGAGCGTGACGCGTACTGGTCCGCTGCCCGTTTGCGCGAGCAAAGGAGCCGAAAAGAGTACAGCCATCAGCAGAGCCGATACGTGTCGCGCGATCGCGTTCTCGGCGTTAGGCCTCAACTGTCGCCTCCGTTTCCGGCAGCTTGTCATTATCTCTAGCAATCCACACATAGATCGTCGGCAGAAGAACAAGACTCATCGCCAGGGCTGCTATCAAGCCGCCAACGATGACGATGGCGAAGGGGCGCTGCGAATCCGACCCGATGGCATGCGACAAGGCGGCGGGAACGAGACCGAATGTCGCTACCAGCATCGTCATCATGATGGGACGAAGCCGCAACACGGCTCCTTCAATGGCCGCGTCTACAATCGTGTAGCCTCGCGCCCTAAGTTGGTTGATGTATTCCAGCATGATGACGCCGGTTTGAACCGAGACTCCGAACAGTGCGAGAAACCCGATTCCCGAGGAGACACTGAAATGGGTTCCAGTCAGGAGCAGGGCCAGTAAGCCACCGAGCGGCGCCATGGTTACGATGGCGAGGATGAGCAATGCCCATTTGGCGGAACGAAACATCGTGTACAGAAGGATAAAGATGACTAGAACCGTAATTGGCACGATGACTGCCAGACGCGCCTGCGCGCGTTTGGCGCTCTCGTACTCGCCTGACCAGTCGATGTGATATCCAGCGGGCAATGTCACGTTCTGACTTATCTTGGCCATCGCCTCTTCTACGGAGCTGTTCAAGTCACGTCCACGGACATTGAAGGTGACGCTGACGTAGCGGCTGTTTCCTTCGCGATAAATGTCATAGGCGCCGTCGCGTACTTCCATCTTGGTAAGTTGGGCGATCGAAACTCGCTCGCCCGATGGAGACAGAAGCCGAATGTTGCTGATGGCGACGGGGCTATTGCGGTACGGTTCTTGATAGCGCACTACTACGTCGTAACGTTCGGGTGTGCCGGCGGGAAGGACCTGACTTATGGCCTTGCCGCCTACGGCAGTTTCGATCGCATCCTGAATGTCGCTGACGTTAATTCCGAAACGCCCTGCCTGCCGCCGGTCTACTGTGAAGTTCAAGTTCGGCTGACCGGTATCGCGGTAAAGCTTGACATCCGCGATACCCGGAACCTTTTGCATGATGTCGGCGACTTGATCGCCCTTCTCTTCGAGCATCCTCAGGTCGTTCCCGTAAATCTTGAGGGCGAGTTGGCCCTTGGTGCCGGTAAGCGTCTCACCGACGTTGTCTTCAATCGGTTGAGAGAAATTCCAGGTGGCTCCAGGTAGCTTGGATATCTCCCGATCCATTGCGGCAATCAGTTCTTCTTTGTTCTCATGAAAGACGGAGCGCCATTGATCTTTGGGTTTCAGGTCAATGAAATACTCGGTATTTCCAAAGCCCCCCGTGTCGGTACCGTCATCCGGCCGCCCGATTTCAGAGACAACCTGCTTTGCCTCAGGAAAGGAAGCCAAAATCGCCCGAGCCTGGTCCATGAAGCGAGTCCCTTCCGTAAGGCTAGTGCTCTGCGCCAAGGTCCCACGTGCCCAAATAGAGCCTTCATCCAAGTGAGGCAGAAATTCCGATCCGATGACTCCGCTGAACCCGAGAAAGATGGTGATGATGAGGCAAGCAACACCGACTCCAACGGTGATTGTGCGGTGTCCTACACACCACCGGAGCCGCGTGCGATAGCGCTCCGTTAGAAAGGCCATGACCGGATTGTGTGTCTCTCTTACCCCCTTTCGAAATAACGTGCTCGCGAGCACCGGGGCGATCAAGATGGAGAACGTCATTGCACCCAACAGCGCAAATGCCACTGTCCAGGCCATGGGGCGAAACAACCGACCTTCTATACGTTGTAGCGTGAAGATCGGCATGTAGGCGGTGATGATAATGAGGATGGCGTAAAATACCGGCCGCTGCACCTCATGCGCGGCCTCACGAATGGTCTCCGCAATCGTTCGTTGCCGGATCGATCCATCCTTTAGGCGACCGATGTGACGAACAATGTTCTCGATCATGACCACCGCGCCGTCTACCACCATGCCGAAATCCAGTGCTCCCAGCGAGAGTAGGTTCACGGGAACCTTGGTTAAATCGAGCAGAATCGAGGCGAAGAGCAACGAGAACGGAATCGTGAGCGAAACAATAAGAGCTGCTCGGGCATTGAGCAGGAAGAGAAACAGAATGATCGTCACCAGGATCATTCCTTCCGCCAGGTTGTGCAATACGGTGTGCAGCGTGAAGGCCAGCAGATCGCTGCGGTCTATCATCCGCTCCAACTTCACGCCCGGAGGCAGGATGCCGTTGTTGAGTTGGTCGACCTTTCCATGAAGTTTTTCGAGGGTTGGTCCCGAGTCTGTTCCTTTGCGCATCATAACCTGCGCAAAAATTACGTCGTCATTGTCGATGATGACTCCATCATCTCTCCGTATGGCTCGTCCTTCATGGCCCAACCGGATCTTCGGTCCTTGCGTTACCTCGGCAATGTCTTTCACCCGCAGTGGCGTGCCAGATTTTGTGCTGAGTACCGTCTGCTCGATGTCCCCGACGTTCGTGAATAGCCCGATAGTTCGAACATTCATCTGCTGCGAACCCGTCTCTACGAAATTGCCTCCGGCATTGATGTTGTTGTTGGCCAGTTGCTGTTCGACTTGGCCGATGCTTAGCCCGTAGGAGACCAGCTTGTTGGGATCGACCTTAACCTGATACTCGCGGATCATCCCACCAAAGCTACTCACGTCGACGATGTCGGGGACGGATTTCAACTCCTTGACTACGGTCCAGTCCTGAATCGACCGTAGATCCATGATGTCGATTTGAGGGTTGGTGCTTCGGAGCACATACCAATAGATCTGTCCTGTAGTGCTCCAATCGGTCCCCATTGAAGGCTGCAGACCTGGCGGCAAGTCGGCCTGCGCGATGCGCTCCAGAACCTTTTGCCGGTTCCAGTCATTATTTGAACTGTCGTCGAAGATCATGATCACGAACGAGAGCCCGAAAACCGACTCCGAGCGGAGGTGGGTCAGATGTGGAATCCCATTCATCTGGATCTCGATGGGAATCGTGACCTGTTGCTCGACTTCCTCGGCTGCTCTGCCGGGCCACTGGGTGATGACTGTTACGTAGTTGTCTGCAATGTCCGGGTATGCCTCCACCGGCAGGTTATGAAAAGAGACTGCCCCCCACAGGACGGCCAGAATTGCCAGCGTAATAACGACAAACTTGTTATTAAGCGCAAAATCTACGAGAACTCGAATCATGGCCGGTTAATGATCTTTCCTCGTTGAATAAAGTTCTCACTGGCTGATCGTGCGTTCGAGGGCCAGAGCGTTTGAAACTACCTTTTGGCCCGGCGCAATTCCGGAAATAATCTCCTGATTGTTCCCGGCGGTGATGTCTCCACTCACCACCTCAGCGCGGCGGAATCTGTTATCGGGGGCTGGCACGTAAACCCAATCGCGGTCGTGAATTCGCAGAATGGCTGTAGAAGGAACAAGTGTATGCGTCTGCTTCTTAAGTCCGGTGAACGTGGCCGTGGCGAACATACCTGGCCTCATCATTCCGGGATTTCGAACCTCTACGCGAACCTTAGCGGTGCGGATCGTGGAGTCAAGAAGCGCGCCAATGTTGCTGATTTTCCCGGTGAACGCCTCGTTCGGATAGGCATTGATCTTGATCTCCGCTGTTTCACCGATCCGAACGTTCGGCAGGTCGTTTTCGTAAACGTCGCATACGACCCAGACATACGACAGATCCGTAATGGTGAAAGGGCTGGAGCCTAGGCCCTGCACGCCACCCGCATTCGTCACCTGCTGATCGGTGATGACCCCGGAGATCGGCGCGTCGATATCAACAATGCCTTTGGGCTTGCTGGGGTCGTTTCCGAGAAGCCGCAGATGTTCCTCAGTTGTTTCGACATCCACTTTGGCCTTGTCTTCTGTATCTTGAGCGATCTGGAGATCGTTCTGGGAGAGGGCTCCGTGGTTGTAGAGATCGGTTGCACGTTCGAGTTGCGTTCGCGCAAGCACCTCGTCAGCCACCGCTTTGCGATAGTCCGAAAAACCGCTGCCCACGTCATCGCTGCGGATGCTGAGCAGCGTCTGGCCTTTCTTGACTGTGTCGCCCAGACGCGCATGTATCGCAACCACGCGACCTGTGGCCAATGAGACGACCGGGACACTGCGGGCAATGTCCGGGTTTACACTTCCAGTTACAACCAGTTGTGATGCTGCCGAGTGTGGAACCGCCTCGGTGAGGGGAAACTGTTCTGGATGATCGACGGAGAACAAGTTGACGTTTACGTCGGGGACGACCTTTACAGGAGGAGGTGCCTCCCCCAACTGGTTCCCGTGGGCGCTGCTACATGCCGCGCAGGCAAGCAGTATCGGTGTGGCAACAAGCAACCAAGCCAGTGTCCAGAGTCTTGCTTTACCAGCGCAATCGATTTCCGCCGCCAACATGATATGTCTCCTCGAGTAACCTCCTGCCTGCACGCCTTGATCTCTCCGTCGCAAATGATCAGAACTTGACCATGATGGCCAACCTGAGGGTCCCTTCGTCTTTGCGCAGGTCCGGGCAGAAACCGGTGCTTCCTGCAACACAGGTGAGACCCGGCGTCGGGGACAAGAACGGCCCCGGCACAAACGTAGTGTCTCCTACCAAAGCTCCCGCGCCTGGGTTTGGAATGGTGCTAGGAGCGCCGTTAACGCCAGGCGTTATCCCCCCGCGACCCGAAAAATACCCAACATTGGCGTGGCGATAGCCGTATTCCCAGCGGAAGGTGATGTACTGCTTCGGCATCCAGTCGAAGGTGATCGAAGAATCCCAGGCTTTGAAGGGATCGCCCGGATTCGCTGTAAAGTACGGCGTTCCGGAGAGTGCATCCGCTCCATTGATGGGCGGGAGCAGCGCCAAGTAGCGGCCCGGGTTGTTCATCTGTCCGCCGCCGACTGTAAGTCCATAAAGGTCCTTCTTGAACCAGAAGCGGTTGTAAGCCATCCAGCCTAGAAATGCTTGCTTGTGAGCCGTAATGTTGCCCGATCCATCTCTTTGATCACCAAAGCAAGCCACGCCCCCGCCGTATTCGCAACCGAGATCGCCGGTGAACGAGAACGCCATCTTGTCGAGAGTTTTCTGAGGATTGTCGTAGTACTTGACTTCGATACTGTCGTCAGTGTGAATGCGACTGCGGCCCAACTTGCCGTTACCGGTGCCCAAGGTATCTTCACCCATGCCGTAGTTGTTGAAGACAAGGGCCAGCCACGGCTTCGGACGGTACAAAATCTGTCCGCCCAAACCGGGGTGGTTGCCGAACCTGCCATAGGATTGCCACCCGTTGATGATCCACGGCTCAATCTTTAGCTTCTCAGTTGGGAACCACTGGATTCGCAGCCCGTTGAAGAACCAAGGCGTATTGGACGAAACATATGACGGCTGATAAGCCCAGTTATCGAAGTTGTAGTAACTGAAAAGGCCGATGTAAGAAACAAAAATTCCAGCGTCGACGTTGAGCCCGTGGTTGACGTTGAAGTGGTACCCACCGTAGGCTTCAGAAACATATTTGTACGCTCCACGCAGGTCCCATTGACCGCGCCCAGGGCTGGCGTCGTTCCTTGGCGTCGTGACGCCGAACATCCCTCCCATGGTCAAGACCCGGCCGCGAACATTCTGCCAGTGGAAGTCGCCGCCGAAGCTGATCTGCTCCACTTGAATTTCGTTCGACCGGAAGATCTCGCTCGATCCGCCAATGGTGTCATCTTGTGGATGGTTGAAGCTGCTGACAAAGTTGGTGTCGAATCTGATTTCCGGGGTAAAGAATTTCGAATCCCACACGGCATCTTTGTTGCGCGCAGTGCCGTTCAGCCATGTCCAGTCGGCGTAAGCGAAAGGAGCTGCCGGTTCCGGCTTCTCTGGCTGTCCAGAGGGTGTCTGTGCCGCGTCAGTAGATGCACTCGATCCCGATGAATCAGCAGCTTTAGTTCCTGCAGCTGTGGTGGCCGCCGGCGCAATTGGCGCTGCGCTGGGAGCGGACGCGTGAGCATCTCGGCTCTTCAGTTCCATTTTCAGTGCTTCGATTTCCGTCTGCATGGCCGACAGTTGTTTCGCCACGGCTGGCGATATATCGGGATCGGCAGGCGCTGGCGCGGATGCCGCTTTGGCAGCAGATCGATTGGCTGAACCATCGTTCCCCCCCTCGCCAGCCTCAGGTTTGCGCAATGCCGCAACATCGGCCTCCTCCGTCGGCGTTGTCTGTGCAGCGCAACGCAGACTGGTGGCGGCAGCTAAGCTGAGAGTGAAAACTATTGCCAGAGCTACGAACTGCAGGGCTCTACACAATTTGCTATCGACGGTCATCATGTACCGGTCTCCGAAGTTCTTCCTAAAGTTTGAGAAGTGCTTCACTCACGCCCGCGTCAGCGAATGCGGGCTTGTCTCGACACTGAGTTCACGCTTCTCAGATTCCACCAATAAACTCATAAAAAGTGCGTAAATAGTTCGGTAAGAATCCGTAAAGATCCCAAGTCATTCAAAGGAGAGCCATGCTGCGTCGAATGCAGCTCAAAGTAGCAATGGCCCCAATTGATTGCTCAGACGATACAAAACAAGGCGTGAAGAAACCGTGAAGACCCGCATTCATATTTCGGCTAGCCGTGATCAGGATTTCGCGTTGGTAGAGTCTTGGCACAACATTGACACAACGCAAGTCGAGCGGTTGGCTGAATTGGTCTGATGTCGTGTGAGGAATTCTTGGCCCGGCGGATCACATCACCGGTACCTTACCGATCGTTCGGTAAGATCTGTCGGGACTTGGAACGTTTTGGCTTGATCCTTCATCAGTAACTGTCTTTACCAACGACGACAGAAAGTAGATCTGCGACCGTCCCGTCGAGATACCAATCGCATCCGACAGTCACGGCACAGATCTCTACCTCACGCCCAAACTTCGCACCCGGTCCGCTACCCAGGAGCTTGCGGCAACTCACCCGTTTCGCCAAGGCCTTCGGGTCGGGCAGGTAAGAGGGAGGCTGCTGCGGTCTACCCTCCTGTTCGTGTTTCAATGGATCTCGGCTTGTTTGTTTCCTGGAAATTGCTGGTCTAGGTCGAGATTTAGTTCTAAGACATTGACCCGAGCTTCGCCCAGAAAACCAAGTTGTCGACCCTCGGTGTGCTTCTGAACCAGCGCGCGAAGTTGCTCCACGGTTGTGCCGCGTTCTTTCGCGACACGAGGGAGTTGGAACTCAGCCGACGCAGGTGTGATGTGCGGATCAAGTCCGGAACCCGAACCCGTAACCAGGTCAATCGGGACAGGCGAACTGGGATTCTCAGCTTGAGCGTTGGCGACATCGCCCTTGACTCGATCAATGAGTTTTTGATTCGTCGGGCCAAGCTGTGAGCCGTTGGTGTTCGTCGGGTCATATCCGTTTCCCCCAAACGACGGCCTCGGATGAAAATAGCCAGGCTTGGAGAAGCCTTGCGCAATGATGCTCGATCCAATGACCTTGCCGTCCTTCTGAATCAGTTGACCATTGGCCTGCCTGGGAAAGATCAACTGTGCGAGGCCGGTTACCACCAGGGGATAGATGATCCCCAGCAGAATCGTTGTCGCAACCGTCATGAGAATCGCGGTGATTAGGTTCTTCTTCATGGTAATTTCCCTTTATGCAAGTCCGATGTGGGTAATCAGGATGTCGATAAATTTGATCCCGATGAAGGGCACGATGATGCCGCCCACTCCGTAAATCCACAAGTTGTTCCGCAGGAGAGCCGCGGCCGCCATCGGCTTGTACTTCACCCCCCGAAGCGCCAGCGGAATCAGCGCGATGATGATCAGCGCGTTAAAGATCACCGCCGATAAGATTGCGGACTCTGGCGTTTGCAGGTGCATGATGTTCAGCGCGTTTAGCACCGGGAAGGTACCGGCGAACATGGCCGGGATGATCGCGAAGTACTTCGCGACGTCATTGGCAATCGAGAACGTCGTCAATGCTCCGCGCGTCATCAGCAACTGCTTGCCGATCTCGACGATCTCAATGAGCTTCGTGGGGTTGGAGTCGAGATCAACCATGTTACCGGCCTCTTTTGCTGCTTGCGTGCCAGTGTTCATAGCGACACCCACGTCAGCTTGCGCCAGCGCAGGAGCGTCGTTGGTGCCGTCTCCCGTCATCGCAACCAACTTGCCGTCGGCCTGCTCCTTTTTGATCAAGTCCATCTTGTCTTTTGGAGTTGCCTGAGCGAGAAAGTCATCGACACCCGCTTCGCGGGCAATGGCTGCAGCAGTGAGCGGATTGTCGCCGGTGATCATCACCGTACGGATGCCAATGGCCCGCAGTTGATCGAAACGTTCCTTCATGCCGCCCTTGACGATGTCTTTCAACTCAATGACGCCTAGTGCTCCGCGGTTCTTCTCCGCTACCACCAGAGGAGTTCCACCCAGCATGGAAATCTCCTCCACGATTTTGCGAACTTCATCCGGCAATGGATGCCCGTTTTGAGTCAGGTAATTCGCGATTGCATCCGTGGCTCCCTTGCGTATCTCGAAGCCATTCAGATCCACGCCCGACATGCGTGTCTGAGCGCTGAAGGGCACAAATCTGACTTCATGCGAGCTCAACTCCCGACCGCGTAGGCCGTACCGTTCTTTGGCGAGCACCACAATCGAACGTCCTTCCGGCGTTTCATCCGGCAGGGACGAAAGTTGCGCCGCATCGGCGAGTTCTTGCTCGGTCACGCCTGGCGCAGTGACGAAACGAGACGCTTGACGATTGCCGAGCGTGATCGTCCCAGTCTTGTCAAGCAGCAGCGTATTCACGTCTCCGGAAGCCTCAACCGCACGGCCAGACATTGCAAGAACGTTGTGCTGCACCAGACGGTCCATACCGGCAATGCCAATCGCGGAAAGAAGTCCGCCGATGGTGGTTGGAATGAGGCACACGAGCAGCGAGACCAAAACGAACACGGTCTGAGGACTGCCGGAGTAGATTGCGAAAGGCTGCAGTGTGACCACCGCTAAAAGGAAGATAATGGTTAACCCAGCCAGCAAAATGTTTAAGGCAATTTCGTTCGGCGTCTTCTGCCGCTCCGCGCCTTCGACTAAGGCGATCATGCGATCAAGGAAGGTTTCACCAGGATTGGAGGTGATCTTCACTTTGATTCTGTCAGATAAAACACGCGTCCCGCCGGTGACTGCCGAGCGATCGCCACCGGCTTCGCGGATCACGGGAGCTGATTCACCGGTAATCGCAGATTCATCTACCGAGGCAACGCCCTCGATAATCTCGCCGTCGGATGGGATGAATTCTCCTGCCGACACGAACACCAGATCGCCAGCCCTCAACTTGGAACTCGCGACCTGCTCCACTCGTCCATCATCACCGAGAATTCGGTTCGCAATGGTTTCCGAACGAGCTCTACGAAGCGTGTCCGCCTGTGCTTTGCCGCGGCCTTCCGCCATGGCTTCGGCGAAATTCGCGAATACAACCGTAAACCACAGCCACAACGTGATCTGCAGGTTGAACTTGAAGGCCGCGCCGCCTTTGAACAGAAGGGCAGTAGTGATGACGCTCCCAATCTCAACCACGAACATGACGGGATTGCCCATCATCTTGCGCGGATTCAGCTTGAGAAACGCATCCCAGATCGCACGGCGGACGATCTTCCATTCCCAAACAGCTTTTTTCCTGGGCTTGTTCGGAGAGTGTCCCAAGCGGACACTTGGGACGGACGGCATTGTCGGAGCTTGTGTAGTCATTGCCATAGCAGGATCCTTTAGAAGGTCTTGCCTGCGACCATGAGCAGGTGCTCAAGAATCGGGCCCAGGCTGAGTGCAGGGAAGAATGTCAATGCTCCCACGATCAGAATCACGCCGATCAGGAGCAGGGTGAACAGTGGTGTAGTCACTGGGAAAGTCCCCAGTGATGGCGGAACATATTTCTTCCCTGCCAGATTGCCGGCAATCGCCAGCATGGGAATGATCATCAGGAATCGTCCCGCCAGCATCGTGATGCCCAGCGTCGTGTCATACCAGGGCGTATTTACCGTCAAACCGCCAAAAGCCGACCCATTGTTTCCGGCACCCGATGTAAACGCATAGAGCATCTCGCTCAGTCCGTGTGGACCGGGATTCAAAATGCCCGCAGTACCAAATCCGTGCACGCTGGAAACCGCAGTGAATGCAAGAATGACAAGCGGAAACACCAGCACCACGAGCATCGCCATCTTGACGTCATACGCTTCGATCTTCTTGCCGAGGTATTCCGGAGTGCGCCCGACCATCAAGCCAGCAATGAAAACGGCCAGGACGATGTATATCAACATCCCATACATACCCGCGCCCACTCCGCCGAAAATCACTTCACTCAGCATGATGTTCACTAGCGGAATCATGCCCCCCAGCGGGGTGTAGGAGTCATGCCAGCCATTGATGGCGCCGCAACTGGCATCGGTCGTTACCGTCGCAAACAGTGCGCTGTTGGCAATGCCGAATCGGACCTCTTTCCCCTCCATGTTTCCGCCCGCCTGAAGTGCGGTCGCATGTTGGTTAGTTCCTGCCAAGAGCGGATTGCCACGAGCTTCCGCCCAGTATGCAGCCGTGACTCCAACCAGGAAGAGAATGGCCATAGCGGACCACACGGCCCAACCATGCGCCTGTGAACCTGTCATTCGCCCCAGAGTGTAGGTAAGTCCGGCACCAATCGCGAAGATCGCCACGATTTCAATTAGATTGGAGAGCGGTGTCGGGTTCTCAAATGGGTGCGCACTGTTGGCATTGAAAAAACCGCCGCCGTTTGTCCCGAACTCCTTGATGATCTCCTGCGAGGCTGCCGGGCCCTGCGCAATCGTCTGATCGGTTACGGTGTCCATCACCGGCTTACCTTGGGCGTCAACGACGGGCTTGCCGTCCGCCACTTTCGGCACCTGCATGGGTTCGACCAGTTTTGCGGTGTCATACGGCCTCAAGTTCTGGACCACGCCCTGCGACACCAGCACTAGCGCGCCAACAATGCAGAACGGCAACAGCACCCACAGGCTTCCACGAACAAGATCAACCCAAAAGTTTCCGATGGTCTGCATTTGTCGGCGAGCAATGCCGCGAATGAACGCAATCGCGAGCGCAATACCGACAGCGGCGGATACGAAGTTGTGATAAGCAAGCCCCGCCATCTGGGTGAAATAGCTCATGGTGTTTTCACCCGAATACGCCTGCCAGTTGGTGTTCGTCGTAAAGGACGCCGCCGTGTTGAAGGCAACGTGCGCCGGATTGACGGCGCCGAACTTTTGCGGATTAAACGGCAGATAGGCCTGCAGGCGCTGCATCAGATACAGCACGATCATCGACACCAGGCTGAACAGCAACATTGCGATGGCATACTCAGTCCAGCGCATCTCATGATCTTCATCCACCCCGGTCACCCGATAGAGCAGGCGCTCGATCGGCCTCAGCACGGGGTCCATAAACGTCTTCTCGCGGTTGAACACACGCGTCATGAAGACGCCCATCGGCTTGGTCACCAGGAACACAAGCACGAGGAAAAACAGGATTTGTAACCATCCATTGATTGTCATGTCAGAACTTCTCCGGGCGCAGCAGCGCGTAGACGAGATAAATCGTCGTCAGTACACTGACTGCGAGCATGATCATCGATTCCACGCTCATCTTGGTTCTCCTTACTTCACACGCTCACAGAAATGCACGTAAGCGATCGACACTGCAAAAAAAGCGATTGTTACAGCAATCCAAAGCACGTCCTGCATACGCTAGTCTCCAGAAAACAAACCCTGATTCACCGTTACCACGATCCCTCTTTCCGACCCCACCACCACACCAAGCCGAGAGTTGCGGTGTTTTGATCCTTGCTCAGGACACCCTGAACATCGGAAAGGAATGAGGGCTGATTCGAGAAATCTCGCCGCCATTCATAACGCATCAACAGTCCATCAGAAACCTTGTAGTCCAAAGTCACCGTGTTCTCTTTGAGCGCTTGACTAATACCAGTGAACAGCGCTCCACGATCCGACATGTATTCGACTCGTGTTCCGAGCGCAATCTTCGGCGTGACCTGGTATTGGATATAAGCTGCTCCGCCGTCGGTATGTGAAGGAGCCGATGACTGCCCTGGCGCTGAGTTCTGCCAGAGGCGCTGAATGAAATAGTCCCCTTCGAGTGCAAACGTCAGTTTGGGTGCGGCCTTCCAACTGATATAGCTGTCGAAAATATGTGTGCGACCGTTCGGCGCAGGCCGGATCGCGGTAAAACATAGACCCGGCTGGATCGGAACAGGTCCGCAATTCTCCGCAGGTGCACGATCTGGGTGTTCCTGACCCAGGTAGTAGTTTACCGTCCAGTTGACACTGCTGGACGGCTTTGCTGTAAAGCCGAACAACTGATCCTTGAATCCGTTGGTTGCTTCTACCTGGTTCGTACCATTCACCACCCAGTAATTGATCGCGAAGCGATCATTGACAGGAATACTGGCGCGGAGACCCATATGATAAAACGGCAAGAAGTAGAACCAATACGAGCGAGAATAATTAATTTGATCCTTCGTGTAGTTTCCTTCGATTCCCAGCGAACTACTCCATTTGCCAAAATCGACGTTGATGCCCTTTCCAACCGGGATCACATAGGTGCCGTACGCCTGAAATATGTTTCGATAGATCTGTGGCCTCGGTTCATTCGAAGGGTTTCCTTGCAGGGTGTCGGTGGCCTGACCGAACTGCAGATCGAGGCGGGCACCCCAGCGGCGACCCGTGTTGCGATCGGGCGCGTGCTCCAAAATGACACTCGCTTGATTCAGGCTAATCTCGTTACTGAGAACGTCATAAGCGCGAAGCAGGTTCACACGTCCAACTGCGTGATTGAAGTTATAGGCATAGTACGTGTCGAGCCCCAGATTGATCGTTGTATCCCGCAGAAAGTCGAGCGCCTTTCGATCCTCGGGTTGCACAACATTCTGCTGCGCCGTTCCGGCCGTCGATTCGCCGCCCGTATCCGAGCTGACCGCGGGCGTTACGACACTGGAAGCAGACTGAAGCTGTTTGACGATGCCCTTCAGTTCTCTCACCTCGACTTCGAGCGTGTCGATACGCTGCTGCATCGCTTGCTTATCTTGATCCTCGGGCCTCGCCACATCGGTTTCTCTTTGCGCTGTTTGCCCCTGAACAAACAATGCGCAAAGAGGCAATCCAATTGCAGCAATCAATTTCATCCGCCTGCTGGCCGAACGCGGCCGACGGTCGGAGCACGTCGTTGCTTCAACGATCTCCCTCCACAGTGCGATTGGAGTTGTCATCCCTTTCGTACACACGATCAGCCACGATTTCATGGATTCCGCACTTCTTGTTTGTTACCTGCGAGTTGTTTCAAAACTTGACCAATACGTTCAGTATTCGGCGTAACTTCGACACACACCCTTGCTACCACGCTCAATTGGAAATTAAACGGCGTAAAAGTTGTCTAAAGAGTCCATAAAAAGTTCATAAAGATGGTGTGGCTTTTCCACAAGTTCGGCGCTGAGTTTACTACCGGGCGTTACCTGGATGTCGAAGAGACCGGGTCAAAGCGGTAGATGACCCACGGTTCAGTCCTCAGGTATTGCTGTCCTGTCGCGGCGGTTTCCAACTTCTTCCGTAAAGACAGCAGCACCTTGAGAAATTGGGCCTGCTGGGTTCGTGCTCCTGTCCAATGAGTGGCCAAGGTTGTTTGCGGCGTAACTACACGCTGTGGGTTGGCGGTGAGGAATACGAGAACATCGAATTCCTCGCCTGTTAGCTGTAGCGGCCCTCCCCGGAGTGTCGCTGTATGCCTACGAGTATCAATTCTGAAATCGCCAACTTCGAGCACGTCGATGGTGCTTTCAGTTTCAGGCTCTTGCACATTTTCTTTGCTACCGGCGGCAAACAGCTGCCGCAGGCTCCAGGTTGCAGCCATATGAGTACTCCGATCGGTTCAATGAAGTCAGCAGCCCCACTCCGCCTCGCCGGGCTTGGCAAAATACCGCCGTGAATCTCTGTGTTGTCGTTCACTCACTCCGAGCTCAAGCAAAGCCAGACGCGCAGCGGCAATCATGCGATTCTTCTCCTGAGCAGGTACCTGTTCCCAAGCCTCGCCTTCGGGCTTTGAATCGCAGGCAAAGTCGGGACCAAGCGCCTGGTGATAGTGATGAAAAAGTTCTGCCAGTTGTTCCGGAAGCACTTCTTGAAGTGACATCAGATTACTGTCCTTTCTGCAGCGTTCAAGTTTGTATTTGGATTCAGCTCGAGGATTGGGGTCGCTGCCCGCGTCCCACCTGTTTTCCAGTACAGTGTTTGCGGTCTCGTCCTGCGGCGGAAACGCAACGCCTTCTGAGATTCGGCCGCATGAGACATGAACTCACTGAAGAGCGCAACAAGGAATCGAGCATAGAATGTGACTCCCGCACTCGAAAGCAACGCGATAATTGACGTAGCCAACATCTGGATCCGAACCCCACTTCACAGTGAGCACATGCTCGCTCTCATTCATTGGATAACAGAAGCCCTAAAATTCGAATAAAAGGTTCATAAAGAGTTCGTAAAAAGTCCGCGCTGAAATCAATACGAAAGTTTTGTGCACTCTTTATGCAGGTGGGAGCGTGATCGGATCGATGGCAAATGCCACGCGTGTCGACACAAGGGTCCATGAAGAAGATCTGTGCTGTGCTCGGTCTCTTTCTGCCGCGTAGGATCGCGGCAGCATCTTCGGGCGGGAGACTCTGCAAGAGAGCAGCGGCTTAACTCCACGGAGCGCGGGGACCGGTTCACCGTGAAACATCCCTCAGTTAGCAGAAACCATTTCGAATTACGCCATACCGCACGCTCCATCCGCTTTTGTCAATCACTTGGCTCGAAGCGGTAACCGACCCAGGGCTCGGTCACGATGTAACGTGGACTGCCTTCATCGGGCTCAAGTTTCCTGCGCAAGGGTCCAACAAACACACGAAGGTATTCCGGTTGCTGGGCGCTGTTCGGTCCCCATACTGTGGTCAGCAGAGCATGATGAGTGACGACTTTTCCGGGATGCCGAGCGAGATACACCAAAAGGTCGAACTCTTTCGGGTGTCAGATGCACTTCTTTTTTTCTAACTTCAACCTTTCGCGCTGGAATGTCGATGCGGAAATCTCCAAGCTCGATCACCGCGGTCTCTGGTTCAAGCGGAGTCGCAGCTCGCCGGAGTGCTGCCCGGACTCGGGCAAGGAGTTCATTCACGTTAAACGGCTTGGTGATGTAAATCATCGGCCCCGGCATCAAGCGCTTCCACCTTGATCGTCTCTTCGCCTTTGACGGACAGGACGTTAATCGGAACCCGGGATTCGGCGCGAATCGCGCGTCACAGCGCCAGACCGTCCATGTTAGGCATACGCAGATCGGTAATGACAAGATCGGGCAACCAGCCTTTCATCTCCTGAAGGGCTTGCTTTCCATCGGCGGCGGTTCGTATGCCATAGCCCTGGCTGGGATAGTGTCGTCTTCAGCACGCGAGTGATCTGCCGTTCGTCATCGACCACCAGTATGTTTCGCTTTCCGTCCAGATTCGCCATAACAGCCTTTCACTTCATTTCCTGAGTCACTATGTGGACGTCGACTGGGGGCGCGTCCCGCAGGAACTTGTGAATTGCCGACAGATAGAAGTACCTTTTCCAGCCTCTCTGAGCGGACCTACCAAATACAACCTGCGTGATGTGCTTTTCGCGAACGATTTTGGCTACTGCTTCCGCCACGTTTGTGCCCTTGGTACGCACCACCTTTGCGCCGAGATTTTCTGCAAATTGCAGATTTTGGGCTAAGCTTCGCTGGTCCGCAGGATCTTCATCTACGCCGATGTCGATGTAAATCACAAATAGTTCCGCGTCAACCCGGTTCGCCATGCGAGCGGCACGGGCAACTAGGTATTGCGCGGCAGGACTCGAACTCACGCACACGGCAATGCGTTCGCGCAATGCAAGGCTCTTACCACCCTCTTTTTCGAGATACGACTCTAGCAGCCCGTGGCGGAACTGCTTATGTTTCGTGACCTGTGACAAAGCCTGCGGCAACGCGAAGATGATCCGAGGCGCTGACTAACAGGGGCAGTAAATCGTCGGGCCAGTGAAATTGCGGTCATCAGGCACATCACAAAGCGCAAGAGTCGCGAAACTGCCTGTCCCGCACGATTTCTCAGTTCCCGCGGCGTTCCCGCTCCCAGCAATTTGCGCAGAATCAGACTCAGATTGAATGCTCCCACATGGATCAACTGCCGTTTCAGAATGTTTTGCCGTCCCCGCAGATGGCAGCGTCGCATACCGCCCGTCTCGTAGCAGTGCGCGAAGCTGCGTTCGATCAACTCCCCGCGCCGCCGGAGCAAGCTCTTGCCGTACTCGCTCCGCACCCGTCGCCGGTTTTGGTACACCGCCTGCTGCTCGGCGCTTTTGCCTTGCCAGTCGCGACGTCCTTTCTGCTTCTTCTCGGGTATGTAGGTGCGTACCTCATAACTCTTCACCCGCTGGACCACCGCGCCACTGTGGTAGCCCTTGTCCGTCACCAGTTCTTCGATCCCTTGCAGGTGAACCTTCGGTTTGTCCTGGGGCCGTAACTCGGCCTCCCGTCGGATCTGTTCTGCCACCTGCTCACCCGCCTCGCACAACGTTTCATCCAGCGTGCTCGTATCTCCCTGGTCGGCGCCTTGCAGCGTCACCGCCACGATGGCACCGGTGTCCAGATCCACCGCGTGTTCGGCCTTGTGCGCCAAGTGCGTCCGCCCGTCTTTCATCTTCGCCACCCGTGCGTCCTCGTCTGCCGGACTCTTCCACTCTTGGTTCGATGTCCGCTTCTTGCGCTTCCGGTCCAGTCGCGCCAGATCCTCGCGGGTCGGTGTCTCGATCCCAGACGCCTTGGCTAATCCCCGCAAGAACTCTTCATACGTTTCCCCGGTGTCCCGGCGCACGATCGACCGCATCGCCGCATTCGCTTCCAACGTCGTCGCGTCGATGCCCATCCGTTGTCCCTTCAGCAATCCCCGTTCTGCCAACAGTGCCAGTACCCACGCGAACACCTCGCGATGCGTGTCGATGTTGATCAAGCGCCGAGTCCGCGAGATCGTCGAGTGGTCCGGGGTTGGCTCGTCCAGTCCAATCAGCAGAAATCGTCGTAGCGCCAGCGAATCCGCCACTCGCCATGCAATCCCACGCTCACTATCGATGCCTTCGAAATACCCCACCAGCAGCGCCCGAAAGTAAATCCCAGGCCGCAGCGACGGTCGTCCCAGTCGCGCATGATAGAAGCGCGCACATAATCCCTCCACAAACTCGTCGAACCTGGCACCCTCCAGTAACTCGTTCAACCGCTTATAGAAAGGATGGCCCGGCGCCACCGCCAACTCCGTGTGCGCAATCCATATGTCCTCTTGCTTCTCCCCGCCACTCCGCTTGCTCATCGCCATCCGCGCATTCTACGAACTCTTCCTGTGGATCACGCCATCTTTTGTTTGTTTCAGGTATCCAGACTTGCACCACGGGCTGCTAGGGAAGTACGTTGCAATTACGTCCTTCGACAGTGGGCCGCCAGGGCTGACGGAGGCGCAAAGATCGGCCGGTTGGGTTTCGCAAGAGGAAATTGCATACAGCCCCCAAATCCACGACGCCAACATGGTGCCGCAAGCTTATTTTTCGGAGCTATATGTTTTCGGCACTCCGACAGACTTGGGCGTACTCGCAGACCCCCAGAAGAACATCTTTGAGTCTGAGATGAAACAGGGGCAAGTGCATGCTTTCGTCAACTTCGATTTCGGCTTTCATGACCCCGAATACGCCGACCTTGCTCGCATGTTTTGGCAGCAGCTTCGCTGGATGAAGGCCGAATCGTACTTGGCCGAGAATGATTATTTGATTTTCGTGACCGCAAATCCAGAACTGTTTGCACGCGTGTATGAAGCTCTGCGTCAGTTACGGTGAGCAACCGTGATTCTCGATTGGTGCAAAATCCCCAACTCGCTCATCTTCAGACCAGCTTCAAAAGCTTCAGATGTGAACTGAATCGAAAGAAGTCGAAATTTGAGCACTAAGGTCTGTTTTCGCCAGTTGAGTTAATTAGCGGCAAATAAAAAACCGCATACATACGTTGAGGGACATCAATGATCCCGCTGCCAGTCAGGATCAAGATCCTTTTCGAAAGCCGCCGTCGTTGCTACTTGCGATAATGCTCGGTGAGAGGAGAGCTGATGAAAAGGCTAATGTTCGCAGTATTCGTCTTTGCGGCAATCACGTTGATGTTAGCCGCCACGAACAACAAAGAGATAGTCGCGTTCACGCCCCTACAAGTGCGATGGTTCACCCCGTCGTACTACACCGACGGCCGCCAGCGAGCGCAGTTGCTCGGGGACTCAAGTCAGGGCGGTGCCTGGGTTGATCGTGTCAAGATGCCCGCCGGCAAACGAGTCCTCGCCCATACGCACCCGCAGGACGAACTGGTCACCGTCATCGAAGGTACTTGGTATCTGGGCGAGGGAACGAAATTCAACCTCTCAAATCTGAAAGGGTACCCCGCGGGAAGTTTCATCGTCATCCCGGCCGGCGTACCTCATTTTGTGGCGGCGAAGGATGGTACCGTGATCGTTCAACTCAACGGCAATGGCAAATTTCACACGGACTATGTTGAGAAATAGGGAGTGCTAAGCGTGAGTGATCGGGCGCTGCTCATTGCCTACGTAAGGCCCGATAACGAATGATAAATCCCCATCATTGCCCTCAAAACCTCTCAATGAGCGAAATGGGCTGTTAACAACAGTAGAGAATCGGCATATGCTAAACCCGAACGGTCACACCTATGGGAAGCCGTGCGATCTTACTCGTCTTTGCGTTTGCAACGTCAATCTTGTCACACGCCGAATCGTCGGCAACAACACGACGAGATGAGGCTCTCAGGAAGGCACAAGCCTGCCTCCCCGGGAGTAAAGCCTCCAGTCGCCAGTGCAAGAAACTGAATGAGAATATTCAGATTCTCGTTGACGTGTACAGGGACGGAGACAAATCCGTGCTGCCTACCTTGTTGCATTTCACGTACCTGACTGATTTCTATGACGAAGCTCTGCTGTCAGACCCAGAAGGTTTCCTCGCAGCGGTCGAAGGACTGCCGGAGAAGGAGCAAAAAGAGGCCGCGGACGGAATCGCGGGAGGACATTTTGGACCGCTTGAAAAGGCGCGATTCGAGGCCGTCAGAGCATTGTTGACAGGAATACCAGAGTCGTCGTCTACCTCACATGTAGCACAGGTGTGCTTGAAGAGCTTAGAAACGAACAATGCATCATTGTTCTTGAACTACTTCCCGCCACAGACATTCACAAGTAGAGCCGCCAAGTTCCAGATATTTTGGTATTCAAGGGACCTCTATTCAATGGGGGAGAAGCCACTGTGGCCGCCCTCATCGTCCCTTCAAACAACATTTCTCCTTACTCTTCTAGGAGCCTTCACGGGGCCGAAGGTCGTCACCCTAACGGTTTTGCCAGATGCCAAGGCAAGCGCCAGGATCAAAGCGATGAACGTGTCGCATGACGCACTCGAAACCGACAATATGGTGCCAGTCACTCCCGAGAGAGTCACAAAATTCTCTACCGCGCTGGCGAAAGCCGATTTCTGGAACATGCAGCCGGATGTGGCAAGCCGGGGATTAGATGGCGCTGAATGGATACTTGAGGGTGTGCAAAACGGCGGATATCACATCGTTGTGCGATGGTGTCCAGCCACCGAGTCTGATTCACCACAGTCATTAGCGTTTGCTGATGCGGCTCGTCTGCTGCTTGAGTTCGCAGAGCCGAAATACAAGGGCAATTGCTGATTCGGCAGCAAGGGAGCGTCACAGACAGCCTCTGTCCAACCTCAAAGTACGGTAGCTGCTGAAAAATCTCTATTAGACTCATCAGCCCGGTTACGCTCATCAAACCGATCTGCGAGAGGGGGCTTCACGACCCCATCCTCCCGTCACCTCTACTAGTGCGCCGGATCACTGAAATCTGCGTCCTGTTGAACTAGGACAATAGCCGAGCTGGAATTGAATTTCATCACCCACCTCGATAGGAGGTGCCTTCCCCATGATTCCCGAAAGCTCTCGCGAAAACCATTCCTCAATCGACGCAGATGACATCATTGATCTTGCATTCCACCATGAAATCAAGCTGCGCGCTTACGAACTCTACCAGCGGCAGCACGATAATGGCGATGGATACGATTTAAGGCACGAGTTAGCGGCCGAACTGCCCCGTGTGGTCTACGCTGCGGCCCAGCTTCAGAAACGCTCGAATGGTGACACAGAGGACACCAGAGCCGTCCGCGCGGCTCGGGTTTACCTTCGCGCTCTGATCTCGTATATCAATGTGCGAGACATGGATTGAGCTGGCAAGGCTGCGAAAATCTCGAACCTTTCCCCCCAACCTTCCGCGATTGGGTAACTGTTAGAGAATCTCCATATCACTCATCAACGGCAGGCTAGAATGGATTTCCTCGCGCTCACCTGTGCGAAGGCTGCCATTACACTTCGCAGTCACGGAAAGTGGTTATGACTCTAATGCCTGCAGGGATGGGCTTCGACGAAATCAAGCGGGTGGACGCACGGGAAGGAGATCGCGATGGATCGCAGGAAGTTCCTCAGTGGCGCGGTTTCTGTGGTCGCGGGTTCCAATCTATTGTCTGAACCGCTCTTCGCGGCGATGGCGCCTCGGGTGCAATCGAGCGTTGCGGAGGCGGCCTCGACTGGCAAGCATCCGCGGGCGATCACGATGTGGGAGTTTTCGTGGATTGAGCGGCGATGGCCTGGAGCAGGCTACGAGGACTGGGATCAGGCGCTCGATGAGTTGGTGATGCGCGGGTACAACGCGGTGCGGATTGACCCGTTTCCCCATTTGCTTGCCGCCGATCCGCACAAGACCTGGACTCTCTGGCCGGAGTGGAATACGCAGATGTGGGGATCGCCCGATGTGAACCGCATTGTGTTGCTGCCGGCGCTGTTTGATTTTCTCGGCAAGTGCCGTGAACGCGGGATCATGATTGGGCTCTCGACCTGGTACAGGAAGGATGATGCAGACACGCGGATGACCATCACGGGGCCCGAGGTGATGGCGGCGAACTGGATCAAGACGCTCGACCTGATCGCGGAAGCCGGATACATCGATTCCATCCTCTATACCGATCTGTGCAATGAGTGGCCCGGGGACGATTGGGCTCCGTTCGTCAAACCGCATATGACGTATGGAGACTGGGCTAAGCCCGCGTCGCTTGAGTACATGCACAAGGCGATTGCGCTGGTGCGCGCGAAATATCCGAAGATGCCGCTGCTGTTTTCTTGCGCGGAGGACCGGCCGGAGAACTACCTCGAGCAGGATTTGAACGACTTCGACCTGCTCGATCCGCACATATGGATGGTGCAACAAAATGGTGGCGAGTTCTACAAGCTCGCGGAATATGGCTACGAACGCTTCGATGCCAAGGGATATACCAACCTGAGCCTGAAGGCTGAGGATGTCTACGGCGCGCGGCCGGACTACTGGCGGAACGCGCTCGTGCAGTCGATCGACCGTCACGCCGCGGTTTCACATACGATGAAGATGCCGCTGATCACGACCGAGTGCTGGGGGATCGTCGATTACAAAGACTGGCCGCTGCTGAAGTGGGATTGGGTAAAGGATCTGTGTGTGCTGGGAGCGCAGCGCGCCGCTTGGACCGGGCAATGGCTGGCAATCGCTACCAGCAATTTCTGCGGTCCGCAGTTTGTGGGAATGTGGCGCGACAAGGCGTGGCATCAGCAGTTGACGCATACGATCAAGACGGCTGAGATCGCGAGGCAGATGCGGCAGGGGAGGCTGTACGAGAGGTTGTGAGCCTTTGCGGATGAGACCAGTCTGGCGAGCCTCGCCGCCCGGTTTTCTCTGGGGCTAAAGCCCGATCGCTTCGGGGTGCACCAACGCGGCCCTTGAAGGGCCGCTCTTCGACGGTACTGCCGGGTTTGGAGAACCTCTTGTCGCTCGAGGAGCCCGCTTTTGGCGCTATAACTTCGATTCTTTGGCGTCGGGATACTCGAAGACGCCGCGGCCGGATTTGCGGCCTAGTCTGCCTGCTTTCACATACTGAACCAGCAGTGGCGCAGGGCGGTATTTTTCCCCGAGAGATTTCTGCAGGTATTCGAGGATGCTGAGGCGGGTGTCGAGACCTACAAGATCGACCAGTTCAAATGGGCCCATGGGGTGATTGAGGCCAAGCTTCAGGGCTTTGTCGATGTCGGCGGCGGAGGCGATTCCTTCCTGCAGCAAGTGGAAGGCTTCGTTACCAATCATGGCGTTGATGCGACTGGTGATGAAGCCGGGGCTTTCTTTAATCACGACGACTTCTTTGCCCATGCGCCTGCCGACTTCAACGGTGGTGGCGAGCGTTTCTTCGTCGGTCTCCAGCGCGCGTACAACTTCGAGCAGCTTCATCTTGTGCACAGGATTGAAAAAGTGCATGCCGAGACACTTTTTCGCGCGGTAGGTGACGCTGGCGATTTCAGTCACGCTGAGCGAAGACGTATTCGAAGCGAGGATCGTCGTGGGGCGACAAATCTTGTCGAGCAGGGTGAAGATTTCGATCTTCGACTCCATCTCCTCGGGAACGGCTTCAATGACTAGATCGGCTTGACGGGCGGCTTCTTCGACGGATCCCGCATATTCAAGGCGCTGGAAGGCGGCGTCGGCATCGGCGGCGGTGACCTTGTTCAGTTCCACGGCTTGGTCGAGATTGGCGCGGATTTCGGTCTGTGCCCTCCGTAACGCATTCGGAAGCAGGTCTTCGAGAATGGTGCGGTATCCGCCGAGAGCGGCGGCGTGGGCGATCCCACGCCCCATAGTGCCGGCGCCGATGACAGCAATCGTCTGGACCCCAGGCACCTACTTCTCCACTTTTTCGAGGTCGGCGATGGCAGCGTTGACGGAAGCGGCCGCTCCGCGCATGGCTTCGGCGAGGCGCTTGCGCTCGTCGGGGCTCATGGCGGGGATATAAATGCAGATGCGGCGAAGAGTCGCCGTGATGTCTTCCACGTAGTTCATTGCGCGAATCAGTTCACCCGTTGCTACGACCATGAGGCTCCTCTTTAGTAAATCGAGTTTGCAGTCGAACCTTCTATTTTGGACGCGCTGGTGAGTTTAGTAAAGCGGGCCGCCGGAGTGTTCAGTTTTGGCACTGGAAGAAAACCTTTTACCACGAAGGACACTAAGGGGCACGAAGGATTCGGGAGTGGGTGCTGGTTAAATTTACCGGTTGGACAGTTGAATAGGATTACCGTCGGGGTCTTTACCGTCACAGAGGCAAAACATCTTCCCTTGCCGGACCTTGCCGAGATTGGCTCCGCGCGCCACCAGCGTTTCGCGGAGAGCTGCAACGTCCTTGGCATAGAATGCGAGCTTTGGACCCTTGCGGCCTGGTGAGGACGGGCCGGAGTGAAGCGCGATTCTCGCTCCTCCGGCAGCAAACTCCCGCCATCCCTTTTCGTTTGTGACTTGCTTGAGACCGAGCACTCTTCCGTAAAATTCGCTCATAGCATCAAGCTGGGCAGTAAAAAGGATCACGCGCGCTATTTTCATCGAGCACCTTCTATTTCTTCAGCTGTTTCCCGACTAGCCTAGCAGAGATTTCCTCTGCGCTCAGACGCCAGGATCGATGCCGACTTTGCCGAGCACGAAACGAACCCGCTCCTCGATGGAGGCACGCGGAATTTCCACGAGTTCGTAGTTGTGGGACTTGTACCTTTCGACCAACGCATCGTAGGTGCGGATTGCCTCGTCGAAATCCTGTTTGCGTTCCTGATCCTGTTGAAAGATTTCACGCCAAGGCGGGGCGGCGAAAACGACATGGTTGTAGGGAAAGGCCCTTGCGGCGTTGTGCATGTGCTCGGGGACAGGAATATGCATCAGGCGTAGATACCCCAACACGTCGGGAATGCCTCGATCGAAGAACACTGGTCCGACACTCTGTTCGGCCAGGCGATACGACTGCATATCCATGGAGAGCATGAGTTCGGCAAAGTGGAGGGGATCGCGCCAAGGCAGAGCGCGGCCGTCGATCGCCACCTGGTCCTGAATAATTGCCCGGCCGGCTTCGACTGTAGAGTTATAACCGCGCGAGCGCAGAGCTGCGATGAGGGATGTCTTTCCTGATCCGGGGCCGCCGGTTACGACGTAAAAACGGTCTGAGTTGGTACTCAATCGTTACTTCCTCCATCGTGATGATCGCGAGAATCACTCGTAAACTGATGAAACAACGGGCATATAATCGTCATCAATTCTTTTTATGGTGCATGCGTGGGTGCGCCGAATCGAATACGCATATGGCAGACACCGCTTTGAGACGATACATTTTCGCAAGCGATTTCGATCAGACGCTCACCTTTAACGACTCCGGGTATGTGCTCGCTGAGTTGGTCGGCATTCCGACCGAGGAATTCGAGCGCAAGTCCAAGGGCATGGCCAAGATCAACCTGGTGCAGCAAGGAGCGGAGTTGGCATATCTGCTGCTGCACGATCCGGAGTTCAAGGCGAAAGTGCGCAAGGAGCATTTGCGCGAGGTGGGCAAGCGAATCCGTCTGAAAAGTGACATCAAACTTTTGTATGAGCTTCTTGCGTCGGGCATTGACGGGCACCAGTTTGACTTTTACGTGCTCTCGGCCGCGCCGGTCGAGATTGTTCAGTCGGCGTTAGAAGATATTGTCCCGGTCGATCACATTTACGGAACGGAATTCTGCTACAAACCCTCGGGCGAGATCGATACGATCGTGCGCGCCACAGCAGGTTACGGCAAAGTGGCGGTGCTCGACAATCTGCTGCTGCGGCAGGTCGCGGGGCCGGACCATGTTATCTATACGGGTGATGGCAGTTCCGACATCCATGTAATGCTGCACATTAACGCGCGCGATGGTTTGACTATCGCCGTTTCCGAGTCGCGCAATGTTTCCCAGATTGCGAAACGGACCGTGCTCAGCACGAGCGCACTGGCGGTGCTGGCGCCGATTCTCGAGGAAATTGCGGGATGGGAGCGGTACCGGATTCGCAGCTTCTTCGAAGCGAACGGAATGCTGATCCAGGAATGGGAGCGCGTGCGGACCGATTGGCTGACCGTGCGTCCTGCTGAACCCAACTCCGTCGAAAGCATCACGACGCCGAAACTGGTGTCCGCAGACTCATAGAATATGCTGCGCGATAAGAATCTGGTTCCGCTTTCACGGCAACATCAGCATGCGCTTGCACTGTGCGTGCGAATTGACCGGGCGTCGCCGATTCCCGAGTCGGACTTGGCCGCGTGGCAGGCGGAAATCGCACAACATTTTCGCGCCGAAGTTCGCATTCACTTTGCGGCGGAAGAACAGTTCGTGTTCCCGGCGGCACGGGCGTTCCCGGAATTGAATCTCTTAGTGGAGGAATTGCTTTCGGAGCACGAGTGGCTGCGGGAACGATTCGCGAAGGCGGGGGCGCAGGGCTTGTCTGGTGGGGAGATAGCGGAGTTCGCGCAGGGGCGTACGGCGCACATTCGGAAGGAGGAGCGGCAGTTGTTTGAGCGGTTGCAGGAATTGATAAGCGAGGGGGAACTCGCGGTGATGGGACAGGAGCTGGAGCGGGTGCTGCGGGAGGCGGAGCAGGCTTGTATTCTGCCGGCGAAGAGACCGAAATCAACGTAGGTTCGGTGGGTGTTGAGCTAGCCAGCGTTTCTTTCGCTCGTCCCGGAGCTCTTAGCTATTTTCTCGCAGGGGGTCCCATGGCTTACGCCATGGGCTTTATTCTTGTGCCGCTTCGCGGCTCGGATGATTCAAGCACTCGCTGGGCCTTTTCTTTTCGCACCTTTGAGTTCGCTTTGTCAAAGCTCCCACATCTGGCAAAGTCGGCCAGAAGTGGGGCACCCAGTTCATCTTAATTTGCTGGCGGCGTGCATATTTCTGAACGCTCGTGCGGCGTCGCGTCCCATGTAGCGGTCGAGCACGGCAGGATCGGTTTGGCGCAGATCCACTACTACCAGGCCGTCTAGTACGTTTGAGAATTTGCTGTCGACATTGAAGCCGAGGAGTTTGCCGCCGATCTTGGCATACTGCCGCAGAAGAATGGGGAGACCTTTGCCGTCGGCTTCCACGTCGGTGATGGGCTCGGAGAGTTCGTCGAGGTCGCGCAGAGCGCGGCACATCGCACGGCAATCCCAGCGATGCAATAACCCGGGACGGAATGGACGGCGCGGTTCGATCAAACCTGCCAGGCTGTCGTCTTGCATGCGTGACTGGAAAAAGCGGTAGATCATCTCGCGGGAGGCCTTGTTGTAGTCGTTGCTGATGCTGACCGCTCCGAAGAGGATCGGTATCTCGGGATGCGTCGCGATCAGGCGGGCAATTCCCTTCCACAACAAAAGCAGCGGAGCATATTGGCGCTGGTACTCGGGACGCACGAAGGAACGTCCTAACTCGAGAGCGGGGCCGATTTTCTCGAACAGCCGGCGATCGTAGCGGAACAGACTGCTGGTGTAGAGTCCATGGATGCCGCGCTCGGCAATGATTTCCGCCGTGTTGCCGGCGCGATAAGCTCCAACCAGTTCACGCTTCGACTTATTCCAGAGCAAGACATGCCAGTAATAATCGTCGAAGGAGTCGAGGTCGCGGCTTCGGCCGGTACCCTCCCCCGCGCGGCGAAAGGTCACCTCGCGCAGACGTCCGATTTCGAGAAGGAGTTGGGGGATTTCGCCTGCCATTCCCAGGTGCACAGAGAATTCCGCATTCTCGGCAAGGCAACGGTCACCGGACAATGTCTGGATCTCCGCGGCCAGTAAGTCTTCGCGAATCGGTGCAGCAATCGGTTCCCGAATGCTGGAGACCAGCTTGGAGCGCAGCGCCAGGGGCCACGATATCTCGGCTTTTCTCCGCCGGGCCAGCAAATACGTACGCCAGCGGAGATACTCCATGGCTTCGCGGTCGCTGCCCGCTGCTTTGAGCGCGCCGGCTGGAACCGGGCTTCCCACGCGCACTTCCACGTTCTTGCCTTCCTGCTTCAGAAATTCCTGCAGAAGAAAGGCGGTGCGCAGCTTGGGATGAATCATGCCCAGCAACTGGAATCCGACGCCATTGTGTCCGCGGAAATAGACCGGCAGCGCCGTGGCACCGGTGCGGCGGATGAGGCGCACCGCCGTATCGCTCCACTGTGGATCGGCCAGGAGTGCGGCCGGCGTGTGCCACTGGGATACTTCGCCTGCGGGAAAAATGGCCAGCATACCTCCCCGCTCCAGCCAGGCCAGTGCTTCGCGGATCGCCTTGCGGTTGGACTCGCCGGAGCGATCGGTCTGGAAAGAATCGACGAAAATACAGTTCTGCTGCAGCTCAGGGATGTCTCCGAGGATGGAATTGGTGAGAATCTTCACGTCGGGGCGAACACCAGTAAGAAGGACAGTCAGTAGCGCCCCATCGAGCACCCCGTACGGATGATTGGCCACAACGACCACCGGCCCAGTGGCAGGAATGCGGGCGCGATCAGCAGAGTGGATCTGCAGTTCGATCCTCATCTCGGCGAGCAAATTCTCCAGACGAAAGCCCTGCGGCGAATGCTGTACGCGGCGGTATAGATCTCTGACTTTGGTGGCCGGAGTCCACTTTCCGGCTAGGCCGCGAAATTGCGCGACGCGGGAGAGCACTCTCCCCTGGGTCTCACCTCTCTGCAGCTGGTTTGATGGCATGGTATATCCATATCGAAAGCGCGTTTCGCAGGTATGAAGAGCAAGTTAAATTCTGATGAAATAAGAACGGGAACCACGAAGGACACGGAGTAACACGAAGGAAAACTCACTTCGAGTGATGACTGGGGTAACCAGAGATGATTCAGACAGAACAACCTTGTCAGCTTTCGAGGCGGTAACGCGTCTCGGCTAGCGCGTAGAGCCTGCGCCATACGAGGCGATTGACCGTCACTACCGTGGCAGCCATCAAGATGGTGGCAGCGAGGAGCAGATCGAAGTTGCCGTTGTCGGTGGCCTGACTGATGGTGGCGCCCAGGCCGGTGGTGGTGTAGATGTGGCCTTTGAAGTGGAAGTACTCGGCTACGATGCTCGCATTCCATGCGCCGCCCGATGCCGTCACCAAGCCAGTCACCAGGTAGGGGAAGATGCCTGGCAAGATCAGCTTTTTCCAGCGCTCGATCCCTTCGAGGCGGAAAACCGAGCAGCACTCCTTCAGGTCCGTCGGGATCGCGATAGCACCAGCGATGACGTTAAACAGGATGTACCACTGCGTTCCTAATAATAGAAGAGCGATGGAGCCTAAGCCAAGCCCTCCTCCTACACGGATCAACAGAAGGAGCACGACGGGAAAAAGCGCGGTCGCCGGGACGGAAGCAGCAATCTGCGCAAGCGGCTGGGCGATGCGCGCCATGCGGGGATTGAAGCCGATCGCAACTCCAACCGGAATCGTCCACAGCGCACCCAACAGAAGAGCGAGGTTCACGCGGAAGAAGGTCGCGAGCAAGCCGAGACCGGCTTCCTGGAGATCGGCCTTATGCAAGCCGCTGAGCAGCATGGCCACGCGGACAATTGCGTAGCCCATGCCGGCCAGTAGTGCAACTGCCAGCGCGCGTGTGAGCCACAGCTTCCATGGACTCGCTTGCGTCACTTCGTCCGTCTTGCGTTCTCTCGCAAAGAACAGTATGAGCTTTTCGCGGAGCGGCTGTACGGTGCGATTGCGAATCCTTTGCAGACCGGGGGAATGGCGGAACAGATTGAGCACCCAGGAGCGTGGAGTGTCGGTACTCTCGACCTGCTCGACCTTGAATTTCTCGGCCCATGCGATGACCGGTCGCCAGACCAGTTGATCGAGCAGCACAATCACCGCAACCATGGTGGCGATGCCCCACAGAATCGAACGCGTGTCGCCGGCGCTAGCCGCGGTCTGGAGATACGATCCCAAGCCCGGCAGGCGAAAGTCGCGCGAGCCGAGCACAAACATTTCGCAGGCCATGAGAAAGAACCATCCGCCGGCAACGGACATCATCGAATTCCACACCAGCCCGATCGCAGCAAATGGCAATTCCATCTCAACGAAGCGCTGCCACCAGCTGAAGCGATAAATAGTTGCGGCTTCGCGCATGTCCTTCGGAATGCTCTTGAGCGAGGCGTAGAAGCTGAACGCCATGTTCCAGACCTGGCCGGTGAAGATCAGAAGGATGGCTCCGGCTTCGACTCCTAGCTGCCGGCCCGGGAACAGCGCCACCATCGCCAGCATGACGCCCGGCAGAAAGCTGAGTACGGGGATCGACTGCAGCACATCGAGCAGTGGAATCATGAAGCGCTCAGCCTTGGGATTGTAGGCGGCGATGTACCCGTAGACGAGAGTGAAAGCGAGGCTGAGGATGTAGGCAATCGCGATGCGGAGTAGAGAATATCCCGCGTAGGCGGGCAACGCCCAGAGGCTGTGCGAAATTTCTACTTCGGGCGTGAACGGGCCGAACCAGGCGCGGCCGACCTCGAGCACGCCGTAGAACAGAGCCATGGCAGCCGCGAACATCAGCAGATCAGGAAGGAAGGAGATCTCGAGGCGAGGCAGTTGCGTCCAGAGGCGGTAGGCCGAGAATCCTCGCGGGCTGATGCTCTTCTTCATGTGCTTTCTTCGGTTTGAGCTTTCAACATCGAGCGCTATGCAACTTCGGGGCAAAAACCTTAAAACGCTGAGATCGCTGAGGGCCGCAGAGGGCGCTGAGAAACTCCTATATATCTTCGGCGCTTTCCCTTATGTCCCACTAAGGCGCGGCGGTGGTCACTGGCGCGTCTGGGGTGGGCGGCGGTTCGGTCTGGATCAACAGGTTCTTCTCGCGGTCATAGTCGAAGATTTCGGCGTAGCGGCCCCAGTTCAGCGCAGTCTCGAACTGGCGCTGTACTTCGTCCTCGGCGAAATGTTCGTCGAGGATATCGTGAAAGAATTCGTCGTTGATGGAATGATCGGCCTTGCGCTTGAGGATGCTGTCGATCTGCTTGAGGATGGTGATGTGCTCAAGCGCCGCTTCACGGAAGAGCACCTTGCGGCGTTGAATGTCGGCATCGGCGAATTCGATACCTTTAGGCGTGATCTGGACATCGCCTTCCTTCAGAAGAGCGAATCCAAGCAGTACACCGGCCTCGAGAATCGGCAGCAGGTCTTCGACGTCCATCACCAGTTCCTCGGATAGGCGGAACAGATCTTCGCGGCCTCCGCGATCGCGAAGTAATTCCAACAGTCCCGCAATGCCGCCGACGCGGGCGTGCGGCAGCATCTGGTATCGCGCGGTGCGGATCGGGGCTTCCTGCTTCTTGAATGTATCCTTGGCCAGGCCTCCGGTGGGCAGGATGATTTCGGCAGTCGTTTCTGCGTCGGGCAGCGTGTGCTCCGTATCCGGCTCGGTCATGACTTTGTAAATGTAGTCAACGAGTTCGACGAATCGCGCCGACTTGCGGTCACGGGGATGCTTCAGGCGAACATTGAAGTCGGAGCGAACGCGGGCCGGATTCCTGCCCAGGACCATCACGCGATCCGCCAGCATGACGGCCTCTTCAATGTTGTGCGTCACGATGAAGATGGCACTGGTGGGCATCTTCTTGCTGAGCCAGAGTTCCAGAAGTTCATTGCGCAGGTTCTCGGCGGTCAGAACGTCGAGGGCCGAGAATGGCTCATCCATGAAAAGAACTTCGGGCTCGACGACGAGGGCGCGCGCGAATCCCACGCGCTGCTTCATGCCTCCGGAGAGCTCTTTCGGATAGGCGGTTTCGAAGCCATCAAGACCAACCGTATCGAGCGCGCGCAGGGCACGTTTCCGGCGTTCAACCTCGGGGACTCCCTTGGCTTCGAGCGGCGCTTCGACATTCTGGATCACCGTCAGCCATGGGAACAAAGCGAAACTCTGAAAGACGATGGCGACATTCGGGGCCTGCCCGTCCAGCGGCTTGCCGTGCCAGAGGAGCGTTCCCGATGATGGCTGGGAGAGACCAGTCAGAATGCGCAGCAGCGTGGACTTTCCGCATCCGGAGGGGCCGAGCAGCGCGACGATTTTGCCGGTCTCGACGGCGAGATTGGTCGTTCCGACAACCTGGATGCGCGTGCCGTCGGGCTGCGGATAGGACTTCTCGACCGCGACGGCTTCGATGATGGCTTCGCTCACAAAGAGGCTCCGTAAGTTCTATACACGATCTGCGCCGAGAGCGCGACGTTGTAACAATCTATTCACAGAGGAATCGCCGTTGGTCGCTCGTGGTTAGTCGTTGGCCCTTAGTCCCAGGCCGAATGATTACGCGAAGAACTTATCGTTCGAGCGATCCGCGAAGGGTTTCGGGAGACGGTCGCTCACTTCGGCCAGCAACGCCATCTTTGATGAAATGTCCCCATTCAGTTGGTTCTCGCGGAGGCGCCAGCGCCAGTTGCCGCCGTAAAGACTGGGAGTATTCATGCGGGCTTCGCTGCCGAGTCCGAGAACGTCCTGCAGTGGAACCACGCTGAGGCAGCCTGGCGAACCTTGAGCCGCGCGAATGAAAGCCCAGTGAATGCCATCTTCGCAGCGCCCAAGATAGGCTTCGGCGTTGCGGCGTTCGTACTCGGCGGCTCCCGAGTGCCACCAGCCGACCACGGTGTCATTGTCGTGCGTTCCGGTGTAGATGACCTTGCCCGCCGCGCGATGCGGCAGATACATGTGCGCGCCTTCGTCGCCGAAACCAAATTGCAGGACGGACATCCCGGGAATCTGCAACCGGTCCCGCAAAGCATGCACTTCGGGCGTGATGTAGCCCAGGTCCTCGGCGAAGAAGGGCAGGCCACCCAAGGCCTCACGCAGCTTGAGAAATAAATCGTCGCGAGGACCATCGACCCAGCGGCCGTTCACGGCAGTCGGATCGGCCGCGGGAATCTCCCAGAACTGATCGAAGCCACGGAAGTGATCGAGGCGGATGTAGTCGCAATGCTGCGTGGCCCAGCGCAGGCGCTGTATCCACCATTGATAGCCGCGCTGCTTCATCACGTCCCAGTGATACAAAGGATTTCCCCAGCGCTGGCCGGTCTTGCTGAAAAAATCGGGAGGGACTCCCGCCACTACCTCTGGCTCGAGGTTGTGATCCAGGCGAAAGAGTTCGGGATGAGTCCAGACATCGGCACTATCGTGGTTCACGAAGATGGCAACATCGCCCACGATGCGGATGGCACGCTCCGCACAATATTGACGCAGTGCGCGCCACTGCTCATCGAACGCGAACTGCAAGGCGCTGCGCACGCGAAGGTCGTCCGCGAGTTCCTCGGCGGCCTTTTCCAGAGCCGCTGTTTCGCGAGAAGCTAGTTCCCGTTGCCATCGATTCCAGGGCTCGAGCTTGTGGCGTGCGCGCAGCGCGTCGAAGAGAACGAAATCATTGAGCCACCAGGCGTTCCCGGCGCGAAAAGCTTCGAAACGGCCAAGAGCTTCATGGGAAGCCGATTTCAGGAAACGATGCGCCGCTTCAAACAGGAGCGGGAGCTTTTGCGCGAAGACGTGATCGTATTCGACGGAACCGGAGGCAGGCGGAAGCGCATCAAGCTCTTCGTGGTCGATCCAGCCATGGTCGGCCAGGCGTTCGAGGCTGATCAGGAGCGGATTTCCCGCAAACGCCGAGGTTGACGAATACGGCGAATTTCCGAAGCCCACCGGCCCCAGAGGCAAGACCTGCCAAACACCCTGACGTGCGGATGTGAGAAAGTCTACGAAGCGATACGCGGCCGGGCCAAGATCGCCGATTCCTCCGCGAGAAGGCAACGACGTCGGATGCAGCAAGATGCCTGCGGCACGTGCAAAAGACATGACCCGCCGCTACATTCCGGACTCGCTGCCGGCGCGGGTGAGCGCTTTGAGCTCTTCCTGGTTCCGCTTGATCTTGCCGGACTTCGTCATCTCATCGACGAGGTTCGAGACGAACAGCCCAAAACGCTCCTGCTGCTTGCCCTGCAGCAGAGAATCGCGAATCTGATCGCGCTTGGCGGCAAAATCCGCATCGGTGGGTTGCTGATTTTCGAGAATTTGAAGCACGGCTGCATCCGTACCGCTGCTGATCGGTCCGCTGATCTCTCCGGGCTTCATGGTGAACGCCACCGCAGCCTGGCCGGACATGGAACCCACATCGGGGACTTGACCATCGGGCAGGACAAGGTCGCTGGTCTTCATGGATGCCCCGAGCTCTTTGGCAGCCTTCTTCAAATCGTGGGCAGACTTGGCGCGATCGGAGAGTTCCTGGGCCTTCTGCGTCAGAAGAGTCCGCGATTGCTCGGTCTTGAATTCGTCCTCAACCCGTGTGCGGATTTCTTCGAAGCTCGGCGTCGCCGGCGGCTTGATGGCTAGCAGCTCATAAACCGCAGTTCCCTGCGAGGTCGAAGCTAGGTCGGGTGGCGCTTTTTCCTGCGCCGCAAAAACGGCTTCCATGAATTGCGGGGATGGCCCCAGCCCGGGTAGCATGTCGCGGCGAGCAAAGAAGTCGGAGTTGATCACCGGGATGTTTTGCTTGGCGGCAGCCGCGTCCATGCCTTGGGTGCGAGCGTCCCTTAGCAGGCTCTCCGCCTGGCGCTGCGCCAGTTGCTGCGCCTTCTGATGCTTGAGAGCGGGCTCGATGTCAGACTTCACTTCGTCCAGCGGCTTCATGTGCGCATCCTGCTTGTCATCCACCCGGATGATATGGAAGCCGTAGCTGCTCTTGACCAGGTCGCTGATCTGGCCCTTGGGGAGCGAGAACGCAGTTTTCTCGAATTCGGGTACGGTCTGTCCGCGCCCGATCCAACCGAGCGATCCGCCTTCCTTCGCGCTGCCTGGATCCTCGGAATATTTTTTCGCGACGTCTTCCAGCTTCGCGCCGCTCTTTAATTGCTTTAGCAAATCCTCGGCACGGCGCTGCGCTTCGGCCACGCCCTTTTCGTCGACCTTGCCGTCTGCACCGGGCAAAGGCGTCTTGATCAGGATGTGGCTGACCTTCACCTGCTCGGGCACGCGGTATGCATCCCGGTGCTGCTGGTAATAGCTCTGCAATTCATCTTGGCTGACCGTCACACCGCTCTCGACCTTGTTGCTGTCGATGACGGCATACTTTATCTTGCGTTTCTCCGGAATCGAGTTCGCGTAGCTGGAAAGATGGCTTTGATAGTAGGCCTTCAACTCGCTGTCGGTTGGGTGCAGGCCTTTCTTGATGTCGTCCTGCTTCAAGACGGCGTAGTCGAATTTGACCTTCGTATTCTGCTTGACGAACTGATCATGAATTTCGGAATCGCTCACGCTGGCGGTTCCTGAGATCAAAGCCTGAAGCTTGGTCAGGAGAAGGTCATGACCGACGGACTCTTCGAACTTTGCGGGCGTCAGATTCGCCCGGGTCAGCATATCGTTGTATTCCTGTTCCCCGATGAAATTACCGCCGGGGAAGAAGGTCGCGGCGTAGCGCCCATGCTGCAGTTCTTCCTTTACCTCTTCCGGGCTCACGCGCAATCCCATTCGGGTAGCTTCGCTTAGCATGGCCTGACGGGTAATCAGTTGCTCAGCGGCGCGCTGGGAAAAGAAAGGCAGCAGCATGCTCATGTTGGCCGCGTTTCCCTGCGGCATCTGTTGCTGCAACATCTGCTTGGCCGTGGTGCGCACGTCATCGGCGGAAATCTCGTTGCCGTCGACTTTGGCGACAATGCCCTTGCCGGGTGCGCCGCCGAAAACATCCCCTCCCAACCCGCCGGGAATCAGCGTGATGACCATCGATGCGCAGATGATCAGCAACAAGCCTCCGAGGATATACTTCGTGGTTTGGCCAGACGTTTGTAGAAAGCGAATCATGTTCTTATCACTCCAGAGTAGACAGGCGAATTTTTAATTATAAACTACGGCGCTGGGTAGGAATGGCCAGCCAGGAGGGCTCGGTTTCGAAGCTTCGGCAAGCCCCTTGCGCTTGAGCCACGCAATTCAGAGGCTTCGAAAAATCCGCTATTGAAACGAATTAATAGAAGTGTTATCCCTTTCTGCGACGTTTTTCCGACATTCTCTGTGCCTAATCACGACGCGCACCTGCAAAGGAGCCCCATGAAACCCGGCAAGCCATTGTCTCTTACTGTCTTCCTTCTAGCGCAATTCATATTGAGTTCGTTCCTGGCAGCCCAGCAGAAAACCCCAGTTGCACGTGCCGAAAAACCGACGGCAGAAACCAAACTGACACTCCGCGAAGGCTGGACCCTGCAGACTTCCGCGAAAGTCGAGGCCAAGGGCGAAGTTATTTCGACTCCGGCCTTCGCTCCCAAAGGGTGGCATACGGCAACCATTCCGAGCACAGTCGTCGCAGCCCTGGTCAAGGACAAGTCCCTGCCTGATCCCTTCCCTGGAATGAACCTGCGCAGCTTCCCTGGTGTGAACTACCCCATTGGGGCGAATTTCTCGAACATCGCGATGGCGTCCGACAGCCCTTATGCCGTTTCGTGGTGGTACCGCAAAGCGTTCACTGTTCCGACGTCGTACAAAGGTAAGACGATCTGGCTGAAGTTCAATGGGATCAACTACTGCGCCAACATTTTTTTGAACGGGAAGCAGATCGCGAAGTCAGACGACGTTGCAGGAGCCTGGCGGACTTACGAATTCAACATTACGGCCACGGCGAAGCCCGGCGCCGAAAATGTCCTGGCGGTGCAGGCGTTCGCGCCCACCGACCACGATCTCGCCATCACCTTCGTCGACTGGAACCCGGCGCCTCCCGACAAGAACATGGGATTGTGGCGTGATGTTTACGTGACGACGAGCGGGCCGGTCGC
Organism: Terriglobia bacterium; assembly: GCA_020073385.1. Classification (GTDB taxonomy): domain Bacteria; phylum Acidobacteriota; class Terriglobia; order Terriglobales; family Acidobacteriaceae; genus Sulfotelmatobacter. Next base: position 45,154 of record JAIQFH010000027.1, on the reverse strand, counting down.
ACTGCGGTATCCGACGGTGGTTTCGAAGCTGAATCCTCCGGCGAATGACAGCGCGCAACTCACCGTCACCGTGCAGGTGAAGAACGGAACTGATCACCCGGTAAAGGGGAAACTCAAAGGCCAGATCGAGAACGCTATGTTTGAACAAGATGTGGACCTCGCGGCTAACGAGTCCAAGGATGTCACGTTCGCTCCCGAGAAGTTTTCGCAGCTGATTTTCTCGAATCCGCGGCTGTGGTGGCCGTCGCAGATGGGCAAGCCGAACCTCTACAGGCTCATCATGGGATTCGACACCGGCGGCGGGGTCAACAATTTTTACCAGTCCGAGTTCGGGATTCGCGAGATCACGTCCGATCTCAATTCGGTGGGCGGACGCGCGTTTCATATCAACGGAAAGAACATCCTGATTCGCGGCGGCGGATGGACTCCGGACATGATGCTGCGCGAGAGTTCGCAGCGACTGAATGATGAAATGCACTACGTGAAGGACATGGGGCTGAACACCGTACGACTCGAGGGCAAGCTGGAAACTGAGGACTTTTACAATCTTGCCGATCATCAGGGCATTCTGGTGATGGCGGGATGGTGTTGCTGCGATTTCTGGGAGCGCTGGCCGCGCTGGCAGCCGCAAGATTTTGAAATTGCCAAGCAGTCTCTGCGCGATCAGATTTACCGGCTGCGAAGCCATCCGAGCCTGGTGATGTGGCTGAACGGGAGCGATAATCCTCCGCCACCGGATGTGGAGCAGATGTATCTCGATATCGAGAAGGAATTGCTGTGGCCGAACCCCGTGGTGTCGTCAGCGACAGGGAAGAAGACGAGCGTCACCGGCGATAGCGGCATGAAGATGTCGGGACCGTATGAGTACATCGCGCCCAGCTATTGGCAAGTCGACACGCCCGAAGGGCAACCCGGACGCAAGCTCTGCAATCCGGGTGGATGCGGGGGTGGTTACGGATTTAACTCTGAAACCAGCATGGGGCCTGCGGTTCCTCCGGTGGAGAGCATTCGCGCGATGGTCGGCAAGGATCACATGTGGCCGATCGATGACGTGTGGAACTATCACGCGGGCGGCGGAGAGTTCAAAACCATCAACGTGTTCAGCGAGGCTCTGGCGAATCGCTACGGCAAGTCGGACAACGTGGACGACTTCGCCATCAAGTCACAGATGCAGACCTATGAAGGCGTGCGCGCCATGTACGAGGCGTACAGCCGCAACAAGTATCAGGCGACCGGAGTGATTCAGTGGATGCTGAACAATGCGTGGCCATCGATGATCTGGCATCTGTACGACTACTACCTGCGTCCGGGAGGCGGATATTTCGGCGCCAAGCGGGCGATGGAGGCGCTGCATCCGATTTACGGGTATGACGATCACGCGATTTGGGTGGTCAGCAGCCAGTACAACGATGCAAAAGGGCTGAAGCTCATCACGAAAATCTACAATCTCGACATGACCGAGAAATTTACCCAGGAGAATGTGGTGGATCCGGCGGCGGACAGCACGGCGAAGATCTTCACATTGCCCGACGTCTCTGGCCTGACCAACACGTATTTCCTGGTTTTGAAGCTGGAAGACTCGGGTGGGAAGGTGGTGGGATCGAATTTCTACTGGCTGTCGACCAAGCCGGAGACTCTCGACTGGGCCAAGACCACTTGGTGGATGACGCCGACGGCTTCTTATGCGGACTTCACCGCGATCTCGCAGTTGCCCAAGGTAAGGCTGAAAGTCATCGAGCGCATGGAGCACAAAGGTGAAGAGGCAATCACGCATGTGACGATTGAGAATCCGAGCAAGAGCCTGGCGTTCTTTGTGCGGCTGAAGGTCGATAAGGGCGTGAAGGGTGATGAGATCCTGCCAGTTGTTTGGGAGGATAATTACGTTTCGCTGCTGCCGGGAGAGAAACGGGAGATCACCGCGAGTTACCGTGCAAGCGAGTTGGGTACGGCGAAGGCGGTGGTGGAAGTGAGCGGGTGGAATGTGGAGTAAAGAGGATTGGGTAATTGGGTAATTCTGTAATTGGAAAACTTCGCTGCTTTGGGGCGGAGATTTTTCAATTGCTCAATCACTCAATTACCCAATTCCTCAATGTTTTATTGGTCGCTGAAGTCGATCATGACCGGGGAGGAGCGGAACCAGTTTGTCTTGTAGCCCACGTAGAGAATTCCGATGGCGAACCAGATGCCGCCGACGGTCTTGGCGATGATGTTCAGGTTGATCCAGATCAAGCCGCAGAAAAGGAATCCAATGAAGGGGAGCACGACATCGGCCAGGACTCGGCGCTCGTATCCCTGCTGGCGTCTGACGCCGAATTGCCAGAAGCAGGCCAGGTTGACGCCCATGAACGCGAGGAACGCGCCGAAATTCAACAGCTCGCCAGCATGCTGGTAGGCACTGCCGATGTAGTTGAGCAGCACGGCTCCGACAAATGCCAAGCCGCCAATCAGCAGGATGTTGAAAGTGGGAGTGCTGCTGCCGGGCTTGAGATGTCCGAAGAACTTCCTGGGGAGCACGCCATCGCGGCCCATGCCGAATAGAAGTCGCGCTGCGCCGAGTGTCCCGGTCAGTCCGCTTCCGAAAGCCGCCACAATGAGGATGAAGCCCATCGCATTGAACAGAACCACACCACCCACACGGCTGCAGATATCCATGAAAGCTGTTTCGAGGTTCGGAAACGAGCGCCAGTCGGGCCATACTCGGGCACCGAGATAGGATTCAAACGCGCTGCAGACACCCGCAAAAATGCAGGTCAGAACGACGGCCAGCAGCACGTTCCGCTTGGGATTCTCCACATCTTCTGCCAGCGTTGTCACGCCGTCAAAACCGATATACGTCAGAGCCGCAAATGAGGTCGCAGTCAGGATTTTGTTAGAGTTAAACGTCTTGGGATCGTAGAGCGGTTGGAGGGAGAAGAGTCCCGCCCATCCCTGCCCGCCATAGAGGAACTTGATGGCGAGCACGACGAAGAAAACCACAACGACGGACATGATAGCGAGCAGAACCTTATTGGCATTCGACGAGGACTTCACTCCCGCCAGGTTGAGAACAGTCATGATGCCGACGATGAGCGCTGCCCACACCTCGAATGGAACCTGATGCACGTAGCGCTCGTGCAGGGCAGTCGCGATCCAAACGGTGTTGATCAGGGGCTGAAGGAGGTAGTCAAGAATCATCGCCCATCCCGCAAGAAATCCGAGGTGAGGATTGAGTCCCTTGCCGACGTAGGTATAGGCCGATCCTGCTGTCGGGTAGAGCGCGCCCATGCGGCCGTAGCTGACGGCGGTGATCAGCATCGCGAAGAGAGCGATCAGGATGATGGTGACGAAGTGACCATCGGAAAGCTTCTGTGCCACGCCGTAGAGCGGGACCGGGGCGATGGGTTGGATCAGAACGATTCCGTAGAAGATCAGGTCCCAGAGGGTGAGCGTGCGTCGCAGACGCGGAATACCAGCCGGTGCAGCAGTCGAGGTTTCCATGAGAACGGCTATTGGATTATGGCAGAGGCGGAAATGTCAATATTAAAACGGTTCTGTAATCTCATACGCCTGCTTTCCTGCACTGCCATCATGGAGGGTCAGTCTGACAAGCGCGCGGCGACTCTCGGAGGCACCTTTACGAAGGGTTGCCAGTGGCGTGACGGTGGACGGGGTTGCGTGATGTCTGTGGCCCGGGCAAACCCCTTCGACCGCATCAACAACGGACGCTGTCGTACGGTCCTTCAACTCGGCTTCGCCGAGTTTCAGGATGACATCGACGAGAGGCCGAACCAAGCGGGATGGTTAGCGGGAAGCGCCTCCGTAGTCGAACCAGTATCCACGCTGCTCGTTGCCTGACATGTGGCGCGTGTTGTAGTCGAGCAGGTAGTTCAGGTGCGTGTCGTCAAGAGGGAATGATTTTTTCGGCGTATAGGGATACTCGCCCATGCTCAGGAACGGCAGCGGCGCGACGTAGTTGCCCTCGGCGGCGTAGAAGTCCATGTCTTTTTCGTAGCCATTGGCGGCGAAGAAATAGTCGCGGACCCAGCCATGGGGAAGCGCGGGAACCTTGCTGGGATCGAAATCGAGACGGACTTCATCGCCGGAACCGAAGACGGCAAGTTTGTCGTCGGTAGCAGTGAGCAACGGGAGGACATCGCCGTAGCGCGTGTAGGTTCCCTGCGGGCGGGTGTAGGGGCCGGTGGCACTGGTTTTCTCGTAGACGTAGTGGACGTTGCCCGGCGGCGTGCCTTCGATCTTGTACGGATAGCCGTGGAATTCAAGGTCGGCGTGGAGGAGAGGGACGGGAGTAACGGAGTACGACGGAGCCTGTTCAGTTCGGCTGATCAGGATGCTGTCCCAGTAGACTTGCAGATTGGTCGTGATGCGAATCTTCTTTGTGCCGCGGGGTAGCTTGCCGGTGAGATCGGCCGTCATGGTGCGCGGACCGCCGGCGGGGAATCCCATGTCGTCCATGATGCGCTTCCACGTTCCGTCGGAGCCAAGTGCTTCTACGTAGGGCGCGATCGGTTCGAGTTTCGACTGTGCGGCGGCGTACATGCTGTTGGCGGTGAAGTATTCGATCTCCCCGTGCATCAGCAGCCAGAGCGAGCCTCCTTTATAAGGGTCGCCGAGATCGAGCGTGAGGGTGTGCGGCTTGGCGAATCCGGCGAATTGGGTTAATTCGAAATCGCCGAAGAAACGGTGGGCGCGCAGATCAGGGAGCACATCGTGACCGTGCTCGTCCCAGGCGCCGGCGGGAGGCTTCGCGTCGCGGCTGACGACCACCTTGAATTGGGGATACGGCGGATTCGAGGCGAAGTATTCGTTGGGGTAGACGTCGACGTTGGCGGGATGATCGACGGCGAGCAGCCGCACCTGATCGAGGTAGACGGCTTCTTCGAGTGGCTCCATAAAGCGGAAACTCAGAACACTGGCGTCAGGCGTCAGGCGTCGGGCGTCAGACAAACCTGCCTGGCTTACTGAGCTCTGAGGGCCGAGGTCTGAGGTCTTCTTCTCCCGCACTGCTCCCGCTGGAATCTTGATGTACTCGACCGGGCGCGGGATGTCGCGCTGGTTGGGGCCGATCCAGTGGCCGACGACAGCGGCGCCGAGCATGTCGGCGACGAACTCGTAGCGCTCGCCGTTCCAGGCGAAGAGCGTGGGGCACGAGCTGCCGCGGCGGTCAATCTCGAGGAACTCCTGGCGCTTGTCACCGGCGATCTGGATTTCGTCCTGCAGCACGCCGGTGGGCCAGAGCATGCGGACGATGTCGGCTTCCTTCGATTGTCCGAGGCCAACAATGATGTCGGTGGAGTTCTGGCCGAGATAGCCGTTCGATCCGTAGATTTCGAATTTCTGACGGTTGCCGCCCGAGAAGACTTCGACCTTGGTGCCAATGGCGGATTTGTTGTCGTTCAGACCCTTGAGGGAGAGCTTCAGCCAGTGATTTTGGGTTGCGCCTTCGTTGCGCAGGAGCACAGCCGGGCCGTGGTTCTGGGTGATGAGCAGGTCGGTGGCGCCGTCGTTGTCGTAGTCGCCGGTGATGATCGCTCGCGGGCTATCAAGATGAATCTTGTCGAGGCCGACGTCGGTGGTGACGTCTTTGAATCCGTCGGGGCCGAGATTGCGGAAGAGGCGGGCTTCGTACTTCTCTTCTTCGCCCTTGAGTATCGCTCTCTGGCCAACGAAAGCCAGATCAACCCAGCCGTCGTTGTCGTAGTCGAAGGCAACCACGCCCCAGCCGCGCTGCCAGTCGTACTCTGGCAATCGAACCCGCTCGAAGGTCTTGCCTTGATGGTTGCGCCAAAGAGTGATCGCATTACCAAATTCCGTGAATGCGGGGTCCATCCATCCGTCATGGTTGAAGTCGAGCGGCACAATTCCAACGGTCACCCCTGACTCGATTGGCAGCAGTTGACGGAATTTTCCTTCCCTCGCGTTTTCAAACATAACCGGAGATTTGTGGTCATATAAACCCACAGCGCTAACTCCACATGCATCTCCGGTCGTCACAATATCCACTGCTCGATCATTGTTAAAGTCGGTGCCAACCGCTGCGTCAGTGGAGTTCAGGCCGTTAAGGCCCGTGGTTTCGGTGACATCTGTAAACGTACCGTCTCCATTGTTGCGCCACATCATGTTGTTGCCTGGAGACGAGATTTTCTTATCTAAGCAAATCCCAACACTTTGTGTGGTCAATCGAGTAACGTATAGATCGAGATCGCCGTCATGGTCGTAGTCGACGAAAGTGAGGCTCATGATTTCCGGACGTCGCGCGGGTGCGTTGGACGGTGTCGAGTCCGTCTCGATGTTAATTCCAGCTTGTTGCGTCGCATCATTAAAGGTGCCGTTCTTTTCATTGTGGAGAAGGAGGATACGATTGCCGAGACTTACGACGAGGTCGGTGAAGCCGTCGTTGTCATAATCTCCTGCGGTGCAGGAAATCGCCGGTCCGTACCGATCCAAACCGGCCTTCTTGGTCACATCTTCGAATTTGCCGTTTCCCAGGTTGTGGTACAGCGACATCGAGCCCTGAGTTCCGTTGTCGGGTAGAAATAGATCGATGTCTCCATCATTGTCGTAGTCCAGAAAACACGCACCTGGACCAGCGAACAACGCGCCGTCTTTGGTTGGGCGAACTGAGGGCTTTGATGTTATTCCCGCCTCTTTCGTCACATCCACAAACTGCACCTTGATCTGCGGCGGCGGTTTCAGTTGCTGCTGCGGCGATTCCACGGCGCGCGAGTACTGGCCCTGTTCTCCGTACGCGAGGCTCATGGGGGCGCCGATTTTGTTTTGCGTGATGTACTGGAAGCGCTTCAGGTGCTCGCGGGCGTGGTCGGGGTCCGTGGATTGCTGGTAGGCGCGCGACAGGCCGAATTCGGCGGAGGCGTGCAGAGGGTTGATCTTCAGTGCGTGCTCGAAGGCATCGATGGATAGGGGAAACTGCTTGGCCTGGACGTACGCGGTGCCGAGGAAGTACCAGGTGTCGGCGTCGTTGGGATCTATCTCGGTGACGCGCTTGAAGGATTCGATCGCGGCCTGCGCGTCGCCGGTGTTCTTCGCCAGCAGGCCCAGGCTGTACCACGCGTTGGGATTTTTCGAGTCCTGCTTGAGCGCTGCTTCTAGTGCAGCCTTGGCCTCATCGACTTTCTGCAAGTTCAGGTAGGCGACGCCTTCGTTCAGGCGCGCTATGGCGAACTTGGGATCGGCCGCAACGGCTTGCTGAAATTCTTTCAATCCCTTTTCGAAGAGCTGCTGGTTCATGTAGGCGCAGCCGAGGTTGTTGTGGCGCGCGGCTTCGATGGGATCGGGTTGGGACACCGGCTTAAGCAGACCGAACGCCGCTAGGATTGCGGCGAAGAGGGCGGCAGAAACTTTAGGATTCATTCCGTTAGAGATTTAACCACAGAGGGCACAGAGGAACACAGGGGAAAACCGACCAGCCGGGCAAACTGGATGGAAGTATGCCTATCAGGTCGGTGACGATGGCAGGGATCCTTCGACTGCGTCAATGCGCCCGCTTTCGCGAGCGCATTGCCTCCGCTCAGGATGACAACGACTTGGCTAATTGCCTGCTGCTAATTGCTTCTCGGCGTGCACGCGAGGCGCAGAATACGCTCGGTTGCCCGTGATTCCCTTCCCTTCCTGCACCATCACCGTCTGACCGGCATTCACGTTCGAGAGTTTGTCGACTTGGCCGCTGGGCCACTGAATTTCGATTGCATCCGCTTTTGTTTGTGCGCCCAAGCCGAACGTGAGCACCAGTTCGCTCTGTGACAGGTAGCTCGAGCCGGAGCGCAGCATCTTCCACTGCTTATCGGTGCCGGAGGTCACGCGCACTACCGCGCCGATGCCATCGCGATTCGATTTTGTGCCGATCAGTTTGATCCGCAGGCTGTGGTTGGTGCCGCCTTCGTTGTGGAAAAGGTAGGCGGGGCCGGCATTTGTCGTCAGCAGAATGTCGAGAAAGCCGTCATTGTCGATGTCGGCGTACGCCGCTGAGCGCGCGACTTTCGGGGCCGCAAAGGACTTGCCCATCTGCGCGGTGACTTCGGTGAATTTCCCGCCGCCCAGGTTTCGAAACAGGTGAGGAGGCTCGGCGAAACTTACGCGCTTTTGTACGCGCTCGATTTCGTTTTCGATGTGGCCATCGGCAACGAAGATGTCAGGCCAGCCGTCGTTGTCGTAATCGAAGAAGAAGCAGCCGAAGCCGAGGGTGACCAGAGTGTCGCGACCGATCTCGGATTGCGGAGCTTCGTCGACGAAGAGGCCATTGCCCTCGTTGTGATAGAGCGAGACCATCTGGTTGGCGAAGTTGCTGATGATCAGGCTGGCATGGCCGCTGCGGTCGTAGTCGGCTGCGTCGGCACCCATGCCGGCGCGGGCGATGCCGTCTTCGCTGAAGCCGATTCCGGCGGCGACTCCTCGTTCCTCGAACGTGCCGTTCTTCTTGTTGACGTAGAGCTTGTTGGGCTGCGTGTCGTTGGCGATCAGGATGTCAGGCCAGCCGTCGACGTTCACATCGAGGACGGCGATGCCGAGACTCTTCGATGTTGGATCTCCGAGTCCAGCTTTTTGCGTGGCGTCTTCGAACTTTCCTGCGCCGAGGTTGTGCCAGACGCGCAACGATGTGCCTTTGTAGGATTCAGGCGTGCAATAGGACTTGTGCGCGCCGTCGATGGTGCAGTAGAGGTCGCCCTGCTCGGTCCACTGAACATAATTTGCCACAACGAGGTCAAGCTTGCCGTCACGGTCATAGTCGACCCAGGCTGCGCTGGTGGAGAATTCGTTCGGCCCCCACATGCCGGCGACTTTGGTCACTTCGGCGAATGTGCCGTTGCCGATGTTGTGGAAGAGATGACTCTGCCCTAGCGCTGAGATGAAGAGATCGTCGAAGCCGTCGTTGTCGTAGTCGCCGACCGCTACGCCGAATCCGTACATGGGAACCGCGAGGCCGGCTTTGCGAGTCACGTCGGTGAAAGTGCCGTCGTGATTGTTGTGATAAAGCTTGGGCGTGGTCGCGCCAGCGTGGGGATGTCCGGGGAAATCTTCGCCGTTGATCAGGATGATGTCGGGGTATCCGTCGTTGTCGTAGTCGATGAAGGCGCAGCCCGGGCCCATGGTTTCGGGAAGCCACTTCTTGCCGAAGGCGCCGTTGTTGTGGGTGAAGTGGATATCGGCCTGGGTGGTGATGTCGCGGAATTGGATCTGCGCTTGGGCTGTGAGGACGAAGCAAAATGCGATTAACCACGGAGACACGGAGGAACGGAGGAATCTTGAGAAAAAAACAAGAAGAAGTTCTCCCGGTCTCCGTGATTCCGTGGTGAGTTCGCTTTTGTGGAACATTTATCTGGAGGCTCCGGCGGAAATCGCTGCCGGGCTTTGCCCGGCCGGACGGCCGATGGCGGCCGTCCCCACATGGGTTGTAGTGGTCCCATGGGTTGTGCCAGTGACTGGCAGTGAAACAGACACGTGTTCGTGGACTGACTGGCGCTCGTTGTTGTCTTCGGGATGAAGCTGGCGGTAGGGGCCGGTGATCGCCTGCGATGATTCGTCGGCCTTGAAGCGCATATAACGGGCCTGATGTTCTTTCGCGAGCGTCTCGTTTCCGAGGCCGTTGTAGCAGAGCATCAGGTTGTAGTGAGCTTGCAGGTCTTCGGGATCGATGTCGAGCACGGATTGCAGGACCTTAACTGCCTCGTCATACTTGCGCTGCAGGAAGAGAACGCGTCCCAAGTCGTTGAGCGCGACGCGATCCCGGGGATATTGCGCGAGCACGCTGCGGAGTCGCGATGCGGCGCCCTCGTAGTTGCCATCGGAGCGCAAGACTTTCGCATAGAAAAAATTGGCCCGTGCCAGGTTCGGCGACAACGACAGGGCTTTTTCCAGCACGGTGCGTGCACGTGCCATGTCGCCTTCCTGCACGGCGCAGCGTCCGATGTTGACCCAGCCGTCGGGATTGTTCGGATCGGCTTGCGTGACTTTCTCGAAAGCGGCGGCGGCGGCCTTCAGGTCTCCTTGCAGGAACAGGCCGATACCGTAGTCGTTCCAGCGTTGCCACTCCTCTTTGCGAACGATCGTGCTGGGTGTGGGTGCGGGCGCGTTGTGCGCAACCACTGGAAGCGTGACTTCGTCTTCCGCAACGGGAACGATGGGAAGGTCGGGAATCTTTTCCTGCTTCGCCGAGACGCCGCTCAACGACCCTGTAAAAAGTGTTGGCCGATCGTCGTAGTCCGAGGAAACCGCATCGTGCTTGGCCGGATCGGGTACCCCCGCAAACGCTTCCTGGGTTCCATACCACGCGAACTTGCGATAGCAGAGACGGGCATGCAGCGTAATCTTGTTGCCGGCATTTTCTGGAATGCGCATGCGGTAGTGCACGGTGTCGGCTGCACCGGGTGGAATCAGACGCACATAGACCACGGCGCGTGTGGCCCAGGCGTTACGCTTGTTGATGGGATTGCCGTGGGCGTCGATCTGCAGCGAGCGATAGAAGTGCGCCCCTTTTTCGACAGGGCCGTGACCGTTGTCTTCGACCATGCCGCTCCAGAAAATGGTCTGGCCCTTGTCGTCGGTTCCCTTCAGTTCGAGCCACGTGTCGTAGGCATCAACGGTGCCGCCGGGGAAGAAGTGTCCGACTTTTTTCGTGCGCACGACCACGTCGACGCGAACCGTATCTCCGCGCCGTAAGGCGGGCTGAACGCGGTTGAGCGGAGCGCTGATCGGGGCGGCCTCACTTCCGGCTGCTGCGACTTTGCTTTCGGCTTCTTCGCCGACAGCGAACGTCGTCGACAAGTCCGACTGCGTGGCCGCGCCCGGCTTCAGCGGAGCCTGCGCTGGAGAGAGAGCGAAGATATCGACTGTGAGCTGGCCGTTCTTCAGGAAGTCTTCCGTGAGCTTGAGCTGGGCGGGATCTTCGTTCGCCGTCGGCACCGCTGTGTTCGCTGCCGGGAAGCGATGCGAGTGCACGAAGCCGTTTACGTTGCCCTGGTCCTTCGACGACTCCATAGGCATGTGGCAATCGGCACACTGCTGAGGCTTCGGAGGATAGTAGAACGAACGCGCTCCCTGTCCGGACACACCGCTGGCCTGCCAGTTGTCGTACTCATTGAATCCGCGGAACCAGCGATAGTGATTCACGGGAACGTCGAGGTGCACCTTGTGGCAGGACGAGCAGAACTCCGCTGTCTGGTCGCGCATGAAAGGCTTCAAGAACACGCGGCGGTGCGGCTCGGGATTCAACTTGATGAGGAAATCGTGCAACTCGCGGGCAATCGGATTCTTCGTGGCGGCGAGTTCGTGCAGCTTGGGATATTCGAGATAGAAGTCAGCCTGGCCCATGGTGCTCTTCACGTTGGCGATGGAGTGGCACATCATGCAGCCGAGCCCTGCCTGCGCTTCGGGGCGATGCACGATCTGCTTGATCGGAGTGTCCATCATGCCGGCGTAAAGCACGGCGGGATCGTGGCATCCTCCGCACCATTTCGAGGGCTTGGTGCCGATTGTGTCCTGCATGTACTCGATCGATTTGCGGTACCACTGGTTATTGAATGACGAGAAGTGGTGCGCGGAGCTGAACCACTGGTTGTAGATATCTTCGTGGCAGCGCTTGCAGGAATCGGACTCCATGAAAAACTTGCTGGGAATTTTCTGTTTACCGTACACCTGCGCGGAACTGGGGAAGAACGAGCCTTCGGGACCGTCGCCCTCGCCATTCATGTCATCGGGTGGCATGGCCGGGTTCTGAATGCGGTTGCGCGTTTCCCAACTGCCGCGCACATACCGCGCTCCGTAACCAATTCCCGCAAGCAAAGCCAGGCAGAACACTGCCCGGATGGCGCCAGCGGCCAATCTTGATCCGATCGGAACCGAATCGGAAGATGTACGTGCGCTCAGCCATCCGGCAATCAGCAGGGCCAGTCCTGCCAGCGAAAGCGCGATGTGGAGATAGAGCTTGTTCCACTCCGTTCGTGGAGTGCCGGTTTTGATAAGGATGAGTCCAACGACTGCGCCGGCAGCAATCAATAGCCAGCCCATTCGACCGGCGAGGGTGCCGAAGCGCAGAAGGCGAAACAGCATCGGAACCAGAAGAATGGCGGCCAGCACGCCGCCCGCAGCATGCAAGAGGACAATGACGGCGTAGAAGATATTGGCCTGAGGAAATGTGTAGAGGTAGGCGGCGGAGATGGCCAGAAAGGCTATGAGCCAAGACAGAATTCGGCCGCTTCTTTTCCTGGAGTCTGGCATTTCCCGAATGGCGACTTCGAAGATTCCCAGCTTCGGCCCCACAGTGAACCGAAGTCTCGCGCCACTTAAACTTATACAGTCGTTTGGAGCGGCGGAATAATACAAAAATACTAGTGAACTGTCGCAGAGAATTCGTCAGCGCGAGCGTGGGGAGAATTCCCTGACACACGCCGGCAAAATTGAGGAGGTAGGGATCCTTCGACTCCGCAACCGCTTCGCTGCGCGAAGCAGTTGCTCCGCTCAGGATGACACGGCTTCCGGTTTCTCGGTAATGCTGTCGCCGCGACGGTCCACTAGAGTTTTACGGTGGCCTTATAAATCGGACCTGTAGTTCGGAAGCGGCTACGACGCGTTGGCCTGCAAGCCGAGAGCGCGGCCGATAGCATCGGTAAGCTTTTGCTGGTCGACGGGCTTGTGGATGAAATCGAGCGCGCCCAGTTCTCGCGCCGTCGCTTCGGTGGTGGCGCTCTCATCGCCGCTAACCACGATCACTGGAATCTGCTGAGTTTTATTGGACACGCGAAGGCGCTTGAGCACTTCGATCCCCGTGCCGCCTGGCATATTGATGTCCAACAGAATAAGGTCGGGAGCTGAGCGGAGCGCCATCATCCACGTCTGCAACGCATCGACCGCGAAGATGATCTCGATCTTTTTCGGCAGCAAGAATGAGGCCAGCATCTGCCGCTGAAAGCGAGAATCGTCGGCAATCAGAACCTTAGGCATTTCACACGACACCCGGGACGAGATCGACTCGTCCTGGGAGTTAATATCGGTAGAGCGAGGCATAATCTTTAGAGGACTCTGAATCGTTGGCTAAAGCTGGAGAAATTGAGAAACCTGCGGCCCGATACACCTGTGGCCGCCGGACCGGCGGCTGTGCCCACATAGGCGCCTCTTATCCGCGAACGCTAGCGGATTGGCGGCGTTTTTCCTGGTCCGACTTCCCTTTCCAGTAAGGAGGCCACGGATAGAACCAGCTCTTCTTCCCATGGGCGTCCGACTATCTGCACGCCGACCGGCAAGCCTTCGGGCGATTGGCTCACGGGAACTACCGCGGCGGGATTGCCGAGCAGGTTGAACCACTCGGTGTAACTCCAGGCATCGAGGTATCCGACGGTTTTGCCTTCGATCATCCAAGTGCGCTCGCCGTGGCGGAAGGCGGGAATGGCGGCAGGGGGACAGAGGAAGATTGGGTACTTCCGCATTTGCGCGAGGAAACTCGCGCGCAATGTGTCACGACGAATCCATGCGTCAATCACATCAGGCCCTGACAGGCTCGGCTCGGCCGCCGACCATTCGAGGAATTGCTTCAGGGTCGGACTTATGTCCTGCTCGTGGCCCGCGAACATTGGGCCGATCAGCATACCGCCAGTTTTGACGAAGAACTTTTTCCAGAGGAGGCGGGCTTCTTCCAGGCCTTCGGGACGAAATGGTTCGACCTGGAATCCGGCGCGGCTCAGGGCTTCGGCGGCAGTTCGAACCGCATTGCGAATTTCTGGAGTTACGGGCGTGCGGCCGTCGTCTTCAAAGTAGCCGATGCGGAGATGGCTCAGTTCATCGTGAGTCGGCCAGCGGAGTGGTATGGGCGCTGCAAAGGAGTCGCCGTCGTCGGGACCCTGCATGACTTCGAACAGAATCTTGAGATCGGCGATGGTGCGCGCCATCGGGCCAACTACGCCGAGCAAAGCAAACGGACCGCCGGAGGGCGGAAAGTGACCGGTCGAAGGGATGCGTCCGGGAGTTGGCTTGAGTCCGCAGATGCCGCTGAAGTGCGCGGGAACGCGAATCGATCCCCCGCCGTCGCTGCCGACGCCTCCGGCGGACATTCCCGAGGCAATAGCTGCTGCCTCTCCTCCACTTGATCCGCCCGGAGTTCGATCCAGATCCCATGGCGAGTTGGTGCGTCCGTAGAGAGAGTTGTCGGTCTCCCAGGCCATGAGCAACTCGGGCGTGTTGGTTACGCCGAGAATGATTGCTCCCGCTTGGCGCAGCCGTTCGACCAAGGGAGCATCTTGCGTAGCGACGAACCCGGAGCGAAGCCGGGTGCCCGCTTCGCATTTCATTCCTGCAACTTCGATCGAGCTCTTGATGCTGATAGGGACTCCGTGCAAGGGGCCCAGAACCTGGCTGCTCATCACGGCGGCTTCGGCCTCTCGCGCTTGCCGGCGGACGCGCTCGGGATCGACTTGCACGAAGGCGTTCAGCTTAGGATTGAGCCGCTCGATCTTGGCCAAGTGCAAGTCCGCGAGCTCGACGGGAGAAATTTTCTTCTCGCGGATACTCTTCTTCATGTCGAGCGCCGATAAAAGTGTCAGATTCGTCAGCTGCGATTCTCCTCTACTAAGTCAGGTTTGATGCTGGTTGCGGCTTCACGCATCCTCAAAAGCAATGCAAGGCTCAGGGCCAGCAGGAGCCAGACCATGTAACGTAGGAAAAAGAGATTCCACCACCACGATGTGAGGATGGATGAGCCGAGGCGGTGGCTGAGTAACACAAAGATCGAACGCTGCGGCAGCATTATAAGGAAGAGCAAGAAGCATATCCATTGCTGCGTTCTCTTCCAACCTTGCAGCGACGCAGGGAAAGCATCGCACAATGCAATGCTCAGCACCGACACATCGGGAATACTGTGATAGAAAGACAGGAAGCTAGCAGCGATCAACGCCGTGATGGCCAACGAGGACGGCACTCGGGCGCCTGAACGCCAAATTAAAATTCCCCATATCCCCGCACAGATCAAAAACAGACCATAGGCCAGCAAACTGGAGATGAAGGCCCTGTGGGTAATGGTGTACAAGACGCCTTGCGTGCGCAACAGGATGAAAGACAGGGATCCCTCGGTGAATCCGTAAGGTCCTCCAGGGTCAAACCAATGTTGGAGGTTCGCGCGATACGAAAGGAGCCACTCGTGATACGGGACCGGGTGCAGGAAAAACAAGGCGGCGATGAAAGAACCGACGGCGAGCGACGCCGCCACGATTTGGAAGCGAGCACGCACCAGATAATAAATACCTAGCCACATCCCAATCTGTGGCTTCAGGCAGACTGCCAACCCGAGTAGTACGCCCGCCTGCCAATCATGTCTCTTCTCCTCAAGCAGGATCGTCATGACGGAGAGAGGTAACACTAGTAGAACAATATTTCCCCACTGAAAAGCTATGCGAACGGGGCTGAAGGACAACAGAAACACAATCACCAACGCTGTTTCGATTCCCCACGAAGAACGGCCTTGAAGGCGCAAAATCGCGAACGTGGTTGCGACCAGGCCAATCACAGCCGACGTCAAGAAGACGAAGTTTGCCCATCCCCAAGACAAGAGAGTTAAGGGAGCCGCCAGAACCAAGCTGGTAGGCACATTCACCAGAAAGATCTCTTCTGATGCGCCGACCACCTGCTGATGCGCCGCCGTAGCAATTGCCGAGTCATAAGCGTTGTGACCATGGCGCCAAAGCCATGACGCAACATAGAGTTCCGAGAAATCAGAACCGGATGGCTTAAAAACCGGAAGCAGGGCACCGGTCAAGTAGTTGGAGGCCATAACCACAGCGAGAGCAGTAAGAATTAACCAGATAGCTGCTTTACGCATTGATATTGCCTTCCTGAGATCGAATACAGTGGTAAAGGTCTCATACAAACTAGCATTAACGGGAGGAAGGTAGTCCACTGCGGGACGATTGTTGCGTTGACACGTTTGTTGACGAGTGTTTTGCGTCACTGTCGTAAGCGAGGGGACTGATCGATGGCGCGATCAAGCGCGGTCTTCTCTTCTGCCGTTAAGGAACGGTAGGCGCCCTTGCGAAGCGTGCCGAGTTGCAGTGGCCCGATCGATACCCTCACGAGTCGGAGCACTTGCAGATCAAAAGTGGCCAGCATGCGGCGAATCTGGCGGTTCTTGCCTTCGTCGAGCGTGATCTCGAGCCAGCAGTTCTTTCCGCCCGAGCGGAGGAGGCGGCAGCGCACTGCCTGCAGGAGTTCTACATTGTCTGCGCGAACACCGCGCTCCAGGGATTCGAGAACTTCCCTGGGTGGGATCGAAGCAATTTGTACATGATACGTTTTCGGCAAATGGCTTTCGGGAGCCGTGATGCGGGCTCCCCATTCGGAGTCGTTCGTCAGAAGTAACAGTCCTTCACTGGCTTTATCGAGGCGGCCGACAGGAGCTAACCAAGGCATCGATTCTGCACGATCGACGAACAGCGAATACACCGTGTCGCGGTCCTTTTCGTCGGAGGCAGTTGTCACCAGCCCTCGAGGCTTGTTCATCATCAGGTAGATCTTATCCGCGGCCTTGAGAGTGAGGCCTTCGACCGCGATGCGATCACGTTCGATCTGCACCGGAGTCTCCGGATCGTGGCGAGCGGCGCCGTTTAGAGTCACTCGTCCGGCGCGAATCAGAGCGGCGGCTTGAGAACGCGAGCAATAGCCGAGCTTCGACAGGGCGCGCGCCAACCCGATTTTGCGGGAGTCTCTTTGACGCACACATCAATGCTACTCGAAGAACGAAATCCATGGCGCTGCTGAACGACCGAGGGCGGACCCCATAAGCGCTGACTTAATGACTCCTTCGGGGCAGCCCATCGCGCTACCGGTCTGGAAAGTCGCTCGTCTGAACGGAATTGTGAAGGGTACAGCACCGATTCTGCGGTAACCTCTCAGGAAGAAGGGCTCACCATGGACCGGCGCCAATTTGTAATTCGTTCCCTGGCCGCAGCAGCAGGCGCTGTGCTCTATCGCCATCCTAGCCACGCTGCTGCGCCGCTTTCTGCAGATCAGATTCCAGGTTCGGTGCCCGAAGCGTCAATTCAAACGGCACATTTTCCGGAAGGTTTCCTTTGGGGCACCGCCACGGCCTCATACCAGGTAGAAGGCGCGTGGAATGAGGACGGCAAAGGAGAATCGATATGGGACCGATTCACTCATACGCCCGGGAAAGTGAGGGGCGGCGTGACAGGGGACGTTGCCTGCGATCAATACCACCTGTATCCGCAGGACATCGCACTGGCCAAACGCCTCAACCAGAAGAGCCAGCGCTTTTCCATCTCATGGCCGCGCATTCAGCCTGCCGGGACCGGCGCACCGAACATGAAGGGGATCGATCACTACAGCCGCTTCGTCGATGCGTTGCTTGAGGCTGGTATCCGGCACTGGTGCACCATGTATCACTGGGATCTTCCGCAGGCACTCGAGGATCGGGGTGGCTGGCCGAACCGGGATCTAGCGAATTACTTCGCCGACTATGCGGGCATTCTCGCCAAGCATCTCGGGGATCGAATACGGTCTGGGCACCCTTTAACATGCCTTGGGCTATCGCTTTCATGGGCTATGCTGCGGGTGCCTTTCCGCCTTGCCGGAACAACTTCAGCGATTTCTTGAAAGCAGCGCACACACTGGCTCTGGCTCAAGCGGAGGCGCATCGTGCAGTCAAAGCAGCATCTTCCCAGGCAACGGTGGGGAGCGCCTATGAAATGGCTCCGGCATACCCGAAGACTGATTCAGACGATGATCGCGCTGCCGCCGCTCGCTATCATGCCATGAACAATGTCTTCTTTCTTGAGACAGCCATGCATGGCCGATACCCGAAGGCATTCGTTGGAGAACCGCCCTATGAACTGATGGGCTTCAAGGCAGGCGATGAAAAGCTCCTTCGTGCTCCGCTGGACTGGGTGGGCTTTCACTACTACACACGGCGCATCGTCTCGGATGCAAGCAAGGAGCAATTTCTCGGCGGAGGTAAGTTTAGTGGTACTGAGATTGAGAGCAATGCACCGGGCGGCCGTGATCCTTACACACGCTTCCGCGCCGCGATGCCCACAGAGGGGCCGCTCACCGACGCCGGTTTGGAAGTATGGCCGCGTGGCATGTACGACCTGGTCACTCAGATTTCACGGGAGTACAACCACCCGATCATCGAGATCACTGAGAGCGGATGCGGGTATCTCGATGGACCCGATGAAGAACAAAAGGGCCGCATACCCGACGGCCGTCGCATCCAGTGGTACCGCGAAGTGCTGGCGGAGTTGGCTCGGGCGATCGCAGATGGAGCTCGGGTTCGCGCCTTTCATGCATGGACACTTCTCGACAACTTCCAATGGGCGGAGGGTTATACCGAGCGCTATGGGTTGATCTATACCGACTTTCGCAACCAGAAGCGCACGATAAAAGATTCAGGCCTCTGGTACGCTCGAGTTGCCGCCTCCAATCGGCTCAATGTGTGAGGCTGGTGGTCGAAGAACGAGCGAACGGGACGGGGCGGTACCGCCAAACAGTTACGCCGGAAGCCGGCCCGTGGGTCAACTACTAGCCCGACTTGCTTAAGTTGGCCCTTATGGGGCGGAGTCCCCACACGATCCCGGGAGACATGGGACTCCTTGGTACCATAGGCTGCAAAGGAGATTTTATGGCTCACCAGCATCCTCCCCGCTTTCTAAAAATTGTGGACGACGCCAAGACCCGCGTTCGCGAAACAAATGTGAACGAAGTGAAGAAGAGGATGGATGGAGGGGACAAGTTCATCCTCGTCGACGTGCGCGAGGAAAGTGAGTACGCCAAAGACCATCTTCCCGGCGCGATTCACCTGGGCAAGGGAGTGATCGAACGCGATATCGAGGCGCGCGTGCCTGAACTGAACGCGGAGATGATCCTGTATTGCGGGGGCGGATTCCGCTCGGCGCTGGCCGCCGACAATCTGCAGAAGATGGGCTACACCAATGTGATTTCGATGGATGGCGGGATTCGTGGTTGGCGGGAAAAAGGGTATCCGCTGGTGAAAGACTGACTCGAACGATCAACCCAGAGCATAACCACTAAGGACACGAAGGTTCACGAAGGAAAGCAATTAAAGACGTTTCTTCGCACTTTCGAGTCGTTCGTGGCTAATCTGCCGGTTTCGCGCTGATTTTATGGTAAGCTGCGCCATCCTTCTATGAACCGTCGCATTTTCTTCTGGTCGCTCACATCGGCGTTGGCTGGATTCCTGTTCGGCTTCGACACGGTCGTTATTTCCGGCGCGGAAAAAACCATTCAGGCGCTGTGGGGGCTGAGCGACAACCTGCATGGCATTGCGATGGCGTCAGCTTTATACGGCACGGTTGTGGGATCGTTGATCGGCGGATGGCCCGCAGACCGCTTCGGGCGAAAGGCGACTCTGCTCTGGATCGGAGTTCTCTATCTGCTCGGGGCGGCGGGCTCGGGGCTCGCTTCCAACGTCTGGGTCTTCATCGCGGCCCGTGTGATTGGCGGACTCGGCATCGGCATCTCAACCGTGGTTGCGCCGATGTACATTTCTGAAATCGCGCCTCCGAAGCAGCGCGGGCGACTGGCTGGGATGTTCCAGTTCAATATCGTCTTCGGCATATTGGTGGCCTTCGTATCGAACGCGTTGCTCGCCGGTATTGGGGAGAACGCGTGGCGGTGGATGCTTGGAGTCGCGGCGTTTCCCTCTTTGCTATACGCCGTGTTATGCCTTGGGCTTCCCGAGAGTCCGCGGTGGCTGCTCACCAAGAAGGGCGTGCGTGAGGTCGCTCTCAAGGTGTTGCAGCAGATCGAGCCCGAGATGTCTGATGTCGAAATTAACAGGCAAGCGGACGAAATCATGGCAGCCTCGACCGAACAAGTTTCTTCGGGGCAGTTCTGGACGAGGCGGCTCCGCAAACCGATTCTCCTGGCATTCCTGATTGCGTTCTTCAATCAGCTCTCGGGAATTAACGTGATCCTGTATTTCGCGCCGCGGATCTTCGAATTGGCTGGCCTTGCCACCAAGGCTGCTTTGCTGCAATCCATCGGAATCGGAATTACGAATTTTGTCTTCACTTTCGTCGGCCTTTGGATGATTGATCGTCTGGGACGTCGGACGCTCCTCTACATCGGTTCGTTTGGTTACATCGGTTCCCTGGGGCTAGCCGCCTGGGCTTTTTTCAGCCAACACTACTCCATGGTGCCTGTCTGCATCTTCGCCTTCATCGCGGCACACGCAATCGGCCAGGGAGCAGTTATCTGGGTCTTTATCTCAGAAATCTTTCCCAATCGTCACCGGGCCGAAGGCCAAACTCTTGGCAGCTTCACGCATTGGGTCTTCGCCGCGTTGCTTACCACGGTCGCCCCCAAAGTGTTCGCGGCTTTCCCGCCAGGTTACATTTTTTCGTTCTTTGCTGGAATGATGATGCTTCAACTGCTGTGGGTGAGGACGATGGTTCCGGAAACGAAGGGCGTACCTCTCGAACACATCCAACGGCAACTGGGCATCGAGTAGCGTCAGGGCTGGCGCCACTTTCGAAGCTGCTTCCACGCTTGAACCAGTTCTTGCACGGCGCGCGCCGGCGGGAAGGTGTGGCTGTTGATGATGCGGCACTCACGGTACGCACGCTCGTAGAACTCCCGCACGCCGTGCTCACTGAGAAGCGAAAGGTTGCGCATGATCTCTTTCAAATCCTCGCGGGTCCAGATCTCTTCCTTCGTACCGGAATCCGGGCGGCGCGCCATGGCGGTCGAATATTAACATATTCGCGTTTTGTTCGCCCGTTGATATGGGCTTTAAACGACCTCTTGGACAGCTCATAAGGTGCTTTGAGCGGCAGATCAAGGGAGTTGATGCGCCGCTGTTTTGAACTCGGACGCATTTGTCCGCGGCATCGATTACGTCTTGTTTGTGGCCGTTCGCCGATTGAAATGAGTTGGCGGCAGGTGCAGTAACGTGATTGATTAAAAAAGTCGTGCAAGATGGCGGGAGAATACCGATCGCATCTGGCCACACGCGATGAATCTCCGCGCGTCCGGGCCGACTCACTCCCGCGAATATAAAAATTGAATGCTATAATTTTAGTTTGTGCTTTTCCCGCTAATCCCCACCGTGGGCGCGTAGCTCAATTGGCAGAGCAACTGACTCTTAATCAGTAGGTTGTAGGTTCGATTCCTACCGCGCTCACCACTTTCAGCCAATGTTTATCAGGGTTTCCAGCACTTCCCCAAAACAGCCAGTTTGGCACTTTCAATAGGGTACTGGTCCAGGGTACTGGTTGCCCTTTTGGGGCACCTTGGCACCGGGCCAGTCCAAGGCTCGGATAGCGGTTAAATTCTGGACCAATTTTTGTCATTGAATGCAATCCGGGGTGCAGTCTATATTAAGGATGACGTTCCGGCACACTCACTCGGGGTGCCAGTAGAAAGGTCCAGAGGACCTAGGACAGGCGAACGATCTTGTCTTAGGAGAGCTATGGACCTATGCCGGATGCATCGGAAGTACCCACCCACCTACTAGCACCCACACCTGAGCCCAGCCACAATTTCGCCGAACTGAATGCGCTTGGCTATCTGGCCGAAGAGCAGTTGATTCGCATCCTGAATTTGAAGACGCGGCGCGCGCTCTGGGAAATGCGGAAACAAAAGATCGGCATTCCCTACAGCAAAATCGGCCGGCTGATCGTTTACAAAACCACGGATGTGCAGCACTACATCGAGCGGCAGAAGAGGGAGACGCTGATGCCGCGTGTGCCGAAGTCTGTGCGGGAAGCTTTGCATGCCATGCGCCAGGTCAAGACGCCGACGCCACGGAAGGCGGCCAAGCGATGAACCAGCAAGACAAGATATTGAAGGATAAAAACTGAGGGGCACGGTGTCAACGTGCCCCAGAAAGGAGAAAGCAGATGTCATCACCAACTCTCATTGGAAGGTGACGACTGAATCGTAGCACAACGAGTCAACTCGGCACGCACCGTGCAAAGGGCACTTGATTGACGGAGAAAGTAAAACCGGCTATCTTGACGGCAATCGGTACCCAGGTTCGATCCTTCGGGCGAAGCGAATCGGATCCTGCGAATTTGGCGAAGCAATCGTTTCATCCCTCTAAAACTTAGGCAGAGTCGCGCGTCGAACAGGTGCGCGACTCCCTGAACTATTACCCCATGTGGGTAAGAAGTGCTGTGCCAGTGAGCCCAGCAGAAAGGAATCGAGATGACTGGGAAACAAAAAAGCCGCGCACCGTGGAAGCGCGCGACTTTCCGAACAACGTATCTCCACACCGAGAATAGCATTGGCGTCAAGGTTTCGCCAATCGAGCGGATCTTCGCAGCACTGAGTAACCGCCGCTATTCTCGCCAAACAACGGGCTGCTCCTGGGTCACGAGAAACGAAATCAGCTTTTCTTTGGCAACAAAGTTTTTTCCGGGCAACGGACTACTAGTGGACCATCTGGTCCGCAGGATGTGCCTGACGTCTAAGTCATCCTGTGATGTAGTTGCGCAGCGACGCCATTTTTGTAAGCGTTCGTTGCGCATGCGCCCTGACGTCCCGGTCCATATCTGCATGCATCAAAAAAGCTGAGTCACTAAGTTTTCATCGAGCCTGTTCTTTTGAGTGGAGACAGTAAGAACGCACTTCTCATCTAGCCAGAACCCTAGATGCAGGAAGGGATAGGGCTTTGTACTGGTAATTAGATATAGGAAGACGGTCCAGAATTGCGCACGCTCACCACATTCAGCAGGACGGCAGGTTTCTCACACAGAACTGCGAGAGAAACTGTGAGGGCTTTCGAATCCAGACACCGTGTCGTAGGAAAGAAAGTTTTGGAGGTAATGGTAACTCACTGTTACCATTAGACTGCGGTCAGGCGCGTGCAGCCAAGGGCGGTGCACCAAAAGGCAATAAGAATGCCGCTAAGTATGTGAAGTCAAAAGAGAAAACGAAAAACAACTT
This sequence comes from Terriglobia bacterium, assembly GCA_020073385.1. Classification (GTDB taxonomy): domain Bacteria; phylum Acidobacteriota; class Terriglobia; order Terriglobales; family Acidobacteriaceae; genus Sulfotelmatobacter. The sequence goes on along the minus strand of JAIQFH010000027.1, from coordinate 22,240 downwards.
GTCGGACACTGCGTCCGCCACGCCCCGTAAGCGCAAGTACCGTAAGACAGCCAGAGCGTCCCAGGCCCCCGGAGGTAATGGTAACTCACTGTTACCATTAGACTGCGGTCAGGCTCTCCTACCGCATTCCCCCCCCAGAAATATCTTCAGATCAAGATCGAAAGCAAGGATTCATTCACAGCTTGCAGTGAACGAGCAGTGAGAGCGGCCGGGCTTGCACTAGTGCGCTATTCTGTACCTGTTATGCAGCACAGAAATGTACGTACACGGTTGTCAGGTCTTTCGGTGAGAACAGCGGCAGAGAACAGCGAAAAACGGGATGGCCGGCGCGAGAAGCAATGCCGACGTCACAAGCGCGCGCGATTCTGGACGATGCCGGATGGTTCGTTGCGCTGTGCGCTGTGCTGGCGGCCAGGTGATGCTGGCGAAGCAGAGATGGCAGGCTAAACGCGCAGCATGTTCATATGAGACCCCAGCGGACGCAAGGATCTCTTTGTAGGGACTGAGTAATTTACCCACATGGGAAAATTTCTCCCCGGCGCCCTTCTCGGCAGCAGCGCACAGTTCGCCAGTCGGAAAGCGCATTTCTGCTAGGCAAGCTGATTCTCTATCAGATGGCCAGAATGGCTCAAACAGGCATAAACATTACTATTACACGCTTGACACACCGTGTAAGGTGGAATCAGGGTACTGCAAAGTGCGGTCTAGGGTACTGAGCAGGCCCCTTGGAGCAATAGATCCAATCTTTGGACTGATTGGAAAAAAGGGGGCTAGGGATGGCCACGCAAGAAGTAACTCCGGTTACTCAGGTTACCGATCCACTCGAACCACTTCGCCAGAAAGCCAAGGACACGGCAGATCGAGTTACATACCTTCGTTCGCGGCTGGCAAAAACCAAAAAGGCGATTGAAACCATTGGCACGGCTTCGGCTGCGTTCTCTTCACTGAATGCAGAACGCCGCGATCTCGAAAAGCAGCTGGACATCGCAGAACTCGAAGCCGGCGACGCGCAGTTGGTATTGGGCCGCAAGACGAAAAAGCTGGCACGCGAGAAGTTCACTGCCATGACGGCAGAGGCGCTGCAATTACGCCATGAGATTGCCGAACTGATGCGCGAAGCCTCTGACGCCTTTGGCCGACTGATCGAGTTGCAGAGGGCGATGCCTAGCGTGGCCAACGACCTGGCTGATGTGATTGGTCCTCCCGGGCAATCCTTCCCGGTGACGCCTTTGCAAGATCGCAAGCTGATCGAGCAACTGAATGAGCCCATCAATCCGTACTTGGGTCCATGGGCAGGCTCACGCCGATTTATCCCGGTGGAACTGGATGCTCGCTGCATTCGACTACAGCCGACACAAAAACTTTGACGGGAACCAAGGTGGTAACGATGGACACAAATCTGATTTCCGAATATCTGGTGGGCTTGGGTTTCGACATCAAGGACGCCGAAGTCGCAAAGTTCAAGCAGGCATTGAAAGACGCGGAAGAAACGGTAGAGACAGCCGCGGCCGCCATCGGTTCCGCTGTCGCAGTCGCTGGAGCCGCAGTTGCGGCGGTTTACGCCTCGATTGCCACCGCCACAGTGGAAGTAATGAACTCCGTCGCGCAAGCTGATTTGCATTTTCAAATGTTGGCGCGAACGATGTTTATCTCGACTGACGCCGCACGCCGCATGCAGATTGCGACGGATGCTCTGGGCGCTTCCCTGCAAGACGTTATCTTCGGGCCGCCAGAGATGCGCGAACGCTACCTGCAGTTGATCAGCACCCAGCAAGGCATGGAAGGCGCTCTGGGCGGCGACTTCGAAACCCAGATGCGACTGCTGCGCGATCTGCGCTTTGAGTTCACCCGCTTCATGGTGGAAGTGAAGATGATGACCATGGCCGTGGTCGCGGAGGTGGCGCGGGCCTTTGGCACGGATGAGCAGGGACTGCTGGGCAAGCTGCGCGCCTTCAATGACTGGATCCAGCGGCATGCTCCGCAGATACGCGACGCCATTGCCGAGTACATTGTGCCGGTGCTGCGCGATACCTGGGCGGTGCTGCGCGATCTGTTCGATATCGGGCGCATGGTTGCCGACATGGCGCTGAATCTCTACGGCGCACTGTTTGGGCCGCTGGGCTCACAGGTGGATCAGAAGACGAGCACGCTCGAGAAGTTTGCTCAAGCCATCACGGAAATCAGTCACGCGCTGCGCGGTCTGTTCGATCTCATCGACCGCTACAAGCAACTGCTGGGCGTGGCAGGTGGCGCGTGGGGCGGCGCAAAGCTAGGCATGATGGCTGGCGGACTTTTCGGTCCGGAAGGCGTTCCCATCGGCGGCGCGATTGGCGCGTTGCTGGGCGGGCTGGGCGGCTTCACGCTCACCGATCAGAGCCGGCCGCTGGCGGGGTTACCTGCGGGCAGGACCGGGACGGTGGATCTCGATGCGGTACGCCAGCAGGCGCAGCGGATCGCGGCACAGACCGGTGCCGATGCGAACCTGATCCTGGCGCACTGGATGAACGAAACCGGAGGGCTGCATTCGCGATTGTTCGGGCAAACGTTGAATCTGGGCATGATCAAGGATCCACGGACCGGGGACTTTATGAGTTACGCATCGCTCGCAGACGCGGCGGATGCGTATGGGCATGTGATCAGCCAGAGCCGCTTTGCAGGTGTGCGCTCTGCCAAGGATCCAGCGGCGTACTCTGCCGGGCTGTATGCGGGGCGCTACTTCCCTTACGACGATTACCTGAAGACGCGCTCGGGCATGAGCTCTTGGCAAGGCAGGATGGGCTCACTCTCGCAATCGAATTCTGTTGTGGTGAATGTGAGTGGGGCCAGCGATCCGCAGATGACGGCGCACGCGGTGAAGACTGTCGTCGAGAAGGTTTTACAGGATCACTCACGCCGGAATCAGCTTCAGTTTGTGGGGCCAGCTTATGCAGCTTTGCCTTAGATCTCAGTACCCTAATAGCACTTCGGCCAGTACCCAACAGAAATGGCTGAGAGCACAGGCTGATGAATACAGGGTTTCAGCGGTAAAGATTGGCTGACACAAGGTCAGATGATCCAGAGTTTAAGGGGGGCAACATGGCAAGCAGAGAACCAGAGAGTTACAGCAACAAGTTCGGCGAGGACAAATCGGGTGAGCAAAGCCGGATTAACGATATCGCGAACGAGCGCATGCAAGGAGTTGATCCTGCTGTCGGCGGTCCTTGCACGCCACAGTCGGATGTGATTTCAGGACGCGCACCTGGCGCTACGCCAATTCCAACCACCGACGCCACGCTTAATTTTGGCGGCAAGGATCGAGTGACCTCGGGCTGGCAGCCGGAGATTCCCTACGATGCGACGCTGCGCACCATGGCAGGCGGCGTAGGCAGTGAGCGGCTGACCTCGGGGCCACCGGATACTTTCGGTGCGGTGCCGTCGGATTGCACGCGCAGCGCCAGCGGCAAGGCCATGAACTCGAAGGATATTTTCGGGAGCTAATATGCCAACCGTCTACGTAGCTGACAGAATCAGCGACAACATCGCACGCACGCCGGAAGGCTTTCTGCTATGCCGAGATGTGGTGATTGCGCGAACGGCGACGCGCGTTCCGCAGCGCTACCGCGGCGAAGAGTTGGGCCTTGAGGGCTCGCGAGAAATGTATGACGTGTGGCGCTTGCCATCTGAAGTGTTTGCGCCGCGCGCGCTGCACAGCGGAGAAGGCAAGCCGATTACTTCACCACATCCGCCCGAGTTTTTGGGGCCTAGCAATACGAACTGGTATCAGAAAGGCCATATCCAGAACATCAGGCGTGGCGGTGAGCTTGAGGACGGCGAAGAGGCGCTGATCGCTGACCTGATCATTACGGACGCGGCGCTGATTGAGCAGGTGGAAGGCGGGTTTCTGCGCGACGTGAGTTTGGGCTACAAATGCGTGTACGTACAGCGCGACGATGGCACGATTGAGCAGACACAGCTTCTGGTAAATCATGCGGCCATCGTCGAAAAGGGACGGGCCGGCAGTGAAGTCAGTATTGCCGATGCAGCAGCGGAGGAGACCATGGATAAGGATTTGAAAAAGGAATTAGGCCGCGCGATCGCGCTGGTCGAAGAAGTGTTGCAGAAGCGGCCAGGGTCGCGCACGATTCCGACCGGACAGAGCGATGCGTATCAGGCTTACGATGCGCAAATGAAAGCTGGCCAGGAATTCTCTGATGTCGCAAAACGGGTTGGCCAAGAGATGGGGAAGAAATCCCTAGAGTCGGCCACGCGGAAGAGTTGAACGAGTTGGCCGCGCGAACTGAATCCTTCACTTCAGTGATCGCCGCCGGGGGAAGGGGAGCGGTACATGGCATCGCTCCCCTTTCTTGGAAAGGGTTTTTTGGTGCAGCGTGGATCCACATGACCAAAAAAGGAACGGGAGAGACAAACGGCCCTCACTCCGAAGTCTCTCCCGGGGCTCCCTGAAAAGTTTGCGTTGCGTTTGTCGGTCTCCCTTCGGCAAACAGCACGGCGGATCGGGTTCCTTCTTCTTCCTGATCCGTGGGAGTCGCTGGCAGCCGGGACTCATCCACCTGGCGGCTGGTGACTCCCCTCCAAAGTTTGCGGCTATGATCGTCGCTGAAAGTCGCCGCAATCAAAGCCGCTGACTGTAACAGGAACGCAGCCGGCGGCTTTTCAGTTTTGCTATCAGCACGTCCGGCTTTGCTAGTAGGTAGAGAGCAGAAGCATCGATGGTCAAATTATCAACAGTTGATAATTTATTGAACGCTTCGGCTACCCGCATGTAGTTGAATGCTGTAGGTTGACTCCACCCGAAGTTCTCTTCCAGCCAAGGTAACCAGCGGTACGAACGCACAGTGCAAGAGTGGCTGGCTTCGCGCCAGGTGTTAAAGTTCTTCGGCATGAGCAAGCCACAGTTGCAAACCCCCAACGTGAATCATGGCGGCCGTCCTCTCACCGACAAAGTCAGCACACCGTGCAAGCGCGGAGTTTGCCAGCAGTGCTACAGCTTGAAATGCACCTGCCGGTGCCATCAGGTCGTGCATAAGTCAAGGTGAGCGGTCGCCAATGGCTAGGGCTTCTGATGTCTCATCAGCCTGTCTTTCTGCGTTGACCCTTGATAAAAGCTGGGTTTCCTGCGATAGTGCCCGGTGTCAGGGTACTGGTCAGGGTACTAAGGGCCTTCTAGGGGCTCAGAAAGGAGATGACCCAGAACTCAGGCAGGGGTCCAAAAGTCTCCCCACAGGGCAGGGATTAGCAGGAATGACCATTCCAGACAGCAGGCAGCAAGGCCCAAAACAGGCCAGAAATCAGGGGTTTCAGCATCCAATCAGGCTAACTAGCTGAAAATAAGGCATTTAGAGTAAAATTGAGGCAGTAAGCAGTACCCAAGGGGCCGCTGGCCCTAGAGAGGAAGCTTCAAATGCCAAGAAGACTCACCGATACGTTCATCGCAAATATCAAACCACCGGACCAGGACGACAAACTCTACTTCGATGCGCGGGTCACTGGGCTGGCGCTGCGCGTACGCCGCAATAACCTTCGTTCGTGGGTGCTCCAGTACTATTCGCCCACCAAGCACAAGCAGTACCGCTGGACCTTCGTCGCTTCAAACGAGTTCGCCAGGTGGCCGATTGAAACAGTCATCAAGAAGGCGCAGGAATTCCGCGAGCAACTGGACGAAGGCATCGATCCCATGGAAGCGGCCGCACGCGCGGCCAACCCTGCAGCCGAGCCGGACGACCGGCAAGACGGCAACCATACCGTCGCCGATCTCAGCAAGAAATACTTGCTGCATATCCAGAGCCGGCCGGACAAGAAGGCCGATTCCAGCATCAAGAACGACGAGTCGATGCTGAATAACCTGATCCTGCCGCGCTTCGGCAAACTGGGCGCGCGCGAGCTCACCTTGGAAGATGTGCGCGAACTGCATGAGAGTGTGGGCGCAGCCACACCGTACCGGGCGAACCGGATGCTGTCGCTGGTCTCTGCCATGTACAACTACGCCATCGGGCTGAAGTGGGTGGAGCACAATCCCGCGCGGTCCACCTACAAAGCGAAGCCGGGCTTCATCACGCGCTATCCAGAAGAGTCGAAGCAGAAATGGCTCACCGTCGACGAGTTACAGAAACTCGACAAGATGCTTGGCAAGAGTGACGGCGCCGAAGCTGTGCGTTTGCTGATCCTGACCGGAGTGCGCATGTCGGAAGTGTTGCAGGCCACCTGGGCGGAATTCGATCTCGAGGGCAAACGCTGGAATATCCCGGGGGAACGCACGAAGACAGGAGTGCCGCATCATGTGCCGCTCAGTCTGCAAGCGATCGCAGTGATGGAACGGGTACGCAAGCACAAGAAATCGAGTGTGTATCTGTTCCCGAAGAAGGGCGATGCGAGCAAGCCGCGGAACTCAGTGAAGAGTTTATGGATCTCGGCGCTGCACCGTACCCAGCAGGCTGGCGTCCCCGGCTTGGTGGAACCAATCTTCGAAAAGGGTAAGCGGCGGAAGCAGGTCGTGCACTGGAAGCCACTAGTACGGATCCATGATCTCAGGCACAGCTTCGCATCCAATCTGGCGTCCAACCATGTATCCCTGACGGTGATTGCGAACCTGCTGGGGCATTCGCCCAAGGCGAACACGGTGCAACGCTATGCCCACATCGCCGACAAAACGCAGCGGGACGTTACAGATCTCTACGGGGCGATGCTGGCTGGCCGCCGTCCGTCCAAAAGGGGGGCTGGGCCCATCCACTAAAAATGGGCCATTTATGGGGTACTGCATGGGGTACTGTTCGCCCGTAAGGAACAGCATTCAGCCATCATCCAATATCAACCAAGCTGCAACATTATCTTATTGATTCATTGATACTTAGCTGCTAAAACAATGATTCGACAGGGTCTTAGCTAAGTCTAGGGAAAGGGACTCTTAATCAGTAGGTTGTAGGTTCGATTCCTACCGCGCTCACCATCTCTTCAATCACGTACCGGAGTCGATGTTTTGGGTGTGCCGTAAAGTGTGCCGTAGCTCAATCCGGCTACGCCCGTTTCTCGACACTGTGGTGTCTTGATCGAGAGCAGCGCGCACGATCTCCAGTTCGGGATGCTGATACTGCATCGCAGTCTTCACATCCCTGTGTCCCATGGTTCTCATGACCACAGCCAAGTTTCCGGTTCTCTTCAGAATCCGCGTGCCGTAATCATGTCGCCCGCAATAGAGGACAAGATCTTCGGGAAGCCCCGCTTTGACCGGTTCATCGCACGGGCATGGACGTTTCGTAAACACAGGTTGACGAACGTGCACCTGCTAGGGCAGAAGTGTCGAAGGCTCTTCCGGTGCGCACCACCGAACCGACCGCTCGGCTCACTTAGGGCGAGTAGTAACCCTTGCGCGCGTGAACATGAATATCTTTCGCGTTCAATTTGACACGAATCCGGTGCCATCTCTCAGATGTTCCAGAATCGGGTGGGTGATATCCGATCAAATACTCGTTTCGAAGAGCTCGAGCAACCTTGATTACAACCTCTTTTGTCTCGGCGCTAGTAACTGCCTGGAAGTGAAGTCCACCCGTCTGGTCCGAGAGCTTTTCGAGCATTTCCGGTCCCTGATGCTCCGCCGCTCGATCCCACGGTTTCGCAGCCATGTTCGGACGGTACGGGACTGAGTGGGTTGAGACGAAGTCGGGGCTGGTATCCACGATAACGCTGTAGATCTGAACATCGGCTTCGAGCGCCATCCGCATCAGCTCGCTTTGAGAATATCGGCTGTGGTTGTCTTTTCCATCAGAGAGAATCAGCAAGGCTCGCCGAGGCCACTCCGCTCCCCTCATACGATTTAGACCGAGATAGATGGTGTCGATCAACGCTGTCTGGCCACCCGGCTGCGCGAATGAGATGCTTTCCTCCAGTCTCGCTGTGTCAGTTGTGAACCCTGTTATCGCCCCCGGTTCTGTTGAGACGGTCAGCAGCAGGAATTCATCATCCGGATTCGCTGCTGCGACGAAAGCATGGACGATATCCTTGATTTGGCCCAGCGTTGGGCGCATGCTCCCGCTGATGTCTAGTACCACACCTACCGAACAGGGAGCATCATCGCTGGAAAAGGTAACGATCTTCTGGGACTTCTGATCGTCAAAAACATTGAAGTCATCTGCTTGTAACCCGTCTACTGTTTTGCCGCTGCGGTCCGTAACGGTGACCGGAACCAATACCATTTTGACGTTTGTCCGAAATGTGGGCTTTTCAACGGCTTTTTGAGCCGCTGCACCTGCGAACGTGAGGAGAAGAAGACTAAGGCAAGACGTCAACGCTTTCGGGCCCATGACTGTGCTCCTGCGTCCGTGATTCTAAGGTTGTAGTCGTAAAGAAGGCATAAAAAAAGGCGAAAGGATTCGTAAAACTACCAAATCTTCTTCCCTATGATCAACTGACTCTCTTTGCCCCAGGCTTGCCTTCGATAAACATCCGCTATGCAACGCAGTCGAATAATTAATAGATGTTTTCACGACTTTTTTAGAGGCGCCGTTCTATTTTCAACCAGACGTGGAAGTAAGGGCATACAACCAATGAAGGTACAATCGCCGATTGGAAATCTTGAAGTAGGTCTGCTGCGTAAGTTTGCGGCGGTCGTCGAGTACGGCAGTATGGGAAAGGCCGCGGCTGCGGCCGATATGACCCAGCCTGCTGTAAGCCAGCAGATGCTACGGTTAGAAAAGATCGTCGGCCAAAAGCTATTTACCCGAGGCAGGAACGGCATTGCCCTGACGTCACATGGGGACCTTCTCTTTAAGTACGTGCAGCGCGTACTCGACCTGAACGACGAGATTCTGCTACGGCTTCGTGGAGATCGGCCACACAGTCCTGTTGCCGTAGGTATAAGCAGCGGAATTGCGATGGCAGGACTGGCGCCTTCCTTTCGGCGCTTTCAGAATCTTCACCCACAGTCGGAGTTGCACGTTACGACCGCAGTTCCCAAACAAATCGACGCGCTCCTGAGTTCCGGCGACCTTCATCTCGGGGTTGCTGAACCTTCAACCATGCGAAGAGAAACGGTGATTAGGTGGGAACTCCAGTTGGAGTGGGCTGCGCCGAAAAGGTTCCAGGTTGATCAGTATCGCGTTGTGCCTCTGGTCTTATTCGAGGGCTCAAGCCCATGGCAGGAAAATCTGCTGGGCTCTCTGCGAGATGCCGGTCTCGAATGGCATGTTGCATTTGAAAGTGCCAGCATGGACGCGATTCTGGCTGCTACTCAGTCCGGCCTGGGAATTGCGGCCCTGCCTGCGGAATTCGTACGCAACTCCAGGCTCATTCCCCTTAGTCATCCGGCACTGCCGCTGGCACCGAAGATCGAACTTGGGCTATTTGAAGCGGGCGTTCTGCCGAACAACGCGCGGACGCTGCTCGAAGTCGTGCAGAATTGTGTATCGGCGACAAACTGAGAGAACCACAAATGATGACCGAGGGCGCATGCCGTAACGGTTTAGGGCTGCGAACAGGCAAAACAGGCTGATCGTGCCGCAGGGTGCAATTGCTGACGGATTCCCCGGAGAATGAAAACCGACGATGGATGCTTGAACAAATCCACGGCACGGACTGCGTCACACACGAAAGTGAATGTCCCTTCATCGCCATTCGAATTCGACTCGCCTTCGACTGATGGAACAGTCAACGTAAGGGTCAAATCTCAGCGTTCGAATGACACTCGCAGTCTCCGTATTAGCAAGCACGGCAGTCAGCACATTGGTCTGGCCCTCGCGGGATAGATAGGGTTCGGGCAGATAGAACTCATATTGAGGCTGCTATAGAAGAATTCCCCGCAGGATGACGCTGGCCACAGAGAAATAAATCACCAGTCCAGAGACATCCACCAAAGTTGCGACGAAGGGAGCGGATGCACTTGCGGGATCAAGTCCACACCGACGGAGTACAAATGGCAACATCGATCCCGCGGTGGTACCAAATAACACCACGCCGATCAGGCTGCACCCAATCGTCAGAGCTACAACTAGATAGTGTTCGCCGTAAGTCCCGCGCAGCGCATGCCAGAGCATGATTCGCGAGACTCCGATCAAGCCGAGGATTGCACCCAATGCAACACCAGTCGCCAGCTCTCGCCGGATCACACGGAACCAGTCGCGCAGTCTTATTTCCCCGAGTGCCATCGCACGGATGACGAGCGTCGTCGCCTGCGAACCCGAGTTTCCACCGCTGCTGATGATCAGCGGAATGAAGAGAGCCAGGACAACCGCGCGTTCAATTTCCTTGGAAAAAAAGCCCATGGCGGTAGCGGTGAGCATCTCGCCAACAAACAGAACGGCGAGCCAACCCGCCCGCTTGCGTACCATCTGCCCGAAGGTTACCTCGAGATACGGTCCCTCGAACGCTTCCATGCCTCCGATTTTCAGAATGTCTTCGCCGGCTTCTTCCTGAACCATTCCTGCAACATCCGCGCTGGTCACGATGCCTCGCATGTGGCCCTCCGAGTCAAGTACTGGCACGGCGAGCAGACGCCGCTTTGCCAGCAGTCGGGCAACCGTCTCCTGGTCTGTATCCTCCTCCACGAAGACGTAATCGGTGTGGATCACGTCGCGAACCTTCTTTGACCTCTCAGCGGAGATGAGTTCGCGGAACGAGACTACTCCTAACAGATGTTGACCATCGTCCAAGGCATAGGCGTAATAGATCATTTCCACGGTACCGGCCTGCTTCCGGATCTCGCCAATGGCTTCTTCGACGCTAATATCGGGCGAGATGCGGACATAGCCGGCATGCATGAGCGCGCCGGCCTCATCCTCCGGGTATGGAGATGCTGCCCTTCCATGACGGTGGCGCTCTGCCACGACCGTAACTTCCATTTCATTTGCCAGCTGGAGTACTCGCTCGGTGAAGTCGGGTCCGGGCAACCAGCGCCTGTGCGTGCTGGTGGCTCCATTGAGAAACATCTGCGTAACATTGTTCTTTCGTGCGTACTCGACTAGGGCCTGTGGTCGATTCTTGCCGCGAATTACCGTCGCCGGAATGTGAAGGTTTTCAGCAAACCGAAGGTGGCGTGCAATGGTCGGGTGATCTTCAGAAGGCAGGGCTTCGGATTCTTCTTTGGAGTACACATAGACTGCAATGCACACTGCCTGAAGATGGTCCGCCATTCGTCGGGCGCGGCGCAGTAGCATAGCGGTAGCCGGATCGGCCGTAATGTTCACCAGAATTTTCTCAGCGGGCAAATCAGACGGCTTGGCCCGCCCTGTCCTCCGGGCTTCCAATGCCTGCGCTGTTAGTCGAATGGCCAGTTCTCGCAGAGCGACCAGTACAGGTTCTTGGAAGAATGCCGGCACCTCGTCCTTGGCCGCTCTTGATGGATAAATGGCCCCGCGCTCCAGGCGATGCAGCAACGCCCGCGGAGTGACATCCACCAGCAACACCTCATCCGCCTGCTGGAAGAACCAGTCAGGAACAGTCTCACGCACGCGCCTGCCCGTCAGTTGCCAGACTTGATCGCTTAAGCTTGCAAGGTCTTCGACGTCCATTGTGGTCAGCACATCAATGCCGGCATGGAGCAAGGCTTGAACATCTTGCCAGCGCTTCTGGCGGGGCGAGGCGGGCGCATTGGAGTGCGCGAGTTCATCTACCACGCACACGCGCGGACTTCGCTTCAGAATGGCGTCAACGTCGAGTTCTTCAAATGTCCCCGCGCGATGTGTCAAGGGTAGGAGCGGAATGCAATGCAATCCATCAAGCTGTTGCCGAATGTCACTGCGGCCGTGTGCGTCGACAAAGCCGACCACGAGGTCCACATCGTGCGCGAGCAATTCTCGCGCTTCTTCCAACATTTGGTAAGTCTTGCCGACACCCGGGGCGTAGCCCAGGTAGATTTTGAGACGACCGTGGGACGTTAGATGAGTCATAGGAATTTAGTCGTTCGCTTAATGAGGGAAAACGCGGACGTCCATACCCTTTGCAGCGCGGATCAAACGGCTTACTGGGCTACCGTACAGGCGTGTTCTCCAGTCCTTCTTCAAGCTATGCCCAACGAAAATCTGAGTAACACCGTGTGAGCGAGCGTATTGAACGATGGTGTCGACGGGATCAGCGCCTTCCAGCACATCAACGCGGGCACCGGCACTCCGCGCTCGGGCTAGATACTCTTGCATATCCTTTTCATCTGCAGGGGAAAGGTTCGGCTGTTTAACTGAGACGGCTAGAACATCGCAATGGAAGCGGGCAGCGCTTTGCCGGGCGCTGGCGATCATGCGCGCCGCATTGGCACGCGGGGTCAGACAAACCAAAAAGCGCTCGTGCGTGTGGAATGAGGACTCAATTTCGTGTGCCTGTAGATAACGCTTGAGGCCGGCATCAATCACGTCAGCTGAAAGAACCAACGCCATCTGGCGAAGTTGAGATAGTTCTGGAATATTGTCGTCCGCGGGAGCGTCTACGACTACGATTTCGTCGGCCGTGTCCAGGAATTGACGTGGAATCGTTTCCGTGACCGCCTGTCCCGTAAGTTTCTCGACTGCCTCGCGCTGGTCGTCAATATGTTGCAAATTCACAGATGCCAGTACGCTGATGCCTGCCGAGAGCAACTCCTCGACATCTTGCCAGCGATGAGCATGGCGGCCCCAAGGACTGTCATACGCCAAGCCATCAATGATGCAAACCTGGGGATGGCGCCGAAGGATTGCGGGCACATCAATGACGGGCACACTCTCTACAACGATGGTGGGAACGATTTCGAGGACATCGAGCAAGGGCTTGCTCTCAGGCGGTACCTGCGGCTGCAACGCTCCAACTACAACGTCCTGTCCACGCTCCTTTCGTCTGCGGGCCTCGTCGAACATACGAAATGACTTGCCGACACCCGAGGCATATCCCAGGAATACTTTTAGACGCCCACGCTTGGAATCTGCGCCAGCAGTACCGAGCCCGGGTGGAGTGGAATCGATCATGGCTTGACGATTGTACCGCTCGACCGAAATTTGCCCTCTCGCTCTGCGAACTTTTTATAGATTTTATGCGGATTTCATGTGTAGCAAAGTCTAGTCATCTGAAAAGCTTGGCAGGGGGCTGACGTCAATCCGCTTGGCTCGCGAGGACTATACCGACTGGCCGACTGCGTCGAGTCACTGCTCAGAGTCGGTAACTTCGGTTTGGAACGGATTCTGGAAACGGTATCCCAGCCACGGCTCCGTCAGAATGTATTTGGGTTGTGACGGGTCGTCTTCAATTTTCTTCCGCAAGGCTCGGATATAGGATCTCAAATACTCGAGTTCGTCGCGATACTCGGCTCCCCATATCGAACTCAGCAATTTCGCATGGGTGAGGGGCACGCCTTCGTTCTTCATCAGCATAGCGAGGAGGTCGAACTCGGTGGGTGTGAGGCGGACTTCCCCGCCTGAGCGGAGAAGGGATCGGCGTTCAAAATCGATCTCCAAGTTTCCCGTTCGAAGAACTTTGACTGGCGCTTCGGTTGGATCTGTTCGTCGTAGCACTGCGTGCAAACGGGCTATGAGCTCTCCAAATCGGAATGGCTTGGTGACGTAGTCGTCTGCGCCCAGTTCGAAAGCGCTCACCATGTCCGCTTCGGCGTCCCGGACTGTTGCCATCACAATACCCATTTGGGGTGCAATCTCCCGGATCTGACGACATGCTTCCAGCCCTCCCATGCCCGGCATGTTTATGTCGAGAAGGGCAATATCGAACTTTCGGTGACCAAGGATCTCGAGCGCCTCCTCGCCGGAGCCGGCTTCCTCGACAACGAAGCCGCGAGCGGTTAAGGAAGTTCGCAACACTGCACGCAAGGGCCGCTCGTCGTCAATCACCAGAGCTTTGAACTGAGACGCCATGATCCAGCTCGCTGTTCGCTAACGGTATGGTAAACCTAAACCGCGTACCTGCTTCATTTCGCGCAGGGGGAACCAGTTCGACCGTGCCTCCGTGCACCTGTGCGATCTTTCGCGCGACGTACAGCCCAAGTCCCGACCCCGGCGCCTGTGTTTGCGCGCCCGTGCCTCGGAAAAAACGGTCGAAAATGCGTCCTCGTTCATTCGGTGCAATGGGGTCACCAGCATTCCAGACCTCAATCGAGATCGCACCGTTAGAAGCGTCGAGCGACACTTTGATCTCGAAGCCCGGTCGTGCGTATTTGCAGGCATTGTCAAGCAACTGACTGATTCCCAGTCGGAGCAATTCGAGATCTCCCCGGACGGTTGCACTTGGCATCGCGGACAGCGCAAGGTGCCGGTCTGGCCAGCGCCGCGTGTGTTCCGCGACCAAGCTCCCAAGGACGTCGGAAATGTCGATCAGCTCCATCTGAGGCCGTAGCTCCTCGCGATCCAAACGCGCAAGGCGCAAAAGGCGCCTCGTCAGCTGTTCCAGCCGCAATGCCTCAGACTCCACGGCCTGCGCGAGCTGTTTCTGCTCCGGTTTTAATGGACCCACCGACTCAATCCCTCCAGCGGCGGCAAGGATGGTCGTCAAAGGAGTTTTGAATTCGTGAGCTAACGCATCGAGCATGGCCGCGCGGAAAACTTCGGAGTCGGCCGTGGCTGCGGCACGACTTGCCCCCTCAAATGCCAAAGACCGCTCCACCATTACTGCAGCCAATGCGGTTAGCGGGCCGGCGGTGAGCTGGCAATCGCGAAGACCTTCGAATCCGATGGCGCCGGCCATTCGGCCCCAGCCTGCAACAACCCGACCGCTACGCCAGATGCAGCATCTTCAACATTTTTTCTTTCAATGTAAGCGGTTCGCGTCTTTTCCGCGAGATTGTCCTGCGAAGAACCGTCCATATAAAGCTGTGCAGCCTCGCCGTCGAACACACATACAGCACGAAGGGCAAACTGCGTACGGAAGGGTTTCAGCATGTCCACGCCGAAAGCAGTTCTCGGTTCAAGGGCCAGCAACTGCTGTGCGAGTTGGTAGAGTCGGGTCATCTCCCGCCTCTGCAGTTGCTCGGAATCTGCTGCCTCCTGGGTTTGAGAAACAAGGCGTGTAATGACGAGCCCCGTGATCAAGAAAACGACGGCGGCAAGACTGTCCGTAATGTCCGAAATTCGAAATGAGAAAAGTGGGGGAATGAAAAAGTAGTCCAAACATGTGGCACACAGAACAGAAACAACCGCGGAAGAGGCGAAGTTCCCTAGCAGCGATTGGAGCACGACCACCATCAGGTAGCAGAAACCGGCGATCGCAAGATTGGCTCCAACGACATAACAAATCAGAGTAACCAGCCCAGCGATGACACATCCAGGGATCGCAAGTAATAAAGAACGCGAGAACTCTTTGCGTCTTGGTCGTGAAAGAGAGGTCGACGGCCCAGCTTCGCCCATGCGCGACTCGCTGTATGGAACTTGCAGCGAGTGCCACCAGCCTACCATTTCTTCGGCGAAATACCTTCGACTTCCGCAGGTGGATATTGGGCATGTGGGCAGCTAGCGGCGAGTGGGATAACTGCGCTACTCGACCGTGCGAGGACGATTCACAAACCGGGAAATGGCATCCCTCCACTGTACGTGCCGCTGTGCGTGACCCGAGGCCAATGCGGCTGGCCTGTGGGCTGGTCGATTGTAACGATAACCTACAATAGCGGACGAAGGAGAAAGACGGTGTTGCTTCGACCGCGTCTAACCCGTGTTTTAGTCTCATTGGCCGGCGTAGCGGCTGTTACATTCGTGGCACATCGGGTGATTCCGGTGAACGCCACCACGGTTGGGTTTGCGTATCTCCTCGTCATCCTCATCATCGCGAGTGGATGGGGGTTCCTCGAATCTGCACTCGCGTCCATTCTTGCAACGCTCGCCTTCAATTTCTTCTTTCTTCCGCCAGTGGGAACTTTCACGATTGCTGACCCACAGAACTGGGTGGCATTGTCGAGCTTTCTCGCGACTGCGCTCATTGCAAGCCGCCTGTCAGCGAAGGCCAGGGTCAGAGCGTCGGAAGCCGTAGAGCGGCAGCGAGATCTTGAGCGATTGTATGCATTCAGCCGAGCTATGCTCCAGATCGATACAAGCGCAGAGTTTGGGAAACAGCTGATCGAGAAACTAGGCAAGGTGTTTGGGCTTGAGGCGGCAGTGCTGTTCGATCGCCAAAGCGAAGAGTTTCATTCTATGGGAACATCGAACTTGGCAGAACTGGAAGACACTCTTCGAACTGTGGCGCTTTCTGGAAGATCGGCTTCCCTTGTTAGGTCCGACTATGTGATCGTCGGCATATGTCGTGGCTCGGAACCGGTTGCCAGTATGGCTTTGCGCGGGGCCGTGATGCCTGAGGCGGTTGTACAAGGAATAGCGAATCTTGTCGCAATTGGGCTAGAACGAGCGCGAGCTCGGGAACTTGCTCAGCAGGTCGAAGCTGCCCGTCAAAGTGAACAGCTGAGGACAACGTTGATCGATGCCATGGCCCACGAGTTCAAGACACCCCTGACGTTGATCAGGGCGGCTACGACATCATTGCTGGCCAACCCGGAGATTCCAACAGAAAGTCGTACAGAACAATTAACGATCGCGGATGAAGAGGCAGAGCATCTCCGCGAGTTGATCGACGACGCAATTGAGATGGCGCGCCTCGATACCGCACATATCGAAATTCATCCTGAGATGGCAAAGCTCGACGACACCCTAGAAGATGTTCTCACATCCATGCAATCGGAGACCGATGAGCATCCGGTGCGAATCATCTCTCCGACCGAACCTCTTCCCCCGATGCCGTTCGACAAGCGGCTAATGAAGTTGGCGATCCGACAGCTTCTGGATAATGCGATGAAATACAGCCTGCCCGAAACCCCAGTGGAGATTCGGCTACTTTTGAACGAAGGTATCCTCATGCTGGAAATCACCGATCACGGGGCAGGAATTCCATCGGATGAGCAATCGAGAATTTTCGAGAGGTTCTATCGCAGCCCGTCGATCAGAAATCAGATCCCCGGATCGGGTCTCGGTCTTAGCATTGCGCATGGCATTGTGCAAGCCCACAACGGAGAACTGACCGTTTCGAGCCGGCCGGGCCAGACTACGTTTCGCATCAAGCTGCCTGCTGTGCGACAGGAGGTTGCGTGAGCCTGGGCCGCATCGTTGTTGTCGATGACCAACCGAAAATTCGTCGGTTCATGCGTGCAACATTAGTCGCGGAAGGTTATGAGGTGGACGAGGCTAAGACGGGCGAGGAAGCGCTCGAAAGCGTTCGTGAACTGCGTCCAGATCTGGTTGTACTCGACATGAACATGCCCGGCATGGGCGGACTGGAAGCGTGCAGGGCGATACGTAGGGATAGCAATATCGCGATCATCATGCTCACGGTCCGCAATGCGGAGGAGGACAAAGTGGCCGCGCTTGACGCGGGAGCTGACGATTTTGTTACCAAGCCCTTCAGCACGCCGGAACTGATGGCGAGAATTCGCGCAGCCCTCAGGAGAGTACCGAGCGCGCAGTCATCACCGAACAAGATCCGGGCGGGCGAGATTCTGATCGATTTTGACGCACGCACCGTTTCGCGCGAGGGCGAGAGTGTACACCTTACTCCCAAGGAGCTGGATCTCTTGCGCTATCTGACGCAGCGCGCCAATCAGGTTTTATCCCATCGCGAACTGCTGCAAGCTGTTTGGGGGCCCGACTATGGCGATCAAGTCGATTACCTCCGAGTCTTTGTCAAGAACCTCCGCAAGAAGATCGAGGCCGACCCCGAGCATCCACAATACATTACGACTGAGCCCTGGGTAGGTTACCGGTTCAAAGGCGACCTGGAATCTTTATAAAATCTTCATACTTTCTCCAGTACTTCTTTACGCGTCTTCCCCCATCATCAACCTAGAGTCCGAAGGAGACCTGGGCGATGATTCAATACTTTCTTGCGACCATATTGCTATTGGGGATTCCATTCCTCCTCTATTGCTTATGGAGTTTTGCTCGCGAGCTTAAACCGCGCAGGTCCAGTGTTGTTGTCTCGTCTGGTTCGGGTGTGACTCGGACGCGCGCCGTTGCGATCACGAATTTCAGGACCCAACCCCAAGTCGTTCGACTCCAAGAGCAGAGTCGAAGCGTCTCCTGATCGCGAGCGGCGAAGGTCTGACCTGTCCTCAAAATCCAAATCACACTGCTTCCTGAGGCGAAAACAAGTTCTTTTGCCGTGATGAGTAGTTTGTGTGGAAAGTGAGAGTTCTCGCTCTTTATAAGCTTTAAAAGGTGCGAAGCGCACCGTCTTGCATGCCACAGCCGACCGCGATTGGAATGCCAACGATGGGCGCCACGAGAATCAACTCCAGTGTGGGCTGGAGCGTCCAGTTTCGCTTGCCCGATGCGGAGCGTTGTCCTATTCTTCCTGCGGATCGTAAACAACCACCGTGCTTAAGCGCTTACCCCTGTTCTTCCATCATGTCATGTATAACCTGCGTGGCGGATTTCTTGTCCGCCCGCTGACGATCACTGTCGTGCTCGGTTGCGCCGGATCGCTGCTCTCGGCAGCAGAAGAGGCCTTTCCGAAATTCAGCGCTTGGGTCCCGAAAGCACTCTTTCCGTCGCACGCTGACCCTCAGGTGGCTCAAGTCATTCTAGCCGGCATCGCCGCTTCCATTATGACGGTCGTCTCTATTGTGTTCGCGATCCTGCTGATGACCTTGACCCTGGCGTCCATGCAGTTTTCCCCACGGATCTTGACGGGTTTCGTGCGGGATCGCCTGACACAGTGGACTCTGGGCGTATTCTTGGGGACGTTTTCCTACTGCACGGCTGCTCTGCCTGCAGCACGATCCTCTCCATACCCTTTTTCACCAGTGGCAACCGTCTTGGGCGCGATGATCCTGGCATTTGCATGCGTGTGTCTGTTGCTGGCATTCATCCATCACATATCCCAAGCGATCAGCGTCAACCACATTGTCGATCGCATCGCTGCCGAAACTGAGGCGATTATCGATGATCTGATGCCGTATTCCCAACGTTATCCCCGGATTGGAGGAACCTACCCTTTAGATCGATCCACGTGGCGGCCAGCCGCGGTGAATGAGACCTCCGGCTATATCCGATACGTGGACAGAGCTAGACTACTCAGCCTTACAAAGACCTATCACGTGCAGGTCCATGTTCTTCGAAGAGTTGGTCATTTCGTTCCAGCGGGAATACCACTTCTTCTTGCGTCCAAGCCAGAACGCCTGACCGAAGAAGTCAGTAAGGAATTTCGTGCAATATTCGATATCGGCCCTACCAGGACTCTGCAGCAGGATGTCGAATTCGGCGTGCTGCAAATCGTTGACATTGCCTTACGAGCAATTTCCCCCGCTGTGAATGATCCTACGAGCGCAATCAGCTGCATCGACCAACTGAGCCGCATCATAATCCGCTTCGCTTCGCGTGATCCAGTCGAGCCGCTGTTTTTCGATCCGCCGGGAGTCGTGCGGGCGAGCATGCCGTGGATCAGTTTTACCGGGCTGCTTAACTCAGCGTTCGAGCAGATTCGTCTTTATGCAAAGGGCGATGTGGCAGTGAGCTTAAGGCTACTGCGCGCTCTTACGGATGTAGCCTTCACTACGCAGAATTCAGAATATCGAAAGTCGTTAGTTGAGATGGGTGAGCGCGTGATTGCCGGATGTGCTGAGAAGTTAAATGAGAGCGAATTGAGAGATCTAAGAGTGCGGCAGGAAACTCTGGTCTCATCGTTGCGCTCGTTGGATTACACTCCACAATACTCGGAGAGACGTCCTACGGCGTAGCCGTGTTGATGTCGGTGATTGCCACGCTCATCGCTGCGCCCGCTCTACGCTATCTATTCCGGGACGAAAGGAGATGGGGGACCGAGGAAAAGCTCTCTGCCACAATTCAGCTGTGAGGGAGACTACGGCCGGGGGAAAGGACGTCGATACCGGAACTCGTTGGTCTATACCTCGTAGGCAAGGAAAAGCTAAAAACCGATCCGTGACCGGTTTGGCTGGTAACGCCAATCTTCCCATCGTGCAGTTCAACGATGGCTTTCGCAATCGGCAACCCCATGCCCGTACCTTGAATGATCATGCGCTGCTCCCGACCACGATAGAACTTTTCGAAGATCATCTCCTGTTCCATGGCATCGATCCCCGATCCGTGATCAGCGACGCTGGTAATCACTTCGGCGCCTTTCAGCTCGGCAGTGATATGGATAGGAGTGTCGGGAGGCGAGTATTTTGCCGCATTGTCCACGAGATGGGTGATTACTTCACTGATCCGCTCGATATCCATCCGCAACGAAGGGAGATTGGAGGGAACATTGATCTCGACAGAATGGCGCCGCAAAGCGGGTTGTAAGTTCTCGATCGCGCGATCGATGGCTTCGCGGATCTGGTGCGGCTCAAAGTGGAACTGGAGTTGGTGAGCATCAAGTTGCGCTACCTCGCCAGCTTCTCCGACCAGCCGGTTCAATCGGTCGCTTTCCTCGTTGATGACCTGAAGCAGGTCCTCGCGTTGAGGCTTATCGAGGCGAGCGTCGGACAACAACGTCTCAGCGGACGCCTTGATCGACGTCAGTGGCGTACGAAACTCGTGGGTCACGGAATCGAGCAGCACCGATCGCAACCGGTCACTTTCGCGGGCAGCTTCGCTTTTTGTAAGCTTTTCGACCGTATTGGCCCGCTCGATCGAGATGGCGACCAGACTGCCGATGGCTTCGAGGCTTTCGCGAGAAAGATCGCAGCCCGAGACGGCGAGTGAGCCTACAGATCGCACTCCCATGCGCAGCGGGACGTAGCAAATCCGGTGCTCGCGGTCGAGCACCGGTTCTCCGCGATCGCTGATTGCTTTCAGTTGGTCGAGCGGAAACAGACGCCGGCTCGCTCCGTCGAAGAAATATCCATCCTGTCTCCTTTCGATAAAGATTGCAGCTCCACTGACCCCGAACGAGTCCACGATCTTCTTGGGAATGAAATTCAGTAGTTCGAAGGCATTATCGGTCAGCCACAATTGCTGGCTGAGGGCGTACAGTCTCTCGAATTCGCGCCGACGCTCTTCCGCCGACAAAGCGCTACGTCGCGCGCGTTCAGAAAGCTGGCTCGCGACTACGGCGGTGACCAGGAAGGTCAACAATGCAATCCAGTTCTGCGGGTCGGCAATTGTGAAACGGAATAGAGGTGGCAGGAAGAAATAGTTATAAGCTATCGTAGCCAGGATTGCTGTGACTGTCGCGTAGCGCAAGCCCCAGTTTGCGGAGATAAACAGGACGGCCAACAAGAAGAAGAATCCGACCGTCGCGTAATTGACATGCAGCCACCGATAGCAGAGAAATGTAATGGCTGCCACAATGATGGCAGACAAAGCAAAACGAAGGATCAGATTTTCAAGTGGTCGTTTCACGTCGTTATTGTAGTTAAATTCGAGTGAAGTCCAACGACTGAGGATAATACCGAGCATGGTGAAGACACCTGAACAGTGGTTGGAGGAGACCGCCTCGGAGAAGAAACAGGCCATTTTCAAGCTATTCCTGGGGTACGCACCAGGGGTCGGCAAGACTTTCAACATGTTGAGTGAGGGCATTCGACGCCACAGTCGCGGGGAAGACGTTGTAATCGGCATGGTGGAAACCCATGGGCGCTCGGGAATTGCGGAGTTGGCGACGAAACTGGAAACCGTTCCGCGCCGCAAGGTCGAATATAAAGGAGCAACATTCGACGAGATGGATCTGGATGCCATCCTCGTCCGCAAGCCGCGGATCGTGCTTGTAGACGAATTGGCCCATACCAATATTGAAGGAAGTAAGTATCCCAAGCGTTATCAGGACGTGATGGATCTCCTGGACGCACGCATCGATGTTCTCTCGACGATGAACGTCCAGCATATTCAAAGCCTAATGCCTACGGTTATGCAGATTACCGGGGTTCAAGTTCGGGAAACAGTACCCGACTGGGTGATGCAGCGGGTCAATGAAATCGTTCTTGCCGATTTGACTCCCGAAGCGCTCCAGACGCGAATGCGCCGTGGCGACATCTACCCTGTTGAGCGGGCGGAAAGGGCGCTCGGCCACTTCTTCAAGCCTGCCAATCTGATCGCTTTGCGCGAGCTGGCCTTGCAACAGGTCACAACCGCTGTAGATCGGAGCCTAGCAGCCCGTGGTGCAAGTCTGGATACCTGAAACAAACAAAAGATGGCGTGATCCACAGGAAGAGTTCGTAGAATGCGCGGATGGCGATGAGCAAGCGGAGTGGCGGGGAGAAGCAAGAGGACATATGGATTGCGCACACGGAGTTGGCGGTGGCGCCGGGCCATCCTTTCTATAAGCGGTTGAACGAGTTACTGGAGGGTGCCAGGTTCGACGAGTTTGTGGA
>JAIQFH010000026.1 GCA_020073385.1 Terriglobia bacterium | reverse complement strand
ATTCTGCGCAAATTGCTGGGAGCGGGAACGCCGCGGGAACTGAGAAATCGTGCGGGACAGGCAGTTTCGCGACTCTTGCGCTTTGTGATGTGCCTGATGACCGCAATTTCACTGGCCCGACGATTTACTGCCCCTGTTAGTCAGCGCCTCGGATCATCTTCGCGTTGCCGCAGGCTTTGTCACAGGTCACGAAACATAAGCAGTTCCGCCACGGGCTGCTAGGACTACATTGGGACAACATTCCAGGATGTCGAGTTGCCTATCAGTTGAGACTAGCCACTGATAGCCGTTGATTGAGCCGGTTTGCAGCAGGTGGTCAGCGTCTCTCATGTTCAAATTGTACGAAAGTAGACCCGGTAAGCCCTGCCACGAGAAGTTGAGTGCAATAGAAATTTCTCGCCAACTGGCTTTCTCTGTGCCATCAGCCTGCGGGAAGCTACAATTCTCCGAGTGACCAAAGAACGTTGGGCTCAAGCAGGAATCACGATTGAGTTTCTTATCGTCGTCAGAACTCTAAGTGAGTTCTTCCGACTCAAGCACGTCCACGGCACGAACTTCTCGACAGCAGCGGCCGCGCTCTATGTCGGCGGTGCTTTAATTGCGGCCTGCTCCTGCTGGATTGCCGTGTCGTTCTACTTCTTCCGACGCTATACGCTCTCCGCCTGGATCGCACTAGTGACCGTGCCCATTCTGGTGGTGTACAAAATTGCGGTGATCGGCTGGTAATGCAGCTCGCTCTGCCGATTCTTCGCTGCCGATCTACCGTTTGGTAGTTTCCGCCCAGTTGAGTCGCCAAATTCGGTAGCCCCACCAGGTTGCATACGAGAGATACGCAGGGTAGAGGGCATACCAGTCTGAGAGTGGGTTGCGAATACGACGCAGAACTCCCGCGAGAGTCAACGCCAACAGAAGATAGGGCACAAAGCACACAAAGCTCAACCAGAGATCCTTCTTGCGGAAGAAAACCCAATTCCAGCTCGCGTTTGCAATCAGCAACGCGGCCGTGAGGGTCAGCGTGACTGAAGTCCAGAATGGTGTGGACGGTCGCGCCAGAATGGACCTCAGCAAGAAAAAGAAGAGGACGTAGTATGCGCCCCCGATGATCGCCCAAGCCCACAAGGGCGGAGCACCTTTCGGGAGCCGAAGCTGGGCAAAACGGGACTTGATCCCAGTACCCGACATGATGCCCTCGCAAAGGGCAGCGGCAGTACACGCTACCAGAGCCCAAATCGATGGGTTGTGCAATGGTAAGCTCAACCGTGCATCTCAAGAATTACGAGTCATGAGTGAATTGCGTGTGACGCAGTTTGGCGCATGACTAAAGAACGATTGCCGCTACCTCGACCGCGCCGAGTATTGCCCAGAAGATCGCCCTTCGAGTTTCCCCAGCACCCATATACCCAATGGCAGCACTGAAACAGAGAATCGCACTTGTCCAGCCGCTCGCCCACGCAGTGGGTTTCGCCAGCATCTGAAGAATTCTTACAAGTCTCACCTTGCCACCTCGGCATTCAAATTTTGATTCTGGCACAACTGTGTGTCTGTGCGGGATTTTTCGGAAGTCAGCAACTCAAGAGGGATCGCTGACAAAGGCAGGTGTTAGCGCTTATGTGCTCGGTCCCGGCGAAACGCTGACCGAAGGCTGGGCTTCCCGAAATGGGAACGGCGTTCGTTTCCTTTGCCGTTTTCCATTGACTCTCACCTCCTCGCTCTGAAATCCTAAAGTTCACGTGCGCGATCTTTGACAAACAAGACCAGAGCTAAACCCTTTCGGCTCAAGATTTTGCCTCTAAGTTATTGAGTCTCAATATTTTCTCTGACATTTTCCGCTAAGTTGATGACGCCAATAGACCGGGGGAGGGGGGTGGATAGGAAACTGGTAAACAGCACTTAAAATCGCTGACCTGCGTTAGCGCCTCCCGAAGCCCAAACCAGACAATCCAGACACCTTCTCCGAATCCACGCCTTTGCTCGCGACCAGAACGTGAAAGCTTTCGCCCATCCCTGCTGGTGTAACCAGATGCTTCAATTGCAGCGCCACCTTCGCCCGCTCCTGCGGCAAGCGGCATTCTTCAAACGCATCCGCAAACTGATTCGCCTCGCCAATCCCCATCAAAAACTGCGACTGCGTGATCAGTTTCTGCGCCTGCAATCCTTGCTTTTCCGCAACCGCTGCAAGGGCGGTGAAATTCACATCAGCCGTTATGTCCTGATCACCCGGAGCTTCATACGGATTCGCGCTCACCGAATGCTGTCGAATCGCTTTGAGCGTTCCCCGATGTCTACCCGCAAGTTGTTCCTCGCACGTGTAGCCATAATCGATCACCACCACGAACCCGCGCTCGATCTCGCAAGCGGATAACATTTCCCTCTGCGCCTGAAGGGTCAGCTCGACGCGCTCTCCCTCTTCCGGATGAATCAAGTATCGATCCATAAACTCCAACTCCTCCGCAGAAAGCGAAGCCCAGGTCTCCACAAAACGCCTGTCTTGAGAATCAATACGAAGCGATCCGCGATGAGACGCGATCTCAACCGGAATGGCATCAAAGAACTCATTCGCAAAACCAATCGCCGGAACGCGGTCAGAAGCGGTTTTGGGGTTTTCGCTACCCTCCGCGAAAGTCGCCTTGCCTGATTCGATTCGCCTGCTCAGCGTCTGTTCGATCCGCGCGCGCAAAGCAGTCGACCGCTCGACCAGTTCGTATCGCAAGGCCCGAAAGAACTCGGGAAACTTCCTCTCCGACCAGTCCAGAACATCCTGTGCAAACAGCCCTCTTCCCGGACCAAGCTCTCGAATCACGATCGGCTCAGGCGAACCCAGCACGCGCCACATCTCCTCAAACTGCCGCGCCAGCAATCGTCCAAATACTGCATGCACATCGCTCGACGTATAGAAGTCGCCGGCCTTGCCGAACTGCGCCGCATTCCGCGAGTAGTAGCCGAACTCGGGATCGTAGAGACACATCTCCATGTAGCGAGAGAAGGGAATTGGGCCGCGCTCACCGATCTCCGCTTCGATCTTCCTCCGCAGTTCGTTCACATCCCCTTCCTCTGACGGTCCTTGCGATCCTGCGGTGTGCGAATGAACATCTCCACGAAGTAATCGTGCAGCGCGTCATAGAGTTGCCGCTGGAAGCTCCACTCGAACTGAGGATCGTCAAGGTCCCGTGGATGCAGATCGAAGTAGTACGTGTGCACCGGAATGCTCTCATCCTTGAAACGGATGATGACTTCCACGCCATCGCCTTTCGCGCGCGCGGAGAAAATCAGTAGAGGATGTTCATAAAGGCGAAGCTGAGTCAAAACACGATCAAGGCGAAGGTTAGAGTCCTGTGGCATCGAAGGATTGTAGATCATCGAGAGGCATGAACCACTAAGGACACGAAGGTACACGAAGTGTGGTCGTGGAGTTCCTTCGTGAGCCTTCGTGCCCTTAGTGGTTAAAGCTTTTTGTCTGTAGGCGAAAGATCGGAGCCGATCTACTCGTAGCGCAGTGCTTCAATCGGATTCAGCCGCGCCGCTTTGATTGCAGGCAATATGCCGCTGATGATGCCGACGAAGCTCAGGATCGCCGTCGACCAGAGCAGCGTAGCCAAGTTGATGTAGAGGTGTATATCTCCCTCGCTGGCGTTATCTTCGAACGCGCTCCATAGCGTCAGCGACCCGACACACCATGAGACGACATAGGCGAGCACGATTCCGAGCAATCCGCCAAGAGCCGTGATGACCAGTGCCTCGGCCAGGAACTGGAACAGAATATGCCAGCGATGCGCTCCCAGAGCCTTCTCGACGCCGATCTCGCGCGTGCGTTGCGTGACCGATACCAGCATGATGTTCATCAGTCCCACGCCGCCAATCCCGAGCGTAAGCAAGCCGATGAATCCCAGCAGGATTTTGATGCCGGTCGAGATCACCTGAAGATCCATGAGGTCGGCGAACACATCGAAGACAAAGATTGCACGGCGGTCTTTGGGATTGAACTCGTGGTGGAATCCCATCGATTCGCGCACAGCCTGCACGACTTTCGCATGGTCGCCTTCGTATTCCATCACGATGGAGTTCAGGTAGTAAGTGTTCATCAGATCGCTCATGGCGCTGTAGGGAACGTAGACGTGTTCGTTGATGTTGTCGTCCCCATTCTGGATCTGATGTTTGAGGATGCCTACGATCTGATAAGAAATGCCGTCCAAGCGGACGTTCTGGCCAACCGCCTCTTGCCCGGAAAAGAGTTTCTTCTTAGCGTCTGAGCCGATCACAGCGACGCGCGTATGGGTGAAATCGTCGGCTTCGCTGAAGAAACTGCCTTCGGCGATCTCCAGTTTGCGCATCCGTCCGTAGGCGGCGTAAACGCCGCTCACACCGTAGTTTGAACTGCGTGTTCCGTAAGCCACCGCGCAATTCTTGAAAGCCTCTGGAGAAACGCGCTTCAGCAAGGGAACCTCAGCGCGGATGTAGTCGATGTCGTTCATTGTGAGGCGAACTTGCGTGCCTGCCTTGGTTCCACCGGCCTGCAATTCGGTCCGCCCCGGGAAAATGAACACGAGGTTGGTACCGAAGGAGCGGAACGCCGACCACAGTCCACGCTCGAAACCTGTGCCGTAAGCAAGCAGCAACACGACCGTCGCGATGCCCCACGCCATGCCGAGCATGGTGAGCATGCTGCGCCGCCGGTTGTGGCGAAGAGCGTTATAGGCTTGAGTGGCGAGATCGACGATCATGAACGGCTCCTGGCTCTCAACCGATTGCAGATTTTAGTTTGTAGATTGCAGATTGAAAACCTTGGCCTCCGAGGTTGGCTCGGTCTTGGTCTTTAAATCCGAAATCTGAAATCTACAATCTGCAATCTTTTCTTATTCCTGTCTCAAAGCTTCCACAGGAGGCAGCAAGGCGGCCTTCCTTGCCGGATACAGCCCTGCCGCGATTCCTGCGATCGCGAGCGAACCAATGGCAGCCAGCGCAGATGCGGGAATGATTCTTGGCGTGTCGAAACCTTCCGGCGAGGGAAGCATGGCCAGCAAGGTCACAAATCCGATGGCGATCGCCAACCCGATTCCTCCGCTGAATGCAGTTAGGAATGCTCCTTCAATAAAGAACTGCGTCAGGATCGCGCGATAGGTTGCACCCAGCGCTTTGCGCAAGCCAATTTCCTTGGTTCGCTCCGTCACCGAGACGAGCATGATGTTGATGATTCCAATCGCGCCCAGCCCGAGGGTCACGACCCCGACCACGCCCAGGAACCAGTCCATGGCGTCAAAGATCTTGCCAACGCGCTTCATGTTCTCAATCGTGTCCCAGTCTTCGAAGGCATCTTGCAACTTTGGGTTGAAACCATGTCGCCGCGCGATGATGCGGTGAATTTCGTCTTTTGCTTCCGCGTGCAGATCCCTCTCGACAGGCCGATAGTTGAGGAACGAGATGGCGTCTTCGGAGTTCGCCTTGGTCAGCGGGAACAGATCGCGCATGGTTTCAATCGGGATGAAGATGCGCGAATTGGTTCCGTTATTTCCGTCGCGCCCCACTTTGGCGACCACGCCGACGATATCGAAGGTGATGCCATTGAGCAGGATCGTCGCACCGACAGCGGGACGTCCCGGAAACATGTTCTTCAGCAGCTCCCATCCCACTACGGCGACGCGACGCCGTTCGGATCCATCCTGACTGTTGAACCAGCGCCCCGGAGAGACGGGAACGTTGCGAATCTGGTTGTAGTCAGCCGCCACTCCAAACACCTGCCCATTAGTGGAACCGTAATCGCTGACCGCACGAATGTCCTCGCGATTGAGCACTGGAGATAAAGGGCCAACAAACTGGGCTTCGCTGCGGATCGCAAGGTAGTCCTTATACGTGAAGTAATAAATCTGCCCGGATTGCGTGCTTCCTTCCACCGCCG
This sequence comes from Terriglobia bacterium, assembly GCA_020073385.1. GTDB lineage: Bacteria > Acidobacteriota > Terriglobia > Terriglobales > Acidobacteriaceae > Sulfotelmatobacter. Next base: position 87,457 of record JAIQFH010000026.1, on the reverse strand, counting down.
GAATGCGTCCGGGAAACATAAACATGATGTTTTGCCCCAGCGTCGCCAGCTGTTTCTCCTGGCCGCTGCGAAAGCCTTCGCCCAGGCCTACAAGAAGTAAGAGCGAACCCACACCCCAGGCGATGCCAAACATGGTGAGGAACGAGCGCAGTTTGTGCGCCCACAATGTGGACAATGACTGCCTGACAATGTCGAGGAGCATTCGCATTGGATTTTTCGCAGAATCATGCCCCCACGCCTCCGGGGAGGAGCGTGGGGGCCCCGGGTAACGTTCAGGCGAGGGGTCTCAATCCCGCCCAATCATCTGATCAGAAGTACGCAGCCGGGTCCCTTAAAGTTCCCTACTGCATGTGGCTAGTTAGACATTCCGCTGCCGGAAAGGTTAGCTGTGAGAGGGACGCGGACCCGATCGATTACAAGTCTTGACACTCATTCTTTTCGTTGGGTTGCCGATGGTAATAAGTACTTTCGAAACTCTCGTACGGGCGAGGTTTTGTCTTGGCGCAAAGTGGCATGTCGAACTGTGGGAAGGTGCAGCCCATATCCGGAGATTGGGTTTCTGGGGCCTTTCGATTTCATGTGGACGTCGAAAGGCGGCTCGTCACGGTCAAGTTCGGAACCCGCGTGACAGCCGAAGAAATCGGAGAGTACGTTCGGAAACTACGGGACCACCCGTTGTTTGAGCCCACATTCTCTGAAATTGCAGACTTGAGAGACGCGGAAGATATTGCTCTGCTGGCAGACGATTTTTTGAAACTGGCCGATGAGGTCGATCCGTTTTCCCCGGAAGCCAAGCGCGCGTTTGTAGCGAAAACCTCGATCCAGAATCATGCAGCCCGTTTGCATAAGATCCTGCGATCGCAGAGAAACATTGAGATCTTTCGCACGCTCGAAGACGCCGAGCGCTGGATCGGGTCGTAAGCCGCGAGTGCGGTTGCTACTGTTGCTTTTCTTTCGGCCGCTCGTAGGCCTTCTGCAAATACTTGCGGGCTTCTTCTAACGCTCCGAAGGTGTTGTCATTTGTCTGCAAAGCCTGCCGGTACTGGCCGACTGCGCGCTCGCGCTGGCCGGTGATGTCGAAGATCTTTCCCAACTGGATGCGGCTCCAGACTTCGGTCCAGCGCGGGTCGCCATCGCCGTCCAGGGCAGCACGGTAAGCATTGGCCGAGGATTGATAGTTTCGCTGGAAGAAGAAAATTTCGGCGATGCGATAGTGCGCGAGCGAGCTGTTCTTGTTGAGGTCGAGAGCTTTGTTGAATTCGGTCAGCGCTCCCGACAGGTCTCCCTGCTGCTGCATCGCCTGCCCGCGCAGAATGGAAGAGCGCAGCTTCACATCGCTCGAGTTGGTCAGAACATGATGATCGGGATCGACGGAGATGCGGCGCGGACGGCCGAACGTCTCAACTGTGAATGGAGAATTCGTCCCCACCACTTCGATGCGCTTGTTCTCCGTTCGCCCATCAGTATCGATCCGAAGGTTGACGGGCATGCGGAACAGGTCAAGGTCTTGTGCGATCTCACCGGTGACGCGGAATCCCGGGGTTTTCTCTTCCTTTGCCTTATCGTCACCCTTTTCGTCTTTGGTCGTCGCTGTCGCTCCGCCCAGGCGATACGTCGTGTACTTGACCTTGAACTCAGGTGCGCCAGTGGAATCGAGCCACTGCGAGAAGAACCAGGTGAGCTGGTCGCCGTAATACTTCTCGGCGATGGCGCGGAAGTCATCGGTGGCGGCCGATTTTCCAGCATACTCGGTGAAGAACTCGCGCATCGTCTTGTTGTACTTGTCTTCTCCGAGGACCCAGCGCAGCATGTGCAGGATCATCGCTCCCTTATCGGTGGTGAGCGATTGAAACTCGGTCGAAAATGTATCAAGCTTGCTCGAGCTCGAGAGAGGTACGGTGTCGTAAGCGAGCGCGCCGACTGACATGTCTTTTACAGCTTCTTCCAGCCCCGCCGCACCGGCGGCATTTTCGACGTACATCGCCTCCGAGTAACGGGAGAATCCGTCGCTGATCCACCAATCATCTTTGGTCGCGGGACTCACGGAGACTCCCCACCACTGGTGCGCTATGCCGTCCGCAAGCAGGCGGTAGTTGGTTTTCTCCGTGATCGAGGAACTGGCGAGGCCGACGACTTCCGGCGCCCAGGCATAGGGCAGCGTATCCGACGGCAACTCGACGATGTTGAGTTTCGGCGTTGGCAGCGGGCCGTACAGGGTCGTAAAGTACGTGAATTCCTGAACGGCGGTTGTCGTGTAGGCCGGAGCCACGCTCTGATGCGTCGGCTTGAAGTAAACATGCAGTTCCATACCGGCTTCGTCGCTCTTGTACTCCTGAAAAACGCCAGCGACGATCGTGCCCGGAAAGCTCGGCTTATCGGAAACGAAGGTGAAGGTCTTCGTAGGCAGCACCGTCGCGGCCGTCTTCTTGGCAGGAGCGACGTTGGACACCGTGGACTTTCCACTGCCAATCACCAGCATGTGCGCGGGCAAGGTAATGCTGATGGTCGACGTGAAGCGGTTCAAGCCGTAACCGCTGACCGGGAACCAGCGTCCGGCATAAAAGAGGAACGAGGTGTCATCGCCGATATAGGCCAGATTCAGGCCGGGAACGGGGCTGTTGTCCGCATTCTCCAGTTGCCCCTCGTATTCGAAGGTCAGAGTAGTGGAAGCATCCTTGGCCAAACCGTTCGGCAATGGGACACGCACTGTCGAATCCTGCGTCACGCGCTCCGCCGAGAGCGGCTGGTTCTTTTCGTCGAGGACCTTTGTGACCCGGAGGTCGTTGTGAAGCTCAAAAACCGCGACACTGAGATCCTGCTGGGCGGTGAATTTTACCTTGGCGCGAGCGGTAATCTGGTGAAGATGGGGCTCGAGCGTGGCCTCGATCTGGTAGTCATCGACCCGCAGACGGGCTCTTTCCGCTGCCCATGATGGCTGGGCAAGCAAGACCAGCAAGCACAGAGTCAGAGAACTAGTGAGGACGCTCAGAACGCGTCGCAGGTCCATTGGCATTCAGGAGGATCTCCAGGAAATGATAACGCATTTCCTATGATGAAGATTCTGACCTAAAAGATGCTGCCAGCACAAGGTTCTCAAAAGGCAGGATTTGGTGCGGGCTTCCCGGCAGCGGTGGGTGGGCAATTTCGGCTTTACTGCGAGGCCTGTTGATCGTGTGCGTGAGGCGTGAGCTTTTTTGAGAAAAACTCCTCCACCACCGCGCCCATCGCACTACCTCCGATCCCGATGAGCGTGTTCTCAAATGTCAAGCCAACACCATTCCGGCTGGAAGCCGGATAGTAGAGATTCGACAGGCCTCCGGCGGCCAAGCTGCCTAGAACGCTGGAGTAGTTGGGCTGCCAATGTCCGTTGTCGCCTTTGCAGATCACGGCGTTCGCCACGGCGTACAAGAATCTCGATTTCTTGCTGCCGGTGCCTTTATAAAAGTAGCGTGGATCTTGTTTGAGAAGGGCGGGGAAGATCGCGTTTCCAAAGAATGTCCCGGAAACGAAATCGGCATAGGTGGCGCCGAACCGTTTCGCGTAGCCCCGGGTTCCCTGTCCATAGCCGCTGAAAGAGTTGTTGGCCTGCTCGACCCCGGCAATGACTCCGGAAATCCCGAAGGCAAACGGGTTTACTGCGAACTTCCAATTCAGTTGAAATTTCTGGCGTGCGTTGAGCGGAGCGGCATCAGGGACGTAGCTGACGTAATAGTTCGGAACCACACCGAAAATGCGCTGCGTCTCTTCCACGTGGATCTGATCTTCAGCGATCTCCGCGCGCGTCTGTGTGACGTTGACTTCGATGGTCGTCGCCACAACAAGCTGAACCGGCGGGACAAGTTTCTGCTCGCCTGGCTGAAGGATGTCCGATTGATGTTGAGTTGCGAAGCCGGATGCCGAGATGGAGAGGTCAAAGGAACCTGCGGGAACATCTTTGAATGCAAAACTTCCATCGCCGCCGGAAACGGATTGCACACTGAACGATCCTTCCGTCAGGACGACAGCAGCGTTAGGGATCTCTGCGCCATCCTTATCAACCACTGTTCCGCTGACAGTCCCGGTTTTAGCGGCAGTAGCGGTATCAGAAGCGGAATTGGTTCCGCCCGTTCCGATAGGCGAAGGAGTTGATTGCGACTGGGCGAACGATAGAGCCGCAAAGAGGGGAAATAAGATCAAGGCTAGAGTAATGCTCCGGATGCTGAGTGTCCTAGCCACGAATTCATCCCTCTGACACAAGAAATCCTCGCCTGTACCCCTGGTAGGCACACCACGCGAACTCCGGCGCTTAGTCAACTATTAACGACAGACAGGGTTGTTTGGAAATTACTGCCGTAACGGTATAGATGCGGGTTTCTGGCAAAAAGTCAGAATGATTTGGGCCGCGCGATCTGCAGGGTGGAGGGCAGGGGTGTCGTTCGCAGGTCCACGGAGCTTGGCTCTCACTTGGGCCAACCCGTCGAGCATGCGCTGGCGAGCTGGGCCGTCGTTCAAAATCGTTTCCAGTCGGGACACTACTTTGTCGGCGGTGAAGTCTTGCTGCACGAGTTCTGGCACGACTTCTTCTCCGGCGATGAGATTGACCATGGCAAATCGCGGGACTTTTACCCTCGGCTTTCCCAGTATGTAAGTGAGGCCGGAGACGCGATAGACCATCACAAAAGGAGTGTTCATCATGGCGGCTTCGACAGTCGCGGTCCCGCTGGCGATGATACCTGCCCGCGAATGAAACAGTGCGGGAAGTGCGTCAGGAACCAACGTGACCTTCTGCCTTCCGATGAAGTTGCACAGAAAGTCGCGATCCAAGGTGGGGGCGACGGGAAGAAGAAATTCGTAATCACCGCCAAGCAGAGCAGCCGATTCCATGATCGTGGGCAGGTTCATTCGCACTTCTTTGACCCGGCTGCCGGGCATAAGTGTAATCCAGGATTTCCTGGGATCAAGATGGAACTGCTCAGCATATTCCGCGCGCGGGATCGCCGGGTTCGGCAGCGCAGCGAGGGGATGGCAGACGAAGGTGGCATCCACACCGCGGTCGCGATAGAACTTCTCTTCAAACGGAAAGATGACCAGCGCCTTGTCGATGTAATCACGCAGCAGGCGGACGCGTCCTTGGCGCCAGGCCCAGAACTGCGGAGCGACATAGTAGACCGTTGGGATGCCGCGCTTCTTCATTTGACGGGCGACGCGCCAGTTGAAGGCAGGCGAGTCGATCACGATGGCGAGGTCCGGCTTGCGGCGGTCGGCTTCGCGGATCAGGCTCCTGTAAAGGCCGAGAATTTTCGGGAGATGGCTCAGGATTTCCGTGATGCCGACGACCGCGAGATCTTTGGCATCGATGACCGTATCGCAGCCGGCAGCGCGCATGCGGTCCCCGCCGACGCCGAAGAAGGTGAGATCGGAGGTTGAGGACAATGCCGGGGCTGCGGAGCCTTGCTCCGCCGGACAGCCGATGGCGGCTGTCCCCAAATGAGCACAGGCGCGGCGCAGGGCTTCTATGAGTTGCGCGCCGTACATTTCACCGGAGGCTTCGCCGGCAGAGATCAGGATTCGCAAGGAACGATTGTAGCAACGGAGAATCGTCCGTAGAGACGTTGCAAGCAACGTCTCTACGACTGGCTATTTGATCTCGACGTCGTCGATTTCAAATGCGAATTTTCCAGGTGGTTGAGAGGCGGCGAATAGCAGTGCGCTTAGGTCGCTTCCATCCGTTTGGAATGTGCTGAAGGGGAACGTGTACTGTTTCCACTCCTTAGTGGCCACGAACTGCGTCATGGCCGGCATGCCGTTTTGTCCGGAGCGGCTTGTGGTGAGGACGACAAGCATGTAGGTGTCACCGTCGCCTTTGGCCCAGAAGCTGATTTCCTTCTTGCCTGACAGGTTGACGGGCTCCATGGGTGCGCTGCCCGGGGCGAACATCGCTCCGGCAAAGCTGAACTGGCCGCCGCCGGGAATGATTTCACCGCTGATTTTCAGAGCGCCGTTCGAGCCGTTCGCCCCGGGTTGGGAAATTTCGATCGAGGACTTCGACTTCCCGCCGATTACCTCGTCAGTGCTGGTCATCCAGGAACCATAGTTTGCGGCGACTTTGCCGTCATCAAAGGTGCTGACGACGCCGGACTCCGACCCCGCGGGAGGAGGAGGCGGAAGCGGCTTGCCGGTTTCGCCATGCGGTCCGAGGACCGTGAGCGCGACTGTGCTGGTCTGATCGGAACTGGGGCCGACCATGACATCGAAGACGCCGGGTTCAACCACGCGGTGCATGTCGATGTTCAGCATGCTCAGCATGTCGGGCGTGATGGTGAATTCGACCGCCTTTTTCTCGCCGGGCTCCAGCGTGATCCGCTGGAAGGCTTTCAGTTGCATGACAGGTTGCGTGACCTCGGCGACCCGCTGGTGAAGGTAGAGTTGCGGGACTTCGTCGCCCTCGCGGGAGCCCGAGTTGGTGACGTCTACGGTGACTTTGGCTGTTCCCTCGGAGACGATTTGCGTAGGCTCGATGCGGAGGTTGCTGAACGCGAAAGTCGTATAGCTCAGCCCGTAGCCGAAGGGATAGAGCGGCTTGCGCGTGCTGAACGCGTAGGTTCGGTTGGCGGACGGCTTGTGATTGTAGAAGTCCGGCAGATCGCCGACTGAGTGGGGGAAGGTGATGGGGAGTTTGCCGCCGGGGTTGACGTCTCCGAAAATCACGTTTGCCGCTGCAGTGCCGGCTTCCTGGCCGAGATACCATCCTTCGAGAATTGCCGGGACCTTCTCGGCGATGTAGTTGATGGAGAGCGGGCGGCCGTTGATCAGCAGGACAACGGTGGGCGTGCCGGTTTCGACGACGGCCCTGACCAGGTCGTTCTGCGCGCCGAGAAGTTCGAGGGAGTCGCGATCGCCGAGGTGATTCTCGGCCCAGGCTTCGCGGTTGGTCGATTCGTTTTCCCCGACTACGAGGATGGCGACGTCGGCTTTCTTCGCCGCTTCGGCGGCGGCCTTCACGCTGTCTTGCTGCGTGGCGGGATCAATGAGTTTGACGTCGTTGGCGAACCATCCATGCCAGTCGTTCTTGGCGTCGGTAATCTTGCAGCCTTCGGCATAGACGACGTTCGCTTTTGTTCCGACGCGGTCTTTGATCCCCTGCAGGATGGTGACGCCGTGCGCGGGTTCGCGGCTGTATCCGCCGAGGTGGACGCCGTCCGCATTGGGACCGATCACGGCGATGGTCTTGAGTTTCGTGAGATCGAGTGGCAGAAGGTTCTTGTCGTTCTTGAGGAGGATGACTGCCTTCTGCGCCGTCTTCAGCGCGAGCGCGCGATGCTCGGCGCTGTTGGTAGTCTTCTCGGCGTAGTCGGGATCGACATAGGGATTGTCGAAGAGGCCGAGACGGAATTTCGTCGCCAGCACACGGACGACAGCGCGGTTGACCATCGCTTCCGAGACGGTGCCTTGCCTCACCTGCCAAAGCAAAGTGCGATAGACAGAGCCGTCGGAGAGGTCATAGTCGACCCCTGCTGCGAGCGCCATGCGGGCGGCGTCGGCATTATTCGCCGCGATGTGATGAGTCTCGGTGAGCATCTGCAGCCCGTTGCCGTCGGAGGTGACATAGCCGCGGAATCCCCACTCCTGGCGCAGGACTTTATCGAGCAGCCAGTGATTGATGTGCGACGGGACGCCATCGATCTCGTTGTAGGAGGCCATCACGCTGCCGGCGTGAGCTTCTTCAATGGCGGCTTGGAACGGCACCAGAAAATTTTCTCGAATGATGCGCTCAGAATAATTGCCGGGAGCGGTGTTGGTGCCGCCTTCGGGCTGCCCGTGAACGGCGAAGTGCTTGGCGGTGGCGACGACGTGGTGGCGGTCGATGGCGAACGAGTCGCCTTGCAGTCCGGTGATGGCCGCAACGCCCATGCGCGAGGCCAGGAAGGGATCCTCGCCGTAGGTTTCCTCCGTGCGTCCCCAGCGCGGGTCGCGGGCGATGTCGAGCACGGGGCTGAAGACCTGGCCGATGCCGGCCGATCCCGCTTCATCGCCGGCGGCGGTGAAAACCTCGTGGACCAGTTCCGGGTCCCACGTGCTGGCGAGACTCAGCGCCTGCGGGAAACTGGTGCTGCCGTACTCCATGAATCCGTGGAGGGCCTCTCCCATGAAGAGTGTGGGAATGCCGAGACGAGTCTTGTCGTGCATGTAGCGCTGCACGCCGTTGCGCAGGATGGCGGCCTTGCGGGCGGGGAAGGGAAGATCGGGATCCCACCAGCGCTCGAGCACCGCGCGAGCTGATTCCGTCGTATAAGTGCCCGTAGGATCGACGACCTGCATTTCGGCGCGGGACCCGCCGCAAATCTGTTCGATCTTTTCTTCCAGCGTCATGCGCGAGAGCAGGTCGGCGACGCGGTCATCGATCGGAAGCGCGGGGTTTTTGTATTTTGGGGTGTCTGCTGCTGGCGTAGCGCTGGATTTTTCCTGCGCGCTTGCAGGCTTGGTGGATTTTTTTTGCGCGGTTAACGAGATGGAACAGAGCAGAGTCAGGCAAAGGATTAAGCGAAGAAGAATATCGATTTTTCTCATGAGGGGAGGGAAGTCTCCTTTGGGACGGATAATGCTACTCCAAGATACGGGGAGGTGTCAGTGAGAGTTCCGCGTGAGACGGGGTATGTGGGGACAGCCTCCTTCGGCTGTCCGCGGAGCGAAGGTCCGCAGGGTTATGCCGGCGGCGCAGCCGAGCTATGCTCGGCCAGACAGCCGATGGCGGCTGTCCCCACATTTTCTTCTGTGGAGCGATGCGCGAGCAGTTCCTGCTACCCGCCAGTTCGCGGGCGGGAGCGCCCGCGACACACAATCCCTTGATCAGTGGGAGATCTGAGCTCGTTCGGCGAGGAAGCTATCCTGGCACTGCTTGGCGGAGGAGAGCAACTGCGTGAACTCTGGTGTGCCACGGAGCGAGGCGAACATAGGATCCTTCTGGATGGCTTGGTAGGCGCAATAGCGGGCATCGATGGCCGTCTTGAGCAATCGGAACGCAGCGGGCTTCTCGCCGCAGAATGCCATGTCGCCAGCGAAGAGATACCGGTTCTCGGGATCAGGGTTGCTCTCCAGTGCAGCCACGGCTTCGCTGCCTACGAGTTCTGGCTCGGCGTGAGAGGACGGCGGCGCCGAGCGGCGGTTCAAACAACCAGTCCAGAACTGGTTTGTTGCGCGATCCGGGGGCACCTTTTGAAGGGCTCCCTTGGCGTCCGCCAATTTGCCTTCGGCCAGGAAAACGCGAACCACATTCCGGTTGGCCCAGTCCGATCCGGCGTCAAGGCGCAGGAAGTCCATCCCGCGCTCGGGGTTTCCCATCGACAGATAGGTAAGAGAACAGGAGCGGAAGGCAAAGTTGCCGGGATCAAGCGAGAGCGCGGTTTCACACTCCCGCGCCGATTCGTCGAGCAAGCCGGCATAGCGGAGAACGTAGCCGAGGTAGAAATGAGAGACGGCGTTGCCGGGCTGGCGTTTCACCAGATCCGTCGCGTCCTTGTACGCCATACCCAATTCGCTTCGCTCAACACGGTTGGCGATGAACTGGCCGGCGGCGTTGGCGAGGTTCGGATCAAGAGCCAGAGCGCGTTCCAGCGCGCTGTTCGACTTCTGAAAGCTCGCAGGCCCGCCATTGGAGTATTGAGAATCCCAATAATAGCGAAGACCCAATTGGCCCCAGGCTGGCGCATAGCTGGAGTCGAGTCCTACCGCACGCTCCAGCATGGCCAGGGCATCCTTGTTGGGAAGAGGGTCATGCGGAATCGCCAGGCTGCGCAGGTACAGGTCGTAGGCTTCCTCGTTCTTAGGGCGAGTGCTGCTTTCTGTCGTGCCGGTGACCACTCCAAGCGCAGGCACGAGTCCTTGCTGAACTTTCGCCGTGATCTGGCTGCGCATAGCGATCATGTCGGGAGCGGCGACGGACATGGTGTCGCGCCAGAGCGTGCGGTTGTTGGCGACGTCCACGGCCTCCAGTGTGATCTGAAGCTGGTTACCCTCTCTCAGATAATGTCCGGTGACGATGTAGGTGACGTGCATCTCCGCGCCGGCCTGCAGCAGGTCCACGTTGGGGCCGCTGTATTTGCTGGTGGTGGCGAAGGGGCGGATGGAGAGTGAGTGCACGTAACTCAGCGACGTGGCAATTTCGTCGGGCAGGGCGAGACGTAAGAAGTCGGCGTCCTTGTCGGCGCCCATATTCTGGAAAGGGAGAACGGCGACTGTGATCGGGTTGGCGGAACTCGGAGCATGGACCGCCTGCCGCTTCGTATACCAAAAGAACCCAGCCAGCGCGATTAGCGCAGCTGCACCGACGGCCGCCGCGATCTTGGCGTAGGTGCGGCGTGGTACGGTGAGGCCGCTGGCGCTGCTGGGACTGGCGGCAACCTGGCGGCCAGAGCTGGACGATCCCGTTGCCGCACTCGATTCTCCACTTGCACTCGCGACTGGGGAGAGCGTGCGCCCGGTATCAGTGTCCCGCTTAAGGCGTTGCAGGTCGCTGCGCATTTCCGAGGCGTGCTGGTAGCGTAGGTTGCGGTCTTTCTCCAGCGCCTTGTTAATGATGTCTTCCAGACGTGTTGAGACATCGCGATTGAGCCGCACCGGAGACACCGGGGCGCGGTTCATGATGGCCTCGCAGATGACAGCCGAACTCTCACCATGGAACGGCACATCGCCGGTGGTCATCTCGTAGAGTACTGCGCCGAATGAGAACAAATCGGTGCGGGAATCCAGTTCGCGCGCCCGCACTTGTTCGGGCGACATGTAGGCGACCGTGCCGACCATCGTGCCCGGGCTGGTCAAGTGCGCCTCATCCAGAGTCTGCGTGTTGCCGCCCATGACCTGGCTCGCTGAAGGGCTAGCCGGCGTAACTTTCGCCAGCCCGAAATCGAGGATCTTGGCGTGGCCGCGCTTGGTCACGAAGATGTTTGCAGGCTTGATGTCACGGTGGACGATGCCTTCGGCGTGAGCGGCATCGAGCGCGTCTGCGATTTCAATGGCGAGACTGAGCACAGTGTCGCTGTCGAGCGGCCGGCCTGCGATGGCATGCTTCAGCGTGACGCCGTCGAGGAACTCCATCGCGATGAAAGCTTGTCCCTCGTGCTCGTCAATCTCGTAAATCGTGCAAATGTTGGGATGGTTCAGGGCCGATGCCGCCTGGGCCTCGCGCTGAAAGCGGCCCAGCGCCTGGGGATCTTTAGCGACGTTGTCGGGCAGGAACTTCAGGGCGACGAAGCGGTGGAGTTTGATGTCCTCGGCCTTATAGACGACTCCCATGCCGCCACCACCAAGCTTTTCGACGATTCGATAGTGAGAGATGGTCTGGCCGAGCACTCGCAGAATGCTAGTGGGTTGCGGGGAGAGAGTCAATTCGGAAGCGCAACATGCGGACGTTCTAATCGTCGGCGCTGACTGTGGATTCCCCGGCATTCGCGGGCGAGGACGCGCGCGCCACATCAATCTCCTGATCTTTGTATTGCAGCTGGTACAGCTTGTAGTAGATGCCGCGGTGAGCGAGGAGTTCCTGGTGCGTACCCATTTCGCGCAGCTGACCCTTGTGCATGACGATAATCTTGTCGGCGCGCTGGATGGTGGAGAGGCGATGGGCGATGATCAGCGAGGTGCGCCCTTCGACCATGCGGGCGAGGGCGTCGCGGACTTTGAACTCGGTCTCGGTGTCAACGCTGGAAGTCGCTTCGTCGAGGATCAGAATCTTCGGTTCGTGCGCCAGGGCACGGGCGAATGAGATCAGTTGCTTCTGTCCGGTCGAGAGCGTCGAGCCGCGCTCGCGCACTTCTTCGTCGAAGCCGTTGGGCAGGGCGCGGATGAAATCGCCAAGATTGACGTCTTCGGCTGCTTGCTGGATATGCGCGTCCTCGATGCGCTGCGTGCCCAGGCGAATGTTGGTTCCGATCGTGCCACTAAAGAGAAATGGATCCTGCAGGACAACGCCAAAGCGGGCGCGCAGATCGGCAGGGTCCATCTCTTTTACGTCCACGCCGTCGATTCTGACCGCGCCTTTCTGAACGTCGTAGAAGCGGAGGAGCAGGGAAATGAGAGTGGTCTTGCCGGCGCCGGTGTGGCCGACTACTGCGACGGTTTCTCCGGGCTCGATCGTGAAGGTGACGTCGCGGAGGACCCAGTCGGGCGTTGCGATGCTTTCGGCGGGTGCCCCACCCTTCGGGCTTTTCGAAGGGTGGGAAAAACCATTGCCTGAGGCCGCTTCGCTTCGCTTCGGCGGGACAGCCGAGGCGGCCGTCGCTACGTGGTCCATGGTCTCATCCGGCACGTCCCGATACGCGAACCAGACGTGGTCGAATTCGATGCGGCCTGGGCCCGCGGGCTTCTTCGGCGCTGCGGGCGAGACGACCTCTACCGGAGTGTCCAGCATCTTGAAGATGCGTTCGCTGGCCGCCATTGCGGACTGGAGGATGTTGTACTTTTCGCTGAAATCCATGATCGGGCGGAAGAAGCGCATGGCGTACTGCGTGAAGGCGATGAGAACGCCGAGGGATGCGACTGCCGCCACGGGGTGCAGCCCCAGAGGATGACGCGTGAATTCAACCGTGGTTACCGAAATCTTCCGAATGACGTCTTGCCCGCCCCACCAGATCACGGACGCAATTGCCACCGAGGAAAACAGGTCGACGATGGGGTAGTAAACGGAATATGCCAGGATCGCGTCTTTGAAGGCGTCCATATGGCTGCGGTTGATTTCCGCGAAGCGGTTGTAGGCGCGGCGCTCGCGGTTAAAAAGCTGAAGCACCACCATGCCGCTGACGTGCTCCTGCAAATAAGAATTAATGCGGGCGATGGCGGTGCGAATGCGGCGGTAGGAATCACGCACCTTGTCGCGGAAAATCTTGGTCGCGAACACGATGAACGGCAGCACGGCGAAGGTGATTAGCGCGAGCTTCCAGTTCATGCAAAGCATGATCCCGAGAATCCCGGCGAGCACGAACAGGTCCTCGAAGATTGAGACCACGCCCGAAGTGAACATCTCGTTCAAGGCGTCAACGTCAGTCGTAACGCGCGTGACTAGCCGCCCCACGGGGTTCTTATCGTAGAAGGCGACGTGCATGCGCTGCAGATGCCGAAAAATCTGGCTGCGCAAGTCGAACATGATCTGCTGGCCGGTCCACTGCATGTAGTAGGTCTGCAGGAATTCCAGCACGAAGGTGAAGATCAGCAGGCCAAAGTAAATCGTGGAGATCTGCGCCATTCCGGTCAGGGGCTTCGGGCTGAGCCAGTTCCACATTCCGGAGGTCGATCCCTTGGCGGGTGCGAGGTAGCGGTCGACGGCGACCTTGACCAGATACGGACCGAGAACGTCAGCGAACGACTTCAGGATGATCGAGACAATGGCTACTGCCACCTGCCAGCGGTACGGGCGCAGGTAGGTGAGCAGCCGGCGCATCAGGCGGCTGTCATACGCTTTGCCTAGTACTTCTTCTTCCTGGGCCATCGGGTCTCGATTACGGGTCGAACCAGGGCGGAGGGGCGCCTTCCAACAAGGTTACCTCAAATAGATGGCCCGGACCGCGGGGAAGATGGAAAAGGTTTGGGATAATGAAGAAGTGAGCCTGGGGATCTACATTTCGGTGCCCTTCTGCCGGACGAAATGCAGCTACTGCAACTTCGCCTCCGACGTGTTTTCGAAGGCGGTGTTTGAGAAGTATGTGTGCCGAGTGTGCGGCGATATCGCGGGCGCGCCTCAGACAGCGGCGCAGATGGGGGGCAAGTTCGAGCGGGAAGTGGATTCGATTTATCTGGGCGGAGGCACGCCGACTGTTCTCTCCTCGGCCCAATTGCGGCGAATGTTCGATGCTGTTCGCACACAGTTCGCAGTTAAGGCGGGCGCGGAGATTACGGGGGAGTGCGCGCCGGGGACCTTGACGGCAGAAATGCTGGACACTCTGCTGCTTTGCGGAGTGAACCGGGTCAGCCTTGGGGTTCAGTCGTTCGTGGATGAAGAAGCTGCGTCGGTCGGGAGGCTTCATAAGCGCGCCACCACTCTGGATGACATCGCACGACTTCGCGCTGCCGGGATTACGAACATCAACATCGACCTGATTGCCGGGCTACCGCACCAGACGGCGGAGAGTTGGAAGAAATCTTTGCAGGAGACGATTGCTACTGGTGCGCCGCACGTCAGCGTTTACATGCTCGAAGTCGATGAAGATTCGCGGCTGGGGCGGGAGTTGATAGCGGGTGGGACGCGTTATCACGCGCATTTTGTCCCGGATGAAGAAGCGATTGTTGAATTCTATCTGGCGGCGTGCGAAGCATTGGGTGCGGCAGGAGTTGCGCAGTATGAGATCTCCAACTTCGCGCGTGCGGGATTCGAATCGCGGCACAATCTGAAATATTGGACGCGGCAGCCGTATCTCGGCTTTGGCGTAGATGCTCACTCGATGCTGGCCTCGCTCTCCCCTGAGCTGGAAGCTGTACGCTTTTCAACCTCGGACGCTTTGGAAAAATACGTTGCGGATGCGCCATTGCAGAGGACCACCATCTCTCGAACGACGGCAATGGAAGAAACGTTCTTCCTCGGATTGCGGTTGAATCGCGGAGTCGATCTGCGCGAGGTCGGCGACCTGTTTGGATCGAACACGCTCGAGGCCCTGCGAGCCAACATGGAAGACCTGGTCGAGCAAGGTTTACTACAGCGATCGGCCGATCGGATCTTCCTTACATCTCGCGGGCGATTGCTGTCGAACGAAGTCTTCCAGTCGTTCCTCCAGCCTGTGGAATTGCGCCCCGGCGTCTGAGTGTGAACAGAAGAGCCGGGGGAGGGGGGATCTCCAACCATACGGTCGGTTGGCAAACCTCCATTGATCTGCAAAATCCCCAATGTTCATGCTGCTTCCCAACGTTTGTCATCAATTTGTCTGAGGTAACTTCTTCGTTCGTGAGAGCTATGTTTTAATCGAGAATCCGGTGGCATCGCGGCCTGGTGTCATTGGGAGGCCTCGGAGGGGCATCGTGGATTTCCAACTGAACGAAGAGCAATTGCAACTGAAAAAGAGCATTCGTGAATTTGCCGAGCGCGAGATCAAGCCACATGTCATGGAGTGGGACGAGAAGGGCGAGTTTCCGCTAGCCACGATCAAGGAACTGGGCAAGCTCGGATTGCTGGGCACGGTCTTCCCGCCGGAGTACGGCGGCGCGGGCATGGGCTATGTCGAGTACGTCACGGCGATCGAGGAACTCTCGCGTGTCGACGGATCGGTGGGCATCATCGTGGCGGCGCACACTTCGCTCTGCACCAATCATATTTTTCTCGCCGGCAACGAAGCACAGAAGAAGAAATATGTCAGCAAGCTGGCGACGGGAGAATTCATTGGCGCATGGGGACTGACAGAGCCGTCCTCGGGATCGGACGCAGGTAGTGCGCGCATGACGGCTGTGCGCAAAGGAAATAGCTGGGTACTGAATGGAACGAAGACCTTTTGCACCAACGGGCACTATGCCGATGTAGTGGTTGTGCTCGCCGTCACCGATCGGACGGCACACACGCATGGCCTCTCGGCCTTTGTGGTGGAGAAAGACACCAAGGGATTTCGTCCGGGGAAAAAGGAGAACAAGCTGGGACTGCGAGCCAGCGATACCGCGGAGTTGATCTTCGAAGATTGCGTGATCCCGGCGGAAAATCTCCTGGGCGGCGAAGGGCAAGGTTTTCCCGATGCGATGCGCGTGCTCGACGGAGGCCGCATTTCGATCGCGGCCCTCTCGTTAGGAATGGCGGAAGGGGCATTCGAGGCCGCGCTGAAGTATTCCAAGCAGCGGCGGCAGTTCGGAAAAGCGATCAGTGATTTTCAGGCGATCCAGTGGAAGCTGGCCGACATGGCTACTGAGATCGACGCGGCCACGCTGCTGACCATGCGTGCCGCATCCATGAAAGACGCCGGGATGAAGTCGACGCAGGAGTCGTCCATGGCGAAGCTCTTTGCCAGCGAAGTCGCGGTGAGGTGCGCCAATGAGGGCGTGCAGATTCACGGCGGCTATGGATTCATCAAAGACTATCCGGCCGAGAAGTTCTATCGCGACGTCAAGCTGTGCACCATCGGTGAAGGGACGAGCGAGATTCAACGGCTAGTCATTGCGCGGCAGCTACTCAAGGATTAGGCTGTCACGGACTGCGTGGGGGACGCAGTCAACAGTATGGTCCTGATCCACGGTGCTTACCACTTCTGGCCGAAGCGGGTTGCATTCCGCAACGATTACTGTCTTACCTGCCGCGCTGCGAGTCGCTCGATCGCGATTCGCACTTTCGACGTCGGGCATATCTTCTGGATCCCGATTCTCCCGGTTGGATTCTGGAAACATTGGCGATGCGTCCGGTGCGGGGCAGAACCGCACACGGCCCCAGGAACCAGAAGGTCATTCAAGTGGATTGGCTTGGCCATCTTGATAATGGTTTCTGGGGTGTCGTGGGTAGAACCGGCAGAGGCACCGGATGAGTGGGTGAGCTGGCTGTTTCGAATTGGTGGACCGGTTGCCAGCTTGCTGCTACTTCGGCACCTCTTGCGAGCTCCGAAAGAATTGTCTTTGCGGCAGGGGATCAAATCGGTTCTGCCGGCGGATGACACGATGTGTCCATTCTGCAAGACGCCGCTTCTGGCGGGCCCGCGATGGTCGTGTCCGGGCTGTGGCGTGCATCGCTACTAATCTGTTTCGCCGATTTCTTGGCTGCTTTACACTGACATCTTGGTCAGCGCTCAAAAGGAATGGATTCAGTCCCTACGCTCCGGCGATGCTCGCTCGTTGGCGCGTGCCATTTCCACCGTTGAAAATCGCGCATCCGGTTGGTCCGACCTGCTGAAGGCCCTTTTTCCATACACCGGCAAGGCTCGCATCATCGGGCTGACAGGCGCACCCGGTGCGGGGAAGAGCACGCTCGTCGACCAACTGGCGCGACTTTATCGAAACACCAAAAATCCCCACTCAAGCCGCAAAGAACGCGGCTTGAATGGGGCACCCGACGACACGTACACCGTCGGCATTATCGCGGTCGACCCTACCAGCCCGTATACCGGTGGCGCGATTCTGGGCGACCGCATCCGCATGCAGCATCACTTTGCCGACCCCGGCATTTACATCCGCAGCATGGCGACGCGAGGGTCATTGGGCGGGCTGGCGCGGACTACCGCCGACGTCGCGAGTGTGCTCGACGCGTCGGGGCGCGACATGATCCTGATTGAGACGGTTGGCGTGGGGCAGGATGAAGTCGACATTGTACGGCTGGCCGATATCACAGTTGTGATGCTTGTTCCTGGCATGGGTGACGATGTGCAGACCATCAAGGCCGGGATTATGGAGATCGCCGACATTTTTGTGATCAACAAGAGCGATCGCGACGGAGCCGAGCGCGTGGAACGCGAAATCCGCGCGCTACAATCGCTGGCGGTGCGCAATGACGGCTGGACGCCTCCGATCGTGAAGACCGTCGCCAGCGAAGGCAAGGGCGTCGAAGAATTGGGTGCTGCCGTGGCCGAGTATGAGAATTATCTGCAGAAAGAGAATCGAGCGCTGAAGAAGAGCGTGGAGAACTGGCAGCAGCGGCTGGTGGAAATGCTGCGCGACGCAATGCTCGAAAAGGCGCGCGCACGGCTCGGCGATGGGAGCATACAGCGGCTGGCGGCGGAAGTCGCTGAGCACAAGAGGGACCCTTATTCTTTGATCGAGGAGATTGCGGGGAAGAGATCGTGAAGATTTCAGATTTTCGATTTCAGATTGCAGATTGAACAGCTGGCGTTCCGGGTTTTCAATCTGAAATCTGCAATCTAAAATCTAAAATTTGTGTGCAGCGCAGAGGTGATGTGAACTTCGCGATCGACCATCTGGGCATTGCGGTGAAGTCGCTGGCGGCGGCTAAGGCGATCTACGAAACGCTGGGGCTCAGTGTCTCGCCGGAAGAAACCGTCGAGCATGAGCAGGTACGGCTGGTGATGGTTCCGGTGGGGGAGAGCCGGCTGGAACTGCTCGAAGCCACGTCCGAGAACTCCACGATTGCCCGATTCATCGCCAAGCGCGGTGAGGGGTTGCACCATGTTTGCATCAAGGTTCCGGACCTGTGCGCGGCAATCGAGCGGCTGAAGAAAAATGGCGTGCGTCTCGTATCCGAGGAAATCAAGACCGGCGCCGGTGGGCATCAGTACGTGTTCGTGCATCCCTCGAGCACGGGAGGCGTGCTGTTGGAATTGGTACAGGCATAACGCCCTGGCCGCGGATTTCACCAATCTTCACAGATAGACCATCAAAGAATGCTTCTTCTCATTACTGACACCTCGGGCAAAGACGGTTTCGTCGGTCTGGTGCGTGCCGAGGAAGGCACCGAACCAGATAAGGTCGAAGTGATCGAAGAGGTCCCTCTCGCCGGCGGAACATTTTCCGCGCAATTGGTACCGCAGATCGCTGCTTTGCTGAAGAAACACGAATTCCTAAAAACGGATATCGACGCCTTCGTTGTAGTTTCTGGGCCAGGATCGTTCACCGGCTTGCGCGTTGGACTGGCGGCCATCAAGGCGCTGGCCGAAATTCTCCAGAAGCCAATCGTGCCGGTTTCGCTGCTTGAGGTCTTAGCACGATACGGTCACGGAATTGCCGCTGGCGATGAGGCGGTCCAACAAGTCACATTCCGCTACGCCGTTGCCCTTGATGCCGGCCGAAAAGAGGCCTTCGTCGGTCAATACGAAATCGTCAGTGCCTCGAAGACGAGCCATTCGTTCAAATGCATTGCAGAGTCGCTGCTCGATATGCGGTCTCTCGCAGAGCTGGTTGAATCGGGTGCCTCGCAATGGATTGCGACACCCGATCGTGCAATTGCGGATGCCCTCAAGAAGAGATTGGGAGCCTCCCAAGAACACGCCATTTGGGATCGCGTGCAGCGGCCACGATCCGCCGAAATCGCCAGTGTTGGGTGGGACAAACTCAGAACTGGTGAAACCGTCTCGCCCGAGCAATTGGAGGCGAATTACATCCGGCGCTCGGTCGCAGAAATTTATTCAAAACCAGCTTCTAGCGCCTAGTTTGTGTCTCAGACTTACTGGAAAGCAATTTGGCCTATTTCGTACGCAAGGCGACTCTCGAAGATGTTGCTGAGATGATTCGCCTCGAACGGCAATGTCCGACGACCGCGCACTGGACGGAACAACAGTATGCCAATCTCTTCGCAGCCAGTGCAGAATCACCCGTAAGGTTAGCGTTGGTAGGGGAGGAAGAGGGCGGCTCTGTGCTTGCCGGTTTTCTCGTCGCCCGTTATTTGCCGGCCGAATGGGAACTGGAGAATATAGTCGTTGCTCCGGCCGTGCGCCGGATGGGAATCGGCAGGCAACTGATTGATAGCCTGCTGGTTCAAGCTCGGCAGACTAACAGCACCGCCGTTTTTCTGGAAGTGCGAGAGTCGAATTCGGCGGCGCGGCGTCTCTACGAATACGTGGGATTCATGGAAACCGGGCGGCGGAAGGCCTACTATTCCCATCCCAGCGAAGACGCTGTTTTGTATAGCAAAACGCTGGTTTGAGACCATCTCACCTTGAGACTGCACAACTTTTTTGGCATTGTCCCCAATGTTACGGCTGTGTTAACGTGACCTCATATCAAGGTTTGGAGGTCTGCCTGGATGCTGACTCCGAGAGACCAACTCCTGACCAGCCACGATGAATTCCGCCGGCTGGCTCAGGAGCATACGCAGTACGCGCAACGTCTCGAAACACTCACTCAAAAACGCTATCTCAGCGAAGACGAAAAACTGGAAGAAGTGCGCTTGAAAAAGCTGAAACTTCGCCTCAAGGATCAGATGGAGTCGATCGAGCGCGAGTATCGGCAGCAGTACGGCGTCAACGTAGCATAGTCATTTTGGCCAAATTATCCGGCGGTGCACCCGCCGCGGGATTCATATATCTACACGCCGGCGCGATGAAGCGCCTTTTTTTATTTATACTTACGCTTGGACGCGAATCAATCCGCTCGCGTCAGCGGATATAATCAACTATCCCCCATGGTTCGTGATGGTTACTATTACGGGCTGGCTCTGATTGCCGCCGGCATACTGCTTGGTTGGCTGACCCACCCTGTGTGGGCTATTCTTCCCATTCTTCTGGCGTGTTTCTTCCTGTGGTTCTTTCGCGATCCGGAGCGTGCTATTCCTCAGGATCCCGACGCCCTGGTTTCTCCCGCGGACGGGAAGGTCACGGACATCTCTACTGTGGTGGTGGGCCAAGAGAAGCGGCTTCGAGTAAGTATCTTCCTCAGCGTCGTCGACGTGCACGTGAACCGGTCGCCGATCGGCGGCGTGGTGCGAGACGTCCGATACCAGCGCGGGAAGTTTCTCGATGCGCGCAGTCCGGATTGTGCGGATCTGAACGAGCAGAACATTGTGACGGTCGAAGGCGACGGGCAGACCGTCGTCTTCAAGCAGATCGCCGGGCTTCTAGCGCGGCGTATCGTGTTCTACCCCAAAGTAGGAGATCGGCTGGTTCGGGGCCAGCGAGTGGGGTTGATCAAGTTTGGATCGCGAACCGACGTGTTGTTCGATGCCGGAGCCCGCGTGAACGTGAAAGTAGGTGATCGCGTCAAAGGCGGAGCCAGCATCGTAGCCTACTTGCCCCTGCAGCCAGCTCTGACAGCAGCAGGCAACGCGTCGGCCGAAAGGGCTCACTGATGGATCCACTCCTTCCGCAGCGCAGGCGCAGGCTGAGCAAGGGGATGTACATCATTCCGTCGCTATTCACGACTGCCAACATGGCGCTCGGCTATTACGCCATTCTGGAGGTGATGCACGCGACCCTCACGGACTTCTGGCACCTCGACAACGCAGCCATAGCGATCGGTTTCGCGGTGTTGTTCGACGGACTCGACGGGCGCATCGCGCGTATGACCGGAACGACCAGCGATTTTGGTCGCGAGCTCGATTCTCTGGCGGACGCAATTACATTCGGCGTCGCTCCCGCAATGCTGGCGTGGACATGGGGTTTCCACCTGATGCCACCCGTACTGCTAACCCAAGGACAGTGGCACATCAAGCTGACTCAACTTGGCGCCATCGCCAGCTTTCTGTTCCTGATTGCCGGCGCCAGCCGCCTCGCTCGCTTCAACATTACGTCGAACCCGCAGCCGTCAAACCCCGGCCGCCCGGGAAAAAAATATTTCGTCGGCATGCCGATTCCCGCGGGTGCGGGCGTGATTGCCGCGGTCGTCCACTTTGCCGCGGGGGAGCCGCTGGAGTCTTCGTACACGGCTCTCGCTTGGTCCGCCATGGTGACGACCGTGGGCTATCTTATGGTGAGCACCTGGCGCTTCTACAGTTTCAAGGATATTGATTTCCGCTCGCGCCATCCCTATCGCTTGATCGTTCTTTTGGCGGCCCTGTTTGCCTTGATCTTTTTCTTCTCACGCAGGGTGCTATTCGCGATCGCGTTGCTTTACATGATCTCGGGAGTTTTCTGGCGCTTGCAGTGGATTTTTCGCCGCCGCTCGGGCCCGCCTCCTCCTTCTTACAAGGAAGCTTCGCAA
The DNA here is from genome assembly GCA_020073385.1 of Terriglobia bacterium. Classification (GTDB taxonomy): domain Bacteria; phylum Acidobacteriota; class Terriglobia; order Terriglobales; family Acidobacteriaceae; genus Sulfotelmatobacter. The sequence goes on along the minus strand of JAIQFH010000026.1, from coordinate 65,950 downwards.
ACGTCATGAACGATTTCATCAAACCAACTCCGGGGTCGACCGGGTTAGCTTCGCGCGGCAAGCTTTACCGCGCCGCGATTGTTGGAGCGGCCTCGTTAAAGGGCAAGGAACTCGCCGAGTTGCTGAACGAGCGCAACTTCCCAGCCGCCGACATTCGTCTGCTCGACGACGACGAGTCGCTTGGGCAGCTTGAGGCGATGGGTGACGAGATCAGCTTCATACAGCGCGTGCGCGCCGAGCAGTTCGAACACGTCGACTTCACTTTCTTCGCTTCCGATCAGGAAAGCACGCGCCGCAGTTGGAGGGATGCCCGCGATGCAGGCAGCGCGATCATTGATCTGTCGGCGGTGTTGGAAGATCAGCCGGGAGCGACCGTGCGTTCTCTCTGGATCGAACGTGAGCGAGGCCAGGTCGCACCGCCGGAATTGCAGCCGGGGCCCTGCGTGACCGCGCATCCGCTTGCCGTCTCGCTGGCATTGCTGTTGTTGCGCGCCCGGAAGGCGGGTGTGATCCGGCGAGCCGTTGCTACCATGTTCGAGCCTGCTTCTGAGCACGGACAACGCGGCATGGATGAACTGCACCAGCAGACCGTGAATCTGCTCTCGTTCCAGCCGTTGCCCAAGGACGTCTTCGATGCCCAGGTGGCGTTCAACCTGGTTGCGCGGTACGGGCAAAAGTCGCATCCCGCGCTCGATTCCGTCGAGGCCCGGGTGCTACGTCACTACCGGCTGATTGCAGGCGCGGACGCTCCTCAGCCTTCTCTGATGATGCTGCAGGCGCCGATTTTTCACGGGCATGCCCTGGCCCTCTTCTTAGAAACAGAAGCTGCGGCAGATATGGCTGAGTTGTCGCGTGCTTTAGCCGGGGACCATGTGGTGATCACAGGCAGCGACGAGGATACTCCCAGCAACGTGAGCTCGGCCGGGCAGTCGGATATACAGTTGTGGTTAAAAGCTGATCCCTCGCAGCCGAATGGCGCGTGGCTCTGGGCGGCTGCCGACAATCTTCGCATTTCGGCTATCACTGCGGTGGAGTGTGCCGAGAGCATGATGGCGACACGTCCGACAGGGAAGATTCAATGAAGGGGAGGGTCGTCGCGCTGTTGGCGGTTCTCTGCAACCTGGGATGCGGATACCACACTGCCGGCCACTCGGTCCAGATTCCGCAGAACGTCAAGACCATCGCGATTCCAGCCTTCAAGAACGAGACGCTCACTTATCACATCGAGCAGATGCTTACGTCGTCAGTCGTGCGCGAATTCAACACACGCACACATTACCGCATCCAGAATGATGCGGCCGATGATCCCGACGCCACCCTGACTGGGACGGTGCTCTCGACGGTAGCTTCTCCGCTAACCTACGATACGGCGACCGGTCGCGCGGCCAGCGTGCTGGTGGTCGTGAGCATGCGAGTGCAGTTGACGGATCGCACTGGCAAAGTGCTCTACCAGAATCCGGCGTACGTGTTTCGCGAGCAGTACGAAGTTTCCCAGGATCTCTCCAGCTTTTTCGAAGAGGACTCGCCGGCGTTCCGGCGTCTCTCGCGGGATTTTGCCCGTACCCTGGTGTCTAACATCCTGGAGGGCTTCTAGAGTGAAGCGGCTCTCCCTATTGACTGTGCTCCTGCTGGTGACTGCGGGGTGCTATACCGGCTCTCGGCCGCAGCATGTTGGCTCCGCAGCAAAAGATTTCACCGTGCGGGATTCCGATCATCAGGTGAGCCTGAACCAGTTCCGCGGCCAGGTCGTGGTTTTGAATTTCTGGGCGACTTGGTGCCCCCCGTGCACGCAAGAGCTGCCATCGATGATGGCCATGCAGAACCAGTTGCGATCGCGCGGGGTTGTTGTGCTCGGTGTGAGTATCGATGTCGATGACGACGCGTATCACCGTTTCCTCAAACAGCGCAACGTGAATTTCGTGACTGTCCGTGATCCCGAGCAGAAAGTCGCGGGGATGTACGGCACGTCCGGTTGGCCGGAAAGCTACATCATCGACCGGCAGGGCGTGCTGCGGCGGAAGGTTGTGGGGCCCATTAACTGGGAATCACCGGAAGTCATGCAGTTCTTATCCAAGCTGTAGGTTTTTGTGGGGACAGCCGCCCTCGGCTGTCTGTCGAGCGCAACTCGACAGCTACGGTGAGTACAAGCACGCTACTATGCGAACAGGCTACCCTTTGCTAAAGTCGAAGTCGGTGCGTAAGTCGACCATGCTGGCAGGAAACGAATTCTAATGCGCGCTTTCGCCCAAGCCGATCGTTTTGTGAGCGAGCTTCAATCGCGCAAGATGCGTCCGGCTTACGTGTTCGTGGGCGACGAGGCTTTTTTCCGCAAGCGTTTTCGTGATGCCATTCTCGAACACCTGGTTCCCGCCGATCTGCGGGACTTCAGCTTTTTTGAATTCGACCTTGCCGAAACGGATTTGGCCGAGGTTCTGGACCGCGCGCGCACGCCTTCGCTCATGGCTCCGTTTCAAGTGTTCTTCGTGCGCGGCGTGAAGAATCTTTTTGGCCGTGGCTCCAACGAGGAGAAACTGGCCGCGATCGAAGAGTACTGCAAGAATCCTAATCCTGACGCGCTCCTCGTTTTCGTCGCCGACCACATCAGCATTCCCGCCGACGTCCGCAAGATGGAGATGCAGGACAAGGAACGCTACCAGCGCATCCGCGACACTCTGGGCCAGTACTGCGGCATTGTAGAACTGGCACGCGTGGAAGAAGGCGATGCGGTGCGATGGATCACGGACTACTGCACCGGCCGCGGAGTGAAGATCGACGCTGACGGCGCTCGCGAGTTGGTTGATGCGCTTGGCGGCGACATGATGATGATCTCCAACGAACTGGAGAAGCTGATCCTCTATGTCGGCGAAAAGAAACGCATCACGCTGGGCGATGTCGAGACCATGGTGCTCGCGGCCAAGCAGCGTTCGCTCTACGAACTGACCGATGCGATCTCGGGCAAAGACCGCGTGCGCGCACTTGAAGTGCTTGATGCGATTCTGCTCTCCGGCGAAGGGGAAGAGGCCGCGATCGGACACATCTACATGCTGGCGAAAACCTTCCGCCAGATGCTGGTGATTCTCGAACGCAATGTCCGCGACCAGCGGATGCTGTGGGCCGCGCTGTGGCAGGGATTTCGGGTTCCACCCTTCGCCGCCGACGACATCATCAAACAGGCGCGCCGCTACAAGAACCGCCGGGAACTTACGCGTGCGATCCGCCTGGTGGCGAAAGCCGATCTCGCTCTGCGCTCCAATCCCGTGAGCAAACGCATGGTGCTGGAACGGTTGGTGATCGATCTGACCAGCGACCCGAAACTGGAAACTCCGGGCTGGATGCAGGAACAGTTGCCTGTTTAAGCAGTTCATTCGCAGCTGCTCTAGCGGCTCCAATCGGAACAAACTGCTATATTGTTGCGCGTGAGGTGATCTCGCATCCTGAATTCCGTTCGTCTTTCCTCGAATCCGCAGTCTCTTAACTCATCGCCAAACTGCTCTCGGCAATTACTATCGGGGGACTTCATGAAAACCGGCACCGCTTTTTTCCTCATTCTCGTGATTGGCTTCAGTTCATTAGCGCATGGGCAAGCACAGCCACCCGCGAACGCCGCTTACAAAGACACTTCGCTTCCGATGGAGCGCCGCATCGACGACTTGATTTCGCGTATGACGCTGGAGGAGAAGGTTTCGCAGCTGGGAAACAAGTCCGCAGCGATTCCGCGCCTGGGCGTTCCGGCCTACAACTGGTGGAACGAGGGCCTGCATGGCGTGGCCCGCGCTGGATACGCCACCGTGTTTCCACAGGCGATTGGAATGGCGGCCACCTTTGACGAGTCTCTCATGCATGGTGCCGCCGATGTCATCAGTACGGAATTTCGGGCCAAGTACTATGCCAGCCTGCATCCCGACGGCACCGCCGACTGGTACCGTGGCCTGACCGCGTGGTCTCCTAACATCAACATCTTTCGCGACCCGCGCTGGGGACGGGGCCAGGAGACCTATGGCGAAGATCCTTACCTGACTTCAAGAATCGGCATCGCCTTCGTCACAGGGCTTCAAGGCAACGATCCGAAATATATCAAGGTAGTCGCGACGCCCAAGCATTTCGCCGTCCACAGCGGTCCGGAATCGACTCGGCACTTCGTGAATATCGAAGTTTCACCTCACGATTTGCAGGACACATATCTGCCGGCGTTCCGCGCCACGGTGACCGAGGGCAAGGCCGACTCCGTGATGTGCGCCTACAACGCAGTGGATGGCGTTCCCGCATGCGCGAGCAAGATGCTTCTGGACGAGTACCTCCGCCAGAAGTGGGGTTTTCAAGGATACGTCGTTTCCGATTGCGGGGCCGTAGCAGACATCTTCGAGGGACACCACTACAAGCCGAATGCCGAAGAGGGCGTCGCCGCCGCGTTCACGGCCGGAATGGATAACATTTGCGGAGATTACCGCAACCACATGACCACGCATCCCGAGGCCATTCTGGGGGCGGTTCGTCACGGGCTTCTTCCCGAGTCAGTAATCGATCAGACGTTGCGCCGCTTGTTCACCACCCGTTTCCGGCTGGGCATGTTCGATCCTCGTGACAGCGATCCCTACTCGAAGATTTCACCTGCCGACAATGACACTCCCGCTCATCGTCAGCTTGCGCTTCGGATGGCGCAGGAGTCTATCGTACTGCTCAAGAATGAAAATGGTCTTCTCCCGCTGAAGCAGGAACCTAAGACGATCGCGGTCGTCGGTCCGAACGCGACCAATCTGGATGCCCTTGTGGGCAACTACACTGGAACGCCTTCGCATCCGGTGACCGTGCTCGACGGTATCCGCAAGCGGTTCTCTACCGCGAAAGTGACCTACGTCGAAGGGGTCGGGTTGGTTGGCCCTGTGATGCTCACCGTTCCGGCGGAGGCCCTTTGTCCTGAGGGGTCATGCAAGGAGCACGGCCTGGCGGCGGAATATTTTACCAACGAGACGCTCAACGGTTCGCCTGCAGTGAAGCGACTTGATCGCACAGTTGACCGCGTCGCCGACGTGACCAACCCCTCGCATGAATTTCCCGGTGCGTACTCGGCGCGCTGGAGCGGAGTTCTCGTACCCTCCGAGTCCGGGGAGTACACCATCGGATTCACCGGGCAGGATGGCTATCGTGTCTGGATCGATGGAAAACTCGTGGCTGAAGACTGGACGGACCACGAGCCCGCCACAACCATCACGGCCAAAGTTCCCCTGGAAAGCCAACACAAATATCCGGTAAAGATTGAGTTCTACCAGCGCAGCAGCATCGGCAATGCGCAGTTCATCTGGAGCCCTCCCAGCCACAACGGACAAGATGCCGTGGAAGCCGCGCGCAAAGCCGATCTGGTGGTCATGGTGGCCGGACTCTCTCCGCGCATCGAAGGCGAGGAGATGAAGGTTCAGGCCGAAGGCTTCTCCGGCGGCGATCGAACCAAACTCGATCTACCTGCTCCGCAGGAACAAATGCTCGAGCGTATCCAGGCTGCGGGTAAACCGGTTGTCCTCGTTTTGATGAATGGCAGCGCCCTCTCTGTCAATTGGGCAGACGAGCATGTGCCGGCCATCGTTGAAGCGTGGTACCCGGGCGAGGAGGGCGGAACCGCCGTCGCGGGGCTGCTTGCGGGCGACTTCAGTCCTGCGGGACGCTTGCCTGTGACGTTCTACAAATCTGTCGCTCAACTTCCCGCATTCGACGACTACTCGATGAGCAAACGTACCTACCTCTATTTCGATGGTGAACCGCTTTATCCGTTTGGCTACGGTCTGAGTTTCACCACGTTCGAATATGCGAACGCTCGCGCTGACAAGGGTAGCGGTCCGTCAACTGAAGTCACATTGTCCGTGGACGTGAGCAACACCGGCGGCAAAGCCGGTGACGAAGTGGTGCAGGTTTATCTCACTCATCCCGGCGTACCCGGTGCACCGCTGCGCGCTCTGAAGGCATTCAAGCGAATCCGTCTGGAGCCCGGTCAGAAACAGACGGTGCAGTTCACTCTGCGGGATCGTGATCTGAGCATCGTGGATGAGTCCGGTCAACGCCGCATCGTGCCCGGGAACGTGCAGGCCTGGATCGGGGGCGGACAGCCAGGCGGCCGCACCAGGCCCGCAGGGATTGCGGCGCAGTTCACTCTGGATACCGCGGCGACCTTGCCGGAGTAAGCCCGTCTTGATGAACTCGCCTCGGCTAAAGCAGCGGAGGTTCGACGGATTCCCGGGCGCAAATCGCTTAAGCTATGCCCCCGTCCAGGCAGGGCTGGACGGGCCGGCATTGCATCCCTGCGAAGGCATTCGCCTCACTGCAGTTCGCACGTCACCGCGTTGTTCCAATCCACAAATGCGCCTAGCGGATTGTCGCGCCAGGCCCAGACGTGCAGCTCAAAGAACGGATCCAGGCCGAACCGGTTCGGCGCACCGACGAACTGGAAATCCTGGCCATCGAGTGAGGGCGGGACATTGTTATTTGCGGCAAGCCAGGTGGCGGCGTCGACAATGTATTCAACTCCGACCAACCGGCGCGCGTTCCCGACTGGCTCGTAGATCAGAGCCTCGGGATTTTCCAACTTAATTTGGCCGTCACCAACGAGCGTGCCGTTGACGTAGTGAATGCCCATGGCTCCGTGGTCGGGACCGGTGACGCACCCAAATGCTGGTCCGTATCCTGCCGGACCAGCGGTGTTTACGTCGAGGAATTGCCGCGTCGCCTTCCGGACATCCCGGACCAGTTTGGCCGGCACGGCGTGCTCAGCATGGGAAGCTTCTTGCGCGAAGAGTGGAACGACCGTGGCTGCGCTCCACAACAACGCCAGGTTCAGAAAACTGATGGCCCATGTACGAACGGCTTTCATCTGTGTCATAGGTTTCTCCTTCGAGTTAATTGGTTAGTGTCCCCAGGGATGGCCTTGCAAAAGTCCTAGAGTCTTTCCGCCGTGACCGAGACCGGCACGCCATTGGTAAGCGAATCGAAGACCGGCGAGTGTCCAGTTCCCAATTTCACGATCTCCTGCAACTGCTCGTCGGGCACGTTGGCTTTGAGTTTGAAGTTGACGCGGATTCCCTGGTATCCCTTGCGGACCTGCGGATCGAGTCCAAGAAATCCGTGCAGATCAATGTCGCCTTCAAACGACGACTCGACTTCTTCGATCTGAATGCCTCGGGCCGCTGCGTGATAGACCATTCCAGTCGTCACACAAGCTGCCAGGGCGTGTAGCAGATACTCGACCGGGTTCGGCGCCGAGTCTTCTCCAAGTAGGACTGCGGGCTCATCTGCGCGCAGAACGAATGACTTCTGTCGTGAGAATTCCTGTCCGGCCCCAAAAAACCCGTTTACGGCCGAACGGTTGTGAGCGGCGCCTTCCCATTTGTTCTGAATGCGAAACTTGAACTTCGCGATGGCCGGTGCAGCCTTGATTGCATCGATCGTTGTAAAAAGATTGTCAACATTGACGCCGTTGACGAGAGTTGGAAGCTGCTGTGCAGTTGCCATATTCCTCTGTTCCTCATTCCTAGTCTGATTTCTCGAACTATCCATGCTCGACAACTAAAAAGTACTTACAAAAGCGCCTTGCAACAAGATGGCAGATATGCCATTGTAGATAGGCGAATACGCCATCGATATTTGTGAGGGGTCATGATTGACGTCACGGTTTTGCTTCTCGATCAAACTTTTTCCTCCACTGCGGTTGGACCGATGGAGGTCTTTCGCCATGCCGGTTCACTCTGGAACAAACTCACGGGAAAGGCGGAGAAACCGCGCTTTCAAGTAAGAACAGCTTCGGCGAACGGGCGGCCGGTTCTGTGTGACGGTCCGATCCACATACAGCCAATGAGTGCGATCCACGACATCCGGCGAACCGATCTCATCTTTATTCCAACCACTGGTCTCAGCCTTGACGATGTGGTCGAGCGCAACGCGCCAGTCGTGCCGTGGCTGAAGCGATGGCACAAGCGCGGCGCGGCCATCGCCAGCGTGTGTTCGGGCGTTGGCCTAGTTGCAGCCACTGGCATGCTGGATGGCAAGCGCGCCACCACGCATTGGGCGCTGGCCGAGCGATTTCGAGAGAAGTATCCGAAGGTGAAGTGGATGCCAGAGTTGATGGTGACCGAGGACCGGGATCTATATTGCGGCGGAGGCGTGCACGCTGCGCTCGATCTAACTCTCTACCTGGTAGAAAAATTCTGCGGGCACGATATCGCGATGGAGAACGCCAAAGCATTGCTCATCGAGATGCCCCGAGCCTGGCAGGCCGGGTTCGCCGTAGTCCCGCTGAAAACCGAGCACAACGATGAAGCCATTTCGACCGCGCAGGATTGGCTGCATCAGAATTTTCATCGCCCTTTTCCGCTTGAAGCTCCGGCCCATCGCGCCGGGATGAGCCTGCGCAACTTTGTCCGCCGCTTCAAACAGGCGACTGGCGACAGCCCCTTGGCCTATCTGCAGAAGTTGCGTATTGCAGCCGCCAAACGCTTGCTGGAGAGCAACCATCGCACCATGCAGGAGATCAGCGACGCCGTAGGCTACCAGGACGTGGCTTTCTTCCGCTCACTGTTTCAGCGGCACACCGGCGTTTCGCCCAGCGTGTATCGGGAGAGGTTCGGAGTCTAGAAGTATTCCATCGGGGATCAAACTGATTGAATTGAAGGTGGGAGGAATCGTGGATATCAGATCACTACAGAAGCCGTTGAAGGAGCAGTATCGCCGTGAACCTGCAAGCTCCCGAATCACTTTAACCGCGAAGGGAAGCGAGACGGCGACGCCGTTGTCGTGCTCGGTCGATATCGGTCGAGCGATCTACCAGGCGGAGGCGCACAAGGGAGTCGGTGGAACGGGCACAGCCGCTTGCTCCGGCGATCTTCTCATCGGTGCGCTGGCGGCCTGTGCTCAACTCACATGTCAATTGGTGGCAAAGGCCATGGGCGTGCCAACGCGCCACATCGAAGTCACAGTGAACGGTGATATGGATCTGCAAGGAACATTAGGTCTCTCCAAGGAGGTGCCTGTGGGCTTCCAAGCTATTCGCGTCCAAGTCGATGTGGATGCCCCTGAGGCCACTCAAGATCAGCTCCGTGCACTACAGGAGAAGACGGAGCAGTATTGCGTTGTGCTGCAGACGTTACTGCATCCGCCTAAAATTGAATCTGACTGGGGCCCGTCCAATTGATCCAGTGGCAGGATTCAAGCACTCTGCCAGTTAGAAGTTGGTGGCCAATCAAAGCTCATGACCTTGCGATATACTCCTGCGCAAAACGTACTTTGATGGACACACAATGCTAAGTCAGGGTGACGTCCTTTCCTATCTGGAGATGTGCGCTAATTTCGGCGTGAACTTGCAGCGCGGGATGAACTTCCGCCTCAAGGGAAACGATAGCTTAATCCTGATGAGCCTCAGACGCGGCGCCCCTTACGCAGACAGGTTCGAAGAGGCCGGACGGGTGATCATCTACGAAGGCCACGACATCGCCCGGGCGCAGGGCGGGCCCGAACCCAAAGAGGTTGACCAACCTGAATTCCTCCCGAGCGGGAGACTCACACAGAACGGATTGTTTCTAGATGCGGTTAGGCTTTACAAATTGGGGAGGGCGGACGCCGAACTGGTACGTGTCTTCGAAAAGATTCGCGACGGTATCTGGACGTACAACGGACTGTTCCGATTGGTGGACGCTTGGCAAGAGACCTCGGACCGGCGACAAGTGTTCAAGTTCAAACTTGAGATCGTTGATAAAGCTATCCTGAACGTGCACGGTTCAGGTGAGCAGATCGACCACGATCGAGTTATTCCGTCCGCAGTTAAGTTGGAAGTTTGGAAGCGAGATAAAGGCTGCTGTGTTAAGTGTGGCAGCAAAGAGAATCTTCATTTCGATCACATCATCCCATATTCGCAAGGCGGGTCTTCGAAGGATGCAAAGAACATTCAGATATTGTGCTCTAGGCATAATTTGGCGAAGCACGACAAGATAGAGTGAGTGTCTCATGGTTGACACTTCCTCATATCTCGCCCGGATCGGATACTCAGGCCCGACTGATCCGACTGCTGACACTCTCTGCGCGCTCCACCGTGCACATCTGTGGGCAGTCCCTTTTGAGAATCTCGACATCTCACTCGGGCGCAAGATCACGATCAATGAAGAAGCAATCTTGAACAAAATTGTCGTTCTTCGCCGAGGCGGATTCTGTTACGAGTTGAACGGCGCCTTCGCCACATTGTTGCGCGCTCTCGGGTTCCAGGTCACACTGCTCTCGGCTCGCGTGGCACGAGCGAACGGCGACGAGGGACCGGAGTTCGATCATCTGACGCTGCGGGTTGATCTCGAAGATCCCTGGCTGGCTGACGTTGGATTCGGCGAGTCGTTTCTGGAACCGCTTCGCCTAGAGGCGGGGAGAGAGCAACTGGATCCGACGGGTTTGTACCGGCTTCTGCAACAAGGCGAGCGTCTGCAAATGGAAAAGGGTCTGCCGGATGGCAGTTGGAAGCCGCAGTTCTCGTTTTCTTCCCGCCCGCGCCGTCTCGAGGAGTTCACCGGGATGTGCCGCTACCATCAAACTTCGCCCGAATCGTCGTTCACGCAGAAACGCATTTGTTCGCGCGCTACCCCCGACGGCCGGATCACATTGTCGGAGATGAAACTGATCACGACGAGCAAGGGTGAGCGGGAAGAGCGAAGCCTTGCGTCAGAAGAAGAGTGGAGTTCGACTCTCAGTGAACAATTTGGGATTCGTCTTTAGACTATTCTGACGATATCTCCGTGCCAGCCTTGCCGAGGCCGTCGACAATTTTGTTCGGCCGACTTCGGGTCCCAGCATTTTCTGCATTCCTGCCGCACTACGACGGCGAATCCGCGCCGCGGCCAGCAGCTCTATCGCAGCGTTCGCGGCAGGATGCCCTTCGTTGCCGCGCAACATTGCCGTTCAATCGGAGAGAGGATGATGCTCAGGCGAACATGGACGCCATCGGTACCGGACTGTGCTCTCTTCCAATGACGACGATTCCGGAGTCGGTCACATGCCATCCGCGCGCGCGATCGGCTTCGAGATCGAACCCGATCTCGGTGTTCGCCGGAATGCGAACGTTCTTATCAAGAATCGCCCGGCGCAGCTTCGCGTGCCGGCCGATGTCGCAATTGTCCATGATGACGCAGCCCTCGACCACTGCGCCGGTGTGCACGCGCACTCCGCGGCTGAGAACGGACTTCCGAACCAGGCCACCGGAAAGAATGCAGCCTCCCGACACAATGCTGTCGAGCGCCTCACCGCGACGGCCATCTTCATCGAATACGAACTTCGCCGGCGGATCGGGATAGCTCGTACTGCGCACCGGCCACTCGCGGTTGTAGAGGTTGAGTTCGGGCTTGACGTGATTCAAGTCCATGTTGGCTTCGTAATAGGCGTCGATGGTGCCGACGTCGCGCCAGTAGGGAACCGAATCTCCCGCCTCGCCAGGGATGCGGTTCGTCTCGAAGTTGTAAGCGTAGATGGGCGAATTCCCGGCGAGCTTAGGAAGAATGTCACGACCGAAATCGTGATGACTCTTCGTATCCTTTGCGTCTTCGATCAGCAGATCCAGGAGAGTACGCGTCGAAAAGAGGTAGTTCCCCATGGACGCGTAGACCCGGGACGGATCACCGGGCATGGTCGGCGCATGGGGATTCTTCTCGTGGAAGCCCATGATGCGTCCGTCGGCATGGGCCTCGATTACCCCGAACTCGACTGCATGGTGCTTTGGAGCTGGGATCGCAGCGACACTGACCTCCGCCTGCTTGGCCATGTGGAAGTCGATCATGCTGGCAATATTCATGCGATAGATGTGGTCGCCGCCAAAGATCGCCACCAGATGGGGGTCCGACTGCTCGACCAGGTTGATGTTCTGAAAAATGGCGTCGGCGGTTCCCTGGTACCACGATTCCGTCTCCGAACGCATTTGCGCCGGCACGTTGGTGATGAAATTGCTTTTCAGCATTCCGCCAAACTGCCATCCTTCGCTCAAGTGCTGCAGCAACGACTGACTGCGGAACTGCGTCAGCACATAAATCGAAAAGATTCCGGAGTTGACGAAATTACTGAGAACGAAATCAATAATCCGGTATTTCCCGCCAAACGGCACTGCAGGCTTGGCGCGTTCACGGGTCAGAGGGTACAGCCGGGTTCCTTTTCCTCCCGCGAGCACAATGCCCAACACTCGCAGGCGTGAGCTTTCTGGCACAGCAGATTCTTGTTCAGGGATCCGAGTCTTAGCCAAGCGTTCCTCCCAAAACAGCTCCGCGAAATGTTATCAAAGCTCCTTTGGATGCTTCCGAAAGAACTGAATTTGCTCAAAACATTAAATTCTCAGGAAAATCTTTCTACGGTACATCCAAAACAGAAGGATCCAGAAGATCAGCATTACTCCCAAACCATATGCTACGGGCAGAAAAGTTGGCGAGACCAGCGCGGAGATGGCCTTACCCAGATGGATCTCCAAAGCTCCTCGGAGGAAGTCCTGCATGGTCCAACTCATCACGTAGATGGCAATGGAATTCATGCCCACCACGATCAGCGGGAACGCCCAGCGCCGCCAACCTTTCCATTCGATCAGTGCGTAAAAACCAGCGAGCATCAGCACCACCAGGCCTCCGCTATACAGCGTGTACGACGAGGTCCAGACCCGTTTTACGATTGGACAAATTCCGGCCCACTGACAGATCAGTCCAAGCAGCACTAAACCGATTCCCCCGATCACCAGCCCGCGCAGCTTCTCTTCTTTCGATTTCTTACTCTTGAGCCATTCTCCCGTGAGGAGCCCAAGAATCATCGTCGCCAAGGTGGGAATAAAACTCAGCGTGGACCAACCTCCCTCATTGAAGACAAACGGCTCTTCGCGCGGGAAATGATTCAAAAACCAAACGTCGAACGCCCAGGACAGATTCGAATTCTTGTTGAAGTGCGATAAAAAGCCGGTGTAATTGTGCTCCCAGTTTGGCGGAACTCCGACGCGCGCGTAGTCGAAGTTTGGACCAGGCGCCGGATAGAGCGCGAACGCTCCCCAAAAACAAATCAGGATCAGCAGCATCACGATGACCTGCGTACGAACCCGCGTGAATCCCAACAAGAACAGGAATACGTAGCCTAGTCCGATTTGGGTCAGCGTGTCTTCAAACGTGAAATAGGTTTGCGAATGGTGAATGGATCGCAAAAAGATACCCAGAGCAATCAGCAAAAATGCTCGCCAAACAGCGTGACCCAGCAACTGCCAGAAGGTCTGTCCTTTCGATCGCCGGCTGGCGATCGAGAACGGCAGGGCGGCGCCCACCAGAAAGGAAAACCCCGGTTGGATCAGGTCATGCAGGGAGCATCCCTGCCAGTCCACATGCTCGGTGTTGAACGCGATTGCGGCCCAGATGGCGCTATGCGGAAATGATCGCGCCACCAGAGGCAGACGAGTGGCCTCATTGAGCATCAGCAACATGATTGCGCCGCGGAAAGCATCCAACGAAAGCAAGCGGCTGGTGCCCTCCGCTTTCGCGACAGGCTCTTGCATCGCCACTGCTTCCTGAGGACTTTCGACCTGCGCACTCATGAAGACACTCCTCCCGCAATCAGGGTGTCCCAGTTCTCCCGAAGGTTGCGAGAACTGGGGATTTTGACTTAACCGGTAAACCCCGAGCCTGATCTGGCGTTCCACTTGTCACGCGTGAAATCCGGGAATTTCTGCGACGCTCCGTTTTGCGCAACCGATGTCTCGCTCAATGGAGTCGGCGCGCTCCATGCCGCCGCATCGTAGACATCATTGTCAGGCGGCAAACCCCGCTTCAGGCAGTCCATCAGCCGGAAATTCATGATGTAGTCCATGCCGCCGTGGCCGCCTGTCTTGCGCGCCATCTCTCCGTTGCTCCTCCAGAGCGGATGCTCGTATTTCTCCTTGAACTCGTCAATCTTCTGCCAATCCTCGTCCTTTTGCCCATCCACAAAAACACGCGGCGGATAGTCAGCGAACAGGCCCTTCGTACCCTGAATCATGTTGAGGCGGCTGTAAGGCCGTGGATTCACAACGTCATGCTGCAGAAGAATTGTCCGCCCTTTCAGCGTCCTGATGATGCTGGTGTTCATATCGCCGCAGATGTACTTCTCGGCGCGCTTGGGATCTCCGTCGGGGAAGTTTGCCTTCACGAACGCACTCAATGACGCCTCGGTCGAGCTCACCGAGACCATGTAGTCGAAGCGGTCACCGCGATGGATATCCATGTAATGTGCTACAGGACCCAGTCCGTGGGTCGGATATAAGTTGCCGTTGCGCTGCATGTGTGGCACCCGGCGCCACAGGCCTTCTCCCTCATTGGCGGTAACGATGCGCCGCAGGTCGTGAAGGTACGCCGCCTCCCCATGTGTGATCTCACCGAAGAATCCGTCGTGCACCATCTGCAGCACCATCATCTCTGACGATCCGTAGCAGCAGTTCTCGAGAATCACGCAGTGCTTGCGCGTAGCCTCGGAAGTATTCACCAGGTCCCAGCATTCCTGCAACGTGGTAGCGGCCGGAACCTCCACCGCGGCATGCTTGCCATTCTTCATCGTGTCGACCGCCATCGGCACATGCCAGTTCCACGGAGTCGCGATGTAGACGATGTCGAGGTCGAGCTGATTCAGATTCTTGAAATCATGGTCACCCTTGCTGAAACCGGCGGGCTTAGGCTGGCCGGCATCCGTCACCGCCTTCTGCGCGTGTTCCACCTTCTCGGGCACCAAGTCGCAGATGGCTTTTACTTCCACGCCCTCAACCGCCAGCAAATCCCGCAATAAGCTTGTTCCCCGTCCACCGACCCCGATGATGCCGAGCCGGACGCGGTCGTGCGCTTCAAACGGAACTCCAATCATCGTGGCATTCGCGGTTTTTGGCGTTACGGCTTGAAGGTTCTCGCTCAGAATTTCATTCGCAATGACCAGCCCCGCGCCACCCATTGCAGTGCGCACCATGAAATTCCGCCGCGAGATGTTCTTCGGTTGCTCCCGGTCCTGTGCCATGTCCTGTTGACCTCCCGCCCGATTCTAGTCCCACGGAGTCTGTATCGTACCTCGAATGCGTTGAATGACCGTGGAGTGGAGTCCATCACCCTGGAAGAGTGTAGTTCCCCGAAGGAAGACGGTGCAGGGAGACCGGATACTGCCTCGGCTGTGCTCCGAAGTCTATTTTCCAAAATCTATGACGGGATGTTTCGGGAAGGATGGTTAGGTGCCCTTGGGATGGCTTCTGGGAAGGAAGCTGATACTGCGCAGGAATGCCCCATGCTCCCGGTCTACGGCGTTCAGCGCGACGTAGGGGCCGTTGCAAAGCAGGCTTGACAACTCGGTTGGCACCACTCGTCCGTCCAGGGTCAGACGCAGTGTCGTCCCGGCCGAGCAGGCCTCACAAAGCCAGAAATATTCGGTCTCCCTGGATTTCGGCGACGCAAAACGTGCCTCTGTTTCCAAGCGGAACAGTCTTCCGTCGGCGAGATGACGAAACGAAGCCGAGCACGAAAGATTCGCGCACGTGGCGAGCATTTGTTAACCATCCTAAGCGTAGAGGCTAGGCGCTAACCTGTACGGACACCAGTTCCGGGCTGCAGCGGGAGGTCTCGAGAGATTTGATAGCGTCTTCGGCAGTGAATCTGCCCATCAGCAAGGCCAGCTTTCGGTTGGTTGTCATCTGGAGGGGACTGCGATCGATGCGCTGCACATACGCGGGGCCTCGTGCGCCCCCTCGGTTCACTTTCACAACGAACTTGATATTTTTCATTTATGTCCTTTAAGGGATCATTTCTGTGAAACCGACTACACCGCCGTTGTAAAGGTCTTGCCACACTCCTGGCAACGAGATTTGAGTCGGGATGTGATCAATCCGCACGATGGACACATCCTTTGTGAGTGAAACCCGCTGAGCTGCAGTCTCGGCCTGCGGATCCACCGGAGCAGCAGGATGGTGAAGAGCACGATAAACAGACCGAAGGTAATATCGGTTGCGTACATGGATGCCCTCCTTCTTGGCGAGTTCCGGGTCCGCCGGGACGAACGTTTCCGACGCACACGTGTCGGGCTCGAAGCACTCGCTTAAGGGCCTAAGGTGTGTAGGAACTTCAGATAGACTGGCTTAGTTCAGAAGACCTGAAAGAGGAGAAGGTCGTATCCGCCCCTAAAAGTAATTATAAGCCTTCCCGCGTGGTTGTGCCGAAGTTTCGGCCGAGGATCCAAGCTACCGGCGCATGTTCTACGGCACAAACCGGCGAGACTAGTGACGAACAACCTCTGATCAGCGTGAAGTTCGATCGGTACCAAGTAAAAAGGCAGAAGCCGTGAAAGGCTTCCGCCTGACCTTGCTGATAGGTGCCGTTTGAGAGCCTCTGCCTACTTCATCGCCGTGACATGCTTGCCCAGCCGGGACTTGTAGCGCGACGCGGTGTTCTCGTGCAGCGTGCCCTTCTGGATGGCCTTGTCGAGCGCAGATACAGTATTGCGGTAAATCTGCTCGGCGGCTGCTTTGTCGCCCTTGGCGATGGCTTCGCGCATGTCGCGCAACTGGGTACGCAGGCTGGAGGTGTTGGCGCGATTGCGGGTGGTGCGGCGGTCGGTCTGGCGGGCGCGCTTCAGCGCCGAAAGATGATTTGCCATTTGTGGTTCGTTACCTTCGTGTCTTCAGAGAGATATTCGGGTGGGTCCGAATTTCTTATTATAGGGGAGCAATCCTCGGCTGGTCAAACAGTTGGGCGCACCGAAAGATCCTAAGTCCATGAACCACAAAGGACACGAAGGAAGGCATCATACGCTCTTCTGCGCGTACCTTCGGTCTTCGGTGGTTCAAGATTTAGGCGGACGATGCCTGAAGGTAAGCCTGGTGCGCACCGTATGCTCGCAGCTGAACAGGCGACCTCCGGGTGGAGCATCGCCGATGTTCTGCTGCGCTCGGGATCGAACGCTCCTACTGAAAATCACAAGACTGCGCTGCATGGGTGCATCGATCAGTTCGCGCATCGGCACCGATGTCGCCTCGGCTAGTGCCTAGGGTTTGTTCCCATTGACTCACTCGGATTCCCGGGGTACGCTTTTACTTAATGGTAGTGACCTGCCCACTGGGCATGCGCAGTTCGATTGATCCCGTCTCCAAGCAAAACCTTGCTTTGTCTATGAGCAGGTATTGGTGTGTTCCGTATTCGCCGGATTCCGAATTCAGCCGGGATCCTGCGTCCCAGCCCGTGGAGGATCACCAACGTAAAGCACAAGCATGAAGAAAAGCATCGGGGTTAGTCCCAACATCGAGACGCTGTTCGGCACCCGGGACGAAAATGTACGGCTCCTGGAAGACGGCCTGAACGTCACCATCAATCTTCGCTCGAATTCGATTGAAATCGAAGGCGCGGCACGCGATGTAGCTCGCGTCGAACAGGTATTCAGCGATTACGAGAGCCTGCAACGCTCCGGCTACACGTTCAACAATGGCGATCTGAACAGCATGCTGCGCGTGCTGACGTCCGATCCCAATTCGACCCTGCGTGGCCTGGCTGATGCCGGCAAGCAACGATCCTTCGGACGCCGGACGGTTCAGCCCAAGAGCAGCAACCAGCGTCGTTATCTCGAAGCCATCGAAAAGCACGACATGGTGTTTGGCATCGGCCCGGCGGGAACGGGGAAGACCTATCTTGCCGTGGCCATGGCGATCTCGGCCCTATTGGCCAAGCGGGTGAACCGGATCATCCTGGCACGGCCTGCGGTGGAAGCGGGCGAGCGTCTCGGATTCTTGCCCGGCACGCTGCAGGACAAGATCGACCCTTACCTCCGCCCGTTGTATGACGCGTTGTACGACATGCTCGATCCGGAGAAGGTCGACCGCTATCTGGAGAAGAATGTTATCGAGATCGCTCCCATTGCCTTCATGCGTGGGCGCACGCTGAACGATTCGTTCGTTATTCTCGACGAAGCGCAGAATACGACCTCGGAGCAGATGAAGATGTTCGTGACTCGGCTCGGATTCAACTCGAAGGCCGTGATCACCGGCGATATAACGCAAATCGATCTGCCTAACGCACGCCGCAGCGGATTGCTGGAAGCCATCGACGTGCTTAAGAACGTGAACGGCCTGGCTTTCGTGCACTTCGACGAAGGCGACGTAGTCCGGCATCACCTGGTGCAGCGCATCGTTCGCGCCTACGACGAGCACAAGACGCGAGTCGCCGAACAGATGCTGCTGCTTGGGGAAACCAAGACCGCCGAGCCGAATGTCTCGGACAGAGCGGCCAATCCTCCGGAGCCGGAGAAGAGTTCGTCGTCTGAAACAAGGCAGTAGCGCACAATGCGTAGCGGGAGGGCAGCGGCATTGGCCCTCCTATTTTCCTTTAGGGCAACGGTGAAGAGGTTGCCGGTTTGATCATTCTGGAAAAGAAAGTCGCGGGATTGAGCGCGAAGTCGCTCGAGCGTTTCACGCTGCGTGCACGGCAAGCTGTCGGGCTGTCGGGAAGAGTAAATATCCTGCTTACCAGCAGCGCAGCAATGCGTGCCTTGAACTTTCGATTTCGACAGAAGAACACGACCACCGACGTGCTGTCTTTTCCCTCCGAGGCGCTGTTCAACGGGACTGAGAAACGAACCTTTGCAGGCGAGATCGCCATCTCTGCCGACATCGCCCGCGAAAACAGCGCCAGGCTTGGCCACTCGGCAGCTCTTGAGGTGAAGGTCCTGACCCTGCACGGGATTCTGCATTTGGCGGGCTTCGACCACGAGCGCGATAATGGAAAGATGGCGCGCAAGGAAGCAAGCCTACGCCGTACGCTCGGTCTTCCCTCATCGCTGACTGAACGCGGCGAGCCAGGCCAGCACGAGCCTGCGCGGTCTTACAGCCGATCGGCTTTGAGGAGCATGAGGAGGAAGGCATGATCTTTTCTGTTGCCTTCGCGCTGATCCTCCTGGTGGGCTTGCTTACGCTGGTCTCCTATGTGGACCGTGTGTATCAGGAAGCGGGGAAGTTCCTGTCGCGCGATTTTCAGGACAACATCGACGTCTTCGAGCAAAAGATTGAGCCAAGATTGGGAGTCTCGCGCACGCGCGCGGCGCTATCCATGGCTGTCTTGGAGCAGTTGACCACGGCGACGATTGCGGTTCTGATCGGCTATCTGGTTTTTCGAGACCCGGACTGGAGTATCTACGAGGTTCTGCAGGCGGCATTCGGGCTTTTGCTGATCATCATGCTGTGTAATCGCTTCCTGCCCTTCGTATTCTTCTCTCGCACCAAGGGCGAGTGGTTGAAGCGATGGACGCTGGTTTTGAAGGGACTCATCTATCTGGTTATGCCGGTCACGATCGTTCTGGGATTTCTGCAGTCGGTGGCAACTCTGACCCGTCAAAACACGGCCGAGGAACCGGAAACGGCAGCCGAAGCCGTGGACGCGCTGATCGAGGCCGGCCAGGAGGAGGGCATCATTCAGGAAGGGGATCGGGACCTCATCCAGTCGGTCGTCGAATTCAGCGGCAAGACGGTCCGCGAGGCCATGAAGCCGCGTCCGGTGATGTTTGCGGTTCCGACCAGCATTACCGTGGAGCGTTTTATCGAGATGCTGCGGGCGAAGCACTACTCGCGAGTTCCCGTGTATGAGGGCAGCATCCACAACATCAAAGGGATTGTTTACACGCAGGATGTTTTGCAAGTTCCCGACAGCGAGGCACACGTGCGCACGCTCGACAGCATCATGCGCCGTGACGTTTACTTTGTGCCGGAGAGCAAGCTGGGAAGCGATTTGCTGCGCGAGATGCAGAAGCAGAACATTCGTATGGCCATCGTTGTCGACGAATACGGCGGCGTTGCCGGGCTGGTTACGATCGAGGATCTGGTGGAGGAGATCGTCGGGGAGATCCGTGACGAGCGCGACAAGCCTGAGATTGTGCGCGACGGCGACCGCGCCTTCATTGTTTCGGGAGGCATGGACGTGGACCGCCTTAACGAACTGTTCGGCACCAAGCCGGAAGGAAAGGACTCGGCGACGATTGCCGGCCTGGTCAGCGAACTTGCCGGAAGGATCCCACGCAAAGGCGAGTTTGTAGAGGAAGACGGCCTTCGCTTTGAGGTGGTGGAGTCAACCGATCGCAAGGTCGAGCGCGTACGAGTTACGGCGGTGCAGCCGCGGCAGTTGAAGTTGATATGAGCCGGGAGCAATCAGCTTTGAGCCTGACGTTCGATTGATTCACGCGCCACCGCTCCTGAGCGATAAAGCTGCTCTTTTCGATGAACGAGTCGCAAAGAATCTAGTAAGCTCATTGCTCTAAGCTCATCGCTCATAGCTCTATGCCATTCCGCTCCGGATTCGTCTGCATTCTTGGCCGGCCTAACGCCGGCAAGTCCACTTTGCTGAACGCTCTTGTGGGCGAGAAGCTCGCGATCATTTCACCCAAGCCGCAGACTACGCGCAACCGCATCCAGGGCGTCGTCCACGTTCCCAAGCGCAAAGGCAAAGACGGGGGCCAGATTGTTCTCATCGACACTCCCGGCGTGCACAAACCCGACAGCTCTTTGGGACGCAAGATGATGGTCGAAGTGCGGGAAGCGCTCGAAGGCTGCGATCTCGTGCTGGTGATCGTAGATGTTGCGCACAAGCTCGATCCGCGCGATCAGTTCGCGCTCGAACTGGTGAAGCAGTCGAAGGCAAGAGCATTTCTCATCCTGAACAAGGTCGATCTGATCCCCGAGAAATCAAAGCTGCTGCCGCTAATCGAGGAATACCGCAAGCTCTACGATTTCGCCGAGGTGGTTCCGATTTCCGCGCTGAAGCGCAAGGGCCTTGAGGATCTGATGAAGACGATCCTTGCGGCCCTTCCTGCCGGTCCGGCGTATTTTCCGGAGGACGAGATCACTGATCAGCCGGCGCGGTTCATGGCCGCGGAAATCATCCGCGAGCAGGTGCTGCTGAACACCAGCGAGGAGATTCCTTACGCGACTACGGTGATCGTCGACAACTTTGAAGAGGGGAAGCGGCTCACGCGCATCGGTGCAACCATTTATTGCGAGCGCGACGGACAAAAGGGAATTCTGGTGGGTAAGGGCGGTCGGATGCTGAAGAAGATCGGCACGTCTGCGCGGATACAGATCGAGCGCATGCTGGGTACGAAAGTCTTTCTGGAACTCTATGTAAAGGCGGAACCAGGCTGGCGAGACTCGCGCAGCTTCGTGGAAGAACTCGATTGGCGCCGACAACTGGAGCATCGGATGTTTGAGCAGCCGGCAGACTCACAGGCACCTCCGAAATCGCGCGCCTGACAGTAACGATTATGCTGTGTTATGGCGTGAAGCTCATTCCGCGCTTATTGCCGACTCTGGCTGATTCCCGCTAGAATCAATGAGACGCACGCCTGGGGCGGTAGGGACGAAAGAGCCGATAAAAATGCCAACTGGGGAATCTCCCGAGGAACAGCTCCCGGAATATGATTTCGATCCAGAAAAGTTGAACCTGCGCGTGCGCGTTACACTCGCCGCCGATCGCAAGGCCGTAGACCAGGTCGTGGAGCAGGTGATGGAGGCCGTCCGCGAGATGAAGTGCGTGAACGGCAAAGAAGACGCGATCGAATTGTCTCTGCAAGAGGCGCTGGCCAATGCAGTGGTCCACGGCGCAAAGGAAGACCCCAGCAAGGTGATTGAATGCCTCGTCGCCTGCGACGAACAGCGCGGCATTCTCATCATTGTGCGGGATCCAGGTCCGGGATTCGATCCGAGCGCGATTCCCAGTTGTACCGTGGGCGAGAACCTCTACTCGAACCACGGCCGCGGAATTTTCCTGATCAACCAACTGATGGATGAAGTGAAGTTCCGCAAGAACGGGACTGAGATTCACATGGTGAAGCGGTAGCTTCACTCCTTGGCCGCGATCCCCAAAGCCTTCATCTTCCGGTACAGATGGCTGCGTTCCAGTCCGAGCACTTCTGCCGCGCGGGTGACGTTGCCGTGGGTTTCGTCCAGTTTCTTGAGGATGTAATCGCGCTCGTACGCATCACGCGCCTGATGCAGCGTGGAGAATTCGCCTTTAGGTGTGCGGCGTCCCCCATCTCGATACACGAGCGGCGGCAGATGTTTGGCGTCAAAGCGCGTCGTAGTCGGATTCATGATCACAATGCGCTCGATCACGTTGCGCAATTCGCGCACGTTGCCGGGCCAAGAGTAACGCATCAGCACTTCGATTGCGTCGTCGGTAATCTCGCGCGGCCGGCGCCCGTACGTGGCCGCCAGTTCCTTCAGGAAATGCCGTGTGAACAACGGAATGTCTTCCTTGCGTTCGCGCAGAGGCGGGACGAAGAAGGGAATCACGTTGAGCCGGTAGAAGAGATCTTCCCGGAAGTTCCCGCGTGAAATCTCTTCCTCAAGATCCTTATTGGTCGACGCGATCACGCGCACATCGACGGTGATCGTCTCATCGCTTCCGACCGACGTGAAGCGCTGTTCTTCCAGCGTGCGCAGCACCTTTGATTGCGTCTTCAGGCTCATGTCGCCGACTTCATCGAGGAAGAGGGTGCCTCCGTGGGCTCTCTGGAATTTCCCCTCTTTGTCGGCGGCGGCGCCAGGGAACGATCCTTTGACGTGTCCAAAAAGTTCGCTTTCGATCAGGTCCTCAGGGATGGCTGCGCAGTTTACCTCAACGAAAGTTTCATCCTTGCGCAAGCTCTGCGCATGAATCGCATGCGCCACCATCTCCTTGCCAGTGCCTGATTCGCCATAAATCAGAACGCGTCCGTTCGTCGGTGCCATGAGCGAGATCTGCTGGCGCAGCGCTTTCATGGGAATGCTGTCGCCGACGATGATGCTCTTGGCCTGCAGCTGTTTTTTCAGGTCGACATTCTCGCGCTGCAGTCGCTTCGACTCGATCGCGTTCTTGACAACGATCAGCGTCCTTTCGATGCTCAGCGGTTTTTCGAGGAAGTCGTACGCACCAAGTTTGGTAGCGCGCACCGCGGTCTCGATGGTGCCGTGGCCGGAGATCATGATGACTTCCGGCGGGTTCTCCAACTCGCGGATTTTGGCCAGAGCCTCCATGCCATCGATGCCGGGCAGCCATATGTCGAGCAAGACCACGTCAGAGGCGGTCTTGCGCAGGAGGTCGAGGCAGGCTTCGCCGCTATCGACCGACGAGGTGGAGTAGCCTTCGTCGCCCAAGATGCCGGCGAGCGAGTCGCGAATACCGGCTTCGTCATCTACGATGAGGATGCTATACATGTTTGGCGATCGCGATCGCTGGCGTCGACTCTGGCACAACCGGAAGCTCTACGATAAAGCGCGTGCCGACCGGATGATTTTCTTCCACGCGAATCGAGCCGTGGTGATCTTCGACGATCCGGCTCACGATCGAAAGGCCGAGCCCGGTACCGCGCCTCTTCGTCGAGAAGTACGGCAGGAACAACTTCTCCTTCAGTTCGCGCGTGACGCCGTGACCGGTATCGGCGACCGTGATTTCAACCGCGTCATGGCTTGCGACCAGCGCGGTGGAGATTTCGATTTCTCGCACCACAGCACTCTCAGTGGCCTCAGCCGCATTGTCGACGAGATTCGCGACCGCGCGCTTGATCGCTTCATTGTCAGCCATCACTTTCGGCAGATCGGCCGCCAGGGATTTGTGCAGCACAATTCCATCCAGCCGGCCATTGAACATCGAGAGGGCAATTTCGATGATCTCGTTAATGTCAGCCGGCTGCGGCTTGGCCACCGGGAATCGTGCGAGCGTTGAGAATTCGTCCACCAGGCGTCGCACGGTCTCTACGGCTCCGGCGATGGTTTCGGCGCAAGAGCGGACCACTCCCATTGAGCCGCGGTCGGCTGGTGGGACCCGGTCCAGATGCCTCTGAATGCGTTCGGCAGAGAGTGCTATCGGAGTGAGCGGATTCTTGATCTCGTGAGCCACGCGCCGCGCGACTTCGCGCCAGGCAGCCTGCTTCTGCGCTTTGAGTAGGTCGGAGAGATCTTCGAATACCACGACGTAGCCCGAGCCCTGACCCTGACGTCGGAGTGGAGCCACCGTGACCGCCACATTCAACGATCCATGCGACAAGGGCATTTCCATCTGACTGGTGGTGAAGCCCATGCGGTCGGCGCGCCGCAATAAAGGCTCGAAGTCCTCGAGTACCTCTGCCGGAAATACGTCGGACAACGCTGCGCCACGTGGGAACTGTGTGCCCTCGTATGCTCCATCGGGATGGAACATGCGCAACAAAGCTTGATTGGTGTGGGTCACGCGCCGGCTTGCATCCAGCGAAAGAACACCGGTCGGGATGCTTTCGAGAATCGTTTCCATCTGCCGGCCGCGCTGGTCGAGTTCTGTATTCGCCGCGCCCAGGTCGCGGGTGGACGATTCCAACTGGCGGCGGCTGGCTTCGAGTTCCTCCGCCATGCGGTTGAACGAACGCACCAGGTCGCCGATCTCATCCGTGGCGCGGACATCGACGCGGTAGTCGAGGCGTCCGCGGGAAATTTCCTGGGTTGCCTCCGCCAAGGCCGCAAGCGGACGCGTGACCAACTTGGCGAGGAACAGGGCCAGCCACGAGGTCACGAACAAGACGATCATCGTGATCAGGAGGAGCAGACCGATGTAAGTTTGGCGCACGCGACGACGCTCACGGCTCCATTGGAAATATCTTTGCTGGCTGGCTTCCACCTGCCGGACAGCCTGCGAGAACTCAGGCGGAAGAGGGATGGCGACGAGAATCGTGCCCCCGCCCGCAACTGCTGCGCTTCCCAGCGTGTAGTCCGTGTCGTGCCATGTGAATTGTGCCGGTCGTCCAGCCAGTGCGTCGGCGAGAGGCAACGAGTTCTTCATGACCGCCCAGGCAGCCGGAGCCTTGTAGCTGGCTTCAGCATTGCCATCGCGCAGTGCCAACCCGAATCCACCCTGCAGCGTCATTTCGTGGCGCTGGAATTCGCTGACGATTCCAGATGATCCGTGGATCGAGAAACCATGCACAACGTCGGGAGACGCACCAATCGCGGCAGCTTCGACGCGGGCATTTTGCTCGGCGTATTTGGCCGCCATGGAGGTGATGGCTCGTGTGTCGGACCGAACCTCCTCGACAGGTGTCGAGAACCACTTGTCGATCGAGCGATTCATCAATCCATAGGCAAACCAGTACATCACCATGACCGGGACAAATGACAGAAGCAGGGCTCCGGCGACCATGCGTGTGCGAAACTTTGAGCCTAAGACGCCCATGCGGCGCTCGGCGAACAGCTTGAGCAGATTGCGCGCGAGCACGAATGTCAGAGCGACAAAGAGCAACGAGATCAGCAGCGATAACGCATAGAAGATGATGGCTTGCTGATTGGTGCCTGCTTGCAGGATCGTGTTGTTGAACGCGCTCTGGGACGCAAGGACGACGAAGAGCAGCAGGACCGCAACCGCCAGCAGAATGATGACTTGTTTCCGGCTGGTTCGGTTCGGCGTGCGGGTTGGAGTGGGCGTACTCACGCAGAGTCAGAGACGACCTAAGCAAGGTCTGTATCCGGCCATTATAGAGGCAGAAAAGCGGGTTCGGGCGCGCTACCCAGGTGCCATCAGTGGGTCGATGTGCGTCCTGCTGCAAGCGCTTTGAGCATCGCGTCGTAAGCTGGCTTGGGCTTGTACGCGCGGTCAAAAAGCAGGGCCGCGCCTTGCGCGCCATGAGAGTGGGAACCAATCCACGAGTACTTATCGGTGAATCCCCAGGTTTGAATCGCGGTGCAGTCGGAATTTTGAAGACACGCCCGAACCACGCGCTGGTAAGCGTCCGCCTGGCGCTGCAGATCTTCCGCTCTGGCCCCGCCTTGTGAATCTACGGGCAAAGCGACGTCAAGTTCCGTGATGTGAACTTGCAAGCCCAGCTTCGTCAGACGCTCAATGTTGGCGGCGACAGCGCCGGTATCGTAGTCAAGACGGGGAAGGTGCAACTGCATTCCTACACCGTCAATCGGAACGCCACGATTCTTAAAATCCCTGACCATCGCGTAGATCGCGTCGGATTTGCGGTTAAGGGTGTCGCCCTCTGCCTCGTTGTAAAACAACAGCGCCTTGGGATCCGCTTCGTGGGCCCAGCGAAATGCCTGCTCGATGTAAGCCGTGCCCTGGTCGGATAACCCGATTCCTGGCCGGTTGTACCATGGCGAGTCCCTGGGCGTGCCTTTCTCATCCAACCCCTCGTTCACGACATCCCAGGCAAACACGTGACCTGCGTAGTGCTTCATCACGGTTGCGATGTGCTCCTGAAGGAGTTTTGAGAGTTGGGCCGGGCTGAAGTGTCCCTCTGCCAGCCATTTCGGATTGTTGTGATCCCAGACCAGGCAATGCCCGCGCACTTTTATTCCATGCGCCTCGGCAAAACGTACGATTTCATCGCCTTGCTTAAAATCAAAGCTCTCGGCGGTCGGCCGAACGGTCCACCACTTCAGCGCGTCCTCTGGTTCGATCATGTTGAATTCGTGAGCCAGAGTTGCGGAATAAGCGGGTTCTGAAAGTAGATAGGGACGAACCGCGGTGCCGATGAGAATTCCGGAGGCGTTCGCCGCTTCACGCAGCGTCTGAGGTGTGGATGCCAATGCCGCGACGGCCAGGAGCGGACCGGCAATCCGAAAGCAACTCCGGAAATGCATCTCACCACTTTACGCTTTTGCGGCAATGGTTTGTTGCGTTTGACTATTTCGCAGGAAGGAATCTCTGCAGCGGGCAGTCTTCACAAGAGGGTTTTGACTTGCGGCAATAGTTCTTGCCGACCCCGACGATCAATCCGTGCATCTCGTTATAAACCTGCACTAACGCGGTGCGATGTGCCGTGCTCATGGCGGAGGGAGGGTGCGCTGCGCCACGAATACCAGCCTCGAGTGGTTCCCGCACCTCTGCAGGCCAGCGTTCCTGCTCAGTCGCAATGGGTTCGAGAGATATCTGAAATAACTGCCGGATCTGCTCGTAGTCAGTCTTCGCAGGTGCGATCCCATGGCGATCGAGAATGCGGCGGGTATAAGCATCCACGACGAAGACCGGGTGGTTTCCCGCATAAAGCAGAATCGAATCGGCGGTCTCCGGGCCAATGCCATTTAAGCCGAGCAGCTCTTCACGGAGTTTCTCAGTAGGCTGTGAAAACATTTCAGGCAGCGAGCCCTCATACCGGTCATCCAGGAATGCGACGAACATTTTCAGCCGTTTGGCTTTCTGCCGGAAATAACCCGATGGCCGGATCAAGCGCTGGAGTCGAGGGAGTCTCACTGCCCGAATTCCTTCGACGCTGAGTAAATTCGCCCGACGCAGATTAGCCAGGGCCCGCTCGACGTTCGTCCACGCCGTGTTCTGCGTCAGGTAGGCCCCGACAATCACCTCAAACTGCGTCTCCGCTGGCCACCAGTGCTGCGCTCCCCAAGCACGAGAGAGCGCGGAGTAATAGTTGCGGATCTCTTCCGCAGGATTGGATTGCGGTAAGCGACTCATCCAGAGCTCCAGTTTAGCCGAGCGCCCGAAGGCCCTGTGCGGAGCGACGTGAGGCCGGTCAGACTTACTGAAGTGCATGTACTTGGGCTGGGGCAGATGCCCGGAAAAGTCGAAAAGACCGCAATTTCCGCGTTTTCTGGGGGAACCGCATGAGACGCAGCTAAGGCCAAGTACCAAAGTAAGTGGTGCGGTAATCCGCTTGCGTTGACAATTTATGTCAACGCGAATTGAGCTGCATTCTCTCCCAATGATGGGCAGCCGTTTGCGCCGTTGTCCTGCATAAATGCTGGGCGATCGTTCCATCTACGTGGTCAGGAGATCTGCGTATGTCGCAACGGCTGGGTGATCTTCTCGTCAAAGAGAAAATCATCACACCAGAGCAGTTGGAACAGGCGAACAAGGTTCAGAAGGAGCAGAGCTGCCGGCTGGGGTCTGCGCTGGTGAAGCTCGGCTTTCTGACCGATGAAGACGTCACCAATTTCCTCTCCCGCCAGTATGGCGTCCCAGCCATCAATCTTTCGTATTTTGAAATTGATCCTGCCGTCGTCAAGCTGATTCCGTTCGAGACTGCCAAGCGTTACCAGATCCTCCCGCTAAGCCGCGTTGGCGCATCGCTCACCATCGCCATGGTCGATCCGACGAACGTCTTCGCCATGGACGATATCAAGTTCATGACCGGGTTCAACATCGAACCGGTCGTGGCTTCGGAGAGCTCGATTCTCGCCGGGATTGACAAGGCCTACGGAGCGACGAAGGAAGAGGACCTTGAGTCGGTGATGCAGTCGATGTCGGAGTTGAACGAAGAAGACGTCGAACTGCAGGGAGAACAGCAGGAACTGGGGCTGTCGGAGCTGGAGAAGGCCGCTGACGAAGCTCCTGTCGTCAAGCTGGTGAACGTCATTTTGGGAGACGCGGTCAAGCGCGGCGCCAGCGACATTCACATCGAGCCTTACGAGAAAGAATTCCGCGTGCGCTTCCGTATTGACGGTGTTCTGCAGTCGATCATGTCTCCGCCGATGAAGCTCAAAGACGCCATCACTTCGCGTCTGAAGATCATGTCGAAGCTCGACATCAGCGAAAAGCGTTTGCCGCAAGACGGCCGCATCATGCTGAAGATGAATATCGGCGGACGCAAGAAGCAGCTCGACTTCCGTGTCAGCACGCTGCCCGTGTTGTGGGGCGAAAAGATCGTGCTCCGGCTGCTCGACAAGGAGAACCTGCGGCTCGACATGACCAAGCTGGGTTTCGAGCCCGAGTCGCTGGTGAAATTCGAGAAAGCGATTTTGAAGCCTTACGGCATGGTGCTGGTTACCGGGCCGACAGGATCGGGCAAAACCAACACTCTGTACTCCTCCATCTCGACATTGAACCGGCCTGACACCAACATCATGACGGCCGAAGATCCGGTCGAATTCCAGTTGCAGGGCGTTAACCAGGTGCAGATGAAGGAGCAGATCGGATTGAACTTCGCCGCTGCTCTGCGATCGTTCCTGCGGCAGGACCCGAACATCATTCTGGTCGGCGAAATTCGAGACTTCGAAACCGCTGAAATCGCCATTAAAGCAGCGCTCACCGGTCACCTCGTGCTCTCGACGCTGCACACCAACGGCGCTCCGGAAACGATTACCCGCCTGATGAACATGGGTATCGAACCATTCCTGGTGGCGACGTCGGTGCACCTGATCTGCGCGCAGCGACTCGTTCGCCGTATCTGCAAAGACTGCGCCGAGGTCATGGATGTGCCGCCGCAGACGCTGATCGATGCCGGATACACTCCGGAAGAATCGAAGACGGTGAAGATTCAGAAGGGCAAAGGTTGCAGCGTCTGCAACAACACCGGCTACAAGGGACGCTGCGGCTTGTATGAAGTGATGGAAGTTGACGACGAAATTCGGGAGCTGGTTCTGGTCGGCGCTTCGGCAGTGGAACTGAAAAAGAAGGCGATCGAGCGCGGCATGCTCACGCTTCGCCGCAGCGGTCTGATCAAGGTTGCCGCGGGAATGACGACGCTCGAGGAAGTCGCGCGCGAAACGATTCACTGATCTTTATAGGAACTGAAAGGGAAGGAACTTTCTTATGGGCTTGTCGTTAAGCGATCTGCTCAAACGAATGCTGGAGATGAACGGCAGCGACTTGCATATCACCACCAACTCGCCGCCGCAGATCCGCGTGCATGGCCACTTGGTGCCGCTCGATCTGCCGCAGATGACTCCCGCCGAGACCAAGCAGCTGGCCTACAGCGTGATGACCGATTCGCAGAAGCACCGCTTTGAAGAGAGCCTCGAACTGGACTTCTCATTCGGTTTGAAGGGACTGGCCCGCTTCCGCGCCAACGTTTTCAACCAGCGCGGCGCGACTGCGGCCGTGTTCCGCTTGATTCCTTTTGAGATCAAGTCATTCAACCAGCTCGGCCTGCCTGCCGTGGTGAGCAAGATGTGCGACAAGCCGCGCGGGTTGGTGCTGGTGACGGGGCCTACCGGATCGGGCAAGTCGACGACCCTGGCTGCGATGATCGACAAGATTAATAGCGAGCGGCACGATCACATCCTCACGATTGAGGATCCGATCGAATTCGTTCACATGAACAAGAATTGCGTGGTCAACCAGCGCGAGCTGCATGCTGACACCAAGAGCTTTACAGACGCATTACGCGCTGCGCTTCGTGAAGACCCCGACGTCGTTCTGATCGGCGAAATGCGCGACCTGGAGACCATCGAGTCGGCCCTGCGAATCGCCGAAACCGGTCACTTGACCTTCGGCACGCTGCACACGAACTCGGCCACGTCGACCATCAACCGTATCATCGACGTCTTCCCGGCGCACCAGCAGCCGCAGATTCGAGCGCAGCTCTCGCTGGTTCTGGAAGGCATCATGTGCCAAAGCCTTGTGCCCAAGATCGACGGCAAGGGCCGCGCCATGATCATGGAAGTTCTGGTCCCCAACGCCGCGGTGCGCAACCTGGTCCGCGAGGACAAGATTCATCAGATTTATTCATCTATGCAGTCCGGACAGGAAAAATTCGGGATGCAGACGTTCAATCAGTCACTGGCGACGGCCTATTTCCAGAAGCAGATTTCCATGGAAACCGCTGTCGCGCGTTCCAGCAACGTGGATGAGTTGCAAGAAATGATCAACCGCGGAGCCAGCCTCTTGAGCCGTCCTACGTCGGCAGGAAGCTCGCTGGCCCGAGGAGCCGCTCCCTCCAAGCACTAGCGCGGACGGAGAAGAGAACGACACGAAAGCTTACACGAAGCAGGTACGTGAGTGAGGAGAAGCTAAACCATGCCAGTATTTACATTTTCCGGCAAAGACGCGTCAGGACAGAAGGTTTCCGGAGAACGTGTCGCCCCCAATAAGCAATCTCTGGCGCAGGCTCTGCGCCGCGATCGCATTACGCCGGGCGCCATTCGCGAAAAGGGCAAAGAATTCTCTATGCCCACATTCGGCACGACCAAGGTCAAGACCAAGGACATCGCGATTTTCTTCCGCCAGTTCTCGGTCATGATCGATGCCGGTCTGCCCCTGGTTCAGTGTTTGGAAATCCTGGCCGCCAACCAGGAAAACCAGACCTTCCAGAAGACGCTGACGGGTGTGCGGACCACGGTGGAGGGCGGTGCCACGCTGGCGAATGCCATGCGCCAGTACCCAGTCATCTTCGACGACCTCACCACCAACATGATCGAAGCCGGTGAAACCGGCGGTATTCTCGACATCATTTTGCAGCGCCTTGCAACCTATGTTGAGAAGGCCGTGCGGTTGAGATCGGCGGTAAAGTCGGCATTGATCTACCCGGTGGCTGTCGTGAGTATGGCGGTGTTGATCGTAGGCGCCCTGCTGAAGTGGGTGGTGCCGATCTTCGCCAACCTTTTCGCCGGATTGGGCGTAGCCCTGCCTCTTCCGACCCGTATCACGATGGGACTGAGCCAGTTCGTGCAGACCTTCTGGTGGATCATCATGGTGGGTGGCATCGCCTTGTGGTTTGGGGTAAAGCAAATCCGCAAGAATCCTCGAGGCCGCTACTACTTCGACAAGATGTTGCTGAATCTGCCGGTCGTAGGTGGATTGCTGCGCAAGATCGCGGTCGGCCGCTTTACGCGCACTCTGGGCACACTGATCACGTCAGGCGTGCCAATTCTTGAAGGCTTGAGCATTACGGCCAAGACCTCTGGCAACGCCGTGCTGGAAGAAGCGCTGATGAAGGTTCGCAAAGCGATTGAAGAAGGCCGAACCATCGTCGATCCGCTGCGAGAATGCGGCGTGTTCCCCAACATGGTGACGCAGATGATCGGCGTCGGCGAAGCGACCGGTGCCATGGACTCCATGTTGCAGAAGATCGCCGACTTCTACGAGGAAGAAGTCGATGCAGCCACCAAAGATATGCTGGCCATGTTGGAGCCGGTCATTATCGGCATCCTCGGAATCAGCGTCGGCGGCATTGTAATTTCGCTCTACATGCCGTTGTTCGCCATGATCGCCAAGCTGGCAGGATAAAAGCACGTTTCAAAGTGACAAGGTTTCAAAGTCTCAGGTACGCCACGGCAGAGACTTTGAAACCTTGAAACCTCTGAAACTTTGAAACCTGGTTCCTCATGCAATCGACGTTCGACGAGCGCAATTGGCTGGGATGGCTGGTTCGGGTCCGGATTTTTATTCTGACCGTGCTTCTGGCCATCGAACTGGCGGTGGCACAGTTCAGTCCTTCGCCGGTGCCGATGCGCCTCTTCATCAGCACGATCCTATTCTGGTACAGCCTTTCTCTCTTCTACATTCTGCTGCTCTCGTTCTGGCAGGAACACCGGCTGCAGGCAGCACTGCAGGTCGTGACCGATGTGGTTCTGGTCACGCTGGTGGTGCACGAGACGGGAGGCTGGGATAGTTCACTGAACTTCCTTTATCCGCTGGTGATCATTGTCGCCACCGTACTGTTGACTCGGGTCTGGGCGGGACTGGTCGCCGCGCTGGCGTTCATTCTTTACGGCACCGTGCTGGAACTGAATTACTACGGAGTCGTTCCTTCCTATTGCACAACCCATCCCGGGCTGAAATCGTTGCAGTCGATCATATTCGTCAATTTGTTCGCGTTTCTTGCGGTCGCGTATCTGGCTGGTCTCCTCACCCATAAGCTGCGCCAAGTCGGCGTGCAACTCAAAGACACGAGTGGCGCCCTCGAGAGCCTGCAGGCGCTGCATGAAAATGTCATCCACTCCATCAGCAGCGGCCTGATCACTACCGGGCTCGATGGGCGTATGACGCTGGTGAACGCCGCCGCCGAGCGGCTTCTTGAGCGCACCGTGGCCGATTTGCTCGGCACCCCGGTGCACCAGCTATTTCTGGATCCGCTGCCTTCGGTCGAGGCGCAGCAATTGCACGGAGAAGTTCGCTTTGACCCTCCAACCAAGTTTCGCAAGACGTTGAGGGTACGCGTCTCGGCATTGTCCGTTCCGGAGAAAGGTGATCTCGGATACGTCTATGTCCTCGATGATCTGACCGAGGTTCGCCGCCTGGAGCGTGAAGTCCGCATGCAGGACCGATTGGCTGCCGTCGGAAGGCTGGCTGCGGCGATCGCGCATGAAATCCGCAATCCGCTGACCTCAATCGCGGGCTCAGTCAGCATGCTCTCCGGCGTTCCTGAGATGAACGAAGAGCACCGCCGCCTGCTCGATATTGTGACCCGCGAGTCGCAGCGGCTGAACGCCATCATCACCGATTTCCTTGCCTATTCGCGAATCAAGAAATTTCAATTCGACCGTGCCGACCTGATTCGCCTCGTGGAAGACACCCTGACGTTGATGGATCATCGCATGGCGGCCGAGAAGACCGGAATCGAAATCAAGCGCCGCTTCGCCGCTCCTGAGGCGTGGGTTCTCGCCGATGGCGACAAGCTGAAGCAAGTCTTCTGGAATCTCTGTGAGAATGCGGTGCGCGCCATGAAGGGCGGCGGAACTCTGACTGCGGCAGTCGAGTCCCTGGGGGACGACTGGCAAGTCTCGTTCATTGACACCGGCACGGGCATGACGCCGCAGCAGATCGAGAAGATCTTCGAGCCCTTCCAATCCAACTTCGAAGGAGGCACCGGCCTCGGGCTGGCCCTCGTGTACCAAATCGTGCAGGCGCACGATGGCAAGGTCTGGGCTCGCTCGAAGCCGGGCCAGGGCGCCACATTTGTGCTGCGCCTGCGCCGTCTTGATGCCGAGCGGCCGGTCTCCGTTGCTGCAAGTACCGCCTCGACGGATCAAGCTGCTGCGCCGCCAGCATCTCTCCCCGCAGCCGCAGCGGCGGCAGGAGGTGCGCGTGGCTAACATTCTCGTTTGCGACGACGAACGCTCCATCTGCGAAATGCTCGATATCTCGCTGCGCCGCGAGGGACACCGCGTCGAAACAGTCCAATCCGGGCAGAACGCCAAGAACAAGATCGACGGCGCGCTCTACGACGTCATCATTACCGATATCAAGATGCCCAATATCGACGGCATTGAAGTGTTGCGCCATGCGCACAAAGTCTCGCCCGACTCGGCCGTCATCCTCATCACTGCAGTGGACGATTACGAGGCAGCGGTCCAGGCGGTGAAGGCCGGAGGCGCCACGGACTACATTCGCAAAAGTCCGGGACTGGTAGACGAGATCAAACTCGCCATCAACCGGGCGGTCGAGAAGTTAGCTCTGAGCAAGCAGAACTTTGCTCTGCGCCGCGATGCCGCCACGCGCAACTCGCTCGACAACATCATCGGTTCCAGCCCGGCCATGGAGAAACTCAAACAGACCGTCCGCACGGTCGCCTCCACCGCCAGCACTGTCCTGATTCACGGCGAAAGCGGCACCGGTAAAGAACTGGTTGCGCGCGCCGTTCACGTGTGTTCCCCGCGCGCCACGGATGCTTTCGTCTCGGTCAACTGCGGAGCTTTTCCTGAGACGCTGCTTGAAAGTGAACTCTTCGGTTATCTGAAAGGCGCCTTTACCGGGGCGAACCAGAACAAGCGCGGCCTCTTTGAAGTCGCAGACGGCGGCACGATCTTCCTTGACGAAATCAGCGAGATGACCCTGGCGATGCAGGTCAAACTGCTCCGCGTATTGCAGGAGCGTACGGTGCGCCCGGTGGGCAGCACCAGCGAAATTTCCATCGACGTGCGCGTCATCGCCGCCACGAACCGCGATCTCGACAAGGCCGTTGCCGAAAATCTCTTCCGCGAAGACCTGTATTACCGCCTGAATGTTATTCCGATCCGCGTGCCTCCGCTTCGCGAGAGACGCGAGGACATCCCGCTCCTGGCCAATCATTTCCTGAAGAAATATGCGAGCGCAGCCGGGCGAAGCATTCTGCGGGTGCATCCGGCTTCAGTGGATTCGTTGTGCGGCTACGATTGGCCGGGGAACGTGCGCCAACTCGAGAATACGGTCGAGCGCGCAGTTGCGCTCGAGACTACCGACGACCTCCACGTGGAGATCCCGGCTGAGCGCCCGAAAGCGCGGGCTGCCGCCGCTGCCGCCGGAGCAGGCTCCCTACCCGAGATTGGCGGCGATCTCAGACTGCCCGACGGCGTCGGAATGGAAACCTATGTCGCCGGTATCGAGCGCTCACTATTGCAGAGTGCCCTAAACCAGAGTGCAGGCGTGCAGACGAAAGCCGCTGACGTACTTGGGATCTCCTACCGCTCGTTCCGTCACCTGATGAAGAAATACGGACTCTAGAAAAGCTTCGAAAACATCATTTATTGCTGTGGAAATCGGAAATTCCGCCGTATAGTACCGGCGCGCTAGGGCCAATCGTGTAATTTGTGCCGACGTTCCCCTGTATCCGGGAAGTTTCGTCTAAGGTATTCACCTGAAGACATAATCTGGATGTAAGCCTTGCGTTTTTTTTTGCCAAGCCGCTTGTTCCGGGAGATCGGAACGGAGTGATACCCGGACACGCGGTCGACTGCTGAAACGATCTTGTAGTCTCCTGCCGACGTCGTCGAGCCCAATATTCATGCGCGGTTTGGCCTGGTTGAGCAAAAGAGGACCTCTTTTTCCTCTTGAACCTGATTTCCGTCCCGAAATGCGAATTTGCTGGTGCCCTCTGCAAGTGTCTGTGGAAAATGAGTTTCCGGGTCAAAAATGCCCTCTCCATCTCAAAATGGCAACGTGGATGCTACGCAATCTGGAAACAGTCAAGCCGTGCGCCCAGTCGGGTGAGGCAATTTCACGAGAGGGAGGATGAGATGAAGGAGCAGACTGTTCGGCTCGGTCCGCGCGAACAGCAGATCGTCGAACTGCTATTGCAAGGGTGCGACAACGCCGAAATAGCCAGCCAACTCAAGATGGCGCGGCGCACTGTGAAAGCTCATTTCAACCGGTTGTTTCTCCGTTTCGGAATCACCGGTGGTATTAAGCGAGTCAAACTCGCGACCCTGTTATACCGGAGGCAAGCATGTCTGCAAGTGGACGCTACGGGAACCGTATCCCCAGTGAACGTGAACATCGGGTCATCCAGCTCGTTGCCGAGGGCCTGAAGAACAAGGAAGTTGCCGAAGCCATCGGAACCACCGAGCATGTCGTGAAGAATTACCTGCGGGTGATTTATGACAAGCTTGGGCTGTGGAACCGAGTCGAGCTCGCGCTTTGGTACGAGTCGAGGCGCAGTCCTGCAGCAATCCTAATGCAGTAGTCCCCCGTGCGTCTGCCAAACCTTCGGAATCCCCCGCGGAGTTTTCGGCAGGCATACGGGTCGTAGAGCAGGTTCAGGAACAACTCATTGGCAGCCAAACGCCTGGAGGTTACGGAGTCTTTCTCCGGCTCCGGCCGTGCCTCGTCGTGCTGCGGAGTCCAGCAGCACGCGGGCTTGGTCGCAGTTCTTGGAGACTCCATCCCCCTTGAGGTATAGATCCGCCAACTCCAGCATCGCCGGGCCGTTGTGTTTGGCGATCGATTTCCATAACCACTTCGCCGCTTCTGCGCTGTCGCGTGCCTGTCCGCTGGATCCCTGCAAAAAGCGCTGAGCCATCGCGAACTCGTCAGTTCCATTCCCTTGCAAGCCTTGGTGTTCGACGTTGTCCGCTGCGGGCTGCGAGCCCGGCGTGATAGTTGCGGCGGGCGTGTATGTTCCACGGGTGGCGGTTTCGTTTTGCTTCGATGATTCTGCCGGTGCCGGCGTAGTCGGTCCGGTAGTCCGGTTCGCAGTTGGAGTTAGTTGCTGTGCGGCGGCTTTCGACGGGTTCGCTGGTGCAGAGGCCGCTGCGTTCGGACTCGCCGCAGGGGCGGGAGAAGTCTCCGTCGCAGCAGGCGGTGGGGGAGCGGGCGCTCCCTGCGCAGTCTGATCACTACGTGAACTCGTCCAAGCCGCGTAACCCAGCGCGAGAATCAGAATTGCGACGATTCCCCCGATGTAAGAGCGGTATCGGCTGCCAGATGACTCGTCGTAGTCCGACGCCTCTGCGTTTTCCCTTTCCAGTAGACTCTGAAACGGAGACAAATCGTACGGGTCTCTGCGAGGATCTTCCGCAGGTGGGAGAGATTCTTGCGCGATTGGCTCCCGATATTGGGAATAGGATTCTGCGTAACCGGAAGCCTCGGAGTGCTCGTTTTCAGCATTCTGAAGATGGCGCGTCCTGTCCATCCTGGGGTCCTCGGACGCGGTTCCGCCCAACTGTCCTCCACACATGCCGCAGAACTGGTGCCCGGGAGGGTTGTGGTGGCCGCAGGAATCGCAACGTCGCAGATCGCGAGGGTGCGTGACCGTCGTTGCGCTCTCAAATGCCGTAGAGGGCGCGTCCGTCGTGACGGCATGTACAGTTTGCGCTGGCGCCGTGTGGACTTCACGATCTGAGTTCCGTGCCTCCAGTTCACGCAGCAATTCGAGAACCGCCTCTTCGCGTTTCTCGGGAGCACTGGTGAAGTAGACTTCGGCCCAACGTCCCATGTTGTCCGCCAAAAGGGGATTTAGCAGGGGATTGAGCTCGGGACGGGGTAAGGCGCGCTCATCCTCAAAACGTTCGGCGGAACTAGCCAATCGGCATTCTCCTCAAGCTTTACTCGACGAACAGCCAGAATTTTGTAGGTATGATTGCACTATCATCCCCAGAGGTTGTCAATTCTAAATGACGTGATATCAGAGGGGAAGGTGGTTCAATTGCAGGCTTTGCGATATGCAGGCTCGAATTGGTCGAGTTGTGCTTCGCGTTGCGTGGTGAATTTTCCTTGGGGAGTTTTGCCATACAGGTCGGTTCCCGGGCAGTAGTAGAGCGCGGTGCGCAGATCTACCCAGACCTGAACTCCAGGATTCCCCTTGTCTGGCGGAGGTTCGGGCGCCTCGGCCAGGCCAAGCTGAATCAGCACTCGATCAAAGAACGATAAACCCGGATCGGGAGCGGGTTTGCGATGAGTCGCGGTCGCCGCTGCTGGTGTTGCTGTAGCTTTGACAGGATGATTCGACCATAATCCCCACCGGACCACGCAGGCGACCAGGATGACAGCAATTCCCAGATAGATGTCTCCGCGATGTGCATTCCAGAAGTGCAGCAGACGCCCCGTTCGCTTGCTGGAGGCCAACTGCTCCAGAAATGCGCGCGCGGAAGCGGCGGAACTCCAGTCTGCCGGAGGCTTTGGCACGGGCTTTGTCAGGGCTTGCGAGCCGTCCAGCGATTCGGTAGAAGACTCATCTGCCTCGACGGAAGGATCTTCGTATTTGTCGCTCGCGATCTCCTGCATCATGACTGGTGCCGTATTTTCGACTTGCTCGCCACCCTCGTCTGGGAGATCTAAATCAGAAGAGGTGAAGAGTTCTGGAATTTGCTGCTCGAGAGAACGCGCAAGCGACGATTCCGGCTGGAAAGCATCGAGTCTCCTGGCAGGTTTTTCCCAGCTGTTCTTCGCGGCCTCCGAGCTAACCCCCTTCTTCTGCGACTCCTGCATGTGCCACATGGAAGCCACCTTACTTTGCATATCGGGAGCTTCGTAGTCGCCAGCGCGCGGCGTGCCGCATTGTCCGCAGAACTGCTCTTCAGCCACGAGTTGATGCCCGCACTTACGACACGAGTGATGAGGCACAGCCGTGGGCACTTTTTCCGGGGAGGAAGTGCTCTTCGCACCAGGTCTTTCGACCAGTGCCGCCAGATTCGGCTGCAGTTTCTCAAGAGCCTCCAGCATCGCGGCACGCTCACTCGCCAGTGATTTCTTCCACGCCGCTTCCTCTTCTCGCACCAGAGCTTCCGCCACCAGGCCAGCCATCAATTGGCAGGTGTGAACATTCTGTTCGGTGAATGCATCGCGAGACGAGTAGTAAAGTTCCAGCCCTCCGGCGACGCCACCATCGTGAAACACGGGCACCGCAATGAGCGATTGAATGCCGCGGCGCTTGCACTCATCCGTGTCCAGTAGGGACTCTGCGCTCGCATTTTTGCAGCGGAAAACCTCTCCGGTTCTTAGGCACGGAGCGAACATCGCCTTGTCGAGAGGCACGATCGATCCTGAGCTTGGGGTGCTGCGACCGGCGACTGCGCGATAGCGTACGCTCTTGCGCTCAATAATGCTGATCGCCGCACCGGTAGCGTTGGTCATCTCACGGACTCTGTCGGCCACCAGTTTCAGCGCACTCTCGAATTCCAATCGGCGAAACTGGATTTGATGCTGGGTCTCGACGATTCTTGCCAATGTCGACGTGTTGTCCGACGGGGCCGAAGTCTCAGGGGATTTTCCTTGCGGAGATGGACCCTCAGGTGAGTAGGCGCGGTCCTCAGCTACTACTTGATCCCGCTTCTGGCCGAGGCGCAACTCCAGTCGCAGCATCTCCCGGTTGTGCTCCTGGAGCACGTAGGCGGCTTCCAGCAGCTTTCCGAGCGTCTGCTCGTCATGAACTGGTTTGTGCTTCTCCTCAGACACAGTTCGGTATTCCACCGGCGCTGTCACTTGTTGCCATCCGCAATCCGAACCTGGAATTGCCTATTCTAGTGCAACTCCAGCGCCAACCCCGACAGATGTCAGCCAGTCAACAGACGGGTGTGGAGTCGGTTGGGGAGAACGGGGTACGTTGGCCGCCCTTCGGGCAGGGCCGTAATCTGTCAGTAGTTTACCGCTCAGGCATCCTGGTTGCGAGAATTCTTACCAGAGGCCACCCGTCACGTCCGGCTTCACATCCCAGGCCATGGTAATCGCCAATTGGTAATACCACTCTGCAGAATTCTGCACATGCCCGGCGGTTTTCCTACTCGGCGGCAGCGGAGGGTTCCTGGCCCTCTTTCTTTCCGCCCATGTAGAAGTAGACTGCCGGCGTGATGATCAGGGACAAAACCATCGAAATCAGAACACCGCCGATGACCGCGATGGCGAGAGGCTGCAGCATCTGCGAGCCGGCGCCGATGGCGAACGCCAACGGCAGCATGCCCGCAACCGTTGCCAGAGCGGTCATCGCGATGGGCCGCAAGCGCCGCCGGGCCGCCAGCAGCATCGCTCGTTCGGCGGACTCGCCCAAGCCGCGCATCTTTTGATCGGCATCGAGCAGGAGAATACCGTTCTTGGCGACGATTCCAATCACCATGATCATTCCCATGAATGATGAGATGTTGAAGGTCGTGCGCGTGATCAACAGCGCGATGAAGACACCGGACGTTGAGAGCAAAGCCGACGCGAGAATCGCGATGGGTGCGCCGAAGCTTCCGAATTCAAACAGCAGAACGATGAAGAGAAGCAGGACCGCGAGAATCAGCACGATCACAAAACCGTGAAAGTTTTGCTGCTGTTCCGCATATTGCCCGCCGTAAACGACGCGAACGCTGGAGGGCAGATGCATTCCGGCCACGGCTTTTCGCACGTCGGCCATCCCGCTACCGAGGCCGCGGCCTTCCAGCCGCGCCGTAACGGCGACGTCCCGTAGCAGGTTCTCGCGGCGGATCTCGGTCTGCCCGGGCGTTTCCACGATCGAGGCGAGCGCGCCCAGAGTCGCTGTATGTCCTGTGCCGCTGACTAGCAAGGTGTCGCGCATGGCCTCTAGAGAAGCGCGGTTGGCGGCAGGAAATCGAACTCGCAGCGTGTAGGCCCGGTCGTTTACCACCACCGGCGTAGGCGCCGGTTCCCCCTCGAGGATCGCCGAGGCATCGAGAGCAACTTCCTCCGCGGTGAAGCCGGCGCGCGCCGCCACGCTCGGGTCGACCTGAAAGGTCACAGCAGGGCCGCTGATGGTGTTGTCAATCCCGTTGAGAATGTCCACGACGCCCTTGATCTTTCCGATCGCATCTGCAACCTTCGGCGCCCATTCTTCCAGTTGCTTGGGATCTTGCGAGAACAACTTGATCTGGATCGGCTCCGGCGCGGACGTCAGATCACCGATCATGTCCTGCAGCACCTGGATGAACTCGACGTCCAGCGCCGGCTCTTGTTTCTTAATGTCGGTCCGCACGTCGGAGATGATCTCTTCGATGTCGCGATCGCGTTTGGCTTTGAGTTTCACAAGAACATCGCCCGTGTTGGCTTCGGTCACGGCCGCCAACCCGAGTTGCAAACCGGTTCGCCGCGATGTGCTTTCCACTTCCGGAACTTCACGAAGCATCGCCTCGACGTGACCGACGACACGATTGGTTTCGGCCAGTGAACTGCCGGCAGGCATGATGTAGTCGATTACAAATCCGCCTTCGTCCATCTCCGGCAGCAACTCGGTGTCGGTAAGCTCGAAGCAGACGAAGGAAACCCCGATCAGCGCGACGCTGGAAATGAAAAGAAGCAGCGGGCGTTCCAGCCCACGCCGCAGCCATCGTTCATGGAAGTTCACCACGCGCAGGAAAAATCCACTGAGATGTTTCTCTTCGGCGGCGAGGAGTTTGGCGGCCTCGTCTGAATCCGCTGCAGTCTGGCCTTCCGCTGCTGACGCATCCGGCGATGTTCCGTTGCCTTTCTCGTTCTTCCCTTTGATGAAATATTGGCTCAGGTTCGGGGTCCACGTGACCGCGAGACCGAGGGAGGTCAGCAACGACACAGTCATGGTGATTGCGAGTGCGCGGAAGAACACTCCGTAAACGCCGGTAATCACAATCAGCGGAATGAACACGACGACGGGAGTGATCGTCGATCCTACTAGTGGAATTGTGATTTCTTTCAGCGCGCTGCGGATCGCCTCGATTCGGGATTGTCCCAAATCGCGATGCAGCACGATATTTTCCACCACCACGATGGCATCATCGATCACAAGGCCGACCGCGGCAGCCAGGCCGCCCAGCGTCATCAGGTTGAATGTCTCGCCCATCAACTTCAGGGCGATGAACGTGACCAACACTGTCACGGGGATGACCAGTCCGGCCACCAGTGATGTTCCCCAATCCCGCAGAAACAGCACCAGGATGATCGACGCGAGAATCAACCCAAGCAGGATTGCGTCGCGTACGCTCTTGATCGAGCCTTCCACGATGATCGACTGATCGTAGAACGGCTCGATGTGAATTCCTGGCGGCAGCGTCTTCTTGATGCTCTCAATCTCATCGTGCACTTCCTGCGCCACTTGCACGGTGTTTCCATCTGGCTGCCGATTGATGTTCAACAGCACAGCCGGCTTTCCGTTTGCGGTAACCACCGTGTAAATAGGCTTCACGCTGGGAGCCACGGTCGCCACGTCGCCGATCCTTACGGGAATGCCGGTCGCCGTGTTCTTGATGACAGCATTGGCGATTTCCTGCGGCGTACGCACCTGGCCATTCACGAGCCCCAGGTAGAGCTGATGATTTCGTTCGAGCAGCCCCGGAGAATCGACCAGATTCGTCTTCCGCACCGCATCCAGAATGTCGGACACGGTTACGCTCGCGCTAAGAAGTTTTGCCGGATCCGGCGAGACCTGGAACTCGGGTTCCTGCCCGCCTTGAACAATCACGGTGGATACGCCTTCCAGACGATTCAGCCGCGGCTTCATCTCGTAGGTCGCCATTTCCCAGAGCCTGGTCTGCGGCGTCGTGTCAGACGTCACGCTGTAGCCAATGATGGGAAAAGCTGCAAAGGTCAGCCGGTGCGCTTCGATCTTTGCCGTGGCAGGAAGTTCCGGCTGGACGCGAGAGATCGCCGCATTTACATACTGCAGCGTCTGGAACATGTCGACGTCCCAGCGGAAGTAGAGATCGACTTCCGCTGATCCACGGCTCGTGGTCGACCGCACCGTGAGGAGGCCGGGCACGCTGTTGACCGCTTCTTCCAGCGGACGCGTGATGGTCACCATCATCTGGTCGATCGGCATGACGCCGTTGTCGACTGCGACCAACACCCGCGGGAAATCCGTGGAGGGAAAGACGGAAACCGGGATCGTGAATGCGAGATAAGCTCCGAGCAGACCCAGCGTCAGGATGAGGAAGATAACTGGACGCGAATGCTGGGCGACCCAGTACTGGGATTTTTTTCCGTTTTCTTCCGAGTTCACGCCCAAGCTCCGCAGCGGTTATTTTTCACCGGATCCCCCACTGGGAGCTTTCGATCCCTTGACCGAAGGCTTTGACTCGCCGCCCGGAGGCTCAAGGGCTTCGATTTTGATCTTGGTCTTGTCCGGCAATCCGTACGCCCCGTTGGTGACGACTTTGTCTCCTTCTTTGATTCCCTCGATGATCTGCGCATCGTCGCCGTTGCGAATCCCGACTTTCACAGCTTGCTGATGCGCCAGCCCATCCGATCCCACCCGCATTACCGTCGTCGATCCATCCGGAGCCGTGAGAATTGAGGTCGCGGGCACAACCAGAGCGTCCTTTACCGTTTGCGCCGTCAAAGAAATATGGACGCTGGTTCCCGGCTTCAGTTCATGCTTAGGGTTTTTGGCTTCGAACCAGACTTCGATCGTTGTGCTGT
The DNA here is from genome assembly GCA_020073385.1 of Terriglobia bacterium. Lineage (GTDB taxonomy): Bacteria > Acidobacteriota > Terriglobia > Terriglobales > Acidobacteriaceae > Sulfotelmatobacter. The sequence goes on along the minus strand of JAIQFH010000026.1, from coordinate 22,751 downwards.
TCGGATCGAGTGCGGGACTCACAACGGTGACCTTGCCTTGAACGGGCTGATCCATTCCGGGTACGGTCATTATTCCCTTGTCGCCGACCTTCAGAGCAGCGGCCTCGTCCTGAGGAATGTGCGCCTTCGCGATGACGGAAGATATATCCATGACCGTGAGCAGGGGAGCACCGGCTGCAGCCATCTCACCGGGATAGAGCGGACGATCGGTGATGAAGCCGCTGATGGGACTGCGGATTTCTGAATAGCTGAGCTGTGCCTGCGCTCCCAGGTACTTGCCCTTGGCGGACTGCAGATTTCCAGCGGCCGCCTTTAGTTCCTGTTGCTTTCCGATCGCCAGCAAGGCGTCGAGATGCTTCTTGGCAATGGCGTACTGGTTTCGCGCCTGCGTGATATCTACGCGAGATTGATCAAGTTCCTTCCGCGGTAAGGCGCCCTGCTCGAAGAGTTGCTGCCGGCTCTCGAACACCTTCTCCTGAGCATCCAGCGCTTGCTGGGCTTGCTGGGCATCTGCTTCCGCTTTCTGGATCTCTTCGGGCAAATTCGCGGCAGTGGTCGTTTCGTAGGTCGCCTCCGCTTGCTTGTATGCGCCCTCGGTATCTTGCGCGGCGGCGGAGAGGTCGCGGTTTTCCAGGACGGCCAGAAGTTGGCCTTCGCGGACGGCACTGCCGCGCTTCACCAGAAATTTCTGCACAGGCGCGCTGATCTTGGGAACGATCGCGGCCTGCTGCAGCGGGAAGAGAATGGCCTGCGCTTCGACGACGTGCTCAATCGCAGTCTTCTCGACGGGAGCGGCCTGCACGGTCACTGCCGGCTGTTCCGCCGGCTTGTCGGAAGAGCATGCGCCAGTGAACAGAAATGCGGCGACGGAAAGCGATATTGGGATGGCGCGTTTCCGCCGGTTGGCCCCGCCTATCCACCTCCTCGATGCTGTTGGCTCATTCATTCGTTCTAGAAGTTCCCCGTCAAAGTCTGCAGATTCGCGATCGCGACCTTGTACCGCGACTGTCCATCGTCATACGCGTTGCGAGCCTGGGTCAACGTGTTCTGGGCATCGACCACTTCCAGTACGGTTGACTCTCCCGCTTGGTACCGCATGGTAGTCAGCCGCATACTTTCAGCCGCCATCTCCGCCGAACTCGCGAGCGATTCCATCTCGGAGCGCGCAGTTTCCGCCTCGCTGTAAAACTGTCGCAGATGACTCAACAACTGTTTCTGCGCGAAATTCAGCTCGACATGCGCCTGATCGCGCCGAAGTTCGGCCTGTTTCAGCTTGCTGCGGTCGCTTCCCCAGCTGAAGATCGGAATCTGTAACGTCGCCACCGTGGAGTACCCAACGTTGCGCACGCCGTCGGTCCGGATGGCAAATTGATTGGAATCGATTCCGTAGAAGTAATCTAGGCTGAGCGACGGCAGCAGCCCGCCCCACGCAGCCGTGACTTCATGGCGCGATGCTTGGTAAGCGGCCAGTGCGGCGCGCAGATCGGGATTACTCTTCTTGCCGGCAGCTTCCACTTCAGCAAATGAAGGCAAAGGCTCCGGAGTTTGCAGGTCGTCGACCACCGTGAAATTCTGATTAAAATCCGGGAACAGCAGCACGGCCAGATCCAGACGGCTGCGCTCCATCGCAATTTGAGCTTCCTGCAGGTCGCGCTGTTGCTGTTGCGATTGAATGTGTGCTTTTAGAGCATCTGCGTGCGCGACCTCGCCGCCAGCTTCCAGTTTCTGGCTGATGTCAAGGAACCTCGCTGCTTCCGCCGCGGCGCGCTGTGTGTTCGCGTACTTGCGCTGCGCTACCACCAGACCGTAGTAGGCCTGAGTGACGCTCACTACAAGGCCTCTCGTGGCCACCTCTGCCTTGGCTCGAGCTTGCGCCAGCAGGGCAGAAGACCGCCGGTAATCGGCGACGTTCGTGAGCGACAGGGCCTCGTGCGCATTCGCCTGGCTGATGTATTCGTGTACGCCGTTATTGGCGATAAATCGTGAAGTCGGACATCCGGCGGTAGTGCTTTGGCAGTTCACCGGCAAAGGCCCTGTTCCTTGGGTGTATATGAACGAGTTGTTGTAGCTGACGTTCGGCAGCAATCCGGCACGAGCTTGCACTCGGTCCTCGCGCGCCACGCCGAGATCAGTGATCACCGACCGGAACTGTGGATCGTTCTGCCGAGCCCGCTGCAGCGCGTCCTGCAAAGTGATCGTCAGGGGGGCGCTCTGAGTTTGGTCCGCCGCGACCACCTGTGCAAAACTCTGGCCCGCAGCCGCGATCAGAACCAAACTGAAAATCAGTAGCCGCGAACCTTGCCCGAAATGGGATTGCCATCTCACATGCTTCGCCCGGTTGTTTTTCTGACCCATTACAGTTCACCTCAAGATCGAACCCTGCCTTCGCACGCTCGAAAGTCTATGAACCTAAAGGACAGACGAGGGCTCCCGACCGTAGCTGCCGTATCCTCCGGGTGCCCGGTGTTTCCGAGTCCGTTCAACCAGCAGGGAGTTTGAGACATCCGCACCCACCACACGGCCGGACCAAATTGAAACTGGCACAGCCTATCACGCGCTTCCTGAAAGCCACATGAAAGGTCCGATTCAGATGCCTAACTGGCATGCACCGAAGTACTTAGGTCTTGGCGTATTCTTAGGTCGAAGAAATGGCGAAACTCTTGCTTAAAGAAAGGCGAGTTCGTTCTTAAGTCAGGCAGGAGGGAAGCCATCATGATCAATCTGGAATCTGTGAAAGTTACCCCGCGTGACCAGCAAGTGCTGAACCTGCTGGTCCAGGGTTGCAGCAACAAAGAAATTGCCGGTCAGCTCAACATCAGCCCACGAACTGTGAAGCAGCACTTGCGAACATTGTTTCTGCGTGCCGGCATCCGCGAAGGGCGGAAACGCGTGAAGCTTGCCATTGCCATGTTCAGCAAGGAAGAGGCGCAATCATGACCCCCCGCGAGCGCCTCACCCCCAAAGAGATTCAAATCGCCATCCTGGTCTGGGAAGGGCTTACGAACCGCGAGATCGGCCGCATAGTCGGCACCAGCGAACAGGTTATCAAGAATCATTTACGAAGCACCTTTGACAAGCTCGGCGTGTGGAGTCGCCTGGAATTGGCCATGTACGTCGCCAGCCATGGTGGAAAGGACTGGCCAGAAGCTGACGGGGCGCCCGCCGCGTATCCCCAGGCGGTGGGAGCGGACTGAGGCACGAACCAGTTTTGGATCACCGCGGAGCACAGAGCGCGTAGATGAACCTGGCAGTGAGCCGCTCCTCTGTGTCTCATGTTGGTAAAATCGCGCTGGATCGCTCCGCAACGCGCCGCGTCCAGCCAAACTCTGCAAAACTTTTCTGGTGTGATTTGCGCCAGAACAACAATAGAGCTGTAACTCTATTCATACCAGCGGTTTGCGGTATCTCGGTGCGGCACTGGAATTGCTCAGACGAGTTGTGATCTCCAAGGGCGGGCTCAAGCTGCGAGCCGGCTTTCGCGACTCCCGGGGCGAAACCAGCGATGGCCTACAAAGAAATCTTCTGGATGGCGTGCGACTCCACCGAACAGCTGCGAGCCGAGTATGGCCCCTTCCATACCCGTGCCGAGGCGGAGGTTGAGGCGCGGAAGCTCGGTTTCGGTTACTTGCTGCGCTATGAGCACATTCTGGGTGCGAACGAGGAAATCGAGGAGGTCCGCTGCATTTTCATCGAACTGCCCGGAGCCGTTTCTGAGATGCTGGAAAGCGCTCAGGTTACGCTTCACACTCGGTGCGCCACCTGCGGGGAATCCGCCGCCCATGACACCGGATGGCAAGCCGAGGTCTGGGCCGACATCCATGAGTTTGAGCACTCCCGCCATCGAGTCCGCCTCTTCGAGCACGCCAGAGGCAAAGGCCTGAAGGAAATCTGCGACTGGCGAGGATAGTCGACCAAAACCGCGGAGGACGCTGAGTAGGCAGGGGAACCATCTTACGATTCTGTACCTTTAGACGGGACAGGCCACCAAGTTAGCCTTTTCTCGATAGCTTCTGTGTCCTCCGTGTCTCAGCAGTTTTGATTGGCGGCATTCACTTCTGCAGCGATAGCCCACTAGCCGCAGCGCGATCCAGAAACCAGATCAATTTGCCATCGGTTGGCTGGACCAATTTGGCAGGATGCTGTTCGCCCGGCACCGTCTCTTCCAGCACAGCCCGCACCACTGGTGCTTTGTCTGTGCCGCTGACCAGGAAAGCTACGGATCGAGCAGCATTGAGCACGGGAAGTGTGAAGGTCAGGCGGTGAGTCTTGAGCTTCTCCACCCAGTTCGCGATCACCAACCGGGATTTCTCCTGCAAGCCCGCAGTGCCGGGAAACAGCGATGCCGTATGCCCGTCGGGTCCCATTCCGAGCAAAATCAGATCGAACCTGGGAAGCTGCCCCGGTTCCAGCTGGAAAAACTTTCGCAGAGTGGATTCGTACTCCTTCGCAGCAACTGCGGCATCCGGATTCTCAGCCGGAACTCGGAATACATTCCCCGGTGGCACCGGTACTTTCGACAGCATCGCTTCGTCCGCCATGCGATAGTTGCTGTCGGGATCGGCCGGAGGCACGTGCCTCTCATCGCCCCAGAAGAAGTACGTTCGATCCCAGGGAAGGGTCGTGCGTGCATTCGTAGCCAGCAGATTGTAGAGGCTCTTGGGCGTTGAGCCACCAGCTAGTGCGATCGTGAACCGGCCGCGCTCGGCAACCGCCTGATTGGCCAGACGAACAACTTCTTCCGCGGCTGAGGCAAACAATTCCTGCGGGGTTGTGAGAACCCGAATCTCAGCGGAAGAACTCAAATCATCCTCGGAAACCACGAACTGCCGCGCATCGTGCCGCTCCTAACAATCCGACTTTTTCATTGGTGACCACGTGTACCGGCATGGACTCGACCAGGGCGCGCATTCTTCCTTTGTCGAGGAAGGCCTCGATAAAGATGGACGCCTTGAGCCTGGGGAGTATCTTCGGAGAAATGCCGCCCGCCAGGAACAAGCCGCCGGTCGACATGATCTTCAGAGCGAGATTAGATGCCTCTGCACCATAAACAGATATCCATAGGTCAAGTGCCTGCGTTGCCAGCGGATCGTTCCCCTCAAGTGCAGCTCGCGAAATCGCAGCAGCGGGATCGCCAGACGTCATCGCAGCCGCAAGTTCCGCCGTACCCTTTCCGCACCCGCTGGCACACAGAAACTCATACACGTTCACCAGACCCGGGCCGGAGAGAATCCGCTCATAACTCACGTGTCCGATTCTTTTCGTCAGAAAGCGGAGCAATTCAATCTGTAAATCCCCCTGGGGAGCAAAGTCCGTGTGTCCGCCTTCGCAGGCGAAAACGTGGTGCCGGCTGCCATCCCAGAATAATCCTGCCTCTCCCAACCCAGTCCCCGGTGCCACTACGGCCTGATTGCCCGCAACCGAGCCTGCACCCGGATTCAGAGTGACCAGATCTTCCGGCCCCAAGGCTCCCATCCCCCACGCGATCGCTTCCAGATCATTGATCAGAAGCGTTGCCGCAAGGTGGACCTGATTGGCAAGTACGGATTGCTCGATCACCCATGGAAGATTGGACGTTTCCACCCGCCCATTGCGCACCGGGCCTGCGATGCCAAAGCATGCCGCCTCCGGTCGCGTGCCCGACTCGTCCAGGAACTGCGTTACGATCTCACCAAGACCCCGATGGTCGCGACTGGGAAAGACGCGTTCCGAGACTAACTGAAAGCGCCCATTCTGCGGTTGGAAGTAAGCCAGCCTGGCATTGGTCCCACCAATATCGCCGGCCAGAATCATTTTTCGAAGTTCCTCCAGCGGCGGCCGCCGCGTTCGATGAGTTCGTCGGCCTCCTTCGGTCCCCAGGTGCCGGAAGCGTAGTTGGGGAAATTGCGCGGCGGGAGCGCTTTCCAGAGATCGAGCACCGGATTCACCACCGACCAGCCCGCCTCCACCATGTCCGCGCGTTGAAACAGCGTTTGATCGCCGATCATGCAGTCGTGCAGCAGCCGTTCGTATCCTGTGCTTGGCTGCTTTCCAAAGTATTCCTGATATTCGAAGTTCATGTCCACCGTGCCGAGGCGCATCACCGGGCCGGGAACTTTGGCGGCGAACTGCAGAGAGATGCCTTCCTCGGGTTGAATGTGCAGCACCAGCTGATTCGGCATCAGATGTTCGACCGGCGTGTCACGGAACAGTACAAAAGGTGCTCGCCGAAACTGTATCACGATATGCGTGTTGCGCACCGGCATCCGCTTTCCGGTGCGCAGGTAGAAGGGAACATCGGCCCAACGCCAATTGTCGATCAACAACTTCATGGCAACGAACGTTTCCGTCCGCGAGTCTGGGGGGACATCGGGCTCGGCACGATACGCCGGAACCCGCTTGCCATCTTCAGTGCCGTCGCCGTACTGCCCGCGAATCGTGCGGCTCAGAACTTCTTCGTCGCTCATCGGCTGGATGGCGTGAAGAATTTTGGCCTGCTCATCGCGCACCGCATTGGCATCGAAGGAAATGGGAGGCTCCATCGCCGTTAAGCTGATGAGTTGCATGATGTGATTGGGCACCATGTCGCGCAACGTACCCGCGTGATCAAAATAGCTGCCGCGTCCTTCCACACCAACCGTCTCAGCCACGGAGATCTGCACGTGATCGATGTAGCGCCGGTTCCAGACCGGCTCGAAAATTCCGTTGGCGAAGCGAAACGCCATGATGTTCTGCACGGTTTCTTTGCCGAGATAGTGATCGATGCGATAAATCTGTGTTTCGTCGGCGACTTTCAATAATTCCTGATTGAGCGCCTTGGCCGATTCCAGATCGTGTCCGAAGGGCTTCTCGATGACCACGCGGCGCCAGTGGTTGTTACTCTGATCCATCAGGCCAGCGGCGGCGAGCCTCTGCACGATCGGTCCAAAGAAATTCGGAGCGACCGCCAGGTAGTAGAAAAAGTTCTGATGGGCGGAGTGGGTCTGATCGATCTTGGTCAAAGCGTCTTTGAGACGCGAGTACAGATTGTCGTCATCGAAATTTCCCTGAAGATAGTAAAAACGCTGCGAGAACCATCCCCATAGTTCGTCATCTACACAATCGCCGCAATATGTCTTTATGTCGTCGTAGACTTTCTTCCGGAAGTCTTCGTCAGAATACTGGGCGCGTGCCACACCCAGGACCGCGAATTCCCGCGACAGCAGCCCGGCGCGAGCCAGGTTATAAAGCGCCGGAATTAACATGCGCCCGGTCAGATCCCCGGCCGCACCGAAGATCACCATGACGCACGGATCGCTTTGCTTACCGATGCGTGGTGGTGGCGGCGCCGTTTTGGGCTGTTCTGCTAATTGAGGCATTGAATAAGTCCCTTTGTCGTTCTCAGCGCTCTCTGCGTTTTAAGATTCGGACAGTCGCTGGTCGTTGTCGTTCGCAATTCCGGCGAGCAATCACCGACGAACTAGTGACTTCCTTTTCCGCCAGCTTCCACGTGCCCGCCAAACTTCTGCCGCATCGCTGACAACATCTTCTCGGCGAACGTATGTTCCTGGCGCGAGCGGAAGCGGACAAACAATGCCGCTGTCAGCACGTCGGCGGGAACGGCCTCGTCGACAGCCGCCTGAATTGTCCACCGGCCTTCGCCCGAATCCTGCACGAAGCCTGTGTATTCGGCGAGCGTCGGATTCTCGGTCAGGGCCATTGCCGTGAGATCAAGCAGCCAGGAACTGACCACGCTGCCGCGCCGCCACACTTCCGCGATGTCTGGCAAGTTCAAATCGAAACGAATGTCTTCCGGCAACTCCTTGCTGTTCGCATTCTTGAAGATGTCGAAGCCTTCCGCATAAGCCTGCATGAGGCCATACTCAATGCCGTTGTGAACCATCTTCACAAAATGTCCTGATCCCGACGGTCCGCAGTGAATGTACCCATCTTCGGCGGTGCCCCCGAGTTTCTCGCGTCCGGGAGTACGAGGAATATCACCCTTACCCGGCGCCAGTGTTTTGAAGATGGGATCGAGTCTCTGTACCGCTTCTGCCGGCCCCCCAATCATCATGCAGTAACCGCGTTCCAGGCCCCACACGCCGCCGCTGGTCCCGACGTCGATGTAATGGATGCCTTTGCCCTTGAGTTCTTTCGCCCGGCGCACATCATCCTTGAAATAGGAATTGCCGCCGTCAATGATTGCGTCGCCAGCCTGCATGTGCTGGGCGAGCTTTTGCACGGTCGCTTCAGTCGGACCACCGGCCGGCACCATGATCCACACCGCCCGCGGCGGCTTGAGCTTGGCGACCAAGTCTTCAAGCGATGCGGAACCCGTAGCGCCTTCGCTACCGAGTTGCTTCACGGCGTCGGGGCTGAGATCTGAAACCACCAGCGAATGCCCGCCGCGCATCAGCCGCCGGGTCATGTTCGCCCCCATACGGCCGAGTCCCACCATTCCCAATTGCATCTCTTGCTCCTTAAGTGGTAGCGCCGGCATCTTGCCGGCTGTCGCGCGGGCGTCTCGCCCGCGCTGCCGAAGGTTCCATAAATCTAGAGAGCTTTCCGCACTGCGGACTGCAGCGTCGCAAGCCCGCTCTTGAGATCTTTTCCCAGATGCACTCGAAGCGCGCGCCTTCCTCGCTCTGCCAGGACCTGGAAGTCCCCCCGGGCCTGCGCCGCCTTCACGATGCCGAACGTGTACTTCTGGCCAGGAACCGGCAACTCGACAGCGTCGTCACACGTGATTTGCAGGAACACTCCCGAATTCGGTCCGCCTTTGTAAGCCTGCCCAGTCGAATGCAGGAATCGCGGCCCAAAGCCCAGACAGGTCGCGACGTGCTTCGCATCGCGAACCGCATGGCGCAGCGTTTGCAGACTTTGCTCGTGCTCGGCATTCATCTGGATGTACCCAAGCACTGCGAAATAGTCACCTGCATGAATTCGGCCGAAGTGGGCCTTCAGATATCCGACCAGAGACTTCTCGCTTGCCGCTGCGGCCAGAGCCGACGCGTTCTTTTCGTCCGTAAATAACCTCACGCCGCCGTCTTCGAGAATTGGCTTTTCCGGGGGCAGCGATCCCGTTTTCTCATATTCCGACGTAAGCGTCCGGGTGGCGATTTTGCTGGCTTCTACGTCCGGTTGGTTGAACGTATTGATGCCGATGATCGCCCCGGCAACGGCAGTTGCGATCTCCCAGCGGAAGAACTCCGCCCCAAGGTCATAGGTGTCTGGCATCGTGATTCGCACCACAGGATGCCCAGCTTTTTCTAGAGCCGTAACCTTCGCGTCCTGCTCGGAATCAACTTCGCTTTCCAAACGAATGTAAGCAAAGACACGATCGTTGCCGTACACCTCGGGTGAAGCCAGATGCTCGCGATCGACCGGAATAATTCCCTTGCCGACTTTCCCTGTGGACTCCGCGATCAACTGTTCCAGCCATGCGCCCAGATCGGAAATGCTGGGAGACGTGATGATCGTAACTTTGTCCCGCCGGGCATTTGCAGCCGAGCCGAGAATGATCCCCAGCACGGCTCCGGGATTCTCCTCCACCTTTACACTCGTCCCACAGGCTCGCTCCATCGCAGCAGCCCGTTCGAGAAACTTCTTGGTGTCCAGTCCCATCGCTGCGGCGGGCACCATGCCGAAGTTCGATAGCGCCGAATAACGTCCACCGATCGACGGCCGCCCAAAGAAGACGTGAAGGAAGTGATCGCCCTCGGCGACCTGCTGCATCTTCGATCCCGGATCGGTGATCGCCACGAAGTGACTGCCAACTTTGTCCGCTCCGACAACCTGCTTGGCGCGTTCAAAGAAGTACTGTTTGAAGATATTCGGCTCGAGCGTGCTCCCCGATTTGCTGGAAACGATGAAGAGTGTTTTCGTGACGTCGATCTGATGTTCGAAAGCTTTCACCTGCGCGGGGTCAGTCGAATCGAGCACATGCAATTCCGGGAAGTGCGGAATCCGCCCAAATGTCATCCGCAGAACTTCCGGACAAAGGCTGGAGCCACCCATCCCCAGAAGCAGGATGTGCCGAAATCCGCGCGCTTGTACATCCTTTGCAAATTTCTGCAAAGTGTCGTGCTGAGCTACCTGTTCGTCGACAATATCAAGCCATCCCAGCCACTTCGACTCGTCTTCACCGGTCCATAGGCTCGCATCGCGATCCCACAGTCGCTTCACTTTCCCGCCCGCCTGCCAGTCGGCAATCGTCGACTTGACGGTGGCGGCCAGCGTCTCGGGCAGGGAGGTTTTCAGTCGGCTCACGATCTATCCTTTTTACGCGGTGCTCTTCTCAACAGCGGCCAGCAGTTTGTCGAAGGCGTCCGAGAACAACTTCACGCCATCGACCGTCAGCTTATCCGTGACTTCTTTCATGGAAATCCCGGCCTTGGCCAGGTCGTCCATGGTCTTCTGCGCGCCCGGGATATCTTCGGTGAGACTCGGCCGAACCCGCCCGTGATCGCGAAATGCATCGATCGTAGCCGGTGGTATTGTATCGACGGTGTCTGGGCCAATCAGTTCTTCCACGTACATCACGTCCCGATAGTTCGGATTCTTGGTGCTCGTACTGGCCCACAGCACGCGCTGCGTCTGCGCACCCTTGGCGGCGAGTTTCTCCCAGTTTGGTCCGCTGAAGATTTTTTGATAGCGCTGGTACGTCAGCTTTCCGTTTGCAATTGCGACCTTCCCCAGCAAGCTCTTTAGCAGCGCCTGCTGATTCGGGTCCGACGTACTTTTCAGCTTCTGGTCCAGCATTGAATCAATCAGAGTATCGATGCGGCTGATAAAGAAGCTTGCGACCCCAGCCATTTTCTTCAGATTTCCACCGCGCGCGGCTAACTCTTCCACTCCCGCGACGTAAGCCTCAGCGACTTTTACATAGACTTCCTGAGCAAACAGCAACGTCACATTGATGTTGATCCCTTCGCTGATCGCTTGCCGGATCGCTGGCAGCCCCTCGGCGGTCCCCGGAATCTTGATCATGACGTTTTCGCGCTGCACGGTCTTCCACAGCCGGCGTGCTTCGTCAATCGTCTCCTGTGTCTTGTGCGCCAGGTACGGTGACACTTCCAGGCTGACGTAGCCGTCGCGGAAATTCGTTTCCTCGTACACTCCGCGCAGTTGGTCCGCAGCATCGCGAATGTCGCGAATCGCAATCTGCTCATACTTCGCCGTCGCCGAGAGGTTTTTCTGAGAGGCCAGCGAGCGCAGGATATCGTCATACAAGGAACTGTCGGCGATGGCCTTCTCGAAGATGGCGGGATTCGAAGTCATTCCCCGCAGGCCATCGTCCTCGATCATCGCTTTCAGCTTGCCGGTGGTGAACAGATCCCGGCGAATGTAATCAAGCCACATGGACTGCCCGTACTTGAGCAGCTCTTTTAGCAGATTTTTTGTGGCCTTTGAACTTTCCACAACTCCAGTGGGTTGCATGACAGCCTCCATATCTTGTTGGATGACGATCCCCAGACGAGCGACGCAACCGAATGCTTGACGAACTAACTACTTGTCGGCAATCGCGGCGCGCGCCTCTTCCACCACTTTGTCGACCGTAAAACCGAAGTACTTGAGCAGATCCTTTAACGGCGCCGAAGCTCCGAACCGTCGCATGCCGATGTTTCGCCCCTTGCTGCCCGTGTATCGTTCCCAGCCGAACGTCGCGGCCATTTCGACGGAAACCCGCGCCGTCACATCGGATGGCAGCACGCTCTCCTTGTAAGCCGCGTCCTGCCGCTCAAAGATCTCCCACGATGGCATGCTGACCACGCGCGCCTTAATCCCATCTGCCTTGAGTTTCTCGTACGCATCGATGCACAGCGACACTTCGCTGCCCGTTCCCAATAGAATGACTTGTGGCTTTCCACCTTCAGCATCGGCGAGCATATAAGCACCCTTCGCTACTCCCGAAGCGGGCGCATATTTTGACCGATCCAGCGTAGGCAAGTTCTGCCGCGTCAGCACCAGCGCCACTGGAGAGTGCTGTTGTTTCGCAATAATCCTCCAAGCCTCGGTCACTTCGTTCGCGTCGCCCGGACGCAGAACGATCAAATTCGGCATCGCCCGCAAGGACGCCAGCTGTTCGATCGGCTGATGCGTCGGCCCATCTTCGCCAACTCCAATGGAGTCATGCGTGAAAATGAAAAGAGCCGGCAGTTGCATCAGCGCTGCCAGCCGGATGCTCGCCCGCATGTAGTCGCTGAAGTTGAAGAATGTCGCTCCGAACGCCCGGAGGCCGGAAATCGTCATCCCGTTCACGCTCGCGCCCATCGCGTGTTCGCGAACTCCGAAGTGAAGATTGCGCCCGCCGTAGCTTCCAGCCTCGAAATCCCCCGTCCCTGGGAATTTCAGCGTCGTCTTGTTCGAGGTTGCCAGATCAGCCGATCCCCCGATCATCCAGGGAATGTTCTGGGCTACAGCATTGAGTACCTTCCCGGAACTTTCGCGCGTTGCGATTCCCTTCGCATCCGCCGGAAATGTAGGCAGATTCTTGTCCCATCCCGATGGCAACTCGTGGTGCTGCATCAGACTGAGCTGCTCCGCTAATTCCGGATACTTCTGCGAGTACTCCGCAAACGTCTTTGACCACTTGCCATGCAACTCGGCACCACGCATGCCAATGCCTTCGCGGAAGTGCTCCCGTACTCCATCAGGCACGAGAAACTTCGCATCCTCCGGCCAGTGATAAAACCTCTTCACCAGTTTTACTTCTTCCTCGCCCAGAGGTTCTCCATGCGCAGCATTGGTGTCTTGCTTGTGAGGAGAGCCGTAGCCGATATGGGTGTCAACGATGATCAACGTCGGTCGATCGGTCGTCTTCTGGAAAACCTCGAAGGCGCGCGCCAGCATATCGAGGTCGTTGCCATCACCCACGCGCGTGACGTTCCAGCCGTATCCGATGAATCGAGTCGCGACGTCCTCGCTGAATGACCAACTCGCCGGACCGTCCAGCGTGATGTGATTGTTGTCATAAATCCAGCAGAGGTTCGACAGCTTCAGATGCGCCGCCAGCGAAGCCGCCTCGCTGCCAACCCCTTCCATCAGATCGCCGTCCGAGCACATCGCATAAACGTTGAAATCGAAAATCTCTAAACCGGGACGGTTGAAATTCGCTGCCTGCCACTTGCCCGCGATCGCCATGCCGAGGCTGTTTCCCACTCCCTGGCCAAGCGGCCCAGTGGTGGTCTCGACTCCGGAAGTTATGTGAGATTCGGGGTGCCCGGGAGTTCGGCTGCCCAACTGACGGAAGCGCTTGATCTCCTCCATCGGAACCGACAGCTCATTAGTGACGTGTCCTTTATCATCCACCTGCCGCACTTCAGCCAGATGCAACATGGCATAGAGCAACATGGAAGCGTGCCCGTTGGAGAGCACGAATCGATCTCGGTTTAACCATGTGGGGTCAGCCGGATCGTAGCGCAGAAATTGCTGCCACAAACAATAAGCCACCGGCGCCAGCGCCATGGGAGCGCCGGGGTGCCCTGAATTCGCCTGCTGCACTGCATCGATGGCGAGGGTTCGGATTGTATTAATGCAAAGCGTGTCTAGCTGCTGGCCTGTCGCCAATACCTGTTCCGTGGCAACCATGCGACTCCGTTCCTCCAGTCTGTTCGTTGGCGCGAGCGACTGGCTACCCAATTAGAGATCCCATGCAGAGAAAGGGTTCAACACGCAGAAGTGTATCAATTTCTTGGAACGGATGGATGACGCTCAGTTGAAAAACCGAGGGACGATCGAGGGATCTCTTACTTTACGAGCTGGATGTAGCTGCTTTCGCTCTGCGAGGCGCGCGTCATTTCCTGCACGAACTTGAGGAATTCCCGTAAACTGTCGCGTTCTCCGGACGACATGCCTTCAAACCGGACTCGCACTCCGTTTGTGCCTGCACTACGGGTCACGATCCCGGTTAAGGCAAAGCCCTTAACCCAGATCTTGCCATTCGGCACCCACAGTCCGATCTCCACCTTGGCGCCCGGCTTGACCGGGCTGGCCGTTTCGACCAGACATCCTCCGGCACTGGTGTTCGAAAGATTTCCCCAAATTGAGTTGGGTAAATCATCGACGCGCAATTCCACCGCGACAAAGCACTTGATGCGGGGATGCCGCCGGCGATCGCTGCTCCAGTTGGGGCTGAAAAGATCGGGCTCGAACGGAGGGGTGGAGGAACTAGGCGTAGGAACCGGGCGAGGCGCTTCCTGTACGGGCTGGCTGGTCTTCTGCCGAGATTTCGAAACGTCGGCCTTGATCTCGCGCATGGCGTTCAATAAGGCTTCTTCCCGTTTTTCGACAGGTGCTTCCCGATAAGCCTGCAGAAGCTTTCCAACTTGCCGTACAAGATCTGGATCCGACAGTATGCGAGTCCAGTCAGTTCCCGTTGCAGCGCTCATGCAATACCGATCTCTCGTTCTATAAGGATTTGGTGTTGCTGTGCCTAGCATGAGCCGCTGGTCACCTCGGTTCAAGATGACCGAAGTCACGAGGCAACGGCCTGTATCATGGTTGAGAAGGCGAGTCTTACCGGCCGCCTTCGAATCCGAGTTGCACGATTTCCGTGCTCTCGCTCTGCCCGGGCTCAAACTTCCACTTGCTCACCGCGTCCTGCGCAGCCTCCACGAGCACCGGGTTTCCGCCCAGCACGCGACTGGATTTAACGCTCCCGTTGGGCCGCACGATAACTTCCATGCGCACAACTCCGTGGATATGCATCTTTTTCGCCAGTTCCGGATAGACCGGCACCACCCGGGCTGAGATCTTTCGCTCGGAACTAGAGGACACGGTCGTGGTTTGCGCTTGCGCCAGGTTGGACCAGAACGCGAGTATTAAGGCCAAAAACAGGACATCACGGCGCATGACTCCGACTCTCCCTTACGTACCTAGGTTATCGGGACTGAGTGGTTACTGGCAGAGTACTGAAGGCATTGCACCTAAGTTGCCCGGTTTCGGTCGAGGCCAGAACACAGACCTGATTTCGTTTGCATCGCAATTGCGCGCAAAAGAATCAAAGCTAACGAGTTATGCTATAGACGGAAAGGAAGATTCAGCCCCTGTCGAGGTGCCTGAACGTTCCCGATCAAGAATGCGACGCTCATTGAAAGTCTTCCCCACCGTGGTTCTTGGTTTCATATCATTCTTTACCGTTTCGTCTGCGCTGTTCTCACAAACTGGCGGGACACCATCAGTTTCTCTTCCTGGCTCTCAAAGTCCATTTCAAGGGAGCGCCCCAGAGGGCACGGCTACACCGGAAGTCCTTCAGATTGATTTCAAGGACGCCATCGACCGGGGCTTACGCAATAACTTAGGCCTGCTGCTGGCCGGGGATCAGTCCGAGGCCGCTCGCGGCCAGCGCTGGCAGCAGTTGGCTGAATTATTGCCAAACATCTCCGTTCGTGCCGCCGAGGATGCCCAGACCCAGAGCCTCACGGCGCTCGGGCTGAAGGCCAGTGTATTTCACGCACCGGTCCCCCGAGTTATTGGGCCCTTCAATTACTTCGATCTCCGAGCCAATGCCGCGCAAACTATCTTCAATTACCGATCCCTGGAAAAAGAACGAGCCGCATCCCAAACGCTCAAAGCTGCTCAACTCAGTTTCAAGGATGCGCGTGAACTGGTAGTGCTTGCCGTGGGGAACTCATACCTGCAAGCCATTGCGGCTGCGGCCCGCGTTGAGACCGCTGAAGCTCAGGTCACAAGTGCTCAGGCTCTCTATCAGAAAGCCGCGGATCAGCACAAAGCCGGTCTGACGCCGGCCATTGACGCTCTGCGTTCGCAGGTTGAATTCCAGACCCGGCAACAGCAGCTCATCGTGGCACGCAATGAGCTGGCGAAATCCACTTTGAGCGTAGCCCGCATTATCGGACTGCCGCTGGGACAGCAATTCGTTCTCACCGAAAAGGCTCCATACCAGGCGCTGACTCCTCTTCCCCTCGAAACCTATTTGCAGCGTGCGTATAACGGACGTGCCGACTATCAGGCCGCCTTGGCACAGTTGCAGAGCGCCGAACACAGCAGGAAAGCAGCGGTCGCGGGACGATATCCCTCAATTGACCTGGATGCGAATTTCGGTGATATCGGCGTCAACCCGGCGAATTCCAACGGCACCTGGCAGGTCATGGGCGGCATCAATATTCCGGTTTTCGCAGGCAATAAAGTCCATGGCGATATCCTTGTAGCTGATGCCCAACTCAAGCAGGCTCGTTCGCAGTTAGGCGATCTGCGCGGCCGGATCGACTACGAAGTCCGTTCGGCCTTGCTCGATCTCAATGCCGCGGCCGAGCAGGTTGAAGTCGCCCGCAGTTCAGTCGAACTCGCCGAACAGGCCCTGGCTCAGTCGCAGGATCGCTTCACCGCCGGAGTCGCCGACAATCTGGAAGTCGTGCAGGCCCAGGAAGCAGTTGCCGGCGCGCACGAAAGCTTTATTCAAAGTCTTTATGCTCATAATCTAGCGAAGGTCGAATTGGCTTACGCCATCGGCGATGCCGAGCAAGGTGTAAGGCGATATCTGAAAGGCAATCAATAAAGCGTATGGAGCAATCGACGCAGGCTGCCACCCCTACAGCGAATCCATCTGTAGCCGAAAGACCGGAGTCCAGCAATAAGCCCCTGCCGGCGACCGAGCGGGACTTTCATACTCGTCCATCGCGCACTCAGAGTCCCGGCTTTCGCATTGCGATTCTGATTGCACTGGTAGTTCTCCTTGTCGTTGGATTCTTCGTCTACCGCTACTTCACCAGTTACGAATCTACCGATGATGCGCAGGTCGACGGGCATATTAACTCCGTCAGTGCTCGAATTTCCGGCCACGTGATCAAGCTCAACGTGCAGGACAATCAAGCCGTCCAGGCTGGTACAGTGCTGGTCGAGATCGATCCAACCGACTACCAGGTGGCCTACGAGCGGGCGAAGGCGGATTTTGCCGATGCCCAGGCAGCAGCTACCGCAGCGGGAGTTACGGTCCCGATCACATCCGTCAACACCAACAGCCAGATCTCCGCTAGCGAGGCCGATGTAGCCAGCGCCCGTGCCGGCATTCAGGCAGCCCAGCAGCAGTTCCAGGCAGCCAAAGCGCAACTGCAACAAGCCGAGGCGAACAACGTCAAGGCGCAGAACGACCTTGTGCGCTACAAACAACTCGTGGACAAGCAGGAGATTTCGCAACAACAGTACGATCAGGCAACGGCCGCGGCTCAGGCTGGCGCGGCTGGTGTCGAAGCTGCCCGCGCTACTGCCGATGCCGCCGATCAACAAGTCACGCAGGCAAAGGGCAGGCTGGTGCAGGCGGAAGCCAATTGGCGTTATGCCAATACGGCGCCGAAGCAAATGCAGGTCTCGCAGGCGAAAGCTCAGTCCGCCGTGGCCCAAGTCGAGCGCATGAAGGCGAATCTCGATCAGGCTGAATTGAACCTGCAATACACCAAGATCGTCGCCCCGGTCAGCGGCGTGGTCAGCAACCGTACCGTGGAAGTCGGCCAGAACGTCGCTCCCGGCCAGGAATTGATGAAGGTCATCAATCTCGACGACATCTGGATCACCGCTAATTTCAAAGAAACGCAGTTGCGCGATATGAAGCCGGGTCAGCGGGTCACGATCGAGGTCGATGCGAATGGCAACAAGTACAACGGCAAAGTGGATAGCATCGCCGGCGCCAGTGGCGCGCGCTTCAGCCTGTTGCCTCCGGAGAACGCGACCGGAAACTACGTCAAGGTGGTGCAGCGCGTTCCGGTCAAGATCGTTCTTGACCCTGGATCCAATCGCAATCAGCAACTGCGTCCCGGCTTATCTGTAACTCCCAAGGTGTGGATTCGTGAATGAGTGCTGCGGCGACGTTTGACAAGTCTGATTCCTGGCGTCCCGCAGTAAACCCGTGGATCATCGCTCTGGCGGTAACACTGGCAACGTTCATGGAAGTGCTCGACACTTCCATTGCCAACGTTGCGCTGCCGCATATCGCGGGTGGCCTTTCCGCCGGGCAAGATGAAAGTACCTGGGTTCTCACTTCTTACCTTGTCTCTAATGCCATCGTTCTCCCGCTCAGCGGATGGTTGTCTTCGATCGTCGGGCGCAAGAACTTCTACATGGGTTGCGTGGCCCTGTTCACCATCAGCTCCTTCTTGTGCGGCCTCGCGCCGAATCTGGCTGTCTTGATCATCTGCCGCGTTCTTCAGGGTATTGGCGGCGGAGGATTACAGCCCAGCGAACAAGCAATCCTCGCCGACACTTTTCCGCCGGCAAAGCGAGGCATGGCATTCGCCGTTTACGGCATGGCGGTGGTTACCGCGCCGGCGATCGGTCCCACTCTCGGGGGATGGATCACCGACAATTTCACCTGGCGCTGGATTTTCTTCATCAATATTCCCGTCGGGATTCTGTCTATCCTGCTGACCTCCCGGCTGATTCAGGATCCACCTTACTTCAGGCGCCGCAAGCGGAGCGAAACCCACATCGATTACATCGGACTGGGATTCGTCGCGCTTGGGCTCGGCACACTTCAGGTAGTCCTCGACAAGGGCCAGCGTGAAGATTGGTTTGAGTCGAACTTCATTGTGATTCTCTCGCTGATCGCGGCATTGTCTCTGATCTTCGTCATCTTCTGGGAGTGGAAGCAGAAGGATCCGATTATCGATCTGCATCTGTTCCGTGACCGCACCTTCGGCATCTCGAATCTGCTGATGTTCATGCTCGGATTCGCCTTGCTGGGCAGCACGCTACTGCTGCCGCTGTTTTCGCAGACGCTGTTGGGATATACGGCACAGCAAGCGGGATTGGCTCTGATGCCCGGTGGATTTGCGATCATCCTGCTGCTGCCGCTGGTGGGATTCTTGCTCTCGCGGTACACACCGCGTTGGCTTCTGATGTTCGGTCTCATCGTCCTGTCGTACTCGTTGTTTCACATGACGAAGTTCGATCTCGATATCGACTTCCGAACCGTCGCGGGAGCGCGCGTGCTTCAAGCCGTCGGCATGGCTTTCTTGTTCGTCCCGATTAATACGGCTGCCTATGCGTTTCTGCCGCGGGACAAGAACAACGCTGCTTCCGGGCTGATGAATCTCGCGCGTAACATCGGCGGCAGTGTGGGAATTTCTGTGGTCACGACAATGCTTGACCGTCGGACGCAAAAGCATTTAACCGATCTCGCGGGCAACCTGAGCGCTTCGAATCCTTCCTTGCAGGCGATGCTTCAGGGAGCGACAAAAGCCATGCAGGCGCATGGCGCTAGCGCCGCGGAGGCTTCACAGCAGGCCTACGCGTTGATTCAGGGTACAGTGCAGCGGCAGGCCGTTATGCTGTCTTATATTGATTGTTTTTGGTTCCTGGGTGTGTCCATTCTATGTATGATTCCGGCGGTGTTCCTGATCAAGAAGTCGAAACCTGGCGGAGGAATGGCGGTACACTAGAACCCCTATGTTTCGCCTCGTCACCATCGAGCGTGAATTCGGTTGCGGTGCAGCTTCGATTGCAACCCACTTAGCAGAGCGGTTGGGTTGGAAGCTCTGGGATCATCTGCTGACAGAAGAGATTGCGCGGATCGCGAAAGTGGATCCTTCAGCGGTGAAGCGCTGCGACGAGCGTATGGACAGTCCACTGCATCGCCTGGCGAAGGTTTTCTGGCGCGGAAGCTACGAGCGCAGCACTCACCTGGGCAATCAGATTTTCGATACCGATCGCATGATGGCGATGATGCAGGACATCATGGATCGCATCGGGCGGGAAGGAAATGCGGTGGTCGTCGGGCGCGGAGCGCCTTTTTTCCTGCGGGAACATCCTGACGCGTTTCACGTATTTCTCTATGCGCCGCGGGCGGAGAAGATTCGCCGGACGATAGCTGATGGGCACTCGGAAGCAGAAGCCGAGGAAATGGTCGACACCGTAGATCGCGGACGCATGGCGTATGTGAAGCACTACTTCAACGCCGATTGGCCGACGCGATCGCTCTATCACATGATGATGAACACTGCGGTCGGCAACGAGTCGGTGATCAACACGATTCTCGACACGATGCATCAGGTGGCGGGAAGCCCGAAGGCAACGGATTACGAACGTCCGAAGACGCCGACGGCGCACTCATCCAATTAACTTTGGGCAGCTTGCGGCCGCACGGGACGCTGCGGCGCAGGGCAGCAGTCTTCGGCGCAGACGTCTTGGCGCGGACCTAACGGTCCCAAAGCTCGACGTTCGACTCCTTCCGTCCTCTCCAGGATCAACTCCCGAATCATCGCGATGAACTTCGGATGCACGCCAACCGTCTTTGCTAGCGCCATTGGCAACGAGAGCTCGTCGCACAAGTGCCTGGCTTCAATGTCGAGGTCGTAGAGTACTTCCATGTGATCGGAGATGAAGCTGATGGGAGCGACGACGACCGCGCTCGCGAGATTCTTTTCCTTCACCTCGCGCAGATAGTCGAGGATGTCGGGCTCGAGCCACGGTTGTCCGGGAGCGCCGCTGCGGCTCTGATAAACGAGAGCGTCGTTGCTGATCTCGATTGCTTGCGATGCGAGTCGCCGCACTTCTTCCAGTTGCTTCACGTAATCGGAGGTGTTGGCCATCGACATGGGAATGCTGTGCGCGACGTAGACGATCTGCACATTCTGTCGAGCATTGGACGGAATCCGCACCAGCGCTTCTTTGAGCCGGTCTTCGGTGGCTTCGAGAAATCCGGGATGGTTGAAGAAGACGCGGAGTTTATCGATCTGCGGCGTGCCTTCGCCGATTTCCGCTTGGGCGCGGGCGATGTCTTCGCGATATTGGCGACAACCGGAGTAGGAACTATATGCGGAAGTCACAAACGCGAGCGCGCGCCTCACGCCATCACTCTTCATCTGCCTCAAGGTGTCAGCGAGCATCGGATGCCAATTGCGATTTCCCCAATAGACGGGCAGCGTCGGTCCATGCTGCGCGAGTTCGTCTTTGAGCGCAGCAATCAATTCCCGCGTCTGCTGATTAATCGGGCTTTTGCCGTCGAAATGGTAGTAATGCTCGGCAACGGCGAGCATGCGCTCGCGCGGAACGTTGCGTCCGCGGAGCACGTTCTCGAGGAACGGAATGACGTCGTCGTGACCCTCAGGTCCGCCAAACGAGACAACCAGAATTGCGTCGTAGTTCATGCTTCCAGTCAAAAATCAGGCTGTGAAAAAAGCCGCAAGAAAATTTTGAAGATTCGATTCCGAAGACGAGTTTCGAACGAGTTTCAATTCGGGAAATCCCTCGAATTCCGGGGTATCCCCCTCCCCCCTCGTCTATTGGAAGCCGTAACTTAGCGGGAAATGTCCGGAAAAATCTTCGCGCTCAACAGCTTAGGGGCAAAATCTTGAGCCCCAGAGACTTAGCTCATCATGTCTCCGCTTTGGCGCCTACCGCCTATGCCTTGACTATGATCTGCTGATTTCGTTTTGCTGGCAAGGTCAGATGTCACATGGGGCTGTGGATTATTTCTTGAGGAGAAATCTTTAGTCCGCGTGTTCATACCTGGAAAACCGGTCGATGCATTATGAGAGAGCGGCCTTGTGAATATCGAGTCGAGGACGGTGGTTGGGCAGAAGGAAGCTAGAAAGAACTACTAAAGAATGGCACTGTACCTTGA
Source organism: Terriglobia bacterium (assembly GCA_020073385.1). Classification (GTDB taxonomy): domain Bacteria; phylum Acidobacteriota; class Terriglobia; order Terriglobales; family Acidobacteriaceae; genus Sulfotelmatobacter. The sequence continues at coordinate 1,219 of JAIQFH010000026.1, read as the reverse complement.
GGGAAAGACTCCGTTGGATGCGAATGATCTTTCCCCCAAGGAGGCAACTAAATGAGTCGCGACATCAAGTATATCGGCATGGACGTGCACAAGGAAGCGACCGTGATCGCGGTGCTGAACGGCAGTGGCAAGCTGGTGATGGAGTCGATCGTGGAAACCAAAGCCAGCAGCATTCTGCAGTTTATCCACGGTCTGCGGGGCGAGTTGCATGTGACCTGGGAAGAAGGGACCTGGGCCGGCTGGGCTCTATGATCTGCTAAAACCCCAGGCGGCACAAGTGCTGGTCTGCGATCCGCGGCGCAATGCCTTATTAAAGGAAGGCAACAAGAGCGACAAGATCGATGCGCGCAAACTGGCCGACTTGTTGCGCACGGGAATGCTGCGGCCGGTGCGAATCTCGGCCGCGTCCCCGATCCACAACTCAAACTCCAACTCCCGCAGCAAACGCTCAAACCAGCGTGCGTGTCCGCTGGATTCCATCCCCACCCGCACACTCAAACCTCCTGCCTTCAACTCCCGATAAAACTGCTCGGCTTCTTCGCGATGAGCTAGCCGCCGTTCGCCGCACTCACCTGTCTCCTTGTCTACAAATGCAATTTGTTGGAGGCCCGGATGATAGTCACAACCTATAATCAGCATGTTCGGCTCCTTTCCTCCGAGCCCTTTGGTTGGTTTGCGCCTCCAAAGTCTACTCGGGCCTGGGAGCCGACATTGTTTATGGGATCATTGCACTCATCCTATGAGAGAGGATGTCAAGCAAAAACACTTCCGCATTCTCTCCTTGAGACCTCGATCGGTGCATGCTTCCAGGCCCCTTCTCCTTCGTGGAGAGGATTTTGGTTTTAACGCTTGGAGCGTCACAGAGCACGACAGAGTTACGGATCGCAGTGGCTGGTCTGCCTTCAGTGGTCTCATGCCGCGGTCCCGACACCATCGTTGCGAAGCTGCGCAAGCCAACCGTTGGCTTAAGTGCCAACCATCATCCTATGTGAGGCTCGAGGCCTATGGCTTTTTTGGGTTGTGCGAGGGGGCATAGGATCGACCCGGAGACTCGGTGCTGCATGCAGCAGCACACGAAGTGCCTAATGAGTGCATGGATACTCTCCCTCGAACCCGAGCATCGCAGAACCGATGGGTCACCACCGAGGCGTGAAACCTGGGAGACCAACCTGAGTTTTGTGCGACGCTCAAGCTGCTTGTGGCTTCAGTTGTTCTGTGT
>JAIQFH010000025.1 GCA_020073385.1 Terriglobia bacterium | reverse complement strand
ACGATGAGCAGCACCAGCGCAACCACGCCGTAAGCCGTCGCGACGGCCTTCTTGTTGACCTTGGGTTCGGGCAGCAGTCCTAATTGAAATCCTCGGTAAGCCGTCGCCATGCAATTTCCTTCCATTGGGACCCGGTCGGGGAGACGCCGGGAGCTTGGAGACTTAAAAATACGGGAGATAGGACAGGGGGTAAACGTGTCGACGGCGCTTGACCTTAGGTAACCAGTGATCGCCCCTCTTGCGGAAAAGTTTCAAAACGGGCGCGCGGCGATGATTTTGGCGAAATTGGCCTGAGACAGCGGAGGAATGACGGGTGAAACGTGGACGTTCGCGGAAGAAACTCGGTGATCCGGGGCGGAGAGTTTTGCAGGTTTCCTGCGAGAGCGAACCGCAGAGATCGCCGAGAAAACCCGCAGAGATCGCTGAGAAATGATCGCAGATTTGGTTTTCTCAGCGTTTTTTGCGGGGGTTCTCAGCGACCTCAGCGGTTAAGGGTTTGCATTGCTTCTTCGGCGTCGTCCACCTGGACATCCTGATAATGGTTCACCATTCGCTTGATGCCGTCTTTCAGGGCGACCACGTGGAAGTTAATCAGAAGTCCGACCCGCAAATCTAGCAGGCGCAGATAGGAGAGGAGTTGTGCCTGATCGACGGGATGAATGGCTTCCTTGCACTTAACCTCAACTATGACTTCCCAGTGGACGATCAGGTCGGCACGGAACCCGCATTCCAGCTTCACTGACTTATAGATCAGCGGCACGGCCTTTTGCCGTTGCACAGGCAGGCCGAGTTGCTCCAGTTCATAGACCAGGCAAGCCTCGTATGCAGACTCGAGCAGTCCCGGGCCGAGTCTGCGATGGACCTTGATCGCGGCTCCAATGATTTGTTCTGTCGTGTGTGAGCGAGTCATAGCACGCCTCAACCGCTACTCTACTGCGGATGTGGCTCGCTCGAGGCGTCAGACGATCAGAAAAGTTGGGGACAATTCCCGAAATGAACTGCAAAGGCTTTAACCGCAGAGATCGCGGAGAACCCCCGCAGAGAACGCTGAGAAAAACTGATCAGGAGTCTGTCGTTACTCTCAGCGATCTTTGCGGGTTATCTCGGCGGCCTCTGCGATTAAGGGTTTGAGGCTGCTTGCCCATCCCACAAGGAACGTCACGCAGGTTCCAATCATGACCCACCAGGTCCACGGAACTTGAGTCCCGAGCCACAAGTAGAGCTCGATCCCGAAGCCGCAGACCATTCCGACCATGGCGCCTGTTTGGTTTGCTCTTCGCGTGAGCACGCCCAGCAGGAACGCGCCCAGCAGCGCGCCGTACGCGACTGAAGCGATCTGCAGGCCGACTTCAACCACACGGCCGGCCTTGTGCAACGCGATCACCGCCAGCCCGAACAGAACGAGAGCCCATAGCACGGTGGCGAGTCGCGAGAGGCGCATCTTCTTTGTTTCGTCCGCCTGCGGGTTCAGGCGAGTGTAAAAGTCCATGATCGCGCTCGAGGACAAAGAATTGAGCGCGGCGCTGAGGTTCGACATGGCCGCGGCCAGCACTGCGGCGATCAGCAGTCCGGAAACTCCGTGCGGCATGCGGCTGACGATAAACGTGGGATATATCCGGTCCGCGCGCCCGAAGGTGGTTGAAGGCACACGGTAGTAGGCCCACAGCATGACGCCGACGGTCAGAAAGAGGGCAAATTGAAACAGGATGGCCAGACCGCTGGAAATCAGCGCAATCGTTGATTGTTTCTGCCCGCGGGCTGCCAGCAATCGCTGCACGATCAATTGATCGGTGCCATGACTGGCTGTGGTGAAAAAAGTCCCACCAATTAATCCGGCCCAGAATGTGTACGGGATTCCGAAGCTGGCCCGGAAATCGAATACTTGAAACTTGCCTGCGGCGGCCGCAGCGGAGTGAATGGCGGTCCATCCTCCGGGGACCAGGTGCAGGATGGTTACCAATCCTATTAGCGTCCCGCCGACGTAGATCACGGTTTGCACGACGTCGGTCCAGATCACGGCAGCCAACCCGCCTTCGAAGGTATAGATCAGCGTCAAGGCGGTGATGATCGCGATCGACGCGACCTCTCCGGTCCCAAGAGCGATCGACACGACAATCGATACGGCATAGACGCGCACGCCTTCCGCGGCGGCTCGCGTCAACAGGAACAAACCCGCTGTCAACGAACGCAGTCTGCGTCCGAATCGGCGTTCAATCAGTTCATAGGCGGTGTAGAGATCGCCGCGGAAGTAGTGCGGCAGGAGCAGGAAGCTGATGACGATGCGGCCGACCACGTATCCCATGATTACTTGCAGGAAGGTGAGATTCGTGTCGTATGCCAGACCGGGGATGCTGATGATCGTCAGCGTGCTGGTTTCAGCTGCAACGATCGAGAGCGCGATGGCCCACCACGGAATGTCGCGGCCGGCAAGAAAGTAGTCGCGCAGCGTACGCTGCTTCTTGCGGAAGCGCAGGCCGAAAAGGGTGATGCCGGCAAGATAGAGGGCAATAATCGCGAAATCGAGTTTGTTCAGGCCCATGCGGGAGTCAGATAGCCAACCACATCAGATCGTCAACCACAAAGGACACGAAGGTACACGAAGGAAAATAAAATCACCTTGCGCACCACGGTCTCAGCCGGATCATACGTGTCAGAGGAGATTGCGACCAGCTATAACTCGGATACCGCCGAGAGATCGGCTACTCAGTGAGAGCCGGCTGAGAACTGTTCTGTGCTAAAAATAATCCGTGCCCTATTACCTCGGCATCGACGGCGGAGGAACCAAGACCACGTGCGTGGTCGGCGACGAGACGCGGCTGCTTGCTGCCGCTACGGGCGGTCCCAGCAACATCCTGCGGGTGGGAGAAGTGCAGACGAGGGAATCCCTTCACCGGGTGGTGCATCAGGCTTGCTCGGCTTCGGGGATTACGCCCCAGGAGGTGGTGCGCACTTGCATTGGTGGATCGGGGGCCGCCCGTCCAGAGTTGGCGGCCATCGTGCGCGGGATCCTCGCCGAGATTCTTCCCACACCCATCGATGTTGTCGGCGATATGGAGATCGCTCTGCAAGCCGCCTTCGACGATGCTCCCGGTGTCATTGTCATCGCGGGCACAGGGTCGATTGCGTATGGGCGAGACAAAATAGGGAAGACCCTCCGCGCCGGAGGCTGGGGATTTGAAATTGGCGATGAAGGTTCTGCGCACTGGATTGGACGCGCCGCTGTCAGCGCGGTACTGCGTGCCAGCGACCGCGACGGAGATAAGGTGGCATCCTCCTCCCTGGCAAAGGCTCTATGCAAAGCCTGGGGAGTTTCATCACTCGTTGACTTGGCACGCGCGGCGAACTCAGTTCCAGCGCCCGATTTCGCAGCCTTGTTTCGTGCCGTGGTCGCCAGTGAGGACGAACTCGCTCGAGAAGTGCTGGGCAAAGCGGGCAGGGAATTGGCTGACGTTGCAGCGGTGGTGATCCGCCGGTTGTTCTGCAAGGACGACCAAGTATCCGTACCGGTGGCCATGATCGGAGGCGTCTTTCGTCATGCGGCAGTGGCGCGCGAGGCTTTTTACAATGAATTGCAAACGCTTGCGCCTGCCGCGCATGTGATGCCGGACGTGGTTGAGCCGGTCGAAGGGGCATTGCGAATGGCACGCAAGGCGGCGAGGAAAGTCACTTAGCAGGTAGATGATGCCGGACGAGCTCCAAGTCGACGCGCTTACCCCAGCCTCGCCTGCCGAGGGACGGCAGGAGTCGAACGATACCGCGATTAGCGAAGACCTGGCTCTGGCGCAACTGAAGGATCCCGATTTGAGTTCGGGTGCCGTCGAGCAGATCAGCCGCAACGCAAGTGCGATGAAATCCCGCAAAGTTCGGATGGCCATGGCTTCGCACCTGCGCACGCCGCGCCGTATCGCCTTGCGGATCGTTCGCGGATTTTACACCTTCGAGTTGATGCAATTTGCGCTCAGGCCGGGAGCCGCTGCCGACCTGAAACGGATCGCTGACGAGTTACTGCTTTCACGGCTTCCGTCCATCACGCTGGGCGAACGCATCTCGCTTGCGCGACGTTCTTCGACGATGGTTGCCGCGGGACTGCTGCTCGACAAGGAACCGCAGGTTTGGCAACTGGCGCTGGAGAATGCACGATTGACCGAAGCCGCGATCGTCAAAACGTTGCAGCGTCCTACGAGCACGCGGCCTTTCGTGGAAGCGGTGAGTCATCACGCCAAATGGTCGGTGCGGCATGAGGTGCAAGTTGCGCTGCTGCGGAATGCGCACACTCCGCTGGCCAAAGCGCTCGAATTTGCGCGTCGCATCCCACCACGGCTATTGCGGGACATTCTGCACGCGTCGCGGTTGCCGGAGAGGATTAAGAGCCAGCTGCGGAAGGAAAGGGAAGTGAGCGGTGAGTGATCAGCGGTAAATGTTCGTCTGATAGATTCGGCGAACGTCAAAAGCGACTTCAGGGGCTAAAGCCCATTGTTGATTCTCCGCGATTTACGCGGCGCTAAAGCGTCGCTCTTCCACGGTACCACCGGCATTCAGGAGATTTTCCGCAACCTCTGAAGCCATGCCCCACACCAAGAGTTTTGTGTGAGCTGCCCGTCAGTGCTGGGTACTCGATGCTGCTTCCTCTTCAACGGCCGCCACCGATTTCTAGAATTGCGCCTGTTACGTATGAGGCAGCGGCCGACAGTAGCCAGAGGACTCCTTCGGCGATTTCGTTCGGCCTGCCTGCACGATTCATGGGAATGGTTGGCATCAGTCTCTGCAAGCGGCCGGGTTCTCCGTTGGCGGCGTGCAGGCCGGTGTCGGTTAGTCCGGGAGCGACGGCGTTAACCCGGATCCCTTCTGTTGCCACTTCGCGGGCCAATCCGATTGTGAAGCTGTCGATGGCGCCCTTCGATGCGGCGTAGTGCACCCACTCGCCAGGAGAACCGGTATGGGCTGCCCGCGAGGAAATGTTGACGATCGCGCCTCCCGATCCGCCGTGGCGTGTCGACATGCGGCGCACCGCTTCGCGTGCGCAGAGCATCGCCCCGATGACGTTGACTGCGAATGTCTTCTCGATCGTCTCCGCCGTCAGGTTCTCCACGCGCGCGAACCCGCCAGTGACTCCTGCATTGTTTACGAGGGCGGTGATCGGTCCCAGTTCCCGTTCCGCAGTTTGGAAGAGCGTGAGGATTTGATCTTCGCGGGAAATATCGGCGTGGATTGCGACCGCACGAGCGCCGCCTTCGACAATTTCCTGCGCGAGCTTCTTCGCCTCGGCCTCGCCGCTACGGAAATTCAACGCGACCGCGTATCCGCGTTGACCTGCGAGCCGGGCGATCGCCGCGCCAATGCCGCGGCTGGCGCCGGTGACGATAAGGGTGCCCTCTGTTTTCGTTTGAGTGTGCAGGAAGACCTCTTAACCACTAATTGACACCCTTCGACTTCGCTCAGGGCATGCGGTACACTAAGGACACCTTCAGACGTCGGCTATGACGGGACCGCTTCCCGTTTGCCGTGCATCATTTCCACGACCGCCTCATAGAGCCGTTTGCGCGCCTCGTGTCGTTCATAGGCTCGCGTTATGTAGCGCACTCGCACTTCGATCCCGGCTGCTGTTGGCTGCACGTAAATCCCGGGCAAGGCTGAAAGGGTCTTGGCACGATACTTTGTCGTTGTCTCCTGCCACTCAGCCTCGGCCTTGCCGGCATTTTTCGCTGTTTCCTGCTCGACCAGTTTCTGTATGCCATCGATAACGTGATACGGATCCTGGTTGGGAGGAATCAGCACACTGAGCTCATCCCACATCCACTGGCCGGAAGTGGTGAAGTTGAAGAAGTGTCCTTCGATCGCGAAGCTGTTGACGAAGGAGACGCGGCGGCCGGTGGGATGGCTGGAGTCGGTCCAGTTACCCGTTTCGAGGAGCACCGTTTTGAGTAGGCCTACTTCGACGACTTCTCCACCTACGCCGTTGATCTCGACCCAGTCGCCCACGCGGATGCCGTTGCGCCCCATCAGGATGAACCAGCCGAAGAAGGCGACGATGAAGTCCTTCATTGCGACAGTCAATCCGGCTCCGGCCAATCCCAACACCGTCGTTGTCTGCGTGGGCATTCCGAAAATGACGAACAGGATGACGAGCGCTCCTACCGCCTGCGCCGCAAACTTGACGACCGATCGCAAGGTATCGACACGTTTGTTCTCCGTCGTCATGCCGGTGAACAGGCGTTCGATAACCCGGTTGGCTACGTACACGGCGATCAGAACCAGCAGAATCCAGAGGCCGGACTCGATCATGCTGTGCAAGGCCGCGCGCTGGCGGCTCTCGACGAGTGCAATCCAGTTGGAATAGATGTCTCCGAGATCTTGCTCGTCCTGCACGCGACGCCCGAGATCAGCCAGATTCTTCTGATCGCGGGCGTACTGCTTCAACGAATCGAGAGCAGCTTTCGATGCCGACTTCGATTCTTCGCGGCTAGCAACCTTGCCGTTTTGGGTAAACTCTTTCGCCTGTTGCTTCGCGCCTTCGCGATTCTCAGCTTCTTTCTTGACCTGTGCCGCCAGCGTTTCATGCCGCTGGTTCAGACGCAGCTGCTTGGTGCGGGTCTCTTCGACGGCGTCTTCTAGTTGCGCTTTCTTGTCCCGGAGAGCCTGCCACGCCCGCGCGGCCGCCAACAAGGTGCGTGCCTTGTAATCCTGCTCGTGAGGATTCACCGCAGAGCCGACGGCCAGCGAGTTGTGGTTGCCGGCTTCGTGTTGCTCTTGCAGGCGCTTGATCTTCGACTCGGGATCGCCGCCGGCCTGCTCCAGATCCTCGGAGGCATCGTCGAATTCGTCCTGATCAAGCTCGAGTTGCGCATTGGCGACGTCGAGTTGATCTTGGAGATTGTCCTTCTGCGACTCGGGCGCGGCCGCGACTTTGCGCGTGAGCAGCTTGATGTTTTCCTGATCGTCCTTGAGTGCTTGCTCGGCCTTGGCCTTGCGATCGGCAATTTGTTTGGCTTCGGGAGAAAGCTTGGCGGGAGTTTCATGCACCCGGCGCAGCGCGTCGTAGAAGGCGAGGTCCACTTCGTGGTCTCCAACCTTCTCGGCCTCATGCGCCAGCGCCTGCTCTTCTTGCGTGCCCGCCAGGGCTGCCATGCGGTGCGCAGTCTGCAAGGGACGCAGGTCCACGAGTTGCCGCTGCTGAGTTGCCGCTTTGCGTCCCAGAGGTCTGTGGGTGGGCGTTGCAGCAGCCTCCTCGTCGCTCGGGGGCGGCAGCTCCCGCGTCCATAGCAATCCGGCGACAGTTGCGGCCACCAGCAGCAGCAACACGATCGCGGTGATCCAATGCCGGAGTTTCATGATCCTCCACTCTACAAGAAAACGTGGCAGGCTGCGACGGCCACACGTTCGTAACCTGCCGTGGTGGGTCCGGCTGCCTAAGATAACTACATCCGAACATGCTCGAGTATCTGCAATCAATTCTGGAAGAGCCTTGGAAGCCGGTTTCGCGCGCGGTCGTGATGGCGTGGCTAGTCTTCTATGCGGGATTTCTCGCTTACGCTTTCGCTGCGCATGGCGGATTCCTGTTCATCGATTCGGCGAATTTGGTTGTTCACGAAGGCGGTCACAACCTGTTCGGATGGTTTGGTGCAACGCTCGGACTTTGGGGAGGCACGCTGCTGCAGTGGCTGGTGCCGTTTCTCCTGGCTGCTTACTTCTACTCGCAGCGGCAAACGAGCGGCTTTGTATTCTGCTTGTTCTTCTTCTTTGAGAATTGGCTCTACACGGCGACTTACATGGCGGACGCACGGGCGCAGGAACTGCCCTTGGTCACGACGGGCGATCCGGACTTCGTGGAGCACGATTTCCATGTAATTTTCTCCAGCCTCGGCGTACTCGACTACGACACGAAGATAGCGGCGGTAGTACGGATTCTGGGCTGGTGCGGGATGCTGGCGTGCGTTGCGTGGCTGGCTTCGAGATTGCGCTCCGTGGGGTCAGAGGTGAAAGTTCGCTGATCCGATTCGCAGCGATCTGGTGTCGAAAGACATAAGGGATACAATTTGGCCGGTGCATTTCCTTAGATCGGGGGCAGCTCATGAAAGTGCCATTGATCGTCGTTTCTGTCCTTCTCATTGCATCCGTTTCAGCCTTCCCGCAAACATCTGACGACGAACTCAAACTGGGCGTGGCGGCGTACAAGAACGCCCAGTACGAACAGGCCATGCAGCACTTCGAGAAAGCCGTTGAGTTGGACTCGGGCAATATCAACGCCCACATGTATCTCGCGACCACGTATGTGAGTCAGTACATTCCGGGGGTAGATACCGATGACAACAAGTCTTTAGCGGAGCGTGGCATCCTTCAGTACCAGAAGGTGCTTGATCTAAGCGCGAAAAATGATCAGAAGGTCAACAGCGCCAAGGGGATCGCTTATCTGCACTTGAACATGAAGAACTGGGACGAGTCGCGAAAGTATTACCAGATGGCTTCCGATCTCGACCCCAATGATCCGCAGAGCTACTACTCCATGGGAGTGATCGACTGGACGCAGTGCTACCAGCCTCGCATGGAAGAACGGGCGCGGCTCGGGATGCAACCGGACGCACATATGAATTCCAAGAATCCCGAGCAGAAGAAGGTCTGCGATGAGCTTCGGGCAAAGAACTGGTCAGTGATTGAGGATGGCATCAGCAATTTAGATAAGGCGATCCAGCTTCGCCCGGACTACGACGACGCCATGGCTTATATCAATTTGATGTATCGGGAGAGAGCGGATCTGGAGTGCGCCGATACGGCAGCTCGGAATAGAGATCTGAAGACTGCGGACGATTGGGTGGACAAGACGCTGGCGACGAAGAGAGCGAAGGCCGAGCGCGAGAGGGTTGCGAAATAGTGGTTCGCGGAGGCTGTAGTCGGGATGGTGATAGGGATCCTTCGACTACGCAGCAAGCGCTTGTCGCGCTTGCTGCTACGCTCAGGATGACATTTGTGTTGAGCGCGGTGCTTTCTGCAACGAATCCGCAATCTCTTTACGGAACCCAATCCCCAATAAAGATATTAGTCTCGTGCGGGGCCTTGCCGTTGCGATTGGAGGCCCAGACCAGCTTCTTGCCGTCCGGGGAAAACATTGGAAATCCGTCGAAGCCGTCGCTGTAGGTGATGCGCTCCAACCCGCTGCCATCGGGATTCATCATCCACAATTCGAAATTGCCCTCACCGCCTGTGGCATGCGTTTCCGCATCATAGTTGGATGAAAAGATGATTTTCTTGCCGTCCGCGGCAAACGCGGGACCAAAACTTGCTGCACCCAGATTCGTAATCTGCTTCTTGTCGCTGCCGTCGGCCTTCATCAGCATGATCTCGAGGGAAGTCGGCCGAATCAGGTTTTTCGCCAGCAGATCCTTATAGTCGGCGATGTCCTGCTCGTTCTTGGGATGGTAGGCGCGGTAGACGATCCACTTTCCGTCGGGGGAAAACGTTGGCCCGCCGTCATAGCCGAGTTCATGCGTCAGCTGTTTCACGTTTTTGCCGTCGGCATCCATCGTGTAGACATCGAGGTCGCCGTTGCGCACGGAAGTGAAGGTGATCTTCTTGCCGTCGAGCGAGATTGTGGCCTCGGCGTCGTATCCCGGCGTGTTGGTCAATCGCTTGAGATTCGAGCCGTCTGGATTTGCGGTGAAGATGTCATATCCGGCATACACGCCCCAGACATAACCCTTGGAATAGTCCGGTTTCGGCGGGCACTCCGGGCTCGCCAGGTGCGTCGAGGCGAAGAGAATCTTCTTGCCGTCAGGATAGAAAAAGCTGCAGGTGGTGCGTCCCTTGCTGGTCGAGACCATGTGCTGGTTGCTGCCGTCAATGTTCATGATGAAGATCTGGTCGCACTTCACGTCGCCGTGAGAGGACTGGTAGATCAATTTCTTGCCGTCGGCGGAGAAGTAAGCCTCGGCATTCTGGCCGCCGAATGTTAGTTGGTGAACGTTGCGCAGATGCTTTTCTCGCGGCGTGGCCATGTCGGGGACGGATGCATTCTGGGCCCAGGCCGCGGCTCCCACAGCCATGACGATCGAGGTCAAGCGAAGAATTCGTTTCATAGGGATGGGGCCTAGTGTAGCGCGGGAAAAGCTTTCACCACAAAGGACACGAAGGTGCACGAAGAAGATCATCGAATCGTTTTGTGTAGCTAGTGTCCTTCGCAGTTATGGGGAACGCTTCGTCCGAAGTAAGAGCTTTTAACCGCGGAGATCGCGGAGAAAAGCCGCAGAGTCCGCTGAGGAATTCTTGATCGCGTCTTTTGGCAAGGACGAATGTTAGCTGCCGAACGGTCCGGTAGCGACGCGGGCCAGGTTCTCCAGTTCTTTGACATACAACGGGCGCAGCAGAAGAGTCGAAAGGGTCTTCTCGATTTTTCCCAGGAAGCCGCTCCGCACTCGAAGTTCGGTTGAAATGGTCACGTGCGAATCGGCGGGGGCGCCGCCGGGGTTTACCGTGAAAGTGGTCACGGCTCCGCTCTCGTCGAGATACGTTTCGACCAAAACGCGTCCTGGCTCAGGCTCGGTAATGGCGGCGCGGAACGTCTGCTTCCTTCCAAATACGCTCATCTGAAAGCGAATGATCGTACCGGATCCTACTCCGCCCTGCTCGACGACGAGGCTCGTGAACTGCTTGGGGAGGATGCGCGGATGTCCGTCGTTGTAATTGGCGATCAGGGAGTAGACGCGTTCGCGCCGGGCGGGAATGGTTGCCGAGGCAGAGACAGTGTGTTTTTCAGGCTGGTTGTTTTCCATGTGGCGCTAGCTTTTGGATACGAATCTTACCTTGGCGGATTCACTTCTGAAAGTGATTGCGAATGGCCTCGGCTTGCACGCGTGTGACGACGGCCGACAGCGCCGCCGCATCGGCTTGCTTCACCGCCTGAACGCTGCCAAAGTGCTCGAGCAGGCGTCGCGACGTACTCGCCCCCACGCCGGGAATTTCCAGTAATTCGGTTGACCGATCGCGAATCTGCCGTCGTTTGCGATGGAAGGTCACGGCAAAGCGGTGGGCTTCGTCGCGGATCATCTGAATCAGGTGCAGGACCGGAGAATGGTGATCGAGCGCGATTGGATCCTTTTCCTGACCGTAGACGTAGAGGATCTCTTCGCGCTTGGCGATTGCGGCCAAAGGCTGATTGATGATCTCGAGTGTTTCCAGCGCTTCGGATGCAGCGTGCAACTGCCCAAGCCCGCCATCGATCAGCACCAGGCTGGGCATCGCCTTCTTTTCATCCTGCAAGCGCTTGTACCGCCGCGTGACTACTTCACGCATGGATGCGAAGTCGTCGACACCTTCCACCGTGCGGATGATGAATTTGCGATAATCCGACTTCTTCATCTTGCCGTCTTCCCACACCACCATTGAGGCGACGGTCTCCGCGCCCTGAATGTGGGAGATGTCGAAGCATTCGATGCGCTTGGGTAGATCGGGCAGGCCGATCGCCTCCTGCAGTTCCTCCTGAATCTTCCGCGCATTCGGCTTCAGAATGCGGAAGCGCTGGTCGTAGGATTGCTTCGCGTTGTTGCCGGCGAGATCGATCAACGAGCGCTTCTCTCCGCGCTGGGGAACAAGGATGTGGACCCGTGCGGCGCGGGCGTCTTGTTCGGAGAGCAGGTCTTCCAGTTCTTCGCGGTCTTCGAAGTTGACAGGAACGTAAAGATTCCGGGGAACGTAGGGCTGCCCGATGTAGAGTTGCTTCAGCAGGGCGGAGAAAAACTCGCCGGGATAAAACTGATCATGTGGGGACGGCCGCCTTCGGCCGTCGGTGCCGAGTGAAACTCGGTTGGGGTTTACTTCGAGCGTATGGGCAGCGTCGGCTGACTGCGCTGGCGAGCTTTGCTCGCCCGGACAGCCGAGGGCGGCTGTCCCCACATGTTCCGTCGAGGGCTCGACGTCCGGGCTCTCTGCGAACTCTGGCAAGTCCTCCCAGAAAAATTCGCGGCGGTCGACCATCTTGCCGCCGCGCATGTGAAACAGGTTCACTGCCAGCATGTCGTTTTCGTAGTGATAGCCGAAGACGTCGGCGTCGTCACCCTCGGCGGCGGCGATCCGCTGCCGCTCTTGTAACTGCTCTACCGTGGAGATCAGGTCGCGATAGCGGGCTGCTCGCTCGTATTCCTGCGCTGTCGCAGCCTGCTCCATCCGTGCCCGCAGGGAACGGGCCAGGTCCGTGGGGCGGCCTTCGAGGAACATCTTCACGTCGCGCACCGCCTCTTGATACGTATCCGGCGTGGTCAAGTCTTTCACGCACGGACCGAGGCAGCGCTTGATGTAGTACTGCAGGCAGGGGCGTGGATGGAAGCGGGTGAGGTCCACCTTGCAGGACGGAATCATGAAATTGCGGTGGATGAGATCTGTGATGCGGTACGCCAGGTTGGCAGGGAAGTAGGGGCCGTAATACGCGCTGCCATCTTTGCGCAGGCGGCGCGTGACGTACACGCGTGGCCAGCGCTCGCCTAATGTCAGCTTGACATAGGGATACGTTTTATCGTCGCGCAGCAGGATGTTGAATCGCGGTTTGCGCTGCTTGATCAGGTTGTTCTCAAGCGCGAGCGCTTCCTTGTTGTTCGCGACGACGATGTACTCGACGTCAACCGCCTCGCGCACCAGCGTTCCGGTTTTCGCGTCTTCCCAGCGCCCCTCGTGAAAGTAGCTCGATACCCGGCTGCGCAGGTTCTTTGCCTTGCCAACGTAGATGACCTCACCCTCGGCGTTCTTGTAGAGATACACGCCGGGCTCAGTCGGGATGGTGCGGATTTTGGCTTGCAGGTCCATTTTAGCGAGCGGTGTACTTATTCTATTGGATGGTTAGTGCCAGCGATGTGCTACAAAAAGGGCTGATGAGCGGCCGTGGATGGTTCCGGATTTGTTTTCGATTCGTGCGTGCAGCAATGATTTTGTTCGCAGGCGCTGGTAATGCCGCCACCGCGCAGAGCATGACTCCCGCGCCCAACCAGTCCACGGAGCAGCACGTCACCAAATCGGAGGCAGGGAAACAGGAAGAAGCGGCACGTGCCGCAGCCCGTGCCAAGGCCCACCATTTCGATCGAGTTGTGATCATCGTCCTGGAGAACACAGACTATGAACGCGCCATGCAAGATCCGAATCTCACGGCTCTGGCAGCACAAGGGGCCAGCTTCACTAATTTTCACGCGCTGTTTCACCCCTCATATCCAAATTATCTGGCGATGATTGCGGGCACCGATTTTGGGCTGCACCGCCGGGGAAGCTATCTGGGAGACAAGCAGGTCAATTTTCCTAACGACTCCGCGCATAAGACGATTGCCGACCGCCTGGTTGCCGTTGGGCTTGATTTCAAACAGTACGCGGAGGAGATGCCGGCAGGAACTTGCCCGTGGAACATATCGGGCCAGTACGTCGCCGACAAGCGAGGAAACTATGTGCGGCGCCACGTGCCTTTTCTAAGCTTCCGCGAGGTGCAGGAAAAATGGTGCGACCACGTGATCACGGTCGATTCTGCGAAGGCGGACAATTTCTTTGTCGAGGACGCGAAGAAGGGCTTGGTCGCCTATTCCTTCTATACGCCCAACATGAACCACGATGGTCACGACACCACGGCACAGGTTTCCGGCGCGTGGGTGAAGAAGTTCCTCGATGAGACTTTCCCGGAGAAACTGCGGAAGGGTACGCTAGTCGTCGTGACCTTCGACGAATCCGGCGGAAACGAGGACAACCGCATCTACACAGTGTTTCTTGGCGACATGGTCAGGCCCGCCAACCAGCAGGATCCATCCGCACTCGGCAAGCGCTACACGCACTACAGTGTGCTGCGCACGATTGAAGACAATTTCGGGCTTGAACCGCTCACTGCCAGCGATCGGGATGCGGGGCCGATTACGGGAGTCTGGAAATGAGGGTTTTTGACCGCTGAGTTCGCTGGGAAACGCCGCGGAGAAACGCAGAGACTGGTTTGTTGCAGACTGACGCGGATGGACTTGCCTCGGGCATCAACTTGGGGATCAGTAGGCCTGGATAACCGTATAAATTTTCCATTCATGGTGTGGGCTTTGCGTTCTGCGGGTAACTGGGTATAGCGGTAAGACCACCTCCGTTGCGTCGCAAGTAGTTGAAAGGGTATATACTTACAGTGGGCGAGCCGAGTTGAGAACACTGGCACGAACCGTGCAGAAGTGAGAATTGGGACTTGTACGGCCGTAAGCCATTCCCAGGACCTTAAAGAGTGAATTTCGCACGGGTAAGCCCGGCGCAAGCAAGAGATCGGACAAGGAGCCTCACCCTATGAACCGCACTTCGTTAGTGATTTGCCTCGCAGCCAGCATGGTGGCCACGGTAGGTTGCGCCAGCAAGAACTATGTCAAGCAACAAACGACGCCACTGATCAACAAGACCAACGAACTCGATGACCTGACCGCGAAGAACACCCGCGACATCAAAGACGTCGACGCTCGCGCGCAGGCCGGCATCCAGGCCGTAAACGCGAAAACCGACGAAGTCGAGCAGAAGGCGCAGAGCGCCGCCCAAAACGCCGGCCAGGCGCAGCAGATGGCTGACGCCGCCAACGGTCGCGTCGGCGTGCTGACCAACACGGTCGCTAATCTCGACAACTATCACGCCGTCGCCGAGACTTCGGTGAAGTTTGGCTTCAACAAGGACAACCTGACGCCGAAGGCGAAGGAAGCTCTCGATCAGCTTGCTTCCAGCATCGCGTCGACCAAGGGCTACATTATCGCCCTGGAAGGCGGCACGGACTCGGTTGGGCCGGCGGATTACAACTATGATCTGAGCCAGCGGCGCGCGAACTCTGTGATCCAGTACCTGGCCACCAAGTACAACGTGCCCGCGCACAAGATCTACGTGATCGGCCTCGGCAAGGACCGGCCGGTGGAGACGAACAAAACTTCATCTGGCCGCGCCGACAATCGCCGCGTCGATGTCCGGCTGATGACCAACACCGTGGGCGGCAGCGCTCCGGCGTCCACGCCGACGACCACGGGCCAGAACAATCCGTCAATGTAACGACGGCACGATTTTAACCCTCCTCCCCGGAGGACTTCGCCAACAGGCCGCTCATTGCCTCCCCCTGAGCGGCCTGCTTTTTTTTGACCTATGAGCGATGAGCTGCGAGCGATGAGCAGAACCTCATGTCTTAGCGGGTGCCCGCACGGCTGAGTGAGTAATATCGCGATTGGGAACTACACGAATCCGATGAAGCGTCCCGCGGTAACAATGGCGATCCACAACAGGATGGAAACCATGCCCATGACTTTCGCGATGACGGGCAGAGACGGCCGTTCATCCCAGGCCGGCAGTTTGCGGGAAACGACCGTCTGAAAAATCAGGGCCTGCACTCCCGCCAATAACAGGAAGAGCATTTTCAATCGAAACGCGGGGTTGCCGTAGATTTTGACGGCTTCTGACGAGAACAGCAGCACGCCTGTAACGACCTGCACGCCAAAACCGAGCCATGCCCAGGGAAGGAGACGCGCCGCCATTTGTGAGACTCGCCGCTCCGGCGTCACCCAGCCTAGCAAGCGCAAGTCGAGGAGGGTGATAGTTCCTACCAGAGCGGCCATGCCGAGCAGATGTACAGTCTCGATGGCCGGGAAAAGCCAGAGAGATTGGCGGATCGTAGAGCCGACCGCAGTTTGGTCCAGCCATTGGCAGAATTCGAGCATGCGGAGGGGTTAGGGCTCTCCAGGCAGCGACTTGCCGTTCGGGAGATCAATCTTCTGCAGCGCCATATAGGGCGACCCGTCTTTGGCGACAAATCCGTAGACGGTGACTTTGTCGCCCTTCTTCACCACATTGGGGTTCCAGCCAAACCGGCTCAGCATCCCGAGGCTTCCGCACTCCAGCATCCAGTTAGCGATTTTGCCGTGCTGGTCTGTAATGTCGGCATATACATAGGAGTGCGGATTGATCCAATCGAACCTGGTGATCGTGCCCTGCATGGTCACGATGTGGGTGGTATCGAAGCGGGCCAGGCCATGATGGGCGAACACTAAGGGCACGCTCAACAAAAATGCTGCCACGGCTATGACTGCTGGAACTCTTGGATTCATCGGAACGTAGGCCTTGGATTCTCTGATGCAGAAATTGTACGAGCGGGACCCCAGATCATCCTTAGTTTACAGCGAATGCAGTCGAAGGGGGACGCTACATGGAGGCTCAATCAGCGCTATATTGATTATGTCCCACGTGGTAAGAATCCTTCGAAGGGGTGCATGCCATGAAACCTTGCCGGGAGTGCACTCGCGAAATCTCTGAGCAGGCAGTGTTCTGCCCCGGCTGCGGTGCGCCCTATCCTGCACGAGAGAAGTGGGATGGATGGGGATTCGAATACAAGTCGGAAGCGACGATCCTTGGCCTGCCCTTTCTGCATATCTCTTTCAAGTATCGCGCGAATCGCCGACCGGTACCCGCCAAGGGGTTTATCGCGATCGGTCAGTTCGCGTACGGGGTGGTGACGATCTCTCAATTCGGAGTCGGAGTGTTCAGCCTCAGCCAGTTCAGCATCGCCGGATTCGCACTGGCCCAGATGGCGATCGGCTACTCCTTGATTGCTCAATTCGGAATTTTCCTGCATGACGGCCGTGGCCAATTTGTCTGGAGTCTGGCGGACCTTCTACGGCGCTTGTTGTAGACGGCGGGGCTTTAGCGAACTCGTTCGCCGGACTGGATCAACCGCAGTCCGATACGTGCCCTCGCATTGCTGTGATCGAGCTTGAGGATCAGGTTGTACTCGTAGGTTGCCAGCCGATAGTCTCCACGCCGCGCCGCCGTATCGGCCACCCGCAGCAGTTCAGGAATGTTCTTCCTGGTAAAGCCGTCCACGGTTGGAGCGGGCTGGCGCAGTGGCTTGTTCGGGATTTGTGCCGCGAGCGATGGGCTTGCCTGAGAGTCTTTGCCAGCCGGAGAGAATGGCGATCTCTCCGAGTGATCCGCAGCCGTGCTGGAGACACCTCCCGGCGCGGCCGATGGAATGGCGCCTGTCTGTGGCGACACTGTTTGGCTGGGAGCCTGAGTCGTCATCACGGGGGTGCCGCCGCTGTCCGCTGGATTGGTCGATTGCCCGTCAGGCGTCCCGGTTGACGGTGCTGCATCGTCAGAACCATCGGGCGCCGTCTGTAGGACAATTGCCGGCGCCTGGTCCGGTGCTGCTCCCGGCTGTGCGCCAGCGTTGTTCGCCGAAGTATCGGCATCATTCTTGGTGCTCTGGGTGCTCTGACTCGGAGACGTCGTCTTATCCTGCTCGCCGGATGGAGCAGGCTTGAGGTCGCGCAGCGCCTGAGGCAAATGGTGAGCGCCCGCCGTCAGTTTGTTCACGAAAACTGGGTAAGAGCCTGTCGTCGAGTGGATATAGTAAGCCCAGGCCGCGGTGCCGAGAAACAGCAGCATGAATACGATAGGCCACCAGTTCTTCGGTTTCGGCGGGGGCTCAGTCAGAAGGAAGCTGGGAAGCCCAGGCTCGGATTGCGCTTTCGCTTTCGCCAGGGGACTCGCTGCTGAGCCTACGGCAGCGGGGCTCACATTCATTCGAGTCGCCTGCTCCGTGAACGCCGCGCGCATCTCCTCGCACGTCTGGAATCGCTCTTTTGGTTCCTTGGCCAGTGCTTTGCGGATCACCGCATCAATCCCGCCCGGAACCGCGGGATTGACAAGCGATGGCGCCACCGGATCTTCATGCACGATCTTGTAGAGAATCGTCGTCACATCGCCACGGAATGGCCTTTCGCGGGCCACCAACTCGTAGAACACGGACCCCAGCGAGAAAATGTCGGAGCGCTGATCGACTTTCTTGCCTGCCAGTTGCTCTGGAGCCATGTAGCTCGGCGTCCCCACAACCAGCCCAGTCTGCGTGAGCGAGGTGTTTTCGATTTTCGCGATCCCGAAATCAAGCACCTTGATGAGGCCTTCCTCGGTCACCATGAGATTGGCGGGCTTCAGGTCGCGGTGAATTACGCCGCGCGCATGCGCAAATCCAACCGCGGCGCAGATCTGGTCAGCCCACGAGAGGAAGGTCGCCAGCGATGGCACTCCCACGTCGGCCAGCAGCGTCGCCAGCGTGATCCCTTTGACGTATTGCATGCTCAGGTAGACGACGTCGTCCTCTTGTCCGACGTCATAAATGGTGATGATGTTAGGGTGATCCAGCCCTCCGGCGGCCTTGGCTTCCTGCTTGAGTCGCTCGATCAGTTCGTCGCGGTCGGGAACATTGTGATCAATCGAGATGGTTTTCAGTGCAACGGTGCGTCCGATGAGTTCGTCGTAGGCTTTGTAAACGGCTCCCATGGCGCCGCGTCCCAATTCTTCCTGGATCTGGTAGCGGCCGACGGTCTTGAGGCCTGCCCGGCTCGCCTTCCGGAGATGTCCATAGGTTGATTCATCGGTCCACAGCATCTCGTAGATGCCTTCGGGGCCGAAGGTCTCTCCTGCTTCCCGCAGCGGCGTGGAATTGAAGCGGAAGCCGGGCGCGCTCTTCATCACCTCGTAGATGCATTCAGCGATCAGAATCTGCGCCGACGTCACATTCGCCAGCATGTCCTCGGGAAGAGCCTCGTCAGGTCCGGAGGGTTTGTCGCCATTTGTGGGGTAGATCAAGATGGAAGGAACCACCTGCCGCGGTTCTGTTTTTCGATGGAAGGTCAGAAACCGTTGCTGTAGCGTTTTCGCCGTGGACAGGGCGTGCGGCGAATCGTCGAAGCGAGCCGACCAAAGTTCCGGCTGCCGTTGTGCAATTTTTCCCTTGCCCTCAGCGACAATTTCCTCGATCAGTTGAGCAATCTCTGCATCCTGTTCCACAACCAATCCGCTTGGCGGCATGGTTGGAGCGCCATAACTCCACAAACGCAGAAACAGCGAGATGCCACCTTCGACAGATTCTTCCTCGATAGGTTGCTCCTGCGGTTCGGCTGAGTTCAGTGGCGGCGTCGGCGGTTCCATGAATTTCTCTTACGATCCTCGCAAACACACGAAAATAGGCATGTTTGCGAGCCTGAGAGCGGCAGCTTCAGAATAACGGGAATGGCCATTTTTTCCAGTTACTTTGGTCCTTGGCCGCGGAATTTCCAGCGCAGGGCAGCACCTTTCGATGCGCTGACGATCGATTCGAGCAAAGATGTTTCTGGAAAAGCGCGGGTCTTAGTGAAGGAAGGAAAGATGTCGGCGTCGGAGGATGAGACTGGTGGACTGTCGCGCAGAAAGAAATAGAGGTGGAAACGCGGTTGCTTTTCTCGTCTCTCTCTGCGGACCTTCTCGGCGACCTCCGCCATCTAAGCCTCTGTTTTCCCCAGTCTGGCCAAAATCCCAAAACGCAGAGGCCGCCGAGAACCCCCGCCGAGTTCGCGGAGGAAAGCTATCTGACGACACGGTTCACCCTCTGCCAACAACCAATCGCTACCTACTACTAAACGAAAATCTATGTCACAGGCCACTCGTCTAGTGACCGAAGTAAGATCGACATCTGTGGGGACTGGGAACTACGCTAAACAGAGGGGCGCCCGCGCACTCTCCAGGCGAGCGGGCGCGAAAGGATTTCGCAGGCAATGGCTTCCAAACCGCAGCAAGACCCTGAACTCTCTTCTCGTTTGAAAAAGAGCAATGACGAGTTAAAAGAGCTCCAGGATTCCGTGAAGACGGGCATGATCAATGTGAAGGTCCTGATGGATTTCCGGGTTGCGTCCGAGCGCGCCCGGCAGGCCAGCGTTGCGGTGCAGCGATGGCTCGAGAGTCAGGGTAAAGGCAACGATCCCTATCAACTCATGAATGAGGTCATGAAGCAGAGGGTCGAGATGACCACACAGCTTGTCAAAGATGTCGCGCGCGATCTGGAGAGCCTTGACCTCGACTTCGACACGCCCGGCCTTCCCGCATTGAACCAGGCAGTCCAAACGCTGGCCGAGCGGCTGACCAAGCTCTTCCCTCAGAAGTCATAGAGAATGCCGGAGGAGGTGTGATTTGCGTTTACGGACTGCGGCAATCCTATCCGTCATACTCATTGCCGGAATGTTTGCGTTGCGTAGCGCTGGTTATCACCTTGCACTGTCCTATGTCGAACAGGGCGTGAGGGAGATTCCCCCATCCGCTAGAATCTTTTTCGTCATCACGGCATTCTTCTACAGTTTTTGGTGGGTCTTGGCGCCTGCGATCGTCGGCGTCCTGTTCACGGCAGCACTCGTCACCAGCCAGTCACGCCAACGCCTCTGACGTGATTTAGCTTTCTGCAGCTGATTGCTCACAACTCACTCTTGCCTGGCAGGCGTAATATTTCATCCATGCCAAATTTCAACTTCTCCCGGCGGTCATTTATTGCCATGTCGGCGGCGTTGCCGTGGGCCTTTCGCGGAATCGCCTCTGGAGTGGCCTCGTCAAAATCCATCCCGGTCGGCCTCGAACTCTATTCCGTGCGTGACGAGCTACAGAAAGACCTCCAAGGCACCGTCCGCGCCGTGGCTCAAATGGGATATCAGGTCGTCGAGTTTTACGGCCCGTATTTCGAGTGGACCGAGGCGCAGGCGAAAGACATGCGTAAGCTGATGGACGACCTCGGCATCCGCTGCCTTTCCACGCACAATGATGAAGATAATTTCAGCGCCGCCAAGATCGAGCACACCAAAGCTCTCAACCTCATTCTGGGCACGAAGTATGTGGTGCAGGCGTGGAGCGATCCCAAGCCTACTCTCGAGGGATGGAAGGGACTGGCGGGAAAACTGAACGCCGCGTCCGACAAACTGGCGCCCGCCGGACTCAAAGTTGGCTACCACAATCACGACGCTGAGTGGAAACCGGTGGAAGGGAAGCGGCCAATCGAGATTCTCGCCGCGAATACGAAGCCGGATGTGATGCTGCAACTCGACGTGGGGACGTGTCTCGAAGCCGGAGCTGATCCCGTTGCCTGGATCCGAGCCAACCCGGGGCGCATTCGCTCCATCCATTGTAAAGACTGGTCTCCCGACCCGAATGTCGGCTATAAGACCATGTTCGGGGAAGGGAAAGCCGATTGGAAAGCGATTTTCCGGGCCGCAGAAAGCGTCGGCGGAATCGAATATTACCTCATCGAGCAGGAAGGCAGCCGGTATTCCGCGTTAGAAACATCGCGCCGCTGCCTCGAGGCATTCCGCAAGACGCACGAAGGAAGTTAACATAGAGATATGCGCAGTTTGCTTATAGGGTTGCTGCTCGGCGTTGGTTTTGCCGTGGGGCAAAGTTCGCCCCCTGCCCCGGCGAAGTTGCAGAAGCCGAACGCCACTTCGTCCGCGCCGGACAAGTCGCCGGAGCGCAATCCGAACCTCACGCCACCACGTTCCGACAGCGTCAACGCCGCCTCTCTCGGTGACGATGCGGGCGACAGTTCCAGCAAAGATACCCAGATCGACTTGAGCCCACCTCCGAACGACGCGAAAGACCATCCTAAGAGTTCCGACATTCTTAGCGACGAAGGCTCAGCCGGCGGCGGAGATACTACCGAGTTCCACCCGTGGGATCCGCACAAGGCGGCCAAAGACGTTGAAGTCGGCGACTATTACTTCAAGCGCAAGAACTACGCCGGTGCCGAAAGCCGCTACCGAGAGGCCCTTTTCTACAAAGACAACGACGCCGTCGCCACCTACAAGCTCGCGGTCTGCCTGGAGAAGATGAATCGTCCTGACGAGGCGATCACCGAATACGAAGCGTATCTGAAGATTCTGCCGTACGGGCCCGAAGCCGCGGATGCGAAGAAGGCCATCGAGCGCCTGAAAAGTCCGGCCGCCGGAGTAAAGCCGAACTAGGGTCCGGGAATTCGATCTGGCATTGCGCCCCCGGCGCAGTTCGCAGGCGGAATTCTCGTCACGCCCGGCGCTTGCCCGTTCGACCGCTCTTTTCTTTTTGATTGCCGTTGCCTGTCGAGCTGCGTTCCCCTTCACCCAAGACCAGGGTCGCTGGCCACTTGGGCCCGGAATGCACGAAAGACTTCGACCGCGCTGTCGCTCGAACGATCACCTGCACCGTATCAAGACAGGCGTGTACCGCTTGCGTGCGCAGGGCTCCCTCGAACCCACCGCGAATGATCAGCATCGCCGTGCCATGCATCAGCGACCAGATCGCCAGCATGAGGCGATTGTGTTGCCTCGGTGTACCCCCAAGTTCCTCCGCGAGTCGTTGCCGCATCAGGTTGAACGATGGCCACGGTTCATGAAGCGAAGGAGGCTTTCCGACGCCATCAAACAAAACCTCATATCCGTGTGGATTGTCTAGCGCGAAGTCCAAGTATCCTTGAACCGCCCCTGCCAGGGTGCGGGTTGGGCTCAGTGCGGCGAACAGTTCGCGGCGCGCCTTCAATCGCAGGGCGCGCAGAATGTCGGCCCGGTCGCGGTAGCGTTCGTACACCGTGGGCGTGGTTGTTTCCGCTGCGCTCGCGACGGCCCGCATGGTCAGCTTCTTTTCTCCGCCACGCGCCCACAGCCGCGACGCCGCCGTCAAAATTCGGTCTTCCAACTCGGGATCAGGATGACGCGGCACGTTGCCTCCGGGCAAACTTCGGTAACTTATTCCTTCAACGGCGTATTAGTAACGATGTATACTTAATCCATCGAAACAGAACGAACGACCTCGCAGGGTGAGTCCCGCTGGGTTCCTGAATGGCAGTCCTCCCAATACGAATCCCGGGACTCACCTGCGTGCCCTCCGCGTAACAGACGAAACGAAAAGGAGCCGCCGCAGAATGCAGTCCGGAAGTAGAAAGCAGCTTGACGTTGCCCGCCTGAAGGCCGAAGTCACCGCCGCGGGAGTCGAAATCCTCAGCGCTCACTGCGCTGCAGATCGCATTCGCCTCCAGTACTCACCCGAAGACATCGTCGCTTTCAGCGAGCGCAGGGAGTTGAAAAAAGCTATTGTGTCCTCGCAAGCACTCTATCGATTCTTCAGCGTGCTTGAAGTCCAACTCAAACGCACCGAAGATTCCGAGCGCTAGGCCTGTGCCATTCCTCCCGGTTAGGGTGAAGTTCTACTTCTCCACCCGGATGAACTCGCCCGTGGATGCGTCGACCGACACCGTAAGCTTCGAGCCTTCGCGGTTCGGACCAAAGATGACGTGCCAGATCAGTTGATTGGTGTTGTGGTTCCAGTCACACACATAAGTCACGGGCGTGTCCGGGTTTTTTTCCAGGACCTTATCGCCGCCGTGTTTCTGAGCCGTGGCCAGTGCCTGGTCTGAATCGATCTTTAAGAACTGAATGTCCCACGTCTGCGTAGAGGCATTGGTCGGACTATAGCTGTCCTCGATTCCAGGATTTATGCCGCGCGCCGGCGCACCCTCCGCCGCGCTGCCGGACCAGACATAAGTCTTGGCCGAGCGCTGCGCCGCGGAAGCGAAGCCGCCCCGCCACACGGCCCATTTGCCGTCATGCCCGTTGCCATCTTTGGTCACCAACGAATCGATCCTGTAGGGCCGAGCGTCCTGGTTCCAGCCGCGCGCCGCTATGTACAGCTTTTGAAACCCCGAACGCGCCGTCAACAGTTCGGGCCCCTTGACTTCAGGCTTCACTTCCTCGGCCGGCTTGTTCGAGTCCGACGAGCAAGCCGACAGCAGCGCCAGCAAAAACAAGGCCGCAATCAGGCCCATGCGCCTTCGGCAGAAACTCACTCTCGTGTTCTCGCCGCGCGCGGAAAAGAGGCTGCTCTTTTTCACTGCGGATCGTGTGTGGGCAAGGCTCGCCGTTTTCATGGCATCCTTTCCTGACATGACCGATATGGATTTATTTGGTGCGGCAACATTCTAACTGAAAGGCTGCAACCCGGGAGTGACACTCATGGCCCCTGGTCCGAATGGATCGAGTACATGCACGGATTCCTTTATGTCTCCTCGCCCGTTTGGCCCTTGCGGTTGCCTTTCGCTTAGGAGAGAGCAGCCTCCTATACAAGAGATGCAGAGATCCTAGCGGTGAGAACGTGATCTGGATCATTGCTCTTGCACCTTCCCACCCCGTAGCCTCGTGGCGTGGACGACTGCCCTTTCGTCGGGCCGACACCCAAACTGCGGAGCGCTTCGTGAACGAAACCGCCGTGACCTTTCCCCCGACACAGACCCGCATTCCAGCCTTCTCCGAACTATTTGCCAAAACCGCGGTCGCTCACACGATCACCTACATGTTCATGGGCATCATCGCGTCGACCGCGATGAACTACAAAGAGGCCTTCGCGCGT
Organism: Terriglobia bacterium; assembly: GCA_020073385.1. GTDB lineage: Bacteria > Acidobacteriota > Terriglobia > Terriglobales > Acidobacteriaceae > Sulfotelmatobacter. Next base: position 142,905 of record JAIQFH010000025.1, on the reverse strand, counting down.
CCGGAGGTGGCTTGTTACATGCGCCAGCTGAGCGATCCTTGGGTCATGGCGGGGCCGCTGCTGCAGCCGATCCGCGGTCTGATTTTTGCGCTGGCGTTTTATCCCATACGAGGAGCCCTATTCGGAAGAAAGCGCGGCTGGCTTGTGATGTGGTGGCTGCTCGTGGCGCTGGGAATTCTGAGCACATTCGGTCCAGCCTCGGGCTCCGTGGAGGGGATGATCTATACCCTCGCATCGCCTTTGGGGCAGATGAAGGGCTGGCTCGAAGTGGTTCCGCAGGCGCTGTTGTTATCGGTGATTCTGTGCTACTGGGTGAACCAGCCGAAGAAATGGCTGAATTGGACGCTGGGCGTGGTCTTTGGGGTCACGATGATATTGCCCGTGCTGGGACTGTTGGTGAAGAAGTAGCAACGTAGGCCGCGCTCAGAGGAATCCAATCCAATCCCACCCTTGCCGAGGATGCAAGGGTGGGGGCGCTCCGCGTAAGGCAGGAGATCCTGGAAGGTGGGAACCCACTAGCGCTTCAGGCCGCAGTTCGCAGGTGGGTAAGGACGGGTAATTCGTTGCAGATGGTCGCTCCTTCGAATTTGAAGCAATACTGTTGAATGTGGAACTCGCGGGCTTCGCCGTCGTCCACTTTCTGGGGCTGAGTCTTGCCGGATGAAAGCTCGCGCTTGGTGCGTTCCGTCACGGTGACTCCGAGTTGCCCGAACTGGGCCTTCAGTTGTTCGAAGCCGAAAAACGGACGTCCCGTTCCGTTGACATAGTGAGCCGTGGCAGCCACGGCTTGAGCCGCGATGACTTCCGGCTTCGGATCACCTCCGTGGATGGCTAACCAGAGAGCGATAATCCAGGCAACATCGAGTTCATGGGCAGGATCAATTGGCCGGACAGACATGAGATACCTCTTATTCGGGATAGTGAGGGAAGGGGCGAAAACGTTTCGGGAGATTCCGCAAAAAACAGGCTGGCTAGGGCAATTGGTGGAAAATTGATTTGCGGCGAGGTGGAATGTTGGAAAAGAACGCCAAGTATTGGGTGGAGCGGCTGGGGCTGGAGCCGCATCCGGAGGGTGGATATTTCCGGCAGACCTACCGCTCTGAGGTGACGATCGCGCGTGAGGCGCTGCCCGCGGGATTTGGTGGGGCACGGGCGGCTTCGACGGCGATTTACTTCTTGCTAGAAGGGAGGAACTTCTCGGCGTTTCACCGGCTGCGGTCGGATGAGGTGTGGCACTTCTATACCGGGTCGCCGCTCATGGTGCATGTGATCGACCCCAGTGGGAAGCACTCGACGATTTTTCTAGGAAGAGCGCCGGACGTGGAGCAAACCCTTCAGGCAGTAGTACCCGCGGGGTGCTGGTTTGCCTCCCACGTTTGGGATTGGAAGTCGTATGCGCTGGTGGGATGTACAGTAGCGCCGGGATTCGATTTCGAAGATTTTGAGATGGGGAAGAGGGCGGAGTTGGTGGCAGCATTTCCACAACATCAGGAGCTGATTAGGAGGTTGACGCGGGAGTAGCGGTCTTCAGGCTTTCGTGGCTGCGCACGTCAACTTGCGAAAAATCTAAATGTCACGCATTGACGTTGTCGGGGGCCCATCGGCCATTTCACTTCGCGGCGACGGCCTTCTTGGGGAACATCTCTCCGATACGGCGGATCTGTGCGCCGACTGCCTTGAGCTTTTCTTCGATATGTTCGTAACCCCGATCGATGTGGTAGACGCGGTCGATGATTGTCTCACCATCCGCCACCAGGGCGGCCAATACGAGCGACGCCGACGCGCGGAGGTCGCTTGCCAGCACTGCGGCTGCGCTTAGCGGAGTCTTGCCGCGCACCACCGCTCGGCGCCCCTCAATCTTGATATTCGCTCCCATGCGCACCAGTTCCTGCGCATGCATGAATCGATTCTCGAAGATATTCTCCGTGATAACCGAGGTTCCCTCGGCCTGTGTGACCATTGCCATGTATTGGGCCTGGCAATCAGTGGGAAAGCCGGGATGCTCCTCCGTGCTCATGTCGGCTGCGGTAAAGGGATTGTCGCCCATCACGCGAACGGCATCGGCAGAAGCCTTCGTCTTCACTCCCACTTCGTGCAACTTGCTGAGCAGTGCGTCGAGGTGGGATGGTTCGCACCCCGCCACGTTTAGATCTCCGCCGGTCATCGCGCCCGCGATGATGAACGTGCCCGCCTCAATGCGGTCCGAAATGATTCTGTGCTTCGCGCCTTTCAGCTTACTCACGCCTTTCACGCGAATGGTAGGCGTGCCCGCCCCTTCGATCTTTGCACCCATCTTGTTGAGCAGGTCGGCGAGGTCGGCCACTTCCGGTTCGCGCGCGGAGTTCTGCAGGATCGTCTCGCCCTCGGCGAGAGTCGCCGCCATCAGCAAGTCTTCGGTCCCGGTGACGGTGATCTTGTCGAAAACGATCTCCGTGCCCTTGAGGTGGTCGGCCTTGGCCTCGATGTAGCCATGCTCCTGAGTGATCTTTGCCCCGAGTTGTTCCAGTCCCTTGATGTGAAGATCAATGGGACGCGCGCCGATGGCGCATCCTCCGGGTAGCGAAACCCGCGCTCTTCCACAACGTGCGACCAGCGGTCCCAACACGAGCGTCGACGCCCGCATGGTCTTTACCAGTTCGTACGACGCCTCAGGCGTGGCGAGCTTCTCGCAATGAATCGTCGTGCGATGGTGCGCGCGTCCGTAGCCGAGTTCGACGTCGGCGCCCATCGCGGCCAGCAGATTGCGGGTGGTCTGGATATCGCGCACCTGCGGGATATTTTCGAGAATGACCGGTTGATCGGTCAGCAGCGCCGCGGCCATGCAGGGAAGCGCGGCATTCTTCGCGCCGCTTACGCGGACCGTACCGAGCAGCGGCTCTCCGCCGCGAATCACAAACTTATCCATGAATGCGTCCTTGAGTGGATTGTAGCGGAGGAGTCGAGTCGCGTTGTTGATTGGGAAAGCACGGGAGGGCTTGGTCCTCAGGATGTGCTAAGATCGCGCGCAGCGCAGAAGGGCGCGTCCGGTCCGCGGAGAGGACAGAAGTCCACCTTGCTTTCTACAATCCGGATCACGAACTGACTTTCTGCCCGGTAAAATGCGGACCTCGGGCGCACGAAAGGAAGTTCGTATGCCCGTAAGACCTCTCCCTGAAAAACCTAGCCTCCAACACCTCAAATATCAGGCCAAGGACCTGCTGAAGGGTCACGCCGCGCACGACCCGGCCGTGGCGCAGAGAATCCGGGAGTTTCATCCGCGCTGGGCCAAAGCCTCGGATGCCGAGATATTCGCCGCGCATTTGACTCTGAGCGATGCGCAACTCACGATCGCGCGTGAGTGCGGATTTTCGAGTTGGACGAAACTGAAGCGCCGCGTTGAGCGACCCCAGCCCAGCGATCAACTCAACCTGCCGCATCACGAGCGAATTGAAGACGCCACCTTCCGCCGTGCGGTTGAATTCCTCGATGCCGGCGACGCAGACGGATTGCGAGGGCATCTCAAGCGGCACCCGAATCTCGCACGCCAGCACGTCGCATTCGAAGGTGGAAACTACTTCCGCAATCCCGCACTGTTGGAATTTGTAGCCGAAAATCCGGTGCGCCACGGCAAGTTGCCCAAGAACATCGCAGAAATCACGAAAGTCATTCTGGACGCGGGCGCAGATCAATCTTCACTCAATGAGACGTTGATGTTGGTTGCGACTGGGAGAGTTCCTCGCGAATGTGGCGTGCAGATTGATTTGGTCAACCTACTTTGCGACCGTGGAGCAGATGCGGACAGGGCCGCCGAGAGCGCGGCCGTCCTATGCGAATTGCAGGCCGTTGATGCGCTTCTGGGCCGCGGAGCCCGAATCACCCTCCCGCTGGCCGCGGCTCTGGGGCACACCGAAGATGCCCGGCGCTTACTTCCAAATGCGGACCCGGAAAAGCGCCACTTGGCCTTGGCCATCGCGTCGCAGTATGGATACCTGGAAATCGTGCGAGAGTTGCTGGATGCCGGCGAAGATCCGAATCGATTCAATCCGGTCGGCGGCCATTCGCACTCGACGCCGTTACACCAGGCGGCCGGAAACGGGCATCTGGACGTGGTCCAGCTCCTGGTGGAACGCGGCGCGAAACTGGATGTGAAAGACATCCTGTTCGACGGGACACCGGCAGGATGGGCAAATTACGCAGGCAAGAAGGAGGTCGAGGCGTATCTACTCGCGCTGGAGAAAAAGCATCCGGGGGCGCGCTGATCAGGCCCCCGACTTCGCCATGGCAATGGCCTGGCAGATGTGGCCTCTGCTCTTTTTCAACGCCTCGGCTGCTTTGGAGCGCGGGACGCTTGCCGCCAGCATCACCACCGCCACGGGCGTCCGGTTGCCGCTCTGTTTCAGAGCACGAGCGGCTGTTTCATGATCCGAACCTGTTGCTTGCTCGATGATGCGAATGGCCCGCTGAACCAACTTTTCGTTCTTCGTCCAGACATTCACCATCAGGTTGCCGTAGACATAGCCCAGCCGCGTCATGGCACCGGTAGAGATCATGTTCAGGACCATCTTGTGGGCTGTGCCCGCTTTCATGCGCGACGACCCAGCCAGGACCTCAGGGCCGACCTCAGTTACGATCGCAAATTCCGAAGCACGCTCGAGTGGAGAATTGCGATTGCAGGTGAGCGCAATCGTACGTGCTCCACGACCGCGAGCATATTCGACCGCGGCGATGGTGAAGGGTGTTCTCCCACTGGTCGCAATACCAAGAACTACGTCATGCCGGCCAGGTTTGCGCTTCTTCATTTCCTGCGCCGCCATTGCCGTGTCGTCTTCGCTGGCCTCCGTAGATGACCCGAGGGCCCTGGGCCCGCCTGCCATGATGTATTGCACCGTCCGCGGGCTGGTGTTGAACGTGGGCGGAATCTCCGATGCGTCAAGCGCCCCAAGTCGTCCGCTGGTGCCGGCCCCCACGTAGATGAGGCGTCCACCGTGCTGCAGTCCGTCGGCTACCACGTCGATGGCGCGCGCGACCTGGGGCAGGGCACGACGCACGGCGGCTGCGACGGTCGCGTCCTGGTCGTTGATGAGCCGCACGATTTCGAGCGACGACATCTGATCGAGATTCGTCGCCGTACCGAGAATCTGTTCGGTGGGGAGTTGCCGGAGATCAGACTTCTGGGGCCGGGATGGAGTCAAAGTCGCATGCCTTTCGAGAGTTGAGCCGCTCCCGGAAGCAGAGAGCCAATTAGTGTATCGCAGCCGCTCTCCGGCGCTGAAGTGAACGCGGATGTTCCGAGGATTCGTGAGTGAGAGGAAATCTGCCGCTGTTTCCGCGAAGCTCGGCGGGATTTCTCAGCAATCTCAGCGATTAAGAAGAGTTTTTATACTCTCCATAACTGCATCATGGATCTTAGGCCGCAATTGCTTGATCGCCTGATTGGAGCAGTCGGGCCACGTCCGGTTGGTCAGCAACGTTATGGACAACTGCCGATCCGGATCAATCCACAGCGAAGTTCCTGTGTATCCGAGGTGGCCGTACGAGCGAACCCCGAAGTGTGTGCCCGATTGAGAAGGGGCAGAGGGTGTGTCCCAGCCGAGAGCGCGTGAGGTTCCAGAAGGAGTGGACTCGCGCCGCGTGAACAATGCGATCGTCTCAGGCCGCAAGATAGGACTTCCTCCCGAGATCATGAGGTGCGCGAAGCGCGCGACATCTTCAGCGGTCGAGAAGAGTCCCGCATGTCCGGCCACGCCGCCCAGGACGAACGCGTTTTCGTCCTGTACTTCCCCCTGAATTATGCGTTTGCGAAATGTGCTGCGTAGTTTCGCGGGGCTGACGTCGCCCTCGCGCTCATCGGCAGTTGGTGGAATCATGGCGCGCTCTCGGGGCGGGTTGAAGGTCGTATTCGACATGCCCAATGGCCCAAAGATTTCGCGCCGGCAAAACGTGTCCAGCGGCTCTCCAGCGATACGTTCGAGCGCAATGCCCAGAATGATGAATCCGATATCGCTGTATTCCGCGCGCGTCCCGGGATCGGCGGTCAGCGGCATCGAGAAAGCCGCCGTCAATAACTCGTCGCGGCTTCGCGCCTTCTGGAAGAGCTTTTCGTATGCCGGAAGCCCCGAGGAGTGCGCCAGCAGCATGCGAAAGGTAACGGTGCGCCGTCGTGGATCGTTGCCTGTAAGGAATTCTGGAAGCGTGCCGAACAGAGGAGCGTCCAGTTCCAGCAGGCCGCGCTGGTAAAGGATCATCGCCATGGTCGTCGTCGCGACCGCTTTGGTGACCGAGGCCAGATCGAAGAGGGTGGTTGGCTCAACAGGTAAGTCAAAATCCCCGCCCTGTCGCAAAGATCGCGACAAGGACGGGGCACCCTCGAGATCGTCTTCGAATACAAACTTGCCGAAAGATTTCAGGGCCACCAGTTTGCCCGCGTGCGTCACGGCCAGCGAGGCTGCTGGGAACGCATGCTGTGAGATGGCGTCATGGAGCAGGGAAAAGGCAGATACGAATTGATGGTCCTGCTGGTCTAACGCAGAGACTAAGGTTGGAGTGAGGTTTGAGATCGGAGCACTCGCTTGAATAATTCTGATCCTCGCGGGTTATAGCAGAGTTGCGGGAGCACGGTAAAGCCATCTCACTGCCCGGCGAAGATAGAGGCATCCTCGCGATTACCTGCGCTTGTTGAGGCTTACCTCCGGGTTGTGTAAAGTCAAACCATCTCTTCCTCCAGGTTCAACTCGATGCCTCAAGCTTTTTTCGTCCTCATGCGTAGACGATGCAAATTTTCATTGTTCATCCTCATTTTGACGTCATTGGCTTGCGCCTTGCGCGCTCCGGCTCTTCAAGCGGAAGAGAGTCACTCCGCTGGACTCCTCGCGCCGGGCCAGACTCGGCCCGCGTCTGCCTCTGCGGCAGCCTTGAATCCAGTGAGGTTGAGCGCGGTCGATGCGGTCATCCAGCAGGCGATTGCCGATAACAACATTCCTGGCGCGGTGCTGATCGTGGGCCACGACGGCAAAGTGATCTATCGCAAGGCCTACGGCCATCGCTCGCTCGAGCCGAAGCGCGAACTGATGACCCTCGATACAATCTTCGACCTGGCCTCGCTCACCAAGGTGATCGCGACCACCACGGCCGTCATGCAGTTGATGGAGCAGGGCAAGGTGCGCATGAACGATCCCGTCGCGAAGTACATCCCCGAGTTTGCGCAGAACGGGAAAGAGGACATCACCATAAGGCAGCTGCTGACGCACTATTCCGGGCTTGCGCCTGATCTGGATCTCGAAACCGACTGGGAAGGGAAGCAGACGGCTTATCAGCTTGCATGTGTCATGCCCCCGGAAACGACCCCGGGGTCGGGCTTTGTCTACAGCGACATCAACTTCATCATGCTGGGTGCGCTTGTCGAGAAGGTCTCGGGAGAGACGCTCGATGCCTACACGGCGCAGCACATCTTTACCCCGCTCAAGATGACGCATACGCGGTATGTGCCGCTGGCGGCGTGGCGGGCGAAGATTGCACCCACACAGTACGACGAGAAAGAAAAGATGCTGCACGGCGTGGTGCACGATCCCACGGCGCGGCGCATGGGTGGCGTGGCCGGGCATGCGGGGCTGTTTTCGACCGGAGATGATCTTGCAAAGTTCGCGCAGGCTCTGCTGGATGGCGGCGATGGAATTCTGTCGCCAGAAGCGGTTGCGAAAATGACTTCCCCTGAACAGCCGCCGTCGGCGCCCGTTCTGCGCGGGTTTGGATGGGACATCGATTCTCCGTTTTCATCGAATCGTGGTGATCTTTTCCCGGTGGGATCGTTCGGGCACACCGGTTTTACGGGAACATCGATCTGGATCGATCCCACTACGCACGCTTTTGTCATTTTGCTGACCAATTCCGTGCATCCGCGCGGGAAGGGAAACGCGATCGGGCTGCGCTCGAAGGTCGCGACTGAAGTCGCGGCGGCCCTGTCGCTGACTGCGGACGAAAAAGAAGAGCTGCGATGGAAGAGCATAACGGGCTATAACGAAGCCTTCAGCGCGGCCCGGCGCATGAGTGCGCGCAATGGAACCGTGAAGACGGGAATCGATGTGCTCGAGGAGCATGGCTTCGACGTGCTGAAGCCGTCTGGAGGTGCCCCTGAGGCTAAGCGGCACATCGGGTTAGTTACGAATCAGACTGGGGTCGACGCATCGGGGAAGCGTACCATCGATGTACTCGCCGCGGTACCGGGAGTTTCGCTCGACGCCATCTTTAGTCCCGAACACGGGGTTACGGGCACGCTGGACACTACCGATATTAACAACTCGAAAGACGCGGCGACCGGCGTATCCGTCTATAGCGTGTATGGCGGGAGCGATGCGGCGCGGCGCCCGCCGCCGGAAGTGCTGCGCAGCCTGGATGCAATCGTCTTCGATATTCAGGACGCCGGCGTGCGCTTCTACACCTACGAAACGACTTTGGGATATTTCCTGGAATCGGCGGCGAAAGCGGGGATTGAGATGATCGTGCTCGACCGGCCCAACCCGATCACGGGCTCGTTTGTGCAGGGCCCCCCGGCTGATGCTGGACACGAGAGCTTCACGAATTACTGGACGGTGCCCGTGCGTCACGGGATGACCATGGGCGAACTGGCGAAGATGTTCAACATCGAGCGCGGGATCAACGCAAAGCTGACGGTTGTTCCCATGGACGGCTGGCAGCGCGGTGACTGGTTCGATTCAACCGGGCTTGCGTGGGTGAATCCGTCACCCAATTTGCGCAGCGTGACTGAGGCGGCGCTGTATCCGGGCGTGGGGCTGATCGAGGGCACAAACGTTTCTGTCGGTCGCGGCACAGACACGCCATTCGAGTTGGTAGGCGCTCCTTGGATGAAGAGCAGGGAACTGGCCGCTTACTTGAACGCTCGCGGGATGGCGGGAGTACGGTTTGTGGCGACTACGTTCACGCCTACGTCGAGCAACTACAACGGCCAGGCGTGCCAGGGAGTGAATATTGTTGTTACCGACCGCAACGGCTTCGACGCGCTGGAACTGGGAATCGAGCTAGCGGCGGCTCTGCACAAACTTTATGCCGCCGACTTCAAGATCGAGAAGATGCAGGGATTGCTGGTGAATCAGAGCGCGTACGACGCGCTCATGGCCGGCCAAGACCCACGGCGCATTTCACAAGCATGGATGGACGAGCTGGCGAAGTTCGGGAAGGTGCGCGAGAAGTATTTGATCTACAAGTAAAGCATTTCATGGGGACATGTTCATCTTTCGGTGGCACTATCCTAATGTTTCTGAAGGAGGTGTGGCCGTATGTTTCGTTCGACCCTTTTAGCCTTACTGCTGCTGAGCGCCGCCTTTGCAGCGACTGCCCAAACGCCTTCGCCGAAGGAAGTCGACATCGCAGCCCCTGACGGCACCAAGCTTCGGGCGACTTTCTTTGCTGCCGCCAAGCCCGGGCCGGGCGTTCTGCTACTTCACATGTGCAACACGGCGCGGAAGTCGTGGGAGCCCGTCGCCAAGGAACTGAGTGAGAAGGGCATCAACGCGCTGACCATTGACAATCGCGGCTTCGGCGAGAGCGGCGGGCCTCGCTTTGAGGGCGCGTCCCCGGATGTGTTGAAACAGTTGAACGATAAGTGGCCCGGAGATTTCGAGGCGGCCTATGACTTCCTCGTCGCTCAGCCCGGCGTCGATAAGACGCGAATCGCCGTCGGAGGCGGCAGCTGCGGCGTGAATAATGCGCTCACATTGGCTGAGCATCATCCGGACGTCAAAGCGTTAGTCTTGCTGGCCGGAGGTACCGACCTTGCGGGCATCAACTACATCGCGCACAAGCCGGAGATGCCGATCTTCACGGCGGCTGCCGCCGATGATGAGTACAACCCTGCTACTCTGCAACTGATGCAGTGGTTCAGCGAGATCTCAGGCAATCCGCGCACGAAGTTTTCAGGGTTCAAGGATGGCCGGCATGGCACCGAGATCTTCGGGCCCCATCCGGAGTTGGTCGATCAGATCGCGGCGTTCATGGTCGACACGCTGGTTACGTCTCCAGTGGACTTAAAGGCGGCGGTCACCCCGCGCAAGACGGCGGCTTCCGAGTTCTGGACGCTGGTCAACCAACCCGGAGGCGCAACGAAGGCCGTGGCCGTTTTTCATGAGGCGCGAAAGCGCGATCCAAGTGCTTTCGTCTTTCCGGAATTTCCCATCAACCTGCTGGGTTACGCGCGGATCCAGGCCGGAGCAAGAGACGAAGCCATCGAGCTGTTCAAGCTCAATACCGAGGCGTATCCCGCATCGGCGAATGCCCAGGACAGCTTGAGCGATGGATACCTGGCCGCCGGAAAGAATGACCTCGCGCTGGCTGCCGAGGAGAAGTGCCTGGACTTGCTTCCCGCCGACACAAACGACGCCCAATTCAAAACTCAGCTCGAACAGGCCGCGAAAGAAAAGATCGCCAAACTGAAGTCCGCGCAGAAGTAAACAGGGTAACTGTTCTCCGAGGTGACCGTTCGTAATTTGAAAATACGCGGGGACGGATCCAGAATCTATTTGCCCACCACTTCGTAGTTCAGCCATCGTTAGCTTCCTGGCCGGGGAGTGACGTTGTTGAACGAATCCACTCTGGTCTGATTGGGAATCTGAGAAATCATGTCTCGCGCGAAAGCCACCATTCTCTGCATTGACGACCACTGGAACGGGCTCATCGGCCGGAAGATGTTGCTCGAGCAGAATGGCTATGAGGTTCTGGAAGCCAGCGGCGGGGATGAAGGGCTGAAGCTGTTTCTCTCGCGCAACGTGGATGCCGTGGTCGTCGATTATCAGATGCCCGGAATGAATGGGGATGTGGTGGCCGAGAAAATCAAGCGTATCAACTCGCATGTCCCGATCATGCTTTTGTCGGCCTACGGACCGCTACCCAAGAACAAGCTGCGCGCCGTGGACTCGTTCCTGACGAAGTCGCAACCGCCGAAAATTCTTTTGTCCAAGCTGCAAGGATTGCTGGGCGATCAACATAAACCATTTTTCTCCCGTTGGCTCGATCAATGGAAGAACCGGAATCAGGTGAGCTCGTGAAACTCTTGAAGTTGCTACTTCGGCAAGGCTGCACGCACCGCTTCTCGTGGCCGCGCATTGACGACAATGGGCGTCATTATCAGATATGCCTGGCTTGTGGAACGGCTTACGAATACGACTGGAAGACGATGCACCGGACGAACCGCCTGCTCGTGGCAGCCGTCCAGCACGAATTACACGGCGGCAGTCTCTCGCACTAGCCCTCGCACTGGGCCCGGGCGAGCGGTCGGACTGCGTCAACCGGGAATATGCCATGACTCATTTTTTTCAACGCCGCCCTACCAGACGGGCCCCGCGCGTGAGTCTTCGTGGGACCATCTCAGCCGTGATTCGGCTGGAGAACGGTCGACAGTTGCCCGCCACCCTGCGGCAACTCTCCATCACGGGGGGATTGTTGGACCTGGGAGTTTACCTCGAAGAGCGCGCCTGGGTGGATCTGACGATTTACCTGAGTTCCGGCCGTGTGCGCGCCACCGCGGAGATGATGTTCCCCATGCGGGGCGGAGTGGGCTATCTGCAGCCGTTTCGGTTTACCAGCCTGGGCGAGGAAGAACTGCACGCACTGGATCGGGAAGTTACCGTCTTGCTCCAACAGTCCGTAACCTCACCAACGGGCGACTCGGGCTTGCGGGCCCCACGCTACTACCTGGAGTCGTGGTGAGGCCCTCCCGCAGACTGTTAGTTCCTTTTGTTGCCGGCTATAAAAAGAAGCCGTGTTGGCTCCGCGCCACCCTTCAGCCGGATAACTCCAACCTTGTAATCCTGCATCCTAGCGGCTAAAGCCGTAGTAAGCTTGGGACATACGATCGACGTCCTGGAGGAGTGGGATGCGCACAATTTTGACATTGCTGCTGGTTTCAGGAATGGCGTTTGGGCAGTCCACGGATCAGACGCGGCCGAAGCTGCCTCCTGCCCAAGTCGCAAGCCCAGCTCAAAGCGACAGGGGCACCGAGATGACTTCGGCTCCGGCTGACGCCAGCATTGAAGAGGCTCCAGATCCTAACATCGCCGTGATCCCCTCTGGGACCAAAGTCCCGCTGCTGCTTGCGCAGGCCATCTCCACCAAGAATGCACGGGAGGGCGATCCCGTGTACGCCCAGACATCGTTTCCCTTCGTGGTGAACGATCACATCCTGATTCCCGCCGGAACATATATCCAGGGCAAGATCATGCACTCCGAGCATGCGGGACGCTCGAAGAAGCGCGCGGAATTGCTGATTCACTTCACGTCGATGATTTATCCGAGCGGCTACACGGTGATGTTGCCGGGATCGATCGATAACACGCCTGGAGCCGATGACAAAGGGGTGAAAGACTCCGAGGGCACGATTCAGCAGGATAAGGACACCGGCAAGCGGATTGAAGATGCCGCCAAAGGCGCGGCGGTCGGAGGAACGGTGGGCAGCATCGGCGGACTTGCGGCTGGAGGCCTGAACGGCGCTCGCTATGGCGGCCTGGCCGGAATCGCTGGCGGCGTGGCATGGGCGTTGCTGAAGCATGGCCCGGAAGTAAAGCTCCCAGTCGGCACCTCCATCGAGATGGAGATCCAGCGTGACGTGAAGGTCGATGCCAGCCGCATACAGGTGGCGAAGGCGCAGTAGCCCTGGTCATCCGGAGGCACGCTGTTTGCGCCCGGAAGACCTATGCAGGCCGCCGGCAGTGTTGACGCGGCAAGCGCGAGCAGATTCCTCACGGCTTCGCCGCTCGGAATGACAAGAGCGCAGCAGATTCATCAGTTTTTGACGACGGGCGAGTGGTGATTTTCCTGATTTTGTCATTCCGACCGAGGGAGGAATCCGCTGTCCGCCGGCATAGTGCACAGGTCCTTCGGCGCAAAGAACGCGCCTCAGGATGACAATGCTTTTGGAAACGCTCCAGGCGTGAGGCATCCTCCACGCATCAAGCCAAGCAACTTCCTCGCTTGCAATTTGCTCTCCGGGCCCGCGCGGCTGCTATACAATCCGCGGTAGGGGCGTCTTGCGCTCCTGCGTGGAGGCACCATGTTTGAAATGGTCGGTGGACTTGGCACCGTCGCCGCAGTCATCGTGGTTATATACATTCTCAGCTCCATCAAGATTCTCGCGGAATATGAACGAGGCGTGATCTTCCGGTTGGGACGCCTGTTGCCGGCGGCCAAAGGGCCGGGAGTGATCCTGGTGTTTGCGCCGGTCGATCGCATCGTGCGGGTGTCACTGCGGCAGGAGGCGCTGGAAGTCCCACCCCAGGACATCATCACCCGCGACAACGTTACGCTGAAGGTGAATGCCGTCATCTTCCTGCGCGTGATCGAGCCGCGCAAGGCGGTCGTGGAAGTTTCAAACTACGTGTATCAGACCTCGCAGTTCGCGCAGACCACGTTACGGTCGGTCCTGGGCGAACAGGAACTGGACGAACTACTGGCGCATCGTGACAAAATCAATCTGCGGCTGCAAAGCATTCTCGATATGCACACTTCGCCGTGGGGCGTGAAGGTCACCAACGTGGAGGTCAAGCAGGTCGATATGCCGGAGTCGATGCTGCGCGCCATGGCCAAGCAGGCGGAGGCGGAGCGCGAGAAGCGGTCCAAGATCATTCATGCCGAAGGCGAATTCTCGGCGGCACAGCGACTGGTCGACGCGGCGCATCTGCTTTCGAGCGAGCCCGTGAGCGTGCAGTTGCGCTATCTGCAGACCCTTACCGAGATCGGGGTCGAGAAAAATACGACGGTGGTATTTCCGGTGCCGGTGGATTTCTTCTCGGGGATTCAGAAGTTGCTGGGAAAGACTGGCGACGATAAGCCGGCGCCGGCGAAGACCGCATAGGCGTGTGGCTGTGTGCCTGATGCCGCCGCGCTGCGCGCGGGCGGGATCCTGCGGCTTCGCTCACGACAGGCTTGCGAAGGTGCTCGTCGCCACGCGAGTATCTTGGGGGACTTGAGTTATGGCTTCGGCAGAAGATACTGAGATAACACTAGGGACGGGGAAGTTGCTGGTGCTCTTCTTCGGCTTGGTGGGCGTGTGCGCATTATTCTTTGCGCTGGGATATTCACTGGGCCGGAAGTCAGAGCCGTCGCTTGCGGCGGCAAGTGCGGCAAGTCCACAGATTTCCTCGAATACGACCAAGGCGAGCGGCGCATCAACAGCCAATCCTGCCCCGCCAATGACCTTCTACAAATCGGTCGAGCAGAAGGACGCCAACTCGGAACTGACTCCACCTGTCGAAACCAAGGCCGATTCGACAACGGCAGCCGCGACTAATACCACGGCCACAACTATGCCCACCTCAGCTCCAGCGACGAGTCCCAATGATTCCGCCGCCGCCCTGCCGACCTCGGGATATTTCGTGCAGGTGGCCGCCGTCAGCAAACAGGAGGACGCCGAAGCGTTGGTGGATGCGCTCAAAAAGAAGGAGTACCCGGCGTTTGTCGCGCCGCAAGCGACCACTGACAAGCTGTTTCGCGTGCAACTGGGTCCCTTCGCCGAGGTGAAAGAAGCGGAAGCCATGCGCACGCGATTGATCGGGGATGGCTATAGCCCGATTCTGAAGAAGTAGTCTGGATATTGACAGCCGTCAATTTTAACGATATCTGTAGTCCTCATGTCCACTGAGGCGTCACTCGATCGCACTCTACATGCCATTGCCGATCCCACTCGCCGGCGGATTCTGCTGGTCCTGAAAGAAGGCGGGGAGAGCAAGACGCCCGCACCCAGGCACGTGCATGCTTCCTGTCTATGTGGGGGAGACATCGAAGAGCGCATCCATCTTTCACAGCCAACGATTTCTCATCACATGGCGATCTTGACGAAAGCCGGATTGGTTGAGGCCACGAAGCACGGCCAATGGCGATGGTACCGGCGCAACGACAAGGCGATCCGACAGGTGGTGAAGATGTTGCGCGGGAAACTCTAGAAGGTTCGAAGTTGTCATCCTGAGCGAAGGAAATGGGCTGCGAAGCAGGCCAGTCCCGCAGCCGAAGGATCCCTGCCGGCTTCAACTGCTGTAGATGACCGTAGGATTTTCTCTGACTAGATTTACCGAGCGCCTCGCTCAAGTATTTTGAGCGAGTAGGGATCCTTCGACTCCGTTCTCGTCCGCCTTCAGCGGACGAAAACGGCGCTCAGGATGACAGGCGTGATAGGAACGGCAACGCTACTTTCCCAGAGCCCACTTCTCCAAATCTCCGGTGGAGCGCAGCAATCCCAGTTCCGCGCGCTGCAGTTCGAATGTCACGTCCTGCAGCGTAATGAAGCGCTCGCTGACCTGTGATCGGGCATCGTCGAGATCGTGCAGGTTCGCCGTTCCGGCATCGATTTTCGTTTGGACTGCCGTCAGGTTCTTGTGCGCAATTTCGGCCTCGAGTTCGGCCACGTCTCGGGCGGCCTGCAACTGTGCCACTGAGCGTTGCAGGCGCAAAGTCTCTTCCGAAACCTGATTTTTTGCAGCCTCGGCCTGCTTGCTCGCCTTCAGCGCGTCGGCGTCGGCAGTTTGTGCGCGGGCGCGTTGTGAGGAATTGAACAGCGGGAAGCGGATGCTGACTCCCACGGTCGCATTGTTCTGCTGGAATGCATTGGTCGCGCAGAGCACGGAGACGCCCGCCACAGTGCAAGGTTTCGAAGGAATGTAGTAATTCTGAAAATTATTGAATTTTGAGAGCAGAGCGTACTGTGCGGCGAAATCCACGCTCGGCCATAGAGCTTTATGCTCTCCCTGCGCGCGCAGGTATTGCGCGCGGGCGTGTTCCATGGCGGCTTGCACAGCAGGGCTGGAGTCAGCCGCTGCTTTCGGCGCATCGTCTGCCGCAGGTGGCGTGGGAGGAGCAGGAATCGAGTCAGGATCGGTTTGAATGTTCGCGGCTGGCAGTCCCGTGAGCTTGGAAAGATGCTCGCGCAGCACGTCAGCCGCGCCTTGCGCTTCGGCAATGCGCAAGCGAACGCGCGCCGCGGAAAGGCGCGCCTTGGTTCCTTCCACTTCGCTGTCGACGCCTTCTTTGACGCGCTCGGCCACCGCGACCTGCATTTTGTTGGTATCGGCTTGAGTTTCCTGCAACTTCGCCAGACGCTGCTCCCACTTCGCCAACTCCGCGTAACTGAGTGCCGCGTCCTGGATGATCTGTTTGCGCTGATCTTTGGTCTTCAAAGATGCAACCGTCGAATCGACCCTGGCCGCCTTCAGAAATTCGCGCAGGGACGGGTTCAGCAGGGCCGATTGAGCATTGATATTGAACAGCGACGGAGCCGATCCTGCAAGAGCAAGAGGGAAGCCGTACGAATAGCCGAGACCCGCGCCGGTCGAGAGCTGCGGGATGTAGCTGTCGCGCAGTTCGCGGTATCCAGCCGCAGCGCGCTGTTCATCGGCGGCGGCGATCCCTGCGCTCGTGGCGTGAGACAGGGCAAGCTCGACCACGCGCTTGAGGGGAACAGGCTCAGCCGGCAAAGATGCGGGCAATAGAACGATGGCAACAGCACAGAACAGGGTCAGCACACCGCGGCTCGCAGGTTTCATTGCGTCCCTTTCAGCAGGTCGGATCAACAAGTTGGATACAAGGGAAATTCTAAATGCCGGACGGAACAAGGAACCAACCATTCGTTCCTCGATTCGGAGCGAGTGCTGGGGCTCGCATGCAGCCCGAGACACCGATGGGGCGGCCCTATCGTATTCAGTGCTCCACGCGCTTCAGGTCTTCTTCGGCGCGGCGATAGTTGTGGAAGAGGGCGAGGGCAGCATGATATTCCTGGGCGGCAGCGCGATGGTCGCCCTGCCTTTCGAGTAACTGACCCCAGTATTCATGCGCTTTGAAGGCCGGGCCTTCTTCCACCGGACCAGCCGAGAAATAGCGTCGCAGCAGGCGAATTCCCAGGGCCGGATCGCGGCCAGTACGCATCAGCAGGCTGGCGCCGTCCATCAAAGCCTCGTGGTGATCCACCGGCGCGTTCTCGATCTCACGCAGGGCCTTCTCCATATCATCGAGACGATTGGCATGGCGAAAGAAGATGGCAAGCTCGAGCCATGCGCGTCCGCCCGAGTGCGTGGCCGCAATTCCGGCGCGATACTGGCGCTCGGCGTCCGCCATGTCTTTGTTCTTTTCCGCGATGCGGCCAAGGAGCCAATACGCCATGCCCGGCTTGAGAGACATTAAGGCGTTCGCCTGTTCGCGAGCTTTGTCTTTTCCACCACCGACAATGCCGGGGGCTTCCACATAAAATTCCCCGAGATCGACGCGCGCCTCCCAATCGTTCGGAGCCAATTCAACCGCGCGCTCAAACGAGGAACGAACTTTCTTCGCTAACCCCGCGGCGGAGAGAAATCCGGCACGGTCCGCCTTCTCGCCATAAATGCGGCCGAGCCAGAGATAATGAAGGCTGTTTTGCGGGTCGAGATTGCGGGCGTGTTCGCAATTGGCGATCCCGCGATCCCATTCTTCCATCATGAAATACGCGCGGCAGAGTAGATTGTAGCCGGCGGCATCGTTGGGAGCTTGCCGCACTTGCTGCTCCAAGACTTGCACAGCTTCATCGACGTGGCCAGAGGCAATCAGATCCTGAGGCGATGCGGCGAGAGAAATGCCCGACGACACAAACAGAGTGGCGACCAGGGAAAAGATCGAAGCTGCGCGCATACTCAGGGCACGACCTTCACGGATGCACCATCGAAGAGCGGCTTCATCTCTTCGGCAGGCAACGCTACCAGGTCACCTTCGGACAGGCCGGATGTAATTTCGACGCGAGTCAGGTTCTGCAGAGAGAACTGAATGTTCTGGCGCTTGATGCGATTGTCGGCGATTCTGAACACGTAAGGCTCGCTGTCGTCGATGTGCATAGCGTCACGCTGCAGCGTGAGGACGTTGTTATGTTCGGCTGCAACAATCGTCACACCAAGGTTGATGTTGGGCAGCAGGCGCAAGTCTTGATTGTCAATCAGGCAAGTGGTCTCGCCCACGTTGCGGTTGCCGCGAGGCTTGACCGTGGAGGGCACGCTGCTCACGGTGCCGGTCCAGGTGCGGCCGGGGACGGCGTCCCATGTGGCTTCGACACGCTGGTTGGTCTGCAGGCGGCCGATGTCGGGTTCATCGACAAAGGCGCGCACCAGCACTTTCGAAAGGTCGGCTTCTTGCAGAAGCAGCTCGCCGGTTTGTACGAACGCGCCCTGCTTCAAGGGAAGGGAATAGACGGTCCCATCGAAGGGAGCGCGCACGCTCGACTTGCTGAGCGCGTCGACGGCGTCTTCATAAGCGGCTTGAGCCTCGGCAGCCTGGGCCACCGTGCGGGCGATCTCGGGCGGTGAGTAGCGGTCTTTCTGCTTTTGCTCGAGCATGTTTACATCGGCTTGGGCGCTTTGCAGGGTGTCTTCCGCCTGACGAACTTCGCCCGGAGATGCGGCGCCTGCCTGCTGCAGACGACGGTAGGCTTCCAGATTGCGCTGCGCGACGTCACGGGCACTGCGGGCTTTGATCAGTTGCGTGCCCAGGGTGATCAGTTCCTCTTGCGTGCCGCTATTTTTCGTGGCTGCAAGATTGGCTTGTGCGGTTTTGATCTGCACCTGGGCGCGGGCGGCTTGGGAGCGGATACCGGAATCATCCAGTTCCAGCAGCAGTTGTCCTTTTCGGACATGATCGCCTTCCTTCACCACAAGACGCTTTACGGTGGTTGCGATGGGCGCGTGAGCTTCGAAATTTTGGATGGGCTCTACCTTGCCATTGGTGGAGACCAAGCTGCGGATCGCACCGCGCTTCACGGTGACTGCATGTACTTTCAGCGGAGTCTGGTGGAAATACGAATAGAGGATGAGGAGAAAAACAACGAGTCCGGACGCGATCCATATCCACCGCCGCGGCGACGGTGTGTGCGAGTTGTCAGTCAATGCCAACCTGTTTTCTTTCAGGGTGCGGCAGGAATTCCTGTAAGCAGTAATTTACCATTCCGGAGGGCGCGACAGTACAGGGAAGCGTTCCACGCACGGTACTACATTTGATGCCGGGAGGAGGGCTTCGGCTGCAATGAAGTCGGTCTGCCACTAGTCGCCTAAACCTGCGAAGCCGACAGCAAGAGACGTAGCGAGCTACGTCTCTACGAATAGCTGCCGTTACAATAGAGGGCATGCCGAAATCGCCTCGCTACACGCCGGAGCACGCCGCTGCTGGCCTTGATGCCAAATTTCCGGAGATTGAGACCTGGCCCAACCAGTTTCCTGGATACGAAATCGTCGTCGATGATCCGGAATTCACGTCGGTGTGTCCGAAAACCGGCCTGCCGGATTTTGGAGCGCTGAAAATTCACTACATGCCCGACAAGCATTGCCTGGAGTTGAAGTCGCTGAAGGAGTATCTGCAAAGCTACCGCAATCTGGGGATCTTCCAGGAGAACATCGTTAACCAGGTGCTGGAAGATGTGGTGAAGTGGGCGAAGCCGGTGTGGGCCGAGGTGCGGGGAGAATTTCGTCCGCGGGGCGGCATCTCGACGACGATTGTGGCGCGGTGGCCGCGGCCGAAAAGGCATTAACCACAAAGGACACGAAGGTGCACGAAGGAAAATCGTATACGACTTCCTTCGTGATCCTTAGTGTCCTTCGTGGTTAAGGCTCTCAGTGCCGCGGGACTCGGCAAGAGCCTGGTCTGTTCCGGCTCGTGTTATATTCGCTCGACCGTGACCTCTCCGAAGACTTATCCGAAGCTCGCGCTTGCGCTGCTCACGGCGTTGAACCTGCTGAACTACATCGATCGTTCGGTGCTCTTTGCGGTGCAGGATCTTCTCAAGGCGGAATTTCATCGCAGTGACACAGCTTTTGGCGTCCTGACCAGTGTGTTCTTCGTTTTCTATATGTGCGCGGCGCCCTTCATGGGTCCGCTATCAGTTCGCTTCTCACGCAAGCCGGTGATCATTGCCGGAGCGCTGATCTGGAGCGCGGCGACTCTTCTGACGGCGGTCACGTACGATTTCACGGGATTAGTGATCCGCCACACTCTGGTTGGAATTGGGGAGGCGAGTTTTGTCATCCTGTCTCCGACATTCGTTGCCGACATGTTTCCGGAGAGCCAGCGCGGGCGGGTGATGGGCGTTTTTTATCTCGCAATCCCAGTCGGAACAGCACTGGGATATATCCTCGGCGGTTTGATGGGACCGGCCTATGGATGGCGCGCGCCATTTTACGTGGGCGCCGCGCCCGGTTTTGTGCTGGCATTGTTGTTGCTTTTCATTCCTGAGCCTCCATTGGGGCAGTTTGACCCTCACGAAAAAACACCCGATCGCGACACCTTGAAGGGGCTGGCGAGAAACCCAGCGTTCCTTACGGCGACCTTTGGCATGGCGATGATGACCTTCGCCCTGGGTGGCCTTCAAGTCTGGATGCCAACTTTCCTGCATCGCGCGCGGGGCTACACGCTGGGGCAAGCAGGAATATTTTTTGGTTTGAGCATCGGAGCGAATGGTTTGGTTGCATCCTTGGCCGGGGGATGGATATCCGACTTCCTGCTGCGACGGACCCGAGCCGCTCACTACCTGGTCTCGGCAGTCAGTCTCGGTTTGGGGATTCCGGCGATGTGGGTGGCCCTGCACGCGTATGGCAATCGCATGATCGTGGGCATCCTGGTGGCAGAGTTCCTTCTCCTCTTGAACACTGGTCCACTGAACGCAGCCATCATCAACTCGGTGGGGGCGCACATTCGGGCGATGGCGCTGGCCGTCAATATTTTCATTTTTCATCTGTTGGGAGATGTCCCTTCCGCGTCCCTGATTGGCTACGTATCCGATCATTACTCGTTGCAGCTTGCTTTCCTGGCGCCGGTCGTCGCTATTGCTCTTTCTTCTGCGATACTGTTTTACGGCATGAAATTTGCGCCTCCGGTGACAGACGGTGTGCCCGTCGAGGTAGGGAAGACGTAAGCTGCATGGGTTATGTTTATTGGATTGCGGGAGTCATTCTCGCACTGGCCTGGTTTTCGCGCATCGTGGATGCCGCGCTGGGGATGCCTTCCGTGGCGGACGTTTCCCGTCCGGAATGGGATCGCAATCCGGTGCTGCCTTCCGGCAATCCTCGCGTTTCCATCATCGTTCCTGCACGCAATGAAGAAGACACCATTGAGCAGGCGCTGCGGACCTTGCTTGCGCTCGATTACGACAACTACGAAGTGATTGCGGTGAACGACCGGTCGACCGATCGGACGGGCGAGATTATGGAGCGGGTAAGTCAAAGTCACCACCCGTCGCTAGCCACGCAGGGTGGGGCATCCGTACCCAATCAAAGTCAAAAACCCCACTTCTCCCAAAACCAGGGAGAAGTGGGGCACCCAATGCTTGTTATTCATCACACGGAACTCCCACCCGGATGGCTCGGCAAGACGCACGCCATGTGGACTGCTGCCAATCAGGCTTCCGGCGAATGGCTGCTCTTTACCGACGCGGATGTGATGTTCAAGCGCGACTCGCTGCGGCGGGCGCTGGCCTATGCTGAGGCGGAACCTGCGGATCACGTGGTGCTGTTCCCGCGCATGATTATGAAGCGGCCCGGCGAGTACATGATGATTGCGTTTTTCCAGACGATGTTCATGTTCGGGCATCGTCCGTGGAAAGTGGCCGACCCGAGCACCGACGATCACATGGGCGTGGGCGCGTTCAACCTGGTGCGGAGACGCGTGTACGACGCCGTGGGGACGTACGAAGCTCTGCGCATGGAAGTGCTCGACGATATGAAGTTGGGCAAGGTTGTGAAGAAGTCTGGATTCGCCCAGCGCAATGTTTTTGGCGACGATCTGATTTCCATCCGCTGGGGGCACGGGGCGTTCGGGATCGTCAACAATCTGACCAAGAATTTCTTTGCCGTGCTGTCGTTTCAGTGGTGGCGAACTCTGCTCTCCGCCTTCGGCCTGGCGTTCATTAATTGGGGACCTTTCCTTGGGATCTGGCTGGCCCACGGATGGGCGCGCCTGCCCTTTGCCGTCGCCCTCGGATCGATCTTGCTGATCTACATCGGTATGTCGTGGCGCTCGTCGGTGCCGGCATACTACTTCGTGCTCCATCCGGTGAGCACAGCGATGTTCATCTACACACTGCTGCGCTCGATGTTCCTCACGCTAAGAGACGATGGCATCGTGTGGCGAGGGACAAAGTATCCGCTGGAGGAGTTACGCAAGGGGATGGTGTGAGCGGGTAAGCGGGAAGAGGCGGGTCCGGTGGTAAATTGGCCTTATGACCGGCAACACGAGTTCGGAAAGGTTTGAGGAACTTGTGGAGTGGGCCTATGGCACTCTGCCCAAGAAGGTCAGAGACCTGCCAGATTTCCCTGGCATTCAAGTAATGGACGAGCCTCCTGCGGATGTGTTGAAAGACATATCGAAGAGAAGGAAATGGCGCCGTGGAACTGAATTATTGGGATTGTACAGCGGCACATTCCGGACGAAACGGTCGTTCGCCCAATTGCAGTACGCCCCCGATCTGATCTTCGTTTTTCGTGGTCCCATTCTGCGGTGTTCAAAGGGAGATTTGCGGGACGAAGTAAAGCGGGTGGTATGGCACGAGATCGCACACTGGCTCGGCTACGAGACTGAGGAGCAAGTGAAGGCTTTGGGTTTATAAGCCAGACAAAAAAACTTTGGTGGCGAGACAACTATCTACTGCGGGTCATCCCCTTCCACATCATTTCCGTAGGTAGCGGTGGTGTTGGGCTTGGCTTTGGTCTTCTTGGGCTTCTTCGTGGGATACAGCCGTCCGGCGCTGAAGTGGCCGCGGTTCTCCACGTCGTAGTTCCTTGGTAGCGGAGGGATCATGGCGGCGCCACCTTCGATCTGGCTGATGCGGCTGAGAATGATCTCAGGGCGGCCGTCGTAGGCTTTGACCGCTCCGCGGATTTCGATGGTGCGGCCGACGAGGCGGCGAACGTCGCCCACATCTTTCAGATCGTTTGAGAAGACGACCACTGTGAACGGGCAGGCCATGGCGTCTTCGCAGAAATCCAGAAAGTGCACTCCCTTGGCACCGACTTTCACTCGGAGGATTTTTCCCGTCACACACTTGGTTTCGCCGATGTGCTGGCCTGCCTGGTGGATCGGGATGCAGTCGGCGGCTGACGCGGAGCAGGGGTTAAGAAGGACGACGAGTAGCGCGATGTGGTGCCATACCCTGGCCAGCACCGCGGAGCGCGCTGCCGGGCTTTGCCCAGCCGGACGGACGAAGGCGTCCGTCCCTACACGTGCATCGATGACTGCCGCATTCCAGAGAAGCATACGGTTATTCTAGGAATCACGCGCAGAGGCAGTCTGTGATGAGGCAGAATTTATTTCGGGGACCGTTCCGGAATGGAACGAATGAGGCAGCCGATAGCGGACGCTTTTGGCTTTTCAATGAACAAGTAACAAGCAAAAATCAACGATTCTGAAGTTCCCCATTTCTCGCGCTTACACTCGCGAGAAATGGGGTCCCAAACCAGAATTCGAGTTTTACTTGAAAGATTTCACGGCGGAGGCTTCGTCGTCCTTCACATCGAACACCGTGTATAGCTTGGTGATCTGGAGCAGATCGTTGACCTTCTTGGTGAGGTTCAGCAGCTTCAGTTCGCCACCCTGGTTCTTGGTGGTGGTGAAGGCGCTGACCAGTTCGCCGATGCCTGAGCTGTCGATGTAGTTCACGTCGGCCAGGTTCAGCACGATCTTCTTGTTGCCTTTCGAGAGCAGGTCGCGGACTGTGTCGCGAAGAATGACGCTGCCTTCGCCGAGCGTGATGCGACCGCTGCAGTCCACAATGGTGACCCCGTCGACCTGCCGACTACCAACCTTCATTGTCACTGGGAAGCCTCCTTGCCGCCCGCGGTTGGCCCGTGGACGTGCTTGATCAATTTGAGTTCGGTGCCCGTCGAGGACGGGCGAATTTCGACCACATCCATAAACGAGCGCATAAGAAAAATGCCGCGCCCGGAAGTCTTGAGCAGATTTTCCGGCGCCAGAGGGTTAGGAATCTTGCTCAGGTCCATCCCTTTGCCCTGGTCGCGGATGGTAATGACTAATTCGCTGCCGGTGCGTTCGAAGGCGAGGGTCACTTTCTTGTCCGGGGCATAGGCGTTGCCGTGCAGTACGGCATTGACTGCGCCTTCGCGCACCGCCATAGAAATCTGCATGACTTCGTCGTCGCCAAATCCCAACTCGGTGGCGATACGGGTCGCTTTCTCTTCAGCGTTGTCAATCGTCTCCAACGAGGAGTCGAGCGTATAAGACACCCGTTGCTCGGTCATGGCCATGGACGAAGTGAACTACGAGTATACGACTGGGAGGGGAGAAAAGCCCGCCAATCCCATCTCCAGACAATCGCCAGATGAGATTCCCGGCGAATGCGGTAGTTTGCCTGTCGGAAAGCGAATTGTCAACGATGCCGGTCAAGAGAAATGAGGGTGCGCGCGAACACTGCCGGGTGCGCAGCCCGGCGGATTGCTGCGGCGCCTTGCAGTTATTGTGGGCTTATAATCAAGGCCCCGTGGCGCTGACAGCGGCCAAACTCAGGGAGCGGCTGAGGCGGATCTTTCTGGGCACGGTTGTCTTCGTGCTGGGGACGGCCATTCTGACCTTCGGAGTCGACTTCGGCGTGTTTCGTCTGCGGGTGGCTGCCCAGCGCAATCCCTATGGCACGGTGGTGGTGAGTCATTCCTACGCCGTGCAGCAGAAGAATGGGAAGACACAATTCATCTTCGATCCGCCCGCGCCTGAGACCTGCGTGAAGGCGCTGTTTCCGCATTCAGGGATGCTGCCGTGCTGGTACCTCAGCCGTCATCCAGAACAGCGGACGGATATCTGAGTCCGGGGTGACTTGTCACTACGGCTAACTAGCGCTTAATAGCCCTTGTCATTCCGAGCGGCGCAGCCGTGAGGAATCCGCTGTCCCGTGCAGCATCCCGACTGCCAGCGAGAGCAGATTCCTCGCTTTGCTCGGAATGACGAGAGTCTGTCTGGGCTGACCTGCTCGGATATCAGCTAGAATGTTGCGGCATATACAACAGCTACTGAGGCGATCATGGGAAACAGATTCTTGCGTCATGGATTCATTGTGGGCGTTGCACTGATGATAACGGGCGCTGCGATGGCAGCCACTCGGCCTGATGCCCGCCTTGAGAAGGCGTATCGCTTTCAGCAGGGCGGATGGACGTACGTTCATCTGGAAGGATCGCCGTCGGACATCGGCTATCAGCACGGATATTTGCTTGCCCCGGAAATTCAAGATGCCTTCGAGGCCATCAAGCTGTTCGACACGCATCAGTCGCAGCGCTATTGGGAATTCTTTCGCACCACCGCGCGCCAGATGCTCTGGCCCCACATCGATGCCGAGTACCAGCAGGAATTGCAGGGCATTGCCGATGGCGTGAAGGCGCACGGCGTGGACCTGGATGTATGGGACATCGTCGCGCTCAACGCATTTGAGGAAGTACCGGACTACTATCTGCCGTGGCTGAACAAGCAGAACAAGTCGGCGGAGAATCCCAAGCTGAAGGCCCCGGGAAATTGCAGCGCGTTCATCGCGACGGGCGGCATGACGAAGGACCACCAGATCGTCATCGCCCACAACAACTGGACGAGCTATCTGGCGGGCGAGCGCTGGGTGATCATCTTGGACATCCAACCGGAGCATGGGAACCGCATCTTGATGGACGGGTTTCCCGGGGTGATCGCCAGCGACGACGACTTCGGCGTGAACTCGGCCGGGATGATGATTACTGAGACGACGATCACTCAGTTCGAGGGATGGGATCCCAACGGAAAGCCGGAATTCATGCGCGCCCGCAAGGCTCTGCAGTACGCCAACAGCATCGACGATTATGTGCGCATCATTAAAGAAGGGAACAACGGCGGTTACGCGAATGACTGGCTGATTGGCGACCGCAAAACTGGAGAGATCGCCTACCTGGAATTAGGGTTGAAGAATACGCCGCTATGGCGAACAAAGGATGGATATTTCGTCAGTTCAAATTTTGCGCGCGATCCGAAGGTGATTAAAGAAGAGACAAGCTTCGATTCGAATGACACTTCGTCATCTCCCAACGCCCGGCACGCGCGCTGGGAAGAATTGATGAAAGAAGCGAAAGGGAAGATTGACGTCACGATGGCGCAGCAGTTCTTGTCGGATCACGTCGATACCTTCGAAAAGAAAAATCAGGCGAATGAACGCGGGCTGTGCGGACACGTCGACAGTTCTCCGCGAGGCGTGAAGGAATGGGAGTGGGGCGCATACAACCCGGGCGGTGCTGTGCAGGGCAAAGCGGCCGACAGTTCGATGGCAGCAAAGATGAGCTTCGTGGCCCGGGCGGGTCATCCCTGTGGAGCGGACTTCCTGGCCGAACCTTTCCTCGAGCACCATCCGGAGTATTCGTGGCAGAAGCCCCTGCTGCGGGATATGAAGGCGGGGCCCTGGACGGTGTTCACCTCGGGGCAGAAGCAGCAATAAGTCATCCCGTAGCGCCGGCGGGGACGCCGGCGCTACATTCTTGATTTCTGAATCCCTCCTATAGATTAATTTCGATTGGACGCCCGGCGGACTGAACCTCGGGTCCTAATAATGAAGCCCAGCCGTACCCGAACCCGCCACTGAATCTGGCCGCAGTAGCCGCGCGGAGAGAGACGGCTACCGCGATCGCAAGCTTGGGCCGCGCGGAGGCCAGAGGCGCCACGACAGCCCAGCGGATATCGGCCAAAGCTCATGGGACCTTTACGGTGATCGTGCGATTGCCATAGTTCCCCGATGAATCCCACACGCGGACTAGAACTTTGTGCGTGCCGGCTGACATCTTCAGATTGGTGTTGATCGACTTATTAGCGCCGCCGCTGTAAGTTGCCTTGCTATCCACGTAGACCCACCATCCCGTGATTGTTTGTCCACTGGAAGGCGTAGCCGATGCTTGCAGATTGACGGGCGAACCGACCGTAGCGTTATTCGAAGGCGCTGAGATCGTCACCGACGGTTTGGTTGCATTTACGGAAATGTTAAGCGTCTGATCGCCGAAGTTTCCGGAGCTATCCCAGGCACGAACCACGAGTTTGTGCGTCCCCGTGCTTATGGCGACTTTAGGGTTGATGGTTGGGACTGCGCCGCCGCTATATACGCCTGCGTTGTCGACATAGATCCACCATCCTGAAATGGAGTGGCCGAGGCTGGGATCCGCCGTGGCTTGGATGGGCACGGGAGAGATCATCGTCGAGCCGCTTACGGGATCGCTGACGATAACATGCGGTTTGATTCCTCCGGCGCTGAAGAAGTCAGACATGTCCGAGGCCGTGGCGGAAGCGCCGGGATAGCTTCGGATTCCAAGGCTATCGAGCATAGTGCGTAGCGCATTTTCGTGTTTGTACGATGTTCCGGAAACCGTGTGCGGCGTCACTTTCGGTCCGATCAGCGCCGTATAGACCGCCGCACCGCAACCAGCGTTGGTGCCGCCTCCGCATTCGTCGAAGGTGACGATTGCTAATCCGTCGCCTCCGGCCTGAAAGTCCGGCGTGGCAAGGATCGGGCCCAGGGTGCTGCTCAGGAAGGCATCAACAGCCGCCAGTTTTTGTCCGGTGGTGCAACTCGACATGCCGACCGGGCAATCGTGCGCGTCATGATTTCCGTCAGGCACGATGATCATGAAGCGGGGGAGGGCGCCTTTCCCAAGATCGGTGGCAAGCTGCGAGAGATCGACAATACGGTTCGCCGATCCGTTGGTGTTGTTCAGGATGTCGCTGTACCACGTCGCCCCGTTATGGCGGCGATAGTAAGCGGTACCGTTGTGATTGTCGGGAGTGGTGGGAGTTCCCCCGGCCGCAGCGTACGACTGCGCATAGACCTTCCACGAAATTCCGTGATTGTTCATCTCGCGGAAAATGTTGTTGTCGGTAATCGGGTCGGTTTTAGCTGTCCCGGGATAATAGCAATCGTTTCCGTTGCAGTTGAAATCGTGCGTGCCCGAGGGCAGCGTGCAGTTGGCCTTCGAATGGCAGCTGCCGGAAGCGAGCCAGAGATAGTCCATGAGCGAGCCGCCGTTGTCGGACTGATAGTTTGTGGCGTAGCCATGAGTATTGCCCTCGCCGGTGAGCCAGGGCATGTTGGCCATGACATTGTTGTAGCTGGTGTTCTCATTGATCACCAGGATGACGTGCTTGGATGTTGGGACTTGCGCGAATGCTGCTGCGACGAAGCACACCAGTGCTGCGGCTGCGAGCACACTTCTCCCTGCATTGTGCAAAGTCATGTAAAACGCCCCTCAAATTTATTTCTTGCGCTTGCTCCGTCCGCACGACACAGATGCACGACGGTCTTTCAGGAAGGAATTGGTTTCTTGCGGTGGAGGGAGTCTACACGAAGTTCACGACAGTCGAGCTGTGAAAAACGACACGTCGTGACCACCGTAACGAATGAGAAGGATTAATCCCGAGTTGCGTTTGTCGGAGCCCATTCATAGCTCTGCGTTCTCTGCGGCAGTTCTCTGCGAACTCCGCGGTAAAAGCTGTTACCGCAGAGGACGCTGAGAAATACCGCGCGGAGAACGCAGAGAACGTCGCATCGATGACAGGTCTATTCGTTGAGCGAGCAACTGCAGTCAGCGGGAACCACGTGCGCCAGCAGGAAGTCGGCGACACGCTTGTAGGCATCGATCTGGTTCTCAACGCGGGCGAAGCCGTGGCCCTCGTTCTCATAGACCTTGTAGTCGACGGTTCCGCCGCGCTTCTTAATGGCATCGACCACCTGCTGCGTTTCCGATTTCGGGCAGCGTGGATCGTGTCCGCCGGCGAGCAGCAGCAGCGGGGCTTTGATCTGATCGATGAAGTTAATGGGCGAACGGTCTTCGTAGAGTGCCTTGTTCTTGACCGGATCGCCCATGGTGGCAAGATCGCTCTCGCGCAGCACCGGATCTTCATTCTCGATTTCGGTGAACCAGTTGACGAAGGGGACGATGGGAACACCCGCGGCCCAGACATCGGGTGCCTTGGTGACAGCCATCATGCTCAGGTAGCCGCCATAGCTACCTCCCATGACTGCAATCTTCTTGGGATCGAGATGGCCGGTTTGCTTGATCCAATCCACGCCAGCCAGCACGTCCTGCAGATCGCCCCCGCCCATGTCGAACAGATTCGCCTGTTGAAATTCCTTGCCGTATCCCGTTGACCCGCGGTAGTTGGGTGCCAGCACCATGTATCCCTGATTCACGGCGAACTGCACGAAGCGGTTGAAGGAATTCATGGTCTGCGACGTCGGGCCGCCATGGATGTAGACGATGGCCGCATTCTGCCCATTGCGCGCCATGTTGAACGGCACATAGAGGAACGCGGAGATGGTCCACTTACCGTCGCGGCTTGGATAGTGAACGAGATAAGGCTCGACCATATCTTCGGAGCGAATGCCGCCAACGAGTGAATGAGTGATCTGCTGCGACTTACCGCTGGCCAGGTGATAGACCCAGAGATCGCCGGGCGCGGTTGGCCCGTTGTGATAGTAGAGAAGCCGGGAACCGTCGGCGCTGAAGGCAGAGTGCCCACCGGTAGGTGCATTTACGCCTTTAGGAATCGGAAGCGCAGTCGATTTGCCCGTGACAAGATCGTAGAGGTATATGTCTTCGTTTCCGTCGACGTTGGCGCTGAAGGTGATGTGCTTGCCGTCGGGGGAGAATTCGTGGCCGCGGATTTCCCACTTATCTTTCGTGAGCCACTTGATTGCGCTCGGATGCGGATCACCCCTCGTGCCGACCAGCAGGAGACCGATGTTGTCGTAACCGTTTTCCGCGTTTGAGGTAAGTAGCACGGTCTGCGCGTCGAACATGCCGCGCGTGGAGAAATCACTGGCGAAATAGAGTTGTTCTCCTTCGTGAGGCGTAAGCAGTGTGCTTTGTCCTGTGGCAACGCGGGCGATGAAGACGTTCGAGTCCGTGCCCTTCGCCTGCTCCTGCGTGTAGACAATGTACGCCCTATCTTTCGACCAGATGGGATTCATGTTCCGCTTGTCCTGCGGCGTGTTGGTCGTGAGATGCTTCACCTCCCGCATCACCATGTCATAGATATCGATCTCGACGGCCGCGGAGGTCTTAGGTTTCACCTCGTATGCGAGATAGCGCCCGTCGGGCGACCACGTCGGGCTGGTCTCCGCAATCTCGCGCGTCTGCGTTAGATTCACAACCTTGCCCGTCTTCGGAGAGACGAGAAAGATGTCCCACTGCTCGTCGCCATCGTAATCAGATTCGTAGGCAATCCACTTGCCGTCGGGCGACCACGTCGGCGCGGTCTGGCGCTGATCGCTGACCGTGAGCTGCGTAGGGAAGCCGCCCTCGGCCGGAACGACCCATAGATTGCTCCGCCCGCTCATGTTCGAGATGAAGGCGATGCTCTTGCCGTCGGAAGACCACGTCGGACGCCCGATCTGCCGCGTCATATAGAGCTTCTCGATGGTCAGGCTGCGCGGATCGACCTGAGCGTTAGGCTTTGAGGCGATCTGCTTGGGATCGGTAATCGCCTTTGGCGCAGGCGAGGTCTGGGCAGAAATCTCGGCAACCGAGCTCACAATGATGACGATAGCAAAGAGAGTCGCAGTGCGCATGGCGTGAATTGGCAAAGTGATGTAGAAGAGAGAGTCTAGCAAGGAAGGTCGGGCTCGGTCACATCAAGGAGAGTGACATCATCTATGAACTCTCGAATTCTCAGTCTGGTCGGCGCCATATTTCTCTTCTGGTGTCTGGCATCCGCGCAAGATTCGACGCCCTTGGGTGCCCATAAGTTCGGCATCGAAGGCGATCACTTTGTACTCGACG
The DNA here is from genome assembly GCA_020073385.1 of Terriglobia bacterium. Lineage (GTDB taxonomy): Bacteria > Acidobacteriota > Terriglobia > Terriglobales > Acidobacteriaceae > Sulfotelmatobacter. Next base: position 112,156 of record JAIQFH010000025.1, on the reverse strand, counting down.
GCAAGCCCTTCCAGATCATCTCTGGCGAGATGCACTACGCTCGCATCCCGCGCGAATACTGGCGCGACCGTCTGAAAAAGGCGCGGGCCATGGGCCTAAACACAATTTCCACCTACGTTTTCTGGAATGCACACGAGCCCAAACCGGGCGTCTACAACTTCACAGGGTTGCTTGACGTCGGGGCATTCATACGCATGGCGCAGGAAGAAGGACTCTACGTGATTCTGCGTCCCGGCCCGTACTCCTGCGCGGAGTGGGATCTCGGCGGCTTTCCGGCGTGGCTGTTTGCCGATCCCAATATTGTTCTCCGCAGTACCGACGAGAAGTTCATGGGTCCGGCGGAACGCTGGCTGAAGCGACTCGGACAGGAACTTGCCCCTCTTCAACTCGCGCGTGGCGGACCCATTCTGGCCGTCCAGGTCGAGAACGAGTATGGCTCCTTCGGCAGCGACAAGGCATACATGACGCGGATTTACGACGCTCTGCAAAATGCAGGCTTCACGGATTCGCTCTTATTTACTGCCGATGGCGGTGATGAACTTGCAGCCGGCACTCTGCCCGATGTCCATGCCGCGGTGAACTTCGGCCCTGGCGAAGCCAAGAAGGAAATCCCCAAGCTGCAGAAATTCCGTCCGGGACGTCCCGTCCTCAACGCCGAATATTGGGATGGATGGTTCGATCACTGGGGAGAACGCCATCACACCACCGACGCCAACCAGCAAGCGCAGGAAATTGACTGGATGCTGAGCCAGGGATATTCGGTCAACCTGTACATGTTTCATGGAGGGACCAGCTTCGGCTTCATGAGTGGCGCCAACTGGGACAACAAGAACTACGAGCCCGATGTCACCAGCTACGACTACGATTCGCCCGTCAGCGAGTCTGGCGCGTTGACGAAGAAGTTTTATGCCTTCCGCGAGGTCGTCGCGAAACACCGCCCGGGTGTCGCGTTCCCCGATCCACCGGCGCCGCTTCCTGTTATTGAAATACCCGCGTTTACGCTCGACAGGATGGCCCCCGTTTGGAACTTCGACTTTTCGAAGGCGTCGACTGTAGACCAGCCGCGCAACATGGAAACTTTCGGCCAATCGTACGGATACATCCTCTATCGAACGACGCTGAAAACGGCGGCTGAGGGAGACTTGGTGTTGCCCGCGCTGCGCAGTTATGCCCGGGTATATCTCAACTGGAAGCTTGTGGGCGTAGCGGATCGCAGAAAAAAGCAGGATCGTATCAAGCTGCAGGCCAACGCCAACGACGAAATCGACATTCTGGTCGAAGGCACCGGCCGCATCAATTTCAGTGGGGAACTGCGGAATGAGCGGCAGGGGATCAACGGTCCCGTCACGCTTGCCGGTCACGAACTCACCGGCTGGCAAGTCTATCCCTTGCCCATGGACGACCTCTCGAACCTTGATTTCTCGGGCATGGAACCCAGCAAAGAAACGGTTGGCCCTGCCTTTTACCAGGGTCACTTCAATCTGCAGGACGTGGGTGACACGTTTCTAGATACGCGCGGCTGGGGCAAGGGAGCTGTCTGGATCAACGGTCATCCCGTGGGACGCTTCTGGAACGTGGGTCCGCAGCAGACGCTTTACGTCCCCGCTCCTTGGCTGAAGAGGGGAACTAACGAGATTGCTATATTCACGCTTGGAGGCAAAAGCCCGCGCCTTCGCGGGTTGAGGGAGCCGGTGCTGGAGGAGCTAGGGAGCGAATAGCTACATTCGGAACGGTGGTCTTCCGCGTGGCTATTGGGCGTTCTTGTGCATCTCCACTGTGCTCCAGGTCTTATCCCGGGCATGGCAGATATTTTCCAGAGCGCACTCGGCGCATTTCGGCTTGCGGGCGAAGCACAGCTTTCGGCCGTGCCAGATGACTTGGTGTGAAAACAGAATCCAGCGATCGCGCGGGATGATCTTCATCAAATCCTGCTCGATCTTCGGCGGATCGTTCTCTTTCGTCAGTTCCAGTCGCCGCGAGATACGGTGCACATGCGTGTCGACCACAACGCCTACCGCTTTCTTGAACCACGTGCCGAGCACCACGTTGGCCGTTTTTCGCGCCACGCCCGGCAATGTCAGCAATTTGTCGATGTCTTCCGGAACCTGGCCGCCAAACTCGGCAACGATCTTTTTCGCCGCGCCCACCACTGACTTTGACTTGTTCCGGAAGAATCCAGTTGAGCGGATGTCCGGCTCGAGTTGCTCCGGAGCGAGGGCGGCAAACGCCTCGACCGTGGGGTACTTGCGGAACAGTTCCGGAGTCACACGGTTGACGTTCACGTCAGTCGATTGCGCCGAGAGAATCGTTGCGACCAGCAGTTCCCAGGCGCTGGCGTGGGTGAGGGCGCAGGTCACGGCGGGATAGAGGTCATTCAGCCGCTTCAGGATTTCGGCCACGCGCTCCGGAGCAATCGGATTGTAGCCTTTGAGCTTGGCGATAGAAGCGGCTGCGGGTTTTGCCATCGCTTTCTTGTCGATGGCTTTCTGGCGCCCTTTCGGGGCTGCTGCCGAGGCTCTGCCTCGGGCCGGACGGGCGATGGCGCCCGTCCCCACACGAACCTTGTCCTGGCGCCCGGTGCGGGCCGGCTGGCGGGGAACAACTCCACGCGGCATGAAGATTCCTTTCCAGTGCTCGATGAGCGCCCATCATAGCAACCGAGGAAGACGTATTTCCAATCCGCGATCGAAATTCGGCATTCCCCCGCATGGTCCTCGGTAACCTGCCTGGGAATTGACCTTGCGAACGGCGCTCGGTACTCTTGAATCATTCCAGAACAGGACTAACTAACGTGGCAGTCAATTCCATCCAACTCGGGCAGGTGTGGCGCAGCGAAGCCGACGGGCAGGACTACCTCGTCACCAAGGTCTACAACGAAGTCTTCACTCAGTACGCCATGCTGCGTCCCGCGGGCATCACCGCTCCGGATGCGCCAACCGTGCGCGTGAAGGTTTCCAAGAGTCCGCAGGGTGCGACGCTTCCGGGATACGCGTTTACGCAGGAAGGCTCATTCTGAGAAGCAGTTCTCAGTTCCCAGTTGTCCGTTCTTAGTAAGACCCCGCACGCGCATATATGCCGGGAATTCCGATACACTTGAAAAGCAACTCATACTTCCTCGTTCTCATCAGTTCGTGGGCCGTTAACTGAGAACTGACAACAGAGAACTGAGAACTCTTTCAACTGAGAGCCGCGTGACCGAAAAGATCCTTGCCATCCTGTTCGTCTTCATCAGCAAAATTATCGCCTCGACGGGCTATGCCGGGATTGCCATTCTGATGGCGATCGAGTCGGCCTGCATCCCTCTGCCTTCGGAATTGATCATGCCGTTCGCGGGATATCTGGTGTATCAAGGCCATTTCAACCTGTTGTGGGCCGCCACCGCCGGGGCACTTGGCTGCAACCTCGGCTCGCTGGTCGCCTATGAGATCGGAGCCTATGGCGGCCGTCCGCTGGTGGAGCGTTACGGGCGATGGATTCTGATGGGCCGCCGCGAAATCGACTGGGCCGACCGCTTCTTCGTGCGCTGGGGTTATTTGGCGGTCTTCATCGCCCGCCTGCTGCCCGTGATCCGCACTTTTATCGCACTGCCCGCCGGAATCGCCCGCATGCCTCGCGGCCGATTTCACGTCTACACCTTTCTTGGATCATGGCCGTGGTGCCTGGGCCTGGCATATCTCGGGATGAAGCTCGGCGAAAATTGGCGCGAGCTGGGCAAATACTTCCACAAGTTCGATGCTGTGATCGGCGCGGTCATCGTGGCCGCTGCGATTTGGTTCGTCTGGAGTCACTGGAAAAATCGAATCAGTGCTCAGCCGTCAGCGGTTGGCCGGCAGTGACGATTTGATTCTTGGGGAAGCATCCGGCGACCGAGGTTGCCAGTATGCAATTGCTGAACGATGCCCACCTGGAGTGCTATCGCGGCGACGCCGCTGCGCCCACAGTGCCGGGAATATTCCCCAGGCTGTAGCTCCGTCGAGTGGACGCGTTGGAAGCAGATTAAAGGCTGCCGTTCCCAGACTGAAAAAGCCGAGAATCACGAAGAGCATATTGACGGCTTCAAAGCGGGTGTAGCCGAACGCCGCAACCCAGAGGACGATAGGAATGGCAATTGCGGCCTGCGCTACAACGCCGGCCCACGCGATCTTGCAGTGATCGATGCGGGACCAAGGTGTTCCAAATCGCGCTATGCCGAAAATGGGATAGAGTTCAATCGAAAAGACCGTGCATCCCAAACGTTGAGCAGCAATCAGATGTCCGGTTTCGTGAATGAGCAGAACTCCCCAGTAAGCCGCCAAACCCAGGAGCGTTAATCCCGGTCGCCTCAAAACTCCGGCTAGAATCACAGCAGCAACCAGAAATACGGTCCAGCTGCACATAGGTATCGACGCCACGAATCTGTCCAATCTTTGTTCGCTTATCAAACCGGATCGGGTTCGCGAATTTGAAGAGCGGGGGCACGTTTGATCGTTGCCGGAAATTTATAGCGGCCATTCTAGAATACCAAGACACCGAATCCGCACGGCCGTCGGAGATTCTCATAACTCGTAAACTAAAACTTCATCCGTGCGCCGCCTCCCGGAATCAATAACAGGAACCAATATCTCTTTCGAGGTGCTCGCATGCAACTCAAGCCTTTCCTGCTCGATGCCTGGCTCGACCAGTACGAACACGACATAGAATTCAACCTCGCTGCGAGCACCGGGCCGACCTGGACTGTAAACGACATCCTCGCCCTCAGCGACGACGAAACGCGCCACCGCTTCCTGAACCACAAGCTGGTATACGGCCGCCCCGCCGGTGCCGACAGTCTGCGGGAGGCGATCGCTGAAATGCAGGGCGTGCCGGTGGAGGCCGTCCAAGTTATGACCGGCGCCTCCGAGGCGCTGGTAGCCCTGATGTGGCTAGCTGCCGAGCCAGGCGCGAACGTCATCATCCCACTGCCTGGATACCCTCCATTCTCCACGCTGCCGGAATCTCTTGGCCTCGAAACCCGCTTCTATCGCGTGCGCCGCGAAAATGGCTTCCGCATCGATCCCGACGAGATCAAGCAGCTCACTGATTCGAAGACGAAGTTGATCCTGATTAACAGTCCGCACAATCCGACTGGCACAACCATCAGCGACGATGAAATGGAGGCCCTGCACGACTTCACCGCCGAGCGGGGAATCCAGTTGGTGAGCGACGAGGTCTACCATCCCATCTACCACGGAAGGCAAACGAAATCGGCGGCGCGCCTGCCGCATGCTACCGTGATCTCCGACCTTTCCAAGGCATTTTCGATTGCCGGCGTGCGCACGGGATGGATGATCGAGCACGACCCCAAGCGCCGCCAGCAATACTGGAACGCGCGCGCCACTTTCTCCATCGCCAACACCACAACCGGAGAAATTCTTTCGGAAATCGCGATCTATAAGCGCGACGTTGTACTCGGCAAAGCTCAGGAAGCTGCGACCCGCAATCTCAAGCTCCTCGATCGCTTTATGGCCGACCATCGCGACGTACTCGGCTGGATTCCCCCCCAGGGCGGCATGACCGCGTTCCCTTGGCTGCTGAGCGGAGAGCAACTGAGACAGGAAAATGCGCGCCCGTTCTGCCAAGCCGCGACCGAGCATGGAATTCTGCTGGCTCCCGGCGATTGCTTCGATGCGCCCTCGCATTTCCGCCTGGGCTTCGCCGCCGCCGGAGAGGATTTCTCCAAGGCGCTCGACCGCTTCGGAGCATTCGTAAAGAGCTGGTCGGCAAGAATGGTCACGGCATGACGGTTACAGCATGGCGTCAACTCGTCTCGACGCGATCAACCGCAGTTGATTGTTGCCGCCGCGACGCCGAGCTAAGCGGAAGAAGCTGCATCTCCTCGCCCCTAGCCTATTGAAGTGCGCCTGTGCTTGGTGTACAAGCCTTGGTGTATAAGCGAAGACATTCTCAATCTAGGAGAAAGCCAGTGCCCATTCCGCGCCGACTCATCGCCGCGTTTCTGTTCATCGCGATCGCCACGCCCTTAGCCTCGTTCGGCCAGTCGCCGGCGGCTTCCGAGCATCCCTTCGTCGTGGAGTACTACTACAAAACCAAGTGGGGACACGCCGACGAGTTCCTGAAGCTTTTCAAGAAGAACCACTATCCGCTGCTGAAAAAAGAAGTCGAAATGGGGCGCATGGTGAAGGTCTGGATGGACCAGCCGCGCTATCACACGACTGAAGACGGGCGCTGGGACTTCCGCGTGACCATCGTCTTCAAGAACGCTACCGTCGCGAACGAGGCTTTCGACGAAGACGCTTTGAAGAAACAGCTCTGGCCTGATCTGGAAACTTATACCCGCGAAGAGCAGCGGCGTTTCGAGATCCTTGACGCGCACTGGGACTTGCCCCTCAAAACCGTCGATTTGGACACGAAACCTTAAGACGTTCACCACAGAGGACACAGGGGAGCACAGAGTAAATCTCTGCGACCCTTGGTGGTTAAGGGGTTTGATCGATCTTCAGGAAATTCGCGATCATCTTTTCGTAAATCTTCCACGGTAACAAGCGCTTCATTGCCAACTGGATCTTCGCGTCACGCCCGACCAGATATCGCAGCTTGGGACGGGGATTCTCGGCGATCGCAACAATGGCCCGGGCGACCGCAATCGGATCGGCCTTAGGAATTTTTCGAATGACTTCGCGCATGCGGAGGCTGCGTTTGAAGTTCAGAGAAGTGCTCTTCTTGGACTCCTCGCCCATGTGCGCGCCCTGGGTCCAGATGCCCGTGTCGAACGCTCCGGGCTCGACCAGCACAACCTGGATCCCGAGCGGCTTCACTTCCAGGCGCAAAGACTCGCTCCATCCTTCGAGCGCGTGCTTCGACGCGGCGTAGCTGCTCAGGGTTGCTGAACCCTGCAATCCGACGATCGACGAGATCTGAATGATGTGTCCAGCCCCCTGCTGGCGCATGACCGGCAAGACGGCCTTGGTCATGGCAACGGTGCCAAAGAAGTTCGTTTCCAGTTGCAGCCGCAGTTCTTCCAGCTTGATATCTTCGGCGAAGCCCGCCACCGCGAATCCGGCGTTATTGACCAGCACGTCGATGCGTCCGTAATCGCTCACTACGGTGTCTACAACAGTAGCGATGTCCCGGGAGTGCGTAACGTCAAGCGCGCGGATATCGACCTTATCGGTGACTCCCGCGGCTGCTGCGGCCTGGTCGAGCTTTGCACGGCGGCTGAGATCGCGCATCGTGGCAACCACGTGGTATCCCGCACTCGCCAATTCGATCGACGTGAGGAGCCCAAAGCCGCTCGAACTTCCAGTGATGAGGGCGATCTTGTTAGCCATAGGAATAATGGTTTACCACATGCCATCCAAGACAGGGAGTCCTGCAGAGTCATCGAACTCAGCGTTCTCTGCGGAGTTCTCGGCGATCTCCGCGGTTAGAAGAAAAGCTTGAACCGCTGAGAACGCTGAGGGATCGCGCGGAGGACGCCGAGAAAAGCTCAGGTTGACCAGGGAACTTAGATGAACTACGTAGTACTGGAACGCCGCGCTGGAAAGTGGGACAATAACAGTAACAATCTGTCTGTTGCCACCGCGCAGGCGCGCCCCTATAAGGAGGTCTCAATGCTGGCGACAAGGCATCGGTTACCGCGCAATCCGCTGTTTCAGTTTCATCCCATGCACACGCTGTTTTCCGTTCTTGGAGCGCTCATTCTGTTCGGATTGCTGATCTGGTTCCTGGCAGTTCCGGCGAAGTAGAGCCCATCGGTGCACAGGGATCTCAAGGGGCCTCTCCGTCCCATATCACTCCCTGGCGATGCACCATGCCGTGCGTGTGATGTTAAACCTTAGTAACAATTCTCAAGAAATTCCTTTATCGGCACGATCAAAATTTGGAATTAGACATTGTCTCTGCCAAATCGATAATGTTCGTTATGGACTCCTTGACAGTGGAAGATTCACATGTAGATGTACTGCATGAGATTACGGTCCGTCTGAATGCGGCAGACGGGTTTCATGAAGTCCTGGACCGGGTTGTCGATTTCGCGACCGCGCTGGTAAAGTGCGACGCCTGCCTCGTCTATGTGCTTGAAGATGACGAACTAGTCTTGCGGGCGTCGAAGAATCCGCATCCGGACGTGGTTGATCGCCTGAAACTGCGCGTCGGGCAGGGAATTACCGGATGGGTCGCGGCCCACAGCGAACCGGTCGCGATTCCAGAGAAAGCCGCACAGGATCCGCGCTTCCAGTTCTTTCACGAACTTCCCGAAGACAGCTACGAAGCTTTCCTTTCAGTGCCCCTGATGTGCAGAGGGCGCGTCGTCGGAGTTATCAACTTGCAGCACCGGCAGCATCATGCGTATCGGCGACGCGAGATTCGCATGATCTCCACCGTGGGATTTCTGGTAGGCGCCGAAATTGAACTGGCGCGCCTGGAAGAAGCCAACTCCACGCTGACCGAGCAACTGCAGACCCGGAAAATCGTCGAGCGCGCCAAGGGAATTCTGCAGCGTGACCTTGGTCTGAACGAAGAGCAGGCTTATCTGGCGATCCAGCGCCAGAGCCGCCAGAAGCGCAAGCCGATGAAGGAAATCGCGGAAGCCATCGTGCTCAGCGATGATGTGCGAGGAAATTCACAGGTGCAGGCGACTTAGTCAGCGGGAGTTCAGAATTGATGCCTTCAGCACAATCATGCTGGCGTCATCCTGAAAGTGGTCGCCGCAGTGCTGCGAGGCAGCGCGCATCAGAAGTCCCAGCAATTCCCCGGCGCTCGATTTTGAATGTTCTTCCGCGATGCGAACCAGATTGTGCTCCGAGAAAAATTCTTGCTCTTGATTGCACGCCTCCACTAGACCGTCGGTGAATAGAAGCAGGCGATCCCCATCTTCGAGTTGCCGCTCGCTCTGCTGATAGAGCCAGTTGGGAAACTGCCCTAAAACTGCGCCTTCCGCCTGCAACTCCATCGATGTGCCGTCCGCACGAAGTAGGAGTGGCGGATTATGGCCCGCGTTGCAATACGTGAGGCGATTGGCCGCGTGGTCGAGCAGGCCGTAGAAGAATGAAATGAACTTTCCCACAGGAGTCAGATCGCACAGGATGCGATTGAGCCGGTGACACAATTCACCGGGCGGCAGATTCTGACTGATTAGGGGTTGCAGGGCCGCCTGCAAGCTCGACATCAGCAGGGCGGCCGGCATTCCTTTACCCGCAACATCGCCGATGCATATAGCAGTTTGCCGATCGTCGATCTGGACGACGCTATAGTAATCGCCGCCCACAAAACGCAGCGGCCGGGTGACGGCGGCAATCTCGTAACCGGGGATCTCGGGCAGTCTCTTAGGAAGCAAGCTGTCCTGTATCTCCCGTGCCTCGCGCAATTCTTCCTCGCGCTGCCGTTGCTTTTGCCGCTGCTCCCGCGCCAGTGAGAGTTGCTGTTGCAGTTTATGCAGAAGCTCGCGATTCTCCCAGGGTTTCTGCACAAAATCCGAAGCTCCACGCCGCATCGCCTCGACTGCCAGATCAACGCTGCTCCATGCGGTCATCACTACGACCGGCACCAGACTGTCCATGGAGCGGATCTTCGAAACCAGTTCCAGTCCCTCCGCGCCGCCGACGGTGTCGCGCGTGTAGTTCAGGTCCATCAGGACGGCGTCAAATGACTCCGTCTCCAGCGCGCGCAAAACCCGGGACGGATGCGTTACCGTCTCTGTTGAGAAGCCCGACCCGCTCAGTAGCATCTGCAACGCGAACAGGACGTGCTGCTGGTCGTCTGCGATCAGAACACGGCCGTTGGCCGGCTTGACGAATTCGGTTGCTCGGATGGATTGCACGTTCATGCCTCCATCCATTGCATACTCGTGGCCATCCCGGGGATGCCGCACAGGTTGTTGATTTCACAGGAGACAACCGAACCTTCGCCGAACCTAGCAGAAGAGCGGGTTGTGCACTCGTGGAATCGGATGTCCGGAAACGGACAAGAAAAGCACGCTGGAATAGAACAAGTGAAAAGGCGGATACCTGGCTGAGTATCCGCCTTCGTTTGTTGCGTTCTGCTATTGTCCGGACGGTGCGGCGGGTGGAACCGCCTTCGCCATCTGCTTCAGCGCATGCGCCGGCACCGAGAAGTGCAGGGTCATGCCGCATTCCGCCAGTTCCATGGCGCTGACGTAGCTTCCATCAGCCGTGGTTTCAAGCAGCAACTGGTTGGAATCCGAAGGCTTGCTGTCTTCGGAGTTGGTGACCAGCAGCATGAATCCCGCACGTTTTCCGCTGAGTTTGCTCAGCGTCAGTACTGGCGAGGACTGGTAGGGATCGTAGGCGAACTCATAGTCTCCTGCCGGCACTACCGCATTACCCCAGTTGACGTTGTGTTTGAGTGTGAATTTGCCGTGCGCCGGTTCCTGGGCTGCAGCCAGGCTGGGCGCGAAGTTCATGGCAGTCGCTGCCAGCAGTGCGGCGTAAACGAATTTGCGAATTGTGGTCATGGAATCTCCATTCTGCCCTGCATGTGAGGGCAAGTCTGATGAGCACGCTGTCCGCTGGACACACGGATACAGTCACGCGGATCGCATGGGCTCAGGCTGTAGTGGAGAACGACAGGGTCAGGAGATTGTCGATGCCGCGATCTTGGCTGGCACGCAATCAGCGACTCCGCTGGGACCGGCAAACTTAGCTGGGACGCGAAGTGATTCCACTATGCAACAGGATTAGTGCAGGAGTCCAATTCAAAGAATCTATGGCAGGCATCAGATTCCGAGCGAAGTTCCCCAACGCCCACCAAATGCGGAATCCCGGGCCAGCCTCGCCCGCGATGAGATTTCGCAATAACCTCGCCTGCCACATTGGGTTAGCGGATGAGATGTAATTAACCTGCAAGCGTGACCGGAGCTATTGATCTCACGCACGAGCGATGTCATGCTGCCGCGTAGAGAAGACAATGTTGAGAACGAGAGTCGCGACCATACAGTTCCTGTGTATCCTCTCGCTGGCACAAGTCGTCCGGGCCCAGCAGAAGCAGACCACCGAGGCATTCGATCACTACATCGCGACGGCTGAAGGACGCGTTACGCAGGCGAGAGGGAAGAGCGACTCGTTCTTGAGAATCGACGCTCTTGCGGCGGCGCAGCGGACGCAGGTGATGGCTCGCCTACGGCAAGGCGCGGTCGTCATCGAGAAGCATGGGGAGACACCTTCGCAGATTCCCGGCGGATTGATCCATGATTGGGTGGGCACGGTGTTGATTCCGAAGGTGACGGTTGCCCAGGTGTTGGCCCTGATCCAGGACTACGACCATTCAAACCAGCACTACGCGCCTGATGTTGTGAAGTCGCGACTGGTCTCGCGCAACGGTGACGACTTCCAGGTATTCATGCGCCTGCGCAAGCACAAGGTCGTGACCGTGGTGCTCGATACCGAATACAACGTGCACTACGCGCGCGCCGACGCCACGCATCAGTACAGCTTCTCGCGCAGCACGCGCGTCAGTGAGATCTCCGATCCGGGAACTCCTAACGAGCACCCTCATGCCGCCGGCCACGATCACGGCTTCATGTGGCGCCTGAACTCCTACTGGGCTTTTGAGCAAGTCGAAGATGGCGTGCTAATCGAGTGTGAAGCAATTTCTCTGACGCGCGACATCCCCACCGGCCTGGGCTGGATGATCGGTCCCTTCGTCAACAGCATCCCACGAGAGTCGCTGCAGTTCACGCTGAACGCAACGCGCAAGGCGCTGGTGGGAAAACCGGGAAGCTAGGAAGCCGGTGTAGGGACGGACGCCTTCGTCCGTCCCGCGAGCGAAGCGAGCGTTCGGGCGCCGACAGCAGAGGGCTTCCGCCCGATGAACACTATCGCCTTCGGGAGCGTATTCCCCGCATTCCGCCGCATCGGTTTGCCAAACCCACCCTGTTCATGAGACCATCACCAGTTCATTTGGTGACGGTGACGGTGGCATGCCACCGTCACCATGAAAGGAACTCATGTATCAGAAGAAAGCCGGAGTTTTCATGGCCGACTGGTGGGATGCCGACGGCCGCCGTCATCGTAAACAGTTCGCTAATTCAGCGGCAGCACGCGAGCACGAGCACCGCGAAACCGCTTTGGCGCACGCCGAGCGCGCCAGTCGCGAGATGAAACTCGCTGCCAGAACCGGTGGCGTTAAGCGCTCCTCACCCAAGGTCGTCAACGGCACAACGGAACCCGCTAAGGGCAAACTGGGCGTCATGATCCCCGGCATGGGAGCGGTCGCGACCACGTTCGTGGCCGGCGTCGAAGCCATCCGCAAGGGTCTGGCCAAACCGATCGGATCGCTCACGCAGATGGGCACCGTGCGCCTCGGCAAGCGCACCGACGGCCGTTCGCCGAAGGTGAAAGAATTCGTCCCGCTCGCCGGACTCGACGACCTGGTCTTCACCGGCTGGGACATCTTCGAAGACAACATGTACGACGCGGCGTCGAATGCGGGCGTGCTCGACCAGCGACTGCTCGATCAGTTGAAGCCATTCCTGTCGTCGGTAACGCCGCGGCCCGCAGTCTTTGATCACAACTACGTGAAGAAGATCGACGGACCCAACGTGAAAAAAGGCAAGAGCAAGATGGATCTTGCCGAACAGTTGCGCGACGACATCCGCGAATTCAGGAAGTCGAGCGGGGCCAGTCGCCTGATCACGATGTGGTGCGGATCGACCGAGTCCTACATCGAGCCCACGGAAGCGCACCAGTCGGTGAAAGCGTTCGAGAAGGCGCTGCGCGAGAACGACGAGATGATCGCGCCCTCGATGATCTACGCTTACGCCTCGCTGATGGAGGGCGTCCCTTTCGCCAACGGCGCGCCTAACCTGACGGTTGACCTACCGGTGATGCTGGAGCTGTCGCGCAAGAACGAGGCGCCGATCTGCGGCAAAGATTTCAAAACTGGGCAGACGCTGATGAAGACCGTGCTCGCGCCTGCGTTCAAGGCGCGGCTGTTGGGTCTCAGCGGATGGTACTCGACCAACATCCTGGGCAACCGCGACGGTGAAGTGCTCGACGATCCCGGTTCGTTCAAGACCAAGGAAGAATCGAAGCTGGGCGTGCTCGAGCACATCCTTCAGCCCGGACTCTATCCTGAACTGTACGGGAACATATTTCACAAGGTCCGCATCAACTACTACCCGCCGCGCGGCGATAACAAAGAGGGCTGGGACAATATCGACATCTTCGGATGGCTTGGCTATCCCATGCAGATCAAAGTCGACTTCCTGTGCCGCGACTCGATCCTGGCCGCGCCGATCGTGCTCGACCTGGTCTTGTTCCTCGACCTCGCGCAGCGTTCCTCGGAGCTGAAGAGCTTGGGCATCCAGGAGTGGTTGAGCTTCTACTTCAAGTCGCCGATGACGGTTCCAGGGCTGTATCCGGAGCATGATCTGTTCATCCAGCTGATGAAGCTGAAGAACACGCTGCGGCACTTGAAAGGCGAAGAACTGATCACGCATTTGGGATTGGAATACTACGATTAGTTGAATGTGGTGCGGGTGCCCTCGCCCGCGCCGCTTTTGAGAGATCACCAGCTCGGATACTTCGCCCGGACCTGCTCGTAGCGCGGCGAAGTTGTACCGTGCTTTTTGTGGTATCCGAGAATTTGGCGTTCCCGGGGAGTGGGCCAGTCTTGGCCGGAAGCGACTCGTTGGGGCATCGTCGCTTCGACTTCAGCGAGGTTCTGAATCCGGTCACGGGAAAGAGCAATTTTACTGCCCGTCGGGGCGACCCTCGCCACCAGATGATTGTTCTTGCGAACGATGGATCCGAGTTCGGCGGAGAAGTCTCTGTCCTGCCCGGCAAAATTGCGGTAGCGAATTGAGATCGGATGCTCCGGCCGGAAATCGCCGCGGCTGGGCACAGTCGTTCCAGCCTGCCGCAGGGTTCCTCGCCGGCGCGTCGGATCGAAGTAAGGGCAAACCGGATTCTTACAATGGATCAGTCCATCGCTCGACTTCAACGCGCCAGCGGCCGAGCAACTCGGGCACTGAATGTCATTGCCGCCAAACAGGCTGCGTAGAAAGTCCAGTAATCCCATACTCTCTTCTCGCGAACGGCAGAGCGCTCAAGGGGACGGTTTGGCAAACGAACCTCCGCTTTCAGCGGCAGGTTATTCCATCACACCCATGTACAGGCGGCCGCCCTCTCTCACGGGTTTTTCAGGGGCCGCTGCTTCTGGGCACGGAGAGAAGTCGGGAGCGGCGCACGCACCGTGTCTCCGACTGGCAACCGTCCCCTTGAACACTCTGTCAAGTCTTTGTTGCTGCCAGATGAAAAAAGGACTGTCGATCTTTCGGTGCCGGATCATTTGATGACGATGCACCAGCGACGGCAGACCGAACTGCCGAAGTTCCGCAAAACTGATCTTTGCAAAATGACCTTTCTTGTGGCCGCCGAAGACCAGGCTCAAGATTTCCTCGGCCAGCCAGCGATCGAGCAGGCGCAGTTGCCCTACGCCCGTCACGTGCTTCAGGTAGTAGTCGAGGATCGCGACGTTGCGCACCCCGCGTTCGATCGTTTGGCATGCGATTGCTACGAGCGTACGCGCCCGCTCGCAGGAGCCGATGATCTTCTTCCACCGCCGTCGGCTGCGGCGGAATGCAAAGCGGAAAAGATTCTGGATCTTGCGCGCCTTGTCGCGAGACAACGACACTTCTCCGCGGCAGTCGAACTGCAAGCCCAGATGGCGAAACGCAACCACGTGCCGGAAGCGTCGATCATCGCTCGGCGGTTTCGCTGCCAGCATCAGATCCTGCTGGTGGCTCGCCTTTGTACCAAGCCGCAGTTCGATGAGAGCCTGGTGAATCCGCTCGGCTCCAATTAGCGCTGCGTCGCGACTCGGCGATAGCAAAAGCAAATCGTCCGCATACCGGAAGTAGTGAACGTCAGAGATGCTCTCAATCACCCGATCCAGCCCGGTCAGAAAAACGTTAGCGAATATACAGGCACTGGCGCAGCCGAAGGGAATTCCAACCTCGGCGCGGTGGGCTCCGCTCTCATCCTGATACTCAAAGCGAATGCGCTCTGCCATCAACTCGAACAAGTAGTCGTCCGGGGCGATGTGCTCCGCCAACTGACGCAGCAGGATCTCGTGATTCACCGAAGCGAAATACTCCGAGATGTCCCGCTTTACGACATAGATAGGTTTCCCGGCGGAGCGCACAATCGCCGCGATCTGCGATTGGCAACGATCCAGCCCATACCTGTGATCGCGATAAGCGTAGGATGACGGCGAGAACCACCGGTGCAGTCGCCGGTTCAGCAGTCGGTACAGAAGCAGATCGACGATCCGCTCTTCCCACGGAGGAATATAGAGCGTCCGCCGCTTGCCGTTGAAGTTGTACTTGAGTCCTATCGACGGGCGAAAGTGGAAGCGTGCGCTCCGCAGTTGCTGGTGTATGCCCGCGAGTCCCTTCAATCCACGCGCTGCAAGGTCATACAGTGTCTTGCCGTCTGTCGAAACGTTCAGAGCCTTGCGCCACAGAAAGAGAGGCTTGGTATACACGCGAACCGCGGCTTTGTACAGCTCAGCTTCGCGATATACGTCCCGCCACCTCATGAGCCGCGCGGATTCGTCATTGGGTCTTTCGTTCACGAATGCCAGCAATCTACTCCCAAATCGATCCCGGGAGCAAGAAGGCGGAAAGCCGGAGCTTGTGGGGGTCGCCGCCGCGGATGCGGATCTTGTGTGTCTTCCACAGCCAGTTCTCCAGATCACCGCGCTGCACCGGCGGGACGTTCACGCTGACGATGGCGCAGCGCAGAGCTGGATCCGAGGAGGTCCACGACTCGGCGCCGCGCGTCTGCATCTCGCCGAGAATGTAGTCGGCCAGCATGCGGTGGCGCTTCTCGATACGATCCATCCCAATGTCATTCGCAAGCTTGATCGAGGCGCGCAGACCCCACAGGGCTGGGACGTTGGAGCTGCCGATGCGCTGGAAGCGTTCGGCGCGGATCTTAGTGTCGTCCCAGCCTTCCGTTGCTATCGTGTTCCACAAGCGATCGATCACTTCATCGCGCACGTAGAGGAAGCCCGAGCCTTTGGTCGACTGCAACCACTTGTGCGGACTCGCGGCATACATGTCGCAGCCGAGATCGTGGACATTCAACCGCATCATGCCGGGTACGTGCGCGCCATCGACGGCGGACAGGATTCCCTTGCTACGCGCCAAAGCCGCGAGTTCCTTCGCGGGCAGCACGACTCCCGAGAACGTCGTGATGTGGCTGAAGAACATGACGCGCGTGCGCGGCGTGATCGCGTCGTTGAATAGGTTGAGCACCTGCGCGGCGTCTTTCACGGGGCGGGGAAGCGTGACCTTCTTGATCACGATGCCGTAACGCTTGGCCTTTAGGTCCCAGGGATGCTCGCCTCCGGGATGCTCCTGGTCGGTCATCAGCACTTCATCGCCGGGCTTCATGTCGACGCCGTTGGCGATGTAACTGTTGGCTTCGGTGGCGTTGCGCAGCAGGGCCATCTCGTCGCGCTTGCAGCCGACAAAATCCGCCAGTGGATCGCGGAACTCGTTCCACGCGGCGTATCCCCAGATGGGATAGTCTTCGGGATCCTGCTGGTCCATTTTCTCCGTTGTGGTGTAGCCGTCAAAAATTGCGCGAAGGACGGGCGCGGGGCTCGATCCGACGGTGCCATTGTTCAGATAGACCTCGTCCTCGGGGATCAGGAACTGCTTACGCATCTCGGCCCAGTACGCGTCTTCGTTCTTATCGAGCAGGGAACGGTCGGGCAGGGGCGGAGTCTTCTCGAACTGAGCAAAGAGATTTCCGCGCAGGGCCAGGGAAGCGGCCATGCCGGTCGTGGCGGTGGAGAGAAAATGGCGGCGGTTGAGCACAGGGAACCTCCGGAGGTCGCGAACTTTATACCACGCGGGCGGGGCAAGGGCTCACCACGGAGGGCACAGAGGGCCACAGAGGATGGCCGGACGCCCGCAACCGCATGCGCATATACTCGTCTCTTCGCAGCAGCATTCACTAAGCGGAGTAAGGATCGCAATGACAGACGAAATCGTACTTCATCGTGGAACTGTGATGGTTCGTCGGCTGCGTCTTGCCCCCGGCGAAGCCATGCCCTGGCATCGTGATCCATTTCACAGAGTGGCCGTGGTCTTGAGTGGTGACCTACTGTCGATTGAATACCGCGACCGAGGTGAGAGTCTGCGCGTCGATGTCACCCCGGGTCTGGTCGATTGGGAAGAGCCAAGTGCGCGTGTTCATCGGGCGGTGAACGCTGGAAAGCAGCTATATGAGCAAGTTACAGTTTTCCTACTCGACCGCCCGGACGCCGTTGCGCAACCGATTGAGGAGCAGCGTGACCAAGATCTGCGGGGCAATTCCAAACACCGGTGAATCTCTCGGGTACTGGCCGAAAATTGCCCACTAATTTTAGTAAACGGAAACGCTAGCGAAAACACGACACGCGGATTCGCGTTGCAAACAACTGAGCGCTGAGACCGGCTATTCCCATGGGAACGCCGCCCTTGAGTCGCCACCCGGCAGGTGCTAGGGTGGCGGAGGCATGATCTGCTTGCCGTGGCAACCAGTGGCGCCTGGAGGTTACAAGCGCGCACCAAGGAGAAGCCAATGGTATTGTTCGGCGTGTACCGAGGCGTGGTTGTGGATAATAGCGACCCACAGGTCGCTGGGCGTGTGAAGGTCAATGTGGAAGGTAGACAAGCCTGGGCGCTGATGACGCTGACAGGCCCCAAGCCTCAAGTTGGTGCGATGGTGATCGTCGCGTTTGAGCGGGGGGATCCGGACATGCCCGTGGTGCTGGGGAGGGTTACGTAGTGGCTGAGCAGTCTGGTTAGAGCTTGGGTGGACATCCATTATCGATCGTTGAGGGGCGGAGATGGGGAGGTTCCGCTTGGCTTGCCTGCTCAGGACGGACGAGGCGTCCGTCGCTACACGGGTCCATTCAAGATCAAAAAGGGGCGGATAACCCGGAAGTGACTGGAAGCGTCTAACTTACAGGCTGATGATTAGGGGCTTGGTGTCCCCTGGACCGGGCGTATAATCGAGCTTAAGGAGTACTCCTATGAAGCTGAAATGGCTGGCAGGCGCGCTGGCAATGGCGGCGTTTGTCGCGGTGCCTTGGATGGCGGCGCAGACAACGGGACAAGATCCGCAAAATCAACCAACGACGCAAACTCCGCAAACCCAGAATCCGCCGAGCCAATCGCCGCAGAAGGCGCCTCCGACCACTGATCCGGACGAGGGGCAGCCCAAGGCGAGCGACATTCAGAACGCTCCCAAGAAGGGTCCAGCGGCGCTGCCCGTGCAAGAAGACAGCCAGATCAAGCACGACGGCGGCAAGCACGACGTCGATGCCGTGGGTAACCGCAATGTGGGATGCGGGCGCGGCGTGGGCAACTGGTACAGCGTCGAGAAACAGGTGGCCATGGGCCGCTCGTTCGCCCAGCAGGTAGAGGCGCAGGTGAAGCTGGTCAACGATCCGGTAGTGACGGAATACGTCAACCGGATTGGGCAGAATCTGGTGCGCAACTCGGATGCGCAGGTTCCGTTCACGATCAAAGTCATCGACTCCGACGTGGTCAACGCGATGGCGCTGCCCGGTGGGTTCTTCTATGTGAACTCCGGACTGATTCTGGCGGCCGATGAAGAGGCGGAAGTTGCCGGGGTGATGGCGCACGAGATCGCGCACGTGGCGGCATGCCATGCGGCCCGAGAGCAGAGTCGGGCCAACTTGTTGCAGTTGGCGTCGATTCCGCTGATTTTCGTGGGTGGCGGGATTGGCTATGCGGGCTATGAGGCGGCGGGAATCGGCGGAATGTTCGGCATCCTGAAGTTCTCGCGCAACTTCGAGGCTGAGGCCGATTATTTGGGCATCGAGTACATGTACCGGTCGGGGTATGATCCGTCGGCCTTCGTATCGTTCTTCGAAAAAGTGCAGGCCATGGAGAAAAAGAAGCCGGGGACGCTGGCCAAGGCATTCGATACGCATCCGCAGAACGCCGATCGCATTCAGAAATCGCAGGATGAGATCCGCAAGATTCTTCCGGCGAAGCAACAGTACGTGGTGACGACCTCGGAGTTTGACGAGGTAAAGGCGCGGCTGGCTGCAATCGAGAACAAGCACAAACTGCTGGACGAGAAGGACTCGTCGAAGCCGAGCTTGCGGCGGACTTCGAATACGAGCGACAAGTCCGAGGATGGGAAGAAAGATGATGATGATCGTCCGACGCTGAAGCGGCGCGACGACTCGAACTGAGTTGACTTTTCTCATGAGCCCACGGTTTTCCGTGGGCTTTTGTTTTTGGCGAGGAAGGGAAGTCAAGATCCCCCCTGTCGCACAGAACGCGACAAGGATGGGGCACCCTTGGTGTTACTCTTTACCAAAGGTTGATATTCGAATCCGTCGCTCTCGTTTATAATTAATAAACTGTGCCCAAATATTCGATCGTCGTCCCTCTACATAACGAAGAAGAGAACGTCACCGACCTCTATGACCGGCTTAAGGTCGTCATGGAAGCTCATGGCGAGAGCTTCGAGATTGTTCTGGTCGACGACGGCTCGAGCGATCACACGTTCGCGATGCTGCGTGAGATCGCGGCGGTGGACAGCCGTGTGACGGTGGTCAAGCTGCGGCGAAACTTTGGGCAGACTGCGGGACTGGCGGCGGGATTCGATCATGCGCGCGGCGAATACATCATCGCCATGGATGGCGATCTGCAGCATGATCCCAACGACATTCCGATGTTCCTGGAAAAGGTCGCTGCCGGCTACGATATTGTGAGTGGGTGGCGCAAAGATCGCGTTGATAACTTCTGGTTGCGGCGGATTCCGTCGCGCATCGCCAACTGGATGATGGCGAAGATCAGCGGCGTCGATATTCACGATTTCGGAACGACGTTTAAAGCCTATCGGCGCGACATTCTGGAGCAGGTGCCGCTGTATGGGGAACTGCACCGGTTCATTCCGGCGCTGGCGTCGTGGCACGGCGCGACGATTTGCGAAGTGCCGATCAAGAATGTGAACCGTGAGCGCGGCGCGTCACATTACGGGATCACGCGGACGTTCCGCGTGTTCTTCGATCTGCTGACCATTCGGTTTCTGCTGAAGTATCTGTCGCGGCCGCTGCACTTCTTCGGCACCTTTGGGATGATGAGCATCTTTGGCGGCAGCGCGATCGTGGCCTGGCTGGGCGTGGAGAAATTCCTGCGTCACGTGCACATCATGGCCTCGCATGGGCCGCTGATGATGGCAGCGATGGGCCTGCTGCTGGGCGGATTGAACCTGCTGGCGATCGGATTGCTAGGGGAGATGCAGGTCAGGCATTATCACGAGCCCAGCCGGAGAGCGCCGTACTCCATCGATCGCGTTCTGCGCTCGCAGAACGAAGAGCACAGCGTCTCGGAGTAGCTCACCTCTTAATCACTCACCACAGAGGGTACAGGGTTTCACAGAGGAAACCGGCCTAATCCCATTGAGCCGGTGGCTGTCCTTTGTGCAGCCAAGCAATGAAATCAGTCAGCGGCGGGACGCCGCCTAGTTCGCGCAGGCGGGTGGCGTTCTGTCCGCGGTGATAGTGGCTGTGCATGGCGGCTTGGGTGAGGGCCTGGCGGATGGAAATCTTTGCGGGAGGACGGAACCAGGGGACGTCGATGATCACCTCGGCGCGCGCGGGGTCGAGAGATTTCACGAATTCATTCAGGTGCCACAGACCCTCCTGGCCATACTTCTTGAGATCCGCCATGGAAGGAAAGTCTTCCAGCTTCTTGAAGACGAACTCCGGCCGCGTTGGACTCGTCACCCACAAGAACCCGTGCTGTACCAGATGAATATGGTGCAAGCGTTCGCGGATGGCTTTGTCTTCGAGCGCTGCTGGATGCGCTGCGAAGGCACGCCAGTGCTCAGCATCGGCCCACTCCTGGTGGGCGTAGAGTTCGTCGAGGTACGAAAGCATAAATTTCTCCGGTCGATAGCTGATTGCAGCGAATCAGAGTTTGCGGGCGCGGGTGAGCAGGTAACCCTGTTGAACCAGGTTGTCGCGTAAGTACTCGGACACGATGACATCGAACTCGGCTCGATAGGCTTCGAGGCGCTCGGGTTGGGACGCGGAGAGCGTCTGCACCATTTTGATGACCGGGCCGGCCGCGCGTTCTATGTTGGCACGGAAGTGTTGCGGACTGAGCGCCGGGACGAGAATGGAGTCGCGGTCGAAAACGATTTCGGTGACCACCTGACCAAGGCGCTGGATGACGATCTGGGGATCGCCCCAACTGATCGGCGGTGCGACGCCCGGGGGCGGCGGGGGCATGTAGCGGGCCGCGAGCTGCTGGGTGCGCCCGACTAGAAGTTCCGGCGGCCAGGTGGAGAAAGCGATGGTGCCTCCGGAGCGAAGCACGCGAAGCATCTCGCGGGTGGCGACCTCGGGGCGGGGAGCGAACATATGCGCAAACTGGCTGACGACGACGTCGAACTCGCCGTCGCGGAAGGGAAGTTGTTCGGCGTCGGCTTCGAGGAATTGGATTTCGACTTGAGCGATGCGGGCGTTTTCGCGGGCGCGCTCAATCAGTTGAGGAGTGAGGTCGATGGCATCGACGCGGGCTCCAAGGCGCGCGGCGGTGATGGCGACGACGCCGGTGCCGCAGCCGACGTCGAGAACGCGCGTGCCGGGCGAGATTGCGGCGAAGCGCACCAGACGCGCGGCGGACGGAATGGTCACGGTTTCCAGAGGGGCAAAATGCCTCCACCCTTCTTTTTGTGCTTCTTTAAGTTGAGCTAAGCCATCCATGTTTCTACCTTGATGCCTCCGATTGTGTCACAGTGACCGTGCTGAGTGCGGGGGTATAATACCCCGTTTGCCTTGTCAGGAGTTTTCCCGCCATGGAGAGAGCCATTTCCACACAGCATGAACTGCAGCTTGCGCGCCGGATGTCGCGGCTCGGAACCGAAACCGCCTTTGAAGTTCTAAACAAAGCGCGGGCGCTGGAACGACAGGGACGGAGCATTATTCACCTTGAGATCGGGGAGCCGGATTTTGATACTCCGGCCAACGTGGTCGAGGCGGCAGTTGATGCCCTGCACAAGGGGTGGACGCATTATGGGCCCTCGGCGGGGTTGCCGGACCTGCGGCAGGCGCTGGCGGAGTATGTGAGCCGGACCCGAGGGGTGAAAGTTACCAGCGATGAAGTCGTAGTTGTGCCCGGCGGGAAGCCAATTATTTTCTTCACTATTCTGTCACTAGTTGATGAAGGAGATGAGGTGATTTATCCGAACCCCGGATTCCCGATTTATGAGTCGATGATCAACTATGTTGGCGGGCGAGCGGTGCCGATTGCGCTGCGGGAGGAGCGGGATTTTGCGCTCGACGTGAATGAATTGGAGTCCCTGATCAGCGATCGGACGAAGCTGATCATCATCAATTCGCCGCAGAATCCCACGGGCGGCGTGCTGGAGCGGCGGGACATTGAGCAGATCGCCAAGGTGATTGGCGACCGCAACATCATGGTCCTGTCGGATGAGATTTACAGCCGGCTGCTGTTTGACGGTGGGCAGCATTTTTCGATCATGTCAGTGCCGGGGATGCAGGAACGGACCATCCTGCTGGATGGATTTTCGAAGACCTACGCCATGACGGGATGGCGCATGGGGTACGGCGTGATGCGGGCCGATCTCGCTGCACATATGACGCGGCTGATGACCAACTCGAACTCGTGCACGGCGAGCTTCACGCAGGTGGCGGGGATTGAGGCGATCCGGGGCGATCAGAGTTCGGTGGACCGCATGCGGGATGAATTCCAGCGGCGTCGGGATGTGTTCGTGGCGGGGTTGAACAAGATCAAGGGATTCTCGTGCCGGATGCCCAAGGGCGCGTTCTACGTGTTTCCGAATATCACGGCGACGGGGTGGAAGTCGAAGGCACTGGCGGACGCACTGCTGGAGCAGGCGGGGGTGGCGGCGCTTTCGGGGACGGCGTTTGGGGCGTTTGGGGAAGGATATCTGCGGTTCAGCGTGGCGAATTCGCTGGAGAATCTGCAGCAGGCGCTGGAACGGATTGATGCGTGGACGCGGAAGAATCTATAGGTCAGCGATTAGAAAAGCGTTCACCACAGAGGACACAGAGGGGCACAGAGGGCTCATCGGCTTCGTTCTGGGGGATTTCATGCCTACCAAGAAAACTGGGAGAGTTTCGAAGACTCCTCGGGCTAGTCGTCCGCAGGCGCCGGGGTACGGGTTTCCTGAGAGCAGCAAGGGTCTCCTGGCGTGGTCGTGGGCGGAGCAGCGGCTGAAGAGGTCGCACAATTACTGGATTACGTCTGTGAAGCCTGACGGGTCTCCTCATACGATGGTGGTCTGGGGGCTGTGGCAGGACGGGCGGTTTCTCTTCTCGACGGGGAGCAAGTCGCGGAAGGCGCGGAATCTGGCGGAGAATCCGAATTGCATTGTGTGCACGGAGAATGCGGCCGAGGCGATCATCGTCGAGGGGATCGCAGAGATTCCGGACGTGGCGGCGCGGCGGAAAATGCTGCCGGCTTATGAACGGAAATATAAGTTTGATATGTCGACCATGAAGGACGACATTCTCTCGATGAAGGAACCGGTCATTGCGGTGCGGCCGCGCGTGGCGTTTGGGATGTGGGAGAAGTATTTTCAGGGCAAGTCTACGCGGTGGAAATTTGAATAGTTTCCCTGCAGCTTAGGATATTCTTCAGGCGCCGGCTAATGACCTTCGCTCACGCTCAACTGTGGCACGCTAGAGACTCTGGCGCGGCCTGACAGCCGCTACGGTCGCTGCGCGACCGGGACGGACGAGGCGTCCGTCCCTACACAAGCCCCTCCTGACTCACCTACGATTGTGATTTGAATCACGGTTTGCAGGGCTGATTCCTCGATAGCCTTTCCGAGAGCGCACTCTGTGCTCGTCCTTGGGTAGTTCGGTTTGTCCGTCCGCCAAAACGAGGGGGGAAGCCATGAGCCTGACCGATTCCACGACCGGAAAAGTCATCCGGGAGTACTCCATCGAACAACTGATTGAAACGGCCGACCTTATGCGCGGCTATGACCTGGTTGCGCTGCACGCGGCGGGGTCGGGGCACGCGGGGGGCACGCTTTCGATTATGGACATCACGGCGGCGCTCTATCTCAAGATCGCTGTTCATGACCCTAAGAATGCGAACTGGGCGGACCGGGACCGGATTATCTGGTCGACGGGCCACAAGGCACCGAGTCTCTACCTGGGGCTGGCGTTTGCGGGCTTCTGCCCGGTTGAGGATGTGGTCACACTGCGCAAGCTGAGTTCGCCGTTTCAGGGGCATCCGCATTGGCTGAAGTTGCCGGGCGTGGAGATGTCTACGGGATCGCTGGGACAGGGGCTGAGTATCGCGGTGGGGATGGCGCTGGCGGCGCGGCTCGATCACAAGACGCACAAGATTTTCTGCATCATGGGAGACGGGGAGCAGCAGGAAGGACAGGTGTGGGAAGCGGCGATGGAGGCCGGGCATTATGAGCTCGACAATGTGATCGCCATTATCGATTGCAATCGGTTGCAAATTGATGGCCGCGTCGAAGACGTGATGCGGGTCGAGCCTCTGGCGGCGAAGTACGGCAGCTTCGGGTGGGATGTGCTGCGGATTGATGGGCACGACATGCGGCAGATTGTCGATGCGTTGGAGCAGGCACGAAAGGTAAAGGGCCGGCCGGTTTTGATTCTGGCGGATACGGTGAAGGGCAAGGGCGTCAGCTTCATGGAGGACCAGGCGGGATGGCACGGAAAGGCTCCGAATTACGAAGAACTGACGAAGGCGCTGGATGAGTTGGAGGTGGCCGAGAAGATCCCGTGGCAGAAGCTGCTCGATCGAGCAAAGCAGTACCAGGCGGAGGTTGATCGCAAGCTTGATGCGAAGATGCCGAAGTTCGCGCGCGATTACTGGTGGAATGCCGGTGACGGGATGAAAGTGAAGATGGAGCCGACACGCAAGGGCTTTGGGCAATCACTGGCGGCGAACGGAGACGATCCGCGGGTGGTTTGCCTGGGGCTGGATATTTCCGGGTCGATCACGATCAGCGATTTCTATGCCGGGAAACCGCAACGGAAGAATCGCTGGCTGAGTATGGGGATTGCGGAACAGTCGGCGACGTCGGCTGCGGCGGGACTGGCGCGGGAAGGGAAGCTGCCGGTGCTGGGCACGTATGCGACGTTTGCCGCGGCGCGGAATCTGGATCAGATTCGCACGTCCGTGTGCTATGGCAATTTCAACGTGATGATTGCGGGAGCGCACGGAGGAGTGTCGGTGGGTCCGGATGGAGCGACGCATCAGGCGCTCGAGGATCTGTTTGCCATGCAGGGATTGCCAAATATGACGGTGGTGGTGCCGTGCGACCTGGTGGAGACACGCAAGGCGACGGAC
Organism: Terriglobia bacterium; assembly: GCA_020073385.1. Lineage (GTDB taxonomy): Bacteria > Acidobacteriota > Terriglobia > Terriglobales > Acidobacteriaceae > Sulfotelmatobacter. The sequence goes on along the minus strand of JAIQFH010000025.1, from coordinate 86,793 downwards.
TACTTGCTGCTGGAGCACAAGGGCCCGAAGTACATCCGGTTTGCGCGGGAAGCGACTCCGATCGTCACAGATGAGAAGACTCCGTTTGTGTTTGGGAAAGCGAACGTGATCCGGTTGCGACGGGAGGGGCCTGGGTTCCTGGAGGCATTCGAGACGGTACTCGCGTCGTCGTACAAGAATGAAGAAGAAGACCTGAGCATCATTGCCTGCGGACCGATGGTTCCCGAGGCGATGAGAGCAGCGTTTATCCTGAAGAAAGAATTCGGGTATGAGACGCGTGTGGTCAACGTGCATACGCTGAAGCCGATCGATGCCGAGGCGATTGTACGAGCGGCGAGGGAAACGGGAGTGGTGGTCACGACCGAGGAGCACCAGATCGGAGCATTGGCGTGGCGCGTGAGCGGAATTCTGACGGAGAGTCCGGAAGTGTACGGGCATTCTGTGATCACCGGCGCGATCGGAGTGAAGGATCGGTTTGGAGATTCGGGAGCGCCCTGGGAGTTGATCAAGGAATTTGAAGTCAGCGCCGAGCACATCGCCGAGAAGGCTGTGCAATTGATGCGGCTGAAACGATCGCCAAGTAGGTCTGGCATGAAAGGCGAACCGGTGCTCACCGGTCACGGAGTAAGATAGCCACCTGGCCTGCGCGCGGATAACTCTGGGGCCGCAGACCCAGATTTCCTTCAAGTACATCTGGCAAGCTCCTTGGAGCGGGCGAACGGAAAGGGTCTTGCATGGCATTTAGCAACTGCTATGAAGACGCGAAGCGGGCGGCGGCATATGCTCAGCTCGAGCTTGGCAATACTTATTATCTGGTCTTTAGAGACCTGCCTGAGATCATCCGCGGACATGTTTCGGGAACGAAGGCGATTGATTTCGGTTGCGGCACGGGGCGGTCGACGAGATTTGTCCGGCAACTGGGATTCGACACGATTGGCGTCGACATCGCGCCGGAGATGGTGGCCAAAGCGAAGGAGTTGGACCCGACTGGGGACTACCGTCTCATCAAAGACGACGATCTGAGCGGGTTTGAGGGCGGGACTTTCGACCTGGTTGTTTCTCTTTTCACCTTCGACAACATCTCCGGCTTCCTGACCAAGATGCGGCTGTTTCGCGATCTGGGAGCCCTGCTGAACGCCTCCGGCAAGCTTGTCAACGTTGTTTCTTCGCCCGAGATTTATACCCATGAATGGGCCTCGTTCTCGACGAAGGATTACCCTGAGAATCGAAAGGCGCGAACGGGCGACGTGGTGAGGATTGTCACGACCGATTTTGCGGATCGCAGGCCAGCCGAGGACATCCTTTGTACGGACGAATCATACCGCGAGCTTTATGAGCGTAGTGGGCTGGAAGTGGTTGCGAGCTATAGGCCGCTCGGCAAGCCCGAGGAACCGTATCCATGGGTGAATGAGACGACGATTGCTCCGTGGGTGATCTATGTTTTAGGGCATAAGCCGGCAAAATAGCGCGTTACCTTCGTTACCCGGGCAATAGCGTGAGTCCCCGATTTTCCCACCTATAATTCGAGTCAAGCCACACAGAGGAGTGCTGCACGCGGGATTTCTGATGTCCTGCGAGCGCGAAACTGTGGCCCGGTTGGAACGAAGAGCGGCCGAAACGTCATGCGCAAATCCCAACGACAAACCGAACGGCCATCGATTGCATGGATCTACAATCCGTGGATCGATTTGATTGTGGGGTGCGGGGCTTGGACGGCGCCTCTGCTGCTGGTTTCTTACTGGACGATCGCATCGAACACGCGGACCTGGTCGGTGGCGTTCTACGCGCTGGCGTTGTTCTTCAACTATCCACATTACATGGCGACGATCTATCGCGCCTATCACCGCGCGGAGGATTTCGAGAAGTACCGCATCCTCACGGTGCACACCACCGGATTAGTTCTGCTGACCCTGGTGCTCTCGCATTTCTGGGTACAGTTGCTGCCCTGGATTTTCACGATTTACATCACCTGGAGTCCGTGGCACTACAGCGGGCAGAACTACGGGCTGCTCATGATGTTCGCGCGGCGGGCGGGGGCGGATCCGGATAAGGGCACGAGGCAGGCGTTATACGGGGCATTCGTGGCGTCGTATCTGATGCTGTCTCTCGGGTTCCATACAGGACATTCGAACGATCCGTTGTTTGTGTCGCTGGGAATTCCTGCCACAGTTAGCCGCTGGGAGCAGATGGTGCTCGGGGCGGGATTCGTGGCGCTGTCGGCGTATGGATTGTGGAAGTTGTCGCGGCAGACGGGATGGCGGCGGTTGCTGCCCTCTCTGACATTGTTCTCGTCGCAAGTGTTGTGGTTCCTGGTACCAGCGGGGATTGCGCTGCTGAGGCGACTGGAGATTCCGCAAACGCGGTATAGCTCGGGCGTTCTTGCGGTGATGCATTCGGCGCAGTATCTGTGGATCACAAGTTACTATGCGCGGCGCGAAGCGTCTGGTGATGAGGCGAAGGTGGGACGGAATTGGCGTCCGCTGGCATATTTCGGGGTGCTGATTGTTGGCGGGATTGCCTTGTTTGTGCCCGGTCCGTGGCTGGCAAGTCGGGTGCTGCATCATGACTTCAGTACGAGCTTTCTGATCTTCACGTCTCTGGTCAATATCCATCATTTCATTCTGGATGGCGCCATCTGGAAGCTGCGCGATGGGCGAATTGCGGCGCTGCTGCTCAATTCGAAAGAGCAGGTTGCGAGCGCGATGGCCGACGCGCGCGGCCGGTTCTCGACGGCGTGGCGATGGGTTACGGGAGCCAGCGTCGGCGCGGTGAGGCTGCGGGTCGGAGCGGCGCTGGTGCTGCTGACCTGGGGCACGGTCGATCAGGCGCGGCATTATCTCTCTTTGCATAGTGATGACCTCAACGATTTGAAACGGGCGGCGGTGCTGGATTCATTCGATAGCCAATTGCAGATGCGGTTGGGGCGCAAGCAGCTGGAGGAGGGAAATCCACAGGAGGCGGAGGCGGCGTGGAGGCGGGCGATCGCTGCGAATCCGGCGGATCCCGCTCCGCGACAGGCGCTGCTGAAGTTCCTTCTCGACCAGAAGCGTTTTGACGAGGCTTTCACGTTGACTGAGACCTCGCTGAAATATGCGCCGAAAGATGCGAATCTGCTTGTCGATCGGGGATTGCTGGCTCTGCAACGCGGGCATGCGGAGGAGGCACTGACCGACTGGGACCGTGCATTGAAGGCGGACCCCAATCAATCTCTCGCGCATTTGTATCTCGCGCACGAATTGGATCGCGAGGGCAAGGCGCAAAACGCGGGGGAGCATTATCGGAGTTATCTGGAGAAGGTTGCGCAGCGGCCGGAGGATCGTCCAGCGCCGGATGTACTGGTGGGAATCGTCTTGCGGATGGCGGAATGCCAGGTCTCATCGTTGCAGCCCGACGCCGCACTGAAGTCGTATCAGATGGCGGAGAAGCTGGCACAACAGACGGGGGAGGCGAAGCTGGAGAGTGTGGCAGATGTGAACGAGGCGCAGTTGCTGGGGAAGGCGGGGAAGGTGAATGAAGCGCGGCGATCGTATCGGCGGGCGCTGGAATTGGACGATGCCGCGGGAGACACGGACGCGAGTGTGGTGGACTGGTTCGCGTATGGACGCTTTCTGGAGGAGACCGGCTTTCCACCGAAGATGGCGTATGCGTGCATGGTGAAATCCGAAAAGTTGGGTCAATCGCTGACGAAGTCGGGCCTAGCGGCTAGCGCGGCCCAGGCTCGGCTACAGTTGGAGAAGCGGCTGGGAGCAGAGGCGGAGGGGATCCGGCGCAATCCTGATCCGGTGCTGCGGGACGCTTTGCGCGTGCAACCGTAGCTACCCGAGAGGGGTACTGCCTCTAAAGTGCCAAACCTTAGACCGCGGAGATCGCTGAGAAAACCCGCAGAGGGCGCTGAGGGGTTATGATTTGGGTTGATGCGCATCCGTTGACTGCTTGCGGTTTGCATCTTATGAGGCAATTGACACTTCGGTTCTGCTGCTGAACAATTAGCTATCCCAGCAATCTATTCTTTTGTTTTCCATAGGAGGAAGTGTATGGATGAGGGCGAACAGATACACGTAGAGAGTCACTCGAACGCCGGGAAATGGATTCTGCTGATCGTGGCCATACTGGTCGTGGCAGCGGCCGGGTACGCTCACTACACCACGCACATAGCGCTTGAAAAGCTGACGGCCGATTTGGCCGGCAGCCAGGCGCAAGTGAAAGAGCTGCAGAATCGCATGCAAACCGCCGAGGCCGAGGGCGAAACGCTGGCGCAGCAGGCCGGCATGACGAAGAAGGAATTGGCCCAGCGCACCGCCCAGTTGCAGGCGGAGCAAAAGGCGGCGGCAGCGCGGCTGGAGCAGGAACAGAAGGCGCAGATCAGCGCGGTCTCCGGGGACATCGCCGGAGTGAAGACGGACGTTGGCGGAGTGAAGACTGATGTTGCCAGCACGAAGGCCGATCTGGAGGCGACCAAGGCGAAGCTGCAAAGCGCTGTCGGGGACCTTGGGGTACAGAGCGGACTCATTGCGACGACCCGGGGGGATCTTGAGGCTTTGAAGCACAAGGGCGACCGCAATTACTACGAGTTCACGCTGCTGAAGGGCGCCAAGCCGCAGCCGGTTTCGACCGTTAGCCTGCAACTCAGGAAGACGGACAGCAAGAAGGGCAAGTTTACGCTGAACGTCACATCGGACGATAAGACGATCGAGAAGAAGGATCGCAATGTAGCCGAGCCGATTCAGTTCTACTCCGGACGCGATCACATGCTCTTTGAGCTTGTGATCTGGACGGTAGATAAAAATAAAGCTACGGGATACCTGAGCACACCGAAGGGTGCGCCGGTACCGGTGACGGCGGCTCCGACTTCAGGGAACGGGAATTGAGTGGAGTGTTCTTTCCGGGCGGGCACGTGCTGCTTCAGATCGTGCTGCGCACAGGGATCATTTACCTGCTGGTGTTGATCGGTGTGCGTTTAAGCGGCAAGCGTGAGGTCGGACAAATGACCCCGTTCGATCTCACACTGCTGCTCCTGCTCTCGAACTCCGTACAAAATGCAATGACCGGGCCCGACACGTCGCTGGCGGGCGGCGCGGTCGCTGCTTGCACGCTGCTGGTGTTGAATTACGGCGTGGCTGGGGTCTCTGGTTCGAACCGGCGCCTTCGGCGGCTGATCGAGGGGGAGCCATCTCTTCTTGTACACGATGGAAAGATCATCCAGTCGCACATGGCGCGGGAACGAGTGAGCATGGATGAATTGCATCGGGCGCTGCGGGAACACGGGATCAATAGCTGCGATCAGGTGGCGTTGGCCGTGCTCGAAGTGGATGGATCGATCTCATGTTTGAAGTATGACGAGATCAAGCCGGACGCGAATACGCATCTGGTGCGAAGAAGATTTATTCAGAAGAAGCAGTGAGGGGATTATGAGTGTAGGGGCGGACGCCTCGTCCGCCCCGCGAGCGGAAGCGAGCGTCGCCGGTCGTAGAGTGGCTTAAGAGAATCCACACCATCGGCCGCCCAATTGCGCGCTCCGCGCGCAACCCCGGACGAGGCGTCCGGGGCTACACCTAGTCGATCTTCAGGAACTTCACGCAGACCGGTTGGCCCACTTCCAGGGTTTTTCCCGTGGGCGTTAGCTTGCCTGTATTTTGGTCGATGTGGAAGATGACGATGTTGTTGGATTGCTGATTCTCGGCGAAGAGCAGAGTTCCTGTGGGATCGATCGCGAAGTTGCGCGGGGTCTTGCCTTGCGTCGAGGCGTGCTCTACCGGGGTCAGCGTGCCTTTGGCTGGGTCGATGGCGAAGACGGTGATGCTGTCGTGTCCGCGGTTCGAAGCATAAAGGAACTTGCCGGAGGGGTGAACCTCGACTTCGGCGTCGTCATTCTCGCCTTTGAAATCGTCGGGCAATGTCGAGGTGGTCTGCAAGCGATGGAGCATCCCCGACCTTAGCTGAAGGGAGAAGGCTGTAACCGTGGATGCGAGTTCGGATACGACATAAGCGAATTGTCCGGAGGGATGCAGCGCGAAGTGACGGGGTCCGGCGCCGGCGTCGAGTTTGGCGAAAGGCGGATTGTTGGGCTTGAGTGATCCCTTTGATTTATCGAACTTGTAGACGAGCAACTGGTCGAGGCCAAGATCATCGACGAAGGCAAAGCGCTCGTCGGGCGAGAGGTCGATGGAGTGGGCGTGCGCGGCTTCCTGACGCTTGGGATTCAAGCCGTGTCCGGTGTGCTGGATGAAGGCTGAGGCGCTTCCGAGCTTGCCATCGTCTGATATCGGAAAGGCCGCAATGCTGCCGCCGGTGTAATTGGCCACGAGAACATACTTTCCTGACTGGTCGACGGTAATGTAGCAGGGGTCGGCGCCGCGGGAGGCGACCTCGTTCAGAAATGTGAGCTTGCCGGTTGCGCGATCGATGGCGAACGCGCTCACGCCGCCGCTGTTGGGGCCGTTGTAGTTTTGAACTTCATTGACGGCGTAAAGAAAACGTCCGTTGGGGTGAAGGGCGACCCATGAGGGGTTCGTGGTCTCGGCTGCGAGGCCGAGAGAGGTGACCTCCTGTGTAGTGGCATCGTAGCGATAGGCGTAGATGCCTTTGCTCGTACTGCCGTCCTGGGTGTAGGTGCCAACGTAGAGGAGATATTTACCTTTCTGTGGCTCGGCCGCGGAGGCGATGAGGGAAAGGAAGAAAGCGAGCAAACAGAGCGATGCAAAAGAGCGGAGAAGATGGGATCGGGTCATCCCGATATAGAAACTCATCCGGGACGTTCGCGCAAGGGCTAGAGCGATCAAAAGTTAGGAGTCCCTCAGCGGCTATAGCCGGAGTGTTACTTGCACTGAGCGGCGCGGCTGAAGCCGCGCCCTTTGAAGGCGGTTAGTCCCGATGTATGGGTCGCTTTATTTGCTTAGAACGACGGGCACGGTCTGGTCGTAGGGCCAGATGACCGCGGCCAGAACCTGACGGCGGTTGAAGGCGTCGAGATTCATGGGGAAGGCGACGATGATAGTGCGGGCTGTGGTTTCTCCGGGCTGGATTTTGGTTTCGGGCGTGAGAGCCGGCTGCGAGCCGTTCTTCAGAGTCGGAAACGCCTGGAAGTAACGGTCGAAGTCGACGGCGGAGACGGCGTCGACGGTGGAGTCTGGGACGTTGGGCGCCTTTACTGAGGCCTGAAGAGTGTGGACGTAGAGGGTCTTGTCGCTGGAGTTGTGAAGCGTGAAGGTGAGCGCGACCATGGTTGAGTCCTGCCCCGGAATTTGCACGGCAACCACGTTGTCGAGCGTGCCGGAGGCTTGCGGCTTGGCTCGCTTTAGGAACGACACGAAGGCGACAACGATGCCCAGCACGATGATGGCGATGACGAGGATCTTGCCCGAGGGGAGACTCTTTTTGGCGGTGCCGAATTCCTCGCCGATGTTGATGGTGGGGCCGGAAGGCGCGGCCGGGGGTGGTGGAGTGGGGGGCGGCGTCGGCATGGAATTATCCATATGGGGGGATTTTACGCTTGCGGGGAGAGTTTCGGGTGACCTGGCGTCTGGGCGATGAAATAACCGCTGAGGGCGCAGAGAAATTCCGCAGAGGACGCGGAGAAAAGCTCACGACATTGCTGAGAATCGCGCGCCAGTGACAGGGCGCGAAGGCACACGAGGGAAAGCCCGTTTCTATTTTGCTCAACACATTGCGGCTACCGGGCGTGTTTCATCGCTTTGGCGAATTTTGACGCGGGCAGGGTGTTCAGGACGTCGTCTTTCGTGAGCCAGGCGCGGCGGGCTTGCAGGATCCCGAAGCGGATTTTGTCCATGTGCGAGGTGTGGTGGGCATCGGTGTTGATGACGATCTTCACGCCGTGTTGCTTGGCCTGCCGGAGGTTGGCGTCGTTGAGGTCAAGGCGGTCGGGATAAGCGTTCAGTTCCATGGCGACTTTGTGTTGGGCCGCGCCGCTTAGGACGGCGTGCATGTCGAAGCCGTAGGAATCACGGCGCAGCAGGATTCGGCCTGTGGGGTGGCCGATGATCGAGGTGTTCGGATTGGAGATCGCCTTCACGAGGCGGTCGGTCATCTTGGCTGGTTCCTGATTGAAGACGGAGTGCACGCTCGCGATCACGATGTCCATCTGCGCGAGAACGTCGTCGGAAAGGTCGAGGTCGCCGTCGGCGAGAATGTCAACCTCGATTCCGGCGAAAATGGTGATGCCGTCGATCTTCTCGCCAGCGGCGCGAATGCGTGCGATGTGTTCGACGGCGCGCTTGTCGTCGAGGCCGTTAGCGAAGGCCAAGTTCTTGGAGTGGTCGGTGATGGCCATGTATTTGTAGCCGCGTTCCTTGGCGGCTTGGGCCATTTCTTCGATGGTGTTGCGGCCATCGGTTTCGACGGTGTGCATGTGCACGTCGCCCTGCAGGTCTTCCTGGGTGATCAACAGCGGCAAGGCATGATTTTGCGCAAGGTCGATCTCGCCCAGGTTTTCACGCATCTCGGGCGGAATGTAGTCGAGCTTGAGCTTGGCGTAGATTTCTTCCTCGGTTTTGCCCGCGACCGGTCTCTCGCCTTCCAACGTGGCGAGGCTGTACTCGTTCAGGGTGTATCCCATCTTGAGGGCGCGCTGACGGAGGGCGACGTTGTGCGCCTTCGATCCGGTGAAGTACTGCATGGCGGCGCCGAAGGAGTCGGGCGGAAGCAGGCGAACGTCGACCTGCATGCCGCCGCGCAGGTGGAAGCTGATTTTATTGTCGCCGCGCGCGATGATGTCCATGATCGGTGGATATTTCGCAACGTAGTCGATGGCTTCCTGGCGTCCAGCCTCGGTGCAGCAAGATGTTCCGGTGACGAGGATGTCGAGGTCGCCGACGGTGTCGCGGCCGCGGCGCAGGGATCCGGCGGGCGTGATTTTGTCGATACCTTTGAAGTTTTCGATGTAGGCCGTGAGTTTTTCGCATTCGATCTCGGCGGCGTCGATGAGGAAGCGGCCGCCGATGCGGCGATAGTCTTCGATGGCCTTGAGGAGCTTGGCCTCGTGCTTCTCTCCCATGCGGGGAAGTTCGCGGATTTTACCTTCGCGCGCAAGTTTCTCGACCCCATCGACATCGCAGACCTTGTAGGCGCTCCATATCAGCGCGATGGTCTTCGGGCCCAGGCCTTGAATTTTGAGCAACTGCAGCATCGAGGGGTGATACTTCGCAAGCAATTCGGCTTGAACGGCTAGCTTGCCGGTGTTGAAGAGTTCCTGCAGGTTGGTGAGCATGCCTTTGCCGATGCCAGGGATGGCGAGCACCTGCTTGGGATCGCTGATGATGTCTTTGATCTGGTGCGAGTGGTTCTCGATGGCCTGCGCGGCGTTGCGATAGGAGCGGATGCGGAAGGAATCCTGTCCGTCGATTTCGAGCAGGTCGGCGGTTTCGAAGAGAATGTTGGCGATAGCCTTATTGTCCACGAACTTAAAGATAAACCAAAGGGAGGCTGCAGAGTCCTGGGTACACTGCTGCCTGTGCCGTAGAGAGTTGAAAGGACAGACACCACTGGAAGGACTGGCGACTAGCGTCAGACGACAGCAAGGAAAACCGATTGGCGCGCTTGCCAGGTCCTACTGAGCTTTTATCACGTTGGCCGCCTGCGGACCTTTTTGGCCTTCGGCGATTTCGAACTCAACCTGATCGCCTTCCTGCAGGCTCTTGTAGCCCTCGGAGGCGATCGCGCTGTAGTGCACAAACACATCGGGTCCATCCGCGCGACCAATGAACCCGTATCCTTTCGCGTTATTGAACCATTTTACGGTTCCTTTCATACGTTCCACAAAGAGCCCCTTTTCTGCACGTCCTCTTGAGGGCCCCGAGGACGTGCCCGCAGTCAGTAGGATGCATTTTGTAGCGGTGCGGGTAGGCTGTCAAGAGAATGCGTCATCAACTTGGGGCGAATCGCGCGGCATGAGATTGCATACAACAAAAGCGGTTTCATTTGCAACAAAAACGACGTGGGCGGAATCAGTACACAACATCCACCGCGGACTCCATTAATCACGAAGGACACGAAGGTACACGAAGGAAATCAATTTCTGAGATCTTAGGGTGACGCAGAAGCCTCATAACTTGCGACTGCCATGATGCAAGATATGGTCTAGCCAAAGGACCGACGAGATAGTTTTGGCGTCGCGGATGGTGCCCTTCATCACCATTTTCACTACTGTCGGCAAAGGAAGCATTCGCTTGTAGATCACCTCGTCGTCCTCGGGCTCAGCTTCTCCGGCGTGAAGGCCGGTGGCGAGGTACACAGCCATAGTTTCGGCGACGAATCCTGGGCTGGCGTAGAACCTGAGAATGCGGCGCCAGCGGTCAGCGCGATATCCCGTCTCTTCGATCAGTTCGCGCTTGGCGGCGTGGAGCTCGCTCTCGCCAGGGTCGATGCGACCGGCGGGAAGTTCCCACAGATAGTCCTTCGCGGCGTGGCGATATTGGCGCTCGAGGAGAACGCGAGGCACCTTCCTGGTGTCGTCGACCGCGAGCATGACGATCGAGCCGGAGTGATGGATGAGATCGCGGCGAACCTTGATTCCGCCGGGTTCGATCACGTGATCGGTAGTGACCCAAAAAACCGGGCCGCGATATACAGTGCGAGAGGAGACGAGGTGGGCCTTGGGTCGCCGCGCGGGGAGAGCTTTGCTCCGAGAAGAAATTTTGGCCATGCCATCACTATAAAGCACGGCGGCCGCAGCACTACTCGGGCCGACAACGGAAACCTCCAAGTGGCCTGGTGCCCGCTGGCGAGCTAGTCTGCACCGCTTTGGAATTCTCGAAGTACAAATATTCTCTTCACAGCGGAGCATTGTCTCTGTGCCTATGACGGGGTGCTGAGGGTTCGTTTCGTTGAAGCGTGTCCGGGAGAGGGCCGGCGGACGCTCCACGCATGGCGCGCCGCGCGCGCAACCCCGGACGAGGCGTCCGGGGCTACAGGTGTTAATCCGAGGAAACGGGTTCTGCTATGCTGCCCGGCATGGTGGCGAAGCCGGACATCGCAATCGTGGGTGCGGGGAATCTAGGGACGGCGTTGGCGGTCGCGCTGAGGAAGGCAGGCTATCGGATTGAATCAGTAGTTGCGCGAGCCCGTGGAAACTCAATCACGCGGGCGAGGCGGCTGGCCAGGCAGACAGGATCGCGGTTGGTTCTGGATGCAGGGGAAGCGAAGGCGCGTGTCTTATGGTTTTGCGTGCCTGACAGCGAGATTGCGCGGGCAGCGGAATCACTGTCTCAGGGATTTGAGGGAAGAGGAAGAGGAAGAATTGCGCTGCACTCAAGCGGGGCGCTCGATAGCGAGGTCTTGGAGCCGCTTCGGAGAAGAGGGGTGGCCGTGGCATCAGTGCATCCGCTGATGACGTTTGTGCAGGGATCGCGGCCATCGCTTGTGGGAGTGTCATTTGCGATCGAGGGCGATCCGGTTGCGGTGCGGGCTGCTCGTCGTATCGTGCGTGATCTTGGAGGGGAGTCCCATGCCATCAGTCGGAAGCAGAAGAAGGCGTATCACGCATGGGGAACTTTTGCGTCGCCGCTGCTGACAGCTCTACTGGCGACCACTGAGCAGGTTGCCGCGCTGGCCGGCGTGAGCAAGAAAGCGGCCAAACAACGCATGCTTCCGATATTGCTCCAGACTGTAAGGAATTACGGAAAGCTCGGAGCAGCGGCGGGTTTTAGCGGGCCAATTGTTCGTGGAGATGTGGAGACGGTGCGGCGGCATCTGGAAGTGCTGCGAACGGCGCCTGTTCCGCGTTGGGTTTACGTGGCTTTGGCGCGCGCTGCACTGGAGTATTTGCCGGCGAAAAACAAAGAAATGTTGCAGTCACTTCTGGACTCTGAGCGTGGATGACTTTTGGTTTATCGAGCAAAAAAGAACGGCGAGATGACCGACGTTATTCGTGCTTTCGGGCAGCGTAGTAACTATCCGCCTGTTCATGTCAGGGATGCGCTCAGAACGAAACGAATCCGCCGATAAACAAGACTGCGGCGATCAGCAGGAGGTAAAGTGGTCGAACAACAAAGTAAACATCAAATACGGTCACGTCCAGAGCGCCTAGAACACCCCGCGTAACCGCCAGCGAGAAGGCCAGCACCAGGAAGACAGAGCCCCCCACGAATAACAAGATTGACATCGGCCTCATCTTAGCCTGACGTGAACAAGTGCCCCAGCTTTTCTTTCTTCGTCCGTAAATATTCCTCGGCGTGCGGGCTGGGCGTGACTTCGCAGGGAACACGTTCTACGACTTGCACCCCGGAGCGTTCCAGGGCTTCCACCTTGTCGGGATTATTGGAGAGCAACCGTACCCGCGTGACGCCCAGAGCCTTGAGGATCTCGCCAGGAAGCGTGAAGTCACGCTGGTCGGCTTTGAAGCCGAGGCGCTCGTTGGCCTCGACAGTATCGAGGCCAGAGTCCTGCAATTCGTAGGCTTGCAGCTTGGCCATCAGGCCGATGCCGCGTCCTTCTTGCTGTTCGTAGATCAGGATGCCGGTGCCTTCCTCGGAGATCATCGATAAAGAGAGTTCGAGTTGCTGCCGGCAATCGCAGCGCAGGGAATGGAAGACGTCTCCGGTCAGACATTGCGAGTGCACGCGGACCAGGGGCGGGCTGGACTTCACGTCGCCCATGACCAGGGCAACGGCTTCTTCGATGCGGCGATCGACCCTTCCCTCGCTGTGTCCGCGGAAACCGTAAATGCGGAACTTCCCCCAGCGCGTCGGGAACTCGGCGGAGGCCACTTGCTCGACTGCGTTTTCGTTCACAGACTCATTATAGCGGGTGAGCGTTGAGCGACAGGACTAGCCGCGTGCGCGGAAGGGGAAGATGGCGTCTTGTTTCGAGGAAATAGGGGAACCATTCCGCGTCGCGGGACGGAAGTGCCAATTCTCGAGTGCTGCGAGGCACTTCGAGTCGATCTCGGGACCGAGGCTCTGGAGCACGGTTTTGCTGACGATCTCCCCGCGCTCGTCGATGTTGATCTCGATGACTTCGTTTCCCGGGGCGATGGGGAGTTGCCACGGAAAGACGACCGGATCGGAGGTCGCGACGGGGAGGGCAGGGCGGATCTCATCGCCGTAGAGTTGCCCTCGAGTCAACGTTCCGTAGGGAAGACCGGCTTGCGCACCGTGGCCGAGAGCGGATAGCGTCTGGGTTTCCGACTTGTCTTGTTGTTCGGCACGAATGACGAGCGTCTGGGGTGCCGACAGTTTTGCAAGTTGAGCGGGAGCTTTCCACGCCAGCTTTTGTCCAAGGCGCTGGTGCTTATAGCGCTCGGTGGCGAGATCGGACGAGCTATGGGTGCTGTCGTCGGGATTCTTGGTCGACCAGAAGAGTCTGGTGACGGATGTGCCATTTTGACCGAAGGCGACGGAAACCGGAGCGAGCAATTTCGGCTCGGGAGCGTGGAGCATCCAGGCGAGGATCACGGCATGGACGCCGACCGAGACGGCGAGAAGACGGCGCTGGCGCCGTGCGGTCGCGGGATTCAGTTGCTCAAACACGAAAATTTCCCCATGGCCCCTATGCCTGTTGGTAGTTAGACGCAGGTCGGTGGGTTTCGTCAAGCTGATTTGTGAGGGTCGAATCTAGCGACAACGGACCTGCGCGGTTGGATCACCCAGGCTCGAGGATGTCAAAGGCTCCGCTATCATTGCTGGATGAAATCGAACAAAAGGCTTAACCGCGAAGGCCGCTGAGGATTCGCAGAGAACGCGGAGAAATCTCGGCGCGAAAACTGAAGCGCCCGGATCCGTTTGGTGCACACTCGGGAAGGCTGATAAAATAATCGAGCTACCGATCCAACCTGCACGGGGCTATAGCTCAGCTGGGAGAGCGCATCGTTCGCAACGATGAGGTCGTCGGTTCGAGCCCGACTAGCTCCACCAATTTTCAATCACTTACAGCTCCAATCGTTGGGCCCGCAGTGCGGGTACACAACGCAGTCGGCTGGGATCAGGCGCGCAGCCTTTGACGAGATGGTCTGCCCTGCCTGTGGGACGCAACCCAGGGCGCAGTCCCAAGCGGACAAATCCTAAGCTCTATTCCAATAATGCCCCCGGAGATGAACGACGGCGTCTGCGCATTCAATTCTTGCAGGCGCTTTCGTAGTTCGGTCCCGCAGGTTAGGCGAGCCGCACAGTGCTCACAGTCCGGTCTGTGGATTTTGAGAAAGGACAGTAGGTGGCAGATCCGAGGTCTTAAATTCATGGCACTCACCCGGCTCTCTTGGACTAACGGACTGTAGAAAAATGCTAGATTTTTGCAGCCTTGTCTTTGCTCTAGTGCAAAGAGCTTATTTTTTGGCGTTCAGTAATGAGATTTCCCCTGACCTCCGCGGTCTAAACGCCTCGCTGTCGCATGTTCTTTTTGCAAGCCTTTTACAAACCTTTTGCGGTTCGCCAATGAATTGAGGGGCCTAACTGCCATAGTGCAGACCTGCGACTTTGTGGCGATGCTGAGCGCAAGGGGCGGAAAAGTTTGGACAACGAGGAAACACTTCTGAGTAGTGCCAGTTCACGGAGCGAAAGGATTGCGTTCGTTCAGGGATTGACTTTGTTCTCGGATGTGTCTCCCGCCGACTGCAGCGCGATCGTTTCTGCCGCCTGCCAAGAAGATTTTCTGCGGTGGCAAACCATTTTCTCGGCAGGAGATCCCGTCCAACAAGTTGCGTTGCTGCTCTCCGGATGGGTCAAGATCACACAGCCCGGCCTCAGGGGTAATGAAGTGATCCTCAGACTCATTGGGATCGGGGAAGTCGTCGGTGCGTTCGGCTGTTGGTCAGGCCACCAACACCGCTCGACGGCTCAAGCCGTTCGGCCTTGTATCGCACTCGTGTGGGATGCCACAACTTTCGACAAAATTCTAGAGCGCTTCCACATGTTTCGGCACAATACGATTCGCGCTCTTGAAGAACGACTAGAGGAGATGAATGAGCGTTTTCGTGAGGTCTCAACCGAAGACGTTGGCTCGCGCCTGAGTAGCGAGTTGATTCGTTTGTCGAAGCGTTTCGGCAGTGCCATGAACGGGCACCAGGAGATCCGTCTCTCCCGTCAGGAACTGGCGCAATTGACTGGGACGACGCTGGCTACTGTAAGCCGCCACCTGTGCCGCTGGCAATCGTTGGGAATCGTCAGCATCGGCCGGGAAATGGTGCAGGTTCGCGACGTCACTGCCCTTGCGGAGGTTTCTGAAAGGGAGGTGTCCGCCCATTGCAAAACTTAGTTCCGTGTAACCCATGCCTGGAGGAATTCGGACCTTTTGGCGACCATCCGCTGACCGGGACTGCGGGCTGGCATTGACCATGGACTTGATTGGCAAACCAATGGCAGCCAAGCTGCACTATCCGCCGCGGCCGCTCTGGTGACACTGATAGCAGTTGATGCTGTTGTACACATACCCGCTCACTTGTTCGTGGCGGAAGTTACTCGCGTTGTTGCCGCCATGGCAGCCCGTGCATTGGAATATAGCGTAATCGCTGGAGTTAACGTGGCACGTGGCGCACACGCCGTTGGCGTTGCCATGGCTGATCGGGAATGGCGTGTACTGCGTGTGGTTGAACGTCGCGCCTGTCCAGGCCGTGGTGTTGTGACAGGTTTGACATGTTGTCGGGAAGAACTGCGGTTGCGCCGCATGGCCTGGATTGGTCGTATTGTTGTAGTCGTTCTGATGGCAACCGATACACGTCAGTGGCAGCGTCGTGTAGTTATTGTTGACATGGCAGTCCGTGCACGCACGCGGAGGCACCATGTGCGAGCCAGTAAGAGGGAACGCTGTGTTGTTGTGATTAAACGTGGAGTCAGTCCAGACGACGGTGTCGTGGCAAAGTTCGCAGGTAGTAGGGAATCCGGCCGCTGAGTGCGCAGGATTGTTGGTGCCGGTGTAATCCTTTTGATGACATGAATAGCACAAGGTGCTGTTCAGCGAGTAGTTGTTGTTGACATGGCAGTCCGTGCACTGACGCGGAGGCACGGCGTGCCCTCCCGACAGTGGGAAACCGGTGCTGCTGTGGTTGAAGATGGCATTCGCCCATGAACTCGTGTTGTGGCACTGATCGCATGTCTGAGGAAAGCTGGCAGTAACGTGATTGGGGTTTGTAGTCCCTTGATAGTCTTTCAGATGACACGTCACGCAGGCCGCGCTCGACAAAGTGTAGTTATTGTTCACATGGCAGTCGACGCATTGACGCGGTGGCACGGTGTGCAGGCCGGTCAGGGGGAAACCCGTACTGTTGTGATTGAAGGTCGCATTTGCCCATGACGTCGTGTTGTGGCACTGATCGCACGTCTGGGGGAAACTTGAGGTGACGTGATTCGGATTGGTCGTCCCCTGATAGTCTTTCAAGTGGCAACTGACGCAGGCCGCGGTGGTCAAGTTGTAGTTATTGTTTACGTGGCAATCTGTACATTGCCGCGGTGGCACGGTGTGCAGGCCGGTAAGAGGAAAGGCTGTAGCGTTATGGTTGAACGAAGCATTCGACCATGAGGTTATGTTATGGCACTGCTCGCAGGATTGCGAGAATTGTGCTGAGACGTGATTTGGATTTGCAGCCGCCTGATAGTCCTTGAGGTGGCAGCCTACGCAGGCGGTGCTCGCCAGATTGTAGTTGTTGTTGAGGTGACAGTCGGCACACAAGCGCGGCGGAACCGCGTGCCCTCCGTTCAGAGGAAATCCCACAGACGCGTGATCGAATTTCGCGTTTAACCAGTTGTCGGTGCTGTGGCAACTCTCGCAGGTGGTAGAAAAACCGGCGGCAACGTGATTTGGAGTTAAGGTCGTTTTGAATTCCGCAGAGTGGCATGAGAAGCACTGCGTGGCCATCGTCTGGAATTTGCTGGTGGCCGCTCCCTTGTGGCAGGCATCGCAGTCGACCGTAGCGTGCGCCCCAGTCAGCGGAAAGCGGTTGTTATGCTGCTGAACCTGCTGAACGGAGACTTGCCATCCGCGCACTGTGTGGCATTGCTCGCAGTTCGCTCCCAGTTGCCGCTTGTGAATGTCGGCGTGACAGTCCTGGCAACGCTGTCCAACGTTAGTGAAAACCGGCCTGACGTGACATTCAGTGCAACTCACCGACTGATGCATGCCGCGCAGAGGATATTTCGTCTGGTTGTGATCGAATTCCGGGACTCCGCGTATTGGTTTCCACGCGGTTGCTGTGTGGCAGTTCTGACAGGGAATGCTGAGGTTGCCGTGTGGACTGTGCGTGCCTCCGGAAACCAGCGCTTGTGCATTTTGCGCGGTGGCAGAAAACGCGAACATCAAAACCGCTAATTTAAGAACGTCGCCGGACCCGAACATGACCGCCCCTTGGTTTGGATGCCCGACATCAAAAACGAAACGGCATTAGGTTATGAATGCGAGTGGTGCAATTCACTGTCCAGAGTCGTTGTTCGGCGCCCCGTTTGGAAGTTACTCGCGAGAGATGGTGGGTTACCTCCCGATGCCCTCGGTATCAACTAGGAGTGAGAGTTTAGTTCTTCGCGTTGCCTGAGGTCTTTGCGGTGAATCAAATATCCCGTACAAAAACCTTAACGCGTACAAAACTTAAGCGCACTCTCACGAAGTGAAGTGTCCCTTTTGGTCACGAAGATGACCTTTTTTGTCCACGGATTGGCTTACGGATCGCGTCTTCAAAATAGCCTCTCGACTTACGCTCTGGGGCGGAGTTTTGTGCAAAGAGGGTGTCAAGGATGTGCACTCGGCTTCGCTCAGATGAGCCGGAGCCACGCAAGCGACGGTTCTCAACCGGTCGGCATCGGTGGAGGAAAGGGATTACGGTCCGGGACTGGCGAAAAAGCGGTCGTGAACCGGTCGGGGGCGCACAAACATCACTGAGTAAAGAACTCCGTCATGTCTGGGGCGGTTCCGGCCAGGCCCGGGAATTGGTTCACGCCGGAGGCGGCGAGCACGAGGCGCAAGGTGCTCTGGTGCTGGTACTCGGTCTGGGACTGATACTTCATCTTCGACTTGGAACTGATGATGACCGTGGCGACGTGGCCGCCGCCGTGGTCGCGGTCGGTGTCCTCGCTCTCATCGAATGTGATGATCAATACGCCGCTGCTCTGAAATGTTGAACTGGCCAGTAGGGGAGCGATGTTGGATTGCAGCCAGGAATCTGCCGCGGCCAGGGATCCGTTGTGCGCGTCGTTGTTCACGTCGGGCGAGATAAAGGAGAATTGGGGCAGCGCGTTGTTGGCGAGGTCACTCGCAAACTGAGGGAAGGGAACGATGTTGGCCGCCTGCGACGAATCGCTTTGCACGTCTGATAAATAAGAAAAGGGATTGTGCCGGCGAACGTAAGGCGCGACGTCTGTGCCAAGGTAACCGGGCGATGGGAGGGATTCTTCGTAGGCCTTCCAGGATTTACCTGCCTTGACAAGTTCGCGTACGACGTTGTCGTCGCTGACGGTGTCGGAGAAATTGTCATCGAAGGTTTCCATCTGTCCCGTTGTGAACATGAGGTAATCGGGCATCGAGGGGTGACCGTTCGCAAAGTATTGAGTCGCGAGGCCATATTGCGAAGCGAGACTGTTGAGGTAGGGCATCGCGGAACTGCCGATTACCTCCGAGTAGCTGTGATTCTCCTCCACGACCAGAATCACATGGCTGAAGGTCGGCTGGTTCGCAGGGGCTGGCCTTTGCGGGCCGAGTCCGTTACCGCCGCATGCTAGTTGGCAGGTTGCGAGCGCGATCAGGAGACTGAGGAATGGAAAGATGTGTGCTGGCTTGAGCCCTGATGAGTGAATCACACCGGGTTGGGATGCTGAAATGCGGACAGATGTTTGCGCGAAATCTCCTCATCCGTTACTTGCTATTTTCATTCTTATTCGCAAGGTCCAAGCCAAACTGCGGTTTCTCGTAGGTACCCAGGATATGTACGGGAACGACTTCTCCCTTTTCCTTTTTGCGGAACAGCGGATCCATAATTTTCAGCAACAGGGCTTTCGCGCCGCTGGATGTCTTGGAGATTTTCGTGTCGACCTTCATCTCGCCATGCAGATTAATTCTGTGGTTCACAATGTTGAAGGTGCCGTGAAGATGAGCTTGGGCTCCTGGCACACCAAACTCGAGATCAGAAATTTGCGCGGTGCCGCCTGAGAGATTGACCGTACCCTTCAGGTCGGTCAGGGCAGTTTCAGCATCGTCTTTTTGATCACCACGTGCTCCCGCGCTCAGTGCATTGACATCTTTCTGGGTCTCGGGCTTGAAGGCGCCGTCATCGATGCCAAATTTCCCATCTAGCTCTACGCTCTCCAGGAATGGCCTGTCACTGTGGGCGATCAGAGCGCGCGCGACGAGAGACATGTCTCCGGACATAGGAGAGCGGTTTGCGGTGACAAAGAGGCCGAGAATGTCTTCAATGCGGCCGTGGCGCGAAGTGAAACGAAGATTGGCGGCTTTACCTGGTTTGCCGGGAGAACTCGCGATGCTACCTTGGGCGATGAACATTGTGCGTCCGAAGTGAGCTTCGACCCGGTTCAGGAAAGTGTCGCCGCGCGTGGCATCCACGTAGGCGTCGAAATGGGTCGAGAGGCGATGGGCGTGACCGCTTGAGGTGACCACGAAATCGGGCGTGTCGGTCGTACCCGAAACATTGATGTGCTGGAACGCGCCGTCGAACGTTCCGGTCGAGCTTAGGATGCCTCCGATTCCGCCATAGACACTGAGATCCGCATGTTCAAAGGTGTAGCTGCCCGACATGGGAGTGTCTTGCGGGTGGCCATCTGCCCAAGGTCCGAAGTCGCCTTGGGTTGAGATTTCGCCTGGGGGATCGGGACTGTGGAATTTGAGCCGATAGTGCAGCGGGTTCCCCCAGCGCACGCTACGGAAGAATGCCTCGTGAACGTCGAAGGTCAGAGGATGCTTCTGCGAGTCGGCGGAGGTGAACTCTACGGTGGTTCCGTTCGCGATAAGTTCGTCGACGACCAGGTTGGAATGTTGCGAGTGGAATTTTGTATTGGCTCCGAAAGGCGGAATGAAAATGTGCGTGCCTTCCGCCGTAATCCGGGGAACGTGGGCGATGAAAATCCCTGAATAACTACCTTCAATAATGAGCTTGTCGATCTTGATCAGTCTGAATTGATTCGCGCCGTGGCGGAGCTCGATGCCTTCGAGGACGCATCCGGGGAAAGGGAAGTAGGTTGGGTGATAGCTGCGGATGGTGACACTGCTGTCGGCGGCCTCGGCTAGATCCTCCTGCACCGCTTTTTCTGAGAATGGCCAGTACTTCATGCAGAGCACGGAAGCCACGCAAAGGGCGGTAGCCGCGGCGAGTGCGAGGATGATGAGGGTTTTGCGGCGGTTCTTGCTGGTTTGCGATCGGTGCGCATCAGGTGTGGAGGTTCGGTGTCCGACAACATCGATCGACGACATGAAGCTTGGAGTGCGGTTCGTCCTGAAATGTTGGAAACCCGGTCATCAAATTTCGCGGAAGACCGTCGTACCCTGTTCCACTGATTGTCTTTTCGGGAACATGCGGGGAGATGGTTAACCAAGTGATATGATCATATGTGAATCTTCTGAAGCTTGATCTTCGTCGTTACATCTGCGAGCGCATTGCTCCGGCCGGACTCTAGTTCCTTCCTTCTCTGATCTCAACCTTCTCTGCGTTCTTTAGGCAGGTTTGCGAATGGATCCTGCGCGGTCGTGTCCGATCGAACTCCGGATTCTTCCGGACGCAATTCTTATGGAGGACTTATGAAACTGCTGGTGATTGGTTCCGGCATGATGGGATCGGCTGCGGCCTTTGACATGGCGCGCACGCCGCAGGTGAGTTCCGTGACACTGGCGGATAGCGACGCCAAGCGCGCGAGAGAGGTAGCAGCGCGGGTCAATCGGATTACGGGCGACAGGAAGGTGCGGGCGGTTGCTCTCGATGCGAGCGATGAGAGGGCGGCAGCCCGGCTCATGCACGGGCATAACGCAGTGCTGTCGGCGGTTCCGTACTTCTTGAACGTTGGATTGGCGCGGGCCGCCGTGGAAGCAAGATGCCACTTCGCAGACCTGGGCGGTAACAACACAGTCGTACGGCAGGAATTGGCACTATCGAAGAAAGCCGAGAAGCGCGGCGTCGCTCTGGCGCCAGATTGCGGGCTCTCGCCGGGCATGGCATCGATTTTGGGCGGAGAACTGGTGCGACGGCTGGGAGGGCGCGCAGATGCTCTGCGGCTCTATGTGGGCGGCTTGCCCGAACAACCCACGCCGCCGTTTCATTACCAGCTGGTTTTTTCCGTCGAAGGTTTGATCAACGAATACGTGGAGCCGGCGCGCATCCTGCGAAAAGGGAAGCTGACGACGATCGATCCTCTGACGGAGCCGGAGGACTTTCATATTGCCGGGTTCTCTCCGCTGGTGGCGTTTCACACCTCTGGCGGGACGTCGACTCTGCCGGAGACGTTTGAGGGCCGAGTGGGGGAGTGCTTCGAAAAAACGCTGCGCTATCCCGGACACTATGACCTGCTTTGCGAACTGAAGGAGCTTGGGATGTTTTCGAGCGAGAAGATGAAGTTCGGCAAGGCGGAGATCTCTCCGCGCGCGATGATGTCGAAGATCTTCGAGGGGAAGTTCGCCTCGAAGGGACCGGACGTGTGCATCATGCGGTTGGAAGCGCACGAATCCGTGAATCGAGCCGGGGTACGCGGGTTGCTCGGCGGAAGGTTGAAAGGGCGCGTCGCCTCGTTCACCATGGTCGACCACTACGATCCCAAGACCGACATGAGCGCGATGATGAGAACAACGGCGTTGCCGGCGTCGATTGTGGTGCAGATGCTGGCGTCGGGCGCCATCAGCAAGAGGGGCGGAGTGCTGCAGGAACGCGACGTTCCGGCCGATCTGTTCTTGGGCGAAGTCGAAAAGAGGGGAATCAGGATCGAATACGCGATGGAGTAAAGTTCGCCAAAAAAGGCCGCACAGTTGCGGGCTGTGCGGCCAAGGGTGAGAGGAAACGTACGAGAAGCGAAAAATCTACGCCTTGACGAACTTGCGCCGGATGACGCCAGCCAACCCAATCAAGCCCGTGCCGAGCAACGTCAGGCTTCCGGGCTCAGGCACGGGGCTGTAGCCGATAAACTCCTGCGGGCCGCAGCCGGGTTTGCCGTTGAGCGGCGTATAAAGCACCAGGCCGGAATAAGCGCTGTTGGGTGCGGTCTGCGCGAGCGTCAGATAGGTGGCATCGGTCGCGGCGCCGCCGTAGGTCAGGAACCCACTGCTATGTTGAGCGTTCGTGGAGAAGAGTCCCCAGATTGCCCATTGCGCCTGCAAGGTCGTGAGTGAGCCAGTGATCATGCTCTTGTAGATCAGGCCGGCGGCCTTGTAGTCGAGCGCCATGGTCGGTCCAAACAGGCTAGTGGCGATTCCCGCCAGGAAGGGCGACTTGGTGGCGGTCCAGGTTTCGCCATAGGAAATCCTGTTGTCAAAGCTGTCGCACATCATGGTCGAGAAGCTGCTGCTGCCGTTGATGGAGAAGTAGTAGTGGTCCTGATGGACAGACTCGAACGTCAGGCTGACGGAGTTGGCGAACGCGGAGGTGCTGAGGGCCAAGGCGAACAGCGTAATGAATAGGGCGAGTAAGGAACGCTTCATAGTTTGTGTCCGACATGCGAGCAGGGCTGCGTGGACGTGGCTCAGTTGCTCGAATGTTTACTAACTTTCTAGCGGGGGACTTGCTGAAGACTTCCGGGGGAGATCGGTCCAGCTTCGTTGCCAGCCGCAGTAAAGTGACGGCGGGAACTCTCTTACGGAAATGACTCCCGTAATGAAGGGCATAGTACCAACGAGAGGGAAGCGCGAGAATGGCTCGGAAGTGGCGTTACTTTCGCGATCAGGGTTGCGATACAGTGATTCCGGACAGCGGGAGATGCCAAAGAGCACTCAGGAGATACTGGCCATCATATTTTGTGCAAAGGTGTGCACTCTCTGGTAGCATGCTTGGCAGGAAAACCCGTAAGTTCTAGGATTTAGCGGAATTTTGGCTTCTCAGCAATGGCACTCGAACTGCTTCGTTGAAACTCGGTTGTACGTCGGCCGAGCCCCAGAATCTGGCCGTAAAGGTAGGGTTAGAAGTTGTCGAATGAACCCCAGTTAGGGGTGACGCGTACGGTGATCCGGAAACGCCGGAGCCGTCGCCATCGCCGCAATCGCCGTATCCGCCGCGCGCTGCTGATCTGTGCCTGCGCCGCATTCACCTTCGCGCTTTCCTCCGTAGCGCTGCGTTTCCTAAGCCCTTCGCTGTTTCACGCGGCAAGGAATGCAGAGCCGGATCGGCAATCTGCAGAGGCTAGCCGCGATCTTTTCCTGGCCTCGCAGAAGGAAATGCTGCGCCAGATGGATGGCCGCCCCGTGTATCGATATTCAGTCGTGCCCGGCGGTGTGCGAGATGCGCGGGAATTGAAGTGGGCGGCCGAACACGATCCTGTCGTCGCAGCGCATTATGCGGGCTTCGACTACGATCACGCCCGGGTGGTGAAGCTCGTACTGGCGCGGACCGCGTATATTTCCTACCGCATCGGAAACAAGGTTTACTGGACGCGGCATCGAGTGAGCCTGAAGAAGGGTGAGACCGTCATCACGGATGGCAAGATGACGGCGCGCACGCGTTGCGCCAACCGGGTCGAGGAGGTTCCGCAGCAGGCAACTTCGGAATCCGAGCCGCCCGCCGCCAAGTTTGATGAGGCGATTCACCCCGATTTGGGAACGGCTATGACCACTCCGCCGGTGCCTTTTCAATCGGCGCTGACAAATCGTAATCCTGTTCCGGGATTGGGACCTTCAGTGCCGCTGAGTTCTTACGACCCGATCGCCACAGGAGGCATCACACCGATTTTGCCACCGTCTTTGCCGGGCGTGTGTGGCGTCGGAACAAAGAAGCCCAAAAACTCCACGGGCGTCGGAGCCATCCCGGTGAGTAGCGGCGATAAGAAAAAGAACAAAGGTGATCCGTGCAGCAACGGCGGCGGGGGAGGAGAAGTCCCTGAGCCGGGAACCTGGCTGCTTATGGCCTCCGGGGCTGCCGGAGTGTATTGGAAGGCCCGCCACAAGCTTTCACGGTTGACGTCGTCCCAAAGCAATCCCCAGTCCTAGTAGGCGTTGTCCTGCCCGTCATCCTCGAGATGTGCGTTGGTGTGTCCGTAGAGCAGCCGTCTTCTGCGGATGAGCCGCTAGCCTTGCGCTCCGAACCTCACAGAAACCAGCTTTGAAACTCCCGGCTCCTGCATGGTGACGCCGTAGAGTACTGGCGCCATGCTCATCGTCTTCTTGCTGTGGGTGATGAGCACGAACTGGGTTTGCACGCTCATCTCTCTGACCAGTTCGGTGAAGCGTCCGACGTTGGCCTCGTCGAGCGGGGCATCGACTTCGTCGAGGATGCAGAAGGGGCTGGGCGCGTACTGGAAGATTCCGACCAGCAATGCGAGGGCGGTCAGAGCTTTCTCGCCGCCGGAGAGCAGGAGCACACTCTGCAGGCGCTTGCCGGGAGGCGAAGCCACAACGTCGATGCCGCTTTCGGCGCTGTTTTCTTCGTCGGTCAGCTTCATGAAGGCGTGGCCGCCGCCAAAGAGCTTCTTGAACGTGGCCTGGAAATTTTCGTTGATCTTGGTGAAAGCTTCTTCGAATTTCTGCCGGGAAATCTGATCGATCTCTTTGATGGTCGCAATCGTGTTTTCGATTGACGAGATCAGGTCCTTACGCTGCGTGTCCAGGAATCCATGGCGCTCGGCCGTCTCTTTGTATTCTTCCAGCGCCATCATGTTGACCGGGCCCATGGCTTCGAGTTTGGAGCGCATATCGCGGTAGAGTTGGTCCTCATTAGCGAGTTCATCGCCCGCGACGATCGGAAGCGTGCTGTCGGCCATCAATGCAGCGCGCTCAACGCTCAGTTCATTGAGGCAGGTCTCCGACATGTATTGAGCGTCGGACTGTAATTTCGCTGCAGTGGCCGACAGCTCGCCGCGGCGATCGCGCGCCTGGTCGAGCAATTGGCGACTGTTGTGCAGCAGTTCGTCGATTTCTCCAAGGCGAGCGCGGAGTTGCTCCGTCTCGAATTGCAGCAGACCCTCGCGCGTCTGGGCGGCGTTGCGTTCGGCATCGAGATCGGTGGCTTGTTGCGCCAGTTGCGCGTTTTCAGATTCACGCTGCAGCTTTTCGGCGGCGGCACCTTCGATCTGCGAGGCGAGCGCCTGCACCCGCTGCTCCATGTCGGTGAACAAGGATTCGATGCGCTGCAAAACGGCGGCTGCGGAGCGGTGTCGTTCTTCGAGTGTGGCGACGCGGGCAGCGTGTTGGGACGTGGTCTGCGCCGATTCCTCGCGGCGGAGCCTGAGAGCCGCCAGCGATTCCTGGCCAGCCGCAAGGATCTGTTCGAGTTCAGCGCGCCTCAGCTCCAGCACTTCGATCTCAGATTGGCGGGCACACAGGATGCCTTCCTGCTCGGCGCGCTCGGCCGCCAGACGGCTCATTTCAAGTTGCGCCACATTTAGGCGCTCACTCACGCGAGTCATTTCCGATTCCAACTGCTGCAGCATGTGGCGCGACGTCATCGCCTGATGCTCGGCCTCGCGCTTTTCGCCTTCCAGACGCTCCAGCAGGGAAGAGAGCTCGGTAATTTCCCGGCCGAGGGTTAGAACCCGGGTTTCTTCCTCACGCAGGGCGCGCTCCAGATCATCCAGCAGGCGCAAGACGTCGCGCAGTTCACGCTTCATCGAGAGCGGGCCTTCGGAACGCTGTTTGCCCCCGGTGACGGTGACGTTGTGAAAGCACTCTCCGGCCTGCGAGAGGAAGAAGGCGTCGGGATTCTCGAGCGCAAGATTGCGAGCGACGTCAGCTTCCGGAACGATATAGCCGTCGCGCAGCTTGGGGAGAATTACTTCCAACGAACGTCCAAATCCGTTAAGCACGCGAATGGAGTGCTTGAGGGGAACGATCTGCGCTGCCGGCGGCGCGGAGTGGGCGGCTTCATCGAGCACAAACGAGAACTTCGCCTGAGAATCCTCGGGATGCACGAGGAACGTAGCGCGTCCGTCAACGTCCGTGCGCAACACACGCAGGCCTTCGTCGGCAGCGTCCCAGGATTTGACGACGATGTAGTTGAGTTCGTCGCGCAGGAAATCTTCGACGACGCGCTCGTAGCGCGGCTCGACTTCGAGGAAGTCAGCCAGCACGCCGACGGGTGCCAGGCCGCTCTGCATCACGCCCGATTGAAACAGGCGGCGGACGGACTCTGTGGAGTATCCGTGTTCGGCGATGACTGCTTCGAGCGAACCCTTCTTGCCCAGCGCAGTCGCGTACTCGGCGCGCAGGACATCGAGATTCGTCTTAGCCTGGCTTTCCTGCAGCTTCTTCGATTCGATCAGGCCGCGGACGCGGACGATTTCTTCGCTGATGCCGCCTGCCCGTTGCGTGATCGACTCGAACTCAAGCGCGAACTGGCCGCGCTGTCCGCCGAAGGCCTCGACCTGCGTATTTGCGGTGGCGATTTCGGATTCGAGACGGCGGGCCTCGCGATCGCACCCGGCGAGGCGCTCTTCGGCTTGCGCGAGCTGGTTGCGCAGGCGGGAAGCAGAGGAGACTGTGTCGAAGATGGCGACGCGCGACTCTTCCTGCTGGAGTTCGATTTCGGCGAGACTGGCTGAGGCTGCGGCGGCGTCCTGCTGGCACAGCGCGAGATCGCTTTGCGCGGCCGCGAGATCGGCGGCAGCGGATTCGAGAATCTGGCGATTGGCCTCGCGCTCGGATTCAAGCGCGGTCAACCGGTGGCGGGCTTGCGCCAACTCGGCTTCGGCCGACGCGGAACGTATCAGTAACTCGGCGCAGCGTTCTTCATTGTGGCGGCGGCGAGCCTGGGCGCGGTCGATCTCGAGCGCGATCTGGCTGATCCGATCGCGGTTCTCGCGCAACTCAGTTTCGATCGAATATCCGCGCTGCGTGCGCTCGGCGTGCTCGGCTTCGAGTTGTTGCACTTCCTCCGACCGATGCCGCATCTCGTCTGCCAAGGTGTTGAGTTGGGCGTCGATTTCTGCGCTCTCCCGTTCGACCGCCGCGAACTTGCTGGCCAGCACCACGCGCAGCTTGGCGCGCATCTCGTCGCGCAGGCGGGCGTAGCGCTCTGCCTTGGAAGCCTGGCGCTTCAGGGAATTCATCTGGCGCGTGACTTCTTCGAAGATGTCGTTCACACGGGCCAGATTGAGTTTGGCGTCTTCGAGACGCGCTTCAGCGAGGCGCTTCTTCGTCTTGAACTTGGTGATACCCGCAGCCTCTTCAAGGATTGCGCGGCGATCTGTAGGCCGGCTACTGAGGATTTGGCCGATGCGTCCCTGCTCGATCAGGGCATACGACTCCGGACCGAGTCCAGTCCCCATGAACAGTTCCTGAATGTCGCGCAGGCGGCAAAGCTTGCCGTTGAGCAGGTATTCGCTATCGCCGGAGCGGAACAGGCGACGCGTGACGACGATCTCGCCGCGATGGAACTGCTGCTGGTTGAACTTGCGGCGGCGAATCTTTAAAACAACGTGCGGAGCTACGGTGCCAACGGGCGCACTCGCGGGCGGAGCGGTGACGTTATGCGCAGGCAGCGCGAAGATCGGTTCGTCGTCGGGAAAAGCGACGGCAATAGTATTGAGCTTCGAACGAGGGACTTCGACTTCCTCCATCTTGCCGGGCTGCGCGTCTTCGACGGCCTGCTCGGTATCGGATGCGGCACGCGAGCGAATCGCGGCTTCGTCCCAGTCATCGGTCACGTGCGCGGCGGCCGACTCGGGCATCTCATCCTGAATATCGACTTCGGTAGCGGCGTTCGCGTCGGGGCCCCCGTAGGCTTCCGGATCGATCAGGGTCAGCGAGACTTCCGCCATGCCGGTGGGCTTGCGGTCGCGCGTTCCGGCGAAGATCACGTCTTCCATGCGCGATCCGCGCAGCGTCTTGGCCGACTGCTCGCCGAGCACCCACGAGATGGCGTCGGAAATATTCGACTTGCCGCAGCCGTTCGGGCCGATGATGGCGGCAATGCCGTCGCCATGGAACTTGAGTTCCGTGCGGTCACAGAACGACTTGAACCCGAGAATCTGAAGCCTCTTCAGTTTGAGCAAAGCATCAACTCCAATGGCCAGCGGTCGGTTACCAGTGAATCGGGTGCCCCATTTCTGGCCGGTTTCGCCAGAAGTGGGGATTTTCGTACATGGCGCAGCTGTTTACCAGACGGATTCCTCCTCTGGCGGATTTGTTGCCACACCACTGTGCACGTTCGTGCGGCTCACCCCAGGCTGGATAGAGCGAGCACAAAGTTAAGCTACTGTAACGGTGAAATTGGGCCGGGGTCAAGCAATATAACACTATATGTAGTGTGGGCTTACAGCCGACCGCGCTAGGTTGCACAGACATTGCAGCAGAACCACAGTTTTATGGTGGAGACGGAAAGGAGGTGGGATGAATCGCGAGAGCAAGATAAGGCTAGCGCAAGCCATCAGGGTCTGCAATGGGAATCGCCGGTCGAAGACTCAGCGGGACACCGACGCCGGGTGCTCTTGGCGACGGTCGAAATCGCGACGGGCTTGATCGCGTTCTTTCCCGTGGGCCTTGCGGCGACGGCACGAACCTCAATTCCGAGCTTCGTTTTCAAGAAGTACGCGTCCGAGATCCCACCCTTGCAAAGAACGCAAGAGTGGGGCACCCTCAGTCGTGGTGGTCTCCGGAATGACCGTTGGACCGCCGTCGCGAGGAGTCCCCTATTGCCAAGCTCGGAGGTCAAAAATGCCGCCGCCGGCGTGCAACTGCGCCGCAATTCTCTTGGTCTTCCCGAGTTGATCTTCCATGGCATTACGCATATCGCTCCCGCCACCAACGTCATATTCACGTTCCCGATCATCGCGATGAAGGCTGGCCCGGCGATGCCCATCTCGTTCCTCCTGACCACGATCGTTTGTTTATTCATCGCCAACACGGTTGCGGAGTTCTCGCGTTACATGCCCTCGAGCGGTGGATACTACTCGTTCGCAACCCGTGGCCTTGGAAGCCGCATAGGATTCGTTGCGACGTGGAGTTATCTCATCTACGACATCCTCGGCCCAGCTGCCTCCAGCGGTTTTCTGGGATACCTGCTCTCCGACACGCTGCACAGCGGGTTTGACGTTCACGTGCCCTGGTGGCTGTTCGCGGTCGCGACATTCGTGGTGATCTGGTTCTTCACGTACTACGGGGTCCGGTTTTCCATGCACACTACCGCGCTGCTGGGCGGGGCGGAAATGTTGATTATGCTGGCGCTGGCGTTCACGTTTCTAAGGCATCCCGGACCGGGTTCGCACTACAGCGCTCCGGTGCAGCCAATCCTTTCGCCGCACCATTACCAGGGAATCCTCGCGGGGATGGTTTTCTCGGTGCTTGCGCTGAGCGGATTCGAGGCTCCCGCTCCGCTGGCGCAAGAATCTCGTCGTCCCGGAAGATTTGTGGCGTGGGCGGTAATGCTCTCGTTGCTGGCTATCGGCGTCTTCTATGTGTTCACGTCCTACGCCAGCGCCATCGGTTGGGGAACGGGCAACATGGCCGCCTTCGCTGCTGATGACAATCCTTACTACGCGCTCGGCCACAAGCTGTGGGGATCCGCCTGGTGGCTGGTCATCCTGGCCATCATCAATAGCGCGGTGGGCGCCGGCCTGGCCTGCACGAATGCGGCTTCCCGCGTGATGTACACCATGGGTCAGACCGGCACACTGCCTCGAGCTTTCGGAAAAATCCATCCAGTCCATCGCACGCCGACCTTCGCTATCGCATTCCTTCAGGTTTGCGGACTGGTGCCAGTCCTGATCGTTGGCCTGTTGCTTAGGCCGGAGGACATCTTCAATTTTCTGGGCACCATTGCTACGCTGGCCGCGATTCTGCTGTACGCGATGGCGAACCTCGCGCTGACGGCCTACGTTCGTCGCGAACTTCCACAGCACTTCAGTATCTGGCGCCACGCCGTTGTCCCGTGGATGGGAACGCTCGCCCTTGTACCGGTTTTTTTCGTCACCATGTACCCGGTCCCTGCTTGGCCTTACAACGTCACTCCCTATTGCTTCGTGCTGATTCTCTTGGCTGGGGTTGGATATATGTACTGGCTTGCTGCGCGCGATCCTGAGGCGCTGCGGCGCGGGGCAACGATGCTGGTTGGGAGCCCTCTCGACGCAGCCGGCGATGTGAATTGGGATCACACGGAGAATTGATTCAGTGAGCGTCGCCTCGCTGCACTCGGCGGGACAGCCGAAGGCGGCTGTCCCCACATATTCCGAGTTGATTCTCGCTATCCCAGCTTTTCGAAGAATCTGCAGATCGTTTCAATCCCGCGGTAGAAGTTCGGGATGTGGAACTTCTCGTTGGGGGCGTGCAGGTTGTCGTCGGGGAGGCCGAAGCCCATCATCACGCTGGGAATCTTCAGAACGTCCTGGAAGTCGGTCACGATGGGAATCGATCCGCCGCTGCGGATGAACACCGTGTCTTTCTTGAACGTGTCGTGCAAGGCTTGCGTGGCGGCTTCGATGTACTTGTTGTCGGTGCTCACTACGCACGCAGGGCCCTTGCTCCAGACTTTTACCTTCGTCTCGATGCCCTTCGGAGTGTTCTTCTTGATAAAAGCCATGTATTTCTTCAGGATGTCGTCCGGATCCTGGTTAGGGACCATGCGCATCGAGACCTTCGCCTTGGCTTTCGCCGGAATGACGGTCTTGGCGCCGTCGGCGATGAAACCCCCAGGCATGCCGTGGACTTCGAGCGTGGGACGCGCCCACGTGCGATAGAGAACGGAATATCCGGGCTCTCCGGTCAGGACTTTCGATCCGACTTCCGTTTTGCGGTAGTGCTCTTCGTTGAAGGGAAGACGCTTCCAGGCTTTCAATTCGGCAGCGGTCGGAGCCTTTACTCCTTTGTAGAAGCCGGGGATCAGGACTTTGCCTTTTGAGTCTTTCATCTTGCTGATCATCTCGATCAGGGCGAAGAACGGATTCGGGGCTGCGCCGCCGTACATGCCGGAGTGCAAGTCGGTCTTCGCGCCGTAGGCTTCGATCTCGGTATAGACCAATCCCCGCAGGCCGACGCACAGGGTCGGAAGATCGGGAGCGAACAGTTCCGTGTCGCAGACCAGCGCGAAGTCCGCTTTCAGCTTCGCTTTTTGCTTGCGGATGTATTCGGCGATCGACTCGCCACCGACTTCTTCTTCTCCTTCAAAGATGATCTTCACATTGATCGGCAGCTTGCCGCCGCCGGTTTGCATCAGGGCCTCGAGGGCTTTGACTTCCATCCAGAGCTGGCCCTTGTCGTCAACCGCGCCGCGGGCATAGATGTTGTTGTTGCGCTCGGTCGGCTCGAATGGCGGAGATTTCCATTCGTCAAGCGGTTCGGCCGGCTGGACGTCATAGTGCGCATACATGAGCACCGTCGGTTTGCCGGAGGCATGCAGCCAGTCGGCGTAGATGAGCGGGTGTCCTTGGGTCGGGATGACCTCGACGTTTTCCATGCCGATGCGGCGCAGTTCGTTGGCGACGTAGTCGGCGGCTTTCCGGATATCGGGCTTGTGTTCGTCGAGGGTGCTGACGCTGGGGATGCGGAGAAGATCTTTGAGTTCGTTTAGAAAACGCTGCTGGTTGTTGCGGGCAAAATCGACTGCGGGAGAGGCCATGGTGAGTCCTTTCGTATTTGGACAATCTGAATCTCGGCGGGCACGGCGGGATTGCGGGCCTGGGCTCCGAGGAAACGAATCAGTATAGCGCGAAGCGCGGCTCACCACAGGGGGCACAGAGGATCGCAGGGGACTTCTCAGGCATATGCTATGCGGCTGCGCCGGCGCCAGTACGCGGCTATCAGCAGAAACGCCGTCGCGATCAGGTATGGGATCGGGTTGCTCGACGCTGGCGTCGTACCCATGAAGTCGAGGCCTGGGATGTGATGAGCGGGGCCCATATACCACCAGATGATGTAGATGGCCTCGAAGGCCTTGCTGCCGCCGGTCCAGACACCCAGGGCCAGCGCCAGGGTGGGAATGAATACGGCGCCGGCGAACCAGGCCGCAAAGCCATGGATATCGCCATGGACGAGCAATCTGGCGCCGACGCCACCTCCGGCGAGAAGAGCGACGAGAACTCCCGAGGACCAAATTGCAGGAAGCTGTCTCGACAAGGCTCGCGCGGAGGAGAAGATGAGAGACTCAGTCGCGTGACGAGCTTCCCGCGATCCCATGGGAGACCAGACAAAAATCGGCCACAACCAGGCGGCTACAAGGACCCCGCCACGAGCGGCATCGAACGGCGCGAACAGGCACGCAACGGCCAGGCCCGCGGCGACCAGATGCCACCACCAGCGCTTGCCCTTCAGCATCAGACGCAATTCAGCGGCAACGATCCGGAAGAAGGGGACGCCAGAACGCGTTTGCGGCATCGAGGAGAGATGCGCCGCGCTGCGATGCTGCGAAGACGCGGATTCTTGCACTGCCGAAGCCGGGGGCGTGACCACCGAAGCTGCTCGGCGCTTGAACCAGGATCGTGCTGGGTCGAAACGATGGAAGAAGATCGACGCGGCATAGGCGATGGCAACGGCCACGGCGATCCAAGCCAGCCGGATTAGAAGGACGTTGGTTGTCCAATCGATGCCGTTCCATGGAAAGGTGCGAACCGCGTGCTCCCCGCCAATGGTCAGGCTGAAGTGGAAGTTGTTGTCATCGGTAGGATCAATCGCGTGCAAGGTCTGCCGTGAACTGCGATAGAGAAGCTGCAAGCCGGTTGGGTCGTCAAGACCTGTCGCGCCGAGTGCGAGGGCCGCCGTCCATATGAAGAAATAGACGACGTTACCCACGCCTCCGCGCAGAAGAGGCAAAGTCTCAAAGAGCACAGCGGCGCTCGCCGCCAAAAGCATTGTGGGCAGAGCAAAGAAAATAAATGGCGCCCAGAGTTTCCACAGCGAGAAGGAATGCGCCTCGGCGCGCATAAGTTGCATGGCGACTGCTGCCACCATCAGGATTCCGACCATGCAGGCCAGCACTGCAAAATTGCTGAGCGTCTTTGCGATGGTATAGAAATCCTTGCGCATGGGAGTGGCGGCGAGGATCTGTCCGACGCGCGTGTCGGTGTCGCGTTGCACCGAGTTCTTCACGATGTAGAAGCCTGCGAGCGAGAGGAACGTCGAGCAGCAGATGGCCATCAGCATGCCAATCCACGCCGAGTTGTAAACGCCGCGATAGCCATTGCCGACGACGATCCAGACTTCCTCGGTGGCAACTCCGTAGGCGACCCATAGAGCGCCTGCCAGGGTAAGCAGGAAACTGTAGCGGCGCACGCGTTCGCGGAAGTCGGCGCGCACCATGTGATAGAGGACGCGGGCGGAGTTCACGCCACGACTCCGGCTTCGACACCTGGGCTCACGGTTCCGGCGCGGTGTTGCGTCAGACAGAACAAATAGGCGTCTTCGAGATTCGCAGTGGCGGGCTGAGCGCCATCCGGCGGGGTTTCGCCCAGGACGCGGGCATGCACTCCGTCACTGCGCCGGGCGGTGTTGCTGATCAGGTGACGCTGACGGGCTCCGTTCAAATCCGCGCTGGGGATCACCCACTCCCAAACTTTGTCCTCCACGCGGCGCAGTAGTTCTTCAGGCGAGGCATGGGCCACAAGCGCGCCTTGCGAGATCAGGGCAATGTCAGTTGCCGTCGCTTCTACGTCGGAGACGATGTGTGTCGACAGAATGATGATGCGTTCGCCGGAGAGTTCCGAAAGCAAATTGCGGAAGCGGACACGTTCTTCGGGATCGAGTCCCGCCGTCGGTTCGTCGACGATCAATAGCTGGGGGTCATTCAGCAGAGCCTGGGCGATGCCGACGCGCTGCTTCATTCCTCCGGAGTAGCCGCCCAGCGGGCGCTTGCGGACATCGGCGAGATTGACCAGGTTCAGCAGTTCATCAATGCGCCGCTTGGAAGCGGCTGCGTCGAGACCTTTCACGGCAGCAAGATATTCGAGGAATTCGACCGCGTTGAGATTCGGGTAGACGCCAAAATCCTGCGGGAGATAACCGAGCGTAGCGCGCAGGCCGTCGGGTTTGGAGGCAATGTCGGTGCCGTTCCATCTGACATGTCCTTCGGTCGCGCGCGTGATTGTGGCCAGGATGCTCATAAGGGTGGTCTTTCCCGCGCCGTTGGGCCCGAGAAGTCCGAGTACACCGGGACCAAGCTGAAGCGTGAAGTTGCGCAGGGCCCAGTTTCCGCCGCCGTAGCGCTTGCTAACGTCTTCGATTGCGAGTTGCACGAATCCTCCGGGAAAGAAAGCCTCTAGCTTCTAGCCCTTAGCCAAACAGCGTAGAGGAGGAACGTATAACACTCAACTGAAGTTCCCGAGAACTAGAACCTGGAGGGCGAGAAGGGCGATAGATCATACTCGAGTTTGCGGCCTTCGATCACGTCAGCCATGACTTGGGCAGTGATCGGAGCGAGGAGGATTCCATCGCGGAAATGGCCGGTGGCTACGTAGTAGCCCGGAATTTCCGTCGCACCCAGGATCGGAAGATTGTCTGGCGTTCCGGGGCGGAGGCCGGCCCAGTCTTCGAGGATTTTGGCATCTGCGAGCTTCGGAACGAGCTTGAGTGCGGCGCGGTGGAGGCGCTGGATCGTTGGGGGATCGGTACGCTTGTCGAAACCGGCTTCCTCGACCGTGGCGCCGACCAGCAGCCGCCCGTCACTGCGGGGGATGAGATAGACATCCGGCGTTCGGATTACGTATTTGAGTAGGTTCCGCGGATGCATCACCAGGCAGAGCATCTGGCCCTTGACCGGGCGTGTGGGCAGCCGAGAGGGGGATATTTGGGCAGACCAGCATCCTGCGCAATTCACAACTTTCTCGGCGGGAAAGGAGGTCTTGGTCGTGGTCACGCCTGTGACGTAGCCGTCGGAGAAGTTGATGGCAGTGACGGGATCGCCAGAGGAAATGTCTACGCCACGATTCCGAGCAGTCTTGAGAGCCGCGCCCGTTACCGCTCGTGGATCGATAGAGCGCTCGTTGACATGAAACGCGTTTTGAAATGGAAACCTGAAGAGCTCGGCAAACTCTTCGTGCGATGTTTCGAGATCGCGCTCTTTGAGAGACCATCGCTGCTCGAATTCTTCCTTGTAGCCCGGCATGCCAAGGGCGGGTTCTTGCTCCGCGAAATCCACTGTATGAAACAAGGTTGCGAATTGCGGATGGGCGAGGTGTTCTTTCCTCAGGAACAGAATTGTTCCATGGTCCCGCAAATCTACCTTCATCCCCGACTCGACTTCCAGTTCATGCCTAAACTCCGGATACATGCGGGCACTCGCGGTAGCCAGTGGCTGCAACGATGGCGGAGTCTCGAGGGGACAATCGACAAGCATGCCACCTGCTGCGTAGGAGGCTTCGCGGCCGGGTTCACCGCGCTCGACTAGCAGCACGGACGCCCCTCTCTTGCGGAGGGCGATCGCAAGCGAGAGGCCGATGATGCCTCCGCCGATGATGATGACGTCCCAAGTCTTCACGTTAGCAATTGTAGAAGAATGGAGACTCGGCGAACTCTGTGTTCTCTGCGGTTCAAGCTCTTTACCGCGGAGATCGCAGAGAAAAGCCACTGAGGACGCCGAGAAAACCGTGGAGATAAACACTTGGGGGTGACAGCGATTCGGCGGCCTAATAAAATGACCGCATGAACAAGTATCTGGTTGGGGCGACACTGCTGTTCGCGATGCTTGCCACCTCCGTCCCGCTTTTTGCGCAGAAAGATAAAGACGACGAACCGACCTCGTGGCTTTACTTTGTGGTGATTAAAGACGACAACGGAAAGCCGGTGCGGAATGCGGCCGTGGTGCTGCATCCGGTGAATACGAAGGGGAAGCAGCAGCGCGGCGGACTGGAGTTGAAAACCAGCCCGGAAGGGAAATGCGACTTGGACGGCATTCCCTACGGGATGCTGCGCGTGCAGGTTCTGGCGCATGGGTTTCAAACCTATGGGGAAGATTTTGACATCCAGAAGCCCAAGACCGAGATCACGGTCAAGTTGAAGCGGCCGCAGGGACAGTTCTCGATATACGACGACCGTCCGAGCGATCCGAATGCCGCGCCGAAGCAGGATGCGCCACCGGCCGATCAGAAGGACAAGAAACCGAACTAAATCAGGGATTGCAGATTTTAGATTTCAGATTGTAGATTGAAATTAGATTCTCAAGTCTACAATCTGAAATCTACAATCCAAGAGTTCTGGCTTATGGACTATTTACTGAAAACTGAACCCTCCACTTATTCCTTCGCTGACCTGCAGCGCGAGAAGACCACCGTGTGGGATGGAGTTTCGAACCCGGTGGCCTTGAAGTATCTACGCGGAATGAAGCCGGGCGAACGCTTGGTTGTCTACCACACCGGGGATGAGAAGAGTGCCGTCGGAACGGCCAGCGTGGTCTCGGTCGATACTTCAGATGAGAAGAATCCCCAGGTCAAGATCAAGGTCGGCAACGCGCTTACCAAGCCGGTTACGCTGGCGGAGTTGAAGGGGAGCGATATTTTTTCCGAGTCTCCGCTGGTGCGGCAGGGACGACTCAGCGTGGTTCCGCTGAATGATCGGCAGTACAAGTTCCTGACGGGAGAATGAGCACTCCTTACGGACCTATCCGAACTGATTCCCATTACGCACGGCAGTCTGCGGCAGCAGAAGCAGTGGAAAGACTTCTCCTTCTTCCAGGAAACAGCAACGATCTTCCTGCTGCAGACAAACGGCGCATCTTTCTGGACGCTGCCGAAAAGAGCGATCCCCGCTGGACGCGGGGATCAGTTGCTAGCCCTTCTGAATGCGAAGCTGCGGCGCCGCTAGGTCACGGTCGTCCCTACGACGAGGTTCGCGCGTCGCGGTGGATCAGCACTGAATCCAGGAAATATCCCAAGCCCAGCGTGAACGGGATGGCGCCAAACGCGGCGGCAATCATCGCATCGGGCTCGTAGCGCGCCACGATCGTGAACGCCAGCATGTAGCCAACCGAGCCTGCGACCAGCAGAATGCCTGCACGGCGCGACTTGGCCGATTCGGAGAGCTCCGCTTGCATGGGGATCTCGACGCCACGCGCCATCGCGGCCAGACGCTCGTCGGTGCGCAATTTGCGCACTCGGTAAAAGGTATACATTCCAACCACTGCCATCGGTATTGCGAAGAGCATGACCACTGCTGCGAAGCCGGTGAGTTCTCCCATAGTCGTATCTCCCTTCCGGTTATGCTTGGCTCCGGATGCGTGAGTTCAATTCCGCTTTCTGATGGAAGGTACGCAGGCTTAGGCGCAGAAGTTCCATTAACTTAGAAAATCGAATCGCGGAGGAACTGCGATCCTCCGCGATTCGTCTGGGACAAAACTCACCTATAGCGATCGCAGGAAGTTCAGCAGGTCCTGCTTCTGTGAGGCTTTTAACTTGTTGTAGTTGCCGATGACCTTGATCGCTTCCGACCCACTGCTGCTGTGCGCCTGAATGGCTTGGATGAGATCGGCGGTTCGGCCATCGTGCAGGAAGAACAAGCGCTGCCCGAGTCCCCAGAGAGGTGCGGTGCGGAACTGCTTTCCGCTGGCCGCGCCTTGAGCGATGCCATCTTGCAAATCGATGCCCATCTTGTGCAGGGCGAAGTCGGAGTAAGGGTTGTAACTCACGTTCGACATGCCGGTGTAGGGCGATTGGCCGGTCGTGAGCGTTGGCGTGTGGCAGAGCGAGCAGCCGATGGAGGAGAACAAGGACGCTCCATTCAGGGTGGACGAGGTGGTCGGAGCAGGTGTCGGCGGCGCCGATAAGCGGGCGAACAGCGCGAAGTTGAGCGCATCCGACGACATCTCAGACGCAGTGCCGGTAGCACTGCCGCTTTCGTTCAGGGTGTGGGTCTTATCTTCCGGCGAGCTGTTGAATATGCAGCCCGCCACAGCGCTTCGTTCGTTGGGGAACAATTCATTCGAGACGCCCATCTCGACGTTGTAGGCCTCTCCCGAGAAAATCAGCAGAGACTTGTTTTGCGCTTTCCAGCCGAAACGCGTGATGCTGCCGTCGTTTCCGCTGGTGTTAAAAGAGCCTCCAATGCCGAGTGTTGCCCGGCGGGCGGCGGTGGCGTTCAGGTTGTCGATCAGAGCCTGATCTGAAGTCGCCTCGACCAAACCGAGTCCGAACAGTGGCGTCGGAATGCGGAAGATCACGTTGCCTTGCGCCACCGCAGTAGCGAAGTCCGGCTGCGCCTGCATACAGCCCGGCGCATCCGAACGTCCCTGGATGGTGTAGAGACCGTGCACCCCGCCGTCCGCTGTGCCATTCGGATTCTTGACGAATCGCGCTTCCAGCATCGGGCCATTTGCGGTGACGAACGATGGAACGGTGTTCGTCGCGCTATCGAGCGTGGCCAGCGCAATCTGCGGATTTGTGATTGGGTTCTGCGGGCTGTTCAGTCCGGGGCTGCTCCCGCCGGGAGCCGGTTGTGCGTGACATTGCGTGCAACTGTTGCCGTTGAAGGTAGGACCAAGTCCGGAGCCTGGCTCACCCACGATCGTGCCAGAGACGGAATCGATCTCTTGCAGCACTTGTGACGCCTGGTTGAACAACGCCTGTTCATTACTGTTGAGGGTTGGAAAGAAACTGCCTGCGCCTGCGGGGCCGGGACGCGGCCCTGGATCGTTCTGTGCGGAGAGATCCAAACTCGCGAGGAGAACCGTGGCAAAGCAGAAAGCGACAGGGGAGAGCTTTCGATACTTCATGGACAACCTCCTGGGGATGGACACACGTGTGCCTTGAGATTGCGGCACATTTTGCGAAGCGGCGCGGGGTCTATCCGCTGTTCTGATCAAGCTGCGAGCCGGCCACAACGAAACCGGTCTCGCGCCCCACCGCGAACGAACAGCGCTATGGGAGAGATGGGAGCCCCAAGTGGATTTCTACCCTCGGATGAGGAAAGAACGGGACAACATTGCGGGGCAATTTATTCCTTGTACAAATTGCGGTCAAGGGCCCACAAGTTCATGTTGTGTTCTGCATCAGGAAAAAGTCGCGCGCAATCATCGAAAGTGAAATCGTCCAGCCTCGATCTCTAAATACGTTGATCTTTTTGTTTGGCAAACTACCAAGCGACCAGATTTGTTAGTAAACGCAGGCTGTTAGAAGGGGCATTGAACACTGACGCGCAGCGAACAGCCTTGCGGGGCACCGCGGGTTGCTCCGAAGAGGTGCGCTGGAGAGGCATCCCTTATGGTAATGCTGCGAATTTTACAGAGGAGTGTCAAAGTAGTGTTACCTCTTCGAGATCTCAGGCCAGTTGCTTGCGCAGTTCACGGCGCAGGATTTTTCCCGACGCGGTTTTTGGAACCACATCGAGGAAGTGCACCTCGCGTGGCTGCTTATAATGCGTGAGGCGATCGGCCACGAACGAGCAGAGTTCCTCCTGGAGTTTGCCGCTTTCGACGAATCCGTCTCGCAGAGCGACGAATGCCACCGGGACCTCGCCTGCGTCCTCGCAAGGACGGCCCACCACTCCGCACTCTTTCACCGCGGGATGCTCGAGCAGCACTGCTTCGACTTCGGCTGGCGCCACGGCGAATCCCTTGTACTTGATCATCTCTTTGCGGCGATCGACGACGCGATAAAAGCCCTCGCGATCGCGTGTGACAACATCTCCCGACCAATACCATCCGTCGCGCAACACTGCGGCCGTGGCCGCAGGCTCTTTCCAGTAACCCAGCATGAACTGCGGTCCGCGCATCACCAGTTCTCCGGGCAGACCGGACGGAGCTTCAGTAAGGTCATCGGGTCTATCAGCGGGATCAATTTCAGATTGCGCCAGCACGCGACAGTCGGTTTGCGCGAGAGGATGGCCGATGGAATCCGGCCTATAGAGCTCGGGTTCTAGGAATCCGACATGTGTGACTGGAGAGGCTTCGGTCATGCCATATCCCTGGCACACGAGAATATTGGTCAGTGCGGTGAAGCGCCTTGGAAGCTCGGGCGCGAGCGGTGCCGCTCCTGATTTCACCCAGCGTACTTGATGCTCGCGCGGAAACTTTCCCGCTTCGGCGGCCTGGCATAGTGCGTTGATGGCAGGTGGCACCAGCGGCATCATCGTGATGGCCTCATCGACCATCAGGCCCGTGAGTTGTTCCACGTGGAAGCGCGGCATCAGCACAAGCTTTGCGCCCAGCACGAGCGCAGGATTGAGCATCACATTCAAACCGTAGATGTGATAGAGCGGCAGGCAGCACAGGATGTTGTCGGCGGCGTTGAGCGTGGTCGCGTTCGGGCCGAGCAGTTGATAGATGTTGGCGACCAGGTTGTAGTGCGAGAGCATGACGCCCTTGGGAAGGCCCGTTGTCCCGCTGGAGTAGGGAAGAACGGCAAGGGTCTGCTGCGAAGAAGATTCTAGTCTAGGACAAGTGGCAGACACGGGCCGGAGCAGATTCGCAAACGGTTCGGCGGCCACCGCTGTGACTCGGGTCGTGTAGACGCGCTGGAGTTTCGGCAATCCGCCCAGATTGATTCCAGCGATATTAGCCCCATCGGTGATCAAGACGACCGCGTCCGAGTTCTCCAGTTGATATCGCACCTCGCGTTCGCGGTAGGTGGGATTCAGCAGCGTAGGGATGGCTCCAGCAAGTTGCGTAGCGTGGAAGGCGGCGCAGAATTCCCAGGAATTGAACAGGAATATGGCGACCACGTCGCCCGGCTTGACGCCTGCGGCGATGAGGCCGCGTGCCAGAGACTCGACGGTTTCTCCGTACTCGGCGTAGCTGATGCGGCGTCCGCAGGAACAGTCGACTATCGCAGTTTTCGTCGCATTGCGGCGGCAGGAGTCGAGTACCAGATCGTGAAGGAAAAGGTTCTGCGGATCAGCGTAAAGTTGCGTGCGCAACATGCCGGGAGGGATTGTAGCGGAAAACCTGGCATTCCGAATGGGAAAAGGGTGTTGCGTCCTGCTCTAGCTGGCCAGCTTCCTGAGGAATTCCTGCTCGCTCATCCGATACTTGAAGGCCTTGCGTCCGTCGATAAAAACGACGGGAACTTCATCGTTAAACTGGCGGCGGAGTTCGAGATCCGTGTCGACGTCGATTTCGTGCCAGGTGAACCCTCCGCGGCGCGAGAGTTTGGCGAGACTTTCCTTTACCACTTCGCAAAGGTGGCATCCTTTGCGGGAATAGACGATGACATTGCGAGACTCCGGCATGCCGGGAGGATTTTAACGCGAGGCGCTGGCTGTTTTCCAGAAGTAAAGGGAGCTCTAAACCACAATAACGTTATGGTATTCCGTTGCGGAAACTCGGTTATAGTGGGGCAATGAATTCACGCATGCTTGCGCTCGGCGAAAAGCCCCTTCGCGGCAAGACGGCGCTCATTACCGGAGCGGCGAGACGGCTGGGGCGCGCATCGGCGCTGGCTCTCGCCGAGGCCGGAGCCGATGTGGCCATCACTTACCGCAATTCCGCGCGCGAGGCCCGAGAGACGGTTGTCGATCTCTGTGGCATGGGCGTTCGCGCCTTTGCCCTGAAGTGCGATGTGACAAACGAAGCTAGCGTCCACGCCATGATGAAAGAGGTCGGCCGCGAACTGGGACGGATCGACATCCTGGTCAACAACGCGGCCAACTATGAGACCGCCGAGTTCGAGAAGTTGACCGTCCGGCAGTGGGATGCGATCTTCGCATCCAACACGCGTGGGCCGTTTCTGGTATCCCGCGAAGCCTTGAAGTGGATGCGGCGCGACCGCGGGAAAAACGCAGGGAAGCTGGAGGCGAAGATCATCAACATGGGATCGCTCGGCGGGCTGCGGCCATGGCCGACACATGCTCACTATTGCTCATCGAAGGCAGCGTTGCACATGCTGACGAAGGTGATGGCCAAGGCGCTGGCGCCGGAAATTGCGGTGAACGCGGTGGCTCCGGGCATGATCGATCTGGGAGAGAAGTCCGCAGCGGCATTCATGCGGCGCATGGCCAAACAGACGCCGATGCAGCGCAATGGACGGGGCGAGGAAATCGCCGCCGCAGTCTTGTTTTTTGCCACCGCTCCGCAGTTCATCACCGGGCAGATTTTGTCGGTCGATGGTGGAATAGGGTTGTAGCTACCCTTCAGCTGAGGTGGGATCGATCATCAGCTTCACCTCGGAGATGCTGTTGGCTGGGAATCCACCTTGGCGGGCATGTTCCCGCACCATTTCTTCATTAGGGGCGATATAAATGCAATAAATCTTGTCCTTGGTCACATAGCTGTGCACCCACTGAATCTGTGGGCCCATTTTCTTCAGAACGCCGCAAGACTTCTGCGAGATGGCAATAACTTGATCCGGAGTGACGTTCCCGATATTCGGAATATCACGCTCAATCACATATTTCGGCATTCTCTTCCCTCCAGGCAGTTTGCGATCACCCGTTTCATGTCTGGGAAACCGCGCCGGAGATTGTAGGCTACCGCGCGGGAAATAGCCATTGTCCCGGCTGCAAAGGTATATTGAGTTCGAGATGAACAAATCGAAAGCTATGACTTCTCATTCCTCGAAGGCTTCCTCACCGCAATCGAAAACAGCGAACTCAGCGAACCCTCCCCGGCTCGCGGTCGCCATCATGGCTGCAGGCAAGGGAACCAGGCTGAAATCGCAACATCCTAAAGTCTTACATGAAGTGGGCGGCAAGCCTTTGCTCGAGCACGTGATTCGCGCGGCGGTGCGCCTTGTACCGGCATCCGACGTATATGCCATCATCGGCCATGAGGCGGAGCAGGTTCGCGCAGCCACGCAGCACACCGGCGTCAACTTCGTGTTGCAGGCCGAGCAGCGGGGCACAGGCCACGCCCTCATGATGGCGAAAGAAGCGCTCGCGGCATATGACGATGTCATTGTTCTCTCCGGCGACGCCCCGATGATTTCATCGCAGACGATCGGACAACTTCGAGATTTCCACCTGCGGCAACGGGCAGCGATGACGCTGCTGAGCGCGGATCTGGAGAATCCAACCGGGTATGGCCGCGTGCTTCGCAAAGGCGCGAAGAGTGCCGAGGTGGTGGGCATCGTCGAAGAGAAGTCAGCCAGCCCCGCGCAGAAGAAGATTGGAGAGATCAATTCCGGATTCTACGTTTTCGATGTAAAGCAGCTCTATTCGCACATCGATGAACTTTCCACCGACAACGCGCACCGCGAGTACTACCTGACCGACATTGCTGCCGTGTTCAAAAAAGTACGCCAGCGGGTCGTCGCGTGGAAGACGGCAACTCCAAACGAAGTTTTAGGCGGCAATACGCGGGCCGAACTGGCGGATATCGATGAGCAGATGCGGCTCGCCAAGTGCCGGCAATTGATGGATGATGGCGTGACGATTTTCTATCCGGCGACTTGCGTGATCGACGCCGACGTGGAAATCGCCCCTGATACTGTGATCGAGCCCTATGTGCAACTGCTCGGCAAGACCAAGATCGGCGGGAACAGCCGCGTGCGCTCCTACTGCGTGATTCGCGATTCGGAGATTGGCGACGGAGTGACAGTCCGACCGGGCTCCATCATGGAAGACGCGCGCATCGGGTCGGGAGCGATTATTGGTCCCTATTCCCATCTTCGTCCGGGAAGCGAGATTGGCGAAGGCGCTCACGTCGGCAACTTCGTTGAGACCAAGAAGATCAAGCTGGGGAAGAAATCGAAGGCGAATCATCTGACGTATCTGGGCGATGCTGAGATCGGCGAGGGCGTCAATATCGGAGCAGGTACGATCACCTGCAATTACGATGGCGTCCACAAGCACAAGACGGTGATCGACGACGACGTCTTCATTGGCAGTGACAGCACTCTCGTCGCGCCGGTGCGCGTAGGCAAGGGGGCGTACATCGGGGCAGCATCGTGCATCACGGATGACGTACCGGAAGACGCTTTGGCGATCGGGCGCGGTCGCCAAGTCGTGAAAGAAGGCTGGGCGCGGCAGAAGAGATCTGAAAGGGCGAAGCCCTAACTCCCTCTGCGAACTCTGCTCCTCGGCGCTCTCAGCGGTTAAGGCTCTTACCGCGGAGTTCGCTGAGAAATGCCGCGGAGAACGCTGAGATTCCTGCTCCGATCGCGCCGTTCTAGTGAGTTACGGCTGCGAACAAATCCGAATGCATCAGAGACTGGAATTGCTGGTCGTTGGCCTTGAAGCGCACTTGCACGTTCTGGCCATCGGGATCGACCGCTGTATTCTCGACTGCAACTTTCTCCGCCGGAGTGGCGTTCACTTTCTTGTAGAGCATGTAGCCCTTGAGCAGGGAAGAGACGGTGGCGGCTGTCGTGGAGTCCGAGGTGACGACCGTCATGTCGAAATTCACGCCACTGTTGAAGTTCATGGAATAGCGCGAACCCATAAGACGCTTCTTGATCGACTCGTAGTCAGCGATCTTGGAGGCATCGCCCATGGCTGAGTGCAGCGCGTTCTGCGTGCCCTGCTGGTCAAGGATGCTCCAGACTGCGGAGGAATCGACGCTGGTCATCATATCGGCCATGTTGCCGTTCGTATCCAGGCCCAGGAGCTGCCCATCGCGGGTATCGAGGGCGACGCGGATGGAGGTGCCATCGCCGAACAGGAGCGTGCTGTCATCAAGAAAGCTCATGACGAGCCCGCCATCCATCGGATAGATGTCGTTGTTGTTGTACTTCTTGGGCACGTACTTCTGCAGCTTCATCTTCTTCAAAACGGCCTTCATGTTGAAGGGGCCAGCAGCGACGCCAACAGTCTTGATG
Organism: Terriglobia bacterium; assembly: GCA_020073385.1. Lineage (GTDB taxonomy): Bacteria > Acidobacteriota > Terriglobia > Terriglobales > Acidobacteriaceae > Sulfotelmatobacter. The sequence goes on along the minus strand of JAIQFH010000025.1, from coordinate 42,133 downwards.
CCCTGTTTACCCGAGCGAAATGAGGCGAAGGTGAGTGAGTCGACGTCTTTCTCGGGATCGAGGCCGATCCCCTTCAGCGCTGCCTCAAACTGCTTGATGTTATCCGGCATCAGCTGCTGCTTCAACTGCATGGCCGTCGGGGAATCTTTCAGAGCGCGGTAGTCCACCGAGATGAGTTGCAGCAGGTCGGCAGGAACACAGGACCGTGCCGAAGAATTCAGCGGCATGGCGTAGGCCATGCTTACCAGGAGCACAGAAGCCAGACAAATCCTCAGAAGTCTCATAACGCCTCGAATCAGAAAATGGTCAGGACTACGCACCCTTAGTTGGATGCACGATCAGACCTTGTCGTTCATAGATCGATTTATTCTATTTTACTTGCATTCCGATGAATGCGAACAAAAGTACAGTCACCGTTGACCATTTAGACGCGCCTCTTAGACACGCGGCCGGGAGTTGCGTCCTTCGGATTGGACGGCGAGCAGCGTCACTAGTCATCGTCTGGATCGCCGGGCGGAGTTTGATCGTTCAAGAAATGGCTCGCGCTCAACCCTGGGACGGAATCTTTGAGGTTCGCTGACGGACCTGACCCGCAAAGGCTTGATCTTTGATTGAGGCCAGGTTGATCTCGACGTTTGCCAGGGCGCCCGTGATGGCGGCCGTGGCCAGGGCTGCGGCGGTTGTCAGATCGGATTTCATGTTCGGATTGGTGATCGGCTCCAGAGATTTGGCCATCCGCTCGACCTGGTGAGCCTTCTCCGCCACGCTGAGCGGGACGGCTGTAGCCTCTTTGAGGGCGGCTTCGATCATGGCCTCGCCGGCTTTCTCGTCGGCAGCTGACTTGGCCGCCTTGTAAGCCTTCATCACCGAGTTGTAAGACTCGGCATCGGCATCGACCGAGGCCTTGAGTTCCTCGCGCAGCGGAGTGAGAGCGGCGATCGCGGCGCTGAGCTGAGACTCATATTGCAGATACGCTTTCTTGCCCCGTGACATGGACGCGACCATGGTTGCCAGACCCGCTGCCATCGCTCCAGCCGCGGCCGATGCGCTGCCTCCGCCGGGCGTGGCAGTCGGGGCTGCCAACTGCTCCACGAACGGCTCGACGCCGGCGCGCAGACCTCCGACAACCATCTTGCCGCCCATGACGGCGGCGAGGCGATTCTCAAGAATCAAGGACGAGTCGAAGTTCTCGACCTGGAGAAACCACTCGGCGGCGTCTTCCAGCGCCTTCTTCGGGATCAGGCCGACGATTTCGCTCGATGCTGGCATGACTCCGTAGCGGGCGGCCTCGCGCTTGACGATCTCGAACACCCGGTGGATGGGCGTCTGCTCGAAATCGGTCAGGTTCATCGAAACCTGAGCCTGGCCGCGCACCAGGAATCCCGCGCCCTTGACAAAACGCAGGCCGCCGCTGGAAAAGCGGATGGCTTTGGCGATTTTTTTAGCGATGTCAACGTCCGGCGTATTGAGGAAAACGTTGTAGGCGATGAGAAATTTGCGCGCTCCCACGACGGTTGCCCCGGCAGTGGGATGCACGCGCGGTTCGCCGATATCGGGCCGGCGCGCGGGATTGGTCGCGATCTCGGCCCGGATTCCTTCAAATTGCCCGCGGCGAATATTTTCCAGGCCCTGGCGTTCCGGGATTCTCGCGGCCGATTCGTAGAGATACACGGGAATGTGATAGCGCTTCCAGATCTCTTCGCCGACATGGTTGGCCATGGCGACGCAATCTTCGATGGTGACGCCATCGATTGGAATAAACGGCACGACATCGGCGGCGCCCATCCGCGGATGCGCTCCGGAGTGAAAGTTGAGGTCGATCAACTCGGCCGCTTTACCCACGCCCCGAATCGCGGCCTCCTGAATCGCCTCGCGTTCTCCGACCAGAGTGATGACGCAGCGATTGTGGTCGGCATCCATCTCGCGGTCGAGTAGGTAGACGCCGGGAATCTTCATGGCGTCGACGATAGTGTCAACTTTGGCCTGGTCGCGGCCTTCCGAGAAATTCGGCACACATTCGACGAGCGTAGACATAACGAATGAGAATAGCTGGCCCACGCCGGAGCCGCAACTCCGGTGGCTTCGCTTCCGTCGTTAGATTGTGAGATACAGGCCTCATTTTTCGGTGACCGATCCGTGCCCCTTGAGGCCAGTTTGAAATACGCGAAGCGTCGAAAACTTTCGCAATAAGGGGACACGGCCCGGGGCGCAACTACAAGGACACTACCTTTTTCCGGCCAATCGAGTAAAAATGCTGACGGCGGGGAGTCGCATTCTGAACGCGTGATTGGCGCAAGACACAACTGGGAGATCTTGCGCACCATCTGCAATCGACATCCTAAGTTTGACCTTCGAGGTTAAGGGCCCTTGGAGAAAAGGCGCGACCAGCAGACCCAGACCGAATCCAAAGCGCGGCTCGTTGAGCAGATCAATACCTGTCTGCAATCGGGCGACTACGCTCGCGCCTTGGATTTGTTGCGAGGCATTGCCGCCGATTTCCCTAAGGACGCGCAGCTATCCGAACTAGAGAAGCTCGCCCAGGATGGCGTTAAGCGCAAAGGCGAAGCCGACCGCCTTATCACCGAAAGCCAGGAACTATTCGCGCAGAGGAAGTCCGCCGAAGCCATTCAGGTGTTGCGCAAAGCCTATGAGCTGGATAAACGCAATTCTCTCGCCCGCGCCATTCTGGCAAACGCCCTCGTGGAACACGCGCATTCCATTGTAGAAACCGATTGGCTGCAAGCTGAGACGATGACCAATCAGGCGCTCGCTTTGAATCCTGCGCATCCTACGGCTAAAACGATCCTTAACCTGATCGTAGACAGAAAACAAACAAGTTCAGTGGAAGAGTGGGTTTCGCAAGCGAGCAAGCTGCAGTCCGCCGGCGATCTATTCGGGGCATTGGCTTGGGTTGCGGAGGGACTGGCGGTTCATCCTCACGATCCTAAATTGCTCCAGCTCCAGGATGCGATCCAGCGCGATCAGGATGCTCGGCGGCGCCAGGCCCGCCGCGGCGACTTGGAAGACCTGCGGCGCTTGCAGCGCGAAATCGATGGGGCCGCGGACGTTGCTGCAAAACAAGCCTTAGCCGAGCGCATACAAGGGGTGGCCGCCAAGCATTGGACGGATGGCGAAATCTTGTCCATCGCCAATGCCCTGCTCCTCCGGTTGGGATTGGTTCCCCAGGAGAGTTCCAGCGCGTCGCCGCGCAGTAAAGGCGCGACCGTAATTCTTCACGTCCCGCGCCCCACCGCTTCGGAGGCTTCACGCACGGATACCGGCAAGGTCCCGTCAACCAAGGTTCCGCCGAGTCCGCTTCCACCCGAAAATATTCCGACCGCTACTGTTCCGACAAGCAAGGTCCCGCCGAGCGAAGTTCCGGCCCACGTTGTGCCGCCAGCCACAGTCCTGACCACTCCGCCAGAGCCGCAACTCCCCCCGCCACCAGCCGCCACGGCGCCCTCTGTACCGGTGGCCAAAGCTATATCCCCGTTATCCCAGCCACAACAACCCACGAGGTCGAACTCCAGAACGGTGATCCTCATTTCCACCGCCGCGATAATTCTCCTGGCCGCGACATTCTTCTTTGCGCGAAGACATCACGCTCCGCCGGTGGCGCAGACTCCCGCGGCCGCTCCCACGGTCGCTGCTCCAGCCGTCTCGGTCCCCGCTGAGCCCGCTCCCACCGTCTCCGCCCCGGAACAATCGACTCCTGAACCATCTCCGCCTGCTCCGGGCGCTTCTTCCGACACGGGCGCCGGAAGAATGACGCCTAGAGTTACGCCTGATGATCAGCCGCCCGTCGAGTCCGGTCACAACTTGGGCACGCTGCTGGTCGTTGCCGGTCAAGACGACGCAAGGGTTTTTCTCAACGGAAAACTTCAACGGCAGCTCACTCAAGCTGGCCAATTGCGCTTACCGAATCTTGAACTCAAGGACTACGTTGTTCAGGTCTCCAAAGGCGGCTTTCAGGATCCTCCCCAACAAAAGGTCCGCATTCGCAAGGGAGAAGAGGTCAAGCTTGTGTTCAACCTCCAACCGCAGCCTAGCTTATCCTCGTCTGGTCTGGCCTCGCTGACCATCCAGGGCGGCGCTCCCGGAACCACGGTTCTCGTCGATCAGACTGTCGTGGGTACTATTCAGCCCGATGGGACGCTCTCCGTTTCCACCGTCAATCCCGGAGACCACACCGTCGAACTGCGCAAAGAGCGATTCAAGTCCCGCCAGTTCAAGGAACACTTCGTTGCAGGCGCATCCATATCTCTCGCTGCTGCGGATGCCGCCCTGGAATCCGCTCCCGGGGAATTGAAAATTACCTTCGCGCCCTCCGATGCCAAAGTTGCAGTCGTGAAAGATGATCTTCTGAAAATTGTAAGCAGTGGTGTCCCGCTCAATCTTGCCCCCGGTACCTACACTCTTACTGCACGAACCGCTGACAGGTTCACACGCTCGGCCACGCTCGAGGTCATCGCCGGACAATCCAAGAGTTTGGATTTGTCTCTCGCCCCGAATGGCATGTCGAAGTGGGATGACCCGGGCGCCTGGAAGCAAGAGGGAGATTCTTTCGCCCGCAAAGGAGGGGACTTCGTCTTATACGGCGTCGCTCCTACCTCGGGCACCTTTGTTTTTTTGGCGATGCTTACCAAGGGTCATGTCTTGCAGTGGGTGCTCAACTACACCGACTCGAAAAACTACGTCCTTCTCCAAATGGACGACAATAATTTCTACCGCAGCGTCATTCACAATGGGAACAAGACGGACGAGATCATAGTCCCCCATAAGGGCGAGAAGAAAAGCTTCCGCATGCTTCATGTGCGCATTAGCCCCACGGAACTCGTCCACCAGATCAAGCACGGTGACAGTTGGATTGTCCTGGATCGCTGGACGCAGCCTGGCGTTAACCTCAGCCTGGGAAAGTTTGGCTTCTATATACCCGGCAACGACCAGGTAGCGCTCTCCAGTTTCGCCCACTACGCTGAACTGAACATCCGCTAGCAGCACCTTGGCTGCTCCTCCGTGGCGGATCGGGCGTGGCTAATTGTGACGTCCGAAAAATCTCCCGATCCCCAGGCGCACCTGGACCGTATTGACTCCCGGATTCGGCGTTGCCAGTCCGGCGTTCGAAATGTGCATGTAGCGCAACTCGAGGCTGACGTTGTGCTTGGCGCCAAGAATGTGCGTGCCCAGTGCCGCCTGGTCCATGAAGTTGACAGTGTTGGTCCCGGTGGGAATGTCGTGGCTTGTCAGCAGAACTCCCCCGGTCAGTTCCAGGTACGGAGAAATGCGTCCGTGGCGTTGGAAATTCCACTTCAATCCCAGCGGATCGAAGCCGACGCCGTAAGCTGTGTTTGTAGGTTGGAAGGCAAGAAACAGCGGGACGGCATCGACCGCATACTCAAAACGGCCCCGCAGAAATCCCGGAAGATGCGGGTCCGTGAGTACCCAGCCGTATCGCAAGCCGGCGTTGAAAACTCCGGTATTGCCGCGACCGCCGCTTACGGAATGTCCGCCGCCCATCCAGATCTGGACCTCGTGGCCGCCCTTTTCCGGGGCAGCTTGACCTGCCACAATCGTCGACGTTGCCACGAGCAGTACAGTTAGAAACGATCGCATAAGTTGATCCCTTGGAGCCTAAACGAAGGTTCGGGAATTCGACCGATCACGATACAAGAAACGCAGTCGAGGCTACAACAAAAGGGAATTCAGGACATTCTCCGCGACCTCTGCGAAGTCCTCAACGTTCTCTGCGGTTCAAGCTCCTTTTTAAACGCTGAGACCGCAGAGAAAAACGGTGTGGCGCGGAACTATCGATTGCCCTGGAATGTCTAGTGAGACTGCCTGGCGGCGACTTGCGTCGCGAGTTCCAGCACGTCGTGTGCGGCTTGCGTGAAGTTGTGGCGAGCTACGCCAGCTTCTTCCAGATAGTCGCCGAGAACAGGAATCACGCCCATGGCTTCGATCGCGTCAAGGTCATTCAGGATCTGACAAGCGCCTTCCGTCGCGTACTTCGCTCTCATTTCCTCAGACGCCGGAGCGCGGTTGAGCAGGGCGTAGTCGAAAATCTGGCGTTGTGCGTGGCTGTTCAAGGCACGGATATGGTCCGCGGCCGTCAACCCCAGACTCTCGTTGGCTTGCGTCATCAAATTGCAGATATAAACCTTCGTGGCCTTGGATTCGACGATGGCCTGCGCGATGCCTTTCACCAGAAGATTCGGGATCAGGCTGGTGAAAAGCGATCCCGGTCCAATCGTGATCAAGTCTGCATTGGCAATCGCCTCCAGCGTCTGTGGCATCGGCTGGACATCTGGAGGAACAAGGAAGAGTTCCCGGATTCGTCCCTTGCTGGCTGTGATCTTGGTTTCGCCGCGGACGCGCGTGCCATCTTCCATCAGCGCTTCCAGTTCGATGTTCGACGTGGTCGCAGGATAGATATGCCCGCGCGTGAGCAAAATCTCGGAAGAGAGGCGCACGGCCTCGGAGAAATCCGACGTCAGGGAAGTGAGGGCGGCTAGAAAAAGATTACCGAAGCTGTGTCCTTCCAGGCCCGATCCCTTGTCAAAACGGTGCCGAAAAAGTTTCGAGAGCAGAGCCTCATCTTCGCTCAGGGCCACAATGCAATTGCGGATGTCGCCCGGAGGCAACATGTTGAATTCTTTCCGCAGTCGCCCGCTCGAACCTCCGTCGTCGCTGACGGTCACCACCGCGGAGAGATCACGAATCACGGGCACTCCAAGACGAGAGGCAGAAATCTCTGCCGGTGGGGTGACGAAGCGCTTCAATCCCTTCAGCAGCGTGGAAAGTCCCGTTCCGCCGCCAATGGCCACGACGCGCAGATCCGCGGCCCGGGCGGTCTTCTCCCGTGTTGCATATCCGGCCTGGTTGGTTTCCATCAGGAACGTCCTCGCACTCGGGCTAGACCGGTTCCTCGTCGCCAACGGAATCGTCGGTTTCCAGGTCCGCGCCCGGATCCGGATAGAGTAGTTCCGTGAATCGCGGATCCTCGGCCAGATTCTGGAAGTCCGAATCGTTTCGCGCCTGGAAGCGCAGTTGACCGTTTAAATGGAGAGCTTCGTCGAGATGGCGGAGTGAGTCTTCGACGTGACCGGTGAGGCACTCGAGCGCCGCCAGTCCGTAGATCACATAGTCGGCCTTGGGATTCTGCTTGAGCAGCTTATCCAGATGCTCGCGCGCGCCCACGTAGTCGCCGACGTTCATCAGCGAGACGGCATAGTCGAAGTGTTCTTCCGACGTCTTGAACTGGCTGCTGGAAGGGCGATCTAGGTGCTGGTTGCAGATGTTGAGATGAACCGTTGCCCGGTCGATCAATTCCTTGCTGGGTCCCGCCAGGACCTTCTGAAAATGCGGCTTGGCCTTCTCGAACTTGTGCTCCTGCATCGCGCGCAGGCCAGCTTCATAACTCTGCAGCGCCTGCACATAACGCGGATCTTCGGTGACCGTTTTCTTGTTGGGGGCAGCTTTCTGAGCCATGTGTAAGACTCTTCCTGTGCTCTTTGTAATGGCGAACTCCTTACAAGTACGCTGCTTATCTGAGCATTCAAGTATCACTCAAAGAGTGGGTGGAGGGCAACGGCAGCGATTAGTACCGAGTACCGCGTAACCCAGTACCGAGGAAAGGGGCGCAATTAGCACGTGCGTTTGCTCGGCGCTCGCTACTCGCAACTCCCGTTCTAGTTGATCGACGCGGCTGTTTGCAGATCAACCTGCTTCCACTCGCCCTTGATAATTCCAGCGCGGATCTGGGTAGCAGTCTTGCCCTTCTGGTGCTGCTGGTATGCGTAATACAGCTCCTTCAGACAGGTTGCGCACTGGGCGCCGTGCGTGTTCTCAAAGCAGCTGTGCAGGCTGTTGTGACCCATGCGGTCGCAGTAGCAGTAACAGGGTTGCTGATGGAGCACGGTTGGAATCTTGGCGGCCAGTTCGTAGGCGTGCGTCTGGTATGGATTCTGCGCGTCGGCGCCCCACAACTCGGACTTGGCGAGGATCGGCGGCAGTTTGGTGCCTTTCGGCGGAGGAGCGGCATTGTAGGCGGGAACGCCGCCCTCTTCCTGCGGCGACGACCATTGCGCCGAGACGCTCAGCGTCACCAGAAGAAGGAACATCACCGTGAGGCTGCGATAGACAATCTTGTTGCGAAAAAGGCCACGCGTCATCAGATTTCCCCTTGAGTTTGGAATATTGTAACCCGGAACGTTTGAAAACGGGTGGCCGCCGAACATCGGAGGTACCGCACTTCTACGGGATTTTCTCCGCGCCTTCCGCGCGGTCCCGGCGTCTCAGCGGTTTAAGCTTAACCGCAGAGGCCGCTGAGGAATCCGCAGAGAGCGCCGAGGAAGCGGCAGAAACTCAGCAACGACCAAGACAACCCGCGCCTCGCGGACCGGTTCTGTATACAATAGGGCAGCACATGGGGAATTCTGCAGATCCCGGGTCCGCGGGCGAAATGGGGATAGTCACCACTCCGTCCGAGGCGGCTGCCGTTGCCGTTCCCGTGGTGCCACCGGTTCGCGTGAGTGCGGGATTCGCTGTCTGGCTGCGCGACCTCGTCATTTCTCTCGCCATCTCGGCGTTCATCATCATCTTTCTTTACCAACCGGTGAAGGTCGAAGGCACCAGCATGATGCCTTCGCTAGTCGACCAGGAGCGCATCTTCGTCAACAAGTTTGTCTACCGCCTGGAGCCCATCGAGCGCGGTGACATCGTGGTATTTAAATATCCCTACGATCCCTCCAAGAGTTACATCAAGCGGGTGATTGGAATGGCTGGGGATCGCATCCGCATCGACTCGGGACAGGTATATGTGAACGACCGGGCGCTTGACGAGACATACGTCCCTCCCGAGTACACCGATGCGCGGACCCTTCCGGAGGTGGTGGTGCCCGCGAACTCATATTTTGTGCTGGGCGATCACCGGTCGATGTCCGATGACAGCCGCAACTTCGGCCCGGTGAACCAGAGCTTTATCTATGGCAAAGCCGTTTTCGGCTACTGGCCTATGGATAAGCTCGGGCGCGTGCGGTAACTTCACACCTTTTCCTTTCTCTCGCGTCTGAATAGCGGATGAACTCATGAGAAATTCAGCTAAGGCCATCCTCGCAATCACCTGCTCGCTGTGCGCGGTATGGGTCAGTGCACAGACTTCCGAGGCATCGGCGCCTTCAAGATCCGAAGAGTGGGTAGCGTCTGATCCCGAGTCTATCGGGATGTCGGGCAAACCCTTGCGTGACATGGAGGAGGCGATCCGCGCGGGACAGTTCAAGAAGATCGGCAGCGTGCTCGTTGCCCGCCGTGGAAAGGTTGTCTACGAAAGCTATTTCGAGGGCGACGCTTCGACGTTGCGAGACACTAGATCCGCGACCAAGAGCATCACGAGCGCGCTGATCGGAATCGCGATCGCCGATAAAAAGCTCAGCGGAGTCAACGCCCGAGTGCTCGAGTTGCTGCCCGAACGCGCCCGTAAGATGCAGAATCCGGATCCCCGCAAAGACAAGATTACGGTCGAAGACTTCCTCACCATGTCGTCGTCGCTCGAGTGCGACGACTGGAACGACGCTTCCCGCGGCAACGAGGAGCGCATGTACGTGATCGAAGACTGGGCCCAGTTTATTCTCGATTTGCCCGTCCGGGGGCGGATGCATGTTGGCGAGCGTCCCGACCCGCCGAAGTACGGAAGATCTTTCAGCTACTGCACCGGAGGGGTCTTTGTGCTGAGCGAGGTACTTCAGAAGGCGACGAGAGTGAGAACGGACCACTATGCCCAGGAGAAACTCTTCGGGCCTCTCGGCATCACCGACGCGACCTGGGTTTATTCGCCCCTGAATATCCCCCAGACCGGAGGGGGTCTGCGCCTCTCCACCCGCGACCTGCTGAAAATTGCCGAACTGTATCGGAATGGCGGAGTCTGGCAGGGAAGGCGGGTACTGGACGAGGCGTGGGTAAAAGTATCGACTCAGCCGCATGCCCAAATCGACGACCAAACGGAGTACGGCTATCTCTGGTGGCTGAAGACATTCAAGTCCGGCGGGAAGGACTATCCCGCTTACTACATGAGCGGCAACGGCGGGAACAAGGTTGCGGTCTTTCCGGCGCTCGACCTGGCAGTGGTCATCACCAGCACCAACTACAACACCCGCGGCATGCACGAGCAGACGGACAAGCTGCTAACGGACTACATCCTCGCGGCAGTTCAGTAGCACCGCAATATTTGTAGCGCCGCCGTCCCCGGCGGCTGTGGTGGCGGCATCTTGCCGCCGCAGCCAAGCAGCAGATCAGCGGCCGAAATCTCGTCAATCCTATTTTTCCTCAGATTTTCTTCCGGAACCGCCCTTCTTTTCTTTCTCCCCGCGAAAATCCCTGATAATATTTATAAAATCCACTCCTCGGAGCGAGAATGCAGGCTATCCTTGCGCTGGAAGACGGTAGGGTCTTCCGAGGCAAAGGCTACGGCGCCAAAGGCGAATGCTACGGTGAAGTCGTTTTTAATACTTCTATCACCGGGTACCAGGAAATTTTCACCGACCCTTCCTACTCCGGACAGATCGTCGTTCTGACGAATCCAGAAATCGGAAATTACGGCACCAACCAGGATGACAACGAGGCCACGCGTCCGTGGATCGAAGGCCTGATCGTGCGCGAGTTCTCGCGCGTCAGCTCGAACTGGCGCTCGCAGCAGGTGGCCGAAGAATATCTGGAGCAGTTCAAGGTGCCGGTGCTGTCGGACATCGACACGCGGGCTCTGGTACGGCACTTGCGCGATCACGGCGTGATGCGCGGCGTGGTCTCGACGCTGGAGAGCGATACCGAGAAGCTAGTGGCCAAGGCGCGGTCGATTCCGAAGATGGATGGCACCGACCTGGCGAAAGAGGTCAGTACCAAGCGCTCGTACGTGTGGGAAGTGGGCGAGCGCTCGCATGAGCCGGTGGCAGTCGTCGGAGTGAAAGACGAGCCTCCGCGGTTCCACGTGGTTGCCTACGACTTCGGCATCAAGCAGAACATCTTGCGCAAGCTGCGCGGCGAGGGCTGCAAGGTGACGGTCGTCCCGGCGCAGACTCCGGCGGAAGACGTGCTCGCTCTGAAGCCTGACGGGGTCTTCCTGTCGAACGGGCCGGGCGATCCGGAGCCGTGCACGTACGCGGTAGATTCCATCCGCAGGCTCATGGGGCGGCAGCCGATTTTCGGAATTTGCCTGGGGCATCAGCTCACAGGGATCGCGCTGGGCGGGAAAACGTTCAAGCTGAAGTTCGGACACCACGGCGGGAATCATCCCGTCAAGAATCTGCAGACTGGAAAGATCGAAATAACAGCTCACAACCACAACTTCGCCGTCGATCCGGATTCGCTGGCCCAGAGCGAAGTCGAGTTCACGCATAGGAACCTGAACGACGGAACGCTCGAAGGCCTACGCCACCGGAACATGCCGCTGTTCAGCGTGCAGTATCACCCGGAGGCCGCGCCTGGGCCGCATGACTCGCACTATCTCTTCAAAGAGTTCACGAAGATGATGGAGGAGTGGAAGAGATAGTGGTCAGTGACCAGTGGGTAGTTGTCAGTGAATTATGAGACTAGTGATGGCAATCTTCGGATTATTGAGCACGCTGTCTGCTCAGGTCATCTGCCGCCCCGTTGATGCGAAGGACGCTTTCGAGTGGTCATCACTCGACAGTCTCGACAGTAAGGAAGTAGCGTTCACTGATAACGACCCCCCTTCCAGAAATTACCTTGTCACGGACTACTCCTCGCAACCTGTGCGATGCTTTGAACACGTCGGCGGAACTATTGCCCTTAATAATGGAAAGGTCGTTCACAGCGCGTGGATGGAAGTGAAATCACTCGAGCGATGGATGTCCGATGCTTCTTCCTGCTCGGCATCGCGATCCCAAGAACCGCTCTTTAGATTCGTCAACGGGATATTCGAACGGCAGGAACAGGAGCCTGCAAGAAGATCTATATCAATTCCAGTGGAATTCTGCCGGGAACCGATTCATCGGCTACTGACCACTGACCACTGATTTTCAATGCCCAAACGCACCGACATCTCGAAGATCCTCGTACTCGGCTCCGGGCCCATTGTCATTGGGCAGTCGGCCGAATTCGACTATTCCGGCACGCAGGCCTGCAAGGCGCTCAAGTCTGAGGGCTTTGAAGTGGTGCTGGCGAACTCGAACCCGGCAACCATCATGACCGACCCGGAGTCGGCCGACCGCACGTACATCGAACCGCTCACGCTGGAATATCTCGAGGAAATTATCCGCATCGAGCGCGAGATGTCTCCCGGCGCAGGTTTCGCCGTGCTGCCCACGGTCGGCGGACAGACCGCGCTGAACCTCGCCATTGAGCTTTCCGACGGCGGCGTGCTCGAGAAATACAACGCCACGCTCATCGGCGCTAATGTCGCCGCCATCAAGAAGGCCGAAGACCGCCTGTTCTTCAAAGACGCGATGCAGCGCATCGGCCTCGACGTTCCCAAGTCGGCATTGGTCAACAACGGAAAAGATGGGCTCGAGTTCGCCGGCAAAATCGGATTCCCGGTTATCGTTCGTCCATCATTCACTCTCGGCGGCACTGGCGGCGGCATCGCCTACAACCGCGAAGAACTCGGCGAAGTCCTGGCCCGCGGACTCGATCTGTCTCCGGTCCACGAGGCGCTCATCGAAGAATCCGTGCTCGGATGGAAGGAATACGAGCTGGAGGTGATGCGCGACACCGCTGACAACGTCATCATCATCTGCTCGATCGAAAACTTCGATCCCATGGGCGTGCACACCGGGGATTCGATCACGGTTGCTCCTGCTCAGACGCTCACTGACCGCGAGTATCAGGCCATGCGCGATGCCTCGATCGCCGTCATCCGTGAGATCGGTGTCGATACCGGCGGATCGAACATTCAGTTCGGCGTGAATCCCGAGACGGGACGTATGGTCGTGATCGAGATGAACCCGCGCGTGTCGCGCTCATCTGCCCTAGCTTCCAAAGCAACCGGGTTCCCGATCGCGAAGATTGCCGCGAAGCTTGCTGTCGGCTACAGGCTCGACGAGATCAAGAACGATATCACACGCAAGACTCCGGCGTGCTTTGAGCCGACGCTCGACTACGTGGTCGTAAAGATTCCGAAGTGGCAATTCGAGAAATTCCCGGGCGCCGACGATACGCTAGGCCCGCAGATGAAATCCGTGGGCGAAGTCATGGCAATCGGCCGCACCTTCAAGGAAGCTCTGATGAAGGGCATCCGCTCGCTCGACACGGGGAAGAAAGTAGGCTCCGACAAGATCGAGCCCAAGATTCTCACGCAGCGCCTGGTCACGCCGCATCCTGAGCGACTGGCCTACGTGCGCTACGCGCTCCGCCAGGGACACACGGTCAAGCAGATCGCGAAGATGACCTCGATGGACCCGTGGTTCCTTTACCAACTCAAGGAAATCAACGACCAGCAACTTGAGTTGGAGAAGCACCCGATGGAGTCGATCCCGCCGGAAGTGCTGCGGGATTCCAAGCGCATGGGATTCTCCGACGGCCGCTTGGCGCAAGTCTGGCGACTGGAAGGCCAGGAGAAGGTCCGCCACTTGCGCAAGAAATACGGTATTATGCCGGTCTACAAGCGGGTCGACACCTGCGCGGCCGAGTTCGAAAGCTTCACGCCCTATCTCTACTCGACGTACGAAGACGAGGACGAGGCCGCGCCGACAGACAAGAAGAAGGTCATCATTCTCGGTAGCGGGCCCAACCGCATCGGGCAGGGAATTGAGTTCGACTACTGCTGCTGTCACGCCTCATTCGCGCTGCGCGACGATGGTTACGAGACCATCATGATCAACTGCAATCCTGAGACCGTCTCGACCGACTACGACACCAGCGACCGCCTCTACTTCGAGCCGCTCACATTCGAAGACGTATGGGCCATCTACCAGCACGAGACTTCAAAGGGCGCCGACGTCGGTGTGATCGTGCAGTTCGGCGGCCAGACTCCGCTAAACCTCGCGCTTCCGCTCAAGGAAGCCGGCGTCAAGATCATCGGCACCTCGCCCGAGTCGATCGATCTCGCCGAGGACCGCAAGCAGTTCAATAAGCTGCTCGAAGACTTGCAGATTCCGCAGGCGCCCGGTGTGATGGCGACTTCGATCGAAGAAGCGGTCGCGGGCGCAAACCGCATCGGCTATCCGGTTCTGGTGAGACCGTCGTACGTCCTCGGCGGGCGCGCCATGGTGATCGCCTACGACGAGCAGTCGATCGTCCGCTACATGCAGGAAGCGGTCGAATACTCGCACGACCGCCCTGTGCTGATTGATCACTTCCTCGAAGACGCCATCGAAGTTGACGTCGACGCGCTCTCCGACGGCGAAGATGTCGTCATCGGCGGCATCATGCAGCACATCGAAGAAGCCGGCATTCACTCCGGCGATTCTTCCTGTGTCCTGCCCGCGGTCGATATCCCGCAGCACCTGCTCGAGCGCATGCGCGAGTACACCTTCAAGCTGGCCAAGGCATTGAAGGTGGTCGGGCTGATGAACATACAGTTTGCCATCCCTCGCGGCAACGGCAGCTCAGGGAACGGTTCGGAAGGCGGCAAGGTCTACGTTCTCGAGGTCAACCCACGCGCCTCGCGCACGGTGCCCTACGTCTCAAAGGCGACCGGCATTCCGATGGCAAAGATCGCCGCCCGGCTCATGACGGGGCGCAAGCTGCGCGAGTTTCTGCCCGAGTTCGTCAAGCGCCGCGCCGATCTCGACACCGGCAACTACTACTACGTGAAGTCTCCCGTATTTCCGTGGAGCAAGTTCCCCGGCGTTGACACTGTGCTAGGCCCCGAGATGAAGTCTACTGGCGAAGTCATGGGTGTCGCCGATAATTTCGGCGAGGCCTTCGCCAAAGCCCAACTCGCCGCCGGCCAGAAACTTCCGACGCAGGGAGCTGTTTTCATCAGCGTGACCGATCACGACAAGCCCCACGTAGCGCCGGTCGCCCGCAAGTTCGTCGACATGGGATTCAAGCTCGTTGCCACGGCCGGTACCGCCGACGTAATCGAGGCCGCCGGGATGAACGTGGAGCGCGTTTACAAAGTGAAAGAAGGACGTCCGAACGTCGTCGATTTCATCAAGGGCCAACGCATTCAGCTTGTAGTCAACACTCCCACCGGCCAGGAACCTTGGTTTGACGAGAAGGCAATCCGCCGCGCAGCCGTGACCGCGCGCATTCCTACAATCACTACGCTGGCCGCAGCACGCGCCGCTGCTGAAGGGATCGCGGCGTTACAGCGGGGCGAGGTGAACGTACATGCTCTTCAGCAGTTGCATGCAGAACGGCATGTAAGTAAAGTCATGTAAATAAGTAAGCCTCGGGAGGCTGCGTCGCAACTTCAGCTGTGTTACAATTATGTCAGATGAGTAACACACTGACAGTTCGTCTTCCGGAGGACTTGCAGCGACGATTAAGGGAAAAATCGCGTCGAACAGGTGTGCCCGTCGGACGAATCGTTCGGGATTCCTTGGAAAGCACTCTCGACGATGACCATCCTGCCTGGATGAAGTATGCAGGTGCCATCTCCGGCACAAAGGATCTCTCGTCGCGCAAAGGCTATTCCCGGTCGTGAAAGCGATTGTTGATACGAGCTTCATCGTTGCATTCTCCAACCGAAATGACCAGTTTCATCGATGGGCGGTGGATTTGGCTCGTGAACTGGACGCCCCCTTTCTCACCTGCGAGTCGGTGCTATCTGAAGCAGCTTTTCATTTGACGAGCAGCGAAGCCGTACTAGACCTCGTAGCGACGGGAATGCTGAAGATCGCTTTCGAGAGTTCTCGACATATTGAAGAGTTACGCGCGCTGGCTTCACGCTACTCCGATCGCGATTCGGATCTTGCGGACCTCTGTCTGATTCGAATGAGCGAGCTTTATCCCCATCATTTTGTAGTGACCGTTGACGAAGAGGATTTCCGTGTCTATCGGCGAAACAAGCGGGAGACTATTCCGCTGCTCTGTCCGCCAAGGAAGTGATACGCTTAAAAACAAGGCGCACACAGAACCTATGCTTCTTCAAGGTATTTTTCCCCCGATCACTACACCCTTCTATCCCGACGGCAACATCTACTACAAAAAGCTCGAGGCCAACGTCGAGCGCTACTCGCGCACACCAGTCGCGGGTATCGTCGTGCTCGGATCGACGGGCGAGGCAATCATGCTCTCCGATCAGGAGCGGCGGGATGTCTTAAAAGTCGCTCGCGAAGCTGCCGCGCCGAACAAGGTGCTCCTGGCCGGGACGGGGATCGAGTCCGCGATAGAGACTCTGCGTCTCACCGAATACGCCGCCGAACTCGGCTACGACGTGGCCATGGTGCGAACGCCACACTACTACAAGAAACAGATGGCTTCGGAGAATATCCTTGCCTTCTACCGCACGGTGGCCGACCACTCGCCCATCCCGGTGATCGTGTACAACTTTCCCCAGGCGACCGGCTACGACATTCCCGCCGACGTCATGATCGAACTCGCGGAACATCCCAATCTCATTGGGATCAAGGAATCCAGCGGGGATGTCGAGAAAGTCCGGAGAATGGTGGAGGGAACGAGTCACGTTAAGCGCAGCGCGACCGTGACGGAGACATTCGATGCCGTCACTCCGCGGATGCTGGCTGCGGCGAGCGCCTCTGCATCCGGCAATGGCGGCGAACTGGTGTCGGTCGGAGTTCTCTCGGGAGCGAAGGACGCGAAGCCGTCTTCATCCGCGGTGACCGTAGTCGGAAAGATGAAGACGCGCCAGAAGGAAGTGGGATTCCAGGTGCTGGTGGGGGCTGCGCACAAACTGCATCCGTCGCTTGATGCCGGGGCCGTGGGAGCCATCCTCGCCTTCGCCTGCCCGGCGCCCACCGCCTGCTACGAGATCTACGCCGCGTGGAAAGAGGGTGACGCAGAACTTGCCCGCCTCAAGCAGGAACGAATCGCGAAGGCTGCGCAGCGAGTTGGCGATCTCGGTGTTCCCGGATTCAAGTACGGCATGGACTTCAACGGCTACTACGGCGGCCCTGCGCGGCTGCCGTTCCTTCCCTTGACGGCAAATCTAAAATCCGAGATCGAGCAACTGCTGGCCGACATCCGAAACTAGGATTGCACGTGAAGAAGGCTGAGCCTCGGCGCAATAAGCTACCGCCCGTTTCCGACCAGATGAAGGCCTGGTCCGCGGCGCTCGCTGTCGAGGTCGCTGACTGGCCGCGTGCCACGGCGCGTTCTTTTTTCGGTTTTAACGCCCTCTACCACGGCGACAACATCTTTGGGATGCTTCCCCGCACGCGCAGTTTTGGAAATGGAACTCTGCTAGCCTTCCGTATCGACGATGCGGCGGATAGGCTCAAGGCGCGGCTCGAGAAAGATCCCCGCATTGGCTCAATCGACCAACACAATACACGCTGGTTCACATTCGAACTCTCATCCGACGCCGACCTGCACGCAGCACTCGACTGGCTCGGTGCGTCCTACCAGGCAGCGGGCAAGCGTCGGAAATCAAAATAGTTAACGACGCGTTGTGATTAGGATCACACGGGAGTATACTTTGTTCGAACGAACGTTCGAATGATCTGATGAAGGGATAATGGGGAGTCCTTCCACAGCAAGACGAATCTCCGCACGCCACCATCGCGCTGTGACGCCGGTTCCGGAAACCCGCTATGACCGGCGGTTGGCTGAGATTCTTAACCACGCCACCGAAGTCTTCTGCCGAAAGGGATACGAAGGCGCTTCGATGCGCGATCTCTCGCGCGAGAGCGGGATGTCCCTTGCGGGTCTCTATTACTACTTCGAATCCAAAGAGCGCCTGCTGTATCTCATCCAGAAACATACGTTCGCAACGATTGTGCAGCGGCTGAAAGAGCGGCTTGAAGGCGTATCTGATCCCGAACAACGGATTCGCATTTTTATCCTGAATCACCTCGAATACTTTCTGGCCAACCAGGCGGCCATGAAGGTCCTCTCACACGAGGACGAGGTGTTGAAGAACGGCTTTGGCGCAGAAGTGGCCGCGATCAAGCGCGAGTATTACCGGATTTGTGTGGGCCTGCTCGACGAGTTGAAGCGCGACCGCGGGCTCCAGTTCTCCACCAGGCTCGCGGTGCTTAGCCTGTTCGGCATGATGAATTGGATCTACACCTGGCACAAGCCGCGAGTGGACGCCGATGCGGACTCGATCGCGGGCGAAATGGGAGATATCTTCCTGCGCGGCGTGATGGCGGCCAAGGGCCGGAAAGAGCGGCAATGACTTTGAGGGATTTGAAAGGGCAGGGCCTCACGCCGCGAGAGGAACCCAAACTCGGATTTGAAAGGGCACGGCTTCAGCCATGCCGTAAGACGCAAGCAATGGTTCGCGGCTTTAGCCGCTGATGGCAATTTTCAGAGACTGATCAAGGAGCGATTTTCCATGGCGACGACAATGCAGCCAGCAACCGGCGAAAACACCAAGCAGCTAGTCAACTATCGCACCGATGGCGGAGTTGCGGTGATCGAGATGTGCGACCCTCCCGCCAACACCTACACCTACGAGATGAACCGCCAACTGGACGACGCGATCCTCAAAGCCCGCATGGAGAATGACGTCCACGTCATCGTCCTCACGGGTGCGGGCGATAAGTTCTTCTCCGCGGGCGCGAATATCAAGATGCTGTCCAGCGTCGATCCGACCTTCAAGTATTACTTCTGCCTCCACGCCAACGAGATGCTGCTGCGCCTGGAGCACACACCGAAGCTCGTGATCGCGGCCATAAACGGTCACTGCGTCGGTGGCGGCCTGGAAATGGCGATGGCCGCCGACATTCGTATCGCTCGCAAAGATGCAGGCAAGATCGGCCTGCCGGAAGTGAATCTTGGAGTTCTGCCCGGAACCGGCGGCACACAAAGGCTCTCGCGGCTCGTGGGGAAGAGTAAGGCGATTGAGTTGATGGTGACGGGCAACACGTTCTCGTTCGAAGAGGCGCAGGAACTCGGCATCGTGAACGACATCTTCGAACGCGAGGGCTTCATGGAAAACATCATGGAATACGCCCGCCAGTTCTGCCCGCCGAACAAGGCTGCGAAGGCGGTGGGGCGCATCAAGCGCGCGGTGCAGACGGGCTGGGAGATTCCAATGGAGTCCGCGCTGGCGGTCGAGCGCGAGAATCAGCAGTTGCTCTTCCAGAGCGAAGACGCGAAGGAAGGTCTCGCGGCGTATGTAGAGAAGCGCCCGGCAACCTTCAAGGCGAAATAGCTTGTGTAGGGACGGGCGCCTCCGCCCGTCCCGCCGGCGAAGCCGGCGTGAGGATAGGGAATGCCCGCAGCGACAAAGGTAAGCGTAAAACCCGGCAAGCTGCTAATCGACGGCCAGTGGGTCGATGGTTCGAAGAAGTTCGAAACGATCAATCCGGCAACGGAAGAGGTGTTGACCGAAATCACCGAAGCATCGGCGGTCGATGTTGACCACGCCGTGGAAGCTGCGCGCCGCGCCTTCGAAGATCGCAACGGTCCGTGGCGCAAGCTCTCAGCCAGCGAGCGCGGACGCCTCATCTGGAACCTTGCCCACCTAGTCGAAAAGAATATTGACGAACTCTCCGAACTGGAAACGCTCGACAACGGCAAGCCGATCTTCGAGTCCCGCTATGTCGATATGCCGATGGTCATCGACGTCCTGCGCTACTACGCCGGGCTAGCGACCAAGATCCACGGCGAGACCGTCAACACCTTTGAGACTGCATTCACCTATACGCTGCGGGAACCAGTTGGCGTGGTCGGCATGATCGTTCCCTGGAATTTTCCATTGTTGTTGGCATCTTGGAAGCTAGGGCCAGCGCTGGCGTGCGGGAACACGCTGGTGCTGAAGCCCGCCGAGCAGACACCGCTGACGACGCTGAAACTCGGAGAACTGGTCATCGAAGCGGGTTTTCCGGCAGGCGTGATAAACATCCTGACCGGAGGGCCGGAAACGGGCAAAGCCATCGTGGCGCATCCGGGGATCGACAAGATCGCGTTCACAGGATCGACCGCCGTCGGCAAAGAGATCATGCGCGGTGCGGCTGACACCCTGAAGCGCGTCACGCTTGAACTTGGTGGCAAGTCGCCCAACATCGTGTTCTCCGATGCCGACATCGATGGCGCGGTCAAAGGCGCCATCAACGGAATCTTTTACGGCAAGGGCGAAGTCTGCAACGCCGGATCGCGTCTCTTCCTCGAAAGCAAGTTAAAAGATGAGTTCACCGAGAAACTGGCGGCCCGCGCCTCGAAGATGCGTCCCGCCGACCCGCTCGATCCCAAGACTCGTCTCGGTGCGATCGTCAGCCAGGAACAAATGAAAACCGTTCTCGGTTTCATCGAGGCGGGGAAGAGTGAGGGCGCGAAGTTGGTCTCGGGCGGAAATCGTACGTCAGTCAATGGGGGTAAAGGATTCTTTATCGAGCCAACGATCTTCGGCGACGTGAAGAACGACATGAAGATCGCACGGGAAGAGATCTTTGGACCGGTACTGTCGGTACTGACATTTGACGACGTCGACGAAGTCATCGAGCGTGCCAACAGTAATCCATACGGCCTGGCCGCCGCCGTCTGGACGCGCGATGTCAAGAAAGCCCACATGGTCTCCCGGCGGCTGAAGGCGGGCACCGTGTGGATCAACACTTACGGATTAATGGACGCGGCTCTGCCCTTCGGCGGATACAAGAGTTCCGGCTTCGGCCGCGAGCTGGGAGCGCATGCGATCGAGCATTACACCGAACTGAAAACAGTTTGGTTGAATATGGGATGAAAATCATCACCACAGAGGACACAGAGGGACACTGTAAAAATCTCTGTGTTCCTCTGTGACCTCTGTGGTGAAAGAGGTTGGTTATGCCCGGCAAAGTAGCAAAAATCGGAACATTCAGTGACTGGATCGGTCTGTTCAACGACTGGCGCAAAGAGATCGGCGTCAACACCGATGACATCGAAGCCTTCCACTTTGACACGCTCTATGGCGCGATCGATACAGAAGACATCGAGTTCGGCCATTACAAGGGCAACCGCAAGTGGGAAAACCTGCGCCAGATCCCCACGCAGCAGATGCGCGACGCCCTGATGAACATGATCGTCTACCAGGGAGACACCGAATTCGCCAGCGTTGAGCAACAGCGCAACCTCCTCGAAAACGCGCCGACCGACTGGGACCGTCGTGCCATCACCCGCGTCATGATTGAAGAGATGCGTCACGGCTGGCAGATGTGCGCATTGCTCGTCGACCACTTCGGGTACTCGGGCAAGGTCGAAGCGCAGAAGATGCTCGAGCGACGTGCCTTCGAAAATAAACGGCTGCTCGGCGCATTCAACGTCGACGTCGATAACTGGATGGACTTCTTTACCTACACAGACTTCGTTGACCGCGACGGCAAGTTCCAGCTGCAGATGCTCAAGTATTCAGCTTTTGCTCCCCTGGGACGGTCCATGTCGTACATGCTTCGCGAAGAGGCGTTCCACATGGGCACGGGCAATGACGGATTGCGGCGTATTGTCGAAGCTGGCGTCATTCCAGCGTGGCTGATCCAGAAATATCTGAATAAGTGGATTTCGAGTTCATACGACCTGTTCGGAACCGATCACTCTTCTTCGGCGCACTGGGCCTACGTCTGGGGCATCAAGGGTCGCTACGACGAACCGAAGAACGATAAGACCGCAGATCTCGACGACCTGAACGATTACAACCGAAACCTCTATCGCGATGAGGTCGCTGGATTGATCGAGCGCTTCAACAATTCGCTGAAACCGGGAGAGCCGAAATTGTATGCGCCGGATATCAAGTTCAACCGCTTCATCGGGCGATGGGCGTACCAGAAATTCCACGCGAAGACGGGCGAACCGCTCGATGATCGAGCGTACGAAGAGCATCTGAAGGAGTACATGCCCACGGCGGCCGACAAGAAGCTGCTTCTGGACATTCTCGAAACCGAGAAGAAGTGGATCGCGGAGAAGACCGGCGCACGCGATCCGCTGGCCAGCATCGGAGAAGTGCGCAAATCGGCGATCAATTTGTAAAGAACGCACCACAGAGGGCGCAGAGGAACACAGAGCGATGGACGCGGCATCTACAATTTCGGAGCTCGAGCGGCTTACCACGAGCATTGCAGGCTCGGTCGCGCGCATCGAACTGCGCCATCCTCCGCTGAACATCATCGATGTCCCCATGATGGAGGAACTCGCACAGGTTCTCTCGGAGATCGAATCCAGGCGGGATATCGCGATCGTAGTTTTCTGTGGAGCAGGGAAGGCATTCTCCGCGGGCGTCGATGTTGCGGCACACACTCCAGACAAGGTCGAAGAGATGCTTGCCAAGTTTCACGGAGTAATCCGTGCTCTAGTGGCTACGAAGAGAGTCACAGTTGCCGCGGTGCACGGCCACTGTCTCGGAGGCGGCGCCGAACTGGCCATGGTCTGCGACATCGTCTACACGACGGAAGACGCGCAGTGGGGATTCCCGGAAATCAAGTTAGGCTGCTATCCGCCGGTGGCCTGCGCGGCCCTCGCGGCGCTGGTCGGACAGAAGCGAGCAGCTGAGTTGATCCTGACCGGCCGTACGATAAGCGGCAAAGCAGCCGCGCAGATCGGACTCGCGACTGACGCTGTCGGTGATCTTGAAGCTGCTGTCCAGGAATGCGTCGGTAATCTTCTCCAACTCAGCCCGGCTGCTCTCGGCGTGACGAAAAAGGCTCTTTACGCTTGGGACTCCATTCATTTTGACAAGGGCTTGGCCCGTGCCGAGAAGACGTACTTTGACGACTTGATGAAGACTTCCGATGCGCACGAAGGCATCCGCGCCTTCACGGAGAAGCGTCCGCCGAAGTGGACTGGCCGGTAACGTCATCGACATGGACTACGAGATCACCGCCGAAGAAGTGAAGGGCAAGCTCGACGCTGGCGAGAACTTCACGCTGCTCGACGTCCGCGAACCCTGGGAGTTTGAAACCGCGAAGATCTTCAGGGCCAAGCTGATGCCGATGGGCGAGGTACCGTCGCGGGCACACCAGGAACTGGATCCGGAAGATCACATCGTGGTCGTCTGCCATCACGGCGTCCGATCCATGAATGTGACGGTATGGCTGCGCCAGCAGGGATTTGAGAAGGCGCAGTCCATGCGCGGCGGCATCGATGCCTGGTCGCGGCGGGTGGATGGGAAAGTGCCGGTGTATTGACGAGCGTTGATCTATGAGTAGTGAGCTGTGAGCCGTAAGCGAAGCCGGGTTCGCTCCCTGCTCATAGCTCATCGCTCACTGCTAATTATGAAAAAAGAACTCATCGAACTCCGCGTCAACGGACGCGATCACGAAGTCGCGATCGAGCCGAGTGCGTTGCTCCTCGACGTGCTCCGGCAGGAACTGCAACTTACGGGCTCGAAGCGCGGCTGCGATGATTCGTCCTGCGGAGCTTGCACTGTGCTGGTGGACGGCGTCGCGATGATGTCGTGCACGCTGCTCGCTGCCAGTTGCGAAGGCCAGGAGATCACCACGATCGAAGGCGTGAGCGAGCACGGAAGTCTGGCTGCGATTCAGAAGGCATACGGCGATTGGGGCGGCGCGCAGTGCGGCTACTGTACCCCGGGCTTCATCATGACGGTGAAGTCTCTGCTGGCCGAAAATCCCGATCCGTCGGAGTCGGATATCCGCGACGCGTTGAGCAGCAATCTCTGCCGCTGCACCGGATACAACCAGATGTACGAAGCCATCCGCTCGGCGATTGCAGCCGAGCGTTGTGCTGTAAGGAATAGCGAGCAGGGAAAGTGACTCAGCCAACGCCCCGGAGCCAACGACCAACGACCGATTTCTCCATCATCGGCAAGCCCACAGCCATGGTCGATGCCGCCGAAAAGACCACAGGCGCCGGCAAGTACACCGACGATCTCAGTGTGCCCGGCATGCTGGTCGGAAAGATTCTGCATTCGCCCTGTCCGCACGCGCGGATCAAGCGTATCCACACCAGTCGCGCAGAGCAACTCGAAGGGGTGGTTGCCGTCGTCGTTGGCAAGGACGCTCCTAGTCCGTATGGCATTCTCCCGGTAGGCCACGACGAGCACGCCCTCGCTGTCGACAAGGTTCGCTATGTCGGTGACAACGTGGCCTGCGTTGTCGCTATTTCCGAAGCCATTGCGGAGGAGGCTCTCGAACTGATCGACGTTGATTACGAGGTTCTTCCCGCCTACTTCGATCCCGAAGAATCGATGAAGGCCTCTTCGGATCTGATTCACGACAACAGGCCCAACAATCTCGAGAAGGATTATCACCACGTCTTCGGCGATCCTGATAAAGGCTTTGCCGAAGCGGATCACGTGGCCGAGGCGCGGTTCATCGCCAACGAAGTGACCCACGCAGCCATGGAACCGCACTCGACGCTGGCGGCATTCGAAATCGATTCGCAGACGGGCAAGCCCGGACGCCTTACCGTCTGGTCATCCACGCAGGTTCCGTATTACTTGCAGCACAAATTGTCGCTCGTGCTCGAAATACCCATGGCGCAGATTCGCGTAATCAAGCCGCTCGTCGGAGGGGGATTCGGTGGAAAGAGCGAAGTCATTCCCATCGAGATCATCGCGGCAGTTGCGGCGCGAAAGGCGCAAGCACCGGTGAAGATTACCTACACGCGCGAGGAAGTCTTCTGGGCACATCGTGGGCGCCCGCGTACCATCATCGATTTGAAAACCGGCGTGAAGAACGACGGCCGCATTATCGCCGTGAAGGCCCGCGTTGTGCAAGACGGCGGGGCCTACTGTTCTTACGGAGTGGTCACGATTCTGTACTCCGGCGCGCTCCTCGGGGCACTTTACGACATCCCCAACATTCAATACGACGGTTATCGCGTTCTGACCAACAAACCCGCCTGCGGCGCCATGCGCGGACATGGCACGGTGAACGTTCGCTTTGCGTTCGAATCACAACTGGACGAACTCGCTGCGAAGATCGGAATGGATCCGGCTGAAATCCGCCGCCGCAATCTGCTGCAGCCGCCTTGTATTACGGTCAACGGTCTGCGGGTCCAGAGCTACGGACTTCCCGAGTGCATCGAGAAGACCGTGACGCGGTCGGGATGGAAAGAACGCAAGGGCAAGCTTCCCAGAGGACGCGGCCTAGGCGTCGCATGCAGTCATTACGTCAGCGGCGCTGCCAACTCAATCATTCGCTCTGACATGCCGCACTCGACGGTGAACATCAAAATCGACCGCGACGGCGGGGTAGTGGTCTACACCGGAGCGTCGGAGATCGGCCAGGGATCAGACACAATGACGGCGCAAATTGCAGCCGAGGTCCTCGGATGCTCGTTGTCACGCGTGCGCGTCGTCGCCGCCGACACCGACCTGACCCCCATCGATATCGGTTCGTATTCCAGTCGCGTTACGTTCATGGCCGGAAATGCCACGTTGCGCGCCGCCACCGAAGTGAAGAAGCTGATCGTAGCGGCTGCGGCAACAAAGATGAACTGTCAGCCCGACGACCTGGTTTTTCGTGAAGACGCCGTTGTGAGCAGAAATGGTCATGTTGGGACGGCCGCCATCGAAAGCCTGCCCCGAGCGCAGCCGAGGGGTCCGGCCGAGCAAAGCTCGGCGGCCACAGTCTCCGGCCGAGTCGAAGGCCAGATCCTGCGCGGGTCGCTGCAGCAGAAGCGCAAAGACGAAGGCCCGAAAGATCGGATGACCTTCGAAGAAGCCGTGGTCGCAGCGATCGACTTCCACGGTGCTCTGACGGGCACTGGGTCCTACGCGCCTCCGGCGGAGGCCCGCGGCGGTAAGCACAAAGGCGCCGGCGTGGGCCCCTCTCCCGCCTACTCCTATTCCGCCCAGGTTGCTGAAGTCAGCGTGGACGAGGAGACTGGCGAGGTCACCGTTCACAAAGTCTGGGCCGCGCACGATTGCGGCCGGGCGCTCAATCCCGTATCGGTTGAAGGACAAATCATCGGCTCCGTCTGGATGGGCATGGGGCAGGCGCTCACTGAGGAGATGGTCTGGAAAGACGGGATGCTGATGAATCCCGGGCTGCTCGAATACCGAAGTCCGTCGTCGATCGAATCCCCCGAGGTCGAACCCATCATCGTTGAGAGCGTCGATCCCGAGGGACCATTCGGAGCGAAAGAGTGCAGTGAAGGGTCGCTCGCCGCGACCATCCCGGCTATTGCGAACGCCATTTACGACGCCGTCGGAATACGCTTGCACGAATCGCCGTTTACCCCCGAGAGGGTGTTGGCCGCCTTGCGCGCGAAGAAGAACGCGAAGGCTATAAATCTCACTGAGGGTGTCGATCCAACGTCGCCCACTCGCTTCCGCGAACACGGTGGATCGCTCTGGTTCAAAGGCAAGGGCCCGGAACGTCATCCACTGGATCCTTCTCGCCACGAGCCCGCCGGAGGTGCGGATTGAGTTTGCCGCGATTTAAGTTGCTGCGGCCTCGATCCGTAGCAGAAGCTGTTGAGCACCTCGTGAACCATGCTGGCAGCGTGCGTGTGCTTGCCGGGGGCACCGACATGATTCCCTCCATGCGGCAGAAGCTGTTCGAGCCCGAATATGTGGTCGACCTGCGGGGAGTCACCGCTCTCCGCGAAGTCAAGCTACAAGCCGACGGCAGCGTGGAAATCGGCGCGCTCACGACGATCCGTACGATCGAACGCTCCGACTTTCTCCGCGAGCACTATCCCGTGTTGGCCGAAGCGGCCGGCACGGTTGCGTCTCCAGTACTACGCAACATGGGGACGATCGGGGGCAACATCTGCCTCGACACGCGCTGTCTCTGGTACAACCAGTCGCTCACCTGGCGCAAGGGCTGTGGATTCTGCATCAAGAAAGACGGCGACCTTTGTCACGTCGCCCCGGGCGGAACCAAGTGCTGGGCAGCGTTTTCGGGCGATACTCCTCCGGCGCTGCTCTGCCTGAAAGCGGAAATAGAAATTGCGGGCCCCCACGGAACCCGCCGTGTCCCTCTCTCTGACTTTTATACCGGGTTGGGCGACAACTACCGCAAGCTACAGGCCAGCGAACTCGTCACGCGCGTATTCCTGCCGGCGAGCTCGAAAGATTACCGCGGCGTCTACCGTAAGCTGCGCGTGCGCGGATCGATCGACTACCCACTCGCCGGTGTAGCTGTTGTCTTGAAACGCTCGAACGGGCATGTCTCCGATGCGCGGATCGGGATCACTGCCGTGAACCCCGCGCCGCTACTGGTGAAAGGCGCGTCGGAATTGCTTTCCGGAAGAGCGGTCGATGAAGCCCTTGCCGAAGCCGCTGGCGATCTGGCCGCAAAAATTAGCAAACCTTTGACAACTTCCGCCCTCACTCCGGAGTATCGTCGCGAGATGATTCGTGTATTCACCAAAAGGGCCGTGCTAGCGGCGGCCCAGGTGAATGGAAACTAGCACGGAAGGAGCAGAGTTGCATGCCCGTTTATCACGTCGCGCAGGTCAACATCGGTCAAGTGAGAGCTCCGATTGAGGCGCCGATTATGGCTGGATTCGTCGCTCGGCTTGACGAGATCAATACGCTCGCCGATCGCAGCCCCGGATTCGTCTGGCGGCTGCAAACACCTGTGGGCAATGCAACCTACTTTCGACCTTACCCGGAAGACGACCGGATTCTGATCAACATGTCCGTGTGGGAGAGCATTGCCACGTTGCGGCATTACGTTTACAAGACGGCGCACGCAGAACTTCTTCGGCAAAGGGAAGCGTGGTTCGAGAAGTTTTCCGGCGTGTACATGGCACTTTGGTGGGTTCCGGCGGGACATCGTCCCGGCATGGACGAAGCGACCAAGCGCATTGCCCATCTCGAGAAGCACGGGCCCACACAGTTTGCTTTCACCTTCAAAACGCCTTTCGAGCCGGACGAGCAGTTTCAGCAGGGAATCGATTGGTCATCGTTCGTGCCCTGTCCGGCGGCGTAGCCTGCGGACTGATAGAATTCAGCGCTGAGGCAAGCCCCCACTTCATCCGCACAAAACGCGGCAGAAATGGGGCATCCGCCAAATCACGAATGATCACCGACTGTCATATCCACATCCAGCCAATGGAAATGTTCAAGCCCCACGCGCTGGAACTCATGAAGCATAAGCGCCCGAACTTCGATCAGATCGTCGAGTTCTGCCGCTCTCCGAAGGCGTTCCTCAAGTTCCTGGATGCGAGCGGCATCGACCGTGCCATGCTGATTAACTACGTGGCGCCGGAGGTCATCGGCTTCACCAGCGGAGTGAATCAATTTGTTGCAGATTATGTGAAAGAAGATCCCAAGCGGCTGTTATCGTGCGGCAGCCTGCATCCGCGCCACACCACGAACGTCCTGGCCGATGTCGAGCAGATACTGCGGCTGGGCCTGCAGATGATCAAGATTCATCCGCCGCATCAATTGTTGTTTCCGAATGATTACCTCAGCGGCGCGAAGGAGTTGGAGATTATCTACCGGGCGGCAGAGGCGAATGGCGTGCCGGTCATGTTTCACACCGGCACTTCGATATTTCCCGGAGCGCGCAATAAGTACGGCGATCCGATTTACGTTGACGACGTCGCCGTGGATTTTCCCAAGCTCAAGATCCTGCTCGCTCATGGCGGCCGTCCGCTCTGGATGCAGACTGCCTTCTTCCTGGTCCGCCGTCATCCCAACGTACACCTCGATATCAGTGGCATTCCTCCAAAGACTCTGCTGAAGTACTTCCCGCGCCTGGAAGAGATCGCGCACAAAACCCTGTTCGGCACGGATTGGCCGGGCCCCGGTGTTCCTGATATCAAGAAGAATCTCGATGAATTCCGCGCGCTGCCGCTTACACAGTCGGTGCAGGAACAGATCCTGAGCAAGACCGCTTTGACGCTCTGGCCTGCGTGAGCCGCCCATAAACAAAAGGCCCGCGCTTATCACGCGGGCTCTTTGAACTGCGATTGACTATTTTCCGGCTTTCGCCGCGGCAGCTTTAGTTCCCATGAGCTCATCCGCCAGTACGTCAGCTCCGTAGACCTTGCGCAGCGCTTCTTGAATGCCGCGAGAATCTACAGAGACCGCGCGTCCCTGCGTATCGCTGAAGGCAAAGTTCCAGGGCAGCGACTCGATATTACCGTCGAAGACAATTCCGACGACCTCACCGTTCTTGTTCACCGTCGGAGAACCGGAGTTTCCTCCGATGATGTCCGCCGTCGAAACAAAGTTAAAGGGCGTCTTGAGATCGAGCTTGTCTTTCGACTTGATCCAACTCTCCGGCAAGTTATACGGAGGCTGGCTGCCGTGTTCCGCGGCATGCTGGTAGGCGCCGGCAATCGTCGTGGCAAATGGAATGTTCTTTCCGTTCTCCTGATATCCCTTCACCACGCCGTAGCTCAAGCGGAGGGTAAAGGTCGCGTCCGGGGGCTGGGTGAAGCCGCTCTGTGCAAAGCGCGCTTTCGCAATCGCACCGCCGTCGCGCCGGACAACAGAGTCGACCTTGTCTTCAAACTCACGGCGGGCCGAGCGGGCGTCCGGATCGATGGAGCGCATCAGCACAATGAGTGGATCGAAACTCGCTTCGATTGCCGCTTTTCCACCTTCATACAACTGCTTGCGGACCGCCACATCATCGAGCTTGGTTTTGGCAATCAGGCCCTTCGCTACGTCGTCGGGAGTTTTCCCCTGCAACACCTTCTGCACTTCCGGATTGTCCTTGCCGAGAGACTCTTGCATCTCGCTCAGTCCGTCGGTGAGGAGTGCTGTCTCGAGATTTTTGTAAATCGGCTCCGTGGAGAAAAGCTGCTGCTCGAGCGAAGGCAGGGCAGAGTCGCGAAACTCGCGCATCCGGTCGGGATTCGGCTTCGGTTTTTCGTCCGCCGCACGAACCAGCGTTCGGGCGAACTGCGCCAGGTGCGAAGGGAAGGTGCGCATCCGCTCCAGATAGCTCAGGTTCGGAAAGATTGCCTGCTGTGTCTTGATCGCCTCTGCGATCTCCTCCCATGGATCAGTTGCATTCGCATCCTTGGAAGCCACCTTGAAGGCCGCACGCAAATAGACTTCCTGGCTGGCTTTTTCCTTCATGATTTCTTTATCGAGCAATCCGGATTGATATCCGGTAATCGCCTTCTGCGAATTCTGCAGCCCGAAGAGGTCTTCTTTTGCAATGCGGGCGTTTTCCTCTGACTGTTTGCTGAACTCCTGTAGCAGGGCAATGCGCCGTGCGTACACCTTCAGAGCCATGGGATACTGAACATCGCGCAGAAACTCAAGCTGCGCCATGGTCAGCAAGCGCCCGGTGTTGCCCGGGTGTCCGGAGACGAAGATCAGGTCTCCATCTTTCACGCCAGTCGGCGACCACTTCAGATAATTGGCGATATGTGCCGGCTTGTCGTTCTCGTAGACGCGGAAGAAAGTGATGTCCAGATCGTAGCGGGGATAGGTGAAGTTATCGGGATCGCCGCCGAAAAACGCGATATCAAACTCCGGCGCGAATACCAACCGCACATCCGTGTACTTCTTGTACTTGTAGAGGTTGTAGACCTGTCCGGAATAGAAAATGACGACATCGCAACGCAGGCCGGTGCTGGTGGAACAGTCTTTCTCCACTTGCGACATGGCTGCGCGCTGGGCCGCTCCAATTTCCGCGGTCGACATCCCAGGTTTCATTCCCGCGTTGATTTTATCCGTCACGTCCTCGATGCCGACCAGTTGGTTCAGTTCGAGGTTCGGACACTTGGCTTCCTCCGCCTGCGTCTTGGCGTAGAACCCTGCTTTGATGTAGTCGTGCCCTTCGGTCGAAAGCTGCTGCACGCAACCTGCGCCCACGTGATGATTTGTAAAGGTCAGGCCGTCAGGCGACACGAACGATCCCGAACCCCCGTTATTGAAGCGCACCGACGACAGACGCACGTGATCAAGCCACTGCTGAGTGACATCAAATCCATATTTGGCTCTGATCTTGTCCTTGGGAGCCTCGTTGTAAAGCCACATACCTTCGTCGGCGCTCGCGATAGTGGAACACACGAAGGCGTACGCCAGCACAAGCGAGAAGAGACGTTTCATTTAGGATGATTCCTCCATCAGGAGTTTGCAGAACGCGGGCAGGGGCCGCGAAATACTTCGAGCGAACCTTTAACTATACGCTGCGCGAAATGAAGCTGGCAAAACCCCAACCTGTTCGACCTTTGAGCTTTTCTCCGCGTTCTCAGCGGATTTTCTCTGCGTTCTCTGCGGTCGAAGCTTTTAAACGCGGAGTTCGCCGAGAACTGCCGCAGAGACCGCAGAGCGAACCTTAACGATCTAGTGAAGGCAAGCCGTTGCCGAGCTAAAGAGGCAAAGAGCCGCTCCAAACAAGCATCTAATCGTTGGATGCAGCCAGGGTCACTACTGTGAGTATTACCGAAGGGTGGTTGGAAACTTCAGAACGTTTGAGGTATAAACGAAGGTTGCGTCTCGCGTCCCTCCTCGCGCGGTCCGGCAACGCAAAATCCAGTCAAGCGAGAACCGAATGTCCAGCGTGACCACAACTCATGCTCCCAAAGGGCTCGAGGGAGTCGTTGCCACTAACTCCAAGATCTGCTACATCGACGGCGATCGCGGCGTGCTTGCCTATCGCGGCATCGACATCCATGAACTGGCCGACCACTCCAATTTCGAGGAGACTTGCTACCTGCTGTGGTTCGGCAAGCTGCCCACCCGCCAGGAATTGCGTGAACTGCACGACCGGCTGGCCGAGGAACGCAAGCTGGATGCGTCGATCATTACCATGCTGCGCAATGCGCCCCGGCATGCTTTGCCCATGGACGTGCTGCGCACAGCCGTCTCGGCACTATCGTTCTACGATCCGCAGGAGAAAAACAACGACCGCAAGGCGAATGTGGACAAAGCCATCCGCCTGACCTCGCAGATTGCGATGATCGTCGCCGCTTACGACCGTATTCGCAAGGGAAAGCCGCTGGTCGATCCTGATCGTTCTTTGTCCCACGCCGCAAATTTCCTGCTGATGCTCAATGGCAAGCATCCCTCCCCGACCGCTGAGAGGGCTCTCGACATTGCTCTGATTCTTCACGCCGACCATGAGCTCAACGCATCAACGTTTGCTGCGCGTGTAACGGCTGCAACTTTGTCGGATATGCACTCTGCCATTACCTCAGCGATCGGCGCGCTGAAGGGTCCTCTGCACGGGGGCGCGAACGAGGCGGTGTTCCGCATCCTTGAGGCGATCGACGAATCCGGCGCCGACCCGATCGAGTACGTCAAGGGCATGCTGGCGCAGAAGAAAAAGATTCCGGGCTTCGGACACCGCGTCTATCACACGGAAGACCCGCGCGCCACACACCTGCGCGTCATGTCCCGCGACCTCGGCAACTCCAGCGGACAGGCCAAGTGGTTCGAGATCTCGCACAAGATCGAAGAATTCGTGAAGGCTGACAAGAAGCTGAATGCCAATGTTGATTTCTACTCCGCCTCGACCTATCACACGCTGGGAATTGATGTGGATCTGTTCACGCCGATCTTCGCCGTCTCGCGAATCAGTGGATGGGCTGCCCACGTCATCGAGCAACTCGACGATAACCGCCTGATCCGCCCGCGCGCGGAATACCTTGGCCCGGAATATCCCAGCCATTATGTGCCAATCGACCAGCGGAGCTGAGATTGCAGATTGATCGATCAATCTACAATCAGAAATTTACAATCTGAAATCTGAAGTTGTTGTTTTTCTGCGTCCTCCGCGGCCTTTCTCGGCGATCTCCGCGGTTAAGCTGTGGACTGTGGAGTCGAAACCAGCTCTGAGTCCACCGACAAACCTATGTCCCTCTCCTGAAATCCCGTAGAATAGACGTGGGTTCTGTATGCATCGCGTTTACCTCGACAATAACGCCACTACTCCGGTTCTGCCCGAGGTCTTCGAGGCCATGCGCCCCTTCTTCGGGGAGCGTTTCGGCAATGCCTCCTCCATCCATCATCACGGACAGGAGACTCGGGCCGCCGTCGAGGACGCACGCGAATCGGTGGCCGACCTGCTGGGGTGCAGCGCGGCGGAAATAGTTTTCACCAGCGGCGGCACGGAGAGTGACAATCTCGCAATTGCCGGATGGGTTGCGGCAGGCGATCACGTCATCACCTCGAGCATCGAGCACCACGCCGTTCTGCACGCGTGTAAGCATCAGGAAAAGATCGGCTGTGACGTGACGATCCTGCCGGTGGATGGCCGCGGCCTGATCGATCCGTCGGATATCCGGCGCGCCTTGCGACCCAACACGAAGCTGATCTCGGTGATGTTGGCCAACAACGAGACTGGAGTGCTGCAGCCGGTCGAAGAGATCGGGAAGATCGCCTCTGAGGCGAGCGTTCTTTTTCACACCGATGCGGTGCAGGCGGCAGCAAAAGTTCCGATCAAAGTACGGCAGATTGGCTGTGATGCCCTGTCGATTTCGGGCCACAAGATTCATGCGCCGCAGGGCGTCGGCGCGCTTTATGTGAAGAAGGGAACTCGCATCCAACCGTTGTTCCACGGCGGCCGCCACGAACGCTCGCGACGCGCTGGAACGGAAAACGTGCCCGGAATTGTTGGCCTGGGCAAGGCTGCGCAAATTGCGAAAGAGGCTTTGGACCGCGGAGATGTCTTGCAGATGGCGGCGATGCGAGATCGTCTGGAGCAGGGAATTCTGGCGCAGGTAGATGAGGCCGGTGTGAACGGCGAGGGCGCCTCACGCGTGCCCAATACAACGAACATTCACTTCGATCACATCGAGGGCGAAGCGCTGGTCATCGCGCTCGACCTGAAAGGACTGGCCGTTTCGACCGGTGCTGCGTGCTCTTCAGGCGCAATTGAGCCGTCGCATGTGCTGATCGCCATGGGCCTGCGGCCGGATCAGGCGCGAGCCAGCATCCGCTTCAGTTTAGGTAAGCAGACCACGGAAGCCGAAATCGATTTTGCTTTGGCGCTAGTGCCGGAGACCGTCGCCCGCTTGCGTGCGATCTCACCGAGGTACAACAAGCAGGTCGTTAACACTTAGCACCTGGCATTAGTTGGCCCCGTGCCCGGTTTTCAACGGAGCATGATTTTCGACGGCCCCGGCCAACAGCAGCAGGACTTACCGCACCGTGGAAGAGCGGCCCTTTAGGGCCGCGCAAGTGGCAAAATCAAGAAGGGCTTTTAGCCCCTGAGGTAGTAGTTGAATACAGAGACAATTGCTGTAGCCATGTCGGGCGGTGTGGACTCCTCCACCGTCGCGGCTATGCTGCGCGCTGAAGGACACAACGTCATCGGCCTGACGATGCAACTCTGGAACCAGCGCCGCCTCGCCGGGCACGAGGGTATGCCCGAGTCCGTGCAGGGGCGCTGCTGCTCACTCGACGATGTCTACGACGCTCGCCGGGTCGCCCAGCAGATCGGCATCCCGTACTACGTGGTCAATCACGAAGAGCGCTTCGAGCGCGACGTGGTCCGTCCCTTCGTAGAAGAGTACCTTTCCGGACGCACGCCCATCCCTTGCAGCCTCTGCAACAATCACTTGAAGTTTGATCAGTTGCTAATTGTGGCTCAGCAGATTGGCGCCGAGCGTGTGGCTACCGGACACTATGCCCGAGTCGCCTATGATGAGGCCCGGGGCCGATGGCTCCTGAAGCGTCCGGCGGACCACAGCAAAGACCAGACGTACTTTTTATTTGGGCTAACTCAGGAACAGTTGAGCCGCACGCTGTTTCCGCTCGGCGACATGACCAAGCCCGAGGTTCGTGAACTCGCCCGCAAGCACGGCCTAGCCTTGGCAGAGAAGCCGGACTCCCAGGAAATCTGCTTCGTCCCCGGAGGCGACTACAAGCGCTTCATCGATGCCTACCTCGCCGAGCAGGGTGAGAGCCTTCCCGATACCGCCGGCGATCTCGTCACCACGTCGGGAGAAGTCATCGGTGAGCACACTGGAATCCACAACTTTACCGTCGGCCAGCGCAAAGGACTAGGTGTCGCCACTGGATCGCCGCTCTATGTGATCCAGATCAGCGGCGCGAACAAGCAGGTCATTGTTGGCGGCGACGAGCACCTCTACTCGCGTACTCTGCGCGCCAAGCGCGTGAACCTGATTTCCGTGGATGACCTGCGCGAGCCCTTGAGGGTAGCGGTGAAGATCCGGCACCGCCACGAGCCCGCTCTCGCGATGATTGAGCGCTCCAGCGCCGACGAAATCCTCGTCACCTTCGACGAGCCCCAGCGCGCCATCACCCCAGGCCAGGCAGCGGTCTTCTACGATGGTGATGTGGTGGTCGGCGGGGGCTGGATTTCCTGAAAGGCAATGCCAAGGACACGCAAACAGATTTTGGAAGAACGTCGCAACCTCAAAAAAGAATACGGGGAGTTATTCGAATCGGTTGGAAACCTCCAGTTTAGTGCGGACCCGATCGGAATCAATTTCGAAAACAATACGGATGAATACCACCCCGAGGTCGGCACAATCCTGCCGCGACTGCGAACCTGTCGATGCGCGCAGGATGTTTTGCGGGTGACGCATGAAGAGTTTATCCGCTGGTTTGGCGCGGAGACTGCTGGCCCAGCGGAGACCTACCGGCAAATTGCTTCTGAGATTTGGCGACTTTGGTCGACGCGTAACGGCTCGGAATTGGATTCGCAGCCTTAGTAGTTGTGCTTCGGGTAATGACTCTTCTTCACGCTCTCCCGGTACATCTTATCTTGCGCCTTCTTCTGCTTCTTCTGAGCCTTCTTCATGGCTTTCTGTTGCTTCTTCTGTTGCTTGCGCGCGGCAGGGTTTTCGCGGTAGGCAGGGTTGTCCGTCTTGGCGAACACCGGAACGCTGAAGCTTAAGCAGCAGATGGAGAGGCACAGAATGGCAACGAGTCTTTTCATAGGGACCCCGACCAGCGACTATCGAACAATTCTACCTTAAGCCGATTTCCTGCCGTTTGTTACGGATGACTCAGACCGTTGGTAGCCCCCCGGATGCGCGTCCGGTACGGCAATCGACGGTTTCCGCTTGGCGGGCGGACGAAGGCGTCCGCCCCTACACAAGCTAATTCAAACCCGCTTGCGCCAGCATCTGTTGAAACTGGCTGCGCGTGCGCATGTCGATGGACTGGGCTACCAGCTTTCCTTCGCGATCGTAGACGAAGCTCTTGGGAATCCCCTCCACCACGAAGGCCTCGTTCACTTTGCGTCCGGGATCGAGCAGCACGGGATAGCTGATATTCCGCTCGGTTATGAATGGAGAAACTTTGGCCGCTTCTTCGTCCGAAATCGAGAGCACCACAAAGCCCTGATCTTTGTACCTGTCGTAGAGCGCCTGCAAGTCAGGCATCTCCTTGCGGCACGGCGGACACCACGTCGCCCAAAAATTTACCAGCACCACCTTGCCTTTCAGCTCTCGCAGATGCCAGGTCTTTCCCTGAAGATCGGAAAGAGTGAAGTCAGCCTTTTGGCGCTTGGCGTCATCCGCCTCCAGGCGGGTGAGAGCTTCCTTGAACTGTGGATTGTCGGACTCCGCCGACATATGCTCGTAGCGCACCAGAGATGCCAGTTCCAAATACAACTCATCAGGCTCGCCTGGCTTGCTCGCCGGAGGTTGCTCGCGCAGTGCCAGTGCCAGTGTGGTAGTGACTTCCTGCAGTGTGTCGCGTCCGAAGTCTCCTTCAGTGGAGAGGTTCGCCAAAGCACCAGCCAACTGCAACTTGTTGGCGACGATCGGCAACTGCCGAATCTCCAGAGCCAGTTCTTTCGTCGTGCGCGCCCGCACGCTGTCATCGAGTTTTCGCAAGCCGCGAATCTGCTCGACGATCGGTTTTTCCTGACCGCTCCAGATGATTTTCTCTTGAGCGCAAACCGACGAGCTGAGAAGAATAAAAATCCCTGCGGAGAGCAGGGTAGTGGTGATCCAATGATTTCTCATGACTAATCGACGCGGAAGGGAGTGGGACGTGAGCCCGGAATCCACCTAGATGAACATCTCGTCCTGCGGCACTGGTCGCCGTTCCTCACGGCTGCGGCCATTCCTGCGATTGCGCCCACTGAAGAGGAACTCCAGCCCTGTCGTGATCCCCTGCACCAATCCCGAGATCTGCTTTACCGGCGAAACCACCGTCTTCTGCACCAGGTCAGAAGTTTGTTCCACCCGGTCCAGCGTGCGGCTCAGTAACTCATCGGCGCGGATGATCTGCAAGCGGGCACGGTCGACCGCATCATTGACGGTCGCATCCACGCGCCGTATCTCCGACCGCAAAATCGTGGTCGTGTCGCTCAGGTTCTCCACGATAGTTTCGATTTTGGGGCGCAGCACAGTGATCATCGCCTGCGCCTCTGCCACAGTCGGCATCACCTTCGTCTTCACATCGGCTGCCAGTTCTTCCATACGCTGGCTGCTTTTGCGCATGGCAAGGTACATCGCCAGGAGAACACCTGCCTGCAGAAGTACGGCAATTCCCGTCAGAGCGACAAACAGCGACATTTTGTCCATAAGAATCCTCCGGCAACCATCGAGCGCGCACGAAGGAAGCAGCCGGCGCGAATTAAGAGCTACAGATTCTTCGTCGTTCCCGCTTCTGTCGTCGCCTCGTGATACGCCTGGCGGCCGGCTTCGTACGCGGCGCGGAACTGCTCCTTCTGCTGGTTCACCACTTCTCGGCCACGGTCAGCCCAACCCTGAGCCTGTTCCCGTGCTTCCCGCGCGCGACCGCGCACGTAGTCGCGACCTTCTTCGGCGCGCGCCCGCAGGACTTCTCGCGTCTCGGCGCCAGAACGCGGCGCATACAAAACTCCCGCCAGTGCTCCCAATCCCAGACCTGCCAGGAACCATACGAAGCTATTACCATCACGATCCGACATAGCACCTCCTCGAAGAAAGCGTCACTTCAGATGGTACAACCTCCCACAGGCAAAGACAATTACAGCGAAGCCTGTAAAAAGGTTGCGGATTTCGCGGAAAGAACTATTTCTTCTGCGCGGGTGGATTGGCTGGCGCAGGCGACGGAGCAGGCTGTGTCTTCACCGGTTGCGATTTGATTCCTTGCAGGACCGAACCCGACGAGGTGGTGTGTTTGCTCGCATACACCGCCAGAGTGATGGAGGTCACCATGAACGCCACTGCCGACCATGTGGTAGCGCGGGACAGGGCGCTGGCGGCTCCGCGCGGGCCGAATGCGGTCTGGCTTCCTTGTCCGCCGAACGCAGCGGAAATGTCGCCGCTCTTGCCGCTCTGCAGCAGGACGACCACGATAATGAAGAAACAGACCAGAATGTGAAGAGAGGTGACGACGTAGATCATAAGTTGAATGTTTTCCTGAGTTCGGCGGCGAACACACTCCAAGATTCGCTCGGATTTCCGGAGGCAAGTTTATGGTGCGGAAGGGGGGATTTGAACCCCCACGCCTTTCGGCGCCACCCCCTCAAGATGGTGTGTCTGCCAGTTCCACCACTTCCGCACATTACAACTTATTTATTATCAATAAGTTGTAGCTACAACTTCAAGCTTTAGCAATTTTCAGTGTATGCGTTTTTGTATGCGCTCTTTGCAACATACCCCTCCGGCGGTTCTTCCACTGCTCTTTGCGAAAGCTTCCGATCCGCTACGCCGACTCCGCTGGCTTCTTTTTCTGCTTCTGGTTGATCCGCCCGAACGCCCGGCTGACCGACTCCGCCCGAGGGTGGACATAACGCATCGTGGTCTTGATGGTGTCGTGCCCGGCGATGTACTGCAGCGTAAAAGCGTCCGTGTGCTCTCCCGCCTCGGTCAAAAACGTGTGGCGCAGAGTGTGAAGTCCAGCATCCGGATCGAGCTTCATCTTATCACGGGCAAGCTTTTCCCGGAGACGCCCCATTTCCGATTCGAGTACCCAGGGCTGGAGTTTCTGGACGGGGTG
Organism: Terriglobia bacterium; assembly: GCA_020073385.1. Taxonomy (GTDB): domain Bacteria; phylum Acidobacteriota; class Terriglobia; order Terriglobales; family Acidobacteriaceae; genus Sulfotelmatobacter. The sequence continues at coordinate 3,345 of JAIQFH010000025.1, read as the reverse complement.
CCTGGGCTGGCAAAAGACGTAGCGGCATCTGGATTGTGAGATCAGGTTTTCGAGAACCGACTTCGATTCCTGGTTGATTTTGAGCACGCGTTTGCGGGCCCGCCGCTTGAGCCCGCGTTTGATGATGAGGTCGCCCCAGTTGCCGTCCTCGTCGGGATCTTTGCGGATGATCACGCAATCTTTTTCGAGGTTCAGCATCTCGACCCGCGCGATGCCCGAGTTGCGCGCGAGAATCGACGCCGAACGCAGGGGCTCTTCGGCGTTGTCGATCCAGAGCAGGTAAGTGGCTTCGTCGAAAACGTATTCGACCTGGCGTTCGTTCTGGTACTGCTCGATCACCGGAGCCTTGTCGATGATCTTCAATTTCCGCCAGGCGTAGCGCAGGGCTTTTCTCAATGTCGCCAGGTAGCGATTGACGGTAGTGCGCCCGACCTTGCGCAGAGCCCAGAATTTTAAGCGTTCGATGACCGCTTCATCGATGCGGTCGAGCGCGAGATCGCGCATGGGATCAAACTCGAAAAGCTTCTGGTAGTTGCTTTTGTAGAACTTGATGGTACCCGGCTTTCCGGCATGCTGGGCATCGATCCAGGCATCGAACTGCGCCTGAAACTCCTGGAATGTTGGTACTCGCGGCTTTTCTTCCTCGATAATTCCGACTTGCCGCTTGATCAGCTTCAGGCGGTAGGCGGCCGCGTAGTCGAGAGCTTGCCGCTCGTTCTTGAGACGGGTCGACTTAACGTATGTCGTGCCGCCAAGATCGAAGTCAAAATAGTAGTAGGGACTTCGGGGACGCTTGAAGACACGCATGGCTCAGCCCGAGGCCGGACGAGTGTTGTACGCAATGAATTCCCGGATGGTATCAGGGCGTAACATCACCCGGCCCCCGACTTTGACGCGGGCGATTTTCTTGCGCTGGATCCAGTTTCGGAGCGTGCACTGGGAGATGCCGAGGATCTTCGCCGCCTGGGGAACGCTCAGCAGGGGCTCGATCACTTCAAGTAAGGGAGCGGGCGCCGGTTGCGCCGGTTGGGGTAGCGTGGCCATGGTGTTTTCCATGCGGGACTTCGTTTGGCCGCGGGCGGCGTTTTCGACCGTGATGTGGCACGCCGGTCACAAGGTCAGGAATCGGCCGCGGGGCTGGTCCGCACCGCTTTGTGTACGCCGGAAGGTGATTTCCGTCAAACGCGCCCGCTAACGTCGTGTTCAGGGCAGCATCCGGCTAATCGTCGGTGATCGCAACCGACTGCATCCGCGTGCTTTGGATATTGGTGCCGCAGATTAGGGAGTTGGCCACTCAGTTCCCCACCCAAAGTGCACACGGAGGCGAAAATTCTCTAAGCCAACAAACTCAAGCCAAGGACCAATGCCGGGGGAAGGGCGCTCGTTGATGGCGCAATATAATTGCGGTATGGCCGATCGCATTGCGTGCTCATGCGTGACCTGCACGAAATGTGGGACCAGGGTTGTGGTTAGGCAGCGAACTGAAATTGGAGAGACCAAGGTCCGAGAAAGCTGTCCCGTGCCGGAGTGTGGAAAGGAATTCGAATTTGAGACTGGCGAGACCCGGGTTTTTGAGGTGCCTCTGCCTCTTTTCGAGCGCCGCCACTTCTATCGGTCTGAATTGCGCTGAAACACGCGCCGGCGCGCCGCGTTCACGAGAGTTTGACCTTCAAGCAGTCAGTGGATCAGCGATAACGCGTTCTGGCTTTGAGGGTAGGTGCTGCTGGAGCAGGGACCTGAGATGGGGACTCAGGCCGAGCTCTTCGCTCTCGCGCTCCAGCATCCCGCTAGGGTCGCTGGCCGTCTTGAGTGCGTAGCGCAAGTATGACAAGCGCATGAGCCACAGAGCGTGCTCGAGGTCTCCTTCGCCCCTGACGTCAAACGTTGTCCACCCTGAATTGGGAACCCACCGGTGTTCTTCGGCAAGGCCGTCCGCCAGGAGCGCATCGCGAACGGCGCGGGTGAGTGGAATGTCCACTGTTCCGCCCAGATGCACGTGTCCGAGTTCGCCGTTTCCGAGACGGAACTCCCGCCCGCCAAAGCGATGTGGATGAACCGATACGTGCGGCCATGCCGCTACTTGCTCTTCGAGTTTCTTCATCTGTCTCATGGCGATCAAACTCCCTACTCATAGTTTCGATGAGGGGAGAGTCTGGCGCGATTCAGGGGCAGTACATGATCCGAGCGGCTTGTGAAATGCGACCTCGGCAACGCCCACCGTTTCGTGCTAATATTCACTTTGTGAAGCGCCTGCTTCAATTTCGATCGTCATTACGACTCAGTCCATCCCGACTGAGTTATTAACTCCTGCACAATTTATAGCTTCAGGCCCGTGGCGGAACTGGCATACGCAGCTGCCTCAAGAGCAGCCCTTTTGTGGGTTCAACTCCCACCGGGCCTACCAGAACTCCTTTGTTCTTTGACAATTCAAACGGAGAGTGGGCCGGACGGTAAGGCACTTGTCTGCTAAACAAGGGCTCTCGCAAGAGGCTAACGGGTTCAACTCCCGTACTCTCCGCCACGCGGAAGGTACTGCTGAATGGCCGGCAACTGGTCCTGAAAACCAGGGCGTCGTGATGAGCGATGGGCGTTCGATTCGTCTACCTTCCGCCAAGTTTGCACAGGTGCGTGAGCCCGGCCGAAACGGACCGGCTGTAACCCGGTCTCCCCTGGTGGGACGCGGAGGTTCAAATCCTCCCCTGTGCACCAAAGTGCCAGCGTGCGCGAATTGGAATAGCAGCCTGTCTTAGAAACAGGTGTTTGAGAGTTCGAATCTCTCCGCTGGCACCAGATCTCACTGTACTAATCCACGCAACCACGCATCCACGGGGATTTGTTCGTTGTAAATGGCGACCCTCGTCGAGTAGAGCCATAGTGCCGCAGCAAGTCCAAGGAAACATATGGTGGACACGATCCGGATCGAGTCGAAGACATTCATGTCTTGGCTCAGCGTGAAATGGAGAAGCGACGTTCTCCGTTAGTGTGGATTCCGCCCCTTCGGGGCGGGGATTTTCAAGGCATGGGGGTCTATCGTCCGATGACTGTTTCCATGGAGTGCACAGCGCGAGAGGATAAGCTCCCGCGCTGCTGAGCATCGGCTCGATGAGCCTCACCAGGTTATCACCGAGTAGCCGGACCCCATTGCTGGGGTCCGGCCCTCTAAGAACCGGACGTGACAGTTTCCCGTCATCCGGCTCAAGCACTTCGAACGCCTGCCAGTGGCAGACGCGGTTTGAAAACAGAAAGACAGAGGCGATGAACCCTGTCATGGCATTCGGGATGAAGCAGGACACAATTCTCGGCATTGCGCGGACCACCCATCACCCGGGGGACACAATAGTGAAG